>NZ_JAUYQD010000092.1 GCF_030697375.1 Rhodoferax sp. | reverse complement strand
GGCCCGTAGGCGGCGGCGCTATAGCGGATGCGCAATCCAGTCACCGCGGGCAGAATGATGGGGGCGTGCCCGAATATCATCGACAGGATGAATCCGATCGTGATGGCGTGGACGGTGGCGTCGTAGGAAAAGGCCGTGGTGCCGGGCGGGCTTACCAGCAGCAGCAGGCCGGCGGCGCCGAGCCAGAAGTAACCAAAGAGCAGGCAGGCGGCCGAAAAGCGTGGTAGTCCGGAAAGGCGAATCGTCCGCAATGCGATGTCATGCCGGACGAGCCACACGGTGGACGCGAGCAGGCCGGTGCCGCTGAACGGCGCTGCTTCGCCGGCAAATTCTCCACGCGCCGCCCCGGTGATGATCAGGACGACGGCGATGGCGAAAGTCAGCTGGCTCGAGCGTGGCGGCGACAGCAGCCGGCTGAGTTCGAGACGTTCGGCAGCGACGGTGAGAACGAGAAATGCCAGCCACCATCCGGTAACGCCGGTCGCTTCGGCTCCCTGGATCCACGCAAGCGTTCCGGCAATCCAGCACGCCGCGCCGACGGCCAGAACGATGGTGAACAGTGCTGGCTGACGCGCGACCACGGCGCTCGAGTTGACGGTCAGGGCGATGCCGGCGAGCAGGAAGGCGACACTCGCGAATGCCGGTGCGCCCGCGATGAGCGTCACCGCACCGACCGCGGACAGGGCCGGAGCCGCGTAAGCCCACCACCGGCCGATCGCCACGGCGCGTTCGAGACTGATCAGGGTCCCGAGAAAGCCGCTTATCAAGAGGGCGCCGTGGAACTCGGACGGCGCGGGCATCCCCTCCGGCAGCGCCAGACCCAGCCGCGCGAGGCCGGCCCACAGGCCGGTGAGCAGCGCGCTCGCGCCGGCCGCAAGTGGGACCCAGCGTAGTCGGCGCCATCCGCTGCTCATTCCTGCCTTCTCTCTTGCCCGGCCGGAAGGCGGACCGCGGCGCCCGCGAAGCCAGCCTAAAGGATACCGAGTTGTCGGCGCGAGTCCTCGCTCATCAGCTCGGGCGACCACGGCGGGTCCCATACCAGTTCGACGCGCACGGCCGGCGCGTCGGGGAAGCGATCGCGCAGCGTCAGCTTTATTTCCTCTCTCATCATCTCGCCAAGCGGGCAGGCGGGCGTGGTCATCGTCAACGCGATATCGATGCCATTTGCATTGCGCGCGGCCTCGTAGACCAGCCCCAGATCGACGATGTTGATGCCGAGTTCGGGATCGATGACGGTTTTCAACGCTGTCAGGATGTCTTCATTCATTTGACCGCCTCGCGGATCGGCGCATGGTTACCTCTGCATATCATTAGGAGGTGCTGGCCAAGCCGTATTGACTTTGGTCAAGGCGCGACCGGCGGCTCGCAACTAGCTTTTTTTGACTGTTGATCGGGGGCAATCATTTCGATGCCAGAGGCGTTCTCGCCGGATCGACCAAAAAGTTCTGACAGGCTCCGGCGGTGCGATGGACTCCTATTCGGGTGAATGGCGATGGCTCTGTTGCGGTGGAAAGATCACTACAGTGTCGGGATCGACGGAATCGATCATGAGCACAAGGACCTCATAGCGCTGATCAATCGACTCCATGACCAACTATCGACCAGTGAGTCACTCGCGGCTTCGGCTTTCTTCGGCGATCTGATCAAAGCCATTTCTGCGCATTTCGCGCTGGAAGAGCGCTTCATGCGCGAGCGCGGCTACGATCAATTGCCGCAGCACAAGGAAGATCACGAGCGGCTGCTGGACGAGATCCTCTGTTTGATCGACGAGTTCGATCGCGACGAGATGGCGGACCATGAGGACCTGGCCGCACGGCTCAATGCATGGTTGTCGCGCCATTTCGAGACCCACGACGTTCGTCTGCATGGAGCGTTTGGT
>NZ_JAUYQD010000086.1 GCF_030697375.1 Rhodoferax sp. | reverse complement strand
GGCCCTGCTCAGCCATTCCAACTTTGGCAGCAGCAACGAGCCCAGCGCGGTGAAGATGCGCAATACCTTGGCCCTGCTACGCCAGCAAGCGCCCGGATTGGAAGTGGACGGCGAAATGCACGGGGATGTGGCGCTGGACGGTGAAGCGCGCAAGGCCTTGATGCCCAACAGCATCTTGTCGGGCGATGCCAACCTCCTGGTGCTGCCCAACATCGATGCGGCCAACATCTCCTACAACCTGCTCAAAACCGCGGCGGGCGGCAATATTGCCATCGGACCAGTGTTATTGGGAGCCGCCAAACCCGTGCATATTTTGACTGCCAGCACCACCGTACGCCGAATTGTGAACATGACGGCCCTGACCGTGGCGGACGCCAATACGATCCGACAGGGCTAAGGCCAGCGCATTGGCCGCCAGTGCATCCAGCCTGTAGGGCGGCAGGTAGCGCAACGTCGCACCCGCGCCCTCAATGGCTTCACGTACCCCGGCCACTTTGTGCGCGCTCAGCTTGTCCATCACCACACTGGCCTTTGATTGATCGCCCCCCGCGTGGGGGTCTTTTACTTACCTGCCCGAGCTGGCTGACGCCAAAGCGCGTTGCCACGACATGGTGCTCACCTCCAAATCGGGCTTGCTTCACATCTTTCACATCCTGGTTCCCGTGCGCTCTTTGCAGGGCCGCAGCTTTGCGCAGCGCATCGGTCCGCAATGGATTGACGCGGTGCGCTACGCACTCGCGAAACCATAACCCGGGTAAACCCTAGCTGTTGAACACCACAGTTACGGCATTCTGTTTGGAGCGATAACCTTCGCGGGTCAGTTTTCAAATCAACTTAACCGGAGACCGTGATGCAATTCAAATTGAAACTCGTGTTGGCCAGCGCACTGCTTGCCATCGGTGTGGCCGCGAGCGCCCAGACCGTGATCAAGTTCAGCCATGTGGTGGCCGTAGACACACCCAAGGGCAAAGCCGCCGAATTTTTCGCCAAGAAGGCCGCCGAACTGACCAAGGGCAAGGTCAAGGTGGAGGTGTACGCCAACAGCGCCTTGTACAAAGACAAGGAAGAAATGGAAGCCCTGCAAATCGGATCGGTCCAAATGCTGGCCCCCTCGCTGGCCAAGTTTGGGCCTTTGGGCGTGAAGGAATTTGAAGCGTTTGACTTGCCTTTTATTTTTGATGACACAGCCGACCTGCACAAAATCACCCAAGGCCCGGTAGGTGCCAGTTTGCTGGCCAAACTGGAGCCACGCGGCATCAAGGGTCTGGCCTACTGGGACAACGGTTTCAAGTCTTTCTCGGCCAACACCCCCCTCAAAGCTGCGGTCGACTTCAAGGGCAAAAAATTCCGCATCCAGTCCTCCAAAGTGCTGGAAGAAGAAATCCGTTCGGTCGGTGGCATTCCCCAGGTGATGGCCTTCTCGGAGGTGTACCAGGCGCTGCAAACCGGCGTGGTGGATGGCACCGAGAACCCGATCTCCAACTTCTACACCCAGAAGATGCATGAAGTGCAAAAACACCTCACGCTCACCAACCACGGCTACCTGGGCTACGCGGTCATCGTGAACAAGAAGTTCTGGGATGGCCTGCCCGCCGACGTGCGCGGCCAGCTGGAAGACGCCATGAAACAAGCCACTTTCTACGCCAACAAGATTGCCCAGGATGAAAATGACCTGTCGCTGGACGGCGTGAAAAAGAGCGGCAAAACCACGGTCTACACCCCCACCAAGGAAGAACGCATGGCCCTGAAAAAAGCCATGGCTCCGGTGCACACCAAGATGGCTGAGCGCGTGGGCAAGGAAACCCTGCAAACCATTTACAAAGAAACCGGGTTTGACCCAGAAAAGCTCTAAGCGCGCTTGAGACCTACCGCAACACAGATGACGCACCGTCGGAGTCAAAAATTATGAAATTTCTAGATCACCTGGAAGAGTGGATCGTCACCTTCCTCATGGGCGCGGCGACGCTGATCATCTTTGTCGCGGTACTTCACCGCTATGCAGCAGGCATGGCCGTCCCCGGCCTGCAGGACTGGCTCTTGTCCATCAACCTGACCTGGGCACAAGAGCTGACCATCATCATGTTTGTGTGGATGGCCAAGTTTGGCGCCGCTTACGGCGTGCGCACCGGCATCCACGTGGGTGTGGATGTGCTGATCAACCGGCTGAGTGATGCGATGCGCTCCAAGTTCATCGTGTTTGGCCTGTGCGCCGGCGCGCTGTTTACCGCCATCGTTGCCACCTTGGGGGCGCGTTTTGTCTGGGAAAACGGCGCGCACCACTATTTTTTCAAGCTGCTGGGCCTGGCGATGGAGGGCCTCTTTGAAGGCCCCACCACCCCCGACCTGGAGTGGCCCACCTGGATGGTCTACAGCGCCATTCCGCTGGGCACCAGCCTGATGTGTTTCCGCTTCCTGCAGGTGATGGTCAATTTCCTGAAAACCGGCGAACTGCCCCACCATGACCACGGCCATGTGGACGGTCTGGAAGACGAAATACCCCCTGTGGACACCAACCCCTACGCCATGAACGACAACCTGCACCCCACCGATTTGCAGCACAAAGAAGGCGGTGTGAAATGAACGCCACCATCATCTTTGTCCTCTTGCTGGTGCTCATGCTCACCGGCATGCCGATCTCGATCTCCCTGGGTCTGACGGTACTTACCTTTTTGTTTGGTTTTACCGAAGTGCCACTGGAGTCCGTGGCGCTCAAGCTGTTCACCGGCATCGAGAAGTTCGAGATCATGGCGATCCCGTTCTTTATCCTGGCGGGCAACTTCCTGACCCATGGCGGCGTGGCCCGGCGCATGATCAACTTTGCCTCCAGCATGGTCGGCCACTGGTACGGTGGCCTGGGTCTGGCCGGGGTGCTGGGTTGTGCGCTGTTTGCCGCGGTGTCGGGCTCCAGCCCCGCGACCGTGGTGGCGATTGGCTCCATCTTGCTGCCCGCCATGACCAAGGCCGGGTTTCCCAAGAGTTTTGGTGCTGGTGTCATCACCACCTCGGGCGCCCTGGGCATCTTGATCCCACCGTCCATCGTGATGGTGATGTATTCGGTGGCCACCAACACCTCGGTGGGCGCCTTGTTCATGGCCGGTGTGGTGCCGGGCATTGCGCTGGCTGGCGTGTTGGGCGGAGTGACCTGGTACCGCGCCAAGAAATTCAACTACCCCCGTTTGCAAAAAGCCAGCTGGGGCGAGCGCCTGAAGGCCTTTCGCGCCTCTGCCTGGGGCCTGCTGCTGATCGTCATTGTGATGGGAGGCATCTACTCCGGCATGTTCACGCCCACCGAGGCGGCGGCCATGAGCGCGGTCTATGCCTTCTTTGTGGCCGTGTTTGTGTACAAGGACATGCGTCTGAAAGACGTGCCCAAGGTGCTGCTCAATTCGGCCAATATGTCGGCCATGCTGCTGTACATCATCACCAACGCGGTGCTGTTCTCCTTCATCATGACCAACGAAAACATCCCGCAGGCGCTGGCCGATTGGATGCTGGGCAACGGCTTGGGCATGATCACCTTCTTGCTGGCCGTCAACGTCATCCTGCTGCTGGCGGGTAACTTCATGGAGCCCTCCTCCATCGTGCTGATCTTCGCCCCCATCCTGTTCCCGGTGGCGATCAAGCTGGGCATCGACCCGGTGCACTTCGGCATCATCATGGTGGTGAACATGGAAGTGGGCATGTGCCATCCGCCGGTGGGGCTGAACCTGTACGTGGCCTCGGGCATCACCAAGATGGGCATCACCGAACTCACGGTGGCGGTGTGGCCTTGGCTGCTGTCCATGCTGGCCTTCCTGGGCGTGGTCACCTACTGGCCCGGCCTGTCCACCTGGTTCCCTCGCATGTTGGGGATGATGTAGCGTGGCCACCTCCACAGGGCGCTGCATCGCCGGGACCTGCGTGTTGGCGCTGTGGGGCATGGCAGCCCAGGCGCAGATCCTGATCGGACAAACCGTGGGGGTGACTGGGGCGGTGGCCGCCACGGTCAAGGAATCCAGCACCGGCGCCATGCTCTACATCGACGCCGTCAACGCCAAGGGGGGCGTGGGCGGCGAGAAGATCGAAATCATCACCTTGGACGACAAGTTCGACCCCAAGCTGACCGCCACCAATGCGCGCCAGCTGATCGAAGAGCGCCAGGTGGTGGCCCTGTTCATGACCCGGGGCACGCCCCATACCGAAGGCATCCTGCCACTGCTGGAGCAGCATGGCGTGCCCTTGATCGGGCCGTCCACCGGGGCCATGGTGCTGCACACGCCGGTCAAGCGACGGGTGTTCAACGTGCGGGCACCCTACCAGCGCGAAGCCGAGCGGGCCATGGCCCATCTGACCGCGCAGGGCATGACACGTATTGCCGTGGTGCATGTGGACGACAGTTTTGGCGCGGACGGTCTCGAAGGTGCGCAAAAAGGCCTGACCGCCGCCAAGCTCCAGGCGGTGGCGGTGGCCAAGTTCGACCGCAGCAAGCCCGATTTTTCCGCCATCGTGCCGCTCTTGCTGAAAGCCGAAACCCAGGCCATCCTGTTCATCGGCTCGGGCACGGCGGTGGTCGATGGCATCAAGGCTGTAAAGGCGGCCAAAATCGGCGCGCAAATCCTCACCCTGTCCAACAACGCCTCGGGCGGTTTTGTCAAACTGCTGGGCGACTTGGCGCGGGGTGTGATCGTGAGCCAGGTCATGCCGCAGACCATCAGCTACGCCATGGTCAAAGAGGCCACGCAACTGGCCAAGGCGCGGGACATCGCCGACCTGAGTCCGGCCATGCTGGAAGGTTTTGCCTCGGCCAAGGTGCTGGTGGAAGCCCTGCGCCGCACCAACGGCAAGCCCACGCGCGAGCACCTCCAGAGCGCCCTGGAGGGCATGCACAAATTTGACCTGGGTGGCCTGGACATCAGCTACAGCTTAAGTGACCACACCGGACTGGATTTCTCCGATCTGTCCATCATCAGTGCAGCAGGCAAATTCAGACGTTGACGGTCTCGCAGCCAGGCTTTCTAATGCCTTTCGACACAGA
Source organism: Rhodoferax sp. (assembly GCF_030697375.1). Lineage (GTDB taxonomy): Bacteria > Pseudomonadota > Gammaproteobacteria > Burkholderiales > Burkholderiaceae_C > Allorhodoferax. The sequence continues at coordinate 21,106 of NZ_JAUYQD010000086.1, read as the reverse complement.
CCCCGACAGGGCATTTGCAGCATTCTTTCGGTTCCAGGAGACCCCCCGTGAAACTTGACGACATGAAAATCTCCACCCAGCTCATGGTCGGCTTCGGCATGCTGGGCTTGCTCATTGCCTTCATGGGTGGCGTTGCCCAATTCAAGGTCAATGTCATGAACGGCCTGTTCAACGAAGTGATCGCGGAGCGCATCCCGAAAATTGTCTCGGCCAACCAGGTCAAGGAAGATGTCCACCTGATCGCCGTGGCCCTGCGCAACATGATCATCATGAGTGACACCGATGCCATCAAAAAGCAGGCCGCCCGGATCGACGTGGCGCGCAAGCGTATTGACAGCAGCCTGAAGCAGCTGGGCGACCACACCACGTCCGACGAAGGCCGTGCCATCCTGGCCCGGGTGAGCGACACGCGCAGCAAATACGAACCCTTGCAGACCGAAACCATGGAGCTGACCCTGAGCGGCCAGATTTTCGAGGCCAAAGCCATGATGCTGGACAAGGTCGTGCCCGCGCAAGACGCCTACTTTGCCACGCTGGATGACCTGCTCAAGTACCAGGACGCATTGCTGGACCAATCTACCAGTTCCACCCAGACCGCCGCCAACAGCGTGAAGTACGTCATCGGGGCCACCTTGGCGATTGCTTTGGCTGTGGGCGTGCTGATGGGCTGGTGGATCATTCGCTCTATCACCCGCCCGATCCACCAAGCGGTGGAGATATCGCGGGCGGTGGCCGCTGGCGATTTGAGCCTGCAGTTCGACGCCTCTGGCCGCAATGAAATCGGCCAGCTGCTGCTGGCGCTCAAAGAAATGCAAACCGGGCTGATCCATGTGGTGGCCAATGTGCGCCGGGGCTCCGAAGGGGTGTCCACCGCCAGCGCCGAGATTGCCCATGGCAACCACGACCTGAGCGCCCGCACCGAAAGCCAGGCCAGCTCGTTGGAGGAAACCTCGGCCTCCATGGAAGAACTCAGCGACGCCGTGCGCCACAACGCCGACAGCGCCCGCCAGGCCAACCAGTTGGCCCTGAGCGCCTCCACCGTGGCCGTGCAAGGCGGCGAGGTGGTCGGCCAGGTGGTGGAGACCATGAAGGGCATCAACGACGCGTCGCGCAAGATCTCCGACATCATCGGCGTGATCGACGGCATTGCATTCCAGACCAACATCCTGGCCCTCAATGCGGCCGTGGAAGCCGCGCGTGCCGGCGAGCAGGGCCGCGGTTTTGCGGTGGTGGCCTCCGAGGTGCGCAGCCTGGCCGGTCGTTCGGCCGAGGCCGCCAAGGAAATCAAGTCCTTGATCAACGCCAGTGTCGAGCGGGTCGAGCAAGGCAGCGCCTTGGTGGACCGGGCCGGCGCCACCATGACGGAGGTGGTGAGCTCCATCAAACGGGTCACCGACATCATGGGCGAGATCAGCGCCGCCAGCAGCGAACAAAGTGCCGGCGTGTCCCAAATCGGCGAGGCCGTGACACAGATGGACCAAGTGACGCAGCAAAACGCCGCACTGGTGGAGGAGATGGCGGCCGCAGCCAGCAGCCTGAAATCCCAGGCCCAGGAGCTGGTGCAGGTGGTGGCCGTGTTCAAGCTGGGCGCCCAGGACGAACACCAGGCGCCGCAGCGCATCCACCCGGCCAGGGCATCCACCCTGCGTCTTGCGCGGTAGAGGCACCCACACGACAGCTTCGGGCCGCTGTTGTGCTTATAGTGGTGCCACTTTTATCTGCCCGGAGCCCGCATGCGTATTTGGCAAAAGCCCATTTCTGTTGAAGCACTGACCGCGGGGAGTCTGAACACCGCCGTCAGCCACCTCGGCATCGAATTTCTGGACGTCGGCGACGACTATTTGGTGGCCCGTGTCCCCGTGGACCACCGCACCGTGCAACCCTTTGGGCTGCTGCACGGCGGCGTGTCGGTGGTGCTGGCAGAGACCCTGGGCTCGGTGGGTGCCAACTACGCCAGCCCCCCCGGCCACCAGTGTGTGGGCCTGGACATCAATGCCAACCACCTGCGTGGCGTGAAGAGCGGCTGGGTGACCGGCACCGCCCGCGCCGTGCACATCGGGCGCACCACCCAGGTGTGGCAAATCGACATGTGCAATGGGGCGGGCGAGTTGAGCTGTGTGTCGCGCATCACCATGGCGGTGTTGGCGCCGCGCTGATATTTTCTTAAGCCAATTAGGCCTCTATCCCGCATAGAATAAGCGTAAACAGCTATACATTTGATAGCAAATGTTTGCATGACCAACACCGCGCACGCGCGCTGCCCCCCAGACCTGGAGCCCCTGCGCCTGACGGAGTTGATGCGCTGCGGCCCCACGCAGGCGCCGGTGACCAGTGCCCTGCTGCTGCTCAATGGGCTGGTGTTCGCCCTGATGCTGCTGGCGGGCGCCGGTCTGTGGCACACCCCGAACGGGGTGCAGCTGGCCTGGGGCGCCAACTTTGGCCCGGCCACGCAAGACGGCCAGTGGTGGCGGCTGTTCACGGCCCTGTTCATCCATTTTGGGGTGTTGCACCTGGCGCTCAACATGGGGGCGCTGTGGGATGTGGGGCGTCTGGTCGAGCGGGTGTACGGGCGCTTGCGCTTTGCGCTGCTGTACCTGGGCAGCGGCCTGTTGGGCAACCTGGTGTCGCTGGTGCTGCATGGCAACCAGGCCGTGTCCGGTGGCGCATCGGGGGCGATCTTCAGCCTGTACGGGGCCTTGCTGGTGTTTTTATGGCGCGAGCGCCAGCAGCTGGACCCCGGTGAATTCCGCTGGTTGTTTGGCGGGGCCTCGGCGTTTTCCCTGCTGATGCTGGGCATGGGTTGGATGGTGCCGGGCATTGACAACGCGGCCCACGGTGGCGGCTTGGTTGCGGGCGCACTGTGGGGCAGCCTGCTGGCCCGGCCCTGGACGGCCCACAGCGCCCAGCCACGGCGCGGGCCCTGGGCGGCGGCCGTGGCGTTGGCCTTGGGCAGCGCGGCGTTGTGGGTCTATTTGCCCGAACCCAGCTACCGTTTCGGTGAAGAGCTCAAAGCGCGTGCAGCGATCCAACTGTTTCTGCGGGAAGACCAGCGTATCAGCCAGCGCTGGGGCAGCCTGCTGGACACGGGCCGGCGCGAAGGTCTGTCCTTTGACCAGCTGGCAGGCCAGATCGACACGGACGTCACCGCGGTGTACGAAAAAAGCTTTGCGCAGTTGATGGCCGCCGACCCCGGCTCCGCTGCGCCATCGGCCCCCACACTGGAGACCCTGCAAACCTATGCCACCCAGCGCGCACAAGCCTCACGGGACCTGGCACAAGGACTGCGGACTCGCGACCCCGCAAAAATTCAGGGGGCTTTGGAGCGCGCCCAAAAGCCCCCGGCATCCCAAGCCGCCCAGCCCTGACATCGATCGACCGCCAGTCTGTAATCGACTGTAATCGCTTTGCTTTGCTGACGTCCCTACAGTGGCACCACTACCGCGAAAAGACTCGTCGGTGGAGACAAAAACCAAGGTAGGAGACCCCATGGATATCAAACTGCGCTTCGTCAACAGATCCAACGACGGCAACCAATCCGAGGTGGTGATTTACCAAAAGAACGTGCTCACCACCATGGCGTCTTTGACCGTGGCCTGGAAAGTGATTCGCTACTGCGGACGGGACTGCTACCACCCGTTTGTGTACCCGATGGACTACGAGGTGTCCATCACCGGCGAGCATGGCAACTTCACCCCCCGCCTAAGCGCCACCAACGGCCAGATGCTGCGCCTCACCTCCACGCCGACCGGCGCGCGGCGTCTGTTGTACGCAGGCCCCGCCAGCGCATCCAACGAACTCGATGTGCTCAACGGCCTGACCCAGGGCGCCATCGACGTCTGCCTGTACAAGGACGGGCGCCTGATGGGGCTCAAGACCTCGGTATCTCCAGGGCAAAAAGCGGTCTTCCAGTACGCCCCGGTTTTGTGGATTGGCGTCGCTTCCGAGGTGTCCCAGGGCCTGGCCATCAACTCGGCGGTGCTGTCCAACATCAACACCCAGCTCTCGCTGATCGGCATCGCCAGCGCCGACATCGTGATGACAGGGGGCGGCGGGGGCGAGCAATCCACCGCCTACGAATTCAATCTCGAAAACATCGTTCAGGTCTGAGCGCCAGCACGGGTCTGAACACACCAGGTTCGCCGCCGGGGCAGCACCGCCGCGATGGCAAACGGGCAACGCATAGTGTGTTGCCATTATTTTTATCAACAGGAGAGAACCATGGATATCGCACTGAACTTCATCAATAACTCGAACGACGCGAACAACTCGGAAATCGTGATTTTCCAGAAAAATGTGGCAACGAATTTTGACGAGCTGGCTGTGGCTTGGCAGGTCATCAAGTACTGCGGCCAGGGCGACAACCATCCCTTCACCTTCCCCATGACCATGCAGGTCGGCGCCAGCGACAGCTATGGCAACTACACCCCCCAACTGGACGCCCAAAACGGCCAGTTGTTCCAGATGGCATTGACCACCTCCGGGGACCGGCTGGTGCCCGCCGGCAGCGGCACCAGTTCCAAAGAGGTGCAAGTGCTCAACAGCCTGCCCAAGGGCGCCATCAATGCCAGCATCTACAAGGCGGGCAAGCTGCTGGCGGTCAAGACCTCGATTGCGCCGCAGCAAAAAGCCGTGTTCGAATTCAAACCCACCATCTGGATTGGCGTGGCGTCACAAATCATCCAAGGCCAGGTCATGAACTCCGCCATCATGTCCAACATCAACACCGAACTGTCCTTGCTGGGCATTGCCAGTGCCGACATTGTCATGACCGGTGGTGGCCCAGGTGCCAGTTCCACGCCTTTTGCCTTCAACCTTGAAAACATCGTGATGTGTTAATGGACCTGGGGCCGGTGCGCGCCCAGTGGGCGCGCACCGGCCCTGCGGATGACGCGGCCTACCAGGGGAGCCCCACACTGTGAACGAAATGGTCAAAAGAAGCTGGACTGCCATGGACGGCTGCCTGGTATTCGACATCACCATCAACCGCGATCCGGGTGACGGCATTCCCTCCTGCGCCAGAGTCTCGTGCAAGTCCGGTGCGGCGGACGCCCAGCAGGTCACCATCACCGGCGTGCAGCCGGCCACGTTCCACTTCAAGTTCCGTTCCGGTTGTTATGTGTACGGCTATTTGCAGCAGCAAACACCGGTGCATATCGACGGCGTCACCAACACGGCCATCTTTGCCGACATCCACTACGGTGTGACGGGCCAGCACGACGACCACCACTTTGAAGGCATCATGGTGGTCTGCCCCACACGCGGGCCGATGCCGCCGCCCATACCCTGGCCGCCGCACCCCACCCCCATCGAGCCAGACCTCCCCATCGATCCGGTGGACCCGGTCGAGCCCATCCCCATCGTCACCAGCCACCCCGACGAGCTGTTCCCCTACATGTACGTGCGGCGCTGGCCCAAGGTGAGTGCGTCCGACCTGCTGTACGGCTTTGTCCAGTACACCAGTGCCAGCCCGCCGTCCAGCCCGTTTTTTGATGACCTGGTCGCCGCCCGCACGCAGAGCCGCGAGGCCGCGCAGGCATTGGCCGTGCAGTTCATCGATGGCGACGCCCCCTACCAGGGGGAATTCATCAGCGAACGCTACCCGCTGGCAGGCCCCGTCTGCCAGTTTGCACACATCCTGGCCCACCTGCCCCCGCCCGGAGGCAAAGCACAGGACTGGCTGGACCAGGCCCGTGCGCAGATCACGCAGCAGCTGGCACCCTATGCCCTCACCTGGGACTACTTTGCCAGCGCCGACTACGCCCAGGCGCTGGACCGGGTCTGGCAAAGCTACTTTGCCCTGGTCATCACGCTGGGCTACGACACAGCCCTGCTGGACGAATTCACCCGCACGCTGCGCCTGGCGCACCTGGTTGACGTGGCCCTGCAGGCTGACGCCCAAAGCGCCGGCGCGGCCAGCCCCCCCGCGGTCCCCGCCACCCACCTGACGCTGGCGCAGATCGCGGCCCTACTCCAGGCCACGCTGGTGCTGCCCGCGCAGGTCTTTCCGCTGCCGCCGGCCCAGGGCCCGGCCGCGTCTCCGCCGCCCGCGCCCCTGGGCTGGATCGAACCCTATGCCATGGGTGACCTGCACATGGTGCGCCAGCGCCTGCTGCGCTACCAAAGCGGCGAAATTGCGCGCATTGAGAACGTGATGCGCGGCGAACGCCGCGAGGTGACGCACAAACGCACCCACCGCCAGCTGGACGAGCAAAAACAAACCACGGCCGAGATGCAGACCCTGCAAAACGACGCGGCGGACGAGCGCAGCAACCTGCAGGAAGAGTCCCGCAAGACCGTGGCCGACGCCACCGAGACCAACCAGTACAACAAATTCACCAGCAGCTACGGCCCGCCCACCCAGGCCACGCTGGACGGCTCCTGGAGCAAAACCGTGCAGGCGGGCGCCAACCCCGGGCTGGACGACACCACCCGTTTCGCCCGCGACGTGCTGAACAAAACCGTCAACCGCATCAGCCGCAGCGTCAGCCAGACGCGCTCCAGCAGCACCATGAACCAGACCGAAGACACGGTGCTCAGCCTGGTTGACAACACCACGGGCACACACAGCATGCGCGCCGTGTTCCGCTGGCTCAACAAGGTGTACGAAGCCTGCGTGGTCAACTACGGCCAGCGCCTGGTGATGGAATTCATGGTCTGCAAACCGGCCGCCCGTTTCATCGTGCAGGAGCAGACGCTGGCCGGGCGGGACTTCATCAAACCCGTGCCACCGCTGCGCCTGGGTGTGGCCACCTTTGAAGACATCACCCCGCGCAACTACGCCCGCCTGGGCGCCTACTACGGCGTGCTGGACCTGGAGCCGCCGCCGCTGGCGCAGCGCTTCGCGTCCGGCAGCTTGCGCAATGGCGAAGAAAAGCAGATCGCCATTCCCGCGGGCTACTGCGCCACCAATGCCTTTGTCAACTACGTCAGCACGCCCGCCGGTCTGCCCACCCCGGTGGTGCTGGTCGGGCGCCAGACCTTCAGCCCCACCGCCATCCCGGGCACGGCACCGCTGTACGGCGAGGACGACAGCGTGCCGGTGTCGGTGGTGGACTACGCGCCCAGCCTGTCGCCCCCCAGCGACCCGCAGGTGCTGGTCAATGTCGAAATCGCCTGCGCGCCCTCGGCGCGCTGCATGGACCAATGGCGCATCCGCATTTACGCCAGCATCATGCGCGCCTACCAGGCGCAGCTGGATGCCTACTACGCGCGCTCCGATGCGGGGGCCCCGGTGCGCGGCCCCAGCCGCTCGCCGCTGGCCAACCGGCAGATTGAACAGCGCGAGCTGAAAAACGCCTGCCTGCGCCTGCTGCTGGAACGCCTGCTGACATTGACCGGTATGGCACCCGATGCCGCCCTGGGGTCCCCACCCTCGGAGTGGGCCGTCAACGAGCCGCGCTACCTGCAGTTCTTTGACGAAGTGCTGGAGTGGAACGAAATGGTGTACAGCTTCTACGCCAGCCCCGGCCTGGGTGCGGGGGGCCCCGCGTTGGAGCTGGGCAGCCTGGCGGGGGATGACGACGCCCTGTTCACCAGTTTTTTGCAGGCCGACCAGGCGCGTGTCTTGCTGCCGGTGCAACCGGCGCATGTGATGGCATTTTTGTACTTCTATTCCGCCGGCATGGTGTGGCCATCCCCAGACCGGCTGGCACCAGTCAACCCCGGCGATATCGCGCTGGTTAACGACCTCAAACACGCGGAGCCGGGGCGCCGCCCCATCCAGCGCGTGGGGCCCTGCTGGGAGGTGGTGGTGCCCACGGCCATGCAGGTGCTCGACGAGTCTGGCGCCAGCGGTGGGCCCAGTACCTTTGCCATCGGGAGTGGCACACCATGATGCCGCCCGGCATGGCCAATCCCTACTTTGTACGCCCCGGTTTTGGCGACTCGCCGGTGGGCTCCGTGACGGCCTTTGCCGGCACCCTGGGAGCCCCCGACAGCGCCGGCGCCCCCACCACCGTGACCGCACAGGACTTCGTCACCAACCCGCTGGAAGCCTGGGGCTGGATGTACTGCGATGGGCGCACCCTGTCCAGCCACGACTACCCCGAACTGTTCGCCGTGCTGGGCTACGTCTATGGTGGCAGCGCGGACCAGTTCAAGATCCCCGACTACCGGGGCTATTTCCTGCGCGGTGTGGGCACCGACACCACCAACGACCCCGACATCGCCACCCGCACCGCACCGCCCGGTGGCCAAGGGCTGAGCAGCGGCGTGGGCTCCGTCCAGTCCTTCGCCCTGGAGACGCACGAGCACACGTACAGCAGCGCACCGGCGCCCTCGGCCAGCTCGCCCAGCGGCACGGCGGCGGGCGCACCCAGTGTCACGGCCACGCTGACCACGGGCGGGCCGGTGCCGGGCACGGGCCAGACCAACAAGGTGCTGGTGAGCCCGTACGAGACGCGCCCGATCAACGTCTACGTCAACTACATCATCAAGTTCACCTACGGTTTGACACCGTTTGCCAGGTGATCCGCAGCAGTCCACCCGAGCCTATTCACAGGAGAGAAATGCATGGCCTATACCAACGTCCAATTCATCGGCTACGTGCTTGACACCGCGCCGCAGAAAAACCCCAATGGCTCCGAGACCTATCTCGGGCTGAGCAATCCGCAGCTCGACATCGAGGCGCGTTGCGACCTGATGCTGCGCGCCATGCAGACCGCGCGCGATGCGCTGCCGCTGCAGTCGCCCCCGGTGCCGGCGGGCACCACGCTCAACGTCTTCATGGCGCCCGAGTTCTTCTTTCGCGGTCCTGCCGGGGCCTACCAGATGGACGACGTGCAACTCGCCATCACCACCCTGCAGCAGATGGCCGCCGACGACCAGTGGCTGGACTGGGTGTTTGTCTTTGGCACCATTTTGGGCGTCTCCTCGCCCACCCTGCCCACACCCCCCTACGACATCGACCCCCTGGCAAACCAAGAGGTGTACAACTTCGCCCTGGTGCAGCAAGGCGGCGTGGCAGCCCAGGGCGACACCGGCGCACGGGTGGTGACCAAGGAGCTGATGTCGGGCGTGGACTTCATCGCCGCCGCCGCCAACCCCGGCGGCCTGTTGCTGGGCGATGTGGAGCACCTGCCCGCCTCCACCAGCGGCGGCCCGGGGCGCGAACAGCAAGTGGTCAACTACGACGGTGCCGGCGTGTTTGCGCTGGCGGGTATCACCTGGGGCCTGGAGGTCTGCCTGGACCACAGCGCCACCGTGCAGCGTTTGCAACAGTCCCCCCAGTTGCCCGGTGAAAACCTGATCCAGCTGCAGCTGGTGCCCTCCTGCGGCATGGGGGTGCAGGCCCCCAGCGTGATCACGCAAACCGGTGGTTATGTGTTCAACTGCGATGGCGCGCGCAACAGCTACCACTCCACCCTGGTGCAACTGGTGCCCCCCTTGACCGAGGTGGCGCTCTCCAGCAGCACTGCCGTCAGTGCCGCAGCCATCCCCCTGCAAAGCACCTCGCCGATACAAGACGTGTCCGTCAGCGCCCTGTATGCCAGTGGCCCGGGGGTGGTCAACCTCTACCCGGCACGCAGCATTCCTGCGCAGCAAACGGTGCCCGGCAGCACGGTACGGCTGACCTGGCAGGCCAGCGCCGACTACCAGTTCATCTTCCTGCTGGTGTACAACAGCAGCGGTGACTACCACACCATGGTGTGTGAAATACGCAGCAAAAAGACCAACTTCTACGGCAACAACTACTTCATGCCGCTGTCGCTGCAAACCCAGGACTCCGCCAAACAAGACGTCAACATCCAGATGAAGCTGGTATCCGGCAGCAACGGGTATGCCGGGGCACTGTGGTGCAAGATCAGCGTGCCGGGCTTCGTCTTCCAGGGCGAACCCTTCCAGTTCAGCGCCACGACCATGGGTCCGGCCCCCCAAACCATCTGGTGAGCCGCCAGGAGGAGCGCCCCATGCCTGCGGTACACCATCGCCAGATCCTGATTGGCGTGCATGTGGCTGCACATGTGCAGGCCCTGGAGGCCACGCTGTCCAGCATTTTCGAAAATACACCGCTGCCCTTTCGCTTGCGCCTGCTGCCGGACCCGGCCGACGCAGCCCAGGCGCGCGTGCTGCAAGAAACGCTCAGCACTTTTCCGACCCTGGCCCAGCGGCCGGGCCCCGTCCAGCAGGGCGCAGCCGCCTGCTTCAACCGGCTGGTGGATGAACCGGCCGACATCTATGTCTTTCTGGAAAACGGCGTGCGGGTCACCCCGGGTTGGCTGGACATCCTGTTGGCCGCACTGGACAGCGATGCCTGCCATGGCCTGGCGGGGCCGTCCACCAACCGGTGCTGGAATGAGCAGGCCGTGGCACCCCGCTGCGGCGCCGCGCAAGACGCGCTGTGGGACCAGGCCGACGCCTTGCTGGCGCGCTTTGGCGCGGCCTGCGTCCCCCTGGAGCCACTGCACAGCCTGGCCGATTTTTGCTATGTGGTGCGAGCCGAGGTGGTGGCCGCCATCGGCGCCGCCGACACGGCCTACACCCACGGGCCGTGCTGGGAAATGGACTACAACATCCGTGCCGCGCGGGCCGGATACCGCGGAGTCTGGGCCCAGGCTGCTTTCGTGCACCGCGCACCGCCTTGCCCCGCACAAACACAGGCGCAGAACCAGCTGCTGGAGCCCAACAAACAGCTGTACCAGGACCGTTTTTGCGCCCGGCGCAGCGCGGCGGCCCCACCCGCACAGCCCTACCATGGGCACTGTACCGGAGAGCTGTGCCACCACTTTGCCGTGCCGGAGCACCTGCGTATTTTTGTGCCCCCGCCCACCGGCGCGCCCTCGGCAATGCCCCTAGCAGCGCCGCCTGCGGCCCCCTTGCTGAGCTGCATCATGCCCACGCGCGCCCGGGCGGAGTTTGTAGCGCAGGCCATCCGCTACTTCCAGCGCCAGGACTACCCGGCGCTGGAACTCATCATCGTGTACGAGGACGACACCGACCTGCCCGCCAACCTCAGCGACGCACGCATCCGTTGCGTCCGCATGCCCCCCAAGACCAGCATTGGCGCCAAGCGCAATGAAGCGGTGCGCCTTGCCCAGGGCGAGCTGATCGCCCATTGGGACGATGACGACTGGTATGGTGCGCAGCGCCTGAGCCAGCAAGCGGCGCCCATCCTGCACAACCTGGCCGACATCACCGGGCTCAACGATGTGCTGTTCATGGTCCGAGCGCAAAAGGAGTTCTGGGCCTGCAGCCGGGCCCTGTTTCGCCGCATGTTTGTGGAAAACGTCAGCGGTGGCACCCTGGTCTTTCGGCGCAGCCTGTGGGAGCGCCACGGCCACTACCCCGCGACCTCCTTGCGCGAGGACTCTGACTTTTTGCAAAAAACCCTGCGCGGTGGTGCGCGCCTGTGCCGTGTCTCGGGGCGCTCGCTGTGCATCTATGTGCGCCACCAGGGCAACACCTGGAAATTCAAGGAAGGCCAATTCCTACAGGAAAATGCCTGGGCCCTGGTGCCACCGCCGCCGTGCCTGGAAAACGACCACGGCTTCTATTTTCCGCCGCAGCCCTCTGCCAGCGCCCTGCCGGCACCGCCGCTGGTGTCTTGCATCATGCCGACCTCGGACCGGCGGGAGTTCGTGCCGCAGGCGATCCGCAATTTTCTGGCGCAGGATTACAGCCCGCGCGAGCTGATCGTGCTGGACGACGGGCGTGACAGCGTGGCCGACCTGATACCCGTGCACGAGAACATCCGCTACCTGCGGCTGGACCGCAAATCCAGCATAGGCGCCAAGCGCAACATCGCCTGTGAGCTGGCACGCGGCGAGTTGATCGCACACTGGGACGACGACGACTGGATGGCGCCCAGTTGGCTCCGCTCCCAGGTCACGGCCTTGCAGGACCAGGGGGCCGATATCTGCGGCCTGGACAAGGTGTATTTCTATGCCCCCGAGGAGCGTCGCGCCTGGCAATACGTGTACGACGGGCAGGCGCCCTGGGTGTGCGGCGGCACGCTGTGCTACCGCAAGGACTTTTGGCGCGGCGCGCCCTTCGCCGACATCAACGTGGGCGAAGACAATGCCTTTGTCTGGGCACCGCAGACCAAGCGCATTGCGACCAACCCCGCCCAGCACCTGTACGTGGCCCGTGTGCATACCCGCAACACCAGCCCCAAAGACACGCTGAACCGGCGCTGGCGCAGTTACCCGGTGGAGCAGATCGAACAGTGGATGCTGTAGGCCCACCACCCGCATGCCCGCTCAGGGAGGGGGATCGGCCACCAGCCGGAACACCGCGTCGTGCACATCCTGGTGCCCCCGGGCGGCGCTGCGGTATTCCTCCAGCCGCACGCTGCCCGCGAGTTCATGGTGGGCGCACCGGCTGGCCACAATCGTGCCCGGCTCGGCCAGGTGGTTCAGGTGCAGCGCCACATTGGCGCCCAGGTTGCGGCCGGAGGTGTCCCCGCAAGACGCCAGCGTGACCGTGTGCATGCCCCCGGACACATCGACCCGCACGCCGTGCTGCACCTCCAGCATGCGGCTCCTGCGCTGCACCCGCGTGCACAGGTCCAAGGCGACCACGGCGGCCTGGTGCAGGTTTTGCGCACTGCTGGGCCCTTGTTCAAAATGGAACAGCATGCAATCCCCCAGCACCCCGGCACTCTGGCCCTGGCCACCGTGCACCGCGTTGGCGCACCACTGCATCTGCTGCGTCCGGATCTCCTGCAGGTCGGACAGGGCCACTGACGCATTTTTTGCGGGGTACAGGTGCAGGGCCACACACAAAATGACCAGCGCACGCCCCCCGCTGGCAGCGGCATCCACCGGGGCTTGCACTGTGTCCAGGGTCAACAGCTGCGCAGTGCCTTCCCAGGCGCCTCGGGCCAGCGCAAAAACCTCCACCCGGGGAGCCTGGCCCGCGCCGCGCAAGGGCGCCAGGCACTGCAACAGCTCGCCCTGCAGGCGGGCGGCATCGGACGCACGCTGGTGGACATCCTTGTGCAAGGCACGGCGCAGCAGTGGCTCCAGGGGGTGTCCCATCACCATGTCGGGCAGCACGATGGCCGACGGACTCAGTTGCTGGCGCAGCACCTCGTTGAAGCTGGCGCCCTGGAGACAGGGCCTGGCGCTCAGGCATTCCAGAAACACCAAGGCCCAGGCATAGAGATCGGTGGCCGCAACGCAGCACTCCCCGCGCAGCTGCTCCGGGGCGCAGTAGGCGGGTGTGCCTTCGGCGCCCCCCGCAAACAGGGGTTCGCCACGGTGGCTGGCCAGGCCAAAGTCCAGCAGCTTGGCGTGCAGGGCCGCGCCCGTGGACAGCACCATGATGTTTTCCGGCTTGAGGTCGCGGTGCACGATATGGTGGGCATGCAGGCAGGCCAGTGCGTCGAGCAACTGGGCCATCACGACCAGCGTATCCGCCAAAGACAAGGGGCCATGGTGCAGCAAAAAGTCCCGCAGCGTCTGCCCCGGAATGAACTCCAGCACGGCAAACAGCAGCCCGCCCGCCGCCATGCCCTTGTCGATCAGCCGCACCACATGGGGGTGCTGCAACAGCGCCAGCACCCGGGTCTCCTGGTGCAGGCGCTGCTGTACCCGCCGGCTGCTGGCGGAGTGCCCCGGGGCGGGCGGGTGGGGGATTTTGATGGCCACCCACTGGCCCGTGCTGCGCTGGCGGGCCTTGAACACCTGGCCCGATGCACCCTGCCCCAACCAACCCAGCGACTGGTAGCCAGGCACACCCACGGGAAAGCCGTGCGGAGGCACCCCTGTCATGGTGGTGTGGCGCAGACTCAGGCCACAAGCGATTCGTCAGGGCAGGTCTGGGCCTCCTGGGCCAGTGGGTCGAAGTGGGATTCCAGTTGGGCGCCCCGCTGGATGCGAAAGCGCAGACTCCCCAAACGCAGGGAGCCACGGCGGCGTTCAATCAGCTCGGGCATGTGCGCGCCGGGGGGCATCAGGAGCGCGAGCTGCTTGCGCATCCGAAAAATCTGAATATTCAGGTGGCCCGGGTCCATGCCCAGCATCTTGGCCAGCCGCTCCAGTTCGACCCAGCCCTGCGCACAGCCCTCCAGATGGCGCTGCGCATCGGCCAGACGCAGGCGGGCCAGGGTGAGCAAGGCATAGTGGTGCGAACGTTCGCCCAGGTCCAGGCGGTGCTCGGCGTCACGCAGTTCCAGCCACACATGCTCTTCGTCCAGGCTCACGTTGAAACACAGGGTGGTCCGGGACCGGCCCAGAGCCACTTTGCCGCCGAACAGGCCTTCCATGGTGCATGCCACCTCCGCCGCCAGAATGAAGCACCACACCTGGCCGGCAAAGCGCAGTTCGTCGCCGTCTTCCAGTACCCAGCTGCCCTGGGGGGTGGTGCAAACCCACTGGCCTTCTTCGCTGCAGTGGATCGACAACTCCGCGCCCTGCCCCTGTGGCAGCAAGTTGGAGTACCCCAGGGCGATGGGCGGGCTGTCGTGGCCCAGCGGCCACAACAGGTTGGAGGGCGCGGACAGGTCTTCCACCACCCAGACCGCCCCCCCGTCGCGCCCGAACCCCAAGGTGCTGCCCACGCGCAAGGTCGGCCCCAGGGCATTGGACAGGAGCGCACCATCGAGCAAGGTTCCATTGCGGCTGTGGTCGCGCAACTCCCACGCCGTCCCGGTCCAGCGGGCCGAAGCATGCAATTGCGATGCGTCCGGATTTTCCAGCAAAGTGTCCGCCGAGCGGCCACGTCCGAACACATGGTGTGTCCGCAGATAAATTTTGCGCTGTGTCGCGCGATTTTTCAGGATAGCCACTGGCCTGTCCCCCCCTTTTTCTTACCATCACGCACCCCTGACAAGACCTCTTACTCTGTGGCTCGATGTGTCTTGTCACCCATGGAGAAAATTCAACAGTACAGGCGCAGTATCCCTGACGGACTTAACCGAAGTCAAGCGATGTCCTTGCCAGACAAACGCAAATATTTCCCTGTAATGGGCTGTAATGGCCCACAGGGCGGGCTCGATTGACAATGGCGCCAGCGAGGTGGCACGCCGCCCCCCGCAGTGTCCCCACCGACGGAGAGTTCCATGCCCTACCTCAGCGACGCCCAACGCAATTTGCTGGCCCCAGCCTACGGGGACCACCCCCGCGACGGCGCCACCGTGCCCACCTCAGACCAAGCCCCCTTTGTCACCGCCGCCTGCTGGGGCTGGGCGCTCAATGGCGAGTATGTGAACGCCAACGACGCCTATGCGGCCACCACCATCTACACCTCCAACGAGGGCGTGTTTGTCTTCAATGCCCAGCGCGTGCCCACCGGCTTGAACGCGGCCTTTTTTGCCATCACCGACCTCATCTTTCCCCAAACGGTGCAGTACCACACGGTCTTGACCGACAACCTTGCCGACGCACTGGACGGCGATGCAGCGGCCCAGACCGCCTGCCGCGTGGCCTTGATGAAACTCACCGCCGAACTGAACGGCCACACCGTGCTGGCCGATGACGGCTCGGCGGTCTACACCATCGCCATGAAGACCAGCAGCTGGTACGGCTGGGACCACTGGGGCATTGGCATCCAGGGGGTGGGCGGCGGGGTCACCACCTACCAGCAAAAGGTCAATGACACGCCTTTGCAATACAACTGCGGGGTGATGTGGGACGAACACCAGCCGCTGGAAACCATCATCCGAATCGACGGTTTGCTGCAAAACCAGGTCACCATGCTCAACCGGGTGGTGTAAGCCATGTCCACATCGATTCGCGGTATCGACGTTAGCCACTTCCAGGGCACGGTCAACTGGCCCAGCGTGGCCGGCAGCAAGGTGGTCTTTTGTTTTGTCAAGGCGACCGAGGGGACCAGTTATGTGGACCCCTGTTTTCAGCAGAACTGGGCGGGCAGTGCGGCCGCCGGGCTCCTGCGCGGCGCCTACCATTTTGGCCACGCCAGCAGCGACCCCGTCGCCCAGGCGCAGCACTTTTTTGCGACGGTGGGCGCCCTGGGAACCCAGGACTTGCCACCGGTGCTGGACCTGGAAACGCTGGACGGACAAAGCCCCGCCGACACCTTGCAATGGGCGCTGACTTTTCTGGCCGAAGCCGACGCCTTGTTCGGGCGCCAAACCATCGTTTACACCGATACCGGCTTTTGGCAGTCGCTGGAGAATGTGCCGGGCTGCCAGGTGCTGGCGCAACGCCCGCTGTGGCTGGCGGCCTACAGCGCGCAACCGAAGGTGCCCCCACCCTGGCAGGCCTGGACCTTCTGGCAGTACAGCGACGGCACCCGCAACGGCGGCACCGCCGTGCCCGGCGTCAGTGGTGAGGTTGATCAGGACTGGTTCGCCGGGACGCTGAGCGACCTTGCCGCCTTGTCCTAATTCCATTTTTTCCTTTTTTGATTGCCGAGGCCCCCATGACCAGCTACGTCTGCTTCAACATCGTCAACCACACCCAACAAAACAGCAGCACATCGGGTCTGGCCAACGACGCGATCTACCTGTTTTTCACCCAGGAAACCCTCCACACCGCCTGGAGCATCGCCCCCGCCACCGGGATTGCCACGCCGCTCTCCACAGGCACGCTGGCCCCCGCGTTCACGCTGGCCGATCTGCTGGCTGCGGGCGGCGCTATCCGGGTGGACGCCAGCGTGCCGATTGCCTCGGCGCGTATCTACCTCAGCAGCTCGCCCAACGCGGTCAGCCTGTCGGGCACCACCCTGAGCGGCCCCACGGCGGGCACGGCCGAATTTTTCTACGACTTTGTGGAGTTTGCGCTGACCTGCACCACCGCCCACGCGCCGCCCGGCAGCGTGCCCAATAACCTGAATATCGACACCACCCAGGTTGACCAGTTGGGCATCCCCCTCACCCTGCAGGTGACGCCCCCCGACCCCAACTTCGCCGCAGGCTCCGGCATCGTGCTGACGCTGGACCGCCAGACCCTGCTGGGCAACTTCCAGACCATGGCCGAGGGCCCGCTGGCGCCGTTTGCCGACTGTGTGTTTGCGCAGGGCAGCACGGCCGCCACCCCCTACCGCCTGCTCAACCCCAGCGACGTGATTGGCAGCCAGCTCCAGGCCACCGGCCTGCTGGGCAGCATCGCCACCGAAGGCAGCACAGGCGCCTGGCAAGCCACCTTCACCATCACCGGACCGGGCAGCACGCCACCGACCAATGGCGGCCTGCGCGTGGGCATACCGGTGTGCGGCCCGCTGATTCCGGCGGGCACCACCATCAGCGGCCTGCCCAACGCCCCCACGGGCAACACGGTGGTGATGTGCAGCAGCGCCGCCAGCAACCCGTTCACCGCCAGCAGCGCCACGGTGCAGCTGTTTTTCATCACCCCGCCCACAACAGCGCTGGCCACGTATTTCGACCAGGCCATAGACGATTTCTTTGCCTGGTGTTTGGCACACCCCAACACCTTGCAGATCGAGCAGAACAACGGCGGCGACCATGTCTACACCGGCAAGGTGGTGCCGCAAAGCGGCATCCCCGACCTCAACGGCGGCACCAGCAGCTACACCGTGCTGCAGTTCACCGGTGGCAACAGCGAGGTCTACAACCTCTACTACCCCTTCTTCAGCACCAACGCCGCGGCCGGTAAAACCACGCCTTTGGGGGCAGCCGTGCCGCCCCCGCCCGCCTGGTGGGCGCCCGCCCAGGGCCTGATGTTCTACGCGCCGCCCTCGCTGATGGTGTTCGGCGCCAGCGGGGTATTTGCCGACAACACCCAGCAGCCGCCCTCTGCACCCAACAACAGCGCAGCGGTGCTGGGCGCGATTGAAAACGCCATCGCCACCGCCCTGGCGCGCGGCTATGCCACCAGCTGGCAGTTTTTGCAGGGCAGCATCGCACCGAACCGCCCCGCCACCACCGCCCAAGTCACCCTGAGTACGGGTGCCACGACGGCGGGCTTGGAGGACGGGATGGACATGGCCTCGTTCCAGATTGCCAATATTCCGATGGCGGTATCCATCCCGTCGGGGGCGCCGGTGTCTGGCTTTAGCGTTAGTTCCCCACTCGACATCCGGCCCACCAACCCCGGCCTGCTGACCTTCTCGCAGTTCTACGCCAGCGGCGGCACCTGGAGCGCGTTTGCCGACTTCCTGCACGACCCCACGGTCAGCATCGGCGGACGGGCCTATGCCCTGCCCTTTGACGACCAGGGCGGCTTCAGCTCGGACTTGAACGCCGCCAGCTCGGTGGCCAGCCCAGCGAGTGCCTGCATCACACTGGGCCCCTGGACACCACCGGGTGGCGCCACACCACAACCGGCCGTGACCGGCGAGCAGACCATCACGCTCACCTGGCCCGCCAGTGCGGACTACACCTTTGTCTTTGTGCTGAGCTACAGCGCCAGCGGCGCCTACGTCGCCACCACGGTCGATATCCAAAGCCCCACCAGCAGCTTCAACGGAGATATCGACACCCTGCCCGTGGCACTGCAAACCCCGGCGTCGGCGGAACAGCAGGAAACCATCGCCATGCAGGTGGTGGCGCTCAGCGGGGTCTACAGCGACGCGGTGTGGTGCGACATCCATGTGCCGGGTTTCGTCTTCGAGGGCAATGCCTTTGAATTCAGCGCCCAGTACAACGGCCCCGCGCCGCTGACGGCTTGGTAGCGATTTTCACCTATTTCTTAAGAGAAATAAGCCTCCATCCCCCGTAGATATTGCGCAAGCAGCTCCTATTTTTATAGCAACTGCTTGCGCATTCCTTATTCCTGCTGCGCCTGTGCCAGCTTGGCGCTCTTCCAGTACACATCGTCCCCCACCGCGCCATCGCTGCGGTGGCGGTTGAGCACGCGGGCCAGCACAAACATCAGGTCGGACAGGCGGTTGAGGTACTGGCGGGGCGTGTCCTTCAGTGTGTCCTGCGCTTCCAGCGCCACCACCGCGCGCTCGGCGCGGCGGGCCACGGTGCGGCACACATGGGCCTGCGACGCGCCCCGGGTGCCGGCCGGCAGGATGAACTCCTGCAGGCGCGGCAGGTGTTCGTTGTGCTCGGCCAGGGCCTCGTCCAAGGCCAGCACGGCTTCGGGCTTGAGCAGCTCGTAGCCCGGAATCGACAACTCGCCGCCCAGGTTGAACAGCTGGTGCTGGATTTCCACCAGCAGGGTGCGCACGCTGCCCGGCATGTCTTCGCACAGCAGCAGGCCGATGTGGGAGTTGAGCTCGTCCACATCGCCCATGGCGTGCACGCGCAGGCTGTTTTTGGACACCCGGGTGTTGTCCCCCAGGCCGGTGGTGCCGTTGTCCCCGGTGCGGGTGGCGATTTGTGAGAGGCGGTTGCCCATAGTCAGCTCCATGAAAGCACAAAAATAGTGCGCCTATCGTAAACTGAACCTCCACGCTTCGCCGCTTCGCGTGGTCGCTGCCCCCCCCGGGGGCGCATTTTTTCTTGGGGCGGCCCTGCGAAAAAATCGGACCCTATGAACGCCCCTACTGCCCCCCTGCATTTGCTGCCCACCGTGAACCAACGGCCCGTGCCTGCGGCCCTGATTGAGGCGCTGCAAGCCCGCCTGGGCACGCGCTGCTCCACGGCGCAGGTGGTGCGCGAGCAGCACGGGCGGGACGAATCCGCCTTCGATGTGCCGCCGCCGGGCGCCGTCGTTTTTGCCCAAAGCACCGAGGAAGTGGCCTTTGTCGTCCGCTTGGCGGCCCAGCACCAGGTGCCCATCATTCCGTTTGGCGTGGGTACGTCGCTGGAAGGCCATCTACTGGCGGTGCAAGGCGGCATCAGCCTGGACGTCAGCCAGATGAACCAGGTGCTGAGCATCAACGCCGAAGACCTGACCGTCACCGTGCAACCGGGCGTGACCCGCACGCAGCTCAACGCCGCGGTCAAGTCCACGGGCCTGTTTTTCCCGATCGACCCCGGCGCCGACGCCACCCTGGGCGGCATGGCCGCCACCCGTGCCAGTGGCACCAACGCCGTGCGCTACGGCACCATGCGCGAAAACGTGCTGGCGCTGGAAGTGGTCACCGCCAGCGGCGAGGTGATCCGCACCGGCACGCTGGCCAAGAAGTCCAGCGCCGGTTATGACCTCACGCGGCTGATGGTGGGCAGCGAGGGCACGCTGGGTGTGATCACCGAGGTCAGTGTCAAGCTGTATCCCCTGCCCGAGGCGGTGATGGCGGCCACCTGCTGCTTCCCCACCCTGGCGGACGCCGTCAACACCACCATCCAGATCATCCAGATGGGCGTGCCGATTGCGCGCTGCGAGCTGCTGGACGCCACCACGGTGAAGGTGGTCAACCAGCACTCCAAACTGGCTTTGCCCGAGAGCGCCATGCTGCTGATGGAGTTCCACGGCTCGCCCGCCGGGGTCAACGAGCAGGTCGAACTGGTGCAGGCGATTGCCGCCGAGAACCACGGCAATGCGTTTGAGTGGGCGGCCACACCCGAGGAACGCACGCGCCTGTGGACCGCCCGGCACAACGCCTACTTTGCCGGCGTGCAGTCGCGCCCCGGCTGCAAGGCCATCACCACCGACACCTGCGTGCCGATCTCGCACCTGGCCGATGCGCTCTTGGACTCGGTGACCGAAGCGCAGGAGGCGGGCATCCCCTACTTTCTGGTCGGCCATGTGGGCGACGGCAACTTCCACATGGGTTACCTGATCGACCCGGCCAAACCCGAGGAGCGCGAACTGGCCGAAAAACTCAACCACCAGCTGGTGCACCGCGCACTCCGCTTGGGCGGCACCTGCACGGGCGAACACGGCGTAGGCCTGCACAAGCAGGGCTTCTTGCTGGAGGAAACCGGCGCGGGCGCGGTGGACATGATGCGCAGCATCAAGCGGGCGCTGGACCCGCACAATATTTTGAACCCGGGGAAGATCTTCACGCTATAAATTCAATAGCGGCTTGCGCTTATTCTGCGCGGACTGCAAGGCGATTTGACCATGAAGCATGCGTTCGAACACGCCGGACTCAAACAACACGCTTCAGAAGCGCACAGCGCGCACATTGGCGTCAAAGCAACATGTCGCGAGGCAGCTTGAAATAGACGGGTTAGCCATGCTACGATGATTTCAAGGCCGTGAAGAGTCTTAGCAGGCTGCTGAAATACCTCGGACCAAGGTCACCCTCTGCCCCTGCTCAGCCGTTATAAACAAAGCAATATTGCAAGCCCCCCACAACACCAGACCATGCGCGGAGCCGATACCTTCACCGAGAGCTTGTTCACCAT
>NZ_JAUYQD010000082.1 GCF_030697375.1 Rhodoferax sp. | reverse complement strand
CTTGGTTTCCTCAACACCGATGTGTACGGCTATCGCCTGTTGCCGGGCGTCTTGTTCATGTTCCTGTGCGGCAGCTACCTGTACAAACCGCAGGCGAAGGGTTTAGCGATCGCTGCCGGCACTGCCGTGGTGGCTGCCTTGATGTTTGCGGCCATCGAAGCGGGACTGATTGAGCGTCGGCCGTTTAACGCGGAGGTGACGGCGGGCATCGCCTTAGGCATCCCGGCCGTGTACGTGCTGACGAAACTCAAGTTTCACCGGGTTGACGAATTCCTCGGGGACATCAGCTATGGCGTGTTTTTGAATCACTTTGTGGTGATGTACTTCCTGCGTGCTTTCTGGCCGGTTGCCTACGACGCGCACATCGTTGCCGCCGTTCTGATCCTGTCGTTCGGGTTGAGTTGCGTTTCGTACTACAGCATCGAACGGCCGGCGCTGAAACTCCGCCATGCGCTTCGGGCGGGCGCGAGGTTCAGCGTGGGTAAACGGCGAGGCGGCGAAAAGGTGGCTTAGTGCGTGTGACTTCGTAGAGCCATCCTGGTCGACGCTGGGCTGGGTGGGCAGTTCCCCGGCTTTCCGCGGGCCGGGCAGTTCCCCAAGCGTCTGGAGTCGGCCGGCATCGACCTGGCGTCGGTGACCGACGTGGTGATCACCCACATGCACATGGACCATATTGGCGGGCTGCTCGTCGATAAGGTGAAGAACCGGTTGCGTCCTGATGTGCGAATTCACGTTTCGGCGACCGAGGTCGATTTCTGGGCGACTCCCGACTTCACCCAAACCACCATGCCGACGCCGGTGCCCGACGTTTTGCGGTCCACGGCCCAGCAGTTCATGGATGCCTTCCACAACCAGCTGAAGACGTTCGAAGACGAATATGAGGTGGCACCGGGCGTGGTCGTCAAGCTGACCGGCGGCCACACTCCGGGGGGCACAACTTTTACCGGGCCAGCGCTAACCTGGCCCAATGCGTATCAGCACGACGCGATGTCGGGCACCCAGTCAGGCATTCTCATTCTCTGATCGGATAATGCGATCTCGAACAACTGCCTCGCAGGGCAACAGCCGATCGGCCTCGTCG
>NZ_JAUYQD010000053.1 GCF_030697375.1 Rhodoferax sp. | reverse complement strand
TGTGGTGGTCTCTGGTACGTTGGGGGTGATTACGGTTACAACAGGGGCTGCGGCCGGAGCCGGGACCATTATTGTTAGTCCCTATACAGGCGGAACGGACGTTTACGGCACAGGCGGTGTTGCCCTGCCCACGGCGGTCGCATTGACCCCCATTCCAACGCCCGCTACCGTTGTGAAATGGCGTTGCAAGGGTGTAGGTGCTGCAGGTTTTGGCGCTCAAGGCACGCTGCTCGACAAATATCTTCCAGGCGAATGCCGATAATTCACGGAGCCAACGGTGGATGAAAAAACGCGCTTAGGCGCGTTTTTTCATATGAATCATATTGCCGGACTGTGGACGTTCAGGTTTTGTGACTTGTTGTAAATATGGTGTATGTCCATTGCGGGCTCGACCATGATTGGGATCAAGCGAAGTAAAAATGAAACAATCACTCAGCACACGGTTGCAGGCTGCAGGGTTGGCTGCGACATGGCACCTGTCAGGAAGTGTCTTGATTGCCTCTTTGGCCGCCGTTCTTGTATTAGGTCTTTGGTATCCATTCCCTTACCAGCATCTTGCTGGCGGGCGTGAGCTATTTGTATTGATTGTTCTAGTCGATGTGGTGGTTGGCCCATTGCTCACCTTGGTACTGTTCAGTCCATCAAAAAATAGAAAAGAACTTTTGCGTGATCTGTCTATTGTGGTTGTTATACAGCTTAGCTCCCTCGGCTATGGCCTATGGACAGTGTGGCAAGCAAGACCGTTGTTTTTAGTGGCTGAGATTGACCGCTTTAAGGTGATCGGTTTACCAAATCTGATGGATGGGGCCATCAATATATTGCCGCAATCTTTAAGACCCGGAATGTTTTCTGGCCCCCTTACAGTTGCGATTAGGGCGCCCAAGGACCTAAAGGAAAAACAAGCCGTATTGTTTGAGTCCATTCAAGGGGGACTGGACTATGGGGAGCGCCCCAATTTTTACGTCCCATACGAGGGTGACTCCGCACGTAAAAGCCTACTGCGAGCGCGTTCATTAGCGGATTTCCTAAAAAAATTTCCGGAGCAGCGTGATGCCGCCCAGACAATGGCTGATAGGGCCAAGCAACCGCTGGAGTCGGTGTTGTACCTACCCGTGGTCGCCCGTCAGGAGTGGATAGCACTGCTGGATTCCAATGGGATGGTGGTCGGATTCTTGAGAGGCAGTGGTTTTTGAACCTGATCTGCAATTTGTCTGCAGCAACTCACCGAGTATTTATGCCATTCACGTTGTATCAGATGAGTTGGCGATTAGTTCTCGTCCATCTTTTAATTGCGCTGCCATGGCTAAATCCACTTTCCATGGGACCATCGCCTAGCGTAATTTCGTTACTGTTTTCATGGGCTTGTACCGCAGCACTGATCGGCTTTTATGGTGTTGAATTTGGCCAGTGCTCGTTCGGTAAATTTCTGACTTACGCCATCACGGCGTGGTTGGTTGCAGCCTTGCTGAGCGCCGTATTGGGTCTGCTGCAGTACTTGGGTGCGACAACTGCGTTTGGTATTTGGGCCAGTAACGCAAATGTTGGCGAGGCGTTTGCCAATCTACGCCAGCGCAACCAGTTTGCGACGTTAATCAATATGGGACTGGCAACCTTACTATGGTGGCTTGCACAGGTGGAGAACATAAGTCCATTGCCTAACAACACAGCGAATTCAATACGGACAAGTCGGGCTCCTTCGTTTCTTTTGATGTTCGCGGCAGCCTTGTTGCTGGGTATTGGCAATGCTGCGTCGTCGTCCCGAACCGGTCTGCTGCAGTTGCTGCTGTTGATCGGCATGGCGGGGGGCTGGAGTTGGCGTGGACGTGCCGACGACGGACCTGGCAATGACCGACAAAGACGGGTGTGGTTTGTATTGTTGGTGGCAGCACTTGCTTATGCCGTCGCGGCCATGGCCTTGCCCAGTTTGGCGGGGGGCGACCGACTCTCGACAGGAATATTAGCGCGACTGCACAACGGTGATTCTCAGTGTTCCAGCCGACTCACCCTGTGGTCCAACGTGTTGCACCTGATCACCCAAAAGCCCTGGCTGGGTTGGGGCTGGGGGGAGTTGGACTACGCCCATTTCATCACGCTGTATCCTGGCCCCCGGTTTTGTGGCATTCTGGACAATGCTCACAATTTGCCGCTGCATCTGGCGGTCGAGTTGGGACTTCCGTTTGCTCTTGTGTTCTGTGCCGTATGCCTGTGGTGGGTGCTAAGGGCCAAGCCGTGGCGGGAAACCAATGCGACCCGCCAAATGGGCTGGACGGTGCTCACTTTGATAGGGCTGCACAGTCTGTTGGAGTATCCCTTGTGGTACGGGCCGTTTCAAATGGCGGTTGGTCTGAGTTTTTACATGCTTTGGCGCACGCCGGCGGAAGGGGGGATTGCGCTACAGTCAACGGGGGGGCTGCGCGCCAAGACTGAGGCGGACATTTCAGTTCATAGGGAATTGAAGCCTCTAGACCAACGGTTTATAGCGTTGGCAGCTACTTTTTTTATAGCAATCCTGGCCTATGTCGCGTGGGACTACCATCGCATCAGCCAGATCTATCTGCCACCGGCATCGCGTGCTGTGGCTTACCGGGAAGACACATTGGCCAAAATACAGGGTTCTTGGGTGTTCAAAAATCAGGTGCGTTTTGCCAAGTTGACCACGACGCCTCTGAGCCAAGACAACGCACTGCACACATATGAGTTGGCCCGAGACCTGTTGCACTTTTCTCCTGAGCCGAGCGTGGTCGAAAAACTGATCGAGAGTGCGGCCTTGTTAGGTCGTGACGACGAAGCGCAGTTCTATCGGCTGCGTTTCAACGCTGCGTTCCCTCAGGCGCAGCCATAAAACTTCCCGACTTGCCGCCGTGCTTTTCAAGCAACTTGCAGTCTGTAATGGTCATGCCCCGGTCCACGGCCTTGCACATGTCGTAAATAGTGAGCAGTGCCACCTGCACGGCGGTCAGGGCTTCCATCTCCACTCCGGTTGGCCCCATTGTTTCTACGGTTGCAGTGCAAAAAATACCATCAACCTCCGCAGCATCTGCGTGGACAACTTTGAAATCAATAGCAACCCGGGTCAGCGCCAACGGATGACACAGGGGAATCAAGTCGCTGGTTTTCTTGGCCGCCATGATGCCGGCTATGCGGGCAATGCCCAGTACGTCGCCTTTTTTTGCGGTACCTGCCTCAATGATGGCCAGTGTGGTGGGCAGCATTTCAATACGGCCACAGGCTACGCCGATGCGGTGGGTGCTGGATTTGGCGGCGACGTCTACCATATGGGCTTGGCCCTGTGCGTCAAAGTGGGTGAGAGAACTCATGGTGCGGAAGGTGGGACGGTTGAATTTTTGCGGGTAGTTGCCAGATTTACAGAACGTTCATATCGTACGAGCATCATACGGCGCACACTGCGATCCTTAACCTTATTCCTGCACCGGTGGTGCTAACCATGCCGCTTGATCCATTTTGATCCCATTCTTTAAGTCAAATTACATGCCAGCCCTTGCTGATATTGCGCAAGCAGCTATCATTTGTGTAGCGTTTTCCTTTGCTGCAGGGGCTTCTGCCCAAACGGATTCGCCGCATCTGGGCAATGTGGCTGCCCTGCCCAACCTGGGCGACGGCAGCGACATGGCCCCCAGCGCCGAGCGCCGCTTGGGGGACCGCATTGCCCGAGAGCTCTACCGCGATCCAGACTACGTGGACGATCCCGTCATCATGGACTACGTGCAGGGCATCTGGCAGCCATTGCTGGCGGCGGCGCGTCTGCGGGGAGAGTTGCCAACGGAGTTGGACGAGGCTTACGCTTGGGAGATTTTGTTGGGCCGTGACCGCACGGTGAACGCTTTTGCCCTGCCCGGCGCTTACCTGGGCCTGCACCTGGGGCTGGTGGGGGTGGTCACCAGCCGGGACGAACTGGCTTCGGTGCTGGCGCACGAACTCAGCCACGTCACGCAGCGCCATATCTCCCGGATCATGACGCGGCAAGCGGGGCAGGCCCCTTGGCTGATGGGCGCGATGATTTTGGCGGTGCTGGCCGCCAGCAAGAGCCCGGGTGCCGCCAACGCGGCCATCGTGGGCGGGCAGGCGGTGGCGGCGCAGAGTCAGCTCAATTTCTCGCGCGACATGGAGCGAGAGGCGGATCGGGTGGGTTTTGGCGTGATGACCCAGGCCGGGTTTGAGCCCCAGGGTTTCGTCAGCATGTTTGACAAGCTGCAGCAGGCCTCGCGCCTGAACGACACGGGGGGGTTTCCTTATTTACGCAGCCACCCGTTGACCACCGAGCGCATGGCCGATATGCAAACCCGCGTGCCGCAAGGCGTCGCGCCAAGCACTGCCGTGGCCCTCGCACCCGATCTGGAGCAGGCCATGGTGGCCGCGCGTGCGCGGGTGCTGGCCAACGCCGCAGTAGACGATCTGCGCAACTGGGCTTCACAAACCGAAGGCGTTTTGCTGGCCCGGCTGAGCCCCGCCCAGCAGGCGGGAACCCTGTATGGCGCCACTTTGGCGGCGCTCAAGCTGCGCGACTTTGACCAGGCCAAAATCGTGTGGAAACGTCTGGGTGATCAGGTCCGCAACGATGCGGCCGCGTCGCGTTTGGCGCGTTGGCTGGGGGCCGAATTGGCGTTGGCGCAAGGTGATGGAGCGGGCGCCCTGCGCCTGTTGCCGGAGAACAGTCTGGTACGGGAACCTGGTGGCCCATCCCGCCCTGACCTCGCCAACCAGACCAGCCGCCGCGCAGAGCTATTTTTGCGTGTACGGGCCAGCCTGCAGGCTGGCCAGGCGGCACAGAGCACGCAGCCCCTGCAGTCCTGGGTGGCCGACCATCCGCGTGACGCGCAGGCTTGGCAATTGCTGTCGGCCGCCTATACCGCGCAGGGCCGTACCTTGGGGGCGATTCGGGCCGAGGCGGAAGTCTGCGTGGCCCAACTCGATTACGCGGCAGCCCTGACCCGGCTCAGGGCTGCCCAAGATCTGGCGCGCAAGGGCGTGCCAGGTGCAGACCACATCGAGGCGTCGATTGTGGACACCCGCGCGCGGCAGGTGGAGCGCTTACTTCGAGAACAGGCGGTTGAGCGCTGAGTCGATCACAAGGCACAGCACCGAGTAGATCACGGAGCCAATCAATGCGGCGCCAAAGCCCTGTACCTGAAAGCCGTCCAGAATGCCTGCGGCGGACCAGAACATCAGCGCGTTGATGACAAACAGGAACAGCCCCAGCGTGAGCAGTGTCACCGGCAGCGTCAACACCACCAACACCGGGCGCAGCACGGCATTGAAAAGGCCGATCACCAGGGCCGCAATCAGGGCGGCGGGGAAGCTCTTGACCTCCACGCCGCTGTACAAGTGGGCCACCGCCAGCAGGGCGGTTGCGCTGAGAAGCCATTTTGCAAGGATTTTCATGGTGGCAAAGCATAGCATCCGGTGGGATGCCGTGGTGCTCAGTCCGCCTTGCGCTGGCTCCACCGGCCGGCCAGTAACACACCGGCAATAGCCAGGGCATAGGTGCCCCAGCGTGCCATGGTCTGCACCATCTCCGAAGATTGCGACATGTGGCCAAACACCGGGGCCAGCAAAGGCTCACTGACGACCATTTTTGCGGCCGTGAAGGCCAGTACGGCCGCACCGATCTGGATGATGATGGGAAAGCGCTCCACCAACTTGAGCACCACCGAGCTGCCAAACACCACGATGGGCACACTGATCAGCAGGCCGATGATCACCAAGTCAAACGCACCGTGCGCAGCACCGGCGACCCCCAGCACGTTGTCGATCCCCATCAGGGCATCGGCCACGACGATGGTCTTCATGGCACCCCAGAACGTGCTGGCGGCGGGGCCATCGTGCTCCCCCTCTTTCTGATCGGCCAGCAGTTGGTAGGCCACCCACAACAGGCCCAAGCCACCCACCAGCATCAAACCGGGGATTTTGAGCAGCCAGACCACCCCCACCGTCATCACCGAGCGCACAAGGATGGCACCCACGGTGCCCCAGACAATGGCCTTGGTCTTCAAGTGACTCGGCAGATGGCGCGCCGCCAAGGCAATGACGATGGCGTTGTCCCCGGCCAGCACCAGGTCAATCAGGACGATGGCCAGCAGCGCGGACCACCAGGGGGCAGAAAAAAATTCCATGGCAAAACCTTTGGTATGTTGTTGTCGACAACACTTGGCGTGCAAGGCAGAAATGGGGCGGAAAGACCAACTTCGCGCGCTGCACGGACCAAGTGCATGGCGAAGGTCTTGCTCGATCGCGCTGTGAAAAAGCCCATGGTGGGCCGACCGCACGATCTGGTGTACCGGGAAAGCGTGAACCTTCCGTATTGACGACACACCAACAGGGAGCTACTCCCCTTCAGTGGGGGATTCTAGAGGAAGCGGTGGAGACCCCAGGATCCGTAGGGTTGGTGTGTGCTGCCGTGCCCCGGGCTATGATGCGCTCCCCCATGGACGGACCGGGTGGCACAACCCCTGAAGCATTTGGCAGGCATTTTCATTACCGACATCGAATCGGCCATCAACTACTGGCGTGCGCGGGAGCCGTCGCCCGACGGTGTGTCCCTGCCTGCGCCGACCCGCGCCCTGGCGGAGGTGTATGCGCTGATGGCCTACCTGCACGCCACGCAGGTGGACGAGCTTGTCCTGTCCCCCGAGGCCATGGCGGCCTGGATGGCGTGGTATGCCTCCACGCCCGATACGCCCTGCATTGCCATATGCTCTACCAGCCAAGGTGACGAGGAGTGCAAAGGCTGCGGACGTTCCTTCACGGAAGTGCAGCACTGGCTGGAAATGCGCCCCGCTGAAAAGCGGGCCACCTGGCGGCGTATTACCCTGGAAGGGAATGCTTGGCGCTTCAATAAATACGCCGAGCGGGCGGCAGAAGGCAAGGCAGATTTGCTATCTAATTCATAGCTGTCTACGCATGTTCCATGGGGGTGAGAGCCCGATTTGGCTCTCATTTTTGCCTTATTTCCAGCGCACCGGCTCAATGTCTACATTGAGTTTGCCATCCCCCAGCATCAGCACGCCTTCTTGCACCGTGGCCTGCAGTTGCATGCTGCGTTGCGCCATCGGGATCAGCGCCTGGGCGCCAACCGTGGGCACCCGAAAAACACTCAGATTCTTGGGGCGGCTGAGCTTGCTTTCCATGCTGCGCCACCACACTTCGGCCGCGTGGTTAAAGCAGTACAGCACCACTTCATCGGCCTTGCCGCAGGCTTTGATCAAGGGTTTGTCTTCGGGCTGCCCCACTTCCACCCACAGCCGGGTCTGGCCGGTGAAGTCGCGCAGCCACACATCGGGTTCGTCCGGATCGCTCAAACCCGCGCCAAACGCCAACGTGCCATCGCCGCCGCACACGGTCTGCAGCTTGTGCGCCTGTAGCGCCAGTGCCACCAGGCGCACCATCATGCGCTCGTCGGTTTCGCTCGGATGGCGTGCCAGCGTCAATGCGTGGTCCGCGTAGTAGCCGTGGTCAATGTCCGCAATCTGCAGATTGGCCTTGAAGATGGTGGATTTGATTGCCATGCGGGGGTGAAAAAGTGAGGCGGCCCGATTGAGGGGGAGTAGTTCAGGAATGCCGTGGAACCGGCTTTGCCGGGCCACTGGCATTGCCCCCTTCCAGAGGGGGGAGCGGCGTTAGCCGCTCAGGGGGTCACACCCTTCGTGCCAACTCCGCCGCTTTGCCGGTGTAGCTCGCGGGGGTCATGGCCAGCAGGCGCTGTTTTTCCAACTCGGGTATTTCAAGCCCCGCAATGAAGCCTTGCATGAGTTCACGCGTCATGGCCTCACCCCGGGTGAATTTCTTGAGCTGCTCGTAGGGCTGGGGCAGGCCAAAGCGGCGCATCACGGTCTGGATCGGTTCGGCCAGCACTTCCCAGGACGTATCCAGGTCGTCCGCGATCGCCACTTCGTTGATCTCCAGCTTGTTCAGGCCAGTCAGCAGCGACTGGTAGGCCAGCACCGCGTAGCCCAGGGCCACGCCCATGTTGCGCAGCACGGTGGAGTCCGTCAGGTCACGCTGCCAGCGGCTGATGGGCAGCTTTTCGCTCAGGTGCTTGAGCAGGGCGTTGGCCAAGCCCAGATTGCCTTCGGCGTTTTCGAAGTCGATGGGGTTGACTTTGTGCGGCATGGTGGAGGAGCCCACTTCGCCGTCGCGCAGCTTTTGCTTGAAGTAACCCAAAGACACATAACCCCAGACATCGCGTGCCCAGTCGATCAAAATGGTGTCGGCGCGCGCCACGGCATCGAACATTTCGGCCATGTAATCGTGCGGTTCGATCTGGATGCTGTAGGGCTGGAAGGTCAGGCCCAGGCCCAGGGGCTCGGGTGTTTCGATCACTTTGCGGCTGAACGCTTCCCAGTCGAAATCGGGCCAGGCCGACAGGTGGGCATTGAAGTTGCCCACAGCGCCATTCATCTTGCCCATGATCTTGATGCCGGCAATTTTTTCACGGGCCGTGACCAAGCGCACCACCACGTTGGCGATTTCTTTGCCTACGGTGGTGGGGCTGGCGGTTTGACCGTGGGTGCGGCTGAGCATGGATACCTCGGCAAACGTATGGGCCATGCCGCGCAGCTTGACGATCACCGCATCGAGGGCAGGCAGCAGCACGAGGTCGCGCGCACTTTTGAGTTGCAGGGCGTGGCTGGTGTTGTTGATGTCTTCGCTGGTGCAGGCAAAGTGCACAAATTCGCCCGCCGCCAGCAGCTCTGGGCGTGCGTCAAATTTGGATTTGATCCAGTATTCCACGGCTTTGACATCGTGGTTGGTGGTTTTCTCGATGGTTTTGATGGCTTCGCCATCGACCTCGGAAAAGTTTTTGACCAAGGCCAGTAAGTAAGTGCGCGCTCCGGGGCTCAGTGGCTTGAATTCGGAAAAACCGGCGTCGCTCAGGGCAATGAACCAGGCCACCTCCACTTGTACGCGGCGGTGCATATAACCCTGTTCACTCATCAGGGGACGCAATGTGGCTAACTTGGCGGCATAACGGCCATCCAAGGGGGAAAGGGCGGAAATAGCAGAAAAAGTCATGGGCGGATTGTAGGTTGTGCGCCACGATGTGCCCAGGCTTGCGTTTCATCAAACACCCAATGGATAGAATGAACCCTTCTGAAACTGTTGAGCACCCATGAAATTACTCGGATCCACCTCCAGCCCCTATGTTCGCAAAGTGCGCGTCGTGATGGCCGAGAAGAAGCTTGACTACGCATTTGTCGTCGAGAACGTGTGGGCTGCACAGACCACGATTTCCGAGTCCAACCCTTTGGGCAAGGTGCCTTGCCTGATCATGGAAGGCGGCGAAGCCTTGTTTGACTCCCGCGTGATCGTGGAATACCTCGACACCTTGTCGCCGGTGGGCAAGCTGATTCCTTCGGTCGGTCGCGAGCGCGCGGAAATCAAAACCTGGGAAGCGCTGGCCGATGGTCTGCTGGATGCGTCCATTGCCGCACGACTGGAGGCCACCTGGGACGGGCGCACCAAGGCACAACGTAGCCAAGCCTGGATCGACCGCAATTTGGGCAAGGTCCATGCGTCGTTGAAGTCCATGGGCACAGGCCTGGGTGAAAAACCTTTTTGCGCGGGCATCCACCTCAGCTTGGCGGACATTGCCGTGGGCTGCGCGCTGGGTTACCTGGACTTCCGTTTCCCCCAAATTGAGTGGCGCACCGAATACCCCAATTTGCTCAAATTGCACGACAAACTGTTGCAGCGTCCCAGCTTCGCAGAAACGGTCCCCGTTTGAGGGCGCGTGTAGGCGATTGACGCCGAAAACTTTGCGCAACAGCGTTTACATCACCTTACACAATGGAACTCGCCAAGTGGCATAACTGCCATTAAAGTTTGCACACCATGTCAACCTACAAAACGATGTACAAATGCCGCGATTGCGGCGCTACCAGCTACCAAAGTGTGATTGGCCGTGCACAAAATGGTGCATTGCTGGCCACCGGGCAGTACCGATGTACCGGGTGTCGCAATGTGTTTTCCAGCATCCGTGATTGGTGGCAGCCCAAGCGCGCGCCAGAGGCGCACACCCACAGCACATTTGGCTGAATCTGGCCGGGCAGTCGGTGCTACCAGGGGCGATCCGAAGCGGGTGTCGCGGTCAGTGGCAGTAAACGCTCCAGATTGATGCGTACCTTGACATCCCGATGCGCTACGCTGGCAATGACGCGGTGGTCGCGCAGGCTGGTGTCACGAATGGTAGGTTCCACCGTGGGCATACCGCTGCGGTTGATCAACACCGCCACCCGGGGCGTGGACGTGTTGACGCCCCGTTTGATCACCACAGCCACTTCGTCTGTGGCCAAGCGAACAAAGGTGCCGGGCTGGTAAATACCCACGGCTTTGATCAGTGCGGCGCCCGTGTCGTCCACCTGGCGGTTTTCATCAAAGTAGCAAGCCTGCATGGCCGCCGCTGGCGCGACGGGAACACGTGAAGTACGGGGGGCCAGTTGGGCCGCAAACATGTCGGCCCGCTGGATCAAGCGCGCCATCTGCTGGTGGGGTGTTTTTGTACGCAATGCACCGGGAAGCGGCGTGTGGTGGTCGCGCACAGCATGCAGCCAGAGGGGGTCTTTGACGCCCAGGGCCATCAACATGCGTTCTGACTTCGCCGCATGTTCGTCAATGACCTGACGCTGGGAGACCGAGGGCGCATCCAGTTGGCTTGCCAGACGGTCCTGCACGTCCGTCATGCCCAAATTCATGGTCAATGCCGCCTTGCATACCAGGGCCTCCATCTCGGGGGGCCAGTCCAGAACCTCGCGTGCGGCCAAACCGCACATCACACTCACCAGCATGGCATGGGTGGCGCTGTACATGCGTGTATCGGTGGCCGACAGATAAATCAGGGCAAACAGGGTGCCATCTGGATTGCGCCGCAAATGGCGGGCCAGCTGGCCGTGTAGTCGCTCCAGCCGCTCCATGAACAAAGCCGGGTTGCTGTCGTGTACCAGGGTATTGCCTTGGGCTTGCAAGTCGAGCCAATCGGGACGCTCAGGGTCTGGGGCGTTGCGTTCCCCCACCGTGCTGAGGGTGACCTTGGCGTCGGCGATTTCACCCAAGGATTTGTTGTCCCGCACCAGCCCATGCAGGCGCTCCACATAGGCCCGGTGGTGGGCCTCCGAATCGGCGACATCAATATACAGTCCACCGCCGCGTTGGGCGAATTCTTCGAGATCTCGCTTGGCTTCAATGACGAAAGCTTTCTTGGCCAGCAAGACACCGTTCTTGTCCATGAGCGGAAAAGGCAGAGGTTGGCCAATGCGGATGGATTCGACGCTGACAGGAATGAGGTGCATAGATCTGCGGAGATTATGCATTCAGTGATCGGCGGCTGGCGGCAGGTCTTAAGTGCCGGGTTGAACCGTGTTCGTGTCCTGCTAGGATGAACCCCATGCGCCTACCTGACCATTCCCCTGCTTTTTTGGCCAAAATTTGCCAACGCGAAGACCTGCCCCGTCAGTTGGCAGGGTTACCACGCCCCTGGGTGTTTACCAACGGGGTGTTTGATGTGCTGCACCGCGGCCATGTGATGTACCTGGCGCAAGCGCGCCAATTGGGGGGGAGCTTGATCGTGGCGCTCAACACCGACGCATCGGTGCGCCGCCTGGGCAAGGGTGATGACCGTCCGCTCAACCAGGACATTGACCGGGCGGTGGTCATGGCCAGCCAGCAGTCCGTGAGCCTGGTCACCTGGTTTGACGAAGACACCCCGGTGCAAATCATTGCGGAAATCCGGCCGGATATCCTGGTCAAAGGCGGTGACTACGACATGGATAAGCTGCCCGAGACCGCACTGGTGCAGTCCTGGGGGGGGCACGCCCTGGCCTTGCCCTTTGTGCAGGGCTATTCCACCACCCGCTTGCTGGAGAAAATTCGCGCCAGTTAAGCGGGGCAGTTTCCAAACACCTGGGCCCACAGCGCCAACCCCGCCGCACGTTCGGCTTGCACGCTGGTCTGAAGAATCTCGGTAGGTTCCTCATTCAGCCGTGCCCGGTGCTGAATTTGGCGCAACACCCGGTAAGCCTGTGCCGCGTTCTCGCCAATCGGGTCTGGCAGCAGTCCGCAGGCCTGGGCACGCATCAGCAGGCCGATATTCCCCACATTGGCCAAGAGTTCCGGGTGTATACAGCCCTGCGAAAGCACCAGAAATTGCACCGCAAACTCGATGTCCACCATGCCGCCGGGGCTGTGCTTGACGTCGAACTGTGCGCCCCGGACCGGGTGGCTGGCACGTACCTTGGTGCGCATGGACCCAATTTCTTCGCGCAAGCGGACGTTGTCGCGCACGGCGCCAATCACCGCCTCTTGCACCGTGTCAAAACGGCCTTGCAGCGTCGCGTCGCCCAGCACCATGCGTGCACGGGTCATGGCCTGGTGTTCCCAGGTCCAGGCGGTGTTGCTGCCGCGCTGTTGCTGGTAGTTGGCATAGGAATTAAAGCTGGTGACCAGCAGGCCGGAATTGCCATTGGGGCGCAGCGCGGTGTCGATTTCGTACAGATCGCCTTCCCCGGTTTTGACCGTGAGCCAGTTGATCAGCTTGCGCACCAGGGCCGCGTAGACCTCGGGGGCGCGTTCGTCCTCGTCGTCGTAGACAAATACCAGGTCCAGGTCGCTGCCATACCCCAATTCCTTGCCGCCCAGCTTGCCATAGGCAATGATGGCAAATTGGGGCTCCTCGCGGTGCCGGGTTTTTAATCGGCTCCAGCACCAGCGGGTGGTGATGCGCAGCACCGCCTCGGCCAGGGCACTCAGGTCGTCGGCCACGTGCTCCACGGTCAATCGGCCCTCGATATCGCGGGCCAGGGTGCGGAAAACTTCGGCGTGGTGGGCGCGGCGCAGCAAATTCAGCAAGGTTTCGTCATCGTCCTCGCCGCTGCCGAGCAGCGCTGCGCGCCTGCGCTCCAGCTCCTGTTCGAAATCCGTTGCGTCAAAGCGTTCTTCCAAAATGGCCTCGCCCGCCAATTCGTCAATCACGCCGGGGTGCTTGAGCAGGTAGCGGGCCGGCCAGCGTGCGGCGCCCAGCATGTGCAGCAGGCGCTCGTGCACATTGGGGCGTTCCAGCAGCAGGGCCAGGTAACTTTCCCGGCGCAGCAGGGGCTCCATCCAGTCGGCCAGGCGCACGGCGGCTTCTTCATCGACCTTGCCCTGGGCGACCCACTGTGCCGTGCGTACGATCAGCCGAGCCAGCTTGGCGCGCGGCGCTTCACGCAAGGCTAGCACCCGTGGGTGCTCGCGCCAACTGGCCACCCGATCGCGAAAACGTCCGCTCAATTGCTCCAGCAACTCGTCAAAATCACTGGCGCCCGGCGTGGCCGCGGTGTGGTTGCAACCATTGCATTCTTTCTGGCCACCGCCCAGCAGCGCATCGAATTCCTGTGCCACCAGTTCACGGCAGGTGTCGAGTTCGCACAAAAACGCTGCACTGTCGGCAAAGCCCATGGCCTGGGCCACCCAGCCCAGGTCGGTATCGGCGGTTGGCAAGACGTGGGTTTGCTGGTCGTCCAGGTATTGGATGCGGTGCTCCACTTGCCGCAGGAAGACATAGGCGCGGGCCAAGGCGTCGGCGGTGGCTTGCGGCATCAAACCGGCAGTGGCCAGGCGTTGCAAGGCGCTGACGGTGGGCCGCGTGCGCAATTCCGGGTACTGGCCGCCGCGCACGACCTGCAGCAACTGGACGGTGAACTCAATCTCGCGAATGCCGCCGCGCGACAGTTTGACGTCGTTGTTGCGCTCGGGGCGGCCCGCACTGCGTTTGGACGCATGCTCACGAATCTGGCGGTGCAAGACCCGCAGGGAATCGAACACGTTGTAGTCCAGATAGCGGCGGAAAACAAAAGGCACCACCATGCCGCGCAAGCTTTGTGCGCAGCTGGAGCCCACGGCCTGCGCCGGGGCCACCACCCGGCTTTTGAGCCAGGCAAAGCGCTCCCACTCGCGCCCTTGTACATGGAAATACTCCTCCAGCGCGCCCAGCGACACCGCCGGCGGGCCGGAGTTGCCGTTAGGGCGCAGCGCCAGATCGACCCGAAACACAAAACCGTGTTCGGTGGCCTCGCCTACCAGGGAATAGATGGCACGCACTTGCTTGCCAAAGTACTCCTGGTTGGAAATGCGCCCCCGGCCCATGGAGTCTCCGGCGGTTTCTCCGTCCTGGTCGTAGATGTAAATCAGGTCGATGTCGCTGGAGACATTGAGTTCGCGAGCCCCCAATTTACCCATGCCGACGATGCAAAGTTGGGCCGGCGTGCCCAGCGCGGTGCGTGGCGGCCCGTACACCAGATCCAGCGCCCGGGCGCTCTCGGCACAGGCCATGTCCAGCGCGAACTCGGCCAAGTCGGTCATGGTGCTGGTGATGGTTTGCAGCTCCGCCCCTTCTTCGCAATCCAGCTGAATCAGGCGTTCCAGCACCAGTTGGCGCGTGGCGCGCAAGGCGGCGCCTACGTCCATGCCCTGCGTGCGCAAAGCCTCAAACAGCGGCTGCAAGGTGTGGCGCTGCGGCGCCCCCGGCGGGAGCAAGGGCAATTGCTGCGCGTAACGGCGGCGAATTCTCTGGCCATACCGCGAACCTTGCGCCAAATCGGGGGTCACATTGCGGGTCATAATTCCTGACATAGCTCTAAACGCACGATGATTGAACCGATTCCCATTCCCTCCACCCTGCTCAAGGTCGGTGCTGCCATGGCCCGGTGGATGCTGTGGTTGCTCGCGTCAGCGTGGATCGCCATGGCCATGGTATGGGGTGGTTTGCATTTTCTGATTGTGCCGCGAATTGCGGAACTCCGTCCGTGGGTGGAGCAGCAAGTGTCCCAGGCCGTGGGGGCCAAGGTACATATCGGGGCCATCGCGGCGAAGTCCAATGGGCTGATTCCCTCGCTGGAACTGCGTGATGTACGGCTGCTGGATGCGCAGCACCGAGAAGTTCTGCACTTGCCTACCGTGCTGGTGGCCTTGTCGCCGCGCTCGGTGCTGAGCCTGGGTTTTGAGCAGCTCTACATCGACAGCCCGGTGCTGGATGTGCGGCGTACGGCCGACGGGCAGATCTGGGTGGCGGGCTTTTCCGTGTCCGGTGCAGGGAACCAGACCAGCGCAGGGGCCGATTGGGTTTTTTCGCAGACGGAACTGGCCATCGTGCACGGCACCGTGCACTGGACCGATGAACTGCGGGGCGTGCCGTCGTTGGCCTTGACGGACGTCGATGTGGTGCTGCGCAACCGTTTTTTGACCCACGCCATGCGTTTGGACGCCAAGCCACCGGTCGCGTGGGGCGAGCGCCTGAGCCTGTCCGGGGTGTTCAAACACCCTTTGCTTTCGCGCCGTGCGGGGCAATGGACGGATTGGACGGGCCAGCTTTTTGCCAGCTTCCCCCAGGTGGATCTGGCGCAACTGCGCCGCTATGCCGATCTGGGGGTGGATGTGGCGCAGGGTGCCGGCGGCCTGCGCGCCTGGGTGGACGTCAACCGGGGCGTTTTGACCGGAGCCACCGCCGATCTGGCGCTCAAAGGGGGGCGTGTTCGGGTCTCCCCCCAATTGGATGCACTGGCGTTCAAGCAGGCGTCCGGGCGTTTGGGGGTGCGGGCGGTGGATGGCGGATTTGAGTATTTCACGCAGGATTTGGAGTTTGACACCGAGGACGGTTTGCATTGGCCGGGGGGCAACCTCCATGTGGGCCTGTTTGCGGGGGACGCATCGCATCCGCAACGGGGTGAAATCGTCGCTGACCGGCTGGACTTGGCGGCCATGGCGCAAATTGCCGACCGGTTGCCCTTGGGCGACGATGCCCATGCCGCCCTGCGGCAGTTTTCTCCGCAGGGGCTGGTTGAACGGGTGCAGGGCAGTTGGGTGGGGGCGCCGCAACAGCCCAGCCAATTTGCGGTCAAAGGCCGGGTCGTCAAGCTGGCCCTCTCGGCTGCGACCCGCAACGGGGCGCAAACGCCCGGTTTCAAAGGGGTGGATGTGGATTTCGAATTCAACCCGGCCGGTGGCAAAGCAAGTATCGCGATGCAAGACGGTTCCATTGACGCGCCGGGCGTGTTTGAAGACCCGGTGATTCCGGTGGGCCAGCTCAGTGGCGATGTGCTGTGGAAAACCGAGGGAGAACGCCTCAGTGTCAATGTCTCCAACCTGAAATTTGGCAACGCCGATGCGCAGGGTGAATTGCAGGCCAAATGGCGCACGGCCGAGGCCAACCATGCGGGCCATGGGAAGGCGCAGGCGCGTTTCCCTGGGGTGCTCGATATGCAGGGGAGCCTGAGCCGGGCCGAGGGGGCGCGGGTCTACCGCTATTTCCCCCAGGTGTTGGGCAAACCCTTGCGCGACTACCTGCACGATGCGATCACGGGGGGAACGGCTTCGGCGGTGAAATTCAAGGTCAAGGGAAATCTGGACGATTTCCCTTTCAACGACGCCAAGCAGGGGGAGTTTCGCATCACCGCCAATGTGCACAACACGAGCTATGCGTTTGCGCCCAACCGAATTTTGCCGCAGGGCAGTCTGCCCTGGCCGGTGCTCAGTCCCCTGTCCGGGGAGCTGGAAATTGACCGCGGGACCTTGAAAATCAAGGGCGCCCATGGTGGGGTGGCGCAGGCGGGCGGCTTGCAAGTGGGCAAAGTCGATGCGGTGATCCACGATCTGTACGACAACGCCATTCTGGCGGTGGCCGCCGAAGCGCGCGGGCCGCTGCCAGACATGCTGGGGCTGGTGAACAGCTCGCCCTTGGGGGAGCTGACCAACAAGGTGCTGGCCTTGAGCACGGCCACCGGCATGGCGGACTACCGGTTCAAGCTGGGCTTTCCCCTGGATGCGGTGGAGCGCGCCACGGTGCAGGGCGCCATTACCTTGACCGGCAATGACCTGCAAATATCGCCGGATACGCCGCGCATGGGGCGTGCCCGGGGCGTGGTGGCGTTTACGGAGTCGGGCTTTTCCGTCACCGGGGGGCAGGCGCGCATCCTGGGCGGCGATGCGCGCATTGAAGGCGGCTTGAGCGGTTTGGGCAGCAGTGCCAGTGCGCCAGTGCCGAGCAAGGCGGCGCCCACGGTGCTGCGGGTGCAAGGCACGGCCAGTGCCGAAGGGCTGCGCCAGGCCAAAGAACTGGGCTTGGTGGCACGGCTGGCCCAGTACGCCAACGGGTCTGCCGCTTACGCCGCCCAGCTGGGCCTGCGCGGTGGTTTCACGGAGCTGCAAGTCAATAGCAATCTGGTGGGT
Organism: Rhodoferax sp.; assembly: GCF_030697375.1. Classification (GTDB taxonomy): domain Bacteria; phylum Pseudomonadota; class Gammaproteobacteria; order Burkholderiales; family Burkholderiaceae_C; genus Allorhodoferax. The sequence continues at coordinate 117,419 of NZ_JAUYQD010000053.1, read as the reverse complement.
TTGGCGCTGGCTTTGCCGGCTCCCTTTGCCAAAATGGCGGAAATGCCTTTGCCTCTGCGCTTGGAAAACACGGTGCTGCGCAGTTCGCTGCAGCCGGGCGCCAACGGTGTGGTGCGAGCACAAGACCAGTGGCAACTGGACTTGGGGCGTTTGGCCAATATCGTGTACGTGCGCGATATTTCTGGGCCGGAGGCCCGGGTGCTGCGCGGTGCCATTGGGGTGGGCCTGGCCGCCGACGAGTCGGCCCCGCTGCCCCCGGAAGGGGTGACAGCCAATATCAGCATGGAGCGCATGGACCTGGATGCCTGGATGCAGGTGTTGTCCAGCGCCTCGGGGGCCAGTCTCGCCGCCAGCAGCTTGGCTGAACCGGGGGCAACGGCCGCCATGGGCTACCTTCCTACCAGCATGGCGGTCCGCGCGCACGAGTTGATTTTGGACGGACGCAAGCTCAACCGGGTGGTGGTCGGCGGGGCGCGTGAGGGACAGTTGTGGCGCGCCAATCTGGACGCTGCGGAACTCAATGGTTATGTGGAGTACCGCCAGCCCACCGGGGCCACCGCAGGGCGTTTGTACGGGCGTCTGGCGCGCTTGGCGATCGGGCAAAGCACCGCCCAGGACGTGGAAAATCTGCTGGATGAACAGCCCGCCAGCATCCCCGCGCTGGATGTGGTGGTGGAAGATTTCGAGCTGCGCGGCAAGAAGCTCGGCCGCTTGGAAATCGAGGCGGTGAACCTGGGCGTGGGGGCGCCGCGCGATACCCCGCGGGAGTGGCGCTTGAACCGTTTCAACATCATCACACCGGAGGCTGTTTTTACAGCGGGCGGTAACTGGGCCCACACCAACCTTCAGCCGTCGCCCAGCGCCAACCGCAGCATCAAGGAGCGCCGGCGCACCGTGCTGAACTTCAAGCTCGACATCCACGACGGGGGGGAACTGCTCAACCGGTTTGGCATGGCCGGTGTGGTGCGCAAGGGCAGCGGCAAGATCGAAGGCCAGGTGGCCTGGTTGGGCTCGCCCATCACCCTGGATTACCCCAGCCTGGGCGGCAGTTTCAATGTGAACGTGGAAAACGGCCAGTTCCTCAAGGCCGATCCCGGCATTGCCAAGTTGCTCGGGGTGCTGAGTTTGCAGGCCTTGCCGCGCCGGCTGGCGCTGGATTTTCGGGATGTTTTCAGCGAAGGGTTTTCCTTTGATTTCCTGCGCGGCGATGTGGTGATTGCCCAGGGTATTGCCCGCACCAACAACCTGCAAATGAAAGGGGTCAACGCCGCCGTGCTGATGGAGGGTCAGGCCGATATCGCCAAGGAAACCCAGGCCATCAAGGTGGTGGTGGTGCCCGAGATCAATGCCGGCAGTGCCTCGCTGATTGCCTCGGCCATCAACCCCATCGTCGGGCTCACCACTTTTTTGGCGCAGATGATCTTGCGCCGCCCCCTGATCGACGCGGCGACCCAGGAGTTTTTCGTCGATGGCACCTGGGTGGACCCCCGTGTTACCAAAGTCAAACACCAGGCCGCGCCCGTCTCCAATTCCAGCGAGGAGTCCAAATGAAAGTCGCAGCCATCCAGATGGTGTCCACGGGGGATGTGTCCCACAACCTGGAGCAAGCCGGGCTGTTGCTGGCCCAGGCCGCCCAGGCGGGGGCCGAACTGGCCGTGTTGCCGGAGTATTTTTGCCTGATCGGCCCGCACGACAGCGACAAACTGGCCATTCAGGAGGCCTATGGCCAGGGCCCGATTCAGCATTTTTTGGCCGATACCGCCCGCTCCCTGGGGCTGTGGCTGGTGGCCGGCACCTTGCCCCTGAGTGCGAGCCAGCCGGACCGGGTGTTCAACAGCACGCTGGTCTACAACCCCCAGGGCCTGTGTGTGGCGCGCTACGACAAAATTCACCTGTTCCGCTTCGACAATGGGCTGGAGAGTTACGACGAATCCCGGGTGCTGGAGCGGGGCGACTCGCCGACCTGGTTTGACCTGCCCTCGCGTGATGGCCAGCGCTGGCGCGTGGGCTTAAGTGTGTGCTACGACCTGCGCTTTGCGGAGCTGTACCGGGCTTATGCGGCTGCCGGGGTGGATCTGATTTTGGTGCCCAGCGCCTTCACCCACACCACCGGCCAGGCGCATTGGGAGGTGCTGCTGCGCGCACGGGCCATTGAAAACCTGGCCTTTGTGGCCGCGCCGGCGCAGGGCGGGGTGCACCCCAGCGGACGGCGCACCTGGGGCCAATCCCTCCTCATCGACCCCTGGGGACAGGTGCTGGCCGAGCACGCGCAAGACGCCGGGGTGGTGCTGGCGGACTTCAACCCGGCGACCTTGGTGCAACGCCGCACCCAACTGCCCGCGCTGCAGCACCGGGTGCTGTGATGCGGCTTGCTTTTGCTATCAAATCAGGAGCTGCTTGCGCATATTCTATGCGGGCTGTAGGCATTATTTGCTTGAATTTTGGGTCGCAGGGGGCGCTGGTGCGGGTTCCTCGGCATCCGGCAACTCACCGTGCTTGCGCCCGGAAAACATGGTCCACCAAATGATGCCCACAAAGATCAATCCAGCCCCAAGGGCTTCCAGCAATAGCAGTGTCATGGGGCGGCTCCTGGCGTGTGTGGCGGTGGTGGGCATTGTAGGAGTGCTGGCCGCCTGCGGCAGCGTGCCCAGGGCTTTGCCCGTGCCGCCATCGACGGTGTCGGCTGCGCCGCCGTCCCCTGCTGCGGTGTCCGCCGAGGTGGCGGGGGTGATGACCCAAGCCAAAAGCCGCTGGATTCCGGTGCCCTGGACCGACTTGCCCGGGTTTGAAGAGGATGCCCTGTTTGAAGCCTGGAATGCCTGGCTCAAGAGCTGCGAGCGGCCGGTGGTCCCCTTTGCCGCGCTGTGCGCCGAGGTGCGCCGCCTGAGCATTGGCAGTCCCGAGGAGCAGCGCGCCTGGATGCTGGCACGGCTGCAGCCCTACCGGGTGGAGTCGGCGCAGGGCGAGTCCACCGGCATGCTGACGGCCTATTTTGAGCCCATGCTGGAAGCCAGCCGCAGCGCAGGGGCCGGGGCTGGCGTGCCTTTGTACCAGCCGCCTTTGTCGCTGGCCCAGCGCAAGCCCTGGTACACCCGGCAAGAAATCGACACCTTGCCCGAGGCGCAGGCCGCCCTCAAAGGCCGGGCCATCGCTTACCTGGCCGACCCTGTTGACGCCCTGGTCTTGCAGATCCAGGGTTCCGGGCGCATTCGCATTACCCAGGGGGACGGCAGCAAGACCTGGGTGCGCTTGGCCTATGCTGGAACCAACGACCAGCCCTACCGCAGCGTGGGCCGCTGGCTGCTGGACCAAGGGCTGGTGCGTGACGCGTCGTGGCCGGGTATCAAGGCCTGGCTGGCACAAAACCCGCAGCGCCAGCAGGAGCTGCTGTGGAGCAATCCGCGCATGGTGTTCTTCAAGGAAGAAGTGCTCTCCGATCTGGACGCCGCCTTTGGCCCGCGGGGCGCCCAGGGCGTTGCGCTGACGCCGGGGCGGTCCATTGCCGTGGACCCCGGCAGCATTCCCTACGGCACGCCGGTGTGGCTGGCCTCCAGCGGGGCCCAACTGAATTTGCAAAAGCTGGTGCTGGCGCAGGACACGGGCAGCGCCATCACGGGGGCGGTGCGCGCCGATTATTTTGCCGGCTGGGGCGCCCAGGCCGGGGAACTGGCAGGACGTTTGCGCCAGCCGCTCCAGTTGTGGGCGCTGTGGCCCAAATAGCGCAGATGGCGTTACCATGTGCGCTGAAACTTTTCACGCCTTGAGGACGAATCCATGAGTAAAGAAATGCGGGAAATTGACGAACGCACCAACCTGACGGGCAACAGCATGTTTGAGCTGCTGCTGTTCCGTTTGGGCGAGGCGCCCGGTGGCGCGGGTCGCCGTGAGTTGTTTGGCATCAATGTCTTCAAGGTGCGCGAAATTCTGGTGATGCCCGAAGTGACCGTCATGGTCAACGCACCCCCCAGCGTCATGGGCATTGCCAATGTGCGTGGACAGATGATTCCGGTGATCAACCTGGCGGCCATTGCCGGATGCAACCCCAGCAAGGGCTTAGGCATCCTGCTGGTGACCGAGTTTGCCCGCACCACCCAGGCGTTTGCGGTGGAAGAGGTCAACGAAATCGTGCGCCTGGGTTGGAAACATGTGTTGTCTGCCGAAGGCAATGGCGGCGGCTTGGTGACCAGCATCGCGCGCCTCGACGGCGACGCTGAAAACACCCGGCTGGCGCAGGTGCTGGACGTGGAGCAAATTTTGCGCGACGTGTTTCCCCAGCAGCACCAGGGGGTGCAGGACGGTGAGGTGCTGGCCAAGCTGAAGTTGCCGCCCGGCACCGTGGTGCTGGCGGCCGACGATTCAGCCGTCGCCCGCATGATGATTGAAGAAGGCCTGAAGGCCATGGGTGTGCCCTACATCATGACCAAGACCGGCAAGGAAGCCTGGGACCGTTTGCAGGCCATGGCGACCGACGCGGCGGCCGAAGGCAAGACCATCAAGGACAAAGTGGCCCTGGTGCTCACCGACCTGGAGATGCCGGTGATGGACGGCTTTACCCTGACCCGCAATATCAAGCAGGACCAGCGCTTCAAGGGCATTCCTGTGATCATCCATTCCTCCCTGACCGGCACGGCCAACGAGGGGCATGTGAAGAGTGTGGGCGCGGACGCCTACATCGCCAAGTTTGTGGCGGAAGAGCTGGGCGCCACCATCCGTGAAGTGCTGAGCAAAGTCAGCTAGTTCGCCACAACAGCCAAGGGGCAGCGTCCGCTCAGGGCACTCTGCCCTTGGTCGGGGTTTTTCTGATCTCCCCTGCGCCCAGGTGGTCCAGCGGCAGCGCGCTGCTGGCCTTGATTTCCCCCAGAGAGAAACTGGTGTGCAGGTCTTTCACATTGGGCAGGTTGATGAGCACGTCACGCGCAAACTGGCTGAAGCTGTTGAGGTCCCGGCTGACCACCTGCAACTCGAACGTTCCCGTGCCGCTGATGTAGTGGCAGCTCACCACCTCGGGGATCACGCGCAGCGCGTCTTCCAGCGCCCGCAGCACGTCGCCTGCGTTGCGGTCGGCGTCCAGCCGCACAAAGGCCAACACCCCCAGTCCAATTTTGTGGCGGTCGATCTCGGCGCGGTAGCCCTTGATAAAGCCCGATTCTTCCAAGGCCTTGACGCGTCGCCAGCAGGGCGCCGCGCTCAGGCCCACCCGCGTGGCCAGTTCGGCATTGCTCAAACGCCCATCGGTTTGGAGTTCATGGAGGATGGCGAGGTCGAATTTGTCGAGAGTTTCCATATAAAGCCGTTATTTGCGCAAGATCCTTTCCAATACTAGCCTAGACAGGGCAAAGAAAGCAAAGACATATCAGGGCGGCGCGCATACACTTTCCTCTCCTTTAGAGGCTGCTCCCCACCCCGGGGCAGAGCTTGATTTCGTCGCCCACGAGGCGTCCGCCGCCATTCCCCCGCCCGCATCCAGGAGACAAGAGCCCATGAACGCACCGCTGCCCGAACACATCCGCCACGCGCTGGAGTCCGTCACCCTGGACGATAAATATTCCCTGGACTATGGCCGTGCCTTCATGAGCGGCGTGCAGGCCCTGGTCAAGCTGCCCATGCTGCAGCGCGTGCGTGACCAGCGGGTGGGCAAAAACACGGCCGGCTTCATCAGCGGCTACCGGGGCTCGCCCCTGGGCACCTACGACCAGTCGCTGGTCAAGGCCGAAAAATACCTCAAGGCCCACCATGTGGTGTTCCAGCCCGGCGTCAACGAAGAACTGGCCGCCACCGCCCTGTGGGGCACCCAGCAACTGGGCTTTGCGCCCCCCGGCTCCAACAAATACGACGGGGTGTTTGGCATCTGGTACGGCAAAGGTCCGGGTGTGGACCGTTGCTCGGACGTGTTCAAGCACGCCAATATGGCGGGCACCACGCCGTGGGGCGGCGTGATCGCCGTGGCCGGCGATGACCACATTTCCAAGAGCTCCACGGCGGCGCACCAGAGCGACCACATTTTCAAGGCCTGCGGTTTGCCGGTGTTTTTCCCGGCCACGGTGCAGGAGATTCTGGACCTGGGCATCCACGCCTTTGCCATGAGCCGCTTCTCGGGCGTCTGGGCGGGCATGAAGACCATCCAGGAAATCGTCGAGTCCAGCGCCACCACCATGATCGACCCGGACCGGGTGCAGATCAAGATCCCGACCGACTTTGAGATGCCCCCGGGCGGCCTGCACATCCGCTGGCCCGACCACGCGCTGGACCAGGAAGCGCGTTTGTTCCATTACAAGTGGTACGCGGCGCTGGCCTACATCCGCGCCAACCGCCTGAACTACAACGTGATCGAGGGCCCACACGACCGCCTGGGGCTGATCGCCAGCGGCAAGGCCTACAGCGACACGCGCCAGGCGCTGGTCGATCTGGGGCTGGACGATGCCACCTGCCAGCGCGTGGGCATCCGCCTGCACAAGGTGGGGGTGGTCTGGCCGCTCGAAGCCCAGCTGACCCGCGAATTTGCCACCGGGCTGCAAGAGATTCTGGTGATCGAGGAAAAACGCCAGGTCATCGAATACCAATTGAAGGAAGAGCTGTACAACTGGCGCGCCGATGTGCGCCCCAATGTGCTGGGCAAGTTCAACGAAGGCGAGGGTGAGTTCAGCGGCGGCGAATGGTCCAACGCCAATCCCACGGCCAACACCTTGTTGCGGGCCAACGCCGATTTGTCGCCGGCCCTGATTGCCCGTGCCATCGCGCAGCGCATCAAGAAACTGGGCGTGGATGCCGACACCGCCGCGCGCATCGACGCCCAACTGGCGATCCTGCAGGCCAAGGAACGTTCCATGCAGGTGCTGGAGCTCGGTGGCGCCAAAGGGCCGGAGCGCCAGCCCTGGTTTTGCTCGGGCTGCCCGCACAACACCTCCACCAAGGTGCCGGAAGGTTCACGCGCCATGGCCGGCATCGGCTGCCATTTCATGACCATCTGGATGGACCGCGCCACCGTGGGCTTTACCCAGATGGGGGGCGAGGGCGTGCCCTGGGTGGGACAACAGCCTTTCAGCCACGACCAGCACATGTTTGCCAACCTGGGCGATGGCACCTACTTCCACAGCGGCTTGCTGGCGGTGCGCCAGAGCATCGCGGCAGGGGTGAACATCACCTACAAAATCCTCTACAACGACGCAGTCGCCATGACCGGCGGCCAGCAAGTCGGGGAGCGGCCCGAAGGGCACTCGGTGGTGCAGATCGCCCAAAGCATGCGGGCCGAAGGGGCCGTCAAGATCACCATCGTCACCGACGAACCCGAGAAATACGCGCACACGGACGGTTTGCCCGATGGCATCGCCATCGAACACCGCGATGCCCTGGACACCGTGCAGCGGGAGTTTCGAACCATCCTGGGCACCACCGTCATCATCTACGACCAGACCTGCGCCACCGAAAAACGCCGCCGCCGCAAGCGGGGCACTCTGGTCGATCCGGCCACCCGCGTCGTCATCAACGAGCTGGTGTGTGAAGGCTGCGGTGACTGCGGCGTGCAAAGCAACTGCATGAGTGTGGAGCCGTTGGAGACCGAGTTTGGACGCAAGCGCCAGATCAACCAGAGCACCTGCAACAAGGACATTTCCTGCGTCAAGGGCTTTTGCCCCAGCTTCGTGACCGTCGAGGGTGGCAAGCTGCGCAAGGCCAAGGGCGCGGCCAGCGGCAAAGCGGATGCCGCCACCGGTTGGGTCACCTTGCCGGAACCCACCATCGCGGACGCACAGACCGCGCCGGGCGGGGTGTGGGGCATCATCGTGGCGGGGGTGGGCGGCACGGGCGTGATCACCATCGGCCAATTGCTGGGCGTGGCCGCCCATCTGGAGGGCAAAGGCATCGTCACCCAGGACGCCGGGGGACTGGCCCAAAAAGGCGGTGCCACCTGGAGCCATGTGCTCATCGGCACCTCGCAAGACGCCATTCGCACCACACGGGTCAGCATGGCCTCGGCCGATCTGGTCATTGGCTGCGACCCGATTGTGGTGGCTGGCAAAGAAACGCTGCTGCGTATGCGCCCGGGCCGCACCCATGTGGCCCTGAACTCCAACAGCGTGCCCACGGCTGCCTTTGTAACCAACGCCAATTGGCACAATCCCGGCGCGGACTGTGTGGCGGATATCTCCCAGGCTGTCGGTGCACAGGGTGTGGGTGTATTCGACGCCGATGCCATGGCGACCCAATTTCTCGGCGACAGCATTTACACCAACCCCGTGATGCTGGGTTATGCCTGGCAAAAGGGCTGGATTCCTTTGGAGTTGGCCTCTTTGATGCGTGCCATTGAGCTCAATGCCGTGGCTGTGGCGCAGAACAAGAGCGCCTTTGAATGGGGGCGCCGCGCCGCCCACGACTGGGCGGCCGTGCAAAAAGCGCTGAACCCCGGCCAGGTCATCGCGTTTACCCCCCGCGCCAAACCCTCCATCGACGACATGGTGCAGCGCCGCGTGGAGTTCCTCACGGCCTACCAGAACACCGCCTATGCCCAGACCTACGAGGCCTTGGTGGGCCAGGTGCGTCTGGCGGAAACAGCGCTGGCGGACGCCGGCAAGCTGCCACTGACGGAAGCCGTGGCACGTTACCTGTTCAAACTCATGGCCTACAAGGACGAGTACGAGGTGGCGCGCCTGCACACGGACACCGGTTTCCAGTCCAAGGTCAATGCCATGTTTGAAGGCGACTTCAAGCTGCATTACCACCTGGCACCGCCCCTGCTGGCCGCACGCAATGCGCGTGGTGAACTGCAAAAATCCAAGTTCGGTCCGTGGATGCAGACGGCCTTCAGGCTGCTGGCACCGCTCAAGGTGCTGCGGGGTGGTCCACTCGATGTGTTTGGTTATACCCAGGAACGCCGTGAAGAGCGCGCGCTAGTGGAGGAATACCGCGCTGCCATCAGCGCCATGCTGCCGGCGCTGACTGCGGCCAACCGCGATGCGGCCCTGGCCTTTGCCCGGGTGCCTGAACAGATCCGTGGTTTTGGGCATGTGAAAGCACGCCACCTTGCCGCGGCCCGCCCGCAGTGGCGCCAACTGCAGGAGCAGTTCCACCGCGTCGTGACACACACGGTATAGGGGGCATGGCCGAAGGCAGGGTTTACACCGTCTTCGGCCGCATACAATAGCCGGTTGCCTAGCCCTTGGCGGTGCGTTTTCGTGCGCGTCTTGCTGGGGAATCAAGGTCTTTGTTGTGATCCCTTTTGTGGAGTTTGCCTGTGTTCATTTCTTCTGCTTTTGCCCAAACCGCTCCCGCTGCCGCCGCTGGAGGCGACATGCAATCCACCCTGACCAGCATGCTGCCTTTGGTGCTGATGTTTGTGGTGCTGTATTTCGTCATGATCCGGCCCCAGATGAAAAAGCAAAAAGAGCACAAAGCCATGATTGACGCCCTGGCCAAAGGCGACGAAGTGGTCACCGTGGGTGGGGTGCTGGGCAAGGTCAGCAAGATGGGCGAGAGCTACGTCGGTCTGGAAGTCGCCAGTGGGGTGGAAGTGCAGGTGCAGCGCAGCGCCGTGGTGCAAGTGCTGCCCAAGGGCTCCATCAAGTAATACCTGTTCTTTTCACTACTTTAAAGCGCGATCATGAACCGTTATCCGGTGTGGAAATACGCGATCATTTTGATCGCGCTCGTGGTGGGGGGCTTGTATGCCCTGCCCAATGTGTTTGGCGAAGCACCGGCGGTGCAGGTGTCGGTGGCCAAAGCGTCCCTTACGCTGGATGCATCGGCGCTGACCCGGGTGGAAGAGGTGCTCAAGGCCGCAGGCATTGCAGCGGATGCCGTTGTGCAGGATGGCGCATCCATCAAGGCCCGCTTCGCGGACACCGATGCCCAACTCAAGGCCAAGGACGCCATCCAAAAAGCGCTCAACCCCGATGCTGCAAACCCGTCCTATGTGGTAGCACTCAACTTGCTGTCGCGTTCCCCCGCATGGCTCACCGCGCTCAACGCATCGCCCATGTACCTGGGGCTGGACTTGCGCGGTGGCGTGCATTTCATGCTGCAGGTCGATATGCCTGCGGCGCTGGCCAAAAAAGCCGAATCTTTGGCGGGTGATATCCGTTCTGGATTTCGGGAAAAAAATGTGCGCCACGGCGGCATTAGCCGCAATGGGCAGACCATTGAGATCCGTTTTCGGGATGCGCAAACTGTGGAGGCGGCCAAGCGCGTCATTCAGGACCAATTTCCCGACCTGGTCACGGTGGAGTCTGCAGACGGTGCAGACTTCAAAATGGTGGCATCCATCAAGCCCGTGGCAGCACGTAACGTGCAAGACCAGGCACTCAAGCAAAACATCACCACCTTGCACAACCGCATCAATGAATTGGGTGTGGCCGAGCCGGTGATCCAGCAGCAGGGGCTGGACCGCATCGTGGTGCAGTTGCCTGGTGTGCAAGACACCGCTAAAGCCAAAGACATTCTGGGCCGTACCGCCACCCTGGAAATTCGCATGGTGGACGAGGGCGCCGAAGCCCGCTCTGCTGAAACCGGCAACGGCCCCGTGCCCTTTGGCTCCGAGCGCTTTTTGGAGCGCAATGGCCAGGCCGTCATTGTGAAGAAACAAGTTATTTTGACGGGTGAAAACCTTACCGACGCCCAGCCTGGTTTTGACAATCAAACGCAAGAAGCGGCGGTGCACCTGACGCTAGACGCCAAAGGCGCCCGCATTTTCCGGGATGTGACCCGCGAAAGCATCGGCAAACGCATGGCGATTTTGCTGTTTGAAAAAGGCAAGGGCGAAGTGGTGACGGCGCCGGTGATTCGCTCTGAAATCGGTGGTGGCCGGGTGCAGATCTCGGGCCGCATGACCACCATGGAGGCGGCCGATACGGCCCTGTTGCTGCGCGCTGGCTCGCTGGCCGCCCCCATGGAAATCATCGAAGAGCGCACCATCGGCCCCACGTTGGGCGCTGAAAACATTGCCAAGGGCTTCAACAGTGTGACCTGGGGCTTTGTGGCCGTCTCCATTTTCATGTGTGCTTACTACATGCTGTTCGGCATGATCTCCAGCATTTCACTGGCGTTCAATTTGCTGCTGCTGGTGGCGGTGTTGTCCATGCTGCAGGCCACGCTGACCCTGCCCGGCATGGCGGCCATGGCGCTGGTGCTGGGCATGGCGATTGACGCCAACGTGCTCATTAACGAGCGGGTTCGTGAAGAATTACGCAATGGCGCCTCGCCGCAGGCCGCCATCCATGCCGGTTATGACCGGGCGTGGGCTACCATCATCGACTCCAATGTGACCACCCTGATTGCCGGGTTGGCGCTGTTGGCGTTTGGATCGGGGCCGGTGCGAGGGTTTGCCGTGGTGCATTGTCTGGGGATTTTGACCAGCATGTTCTCCGGTGTCTTCTTCTCCCGGGGAGTTGTCAATTTATGGTACGGTCGGCAAAAGAAGCTCAAAAGCGTGTCCATCGGTACGGTTTGGCGGCCTGATTCTGCGAATCAGGTTACGACCAACTAAGGGGAATAGACATGGAATTTTTCAAAATCCGCCGCGACATTCCGTTCATGCGGCATGCGTTGGTGTTCAACCTGATTTCGCTGGTCACCTTTTTGGCAGCCTTGTTCTTTTTATTTTCCCGTGGTTTGCATCTGTCGGTCGAGTTCACCGGCGGCACCCTGATGGAAGTGAGTTATTCACAGCCCGCCGACCTCAATGCCATTCGTAGTGCGGTGGCTGCTTTGGGTATCAACGATGTGCAGGTGCAAAACTTTGGCACGGCGCAAGACGTGTTGATTCGCATGCCGGTGCAAAAAGGCAGCAACTCCAGCCAGCAAAGTGAGCGTGTGGTTGTGGGTTTGTGTGCTGACGTTGCTGGCACGATGCAGGCAGATCCTCAGCAGAGTGGGAAAGTAGTGTGTAAAACTGCGGCGAATGTCGAGCCATTGACCCTGCGTCGCACCGAATTTGTCGGGCCCCAAGTGGGTGACGAATTGGCAGCCGACGGTCTCAAGGCGCTGGCCTTTGTGGTGACCGGCATCATGCTGTATTTGGCCATCCGGTTCGAGTGGAAGTTTGCGGTGGCGGCCATCATCGCCAACATGCATGACGTGATCATCATCTTGGGCTTTTTTGCGTTCTTCCAGTGGGAGTTCTCCCTGCCCGTATTGGCGGCGGTGTTGGCGGTGTTGGGTTACTCGGTGAATGAGTCGGTGGTGATTTTTGACCGGATTCGCGAGAATTTCCGCCGTTATCGCAAGATGAACACCACGCAAATCATCGACAACGCGATCACCTCCACCATCAGCCGTACCATCATTACCCACGGCTCCACGCAGCTCATGGTTTTGTCCATGTTGTTGTTTGGTGGTGCCACGCTGCATTACTTTGCACTTGCCTTGACCATTGGCATCTTGTTCGGCATCTATTCCTCGGTATTTGTGGCGGCTGCCATCGCCATGTGGCTGGGGATTCAGCGCGAAGACTTGGTCAAAGGTGGCATGAAGAAAGACGAAGATCCCAACGACCCCAATGCGGGTGCAATGGTTTGAGTTCTTCCTGATTTATGGCCACCCCACCCAGCCTATCTCCCCGATTGCGCCTCGCCGGTGCGGTGCGCGAGCGTTTTTTGGCCGAGTGTGGCAAGGGCATGGTCGAAATCGGCGCTGCGGTCCAGGATCGCCTCACCGAGCTGATGGATGAGCCTTCCAGCGCCCGGGAAAACCAGAATCGCCGGGATGTGTGGATGGCCTATAAGTCCTGCCGTCCCCTGTGGTTGGAAGGCACCATGAAGGTGTGGCGTGAGTGCCAGGCACCTGCAGTGGGGAAAAAACCGCCCGACCCGAACGTAGGGGGCCTGGAGTTGGTGGGGGCCGAGGTTGTCGAAAACAAGATTTTGGCCTCGCGCATGGTGATGGCTGTGATGGAAAAAGTCAGCGGCCCGTTCGATGATCTGCGGGTCCGTATGCGGCTTTTGGAAGGCACAGAAGACCTTCCGCCCATGGACTTGTTGCGCCCTGACGTATTGGTCTTGATGATGGTGGAGCAGTGGGCCGCCTCCGGCATGCCCGGTGAATCGTGGCCGATGGTGACTGCCGTTGTGCAGCGTCAGCTGATTGAGCGTTTGGTCGTGGCGTACCAGAATGCCAATGCGCTGTTGGTCAAGCAGGGAGTATTGCCGTCCATTGAACTCAAGGACCGTGTCAAGGCGCCGGTTCGCGTCGGAGGTGATCGCCGGGCACCGGCCGCGTCGCCACCGGCAGCGGCCTCCCAGCCGACCGAAACGCCGCAGGCAAGCGCCTACGGTGACGTGGGTTCGGGCGGGGGTATGGGTGCTCAGCCGCAAGGCTATGCGCAGGGAGAGGATGCGGGTCGCGGTGGGCCTGCTCCGGGACCGCGTTCCGGCGGTGGTTTTTTTGGCGGACGTCTTGGCTGGGGGCAATCAGGCCCGGCGTCGTCGGGCGCTGTGGGAAGCGGTGCGCCGCCTGCGGCGTCGTCAGCCGCCACGCCGTTTTGGAAGCAGTCGTCGGGTACGCACAGTGGTCCCGGTGCAGCTTATGGTGCCTCGGATGAAACTCGCATGATGACGGCGACCACACCTTTGGCGCGCGCGCGCAACAGGGCGCAGGGGGTGATTGGCCAAATCCGCCGCATGTTTGTCAGCCATGGCGGCGGCGACTTGATGGGCGCTGTGCACCATGTACCCTCGCCCGCACTGGCTGCGGCGTTGGCACCTCCGGCGCCCGGTGCCGCAGGCAACTACGCGGTCGGCGGTACTTTGTACGAAGACTACAGTCCTGCCGGGATCGTTCGTGTGGCAGGGCAACTGCGAGAAAAATCGGATGCGCTGAAGAAAAAGGCCGAGACCAAAGGCGAAAAGGCCACGATTGAAATCGTGGCGCTGATGTTCCAGGCGATTTTGGCCGAAGAGCGTATACCGCCGGGCATACGGGTCTGGTTTGCGCGGCTGCAAATGCCGGTGTTGCGTGTCGCCTTGGAAGATCCTGACTTTTTGGGCACCACCACCCATCCCGCCCGTTTGCTGATCGACCGCATGGGATCGTGTGTCATGGGTTTTGACGCCGAGGGCATGCAAGGCAACACCATGGAGCTTGAGATCAAGCGCATTGTGCAGGTGATTGAGCAATACCCCGAGACCGGTAAAAAGGTCTACCAGGTGGTGTTTGACGAGTTTCAGAAGTTTCTGGCCAAGTTCCTCACGGAGAAGGGCCCTGCCAAACAAGTGGTCAGTGTGGCGCAGCAGGTCGAGCAAAAAGAAACACTGGTGATCCAGTACACGATTGAGATGCGCAACACGCTCAAGGAGATGCCGGTACGCGACGAAATTCGGAGCTTCCTGTTCAAGGTGTGGGCTGAAGTGCTTGCTGTGGCGGCCGTGCGCAAGGGACCGCAGCATGCCGATACACTGACCCTCAAGAAGACCACGACGGACCTCGTGTGGGCAGCCAGTGCCAAGCCCAATCGGGCCGACCGCGCACGCGTCATCCAGGAACTGCCCAATTTGTTGTTGCGATTGCGCTCGGGCATGACCTTGTTGGCCATGGCGCCCAGTGAGCAAGAAGCGCACATCAAAACGGTCAGTGACACCTTGGCCGATGCCTTCTTGTCTAAAACGCAGGCGATTCCGCAGGCCCAGATTGACGCGATGGCCCAACGCCTGGGCAATCTGGAAGACTTTGTCAGCGAAGACGGCTTAGGAGACTTGCCGCTGGATGCCGAAAGCATCGAGATGATGCTGGGAATCGACGCCTCGGCCATCGAGGTGGTGGCCAATGGGGGCTCCAAACCGACCGCCGCCATGCTGGCGTGGGCGCAGGAGTTGCAATTGGGCAGCTGGTACACCTTGGACCACAACAAGCAAATTACCCAGGTTCAGTTTGCCTGGTGCAGCGAGCGAAAACACCTGAATTTGTTTGCCGCCACTTCGGGCAAGAGTTTCCTGATTCAGGCTGGCCGACTGGCGGCCTATTTGCAGGCGGGTTTGTTGCTGCCCCAGGAAGAAGAGTCGCTCACGGTGCGCGCCACACGCGACGCCCTGACCAAGCTAGAGGCGAACCCAGAACGCTTGCTGGCTTAGCTGCGGGCGGCAGCTTGAGCGCCTAATGGGCAATACGTTGGGTGGCGTCTTCGCACAGTTCGTCCAGCACCAGGGCATCGGGCTCTTGGCCGAAACGCCAAAAAACCATCAGGATTATGATTTTCAGGTCTGCCAGAGACACGGGCGTCCCTGGTGCCGCCATGGCGCGGTCCATGACCACCTCGCGCATGTGTGCGGATAACACCTGGGCCGATTCTAAAAAGCTGATGAACCCCAGGCACTGCAGGCCCAACTGGTTTTGTTCTCTGGCGGTGTAAATCCGTACGCTGGTGGGGCTTGGCTGTACCAGCCAAGGCTCCGGTGGCTGCGGGTGGGCGGCAGTATCTAAACCCTTGAGCCAAGTCATGGCGTCCTCGATTTCGTCGGACTCGAATCCGACGGCGCTCAGTTTGCGTTCCAGATGCGCAGGCTCGGGGCAGGCCTCACCGGTGAAATAGTTTTCGTAAACGAATACAAGTACTTCAAACATGGCGCCACTATAGCGCTGAAAGCCCCACTTTGCCCTATCTGCCGGACTTGCCCTCTTTATTCGGGTTTAGCCCGCCTGTGGCGCCTTTCAGGCCTGGGCAATGCGTTGAAATAGACCACCAGGAAGCCGAGCGACCCGACGTTGCAGTTCCAGCGTCATCAGTTGGGCTTGCAGGCTGGGGGTGTCCAGGCCGGTACGGGCCTGCAGGGCGTCTAGGCTGACGGGATCAAAACCCAGGGCAGAGATCAGGCTGCCATCCGCATCAAAACCGTCTTCGGCTTCGGTAGATGCCGCGTCATCAGCGACTGAATCCCCAGCAACAGCGGTCGTGGGTGCCAGATGCAACTCCTCCAGTATGTCTTGGGCACATTCCACCAGCTTGGCGCCTTGCTTGATCAGGGCATGGCAGCCGCGCGCTTGGGTGGAATGGATGGAGCCTGGAATGGCGAACACATCCTTGCCCTGTTCGACCGCCAGCCGCGCGGTAATGAGCGAGCCAGACTGCAGTGCGGCCTCAACCACCAGCGTGCCGCATGCCAGTCCCGAGATGATGCGGTTGCGTTTGGGGAAATTGGCAGCCAGGGGTGGTGTGCCCAAGGGGTATTCACTGAGCAGCACGCCACGCTGCGCAATGCGGTGGGCCAGGTCCAGGTGCTGTTTGGGGTACACGCGGTCCAGGCCCGTGCCCACCACCGCCACGGTGGCCAGTTGGTCCACCGCCGCGCCCAGCAGCGCACCTTCGTGTGCGGCGCCGTCTACACCCAAGGCAAGACCGGACACCACCGTCAGTCCGGCCTGTGCCAGACTGTGCGCAAATTGGCGCGCGTTGGCGGCGCCTTGAGGTGTTGGATTGCGGCTACCCACCACTGCCACGCTGTGTGCACAACCGGCGGCCAAGCCGGTTGGCTGCCAGGCCAGTGGTGAACCCATGCCATACAGCAGTGTGGGTGGGTCTTCCATGTCCAGCAATGACGGGGGGTAAGCAGAGTCGCCCAGGGTAAGGACTCGGCGCCGATCCAGGTCCTGCTGCAGCCAATCCCATGTGATTTGGAGCAGGTTTTGTAGTTCTGCGGGCTCCCGCTGCAGTGCGGCGGCCTGGCGTGCACTGCAGACTTCACCCAAGGCCGATACCGGTTGTGCAAATACCTGTTGCGGTAGCCCAAAAGTGGCCAGCAACTGGCGTGCCGTGGTGTTGCCCACCCCGGGCGTCAGGGTCAGCCGCAGCCAGCCGGCGAGTTCCTCGCGTTGCACGGGCGGATCAACGTGGGCTGGTCAGGCGGTCACCGACGCGCACGCCGTCCTTGATGTCCAAAATGAGCGCATACGAAACCCGCTCAAAGGTGCGAAACACCATGAGCAGTCCATTGCGCTCATTGGGCAGTTTCATCAAGGGGCGTGCATCGTCGGACTTGTCGATGACGCGTGTGCCGTCCTTCAAGATAGCCATCACATGGCCGGGCTCTATGCCGTCACGGGTGCCCCGGTTGATGGCGACCACCTGGTTTTGTGCCGCATTGACCACGGCACTGCCGTAAACCGACACAATGCGCCCATCCGCCTTGCCGTTTGGTGCATGGGGGGTGTAGGTCCGCAATTGGCGTGGAGGCTCGGGGAACATCCGGTCACCAATCCGCATTTCTTCCTTGGCCGCAACGATGTCAATGCTGGCCGGCACAATGGCGGTGCTGACCGTGCCGTCTTTTTCTGCCACTTCGGTACTGGATTCACTGGCGACCAATGTGGCCTTGCCCACGTATTGCGCTTCATAACCCAAGATTTCACCCGTGCCTGGGTCTTTCAGGGGGGTGGCATTGCGGAAGATGCGGAATTGCTGCAACTGGGCTTGGTCGTCCAGCAAAGGCGAGCCATTGGGGCCGCGGGCGTAAGCGCGGTCGCCGCGGGTCAGCAGCACGCGTGTCTCCTGGTTCGCCACAATGCGGGGTGCGGATTTCAGACCCAGCTCATCCATGACCATGGGTTCGACCAAAAAAGCCTCGATCAGGCTGGAGTTGAGCGTGGGCAGGGCCGCGTCGGCCAGTGTCTCATAACGCGTGCGGGGCGACACGTGGACGGTTCCGATGGGGGTTCCGTCAGGCGAGGACTCGGTGCCGCCCTTGACGCGCAAAGTGGCCATGCCATTTTGGCGGTCCAGCTCCAGTTGTTGCCCGGGGTAGATCAGATGCGGGTTTTTGATGTCGTTCAGGTTCATGCCCCACAGCTCGGGCCAACGCCAGGGACTCTTGAGGAACAGGGCCGAGATGGCCCACAAGGTATCCCCACTTTTGACGGTATAGCGATCCGGGGCGTTGGGGCTCAGTTCACTGAGGGGAACACCCTTTTGGGCCACCTGGTTGGCCGTTTGTTTTTGCGCCGCCGTGACAGGATAGTTTTGCGCCCCTGCGGATGCGCTTGCCAAAAATCCGGCCAACACAGTCAATGCGGTAATTGCAATTTTGGATTTCGCCATCAGGTGTATCGTCATAGGTATCGTGCTTCAATCCGAAGGAGTAACTTGATAAGTTACGCGCGATTTTGCGCTCAAGCCCTTGATTCGGCAACGTTTTTGACGGGGAAGTGCTGTGAGATCCTGCAAAAGTGGCGAAAATAGCCACATCCCGAAACCTTGTGGGAGCGCGCGCCACCGTGCGGCCTGTGTGCCCCCAGTCCTTTACCGATTCAGTTATGGCTTTACTCCCGATTCTTTGTTACCCCGACCCCAAGCTCCACAAGGTGGCCAAGCGCGTGGCGGTGGTGGACGCGCGCATCCGAACTTTGGCGGACGATATGTTGGAGACCATGTACGACGCCAAGGGCATTGGTCTGGCGTCCACCCAAATCGATGTGCATGAGCGCCTGATCGTGATCGATGTGTCCGAAGAGCGTGACCAGCCCCTGGTGCTGATCAACCCCGAACTGGTCTGGACCAGCGCCAGCACCCACCTGAATGAAGAGGGCTGCCTGTCGGTGCCCGGCATCTACGACGGTGTGGAGCGTTTTGACGCGGTGCGGATCGAGGCCTGGGATACAACGGGCCAGTCGCGCACCATTGAAGCCGAGGGCCTGTTGGCGGTGTGCATTCAGCACGAGATGGACCACCTGATGGGCAAAGTCTTTGTCGAATACCTGTCGCCCCTCAAACGTAACCGCATCAAGACCAAGATGCTCAAAGCCCAGCGCGAGGACGCACGTTGAGCGGCGCGCAGGCGCGGCCCTTGCGGGTCATCTTTGGCGGTACGCCCGAATTTGCCCGCATTGCGTTGGAACACCTGCACGCTGCGGGCCACACTATCGCTTTGGTGTTGACCCAGCCCGACCGCCCGGCCGGGCGCGGCATGAAACTGCAGGCCTCGGCGGTCAAACAGTTCGCGCTGGAGCAGGGCATCCCGGTAGCCCAGCCGCGCAGCCTGCGCCTGGATGGCAAGTATCCGCAGGATGCGGCGGCGGCCCGCCAAGCCATTGCAGACGCCGATGCCGATGTGATGGTGGTGGCGGCCTATGGACTGATCCTGCCGCAGTGGGTGCTGGATGATATGGCGCTCACGCCACGCAAGCTGGGGTGCTTGAATATCCACGGCTCGCTGCTGCCACGCTGGCGCGGGGCGGCACCCATCCACCGCGCCATTGAAGCCGGTGACACCCATACCGGCGTCACCATCATGCAGATGGACGCGGGGCTGGACACCGGCGACATGCTGCTGGTGCGTAGCCTGACCATTGGGGAGGGCGACACCACGGCGGTGCTGCACGACCGCGTGGCCGAGTTGGGGGCTGAGATGGTGGTGCAGGCGCTGGAGTTGGCGTCTGCAGGGAAATTGCAGCCCGAAAAGCAGCCCTCCGAGGGCGTGACCTACGCCCACAAAATCGAAAAACACGAAGCGGCCATCGACTGGCGCCTGCCCGCACAGGCCATTGTGCGGCGGGTGCGGGCGTTCAACCCCTTTCCCGTGGCCAACACCACCTTGTCGGGTGAAATCATCAAGGTATGGGCTGCCCATGTTACTGAGGCAGCAACACCCATCCAGCCGCTTGAATTAGGATCAATTGTGGCTGTGGCCCCCGCAGGTATTGCGGTAGCAGCTATGAATTCAATAGTGGTTCTGACCGAGTTGCAGCGCCCCGGCGGCAAACGGTTGCCGGTGGCCGACTTCCTGCGTGGCTTTGATGTGCAAGTGGGCATGCGATTCGAACTGCCGACTCCCGTGGTCTGATGTTTTTCCTGCCCGCCCACCACCGCCATGCCGAGTTTCGCCGGGGGGTTGTTGACATGCTGGGCGTGGCCCCCGGGATTGCGGCCTGGGGCCTGATGACCGGTGTGGCCATGGTCAAGTCGGGCATGAGCACGGTGGAGGCCTTGCTCATGGGCTTGATCGTGTTTGCCGGCAGCTCCCAGTTGGCCGCCATTCCCTTGTTGTTGGCGGGGGCGCCCATGTGGGTGATTTTGGCGACGGCTTTTTGTGTCAACCTGCGTTTTGTGGTGTTCAGCGCCCATCTGCGCCCCTATGTGATGCATTTGCCGCGCTGGCAGCGCTTGGTGACGGGGTATTTGACCGCTGACCTCACCTATGTATTGTTTGTGAAGCGTTTCAGCACGCCCGCGCACGACGCTGCGGGCCGTCTGGCGCAGATGGCCTATCTGGCGGGCAATGGCAGCATCAACTGGTTCAGCTGGACCTTTTGCAGCGCGCTGGGGGTGGTGCTGGCCAACGCCATTCCCACCTCCTGGGGGCTGGGTTTTGCCGGCATTCTCGCCTTGGTGGGCATGCTGTGCTCGCTGGCCAGCAGCCGTTTGCGCTGGATGTCGGCGGCAGTGGCGGCGGTCGTGGGTGTGGCTGCGTATGCCCTGCCTTTGAAGCTCAACATCCTGTTGGCCATTGCGTCAGCCGTGGGTTTGTGCCTGCTGCTGGAAAAACCTGCGGTGCCCTTGCACCAGCCACCCCAGGAAGGCGCCTAGGCATGGAGCGTTTCTTCACCGGCGAGACCGACGCCTGGACCCTGCTCACCATCGTTGGCATGGCCGGCGTGACGGTGCTGGCGCGTTCCTTTTTCTTTTTGTCCGAAAAGGACTGGGCCCTGCCCCACTGGGCACAGCGGGGCCTGCAATATGCCCCCATTGCGGCGCTGTCGGCGGTCATCGCGCCGGAAATTGTCATGACGCAGGGCGCTGTAATCCATTCCCTGCACGACGCCCGGCTGTATGCCGTGTTGGCGGGCGGCGTCTATTTTTTCCTGCGCCGGGGCGCCGGGCAGGCCGTGCTGGGAACCATTGTGGCGGGGATGGCGGTGTACCTGCCCTTGCACATCGGTCTGGGCTGGTAGGTTTGTGGTGGGTACGTAAGGCCGATGCTCCCCGCACTTTTACAATCCCAACCGTTCGATCCATCCGGTGTGTATTCCCCCATTTTTTTCTTAACTTGAAGGCTCCCCCATGAACGTCATTCGATTCGCCGACCTGTGCGCCCAAGGCCAAGTGGCCGGCAAACGTGTTTTTATCCGTGCCGACCTGAACGTGCCGCAAGACGATGCCGGGCGCATCACCGAAGACACCCGCATCCGCGCCAGCATTCCCGCCATCCAGATGGCGCTGGCGGCCGGCGCGGCCGTCATGGTGACCTCCCACCTGGGCCGTCCTACCGAAGGCGCTTTTACGCCGGAAGACTCGCTGGCGCCGGTGGCGGTGCGTATGGGTGAGCTGCTGGGCCGCGAGGTGCCCGTGTTGGCCAATTGGGTGGAGGGCGTAGAGGTGCAGCCCGGCCAACTGGTGCTGCTGGAAAACTGCCGCGTCAACAAGGGGGAGAAGAAGAACGACGAAACCCTGTCGCGCAAGATTGCCGCCCTGTGCGACATTTTTGTGCACGACGCCTTTGGCACCGCCCACCGTGCCGAGGCCAGCACCTACGGCATCGCCCAATATGCCCCCATCGCCTGCGCAGGCCCCTTGCTGGCGGCCGAGATGGACGCCATTTCCAAGGCTTTCCTGGCACCCAAGCGCCCCCTGGTCGCCATCGTGGCGGGCTCCAAGGTCTCGACCAAGCTCACCATTTTGAAGAGCCTGGCCAACAACGTGGACCAGCTCATTGTGGGCGGCGGCATTGCCAACACCTTCATGCTGGCAGCGGGCCTGAAAATCGGCAAAAGCCTGGCCGAACCCGACCTGCTGGGTGAAGCTATTGCGGTGATCGAAGCCATGAAGGCCCGCGGTGCGGCCGTGCCCATCCCCACCGACGTGGTCACCGCCAAAGCCTTCTCGGCCGATGCACCGGCCACCGTCAAGGCGGCCACCGAAGTGGAAGACGACGACCTGATCCTGGATATCGGCCCCCAGACCGCGCAGGCGCTGGCCGCTCAACTGAAGTTGGCGGGCAGCATTGTCTGGAACGGACCCGTAGGCGTGTTCGAGTTTGCCGCGTTCGAGAACGGCACCAAGACCATTGCCCAGGCCATTGCCGAGTCCAGCGCGTTTTCCATCGCTGGCGGCGGTGACACGCTGGCGGCCATCGCCAAATACGGCATCGAAAAACAGGTGGGCTATATCTCTACCGGGGGCGGTGCGTTCCTCGAAGTGCTGGAAGGCAAGACCTTGCCCGCTTTTGAGGTGTTGGCACGCCGTGCTGTCCGATAATTGCTCCTGTTTTAATAGCTGCTTGCGCAATCAACACAAGGGCTAGAGGCCAAAATAGACTTGGAACACAAGGCCCCAGACCGGGGGCTTTGCTCCGGGCGCGTGAAGATGCTGGCGTTCGCAGGCGGGCCACCTTGGCGGGTGGGGGCGCCTTGAATGTGGCAAGAAATTAGAGCCTTTTCGCGCACGCGCAAAAGAATCGGGCTACCATGCAACAAAAAATGCATGTCAAAACAAGCGTAACTGGCGATGTCACTCGCTCAGTCGATGTCTTGAAATGCGGGGATGCCAAGCGGCATGGCACCCCGGGTTTGTAGCCATGAAACGATTTTTTAGGGAGGCGGGAATGGCAAAAACGATCTTGGTGATTGATGATTCCACCAGCTTGCGCCAAGTGGTCAAAATCGCATTGACCGGCGCGGGGTACAACGTGATTGAAGCCGGCGATGGTCAGGCCGCGTTGGCGCTGCTCGACGGGCGGCAGGTTCACATGGCGGTCTGCGATGTCAACATGCCCATCATGAATGGCATTGAATTTGTCAAAGCGACCAAAAAGCTGCCTTCCTACAAATTCATGCCCATCCTCATGCTCACCACCGAAAGCCAGGAGGCCAGGAAAGAAGAGGGCCGGGCCGCAGGGGCCAAAGCCTGGATGGTGAAACCTTTTTCGCCCTCGCAACTGGTCTCCGCCGTCGGCAAACTCTGCGTGTAGGCGCCGCCGGGGGCGTGTCGCCCCTCCCCGTTCGTTTTGGTTGGTGGAAACCGCATGGAGAATTTCATGGATAACCGGTTTGAGCTCCCGTCAGAGTTGAATATCTACAGTGCGCTGGCGTTGCGCGATGCCTTGCTGGCGTGGGTGGCGCAGCAGGCGCCCTCCACGGGGAGCCTGGAAATCTCGGCACGCGAGGTGGCCGAGGTGGACGGTGCCGGTCTGCAACTGCTGGTGGCGCTCAGCCAAGGCGGCCGGGCTTGGCGCCTGGTCGAAGCCAGCGCGGTGTTTGCCGAGGCTTGCCGCACCCTGGGCCTGGGCCACTGGCTGGACCCGCAGCACCTGGCCAGCGGCGAAACTGAGGAGGCATGAGACATGGGCCACAACACCGATGCCGACCACGATTTCATTGCGGCGGCCATGCCCGCCTTCATCAGCGAGGCGGCGGAGCAGATCGAGGCCATCGAAACCCTGTTGCTGGAGTTGGAAGAGCAACCGGACAGCCGTGAACTGCTGGACTCCCTGTTTCGCTGTGCCCACACCGTCAAAGGATCGGCGGGCATTTTCGGGTTGCACCGGGTGGTGGAGTTCACCCACCATGTCGAGACCTTGCTCGACAAAATGCGCGAAGGCGTGGTTGCGCTCAGCCCCGAAATCAGCACGCTGCTGCTGCAGTGCAACGACCAGATCAAGTTTCTGGTGGACACCGCCAGTGACGAATATGCCGACACGCCGCAAGAGAAAGACAGCCGTGCCGACCTGGTCGTCCAGCTCCAGGCCTTGGCGCAAGGGCCGCGGGTCGCCGCCGACGTAAACAGCGCACCGGCAGCCCCCGAGGCCACGGCCGGTGCGTTGCGCATCTGGAGCATTTCCGCGCATTTTGGTCCAGAGACCTTCCGCAACGGCATGGACCCGCTGTCCATCGCCCGCTACCTGGGCGGCATGGGCCGCGTGGTGGCCGTGCGCTGCGGCACACAGGCGCTGCCCCCGCTGGCCACGCTGGACCCCGAGAGCTGTTACCTGGGGTTCTCCATGGAACTGGAGACCACTGCCCAGCGCGAGGACATTGAGGGCGCATTCAGCTTTGTACTGGAGGACTGCGAGTTCCGCGTGGTGGCGCCGGAAACGCCGGGGCAGAAGTTGGCCCGGGCCATCGAGGACATGCCGGAAACCCCGCGTCTGGGCGAGTTGCTGGTCTCGGTGGGAGCGGTGTCGCAGGACACGCTCGAACAGCTGCTGTCCACCCAGCGACAGACCCCCGGCATGCCTTGGGTGGAGAAACCCAAAATTGGTGACCTGCTGGCGGCGCAAGCTGGCGTGCCGCCCGAGGTGGTGGCGGCGGCCTTGGGGAAACAGCAAAAAATCCGTGACAACGCGCCGACCGAGGACCGCTACATCCGGGTCCAGGCGGACCGCCTGGATGCCGTCATCAATCTGCTGGGCGAGCTGGTCATTGCCGGCGCCGGCGCCACGCTGCGGGCCCGGGAGGCCCGCAACACCGGCCTGATCGAGGCCAATCTGCACATGAACAGCCTGATCGAGGAAATCCGCAACGGCACGCTGGGCCTGCGCATGGTGCCGGTCGGCGAGACCTTCAGCCGCTTCAGGCGGGTGGTGCGGGACACCGCCTCCAGCCTGGGCAAGGAGGTGAATTTCGAGATCGAGGGGGGCGACGCGGAACTGGACAAATCCATGGTCGAAAAAATTGCCGATCCGCTCATGCACCTGGTGCGCAATGCACTGGACCATGGCCTGGAGACGCCCCAGGAGCGCCTGGCCGCGGGCAAGGCGCCGGCCGGCCGGCTGGTCTTGAGTGCGCGCCATGAAACCGGTGCCATTTTGATCCGCATCGAAGACGATGGCCGTGGCATCAACCGCGAGCGGGTGTTGCAGCGGGCCTGGAACCGGGGCCTGGTGGAGCCAGGCACCGTGCCCAGCGACAACGACATCCACATGCTGATTTTCGAGCCTGGCTTCTCCACGGCGGAGCAGGTCACCAACCTGTCCGGGCGCGGTGTCGGCATGGACGTGGTGCGCCGCAACATCGAAGCCCTGCGTGGTTCCATCCGGCTGGTGAGTCATCCGGGGCGGGGCCTGCAGGTGGACATCCGCCTGCCGCTCACGCTGGCCATCATCGACGGCTTTCTGGTCGGCGTGGGCAAGTCCAAATTCGTGCTGCCGCTGGAGTCGGTGGTGGAGGTGATCAAAGCCGGGGAGCGCGACGTTCAGGCGGACGCTTCGGGGCGCCACTGCCTGGAGTTGCGGGGGGCTGTGCTGCCGGTGGTGCGCCTGCGCACCCTGTACAGCCTGGAGTCCGCGCACACCGAACGGGTGAGTGTGGTGGTGGTCAATGCCCCGCGCGGCCAGTACGGCATCGAGGTGGAGGCGCTGCTGGGCCAGCAGCAAACCGTGATCAAACCCCTGGGGCGCCTGTTCAAAACCTTGCGCGGCGTCTCGGGGTCCAGCATCCTGGGCAATGGCGAAGTGGCGCTGATTCTCGATGTGAACTCGCTGGGCGAGCTGGTCACCGCCGACCCGGGTGCTACAGGGCCGCATGCCAAGGCCGTAGGCGCTGCGTTTTCTTCCTGATCTTCATTACAAAACCCGCCGTGAAGGCTTAACCATAGGGATGTCGCTCATGTCTTTCTTGCACCGGCTCAATCTGGCCCAAAAATTCACCATCCTGGGTCTCATCGCCCTGCTCATGGTGGCCATTCCCACAGGCCTGTATTTCAAAAAGATCACGGCGGAAGTGCGTTTCGCGGAACGCGAGGAGATGGCCACTGCGGCGGTGGTCACCATCACCAAGGTGGTGCAACTGGTGCAAACCCACCGGGGCATGTCGGCCGGTGCACTGAGCGGCAATGAAACCCTGGCCGAGCGCCGGCCCGCCATGCGCGACCAGGTGGTCAAGGCCATGGCGGACCTGGACGGTGAGCTCAAGAAGGCGGGCGCATCGGCCAAAACCCAGACGCTGTGGAGCGCGCTGCGCGAGCGCTGGGCCACGCTGGAGCAAGGGGTAGGCAGCAAACAGCTCAAGTCGGCCGACAGCACCAAGCTCCATACCCAGCTCATTGCCAGCGTGCTGGTTTTCAATGAAGAAGTGCTGAGCGAGTTCGGCCTGTCGCTGGACCCGGAGGTGGACGCCTACTTCCTGATCCAGGCCTCGCTGGTGAACATGCCGTGGCTGGGGGAGAACCTGGGCATCATGCGGGCGCAAGGCACCGGCTTTCTGGCGCAGGGCGCGATCAACCCCGAAGGGCGTGCCACTCTGGTGGCCCTGAACAAGCGGGTGCAGGAGGTGCAGGGCGACATGTTTCGCAACCTGGCCCGGGCCACCGACGCCAATGCCGAGATGAAAGCCGCATTGGATGCCCGTGCGGACGCCAGCCGCGCCCTGGTGGGGCAAACCCTGGCGCTGGCAGACCAGGCCCTGATCAATGCCACGGTGATCAAGCACCCGGCCAACGCCTACTTTGACGAATTCACCCGCTCCATTGACAGCCTGTACGACTTCAACGCGCTGGCCACCCAGTCTTTGCGCCAGGCGCTGGACCAGCGGGTGGACCAATTGCGCAGTTCCCTGTACGCCATGGCCGCCCTGCTGCTGCTGGGGCTCGTCGCCGCCGTGGCCTTGGCGGTGGCCTTTGTCCGCAGCATCACCGGCCCGGTGGCGGAGGCGGTGGCGGTGGCCGGTGCGGTGGCCAAGGGCCATTTGAACCTGGACATCCCGGTGCGCGGCACCAATGAAACCGGGCAGCTGATGGCCTCCCTGGCCCAGATGCAAGGCACCTTGCAGCAATTTGAAGCGGCGCAGCAAGAGATGGCGCGCCAGCATGAGCTGGGCATGCTTGACCACAGCATGCCGGTCGATGCGCTGCAGGGCTCCTACCGCTCCATGGGCCAGTCCATCAACGACCTGGTGCGCTCGCATATCGCCGTCACCATGAAGACGGTGGACGTGGCTGCGGCCTATGCCGCCGGCCAGCTCGACCTGGCCATGGACCGCCTGCCCGGGCAAAAAGCCCGCATCAGCGACGCCATGGACCGGGTGCAAGCCTCCTTGCAAGAGGCGGCCCAGGCGGCCCGCACCAATCTGCGCATTAAAAATGCCCTGGACAAATGCAGCACCAACGTGATGATTGCCAACGCGGGCAACGAAATCATCTACAT
This sequence comes from Rhodoferax sp., assembly GCF_030697375.1. GTDB lineage: Bacteria > Pseudomonadota > Gammaproteobacteria > Burkholderiales > Burkholderiaceae_C > Allorhodoferax. The sequence continues at coordinate 90,378 of NZ_JAUYQD010000053.1, read as the reverse complement.
GAACGAGACCGTCACCACCATGATGCAGGGCAACGAGGCCGAGTTGCGCAAGGTGCTGCCCCAGTTCGACGCCCGCAAGCTGCTGGGCCAGAACATCGATGTGTTCCACAAGAACCCCGCCCACCAGCGTGGCCTGCTGGCCGGATTGACGGGTACCTACCGCACCCAGATCCAGGTGGGCACCTTGCATTTCGGCTTGAACGCCAGCCCCATCGTGGACGCGCAGGGCACCCGTGTTGGCACCGTGGTGGAGTGGTCGGACCGTACCGCCGAAGTGGGGGTGGAGAAAGAAGTGGCCGCCGTCGTGGAGGCCGCTGCCCGCGGCGACTTCGCCCAGCGGCTGAATCTGCAGGGCAAAGCCGGCTTCTTCTTGAACCTCTCCACCGGCATGAACCAGTTGATGGACGTGAGCGAGCAGGGCCTGAACGACGTCTCGGACGTGTTGGCCGCGTTTGCCGAAGGCGATCTGACCCACCGCATCCAGCGCGACTACGCGGGCCTGTTCGGCAAGGTCAAGGACAACGTCAACTCCACCGCCGAGAACCTGACCCGGGTGATGGGCGAAGTGCATGCCGCCGCCGACGCCCTGACCGGCGCCGCCAACCAAGTCAGCGCCACCGCCCAGTCCCTGTCGCAGGCGGCCAGTGAACAAGCCGCCAGCGTGGAGGAAACCACCTCGCAAATCGAGGTGATGTCGGCCTCGATCGGCCAAAACAGCGACAACGCCAAGGTGACCGACGGCATGGCGACCAAGGCCAGCAAGGAAGCCACCGATGGCGGCAGTGCGGTGAGCCAGACCGTGGCGGCGATGAAGCAGATCGCCGCCAAGATCGGCATCGTTGACGACATCGCCTACCAGACCAATTTGCTGGCCTTGAACGCGGCCATCGAGGCCGCCCGGGCCGGTGAACATGGCAAGGGTTTTGCGGTGGTGGCGGCCGAGGTGCGCAAGCTGGCCGAGCGCAGCCAGGAAGCGGCCAAGGAAATTGGCGACCTGGCCGGCAACAGCGTGTCCACTGCGGAGCGCGCCGGACGCTTGCTCGATGAAATTGTGCCCAGCATCCAAAAGACCAGCGAACTGGTGCAGGAGATTGCCGCCGCCAGTGCCGAGCAAAGCGAGTCGGTGGTGCAAATTGGCGGGGCCATGGGCCAGCTGAGCAAGGCCACACAGCAAAATGCATCGGCCTCCGAAGAGCTGGCCGCCACCAGCGAGGAATTGTCGGGCCAGGCCGAGCAGTTGCAGCAGTCCATCGCCTTTTTCAATATTGGTGAAAACGCTCCCCGGATGCGCAGCCGTCCTGCGGAGATGGGAACTCTGGAGCGCCGGGGCGGCGTGGGGGCAGCCCCCCGGCTGGCGTCCCACCTGGTCAGCACCCCTGTGCGGGGCGCCAAACCCAACTTCAAACCGTACTGAGTCGCTGCCATGACGAGCCACCCCCTGCAGGCCGAGCCGCCCCGCGCTGCGGTGCATGCGGCCCTGCAATACCTGACCTTTGTGCTGGGCGGTGAGGTCTTTGCCATGGGCATCGCCACGGTGCGTGAAATCATCCAGCATGCGCCGCTGACCGTGGTGCCGCTCATGCCCCCCTGCGTACGCGGCGTTATCAATCTGCGCGGGGCGGTGGTTCCGGTCATTGACCTGCAGTCCCGCCTGGGGCGTGCCGTCACCCACGCGGGAAAGAAAACCTGCATCGTGATTTGCGATGCCGACAGCGCGGGGGACAAGCTGCGCCTGGGCCTGATGGTGGATGCGGTGAGCGAGGTGATCGACATCGCGCCGTCCGACATCGGGCCGCCCCCGCAGTTTGGCACCACGGTGGCGCGCGACTTCATCCAGGGCATGGGCCGGGTGGATGGCGCATTCATCGTGATCCTGGACCCCGTCCGCGCCCTGGACATCGATGCCTTGGTGTCGCTTGCCGGGCCCGCGCCCCGGCTGTGATCGCCGGGCACGGGCACCACACGATGGCCAGCAGGGAGCGCGTCCATGCAGTTCAGTGACCCGGAATTCCGCACCATAGCGGCCCTCTTGTACGAGGCTGTCGGGTTGGCCTACAACGATTCCAAAAAAGCGCTGGTCCATGCGCGCCTGTATCCGCGTATCCTGAAACTGGGGCTGCACGGGTTTGCCGATTACATCGCCCTGCTGGAGGACGAGGCCCAGGCGGCCGAGTTCCAGATGGCGGTGGATTTGCTCACCACCAACGAAACTTATTTTTTCAGAGAACCCAAGCACTACGAACTGCTTGAACAAGAGTTGGCGGCTTACCGCAGCCAGACCGCGGTCTCCATCTGGAGTGCGGCATCCTCGTTTGGCGACGAGGCCTACAGCACGGCCATGCTGATGTCTGATCTTCAGGCCATGGGCAAGATTGGCCCGGATTGGTCCATTTTGGCCACCGACATCAGCCACCGCGTGCTGCTCAGTGCCAAAGAGGCGGTGTACCCGGAAGACCGGCTGCGTGCAGTGTCCCCCGAGCGGCTGCGTCGCTATTGTCTGCGTGGGGAAGGGCCCTCCCAGGGGCAGGTTTTGCTGCAGGACAAGCTGCGCAGCCGGGTGCAATTTGGGCGGCTCAACCTGTGCAAACCGTTTGACGGTTTGGGGCCTTTTGACATCATTTTTTTACGCAACGTGCTGATTTATTTTGACCCGCCGACCAAAAGTGCCGTGGTGGACCGGGTGCTTGCCACCCTGAAACCGGGCGGCTTGTTTTTCTTGGGAACGGCCGAGGGCCGTGTGCCATGCCAAACGCCGATCACCACGGTTATTCCCGGCGCTTTTCGCAAACGGGCGTAAGGCCCGACCAGCCTGATGTTTTGTTGCACACCGCTCCATGGCCACCCTCCTTCCCCCAATGCCCTTCAATCCTTCCGCGTTTCACCCTGCGGCGGTGGAACTCATGCCGGGTGACGTGGCTTTGGGGCTGGCCGGTGACCAACTGAAGACCTTGCTGGGGTCGTGTGTCAGTGTGATCTTGACGGACCCCAGGCGCACGGTGGCGGCCATGTGCCATATCGTGCATGTGGGGCGCCCCAATGCGTCGAACGCCTGCAACACGGCGTATGGCGAAGTGGCCATGGACGAGATGTTTGTCCGGCTGTTGGCGGTGGGACTGCCGCCCACGCGTTGCCAGGCCTATGTTTTTGGTGGTGGCAATATGTTCCCGCAGATGTACAACGCCACCCATGTGGGGGGCAATAACGTGGAGTGGGTGTTGGATTTTTTGCATGACCATGGCATTGCGGTGGTGGGCCACTGTTTGGGGGGCAATGGATACCGCAAGGTGTCTTGGACCGTGGGTTTGGGTGAGCCTCTGGCAGAAACTGTATTTTTCGGAATTGGGTGCACGTGATGGTCGTTAAAGTGTTTGTGGTGGATGACTCTGCCGTGGTACGCCAGGCGCTGGCGCACATGCTCTTGGGCCATCCCGAGGTGGAATTGATTGGCAGCGCGCCCAACCCCTTGCTGGCCATGGACATGATCCGCAAGCATCCGCCCGATGTGTTGCTGTTGGACATTGAAATGCCGGGCATGGACGGCTTGACGTTTTTGCGGCAAATCATGGCGGGCACCCCTATCCCCACGGTGATTTGCTCCACGCTGTCAACCGAAGGCAGCAAGGTCGCGCTGGAGGCCCTGTCCGCAGGCGCCGTGGCGGTGCTGGCCAAGCCCAAGCTGGGTTTGAAGCAGCATCTGGAAGACTCCCGCCGCGAGATGATTCAGACACTTAAAACCGCGGCCCGGTCCAGGCCCCGCGCCCGCACAGCCAGTGCCGACGCGTTTGCCGCCCGTCCCATGGCGGCGCGCGCACCGGTACTAGGCTCGGTCCACGCTTTGGCCATGAACAAGCCGGTGGTCATAGGCAGCTCCACCGGTGGCACCCAGGCGCTGGAGTGGGTGTTGACCCACCTGCCCGCCGATGCGCCCGGTATCGCCATCACCCAGCACATGCCGGAAAAATTTACCGCCATGTACGCCGCGCGGCTCAACGGAATCTGCGCCATGAACGTGCGGGAGGCCAAGGACGGTGACCGCCTGGAGCGCGGGGTGGCGCTCATTGCGCCTGGCGGGCTGCACATGCAACTGCGCAAGGCGGCCGGGCAGTACTTCGTGCATGTCCTGGATGGTCCACCCGTCAATCGCCACAAGCCCTCGGTCGATGTGCTGTTCAAGTCGGCGGCCGAGTGTGGCGGGCGCGATGTGCTGGGCATCCTCCTGACCGGCATGGGGGACGACGGTGCGCGCGGCATGAAGGTGCTGCACGATGGTGGCGCCCGCACCATTGCCCAAAACGAAGAAACCTGCGTGGTTTTTGGCATGCCCAAAGAAGCCATCAAGCTGCAGGCGGTGGACGATGTTTTGCCGCTGGAGGGGATGGCCAGGGCCATTTTGCAGTTTGATTCGCGTGCCTGAGTTGCTATAAAAATCGCAGCTGCTTGCGCAGTATCTATAAGGGCTAGAGGCCTATTTGGCTGCGGACTGCAGCCAATCAGTGCAGGCGGCAAACGGCATGGGACGGGCGATTTGGTAGCCCTGCACAATGCTGCCGCCGCAGGTGCGCAAAAACGCCAACTGCTCGGCGGTTTCCACACCTTCGGCCACCACCGCCATGCCCAGATTGACGCCGATCAGGATGGAAATGCGCAAAACCGCTTCCGCCTTGCGCTCGGTGTTGGCGCGCTGCACGAAGCTGCCGTCGATTTTGAGCTCCTTGAACGGCAGATCGACCAGTTGCACCAGACTGGAGTAACCGGTGCCGAAGTCATCGATGGACAGAACAAAACCCATCATGGAGAGCCGGGTCAGGGTTTCCATGGCCAATGAGCGCTCCACCATCAAGCGGCTTTCCGTGACTTCTATGATGAAGTCCGAGGGGTGCAGGCCGCTGGCCTTGACCAGTTGCCCCAAGCGCTCCGGCATTTCCAGGTTGAGTGCGGTGTCCATGGACAGGTTGATGGCCGTTTTGATGGCAATGTTCTGCCGGTGCCAGACCGCTGTGTCGGCCACCACATGGCGCGCAATGGCAAAAAACAATTCATCGGCCAAACTGGCGGCCTCAATGGCGGGGACAAACCTTCCGGGCCCAATCATTCCCCCCGACTCTACGGGCCAGCGCGCCAAGGCCTCGGCGCTGACGGTTTGGCCGTTGCGGATGTCCACTTTGGGCTGGTACCAGGGAATGAATTCACCCGCGGCCAAAGCCGCCGCCAGCCGCTCCGGTGCCAGGGCCTCTTCCTCGCTGGTGTGGTTGCGCACGCTGGCGGGGGGATGCAGGCGTGCCAGCAACTCGCCCAGTTGGGAAGGGGCGCAGGGTTTGCTCAAACAACCCAGCAGGTCCAGCCCGTGCGCATGCGCCAGACCTGCGGCGCTGCTCAGGATCTCGTCTTGCACGCCGGACAGCAAAATGAGTTGCGCCCGGTAGCCCCGCTGGGCCAGATGCCGCATCAGGACCGGGCCGTCCATGCCGGGCATGGACAGATCGCTGATCACCACGCTGATCTGTCGGCTCTGGGTATCCATCAGGGCCAGTGCCTGTTCGCCGCTGGCGGCATAGAGCAGCTTGTCCCAGCCCAGGCCGACCAGTTGCAGGCCCAATATCTCGCGCTGGAAGGCGTCGTCATCGACGACCAAAATGATGTCTTCGTGCATGGTCAAAACTCCATTTCAGCCAAGATTGGTTTGAATGGCTTGCGCAGCCGCAGAAAATACGGGTTCCAGTTGCCGTGTCAAGGCGCCGCAGGTGGCCAGGTCTCCCGCGCGTCCCGCAGTTTCCAGTGCCTGGCACAGTTCCCCCAGCGCCAAGGCGCCTACGCTGCGCGCCGCGGACTTGAGGGTGTGGGCCACCTCGGTCAGCTTAGCAGGTTCACCGCCGGTCGCCGCGGAGCCCATGGCGGCCACTTGGGCGTGGGCATTGAGCAGAAACTTTTCCAGCAGGCACCGGTGCATGGCCGGGTTGTCGCCTACCAGTTTGCGCAGGGCCGAGGCATCCCACACCGTGGCGGGTGCGGGGCTGTCCACAGGCGCCGACGGCAGCCACTTGGCCAGCATGGGCCCCACTTCTTTCAAGCGCAGCGGCTTGGACAGGTAGTCGTCCATGCCGCGGGCACGGCAACGTTCAGCTTCACCCTGCATGGCATTGGCGGTGACCGCGATGATGGGCAAACGTGTGCCCTGGGGCTCGGCTTGCCGAATCGCTTGTGTCAACTCAAAACCGTCCATGCAGGGCATGTGGCAATCGGTGAGCAGCAGCGCGTAGCGGCCGGTGCGCCACATCTCTAGCGCCATGGTGCCATTTTCAGCCACTTCGGTCGCATACCCGAGCAGGCGCAGTTGCTCTCGCATCACATCGCGGTTGGTTTCGTTGTCTTCGGCCAGCAGGATCAGACGGTTGGCTTGCAGTGCCACCATGATGCTCGGAGCCTGCGGCCGTACCGATTGGCGGCGTTCGACCTGATCCCCCTGGCCGAGCGCGCTCAAGCGCCCGCTGGCCAAGGCCACACCGTGAATCAGGTCGTGGTAGAGCAGCGGGCGCGCGAGCACCGCTATTTCTCGGGCAGCGATGTCGCTGCTGCTTCGCACCAGGCGGACCACGCCGATGGGGGCCGACAGGCCCAGGGCCTGGGCTGGTGCCGTCACATCCAGGCCCAACAGCACCACCGTAGGGCCGGCCCACGGGGTTTGTTGCAGATGTTGACGGATGGCCGCCAGATGGCCCACGACCGCGACCTGCGCACCTGCCGAACCGCAGTAGGCCGGGACGGCCAAGAGGGTGTGGGCGTCGGTCGTGACCAGCAGCAGACGCACACCGGTGAGGCTGGGGTCTGCGGGCAGTTGGCGGGCGGGCTCCGCGGTGTGCAGGGGCAATTCGACGGTGAATTCCGAACCCTGCCCCAAGCTGCTGCGCACCGATATGCGCCCATGCATCATTTCCACCAAGCGCTGGGTAATGGACAGTCCCAGGCCCGTCCCCCCAAATTTGCGAGCGGTGCTGGCGTCCGCCTGGGTGAAGGGCTGAAAGAGCAAAGCCTGCACCTGGGGGCTCATGCCGATGCCGTTGTCCACAACGCGCAAGCGGACCCCGGGGGCGCCAGCCTCGTGCATGCAGGGCTCCACATACAGCACCACGCGGGCAGTGCGCTCTTCGTGGTGGTGGGTGAACTTCAAGGCATTGCCCATCAAATTGAGAAGCACCTGGCGAAGCCGGTTGGGGTCACCCAGGATCCAGCGGGGCAGTTCGGGGGATACAAATACGGACAGTTCGACCGATTTGGCGGTCGAGTTGCTGACCAAAAGCTGCGCCACACCCTCTGCCACCTCGCGCAGTTGGGTGGGTATGGACTCAAGCTCCAGTTTGTCGGCCTCAATTTTGGAGAAATCCAGAATGTCATTCAAGATGCTGAGTAAAGCCAGCGAGGAATTGTGAATCGTGTCCAGCATGCGACGTTGCGAAGGCGCAAGGTCCGTGGCTTGGAGCACGTCCACCATCCCCAGCATGCCATTCATGGGGGTGCGGATTTCATGGCTCATATTGGCCAAAAACTCGGACTTTGCGCGGTTGGCGGCGTGGGCGGCCTCTTCAATGCGCTTGCGTTCGGTAATGTCGGTGCGCACCGCGATGTATTCCCGAGGCTTGCCATCCTCGCCCATGAAGGCGGCCACGGTGGAGTCCACCCAGTACAAATGGCCATCTTTGGCGCGGTTGCACACTTCGCCATGCCATACGCCGCCCCGGGCAATCGTGGCATACATGTGCTTGAAGAAACCGTGGGGATGGTGACCGGAATTGATGATCTCGTGGTCTTTCCCCACAAATTCTGCGGGTAAAAAACCACTGGTTTCGCTGAATTTGGCGTTTCCGTAGGTGATGCGGCCGTCAATACCGCAGGTGGTCACAATGGCGTGTTGATCCAGCACATACTTTTGCCGCTCCAGCTCCGACAAGGCACGCCGGGTCATGTCCACGCTGTTTTGCAAGTCTGCGGTTTTTTGTTGCACCAACAGCTCCAGATGGTCGCGGTAGTGTTGCAGTTCCAGTTCCTGCGCTTTGCGTTTGGTAATGTCGGCACGAATGGCGATGTACTTGGTCGGCTTGCCGTGGGTGCTCAAAACAGGGACGACCGTGGTCTGGACCCAATACAGGTGGCCGGCCTTCGCGCGGTTGCAGACCTCACCATGCCAGACGCCGCCGCGTGCCACGGTCTCGTACAGGGCGTCGAAAAAGCCTTTGGGGTGCACATCAGAGATCAGGAGATTGTGGTCTTGCCCCATCAGCTCGGCACGGGAGTAGCCGCTGATTTCACAAAATTTGTCGTTGGCGTAGGTAATTTTGCCCCGTACATTGAAGGTGGTGACGATGGCGTGCTGGTCCAGCGCGTACTTTTGCAACTCCAGTTGCTCCAGGGCGGCCCGTGCATTTTCGACCGCCAGATGGGCTGCGTATTCGTTGTCGCGCAGAGCACGGTTCACTTGCTTTTGCTGTTCGGCGCGTGCCAGATTGTCCAGCGCATAGCTGACATCCGAGGCCATTTCCAGCAGCAACTGTTGCGCGTCCTGGTCGAAGAAATGCGGGGTCCGGGCATGCAAAGTCAAGGCGCCCACGGCTTCGCCTTTCTGAAGCAAGGGCAGTGCAGCCGAACAGGCCCAGCCGGCTTGGGCGGCATGGTGGAGCCAAAGCGGGGAGGGCTGGTCATCGTCGCATGGGGGCCAGACGGGTTGCTGCTCGCGCATCGCGGCGCTGGTGGGGTTGCGTCCCAAGGGTGAGCTTGCCTCGGTGGACAGCTGTATGCCCTCCAGGTATCCCGTCCCATCACCATAACTGGCGACCGGACGGACCATGCCGGTGCCGGAGTCGATGTGCCCAATCCAAGCCATGGCCAGTCCCCCTGAATCCACCGCAATGCGGCAAATCTGGTCGAAGAGTTCTTCCGCACAGCTGCTTTGCGCAATAGCCCGGTTGCAGCGCGTCAATGCGGTATAGAGCTGTGCCAGGTGACTGGCGCGGGCTTGTGCGGCGTGGAGGGCCGCCTGACTGGCTCTCAACTGCGCAGCCAGCTCCTGGCGTTCATTCGGTACGTTCGCGTGCATCTCGCTTCACTCCCCTTCGCATGTTCTTTGGCGCAATCTTGGGTGTGCCCCAAGTGCGTTTCTTTTGACATATGATGATCGATGAAGCCGAATTAAACCAGCAAAATATTGGCGGCTTCAAGTTTCGAAGGGGGTTGAACTGTCACGACTGGGGGTCTGGGTTCTTCCTTTTGAGCGCTATGGTGACTTGCGAGAAAGAACAGCCAACCATGAAAGCCGATCTCAGTGCGCACGCCAACCTGCCAAGCTACAGCAGCCCGTCCTTGCTGTGGTGGGGGTTCTGCCCGATTGCCATCGTGGTGCTGGCCGCACTGCCGTTGTGGAGTGGCGCGGCATGGTTGCCATGGCTGTCCCTGGGCGGAGTTGCATTGCTCTCCGGTGTGGCGGTTTGGTATTTGCTGGCCCAAGTCCAAACGGCCCATTCACAGCTCGATGCTGCCCTCCAAGCCGGTGCTGGCCGAAGTGCCTGTTCGGCAGAAGATCTCGCGGTACTGCTGCAAGACGTGCTTCCCGCCTGGCAACACCATGTGGGGTTGGTGAAAACGCAGACCGAAGGAGCGGTGGTGCAACTGACGTCCAGTTTCGCCTCGGTGCTGCAGCAATTTGACCTTGCGGGTATTGGTGGGGGCGCGGCGGGAGGGGGGGGCGATGATGGTAAATCCATCAGCTTGCTCGCGCTGTGTGAGCGGGAGCTGCAACCGGTGGTGTTGTCTTTGACCAACGTGATTGACGGCAAGGATGCGCTGCTGGCCAATGTTCGCAACCTGGCCAAAGAAACGCTGGAATTGCAGGCCATGGCCGCCGAGGTGCGCAGCATCGCAGCACAAACCAACTTGCTGGCCCTCAATGCCGCCATTGAAGCCGCGCGGGCCGGAGAGTCCGGGCGCGGGTTTGCCGTCGTCGCCTCGGAAGTGCGCATGCTGTCGCAGCGTTCGGCCGAAACGGGCAAGCACATTGGTGAGCGTGTGGGGCATATCGGGGCCATCATGAACACGACCCTGTCCGCTGCGGAAGAAGCCACGGTGGAAGACAAGCATGCGGTATCGCTGTCCGGCGAGTTGGTCGAACATGTGCTGGGCCATGTGCGCAAGCTCGGCGCGTCCGCGGATTCCATGCGTACCCACGGCCTGGTGGTTCGCCGTGAAGTCGAGAAGTTGTTGGTGGCCATGCAGTTCCAGGACCGTGTTTCACAGATCCTGGGCGGTGTGAATGACAACATCGACAGCATGCAGCAAACCTTGGACGACATGGCCACGGTGGCCCTGCCTTCTTCAGAGGAGTGGCTGGCGGACATGAACCAGCGCGCCACCATGGCCGATCAAATCTACAGACGCACCACCCGGTAGCCTAATACTATGACCCCCCTCTTTGCCAAGAACATCGCAGCCCGTCCTTCCAGCCGCCGTGACCTCAAGGTTTTGCTGGTGGATGACGATGCATTTCAGCTTGAATTAATTTCGGAAATCCTGCTCGGGTTGGGCGTTGTCGATGTTGCAACGGCAAGCAGTGGCAGCCAGGCCTTGCAAAAGCTGTCGGCCAGTCCACAAGGCTTTCACCTCATGCTGATTGACCTGCACATGCCGGGCATGGACGGCTTTCAGTTCATGGAGTCGCTCGCCAAGGTGGGCTATGCAGGTGCGCTGATCATTGTGTCAGGCCAGAGTGACGATGTCATGCGCGCGGCGTCCATGGTGGCCCAGTTGCGGCGTTTTACGCTGCTGGGGGCCGTCAACAAGCCCGTGGGAAGATCGGCATTGTCCCCCTTGCTTTCCATGCTGGCATAGCTGTTTCTTGCTATCTATTCGGTAGCTGCCCACGCTTATTGCACGGGGGCTACAGGTCAATTAAGGAGGCATGGAAGGCAGACACCTATGCCAGTGGAAGTGCCGCGCCACAGGCTTGGCGACGTCCGGCGTGTTTGGCCTTGTACAGTTGGGTGTCCGCTTCCGTTAACAACGCGTTGGCATCGCTGGGCGTAATGCCCACCCGGCCGGCGATCCCCAGGCTGATGGTGATGACTTGGGCGACGCTGGAGCCCGCGTGGGCAATATGCAGATCCCGTACTCCCTGCTCCAGCGCCCGGGCAATGTTCATCGCGTCATCCAAAGACGTGTCGGGCAAGATGCACGCAAACTCCTCGCCGCCGTAGCGTGCCACCAGATCGGCGGGGCGGCGCAGGTTCTTCTTCAATGCAAGGGCAATATGCTTCAAGCAATCATCGCCCAGTTGGTGCCCGTACAAATCGTTAAAGGCCTTGAAAAAGTCAACGTCCAGCATGATCAGGGCCAGGGGAGACCCATTGCGTGCAGAGCGCGCGACTTCAATCACCAGTTGCTGGTCGAAATAGCGGCGGTTGTAGACACCCGTCAGCCCATCCAAAAACACCAACGTGCGCATCACGTCCGATTGCAGCTTGAGGGTCAGGTGGGTCTTGACCCGGGCGCGTACCACGGCCGGGTTGACCGGTTTGGAAATAAAGTCCACCGCCCCCAGGTCCAGTCCATGGGTCTCCTGTGCCGCATCGGTGTGCGCGGTCACAAAAATGACGGGAATGTTGCGCGTGGCTTCGTCGGCCTTGAGTTCGGTGCAGACCTCAAAGCCATCCATCCCCGGCATCACAATGTCGAGCAGCACCAAGTCGGGAGGGTTGGTTTTGCAAATGGTCAAGGCCTGCGCACCGCTGGTGGCCATAAAGACTTGAAAGTCTGCCGCAAAAATTTGGTACAGCACTTGAATGTTGATGGGCTGATCATCCACCAGCAACAGCTTGGGTTTGGTGCGCGAGGGATCCAGCAAATTGCTGATGGGAGTCGTATCGTCGAACATGGTCAGATCGAAATGCGGAGTTTGCGGATCAGAAGTGCACATTGAACCACACCCCGTGTGAGGTCGAAACTGGCCATGGTGTCCCGCCGGGCAGGACATGTGGACTGGCTTGGATTTAGAATCGTTTTTCACAGAGACTCCCATCTGTTCGGCAGCCACCACTGGGAGGCAGGCATCGCATGGTGTATTTCGGTTCAGCCCTGGTTCGAACGGTCGCGCGTACCTGTGCTGTGGGGCTGGCCGCCCTGGGCGCCTTTGTGCTGTGGGTCCAGCCCACACTGCAGGATTCCATCGACCAAATGGTGATCCGCGAAACGCGGCAAAAGCTGGACACCCTGGCCGAAGGCCTTCGGCCCCTCTTGGTGCAAAAGGAATTGACCAGCATCTCCGCCACGCTCGACGGCTGGCGCTTGCACCAGCCGAGTTGGCGTCGCATCGAACTGGTCGATGCGACAGGACGCCCTTTGTATCCTCTGCATCCAGCGCCGCCGCTGGCAGCTTTGGAGATCGAAAAGCTGACCCAGGACATCCGCTTGCCTGACCTTGCCCTTGCGAAGCTCTCGGTGTATGTCGATCTGGCGGAGGACCGTGCCGAAGCCAAAAGGTTGGCGCGTGGTTTCTTTTTCGCCATTGTTGCGGCCATGGCTGTGGCCCTGCTGCTGATCGCAGGGGTCCAGCAGTGGATGTTGGGTCGGTTCGGTCGGCGCCATGTACCGGATGGGCCGCATACCGTGCGCGGTGACACAGGTGCACCGAGCGACGCTCGCAGGGCCGCTGAGTCCGCCCACCGTGCCAAGGCGGATTTTTTGTCCATGATGCGCCATGAAATTCTCACGCCTATGAACGGTGTTTTGGGCATGGCGCAAATGCTGCTGATGCCGAACTTGAAGGAGGCGGATCAAAAAAACTATGCACGGACCATTCTGACTTCCGGTCAGACTTTGCTGGCTTTGCTCAACGATGCGCTGGATTTTTCCAGAAACGGGACCCACGACTTTCAGCTCAAGATCACCGTGTTTGAGCCGGAGCAGCTCATGCGCGAAACCCAGACTTTGTTTTCCCGATCGGCAAGCGACAAGTCTTTGCATTTGACCTATACGTGGGCGGGGCCGAAGGGGGTGCGTTACCAGGCGGATGCGCGCCGCGTGCGTCAAATGCTGTTCAAACTGGTGGGCAACGGAATCAAGTTCACGGAGCAGGGATGGGTGCACATGGAAGGGTGCGAAATTGCGCGAGAGGGCGATTCGGCCCTGCTGGAATTTTCAGTGCGTGACACGGGACGTGGTGTTCCTGCGGGACAACTGGAATGCTTGTTTCAGCCGTTTTCGCAAGCCGACAATGCCCCCACCACGCGGGAGTTTGGCGGTACCGGTTTGGGGCTCTCCATTGTGCGGAATTTGGCCCAACGGATGGGCGGAGGAGTCGGGGTAGGCAATGAACCCGGCGGAGGTTCCCGGTTTTGGTTCCGCATCCGTACTCCCATTGTTCCGGCAGGCGAGAACAGCCGCAACGAGGCGCGTTCGATGGCGGTCCCCACCCCCGCATCGCCTGGGCTTGCGCAGTTTCACGGCCACATTCTGGTGGTTGAGGACCATGCCATCAATCGCCAAGTCATCGGTGCCATGCTGGTCAAACTGGGTTTGAAGGTTTCCATGGTCCACGACGGGCAAGCGGCGGTCGATGCCATTGCACGGGGGGAGACGCCGAGCGCCATTTTGATGGATATTCATATGCCGGTTCTGGACGGGTACGGCGCAACCCAACGTATACGCCAGTGGGAACGCGAAAGGGGGCGTCCGCCTTTGCCGATCATTGCCCTGACGGCCGACGCTTTGGAAAAAGACCGGGAGGCCTGTATCACCGCAGGCATGGACGATTTTTTGCACAAACCGGTCGCGCTTGACGCCCTGGTGTCGGCCTTGGAGCGTTGGCTTGGTGCGGGGGCCGCGCCCGCGCCTGATGGGCCTGCGCTGCAGGTCAATGGTCCCCGGTTTATTGCGCTGGTCGATGAACTCATTCCCTTGCTGGTTCAGAACAAGTACGATGCGGTGACCCGTTTCAGCGATTTACAGATGCTGGTGGAAGGCACGGACATTGCGATGGAGATAGAGGAAGTCGGAAGGGCCCTGCGGGCATTTCGTTTTGATTGGACACTGGAGCAATTGCGCAGCATGGCGGCGATACAACGGGAGAGATGTCTGACATGACCCACCCAAGGCCAAAAATTCTGGCGATTGACGATACGCCGGAGAACCTCTTGACGCTGGGGGCGGTGTTGGCGGCGGACTTTGACTTGCAGATTGCCACGTCTGGCGCCATGGGGCTGAAATTGGCCATGGAGTCTCCGCCAGACCTGATTTTGGTGGATGTGATGATGCCGGGCATGGACGGTTTTGAGACCTGTCGGCGCCTCAAAGCCGAGTCGGCGTTGAAAAATACCCCTGTGGTTTTTGTCACCGTGATGAGCGAGACGGAATCGGAAATGCAGGGGCTGGCCCTGGGGGGCGCCGATTACATCACCAAGCCGATTAACGTGGAAATTGCCCGCCAGCGCATCCGCAATCTGCTGGAGCGTGAGGCTTTGCGTACAAAAATTGAGGCGCAACGGGACATGCTGGAAGTGTTGCTGGCTGAACGCCAGCAAGTGGAGGACGAGTTGCGCATCTCTGCAGTGGCATTTGCGTCGCAGAACGGGATGATGATCACTGATGCCTCGGGGGTCATACTGCGGGTGAATCCGGCCTTTACCCGCTTGACTGGCTACAGCGCGGAAGACGCCGTTGGCCAGACCCCTGCGATGTTGAAATCGGGCCGGCAGGCCCCTTTGTTTTACCAGCGCATGTGGGAGGCGGTTCGGGAAAAAGGCTACTGGCAGGGAGAGATCTGGAACCGGCGAAAAAGCGGCCTGATTTACGCGGAGATGCTGACCATTACAGGCATTTTTGCCGGCGACGGCAACATCAGCCACTACGTTGCCAGTTTTACCGACATCACAGAGGACAAAGAAGCAGAGGCCGAGATTCACCGGCTGGCCTACTACGACCCCCTCACCCGCTTGCCCAACCGGCGTTTGTTACACGACCGCTTGGGCCAGGCGGTGGCCGCTGCGGGGCGCAGTCGTCTCTATGGTGTGATCTTTCTGATTGATCTGGACAACTTCAAGGCGCTCAATGACACGCGGGGCCATGATGTCGGTGATCTGCTTTTGGTGGAGGTGGCAAGCCGCCTGAGCGCGGTGGTGCGTGACGGCGATACGGTGGCACGCCAGGGGGGGGACGAGTTCGTTGTCCTGATGGAAGGCTTGGCGGCGGACATTGAAGACGCAGCCGCTCTGGCCAAACAGCGTGGAGAAAAACTGCAAGACGCGACCAAGCGCCCCTTTCTTCTCGGTGATTACGAATACCACTGCAAATTCAGCATCGGGGTGGGTTTGTTCCAAGGCCACGATTCCGTCGAAGACCTGTTCAAACATGCTGATCTGGCCTTGTACCAAGCCAAAAATGCGGGGCGCAATGGCATGCGCTTTTTCGACCCTGCCATGCAGGCGGCATTGGATTTGCGTAGTGCCTTGGAAGCGGAACTGCGTGATGCGATCCAATCACAACAATTGCGGCTGTATTACCAGCCGCAAGTCGATGCGGCGCGCCGTGTCGTGGGTGCGGAAGCGCTGGTGCGCTGGCAGCATCCGCAGCGCGGACTGGTTCTGCCCAATGACTTTATTCCGCTGGCGGAAGACACCGGGCTGATTTTGCCCATTGGCTATTGGGTTCTGGAAACCGCATGTCGCCAACTCCATGCCTGGGCGGATGACCAGCGCACCCGCGACCTGCAAGTGGCGGTGAATGTCAGTGCCCGCCAGTTCCACCAGCCGGAGTTTGTCCAACAGGTCTTGGATGTTTTGCAGCAAACCGGCGCCAAGCCCCATTTGCTCAAGCTGGAGCTCACCGAGAGTTTGTTGATTTCCGATGTCGATGACGTGATCTCCAAGATGGGAGCCTTGAAAGAAATGGGCGTCGGGTTTTCACTGGATGACTACGGAACCGGGTATTCGTCGCTGGCCTACCTGAGCCGCTTGCCCTTGGACCAACTGAAGATTGACCGGTCTTTTGTCATGGGCATTGAAACCAGTGAAACGGCAGTGGCCATTTGTGCCGCCACCATCAGTTTGGCGCACAACCTGAAACTCCAGGTGGTCGCCGAAGGCGTGGAGACCGAGGCGCAATGGCACATTCTGAGCACGCAATACCAGTGTGATTTTGTCCAAGGTTTTTTGTTCAGCCGGCCGCTTCCACTGGACGCGTTCGAGGCATTCTTGTTGCGGAATTGAAGCCGCCGGGCAGAAGCTGATGCTCGTATGTAACCACTTCCGTGTGAGAATGGGAACTTAATTACAAGGAGATTACCCCATGCCCCGCCGCGCTACCAAAATCGTCGCCACCCTTGGCCCCGCTTCCAGTGATCCCGCATTGCTGGAGGAGATGATTCGCGCTGGTGTGAATGTGGTGCGGCTGAACTTCAGCCATGGCAAGGCGCAAGATCACATCGACCGCGCCACGATGGTGCGTGCCGCAGCCCAGCGGGCCGGGCGCGAAGTGGCCATCATGGCCGACCTGCAAGGCCCCAAGATTCGGGTCGGCAAGTTCGCCGAAGGCAAGGTGTTTCTGGAATCGGGTCAAAAGTTTGTGCTGGACGCTGCCCGGGTCGAGTTGGGTGACATTGATGCCGTGGGGCTGGACTACAAGGCGCTGCCACGTGAAGTCAAGGCCGGTGATGTGCTCTTGCTCAACGACGGATTGATCGTGATCACGGTGGATGCCGTCCGGGGCGAACAGGTATTTACCACCGTCAAGTTGGGCGGTGAGTTGTCCAACAACAAGGGCATCAACAAGCAAGGCGGTGGCCTGACTGCACCGGCATTGACGGGCAAAGACATGGAGGACATCCGCACGGCGATGAGCTTCCAGGCCGACTATGTCGCGGTGAGCTTCCCGAAAAACGCCACCGACATGGAAATGGCCCGCCAGTTGTGCAACGTGGCGGCTGCCGAATACAACCACAAACCCGCGCTGATTGCCAAGATCGAACGCGCCGAGGCGATCCCCAAGTTGCTGGAAATCTTGCTCGCCAGTGACGGCATCATGGTCGCCCGTGGCGACCTGGCGGTGGAGGTGGGCAATGCAGCCGTGCCTGCCCTGCAAAAGCGCATGATCAAACTGGCGCGCGAACACGACAAGGTGGTGATCACCGCCACGCAGATGATGGAGTCCATGATCACAAACCCGGTGCCCACCCGTGCCGAGGTCAGCGACGTGGCCAACGCCGTGCTGGATGGCACCGACGCGGTCATGCTGTCGGCAGAAACTGCAGCGGGTAAATACCCCCTGGAAACCGTGGTGGAGATGGCCAAGATCTGCCTGGCCGCCGAAAGCGGTGAACATGTCAAGCTGGATGCCGATTTCACCGGCAAGACCTTCCACCGCATTGATCAGTCCATCGCCATGGGGGCGCTTTTCACGGCCTACCACCTGGGCGCCAAGGCCATCGTGGCCATGACCGACAGCGGCTCCACCGCCTTGTGGATGAGTCGCCATTTGATCCAGGTGCCCATTTATGCACTCACCCCCAAGGTTGCGTCACAGCGCAAAATGACGCTGTACCGCAATGTGCGCCCTTTGCTGATGGACACCAGCGCGGACCGTGATACGGCATTGGCCGAAGCCGAAAAACACCTGAAAACCCGTGGCATTGTGCAAAGTGGCGATATTTATGCCATTACCTGCGGCGAACCCATGGGGGCGCCAGGCGGTACCAACATGCTCAAAATTTGCCAGGTGAGCTGATGGAAATGGGGGCCTTTGGGCCCCCATGATCTTGCGCAACAGACGGGATTTTCTGCGGCAGTTAAAATCCCGCATCGGTACAAGTTACCAAGCGGTTACCAACTTCTGCGGAGATCTCACTATGGCACTCGTTTCCATGCGCGAACTACTGGACCATGCAGCCGTCAATGGCTATGGCATTCCAGCTTTCAACGTCAACAACCTGGAGCAGGTCCAAGCCGTGATGTCGGCTGCCGATGAGGTCGGTGCACCCGTGATCCTGCAAGCCAGTGCTGGCGCCCGCAAGTACGCCGGGGAAGCCTTCATCAAGCACCTGATCCAGGCGGCCTGCGAAGCCTACCCCCATATTCCACTGGTCATGCACCAGGACCATGGCCAAAGCCCCCTCATTTGCCAGGGTGCTATCGACCTGGGCTTCGGCTCGGTGATGATGGACGGCTCCTTGCGTGAAGACGGCAAGACCCCTGCTTCCTTTGATTACAACGTCGAAGTGACCCGCAAAGTGGTCGAAATGGCGCACAAGGTCGGCGTGACGGTCGAAGGCGAACTCGGTTGCCTGGGCTCCCTGGAAACCGGCGAAGCCGGTGAAGAAGATGGCATTGGCGCCGTAGGCAAGCTGGACCACAGCCAGATGCTGACCGACCCCGAAGAAGCCGCCCAGTTTGTCAAAGCCACCCAGCTCGACGCCTTGGCGATTGCCATCGGCACCAGCCACGGCGCCTACAAATTCACCCGCAAGCCCACAGGCGACATTCTGGCCATCAGCCGCGTGAAGGCAATCAATGCCCGCATCCCCAACACCCACCTGGTGATGCACGGCTCCAGCAGCGTGCCGCAGGACCTGCTGGCCCTGATCAACCAGTACGGCGGCAAGATGAAAGAGACCTACGGCGTGCCGGTGGAAGAAATTCAGAAGGCCATCCAATTCGGTGTGCGCAAGATCAATATCGACACCGACATCCGCCTGGCCATGACCGGCGCGGTGCGCAAATTCCTGGCCGAGAACCCCGACAAATTTGACGCCCGCGAATGGCTCAAGCCCGCGCGCGAAGCCGCCAAAGCGATCTGCAAGCAGCGCTACATGGAATTCGGCTGTGAAGGCCAGGGCAGCAAGATCAAGGGCGACAACCTGCACATCATGGCTGCCAAGTACGCCCGCGGCGATTTGGCACAGGTGGTGCAGTAAGCCCGGCCCGCGCGCCCGCGCAGCCCCCAGGGTTGTCGGCGGGTGCTCGGGGTGGTTTTAGCGCCCCTGTTTGCAAATTGCGATAATCCAAGGCTCAGCTTCTGAATACGGGAGCAGAGCCTTTTTTTCTTGTGGACCCACCATGACTTCAGCACTGCACACCTCCACCCTCAGCTCCTTGACTTTGCTCGCCCGTGGCAAGGTGCGTGACAACTACGCGGTCGGCGACGACCGCATTCTGATGGTGGCCAGTGACCGCCTCAGCGCCTTTGACGTGATCATGGGCGAGCCCATTCCGGGCAAAGGCGTGTTGCTGACCCAGATGGCATTGTTCTGGTTCGACAAGCTGGGCCCCAAGGGGCTGAATTTGTGCCCTATCCACCTGACCGGTGAGGCGCCCGAGAGCGCGGTGACACCGGCCGAAGTGCCCCAGGTGGTCGGTCGCTCCATGCTGGTCAAGCGCCTCAAACCCCTGCCCGTGGAAGCCGTGGTGCGCGGCTACCTGGCCGGAAGCGGCTGGAAAGAGTACCAGGAGAACAGTGCGGTGTGCGGCGTAAAGCTGCCTGCCGGTCTGCAAAATGCCTCCAAGTTGCCCGAACCCATCTACACCCCGGCGGCCAAAGCTGCGGTGGGCGACCACGACGAAAACATTACGTTTGAGAAAACCGTGGACATGATCGGGCTGGACCTGGCCACCCGTATCCGCGACATCTCCATCGCCATCTACAAGGCCGCGGCCGAGTTTGCGCTGACCAAGGGCATCATCATCGCCGACACCAAGTTTGAATTTGGTCTGGACAGCGATGGCACGCTCACCCTGATGGACGAGGTGCTGACCCCCGACTCCTCGCGCTTTTGGCCCCAGGAGAGTTACCAGGAAGGCACCAACCCGCCCAGCTACGACAAGCAGTTTGTGCGCGACTGGCTGGAGCAGGCCCAGGTGGACGGCAAGCCCTGGAGCAAAACGCCCCCGGCCCCCCGCGTGCCCAACGAGGTGATTGAAAAAACGGCAGCCAAGTACCGCGAAGCCCTGGAGCGCTTGACCGGCTGACACCGTCGCCGCAGGGGCCGCAGCCGGGCGGCTGGCCATGTAGTAACCGGCTAACACCCACTGCCCGTCAACTCAAAGAACAATGGTCTTCCCAACCACTTTGAGGAGACGTCCATGGCAGCGAAGAAGATACTGATGATTTGCGGTGACTACTGTGAAGACTACGAAACCATGGTGCCCTTCCAGGCACTGTTGGCGGTAGGGCACACGGTGCACGCGGTGTGCCCCGACAAACGCGCGGGGGAGCACATCAAAACCGCCATCCACGATTTTGAGGGCGCACAAACCTACAGCGAAAAACCGGGCCACAACTTTGTGCTCAACGCCAGCTTCGCCGAAGTGCAGGCCGACCAGTACGATGCGCTGGTGTTGCCCGGCGGTCGTGGTCCCGAATACCTGCGCACCCACGCCGCCGTGGTCTCCATGGTCCGGCATTTTTTTGAGTCCAACAAACCCGTGGCCGCTATTTGCCATGCGGCGCAATTATTGGCCGGCGCTCGGGTGCTGGAGGGCCGTACCTGCTCCGCCTATCCGGCCTGCCGGGCCGAGGTGGAACTGGGCGGCGGCATCTATGCGGATATTGCGGTGGACAGCGCGGTGACGCAGGGCAACCTGGTGTCCGCGCCGGCCTGGCCTGCACACCCCGCGTGGATTGCGCAGTTCCTCACCCTGCTGGGAACGCGCATCACCCATTGACGTGGCGGACGGCGCCCCCGATGATGGAGGGCACTGCTACCGGGAATTGCCATGTGCCAAGTCTTTATCAGCGCCGACCCTCAGCTCTACAGCAGCCGCGCCCGCTCGGTGCGCCTGCACGGCGTGGCCACCAGCATCAGATTGGAAAATCTGTTTTGGCAGGTGCTGGGCGAGATTGCCCAGCGCGATGGCATGGGTGTGCCGCAGTTGTGCACCAAGCTCTACGACGAGTTGGTCCAGGCGCGCGGCGAGGTGGATAACTTTGCCTCGTTTTTGCGCGTGTGCTGTGGCCGCTACATGGCTTTGCAGCTGTCGGGCGGTATTCCGCAGGACACGTCCATTCCCATCAGCAGCCTCAACACCGAGCGGGTGCTGGCCACGCAAGGGCGCGCCTGTTCCGGCAATCCTGCGCTGCGCGCGCGGGCCGCTTAGGCGGGATGCCATGGCCGACCTAGCCCGTCCTAA
The DNA here is from genome assembly GCF_030697375.1 of Rhodoferax sp. Taxonomy (GTDB): domain Bacteria; phylum Pseudomonadota; class Gammaproteobacteria; order Burkholderiales; family Burkholderiaceae_C; genus Allorhodoferax. The sequence continues at coordinate 69,229 of NZ_JAUYQD010000053.1, read as the reverse complement.
CACCGTTGCGCCTGGGGCTGTGCCCAGTTCCACGCCGTGCCTGACTGAGCCCTTGCCGGACCTGGCCGCCTGGACGCGTTATTTCCGGGATGCCGAGATTCCGGTGCTGGCCGTCACCGCGCTGGCCTTGGAAGACATGCGGGCCACCGAGGACGATGTGGACGCGGGCATGCTGGCCGCCGTGATTGAGGCCGACCCCTTCATGACCCTCAAGCTCATGGCCCATGTGGCGGCCAAGCGCAGGCCCGGGGACATCACGGAAACGGAAACTGTCATCAGTTCCCTGGTGATGATGGGGGTGTCGCCCTTCTTTCGCAATTTTGGTTTGCAGCCCACGCTGGAGGACCGGCTGCAGGACCAACCCCAAGCCCAGCAGGGTTTGCTGGAACTGCTCCAGCGCGCCCGCCGGGCCGGGCGTTTTGCGCTGGGCTTTGCGGTGCACCGGGGCGATACCGACGCGGCGGTCATTCACCAGGCGGCGTTTTTGCACGACTTTGCGGAAATGCTGATGTGGTGCCATGCGCCCGCCCTGGAACTGGGTATTCGGGAGATGCAGCAGGCCAACCCCACCTTGCGCACGGCCAGCCTGCAGCGTTTTGTGTACCACATCGACCTGGACGATTTGCGCCAGGCGCTGATGAAACTCTGGCGGCTACCCCAATTGCTGGTGCGCATCAGCGACGGTAAACACCCCGACCACCCCAGCGTGCGCAATGTTTTACTGGCGGTGCGCCTGGCGCGCCACACCATGCACGGCTGGGACAACGCCGCGCTGCCCGACGATATGGACGATATTGCCAAACTGCTGAACGCCACGCCCCGGGTGGCCCTGGCCTTTGTGCACAAGATCGACCAGTCGGTGGAGTAGGGGGGAGTTCAGCGGGTTTAGTTCAGTGTCATGCTGAGTTTGCGCCGGTAGCTGGCCACCAGCTGTGCTTGCGGGCTTTGGTCGGCCACCACCTTGCCGGCGAGCTCAATCCCGCCTGCGGTTTTGCTGGGGTCTGCGGGGGCGGCTTTGGGCTTGGGCGGCGTCAGCAGCTCCAGAATGGCCACATAGGTCTTGCGCGGCACGGCATCCGACCAGGTCTTGTCGCGCATGATGATCTCCAGCAGCTCGTCCATGGCGCCGGTCCAGTCGCCGTTGACCATCAGCACGCGGGCTTTGGCCAGGCGCGTGTCGAAGTCGCGTTTGTTGGTCGCAATCAATGCATCAAATTGCTCGGGAGCCCAGGCGCCGCGTGCGTCGGTCGTGACAAACGTGATCGCGTCCAAGAACTGCTTGAGGGCGTCAAAACGCAGTTGGCGCGGAATCTCGGCCAATGCCGGGGCCAGCGCGGCCTCGGCGTCTTCCAGCATGTCGTTTTCGATCAGCAGCTTGACGTAGTCGTAGCGGGCATCGTCGTTGCCGGGGTTGATGGACAGGGCCTCGTGCAGCTTGTGCAGGGCGGCTTGGGGGTCGCCAGCGGCAATCAGGGCCTGGGCATCTTCGGCGTCGGACTGGGCTTCCAGCTCGTCCAGGGAGGGCAGGTGCTTGTCCAGAAAGGTCTTGATCTGGCTTTCGGGCAGGGCGCCCTGAAAACCATCGACCGGCTTGCCGTCCACCATCAGCACGCAGGTGGGGATGCTGCGGATGCCAAAGGCCTGCGCCAGTTGCTGTTCCTGGTCGGAGTCGATTTTGACCAGCTTGAAGCGCCCGTCGTATTCGGTCTCTACTTTTTCCAGCAGCGGGCCGATGACTTTGCAGGGGCCACACCAGGGGGCCCAGAAGTCCACCAACACGGGGACCTGGTGCGAGGCGGCGATGACTTCGGCGTCGAAGTTTTCGATGGTGACATTGATCATTTAGGGTAGCTCAGGGTGTAAAAGTAAAATTCAAGCCAATATTCGAGTGAAGGCGATTTTGCCAGCCCCCAACCCCCCTCCCTTTGTCATGACGCAAGTGCTTATTGGCGTGGTGATGGGTTCCAGCTCCGACTGGGACACCATGCAACACGCGGTCCAGATTCTCCAACAGTTTGGCATCGGCTTTGAAGCCCGGGTCGTCTCGGCCCACCGCATGCCCGACGACATGTTTGCCTACGCCGAAGCCGCCGCCGGACGGGGCCTGCGCGCCATCATTGCCGGTGCCGGGGGCGCGGCCCACCTGCCGGGCATGCTGGCGGCCAAAACCACGGTGCCGGTGCTGGGCGTGCCCGTGGCCAGCAAACACCTCAGTGGCGTGGATTCGCTGCACAGCATTGTGCAAATGCCCAAAGGCATCCCGGTGGCCACCTTTGCCATCGGTGCGGCGGGTGCGGCCAACGCCGCGTTGTTTGCCGTGGCCCTGCTGGCCGGGACCGACCCCGAGTTGCGCGCCGAGCTGGACGCCTTTCGCATCGACCAAACCCAGGCGGCCCGCGAGATGGTGCTGCCGGTGACTGGCCTGGAGTCGGCATGAGTGATGTGCTGTTGCCCGGCGCGATGCCGGGCGAGTCCAAGGAGATGACGCTGGACAACGCCAAGGAAATGACGCTGGGCGTCATGGGCGGCGGTCAGCTGGGCCGTATGTTGGTGCACGCCGCCCAGCGCATGGGCTATTTCACGGCCGTGCTGGACCCGGACGCCGACAGCCCGGCCGGGCGGGTCAGCCACCACCACATCCAAACCGCCTACACCGACCCCGCCGGTCTGGCGCAGTTGGCACAAATTTGTGCGGCGGTGACCACGGAGTTTGAAAACGTACCGGCCCAGGCCCTGGCGCAACTGGCCCAGACCCGTCCGGTGGCACCCAGCGCCGATGCGGTCGCCATCGCGCAGGACCGGGCGCGGGAGAAAGCGCATTTTGTGGCCTGCGGTGTGCCGTGTGCACCGTTTGCGCTGATCGAATCCGCCGTGCAACTGGCGCAGGTCCCCGACGACTTGCTGCCCGGCATTCTCAAGACCACCCGCATGGGCTACGACGGCAAGGGCCAGGTGCGCGTGGCCACGCGGGCCGAGCTGGTCGCTGCCTGGGACGGTTTGAAGCAGGTGGACTGCGTCCTGGAAAAAATGCTGCCCCTGCAGCAAGAGGTGTCGGTGATCGTGGCGCGCGGCGCGGACGGCGCCTGTGTGCACCTGCCGGTGCAGCGCAACCTGCACCGCGGCGGCATCCTGGCGGTGACCGAGGTATACGAAGGAAATATGCCTGCAGCCCTTGCGGAACGTGCGGTGGCAGCTGCGAAATCGATAGCAGAAGGGCTGCGCTACGTGGGCGTCTTGTGTGTGGAATTCTTTGTGCTGGACGCGAACGCGCCCGCCGCCCAGGGCCTGGGTGGCCTGGTGGTGAACGAGATGGCGCCGCGCCCCCACAACAGCGGCCACTACAGCCTGGAGGCCTGCGACGTGTCGCAGTTCGAACTGCAGGTGCGCACCCTGGCGCAACTGCCCTTGACCCAGCCGCGCCAGCACAGCCCGGCCATCATGCTCAACCTGCTGGGCGACCTTTGGCCCGCGCAGGGCACGCCGCCCTGGGACCAGATTCTGGCGCTGCCGGGGGCGCATTTGCACCTGTACGGCAAGGCCAAGGCCAGCCCGGGCCGCAAGATGGGCCACCTCACGCTGACCGGCACCACCGTGGACCAGGTGCGCGCCACGGCCCTGGAAGCCGCGCGGCTTCTCGGCATTGCGGCGTTTTGACGTTTTTCCCATGATCCTGTCCGCCCATGACGACGCCAGTGGCTCTGCTTTTGCTCCTGAATCCATAGCTGCTTGCGCAGACGCCATAAGGGCTGGAGGCCTGATTGGCCTGCCCACCGAAACGGTGTATGGCCTGGGGGCCGATGCCGACAACGGCACGGCGGTGGCGAAGATTTTTGCCGCCAAGGGCCGCCCGGCGGACCACCCGCTGATCGTGCATGTGGCGGCGTTTGACGGCGGCTTGTCGGGTATGGCGCATTTTTGCGCCCAGGTGCCGCCGTTTGCGCAGCAGCTCATGTCGGCCTTCTGGCCCGGACCCCTGACCCTCATCCTGCCCCGCCGTGTGGGCGTGGGCGCGGCAGCGGCAGGCGGGCAAGACTCCATTGGCCTGCGCTGCCCCGCGCACCCGGCCGCGCAGGCCGTGCTGCTGGCCTTGCGCCGCCCGCCTGCAGGCCAGCCCGAAGTCTGGGGTGTTGCGGCGCCCAGCGCCAACCGCTTTGGCCGTGTCAGCCCCACCACGGCGGCCCATGTGCAAAGTGAATTGGGCGACGAGTTGCTGATCCTGGACGGCGGCCCCTGCGTCCTGGGCATCGAGTCCACCATCATCGACTGCACCCGGGGCGCCCCGGTGCTGCTGCGCCCAGGGTCGATTACCAGCGCCCAGGTGGAAGCCGCCTGTGGCCGAAAATTGCTATCCAAAGAAGAGCTGGCGGCGCAGGCCAGCACTGCGCCACGGGCCTCCGGCACTTTGGAGTCGCACTACGCGCCCAACGCCAAGGTGCGCCTGATGGACGCCAAAGCCCTGCAAACGGCGCTGGACCTGCTGGGCGCCGACGTGGGCAAGGCCGGGATCGCGGTCTACGCCCGCAGCGCCCTGAAAACAAGCTCCCGCCAGCTGGTGCTGCGCCGCATGCCCGCGCAGGCCGAGGCGGCTGCCCACGAGCTGTTCGCCGTGCTGCGCGAACTGGACGATTTGGGCGTGAAACTCATCTGGGTGGAAACCCCGCCCGACACCCAGGAGTGGGCCGGTGTGCGCGACCGGCTGCAACGCGCCAGCGCGGACTGATCCGCGTTGGGGAAGGGCAGCGCAGACCAGGATGCCGGTGCGCCAGCGGCGCCACGGCCTTTGCGCGCGCCTTAATGGCTGCCCAGGCTCACATCACGCCCAAACGGGTGCGCACCGAGGCCATTCGCCGGCGCATCCACGTCTTCAGGCGGCCATCGATCCGATGGTTGGCCGCGTCTGAAAAGGGGTCGGTGTGCAGATCGCGTACCGGCAAGCCACGGGTGCGCACGGTTTCGGCAATGGCTGCCACCATTTTCGGGGGGCCTGCGACGTAGACCTTGGCCTCGCCAAGGTCGCTCCAGTCTTCGGCAAGGCTGTGGGTGACCCGTTGATAGCGGCGCGGCACCCGCCCTCCGGCTGCGGCGGGGGTGGCACGGGACAAGGCGATTCCCAGCCGAATTCCAGGGTGCCGGTCCGCCAGTGCCACCAGCGTGTCTTCGCAATACACATCCGTCTCTTCTCGCCCGGCGTAATACAGGTGGATGGGCCGCCGTGGATCGTCCTTGAGTGCCGCCCGAACGATGCTGAGCATGGGCGCGAGCCCGGTGCCGCCGCCGATTGCGATCACCGGGCCGCGGTGCTTTTCGCGCCAGAAGCCGTGGCCGTGGGGGCCATCCACCTGCACCTCGCCACCGAGAATGCCGTCACGCGCCACATGGTTGGATGTCTTGCCGTCCGGGACGATGCGAATGTGGAACTCCAGGGTTTCATCGCTTGGAACCGAAGCGACCGAGTAGGCCCGCGCCGGCAGGTTATCGAACTTGAGGTTGAAGTACTGGCCGGGGAGGTAGTCGATCCTGCGCCGGGTGCGCACCCTCAGCAGGACGACATCCTGGCTCAGGTAGCTCTGTTCGACCACCCGCCCGCGCATGCGCCGTGCCAGTGGCAACTCCACCAGCTCGTTGACGGGCTCGATCCGAATGTCTCCTTTGGGCTTGGCACGGCAGGCCAGCAGATAACCCTGGGCACGCTCCTGTTGGCTCAGGATGCCATCGGGGCACGGTGCAAGATCAACCTCGCCTTCCAGCAAGCGCGCCTTGCATGCGCCGCAATCACCGCTGCCACAGGAAAACGGAAAGGGAACGCCTTGCGCCATCGCGCTGTCCAGGATGTTCTCACCGCTGTTTTCCAGCGTCTCGGCCCAACCCACAATCTCAATCTTGGCCATCGCTTGTCCTTACCGATCAATCCAGGCGCAGCCGCACGGGAACCACGTGCCAGCTGTGTTCGGTCTTGTTGTTGTCGAACGCGGCAAACCACAGATAGCTGCGGTCACGGATCGCGACATCCTTCTGGTGTCCGGTGTCGAGCTTGCGTGAAACTTCGAGCTGCCACCAGCCGTTTTGCCAGCGCCCTGCGGCGCTGATGTCGCCACGGTCGCCTTTGAATGGCCCTTTGATCAGCAGCGACGGCAGCAGCGTGCCCACCGGATAGGTGTCGAGTTCAGGCGTGTACGGCACCGTGTCATCCATCAGGATGGTGTAGTGGGAGTCGTCCGATTGGTTCGGGTCAAGTTTGGGCGTGCCCAGCCGCGCCATCAGCGCCTTGGGGTCCTTGGGCAGGCGTTTGGGCAGCAGGATGTCGTTTTCCTTGGTGAAGTTGTCGGTGTAGCCGCCGCCCTCCTTCGGGTCCTTGTCGTAGCCGCCGGGGTGGGGCTCTCCCGCCTCGATATTTTTGGGGTCAATCGGTGCGCCGAAGTGGGTGTCGTCCATCTGCCCCATCGGAATGCTGCGTGCCGACTTCCAGTACCAAACGTCGGCCAGCGAACCGTCCAGCATGGCGTGGTAGCCGCGGCCGTTCTCCACCTTGGGCAGACCGGAGATGGGTTCCGGGCCGAATTGCCAGCTGCCGGCGAAGGGGATGTTCAGGTGGCTCAGGATCACCGCGAACTTGTCTTCGTAGTAGTCCACCTGATTGCCGTTCTCGGTCTTTTTCTTGAGCTGCTTCCAGCCGTTCTCCGTCTTGAGCAAAGGGCGGTTCTTCAGGCTGCGGGTCGGGTCTTGCCAGGCAAACAGGAAGTAGGCGCGGTCGCCATGGACCACGCCACGCACCCGCACCCGGGTTTCGGTGTCCGGTGTGCGAAAGCCGTGTGCGGTGACGACTTCGACCTCGGGAATGCCTTGCCACTCCTTGGTTTCTCCATCGAGCAGGGGGGCGCTGGCCACCTGCTTGAGGTGCAACTCAGGCGTAATCTGCCAGTCCAATGCCCAAAATGCCAGGCCGCTGACCAAGGCGGCGCAGCCCATCACCGCACCGGCCTGGAGCAGATCGAACCGAGGAATAAACACCTTCAGCAGTTGCCGCCAGCCACCCAGCATGAATTGCGCAAGGATGTGGATCACCATGTAAACCAGCAGCGACCAGGAGGTAATCTCGTGGACCAGTGTGATCAGCGACAACCAGCCCAGGGATGGCAGGAAGTACAGCCAGACACCTGTCAGAATCGCCAGCGCCAGGCACACCAACCCCAGCCAGTAGAGCAGGCGGTTGATGGCTTGCCAGCGCCCCCGGGGTGCCTTCAGCGCGGCCGAGGAAACCACCCAGCGCGCCTTGAGCTGCGCACGCCACAAAAACGCGGCGTAGGCGACGATCAATCCGGCCAGAGCCAGTGCCGCCCACATGTGCCAGCGCATCACGTCGCCTTGCAGCATCACGGGTTCCAGCAGTGCACGCCAGCCACCCCGCGCGTTGTCGGCGGCAATACGAAGGCCGGTGAGAAGAGAAAGTCCCAGGAAAAAGACCAACAACAGATGCCAAGCCATCGTTGGAAGGTCTGAGCGGCTCGTGGCTCGCGACATAGTTCTGCCTTAAATTTGTATTTGTAGTAATGCTAATGCTAATGATTATCATTAGCGCTTTTAGATGCTACCACGGATGGAAAAATCAACCGGCCCCAGTTGAATCCGCATCTCCCGGATCCCCACTGCGTCACCAGACGCTATCCACGGGGCTGGCACCCGCGGATGGACCGGCACGGCCTGGGGTGGTTTTCGGCTTTAGCTCTGGTAACGCAGCTTCATCGTCAAAATGGCTCCGGCCATCGAGAGGGTGATGGTGTTGGCGATCACGATGGGCCAGGCCTGGAGCAGCACGCCGTAGACCAGCCACAGGCTCACCCCCACGGTGAACGAGCTGTACATGCCCAGCGAAATACCGCTCACGTCCTTGGTCTGGAAAGTGTGCAGCGCCTGCGGGATAAAACTGGCGGTGGTGAGGATGGCGGCGAAGTAGCCGACGATGTCAGAGGCTTGCATGGTGGGTTTCAGTGGTCTTGGATCGCCCAGTCGACCAGGGCGTCGAGGGCGGGGCGGGCGGCGTTGGCATTCGCATGGTTGATCAGGGCGACCAGCACGTAGCGCTTGCCGCTGGCGGCGTGTACATAGCCCGCCACCGCCACCACATGGCTCAGGCTGCCGGTTTTGAGGTGGGCGCCGCCGCTGGTGCGGGCCTTGGCGCGTTTGAGGGTGCCGTCCACGCCGGTGATGGGCAAGGAGGCCATCAGCTCCGGCATCAGCGGCGACAGGTAGGCGTTGTGCAGCAGGCGCGCCAGGCCCTGGGCGCTGATGCGCTCCTGGCGCGACAGGCCCGAGCCGTTGTCCAGCACCGGCGCGTCATTGGGGCCGACGCGCTGGGTCCACCAGCGCTGCAGCACGGCGCGCGATGCCGCAAAGCTGCCGGGCGGCGGTGGGGTGCTGGCCGTGCCGGCGTCGGCAGGCGCTGCGTCGGCCAGGGGTACCACCCGCCCCAGTGTCAAAAACACCTGCTGGGCCATCACGTTGTTGCTGTATTTGTTGATGTCGCGGATGACCTCGGCCAGCGGTGCGGAGCTGACTTCAAAGGCCGGTTTGGCGGCGCCCAGCAGCATGGCGGGCACGGTCCCCATGCGCACGTTGCCGCCGATTTTTCCGCCCATGGATTGCCACAGGCCTTGTACGGCGCGCACGGCGTAGCTGGGCGGGTCGGCGTAGGCCACGGGCCAGACCTTTTCCCCGCAGGCCAGCGGGTAGCCGCCCGCAAAGCGGATGCGGCTGGGGTCGGAGAAGTCGGCCTTGAGCGCGCCCCGGTAGTCGCCGCACTCGCCCAGCACCCCGATGGCGGCAGGCAGCAGCGGCACCGTGGTGGGCACCTGCACCCCGGCCAGCGGCGGGTCGAACTGCACCTGCGCCGTGCGTGTGCTGCTGTCCGGGCTGAAGGTCATCACCACCGCCTTGTAGTTGATCAAGAGTGCGTCGGGGCTGGCGTTGTAGGGGCGCAGCGGTTCGCCGTCGAAGCTGGCGGGGTTGGTCTCGGGCACCTCGAAGGCGCTGCGGTCCAGCACCACATCCCCGGCGATGGTGTGGATGCCCAGGCCCTGCACCCGGCGCAAGAGCAGCCACAGGCGCTCCAGCACCAGCTTGGGGTCGCCCTGGCCCTGGATATACAGATTGCCGTAGAGCGTGCCCTCGCGCACCGCGCCCTCCAGGTACACCGGTGTGCGCCAGGTGTAGGCCGGGCCCAGCAGGTCCAGCGCGGCGTAGGTGGTCACCAGTTTCATCACCGAGGCCGGGTTCATGGGCACGGCGGCGCGGTGGCTCAGGCGCGGCGCGCTCTGGCCTTGGGCGTCCACCAGCAGCACGGCCACGGCGTCGGAGGGCACCTTGGCGCGGGCCAGTGCGGCGTGGACTTCGGGGGGCAGGGGCTGCGCAGGCGACAGCGCACACAGGCCGCACAGCGCGGCGAGCAATAAAACACGAAAGGGCATGGGAGGATTATCCGGGCAGCAGCGCCGCCGCGATCCGCAGCCCCGATAATCACCCCATGCCTTCGACTGCCCCCACCGCGCCACCCACTTTCTCGCCCAAAACCGTGGGCCTGATCGCGGCGGTGGTCACAGTGGTGATCTGGACCTCCTTTATCGTGATCGCCCGGGCCTCGGCCGACCCGGCGCGCGGTGGTGTGCTGGGGCCGTTTGACATCGTGTACGCCCGCATCTGGGGCGCCAGCCTGATTTTGCTGCCCTGGGGCTGGTTTTTGAGCCAGCGCGATCGCCTGCGCCGGGCCGAAGGGGTGGCTGGGTACAGCCATACGGGTAGCTCGCTGGGAGGGCTGTCGCCTCTGCCTTTGCGCACCACGCTGCAGATCGGTTTTTTTGGGGGGCTGCTGTACGCCATGCTGGCCTACAACGGCTTTGTGTTTGCCCCGGCGGCCCATGCCTCGGTGCTGATGCCCGGCAGCCTGCCGCTGTGGACGGCGCTGCTGGCTGTGTGGGTGTTGGGGGACCGCATCACCCCCAGCCGCGCGCTGGGCCTGGCCTTGATTGTGGGCGGCGACCTGCTGGTCGGGGGTGCCAGCCTGCTGCATGCGCTGGACGGCAGTGGCATCTGGCGCGGCGACGTGTTGTTCATCGCCTCGTCCATGGTGTGGTCCTGCTACAGCGTGCTGGTGCGCCGTCTGGCGCTGGACGCGGTGCGGGCCACCATCGCCATTACCGCGTTTGCTTTTCTGACCTATGTGCCCGTCTACACCGCCTTGGCCCTGCTCCAGTGGGTGCCAGGGCGGGTGTTTCATGCGCCGCTGCACGACGTGGCGTTTCAGATGTTTTTTCAGGGCGTGGGCTCGGTGGTGATTTCGGGCATTGCCTTTACCAAGATGATCCAGCACTTCGGGCCGGTGCGCTCGACCATGATCACGGCGGTGGTGCCGGGGCTGTCGGCCCTGTCCGCGGCGCTGGTCTTGGGGGAGCCTTTGGGCTGGAATGTGATCGCCGGGCTGACGCTGGTGACCGCCGGCATTGTGTTCGGGGTCCGCAAAGTGGCGGCTGTTGCTCCTAAAATGGAAGCTGCTCACGCAGTGTCTACGGGGGCTAGAGGCTAATTAGGCTTGAATGTATGAATCTTTTGGCGTTTGATACCAGTACCGAGGCGATGCACATCGCCGTGGCCCGCACGGTGGACGGGCGGGTGCAGCAATGGCAGCACAGCGGCGTCGGCGGTGCACAGGCCTCCACCGGCCTGATTGCCGCGATTTTGGCGCTGATGCAGCAGGCCGAACTGCCCTTGCACGCGCTGGACGCCATTTGTTTTGGCAGCGGGCCGGGGTCGTTCACCGGCTTGCGCACCGCCTGCGCGGTGGCCCAGGGGCTGGCCTTTGGGGCCCGGGTGCCGGTGCTGCCGGTGGCGTCTTTGCTGGCGGTGGCCGAAGAAGCACGCTTTGCGGCTTTGGCCGACCTGCCGCGCGGCGAGGTCACCGCCCTGCTGGACGCCCGCATGGACGAAATGTACGCCGCCACCTATGCCTTTGAAGGAACGCAATGGACCGAGCTGCAAGGCAGCGGCCTGGTCCGTCCTGAAGATTTGCCCGCAAGCGCGGGGCGTGTGTACTGGGCGGGCAATGTGTTCTCGGTCTATGGCGAGCGCTTGGCGGCCATGGGCGCGGCGCAGGGCATCACCGCCTTGCCCAGTGCACTGGCCATGCTGCGCCTGGCGCCCCAGTTGCTGGCCCAGGGCTTGGCGGTGCCCGCCGAACAGGCTTTGCCGGTCTATATCCGCGACAAGGTCGCCAAAACCACGCTGGAGCGCAGCGCCGAAAAAGCCCAGGCCCAGGGCCTGGCGGCGGCACTGGCGCACTCCAGCCACGGATAAACCCATGCAAGCCCTGATCGAGTCTGTTGAAGTGCAGTTTGAACCCCTGCTGGCCCCTTGGTTGGATGTGGTGCTGCATGTGGAGCAGCGCGCTTACGCCCACCCCTGGAATCGTGCCAATTTTCTGGATGCCCTGCATTCGGGCTACCAGGCCCAGGTACTGGTGGCCAACCAGACGGTGCTGGGCTACTTTGTGGCCATGAAGGGCGTGGATGAGGTGCACCTGCTCAACATCACCGTGGCGCCCGAGTACCAGGGCCAGGGCTGGGCCAAGGTGATGCTCGATGCGCTGACCCTGTGGGCCCGGGGGCAAGCGGCCCAGTGGCTGTGGCTGGAGGTGCGGGTCGGCAATACGCGCGCCTTGCAGGTGTATGAGCGCCACGGCTACCGCCGCATGGGGCAGCGCAAACACTACTACCCGGCGGGCGATGGCCAGCGCGAAGACGCCATTGTCATGAGCCTGAAACTGTAAACCGGAAAGCTTGAATGGCACTTGAACTCGACGCGCGCCAACGCGCCATGCTGCAAGAGATGGGCGTGCACGTCTGGCTGCCCGGCACCGCATTTGCCGCCGAGCCCGCGCTGGAAGCGGCCGTGGCGCCTGGTGCAACATCGTCCGCAGTGGTGCAGTCGAGCCCAGCGCACCTTTCCCAGCCGCGCGTGCCTGCTGTCGCACCGAGTGCGCCGCCAGTCGCCGGGTCCGCACCGACAGCGCCACCTTTGGCGCGTGTGCCTGCGCCACCGGCCGCCGCGCAGCCACCCGCCCACGCGCCGGGCATGGGCGCCATGGCCGGGATGGACTGGGCGCAACTGGCCGATGCCGCAGCCCAATGCCAAGCCTGCGGCCTGTGCGCCGGGCGCAAAAATACCACCCTCCAAGTGCCTGAGGTCGTGGTGCAAGCCGACTGGATGGTGGTGGGCGACCCGCCCGACGAAGCGGAAGACCGCCTGGGCCAGCCCTTTGCGGACCAGCCGGGGATCTTGCTGGACAACATGCTCAAGGCCGTGGGCGCCAGCCGCAGCGGGTCGGGGGCCGCTGGGGCCTACCTGAGCAACGTGGTGAAATGCCGCCCGCCGCACGGCCATATCCCGCAGGCGCAGGAGCTGGCGCAGTGCGCCGCCTACCTGCAGCGCGAAATCGCCCTGGTGCAACCCAAGATCATTGTGGCCATGGGCCGTTTTGCCACGCAACTGCTGCTGGGGGCACAGCCCGCCTTGGCCAGCCAGCCGCTGGGCAAGCTGCGCGGCACGGTCTACCGCTACCAAGGCATTCCCGTGGTGGTGACCTACCACCCCAAAGTGTTGCTGCGCGCCAGCAGCGACAAGGCCAAGGCCTGGGCGGATTTGTGCCTGGCCATGGCCACCCTGGAGCCCTCCCTACAATAAACCCATGAATACGCCCCTGACCTTCCTCGACATGCTGTGCGCCGCAGAGCGCAAAAACGCCTCCCTCCTGTGTGTGGGGCTGGACCCCGAGCCTGCCAAATTCCCGCTGCATATGCGGGGCGACGCTTCGCGGATTTACGACTTTTGCGCCGCCATCGTGGACGCCACGGCCGACCTGGTGATTGCCTTCAAGCCGCAAATCGCCTACTTTGCCGCCCACCGCGCCGAAGACCAGCTGGAGCGGCTGATGGAGCACATGCGCCGCACGGCGCCCCAGGTGCCCATCATTCTGGATGCCAAGCGCGGCGACATCGGCAGCACCGCCGAGCAGTACGCCAAGGAGGCGTTTGAGCGCTACGGCGCCGACGCGGTCACACTTTCGCCCTTCATGGGGTTTGACTCGGTGCAGCCCTATTTGAAATACCACGGCAAGGGCGCGTTTTTGCTGTGCCGCACCTCCAACCCCGGCGGCGACGACTTCCAGCCGCAGCGCCTGATGGACCTGCCCGGCCAGCCCCGTCTGTACGAACACATCGCCGCCTTGGCGCAAGGCCCCTGGAACCTCAATGGCCAGTTGGGCCTGGTGGTGGGCGCCACCTACCCGGCGGAAATCGAGCGGGTGCGCGCCCTGGCGCCTACCCTGCCGCTGTTGATTCCCGGCGTGGGTGCGCAAGGCGGTGACGCGGTGGCCACCGTCGCGGCGGGCTGGCGTGCCAGCCAGGGCGACACCACCGCGCCCATCATCGTGAACTCGTCGCGCGCCATTTTGTACGCTTCCAGTGGTATCGATTTTGCGCAAGCGGCACGCCTGGAGGCGATTCATACGCGGGATGTGCTGCACGCCGCAAAAACCGCTGCCCGGCCGTAGGCACCGCAATGCACTTGTGCTAAGGTCATAGCGCCTGCAGCGGTGCATTGCAGGACGTCTGGAGCAGACCGTCATGGGCATTCGGCTCAAAATATTGTTGGTGTTTGGTCTGTGTTTTGGCCTGATGGCTGGGGCCACCCTGTGGTTGCTGCGGCAAAGCGTGAACGCCAGCTACCAGACGATAGAGCGGCGCGAGCTGGTGGCCCACATGGGGCGCGTGCTGCAAGGACTGGAGTCGGTGCTGGCCGGTCTCAGCAGCCAGACCCGCGACTGGGCCGAATGGACCGACCTGTACGACTACGCGAGCAATCCACGTGCGCACGGCGCATGGGCGCAGGCCAATCTGCTGCCGCAGTCGCTGGAGTCGGCCAACCTCTCACTGATTTTGTTGCTGGACGCCAAGGGCGCGGTCCTGGCCCAGGTCGCGCCGCCGGGCGCGGCGCTGAATATGGTGTCTGCCACCGAAGGCGGGGCTATTCCCATGGGGCGCTTTAAATCCCAGGGGCGCACCCCGCGCTGCGGTCTGGTGGCGACCACCCTGGACTTGATGGCGGTGTGCTGGGCGCGCATCACCCGCAGTGACTTCAGCGGTGCGCAGGTGGGCACCGTGGTGATGGGGCGCTTGCTCACCACCGACCGCCAGGACAAGCTGCGGGCGCAGACCGGCTTGCCGTTTGAAATGCGCTCGGCACTGGCGGCGCCCGAGGGTTTGCTGCACTGGCCTGACGTGCTGGAGGCCAATGACGTGGGTGGACGGGGCTTTTGGACTGCGCACGATTCCCAGCAATACCACTTGTACTATTCCCTGCTGGACGCCTTTGGAAAAGACCTCGGTTGGATCACGCTCTCCCTGCCACGCGATGTCTACGCGCAGGGCCAGCACCTGTTTGCCCAGGTGCGGGGCCAACTGGTGCTCATCTTGCTGGGCACGGCCCTGGTCTTGGCGCTGGCGCTGGACGGCTTGCTGCTGGGGCGGTTGAGGCGCTTTAGCGCACAGCTCGTGCGCGTGCGCCAAGGCGCGGCCTGGGATGCGCGCATTGATGTGCGGGGGCGCGACGAACTGGGCCTGCTGGCGGGCGAGGTCAATACCATGATGGGGTTGATTGAGTCCCAGATGGCGGGCCTGACCACTTTGTCGATGACCGACACCCTGACCGGCTTGCCCAACCGGCGGGCCTTTGATGAGCGCCTCAGACTGGAGTTCGCACGCCAGCAACGCACCGAGTGCGCCCTGGCCTTGCTGGTGCTGGATGTGGACTATTTCAAAGGTTACAACGACCGCTATGGCCACCCGGCGGGTGATGCGGCGCTGCAGGCCGTGGCCCAGGTGCTGCGCCAGGCCTGTGCAAGGGCGTCTGATTTGGCCGCCCGCACCGGGGGCGAGGAGTTTTCGGTTCTGTTGCCCGAAACCGATGCCCAGGGCGCCCAGGACATCGCCCGGCATATCCAGCTCCTGTTGCAGGCGCAAGCCCTCACGCACGAAAACTCGGCGGTGGCCGAGGTGGTGACGCTCAGCATTGGCATCGCCATTGCCCGTGAGGAGTCGGCCCAGGCATTCGTGCAGCGCGCCGACCGTGCCTTGTACCAGGCCAAGCAGCAGGGGCGCAACCGGGTGTGTGCCGATGATCTGCCAAAGCCCTCTGGGGTGGAATGACTTTTGCTACTATTTTGATAGCTGCTTGCGCTTATGCTAAAAGGGCAAAAGCCTGATTTGTCTCTGTTTTATTTGGAGCCTCGACCATGATCGATCTGTACACCGCCGCCACCCCCAACGGACACAAGGTGTCGATTGCGCTGGAAGAACTGGCGCTGCCCTACACCCTGCAGGTGCTGGACCTGTCCCTGGGCGAGCAAAAAACCCCTGCGTTTCTGGCCATCAACCCGAATGGCCGCATCCCCGCCATCGTGGACCGGGACGAGGGCGACTTCGCGGTGTTCGAGTCCGGTGCCTGCCTGATGTACCTGGCGGAAAAAACCGGGCGGCTGCTGCCCACCGAGGTCAAGGCGCGTTCGCGCGTGGTCCAGTGGCTGATGTTCCAGATGGGCGGCATCGGCCCCATGATGGGCCAGGCCAATGTGTTTTACCGCTACTTCCCCGAGAAAATCCAGCCTGCCATCGACCGCTACCAGGGCGAAAGCAAGCGCCTGTTCCGCGTACTGGACGGCCACCTGCAAGACCACGAGTACCTGGCGGGCGACTACTCCATTGCCGACATCGCCAATTGGGCCTGGGTGCGCACCCACCGCTGGTCGGGCGTGGAGGTGGACGACCTGCCGCATTTGCAACGCTGGCTGGAGGCCATCCGGGCGCGTCCGGCGGTGCAGCGCGGCCTGCAGGCGCCGCCTTCCACGCTGGAGCTGCGCCGCGACAGCGAAGAAAAAGCCAAAGAGTTCTCCGAAAAAGCCCGCTCCATGGTGGAGATGGGTCAGTCCAAAACGTCTGCGTAACACCTGTCTGAGGAACCCCTCCCATGAAGCTCTACACCGCCCACCGCGCCCCCAGCCCCCGCCGGGTTTTGATGTTTCTGGTGGAAAAAAACATCAGCGGCTTGGAGATGGTCCATGTGGACCTGAACCAGGGCGAGCACCGCACGGACGACTACCTGCGCAAAAATCCGCTGGCCAAGGTGCCGGCGCTGGAGCTCGACGATGGCCGCGTGCTGACCGAAACCCGCGCCATCTGCACCTACCTGGAGGGCCTGTATCCCGAGCCCAACCTGATGGGCGTGGATGCCGAGGAGCGGGCCTTCATCGAGATGGCCGACCGCCGGGTCGAGCTGTATTTGCTGGCCGGTATTGCCAACTGCATCCGCCACACCCACCCCGGCCTGGCGGTGCTGGAGCAGCCGCAGTTTCCCGACTTCGGCCAGTCGCAGGGCGAGAAGGTGCGGGCGCTGGCGGTCTGGTTTGACCAACTACTGCAGCAGCAGCCCTGGATGGCGGGCGAGCGCTTCACCATTGCCGACATCACCGCCTTTTGCGCTCTGGAGTTTGCCCGGGGCCTGATGAAGTTTGTGCCCGGTGAGGTCGGCTTGCACGCCCTGCAGGCCTGGCGTGACCGGGTGAACAGCCGTCCCAGCGCCCGCGCCTGAAACACCTACGCGGCAGATTTGCGCACGTAGTCTTCGAAGGCTTGGGTTGGCAGGGGTTTGCTGAAGTAGTAGCCCTGGGTTTCGGTGCAGCCCCGGGCGCGCAGGAAGGCGAGCTGGCCTTCGGTTTCCACCCCTTCGGCAATGGTCTTGAGCCCCAGGCTGTTGGCCATGCTGATGATGGCGCCGACGATGGCCTTGTCGTCGGGGTCTTGCTCGATGTCGCGCACAAAGGACTGGTCGATCTTGAGCTTGTAGACCGGAAAACGTTTGAGGTAGCTCAAAGACGAATAACCCGTGCCAAAGTCGTCAATGGACAGCTTCACGCCCCGGCGGTGCAGGTCGTCCATCACGGCGATGGCCTTGTGCGGGTTGTCCATGGCCACGCCTTCGGTCAGCTCCAGCTCCAGCAGGGCCGGGGGCAGACCGGCGTCCTCCAGAATGTCGCTCACCAATTGGGGCAGGTTGGCATGGCGGAACTGCACCGAGGACACATTGACCGAGATGGTGATGGGCGCCAGGCCCTGCTCGATCCATTGGGCCAACTGCGCGCAGGCGGTGCGGATCACCCATTCCCCGATGGGCAAAATCAGGCCGCTGCTTTCGGCAATGGGGATGAACTCCGCCGGGGAGATAGCCCCCAGGTCGGGGTGGTGCCAGCGCAGCAGGGCCTCGGCGCCCACGGGGCGGCCGCTGGCCAGCGCAATTTGGGGCTGGTAGTGCAGGCTGAGCTGCTGGCGCTCCAGCGCCCGGCGCAATGCATTGCCCAGCAGCAGGGTGCGGTCGGTCTGGGCCTGGATGTCGTGGGTGAAAAAGCGGTAGCTGTTGCGCCCGTCCTCCTTGGCGCGGTACATGGCCGCGTCGGCGCATTTGGACAGGGTGTCCAGGTCCGCGCCGTCCCGGGGGTACAGCGCAATGCCGATGGAGGGGGTGACGGTGAGCTCATGCTGCTCCAGCTGGAAGGGCAGCAGCGCCGCCTGCAGGATTTTGTCCGCCACCTGGGAGGCGCCATAGGCATCGGTGTCGGGCAGCAGCAAAATGAATTCGTCGCCGCCCAGGCGGGACACCGTGTCCTGCTCCCGTACGGCCGAGGTCAGCCGGGCGGCCAGCTCCACCAGCACCTGGTCCCCCACGCGGTGGCCCAGGGAGTCGTTGATGTTTTTGAAGTGGTCCAGGTCCAAAAACATCAGGGCGACCGCCTGTTGCTTGCGCCGGGCCATGCTCAGGGTGTGCTGGCAGCGGTCCTGCAGCAGCACCCGGTTGGGCAGGCCGGTGAGCGGGTCGAAATGGGCCAGTTGCTGGATGTGGGCCTGCGCGGCTTTTTTCTCCTGGGCTTCTTTTTCCAGCGCCAAGACGGTCTGGCTGAGTTCCTGGGTGCGCTGCTCCACCAGCTGTTCCAGGTGGAGGTGGGCTTGCTGCAGCTCCTGTTCGGCCAGTTTGCGGGCCGTGATGTCCAGACCGATCCAGATGGAGCCCTGGCTCAGGTCCTGGGAGTCGATGGCCTTGGCCTGTACGTGGCAGAACATGGGTGACCCGTCCTTGCGACGCAGCACCATTTCTTCGTTGAAGGTGCGCCCCTGGGCCAGGGGGGCATAACACCGTTCGCTGGCCTCCACCCAGTCCTGCTCGCTCATGTACCAGGTGCGCGACGAGGCGCCGTGCAACTCGCCCACCGCGTAGCCCAGCATCAACTCAAAGCTGGGGGTGCAGCGCGTCACCTTGCGGTCTCGCAGAAACAGGATGCTCACCAGGGCGTTGTCCAGGATCAGGCTTTGCTCGGTCAGCAGGGCTTGCAACTGGGCTTGCGCGGATTTTTGCTCGTCGATGTCGTCGATGATCCAGATGGAGCCTTCGTCGGTGTTGGCCGGGTTGACCAGCTTGCCCGTCAAATGCGCCCAAAACAATGGCCCGTCCCGGCGCTTCATCCGCACTTCGGACTTGTAGGCCAGGCCCTGGGCCATGACCGGGTAGGCCGCCTCCCCCAGCGCGTGAAAGGCGGTCTGGTCGG
This sequence comes from Rhodoferax sp., assembly GCF_030697375.1. Taxonomy (GTDB): domain Bacteria; phylum Pseudomonadota; class Gammaproteobacteria; order Burkholderiales; family Burkholderiaceae_C; genus Allorhodoferax. Next base: position 50,538 of record NZ_JAUYQD010000053.1, on the reverse strand, counting down.
GGTAGAGGGACACGTTCGGGCTGTTCAACAGGTCCGCCGTGTCGGTGTGGCCGAAGATTTGCGCAAAGCGCAGGTTGCAGCGGATGACCAGGCGCTGTTTGATGAACACAATGCCGACACCGGCGGTGTCCAGAATGACCTGCTGCTCACGCAGCGCCAGCTGCAACTGCTCCACGGGGTCGCGCAGCCGGGCTTGCGTGGCAATATGGGCCACGCTGGCCGTCATGTGCGCCCTTCCAGGCGTGCTTTCAGAAAACCACCGGTGCCGTAGCGGGTGACGCGGCTGTAAAAGCGCTGCGTCAGCCGCTGCACCATGGCGGTGTAGGGTTCCATCAGCGGTGGCACGATGTTGAAGCTGTCGTAGTTGGCCACCACCGCCACCCGCGCGTCCAGCGGCTCCAGCAGGCGGGTGACCAAGGCTTCGATGGCGGCGATGTCGTCCATGCTCTCGACCGAAAGCCCTTCGAAGTTGATGAACAGCAGGCGGTGCTCGCGGTCCAGCTCCAGGCGCTGCGCCAGGGGCGTGGCCAGCAGGCGTTCGCGCAGGCCCAGGGGGCCGGCGGCGAACAGGGCCGGGTCCATGGTTTTGAGCTGCGGGCTGATCAGCGGCAAAAAGTCCATCTGCGCCAACACATCGCGTTGCAGGTCCACACCCGGCGCCAGCTCGGTCAGCTCCAGCGCCGGTTGCTCCGGCGTGCCCGCCAGGCGGAACACGCAGCGCTCGGTCACGTACAGCACCTGCTGGCCGCGTGCGCGCGCCACCCGTCCGCTGAAGGTGCGGTGCTCCACCGCCTGCACGAATTTGCGCTGGGTGCCCTCGCTTTTGATGTGCAGGCGCCCGTCTTGCACCTCGGTCTGCAGGTCGCCGGCGGTGAAGGTGCCCACAAACACCACGCGTTTGGCGTTCTGGCTGATGTTGATGAAGCCACCGGCGCCGGCCAGCCGGCTGCCGAACTTGCTCACATTCAGGTTGCCCTGGGCGTCGGCCTGGGCCAGGCCGAGGATGGCAATGTCCAGGCCGCCGCCGTCGTAAAAGTCAAACTGGTTGGGCTGGTCGATGATGGCCTGGGTGTTCACCGCCGCGCCAAAGCTCAGGCCCCCGGCAGGAATGCCGCCAATCACCCCGGGCTCGGTGGTCAGGGTCAGCAGGTCGATGATTTTTTCTTCGGCCGCCACCGCTGCCACGCCTTCGGGCATGCCAATGCCCAGGTTCACCACGCCGTTGGGCTTGAGCTCCAGCGCCGCCCGCCGGGCAATCACCTTGCGTTCCCCCTGGGCCATGGGGGCCAACAAATCCATGGGCACCCGGATCTCGCCGGAGTAGGCCGGGTTGTAGGCTTCGGAGAAGGTTTGCATGTGGTGGGCGGGGTCGGTGGCGACCACCACCGCATCCACCAGCACACCGGGCACCTTGACCATGCGCGGGTTCAGCGTGCCGCGCTCGGCCAGGCGCTCCACCTGCGCAATCACGATGCCGCCGCTGTTGCGCGCGGCCATGGCAATGGCCAGGGCTTCAAGGGTGAGCGCCTCGCGCTCCATGCTCAGGTTGCCATCCGGGTCAGCCGTGGTGGCGCGGATGATGCCCACTGAAATGGGAAAGGCCTTGTAGAACAGGTAGGTCTTGCCGTCGATTTCCATGCGGCGCACCAGCTCTTCGGTGGTGCAGGCATTGATCTTGCCGCCGCCGTGCAGGGGGTCTACAAAGGTGTCCAGCCCGACATGGGTGAGGGTGCCGGGCTTGCCCGCGGCAATGTCGCGGAACAAATGGGTCAGCACGCCCTGGGGCAGGTTGTAGGCCTCAATCTCGTTGTTCACGGCCAATTGCTGCAGCGCGGGCACCAGGCCCCAGTGCCCGCCCACCACCCGGCGCAACAAACCTTTGTGGCCAAAGTGGTTCAGGCCCCGGGTCTTGCCGTCGCCCTGGCCTGCGGCGTACACCAGGGTCAGGTCGCGGGGGGCGCCTTGTCCGGTCTCTGCCTGCGTTTGCAAAAACCGTGCTTCCAGCGCCACCGCAATTTCCTCGGCAAAACCGATGCCCACAAAGCCGCCCGTGGCCACCGTGTCGCCGCTGTGGATCAGGCGCACGGCCTCCGTAGCGCTGACAACCTTGTTGCGCCGCAGGCCTGCGGGGTGCAGATCGTTGAGATGGGTATGCATTTTTTGACTATAGCGCGCCAGTCTGGCGGTGGATATGGAGGAGAACCCGACCCAATGCGCTTGATACATGAAGTTTTGCCCCAGGTCAAATTGGTAACAATTTGCAAGGCCACTCGCGGACCTGCGGGTCCCCGATTAACCTCGGGAAAACAATGTTTTATTTTTGGCTGCATTCCCCATGGCTTTTGACCTGATTGATGACACCGCTATCCCCACTGCCCCCGAGGCAGCGCCCCCTGCGGCACGGTCCACAGGGGCTCAGGCCCGCGTGGGCGTGGCGCTGGCCGCAGCGGCGCTGACGGCGTGTGGTGGTGGCGGTTCTGCGGCAGACAGTTCGGCCGCCCCCAGCATCCCCGGGCGAAGCATCAAGCTGAGTACCACGGGCCACACCTACCCCAGCGCGGCGAGCGATGAAGAGGCGGCCCGCTTTCTATTGCAGGCGCAGTTGTCGGCCAGCGATGCGGACATCGCCGCGGTGCGCAGCCTGGGATTTGCCCCGTGGCTGGAGGGCCAGGTGGGGGCCTCGTTGGGCACCACTGGCTGGGACTGGCTCAATAGCCAAGGTTATGACAATGTGCTGAGTACGGAAAACTACTACGACAGCAGCCGCCAGGGCGACTACATGGCCTGGAACCAACTGATGACCGCCCCTGACCCCGTGCGCAAACGCATGGCGCTGGCCTTGTCCGAGTTTTTTGTGGTGTCGCTCTCGGGGCTGGATTTCAGCTGGCGCAGCCATGCCATGGCGCACTACTGGGACACCCTGTGCACCCATGCGCTGGGCAACTACCGGGACCTGCTGGAGGCCGTCACGCTGAATGTGGCCATGGGCTACTACCTCAACACCAAGGGCAACAAAAAGGAAAACTCTTCGGGGCGCCAACCCGACGAGAACTACGCGCGCGAGGTAATGCAATTGTTCAGCGTGGGCCTGTACCTGCTCAATGCGGATGGCACGCTGCAACTCGACGGCGCCGGCAAACCGCAGGAAACTTACACCGCCAGCGATGTCAGCAACCTGGCCCGGGTGTTCACCGGCTACGACGTGGACCAAAGCCAGAACGTCCCCACGGTCATCGCGCAGAACGGCGGTGGCACCCGCACGGTGGGCAATACCGCGTTTGCCAGGTTGCCCATGGTGCTCACCGCCAGCAACCACTCCACCTTGGCGGCCACGTTTCTGGGCGTCACCGTTGCCGCCAACACGCCCGGTGCGGACGCCCTGAAGACGGCGCTGGACACCCTGTTCAAGCACCCCAACACCGCGCCGTTTTTCTGCAAACAGATGATCCAGCGCCTGGTCACCAGCAACCCCAGCCCCGCCTATGTGGCGCGGGTGGCGGCCGTGTTTGCCAACAATGGCGCCGGGGTGCGGGGCGATCTGGCCTTTGTGTTTGCCGCGATTTTGATGGACAACGAGGCGCGCGGCCCCGCGGGCTTGAGTGCCACCGAATACGGTAAGTTGCGCGAACCCATGCTGCGTCTTGTGCAGTGGGCGCGCACCTTTGGCGCGGCGTCCGCCAGTGGCGCCTGGAAGATCGAAGACCTGAGCAACCCCGGCTTGCAGTTGGGGCAAAGCCCCTTGCGCTCACCCTCGGTGTTCAATTTCTTCCGCCCGGGCTATGTTCCGCCGTCCAGCGCACTGAGCGTGGGCGCGGTGGCACCTGAATTCCAGTTGGTCACCGAAAGCAGCGTGGGCGGCTACCTGAATTACCTGCTGGACAATCTGGATCGGGGCCTCAATAAGGGCGACATCAAGGCGGCCTATACCAGCGAGTTGGCGCTGGCGACCAGCCCTACGGCACTCAGCCCCAGCGCGCTGGTGCAGCGCTTGAACCTGCTGCTGTGCGGCGGGCAACTGTCGGTGGCCACCCAAAACCTGATCACCACGGCGGTCGGCAGCATGGCGGGCGTGGTGGCTTCCACCACTACCACTGGGACCAACTTGCGCCTTCGCGTCTGCGCGGCGGTGCTGATGGTGATGGCCAGCGCCGAATACCTGATCCAGAAATAAGAAAGCGCCCCATGCCTTTGTTCCCACCCCAGTTGCACACCCGACGGGATTTTTTGAGACGTTCGGGCCAGCTCGCCCTCACCGGCACTGCCTTGCCATTGGCCCTGAACCTGGCCGCCATGGGCGAGGCGGCGGCCTTCAATGCGCCGGCGGGCGACTACAAGGCCCTGGTCTGCGTGTTTTTGTACGGCGGCAACGACTACGCCAACACCGTCATCAGCTACGACGACACCAGCTACAACCAGTACAGCACCATTCGCGGCGGTGGTGCGGGGCAGGCTGCCGGGGGCATTGCGCTGGCCAAATCTGCGCTGGCGGCGACCTTGCTCACGCCGACGGTGGCACCGCTGGACGTGGTGGGCGTGGCGCACCAGTACGCGCTGCACCCCTCCATGGCGGGGCTGGCCAATCTGTTCAACACCGGCAAGGCGGCCGTGCAGCTCAATGTGGGGCCGCTGGTCAAACCGCTGACCCGGGTCCAGTACAACAGCGCCAACAAGGCGCTCTACCCCCGGCCGCCACAGCTGTTTTCGCACAACGACCAGCAATCCATCTGGCAATCGTCCTCGCCCGAGGGCTCCAAGGTGGGCTGGGGTGGCAACATCGGCGACCTGGTGCTGCAAAACGGCCTGAACAGCAATTCCCTGTTCACCGGCATGTCGGTCACGGGCAACGCGGTGTTCCTGTCGGGCGACACCGCGCTGCAGTACCAACTCAGCACCAGCGGGGCCATCAAAATCAAGCCCGCCACCAACGCCACGGTGTTCGGCTCCGCCAATGTGCGCAGCGCCATCGACACCCTGATACGCCAGAGCCGGACACACACCTTGGAGAACGAATACAACACCGTGACGGCGCGTGCCATGGCCGCCGAGGCCGCCGTCACGGCAGCATTGGCGCTGTCGCCGTCGACGGAAGGAACTGTTCCCGATTTGCGTCCGTTTCCCACCAAGTTTGGAACTGATTCACTGTCATTGCAACTACAGATGGTGGCCCGGCTGATCAAAGGGCGTAGCGTCTTGGGCGCCCGGCGCCAGGTGTTCATGGTGTCCTTGGGCGGATTCGATTTACACGACAACCTAATCGCGCAGCAGCCCACGCTGATGGACCGGGTCAGCAGCGCCATGACCGCCTTTTACAACGCGACCGTAGATATGGGCGTGGCCAGTCAGGTCACGGCCTTCACCGCCTCCGACTTTGGCCGCACCCTGGCCTCCAACGGCGACGGCTCCGACCACGGCTGGGGCAGCCACCACTTCATTGTGGGCGGCGCCGTCAAGGGCCAGGCTTTCTACGGGACTGCGCCCCCGGTGAGCGTGGGCGACACCAAAGACAGCGGCGGCAACTACGCGCTGGCCGACCAGTGGCATGTGGGCCAGGGCCGCTTGCTGCCCAGCACCTCGGTAGACCAGTACGCCGCCACGCTGGCCAAATGGTTTGGCGTGGCCGACAGCGAGATGGCCGGCATCCTGCCCAACATCGTCAACTTCGGCACCAGCGCCGGGCGGGCGGACTACCCGACGGACCTGGGCTTCATGCTGTAAGGATGTGGTACAGCTTGCTTTTGCTATAGATTTTATAGCTGCTTACGCATTGCCAGCATGCCGAAATGGCATATTTCATTGCTTTTCATGGGCATCCATCATGGACCGCCAGGGCATGAACTCCGAGCGTTTGAGGCGGTAGCGCGCCACGCTCCCTTCGTGGAGCTGATCGAGGGCTTGTGCCAGCAGGCGCACAAATGCTTCTTGGTCTTTTTCGGGAACCGACGCCCGGGCCAATTGCAGCAGGGCGTCGTGCGTGGGCACCCGCAGGTCTTTGACGATGGTTTGCACGGCGTCGATCAAGGCCTGCCGGTATTGCATCTTCAAGGGGTCGGGGTCCGCCAAGGACTGGGTGATGGCCAGGTAGCGTTGGCAGGAACGCTCGTAGGCCCACACGAAAACATCCCGCAGCAGTTCTATCCGGTTGAGCTCGTACACGCCCAGGGTGCCCTCCACATACGCGCGTTCCGGCACATCGACAAAGGACAGGGGGCACAGGTTGTGCTTGATCAGCGGGATGTTGGCACCGATGCGCGACACGCGTTTGTTCACGTCTTCAAACGGCTGCAGATAGGGCAGTTGAACCATCAGGAAAAAGGCCTGCTCGAAGGGGTCGGTGATGGCTTGGGCTTTTTCCAGCAACAGGCGAAAACAATCCTCCAGCACCTGCGGCATCGCCAACGGGTAAAAAACGGTGCCCGAAATCTCCACCGGGCGGCGACGCAAGCGCCCGCTGGCGGCATCCTCGCGCATCAGGTTTTGCGATAAGACGGCGTGCAGATTTTGAAAGGTGAACGCATCGAACTCCACCGCATCGGCGTCTTCCACCAGCATCTCGATGGCGGCCTTGTGGTTCAGGACCATCTGCGTTTCCTGTGCGTCCTTGCCCTTGGCTGCCTGCCCGAATTCGATCAGGTTTTGGGTGTCTAGGCGGCTGTAGGTATTGCCCTCCAGGCGGGAGGATGCCCAGGAGAGGTCCACCAGCAAGCGATTCAAAATGTCCCGCGCATAGGTGCCCGCAGCGCGCGGGCCCGCAGAGGTGCGCCCCATGTCGTGAAGCTGGGCACGCAGCGCCTCGGGCAAATACCACGTTGTCCCCGGTACATAGGCTTCGAGAAAAGCACGCTGGTAGCCGACCGGGCGACGGTGCATCAAGGCCTGTCGTACTTGGACGGCTACCTGTGCGCCCTCTGCTGACATGGGGACGTCGAGTGATTCAACACCGTGCAAGGGGGGGGTGCCGGTGTGGGGCGGCAGTTTGTAGACACGGGCAACGCTTTCGCCTTGCGTGACCAATTTTTGCTCGCCCAACAGCCGGTCCAGCCGCCGCTGCACGGTGCGGCGCACCATCGGCTGGCCCCCGCGCTGCGCCAGCGCGTCTTCAAGCGCTGCAATGCCCATGCCCTCAGGGTGCGCGGCGACGAGGGCCAAAATGACTTCTGCGTCTGCGGTGGACACGTTGCGGGCCATAAACACTCCTGGGGTGGCTGGGATTGTGTCACTCCTGGTAAATGAGTGACAAAAGCATGACATTATTTTGTCATGGAATTCTGCCGGGGCGGACTACCCCATGGGTATCGATTTGATGTTTGGGGGTGTGATTGCTACTAAATTAATAGCTGTTTACGCAGTATTTGCGGGTGCTGTGGGCGTATCTGAACCTGCGGAATCCGCCTTTTTTGATTACAAATCCAAAGCCCCACTTTGGATTTGTAAAACGAGTCTCCGCCAAGCCGTATCCACCCTGCGCTGTCTGGCCCATTGGAGCCATCCTTGGTGAAGCGCTGCCCCGCCTTGCTGGCGTGTTTGCCACAACTGGTGGATGAGTGCCCGCGTATGGGGGGACTTGATCCTGAACGGTTCGGCCCAGTTTGACCTGCTGGCAGGTATTGCCCAAAGCCTGGCCGACACCCTACCCTGACGCCACAGATGGTTTACGGCGGCACAGGCCGTTATGCGCGGCAAGACTGCGAGGTGCTGGAATCAGTCGGTCTTCAGCCCGAACTTGTCCAAAATCGCTTTGACTTCGCCGCTCTTTTTCATGCCTTCCAGTGTTTGGGTGAGGGCGGTGAAGGTCTGGGCATCCACGCTTTTCTTGGAGAACGCGGTGGTGAAGTTCTGTGCGCCACCGCTCAAGATCATGTCGATCTCCAACTTGGCTTGCTTCGCTTCGTATTCCAGGATGGCGTCGCCACCGAAGATGGCACCTTTGTCGCCATAGCGGTCGCCCTGCAACTTCTTAACCATGGTTTCGTTCGTGACTTCTTCGACGACCGTCAAAGTCGGCACCTGTTTCTTGTGCTCCAGCACCATTTTGGAACTGGTGGAGGCGCGGGCAACGCCGACGGTCCAGCCGTCCAGCTCTTTCAAGCTGCCGACCTTTTTGACCTTGCCCTTGGACCCGAAATAGGCCAGGGTGGAGACCACCAGGGTGGGGGAAAACGTGGCAAAGGCCCCGCGCTCGGCGTTGGGGATCAGGCTCATCACGCCGTCTGCCCCTCCATCGGCGCTGCCGTCTTCCAGCATCTTGATGGCGCGGGCCAGCGGAACAATGCTGAATTTGCAGTTGTAGCGCAGTTTTTCGCAGGCCTTTTTCATCACCTCCGCCATCCCGCCCTTGACTTCGTTGCCTTCGGCCCAGTTAAAGGGCGGGTAGTCTTGCCCTACAAACACCAGGTCTTTCGCCTGCCCCCCATGGGGGCTGCCGAACAACAGGACCACCAAAACAGCTGCGTATTTCATAGGGTATCTCCAATCGTTGATGTGTAGATGTGGCAAGACGATGGTGGGGGATGTGCTGGGTACTGTCAAGCTACTGTCAAGCCCATACCGCCCGCGTGGATTTGTGCGACGCCGCCCTATTTCGGTTCAGTAGAAGTAGCGCAGCAGCAGCTGTACCACCTGCTCCTGCTGCAAAGCGCCGAACTCGCTGCCGGCGGTGCCGCGGTTGTGCTGCCATTGCAGGGCCAGGTCGGTGTGGCTCCAGTGGTAGCGGGCTTCCAGCCAGACCAGTTGGCTGTGGTCGTCCAGGTTGTGGCGCAGCATGGCGTTGAGGTCGAGCTGGTTCTGCAGGGCGTCTTGCCAGCTGGCGTACAGAAACACGGACTGCTGGGTGGGCAAATCCAGTTGGCCTTGTGCCCAAGCGCGGTACTGCGTATAGGCCTGTGGCGCCTGCCGGGCCAGGGCGGTCCAGGCGTCCGCGCTGGGTGCGGCGCCGTTGAAGTCGTATTCCAACGTCAACGACAGCTTGTTCTGCGTGGTGGTGGTCAGGCCGGTGGCCAGTCGGGAGCGAAAGGCGGTGTCGTCGGCGCCCTGCAATGCCTGTGCCAGTTGCGAGGCGCTGCGCCCGCCCGACCACTCCACATAGGCCACGGTGGCTTGGCCCAGCAAGCCCGTGAGGTTGAAGCCGAGCTGGGGCGACTGGGTGTTTTCACCGTACAGCAGCCACTGGGGTGTGAGGTTCTCGGACAGGCGTTGGCTCAGGGCCAAGAGCCAACGGTCTTGCCGGTTGGTCGCGCCCAGGTCCAGGCTGAAGGAGGCGTCGCTGGGCTGGTCCGCCAGATGCGGGGAGGCGATGGCGGTGAGCGAGCCGCCGCTCCACAGCGTTTGGCCACGCAGCATCACGCTGCCCTGGCGGTTTTTCTTGAGGCTGGCGGGGTCGATGGCGACGATGGAGCGGTTGGCGCCGCTGCGGAAATAGTCGGTGGGGTTGTAGCCCGAGGCCACGCCGTAGCGGGCGTTGACGCGCCCCACATCCAGTGCACGCTCCGGGCTGGGCTGCCAGCTCAGGTAGGCTTCTTTCAGCGTGTTGGTGGCGCTGCTGTCTTCGGGTTGGCGCTGCCAGCGCTGGTCCAGCTGGTCCGACAGCACGGCGCGCCAGCCTTCGCTGACCTGGGTGTCGAGCTGCAGGTCCAGCGACAGGCGCTGGTGTTGCACCGTGCCCTTGCCATAGCGCTGAGCGGTTTCGCCCAAGGCGCCTTCGAGGGACAGTTGCCAGTCTTTGGCGTGCTCGGCGGCGGCGGGGGCCTGGTCGGCCAGCAGCAGCGCCGCGCCCTCGGTGTCGGGCGCCTCCGCCACGTTTTGCCCCCGTACCGGCCCAGCCGCCAACACCGCCAGGGCTGCCAGCAGGGCCCAGCCGCCCAGCGTGTGGCGCACCACAGGCCGCTTCATTCGGCTTTGAAACGCGGCAGGTAGTCGCGTTGCAGCCAGGCCTCGGGTACGTCGCGCCAGGTCCAGTCGGAGTAGCGCATCACGGTGACCCAGTTGGGGTCCAGGCCGTCGATGATGACGGTTTCGGTGGGGCGGTCCGCGCCCAGATGCTTTTCCACCTTGCGGTAGTAGGCGGTCTTGAGCAGCCGGTCGCTCTCCGAGTAGTACTTGCCCTTGACGGGTTGTTTGGTGGCGGTGTCCACCCACAGTTCGATGCGGTGGTAGGTCACGTCGGGCGAGGTGGCCGCCAGCGCCAGCTTGTAGCAGTGGCGGGGCTTGCGGTCGCCGTCCTGGATGTCTTCCTCGGCCGCCAGTGTGGCCTGGTAGTCCAGCGCCAGGTTGACGGTGACCACGTCGCCATTGGCGGCCTGGCCCAAGAGGCGCTGCTGGGGCGACATGCGGATGCTGGCCTTGCTGGCGGGGTCGTAAAACCAGAGGTCGTTGCCGCTTTTGAGCATCAGCTTGTTGGCGTCGCGCACCGGGGTGACGAAGCGCACCAAGTTGCGAAACTGGCCGCCGCTGGCCTCGGCCTTGGCGTAAATGGCCAGGCTCATATTGGCGGTTTCCTTGCCGTTGCGGTACTCCACCAGCCGGGTCAGCAGGCCGAACGGTTGGGCCGGGTTGCGCACGGCGTCGCTGGCGGCCAGGATGTCCTGGGCGTTGGGCGCCGCAGCAAGGGCCGCAGCGGCCAGGGTGAGCAGCAGGATGCTGGCAAGAACACTTTTCAGAACACGCATTTTTACTTCCTCAAACATGCCGAAGCGCATCAACAATCGCCAGCCGGGACGCCCGGTTGGCAGGCCACCAGGCCGACACGATGGCCACCAGTACCAAGCCCACGGCGCTGCCGAGGATCAGTGGCGCATTGCCCCAGACCCGCACTCGCAAAGGGTAGGCGTAGACATAGCCGGGCGGGGTCCAGGTCAGGCCGCTGTGGTTGATCAGGCTGGCCACGCCCAGGGCGATGCACACGCCCAGCAGCGCACCGATGCTGCCCAGCAGCATGCCCTCCACCATGAACAGGCGGCGGATGCCGCTGCGGCGCAGGCCCATGGCCCGCAGGGTGCCGATTTCCACGGTGCGCTCCACCACCGCCATACTCATGGTGTTGCCCACGGTGAACAAGACGATGACGCCGATCAGCGTGGCGATGAAACCAAAGACGGAATCGAAAAACTGGATGGTCTGGCCGTAAATCGGCACCAGGGTCTCAAAGTCCTGGATCTCCAGCTGGGCGTCTTTCAGGGAGCTTGCCAGCAATTCGTTCAGGCGTGCCTTGGCCTGCGGGATCTGGTGGGTGTGCTGCAGTTGCAGCTGAATGGCCGTGACCTGCGGCGCGGTGCCACCAAAGATCAGCTTTTGCGCCTGTGCCAGGTGCATTTCCATGAAGATGTCGTCCAACTGCTTCAGGCCATAGTTCTCCGCCTTCACCACATTCAGGGCCGCCACATTGGGCACGCCGTGGTCGTTGGCGGCCAACAGCTCGATCTGGGTGGCGCTGGCGGCGCTGGGCGCGGGTGTTTCCAGCGCAGACAGGGCCAGGATGTCATCGGGGGCCTGCTTAGGCGCGCTGCTGCTCGGCGTCTTGGGTGGCGCGTGGCAATTGGGCACGTTGAGCGGTCCGCACAGTTGCAGCAGGCGCGCCACGCCGGTGCCGATCACGGCGGACTCCTGCGCGGTGCCGGTCAGCGCCAGGGGGTGGGAGTAGCTCAGGCTGCCGTAGTCGTTCCACTCGCGCATCTGGTTTTGCTCATCCACCACCACGCCGGCCGCCAGCACGGTTTTGGACACCCCGGCGGCAAAGTTGCCGGCAATGCCGCCCAGGTTCAGCTTGGGGGTCACCACGGTCAGCATGGGCTGCAGCACCGGATCGGCTTTGACCAGAGCCATGATGCGCTGGTAGTCGGCAATGCCGTAGGCCGCCGGGTTGCCGCTGCCGTACAAAAAGTAGTCCTGGCGCTGGATTTGCAAATGGCCCTCCACCTGCACATAACCGGTTTGCATGGCCAAAATGGAGTTGCTGCTGTAGCCGCCAAACAGCAGCGTGGCGGTCAGGCCGATCACCATGGCCAGCAAGGTGGTCACCGAGCGGCGGCGGTTGCGCAACAGATTGCGCAGGGCAAGCAAAAAGGTCTTCATGCTGCTGCCCCCATCTGCTCTGTGCTGCGCTCTATCGAGGTGATGCGCCCGTCGCGCAAAACCACGGTGTCGTCGGCCTCGGCCTGCACCATCGGGTCGTGCGAAGAAAACACAAAGGCCACCTGCTGTTCACGTTGCATTTTGCGCATCAGGGCGATGATGGCCGCGCCGGTCTGGCTGTCCAGATTGGCCGTGGGTTCGTCGGCCAGCACCAGCTTGGGTGCCGGTGCCAAGGCCCGCGCAATGGCCACGCGCTGGCGCTGCCCGCCCGACAACTGGCCGGGGCGGTTGCGCGCCTTGTCGGCCAGGCCCACCGCGTCCAGCAAGGCCAGCACACGCTCGCGTCGGCGGGCCTCGGGCATGCCGGTGAGCAGCAGCGGGTATTCCACGTTTTCAAAAGCGGTGAGCACCGGCAGCAAATTGAAGTTCTGAAAAATGAAACCCAGGTGGCGGGCGCGAAAGTCGGACAGGTCGTCGTCCGACATCTGCTGCACCTGCTGGCCCGCCACGATGACTTCGCCCTGGTCGGGCCGGTCGATGCAGCCGATCAGGTTGAGCAAGGTGGTCTTGCCGCTGCCCGAGGGCCCGGAGATCACGGTAAAGCAGTTGGCACGGATGTCGAGGGTGATGTCGGACAGTGCGGGCACGCCGACCTGGTCGAGGTGGTAGATCTTGTGGACCTGTTGGAGGATGACTGGATGCATGGTGCGCGCAGTGTCCCACGGCCTGCGTGGGGTGTATTGAACGATTACGACACCGGGGCTGTTTTACACTGCGCGCATGCATGTGCCCACCCACGCCGCCTTGATCGCACCCCGCCTGTCGCTCGCGTCCTGCGTGCGGACCTATGTGACGCGCAGCACGTTGGGTGCGGAGCTGCGCGTCGAGCAGCGCTACAACCATTTTCCGGCCGGGGCTTTTTGCAGCATGACCTGGTTGCTGCAGGGCGAGTCAACCATCATTCGCCGTGGCGACGAGTCCATCCACGAGCCATTGCCGAAGCTGGCGTTTGCGGGCCCGCAAACCCTGCCATCGGTCAGCGTCAACCCCGGGCCAGTCAGCTCCTTCATGGTGATCCTGATTCCCGCGGCGGTGCGGGCCCTGGCCGATGTGGACCTCGCAGCCCTGGTGAACCGCGTGGTGCCGATGGAGACCGTTTTGGGCGCTGCGTGGCAGGCCCTGGGGCAGGCCGTGGCGCAAGCGCCTGACGATGCCACGCGGGTGCAACTGGTGGAAGCCTTTCTGGAGCCGCGCTGGAGCGCGGTGCGCCAGGAGGCCATGCCTGCGGCGGACCGCCAGCGTTATTGGGTCGAGGGTTTGGCATTGCGGGCCGCTACCTCGGGCGTGGGCCAAAGCCTGCGCCAGGTGGAGCGGCGCATCAAGCAGTGGGCGGGCCTGCCGCTGCGGGACCTGCGGCGCTTGGCGCGCAGCGAAGAGTCCTTTATTCAGGCCCGCACGGCCGTAGAGTCAAGTACCCCCAATTGGTCCGACATCGCGGCAGACGGTGGCTACGCCGACCAGGCCCACCTGTGCCGTGACACCCGCCGTGTCACGGGCCTGAGCCCCACCGAGTTGAAAAAGGCGGTGCTAGAAGACGAAGGATTTTGGCTGTACCGCCTGTGGGTGTGACGGTCGCCGGGCGTGGCGAAGTTGTTTATTGCTACTATTTTTATAGCTGTTTACGCACGTTGTATAAGGCCTGGAGGCCTGTTAAGCCTCAAACCCCCATGCGCTGGTGTGTCTCCAGCGCCAGCAGCAAACTGGTCCGGTGCTCGCGGGCCACTTCTTGCCAGGACTCGCCCGTGATGGCGCCCTCCAGTGCCCACAGCAGGTTGAGGCTGGCAGCAGCGCCCGAGGCCTTGACCGTGGCAAACGCGCGCACCGAACCCAGCGTGCGCAGTTGATCGGGGGAGTGGATGCCCGCCGCCACCAGCATGGCGGCCGACTTCGGCCCCAGATTGCGCAGGTGCAGAAACGGTGCAAGCGCGCTTGCCGTGACCTCTGTTTTCTGCACAGGCGGTGGCGTGGAAGGTGTCATTGGCGCATGCGCAGCCGCCATGATGGCCGCCTCAATGGCGGCCCGGGCCTGGGGGCTGTTCTTCCAGCACGTTGACCCCAGCAGGGCAGCCGCGCTTTCCACAATGTGCGTGGCGTTGGCACCCGCCAGTTGCCTCAGCGAGTGAAAGCCCAGTTGCTCCAGCCGAGTGATGACGGTAGGCCCCACCCCCTTGACGGACAAAAGTACCGCCCGCTCTGGGCTTGGGAAGGGCTGGGTGAAGGCGGTCGATTGGTATTTCATGCGGGGTAAGGGGATGTTGCAGTTGCTACATAATTTATAGCTGTCTACGCACTGTTTATAAGGGTTGGAGTTGTTTTTGATGCTTGGGATGTGTGTGATGGACGATAACAAAGATGTCATTTTTCTCGGCTGCTTGCCAACTACGATGGACACATGACCCAACGCATTCTTTGTATTTTGGCATTCTGGTGGTGCGGGACCCACGCCGTGGCGCACGAGTTGCAGGCCAACCGGCTCACGCTGGTGCTGCGGGAGGGCACCCATATGGCCCTGACCTTCCGGCTGGACTTCACCGATGTGCTGCACCGGGCGCTGGCGCCGCAGCGCACGGTGCAGGAATTCGTGTTGCAGTATGCGGCCATGCCGCCGCACGAGTTTCAGAGCGACTTGCTGCGTGCCCAGCGCCAATTCCAGGCCGCTACCGGGCTCATCCTGGCGGCTGGCAAAGTGGCGACCCTCACGCACTGGACCTGGCCGGATGCTGAGCAGGTGCAGGCCGCGCTGCGCGAGCGCGCCATGCAGACTGTGGTGGCGCCCGGCGCGCATCCCCACAGCACACCGGTCGAGGTGGTTGCCGAGGCGAAGGCAACACAGGCCATCTCCGCCGTGACTGTGCAATTGCCCAAGGAATTCCAGCCGGTGCTGCTTGTCTCTTACCGGCCCCAACAGGTCTGGATGGCGCCTCAAGCGCGGTCCACCACCGTCAAGTTTTGATTCGGCGGCGCCGGGGCGCTGCGCTTTTTAAGGAGTGGGTTCTATGAAAAAGTCACGGTCCATGGCGACGGTGTTGGCGGTGCTGGTCGGCGCTTTCTGCGCGCCGGGTGTGGCGGGCACGGCGCACCGGTTCAAGGGCGAGGTGTGGGCCGACAACTGGTTTTCGCTGCACCTCGGTGAGCGTTTCGTTGCCGAAGACTCGGTGCCTATCACCACCGAACGCTCCTTCAATGCCGAAACCTTTTACTTCGACGCCAGCTACCCCTTCGACCTGAATTTTGTGGTCAAGGATTACAAGGAAAACGACACCGGGCTGGAGTACATCGGCACGCCCCGCCAGAAAATGGGGGACGGCGGCTTCGTCATGCAGGTGACCGACACCACGACCGGCAAAGTGGTGGCGGTGTCCAACGCCGCCATGCGCTGCCTGGTCCTGCACAAGGCGCCGCTGAACCCCGGTTGCGCGCGGGACCGCAACCCCATGGAGACCTGCCAGATCAAAACCACGGCGGAGCCTGCGGGCTGGAAAGCCGCTGCCTTTGACACCACGGCCTGGGAACGCGCCACGGTGTACACGCAAGCGCAGGCGGGTGTCAAAGACGGCTATTTTGATATCCGCTGGGACCCAGCCGCCCAACTGGTGTGGAGCTCGGACCTGAACGCGGACAACACCTTGTTGTGCAAGGTCCGGGTGGTCGGGCCATGAACGGGGCCGTGAACCGCGCGGCCGCTGCGCCGCGGGCGAGGGGCGGTTTTTCCATGCGCTTGGCAGGGCGATGGCCCGCGGTCGCCATGCTGGTGGGCATGCAGGGGGCGTTTGCTGCCGAGCCTGGTGCTGCGGCGAACTGTGCGCATGTGCGCAACTCGCTCTTGGCTTCGACCACGGGCACCGCCACGGTCAGTTGCGACGGCAGCTATGCCGCGATTGCATCGCACGGCCTGCCCACCCACGCCATGATGCATGGCATCACGGCGACCAATCTGCAGGTGCCCATCGCACAGGACTTTACCGGCGCGAATGCCTGGAGGATTCCGCTGAATCCGGCCATCGCCTCCACCACCACGACCGCCGTGGATGGCCCCATTGGCGTGGCGATCAACGGCGTGCCCATCTTCAACCCCTGCAAACAAGGGGGCTGCCTACACGGCGACACCAAGGAGCAGGGCGAGCTGGACCTGTGCAATGGCCACGCGGGCCGGGCCGATGACTACCACTACCACGCAGCGCCCATCTGCATGATGGCGGGCAAGCCCGCCAGGTACTGGGACACCCATCCGCTGGCTTGGGCGCTGGACGGTTTTGCCATTTTTGGCTACCACAACGCCGACGGCAGTGTGGCGGAGCGCGACGGCATGTGCGGTGGCAACACCAGCCCGGTCGCCAATGCGCCGGCAGGCTACAGCTACCACGTCACCGACGCTTCGCCCTATGTGCTCTCGTGTTTCCGGGGTACGCCCAGCCCGGACCTGGCCCATCAGCGCACCAAGTTCAGGCCTTTGCGCAAGCCGCCGGTGCAGCCCTTCCGGGTGACCAGCATGCGCTTGTTGAACGATGCCGCCGATGGCTACCAGGTGCTGCAGTTTGAAGCGCCCCGGGCGTTCAGCACCTCGCTCAATGGTGGCGACAGCCTGACCAGCCCGGCGGGGGTGAACCACATCCGCTACAAAGCGCTCACCGGCGCGGCCCTGGAGGCCCTGTTGTCCCAGCGGCCCAACGCGGGCAAGTCGGCCTGCTGGGAGTTTCAGTTTGGCAGCGGAGACAGCGGCCCTGCGCAGGCCACGCAGTCGTATTGCCGCTAGAGCGAAATCATCCTGACTGGTATGGCGAGGTAGTGCCGATCCATGCATCGCATGCTTCGTGCCGTTCGCGAAGAATTTACAAGTGCTTGTTTTTAATACAGCGCCAGGGTGTAGCGCTGCTTGGCCAAGCCCTTGGCGCCGGCGCGCTCATAAAACTGCAGGGCCGCCTGGTTCCAGTTGGGTGTTTGCCATTGCATGGTGCTGCAGCCCTGCGCTTTGCCAAAGGCCTGCGCCACTTGCATCAACGCATGGCCCCGCCCCTGCCCGCGTGCCTCGGGCGCCAAATAGAGGCAGTCCATGTGCAGGAAAGGCTGTGCGCTGAGGGTCGCAAAATCCAGCGTGACGGACACATAGCCCACGGCGGTTTCGTCCTGCAGGGCCAGCCAGGCATGCAAGCGCCCCCTGTGCAGTGCGGCGTGCAGCCGCTGGGCGTGGCCGGCGGCCTGGTAGTCCAGGCCCTCGTAGGCGGCGTGTGCGGCACACAGATCGGCCAGCGCGGGGGCGTCTTCGGGCCGGGCCGCCCGCACGCTCAGCACGCGCATTCGATCAGCGCTGCGTCGGGCGCCATCTGGCCGGGCGCGCTGCCCGTGGCCACCGGGTGGCCATCACGTAGCCAGAAGTCCAGGCCGCCCAACATTTCCTTGACCGTGAAGCCGAGCTTGGCCAGCTTGTAGGCGCCTTTGGTCGAGCCGTTGCAGCCAATGCCGTCGCAGTAGGTGACATAGGTCTTGCTGCGGTCCAGTGCGGCCGTGCCTGCCGCGTCCATCAGGCGGTGCGGAAAACTGATGGCACCAGGCACATGGCCCTGCGCATACAAGGACTCCGAGCGGGTGTCCACCACCACGATGTCGGCAATGCCACTGCGCAGGTCGGCGGCCACGTCCCAGGCATCGGCGTGGAAACTAAGCTTGTGCAGCATGTAGTCGCAGGTTTGTTCGGGTGAGGCAGGGGGAAAAGCAAGGACCAGGGAAGAGGCTGACATGGTGAATTCCTTTTGTAGCGAGGGAAGGGGTGGGCGATGGCTGAAGTGTAGAGACCAATGGCATTACCATTGATACCAATTAACACTCATCCATAAGACCAATCCACAAGGCCCATGGCACAGCAAAAACCCCGGCTCTGGCTCCACTTGTTTGATGCCGAGTCCCAGCCCGGGCTGGGGCTGCGCGAGCGCCTGTGCGCCACGCTGCGCCGCGCCATCCGCAGTGGCAGTCTGGCCCTGCACGAGCGGCTGCCTTCCTCGCGTGTGCTGGCGCAGGACCTGTCGATTTCGCGCGTGACGGTCGAGGCCGCCTATGCCCAACTGGAGGTGGAAGGCTACCTGCGGCGGCGCGTGGGCGAAGGCAGTTTTGTGGCGGTGGATATGGCCGCAGCCGTGGAGCGCCCAAGCCCCGAGCCTGCGCCCGGGAGCGCACCTTGGGGCAGGCCGGCCACGCTGTCCCGGCGGGGCCAGCGCATGGTGGACAGCGGCGGCTGCCTGGAGCCAATGCGCTTGCAGGCGTTTGCGGCGGGCAGCCCGGACCTGCGGGCCTTCCCCCATGCCCTCTGGCGCCAATTGCTCAACCGGCGCTTGCGCCAGGACCCCGAGCAGTACCTGCGCTACGGTGACCCCCAAGGCCGCGCCGACCTGCGCGAGGCCATCGCCCAGTACCTGGTGCAGTCACGCGGGGTGCGCTGTGCGCCCGAGCAGGTGCTGGTGCTCACCAGCTCCCAGCAGGCCCTGCAGTTGCTGGCGACCCTGCTGCTGGACGAGGGCGATGTGGTGTGGATGGAGGAGCCCGGCTACCGGGGCGCACGCACCGCCTTCGCCACCGCCGGGGCCCGGTTGGTGAATGTGGCCGTGGATGCCGAGGGCATGGCGCCGCAGCCGGAATTGCCCACGCCGCGCCTGATCTACCTCACGCCCTCCCACCAGTACCCCACCGGCCACACCCTGAGCCTGGCGCGCCGCCTGGCCTTGATCGACTTGGCCGAGCGGTGCGGCGCCTGGATCGTGGAGGACGACTACGACAGCGAGTTTCAATACGAGGGGCGCGCCACGCCGGCCCTGCAGGGCCTGGACCGGGCCGGGCGGGTGATCTACATCGGCACGTTTTCCAAGGCCCTGTTCCCCTCGTTGCGCATGGCCTACAGCGTGCTGCCCCCGGGCCTGGTAGCGCCCCTGGTCACGGCGCGCACGGTGTACGACGGGCATGTGGCGCAACTCAACCAGGCGGTCACCGCGGACTTCATGGTCCAGGGACACTTTGCGGCGCATCTGCGCTGGATGCGCCAGCTCTACCGCAGCCGCCGCGACGTGCTGCTGGACGCCCTGCACGCCCAGGTGCCCTGGGCCCAGCCCATGCACAGCGTGGGCGGCTTGCAGGTGGGCGTGATTCTGCCCCCGGGCAGCGAAGCCGCTTTGACCCGCCAGGCGGCGGCAAGGGGCATCGCCACCCCCAGCTTGCGCGCCTTGTACCAGGGTACCCACAAAGTGGACGGCTGGCTGCTGGGCTTTGCCGCCCTGCAGCCCGAGGAAATACGCGCCGCCGTGCAGACCCTGGCCGGGCTCGATCCTGACAAGTTACTATG
This sequence comes from Rhodoferax sp., assembly GCF_030697375.1. Classification (GTDB taxonomy): domain Bacteria; phylum Pseudomonadota; class Gammaproteobacteria; order Burkholderiales; family Burkholderiaceae_C; genus Allorhodoferax. The sequence goes on along the minus strand of NZ_JAUYQD010000053.1, from coordinate 31,091 downwards.
ATTAATTCTGGCGCTAACGCATCCGAAAGACTTGCACCGAACGCGCCAGTGTGACGGTACTCAGGTTTAGCGAATCGGCCGCCGCGGCCGACTCCTTGACGAAAGCGGCGTTTTGCTGCGTCACCTGCTCCAGTTCGTGCACCGAGTCGTTGATCTGCACGATGCCGGTGGACTGCTCACGCGTGGTGGCGCTGATCTCATGGATCAGCGTACTGACCTGGGCGACCGTTTGCACCACCTGCGCAATGGTCTGGGCGGTTTGCTGCATCTGCTGGGCGCCCTCGCTCACCTGCGCCACCGAGGTCCCGATCAGAACCCGGATTTCGCGGGCCGCTGCGGCACTGCGCTGCGCCAGGCTACGCACTTCGGAGGCCACCACGGCAAATCCGCGGCCTTCCTCACCGGCGCGCGCCGCTTCCACGGCCGCGTTCAGCGCCAGGATGTTGGTCTGGAACGCAATGCCTTCGATCACGGAAATGATGTCCGTGACCTTGTTGGACGACTGCTCAATGGCGTTCATCGTCACCCCGGCCTGTTCCACGGCCTGGCCGCCGCGCGCCGCCACGTCATTGCTTTGGCGGCTCTGCACCGATACCTGCTCCGCCGCCTGTGCCGTGTGCTGAACTGCATTCGACAAGTGGCGCATGGCGGTGGTGGTGTGCTCCAGGCTGGTCGCCTGGGACACGGTGCGTTGGGACAGGTCGTGGCTGCTGCGCGAGACCTCTTGTGTCATGTGCGAAATGCCGTCAATCTCGGCACGCACATCGCCAATCACGGCGCGCAGATTGAACTGGATCTGCCACAAGCGGCGCAAGATCATGGTCATCTCGCCGGACTCGCCCAGGTCCACTGCGGTCGTTAGGTTGCAACCCGCAATTTCGCCTGCCAGCGCGTCTGCCCGGTCCATGGGGATTTCCACCTGGGTGCGAAACCACCACAACAGGGCGGCACTGAGCGCGCCCAGCGTGGCCATCTGGGCCACGACCGCCACCCATCCCGTCATCCCGGCCATGAACGGAACCAGCAGAGAGGCCACCATCAGTGCCAATGACAGGGCCATGCGGGTGGTGAACGACAGGCGGTAGATGCGCTTTGGCCAGTCGCGCCAGCCCAGCTTGCGCACATTGCCCGCGTGCAATTTGAACGTGGGGCGCCCACTGGCACGCTCCGCCGCAATGCGCAGATGCAAAGCCTCGGCCTGCGCCACCTGCTGGCGGGTGGGCTTGAAGCGAACCGACATATAGGACTTGGGCTTGCCGTGCTGCATCACCGGGGTGACGTTGGCCTGCACCCAGTAGTGGTCACCGTTTTTGCGGCGGTTTTTGACAATACCAGTCCAGGGGCGCCCCCGGCCAATGGTGGCCCACAAATCACGGAAGGCTTCCTCCGGCATGTCGGGGTGGCGCACGATGCTGTGCGCTTCTCCGATCAATTCGTCGCGGCTGTAGCCACTGGTGGCAAAAAAAGCGTGGTTGCCGTGGGTGATGCGGCCCTGCAGATCGGTGGTGGAGACCAACACGTCGTCCGCCGGGTAATCGTATTCATGGCCTGTAACAGGCAGATTGACTTGCATGCAAACGTCCGAATAAGTTGAACAAGCAATGCAGCACCCATGAAAGATGCGCATCGATTGCATCTTACCGTGGCGGTGGCGAGAAATACGGTTTGCGTGCCGCGATAGGGCGCTGCCGAGGGTATTGCGTCTGCGGCTTGGTCTTTGGGCCTTCCTTGGGTACAGTTGCCCAAGTTCAAAAAACCAAAAAAGGGGAGCCACACATGCCGGACTGTTTTTATGCGCTCAAACGCTGGGCCCTGACCATCTTTGGCGACATCCGAATATTCCGATGGCCCTTGTTTGTGGTTTACCAGCCCACGTCTTTTCGGATCAAGGGAAGGGATACGCGGGAGGTGATGGACATCCTTCGGCCGGGTGACGTCATCATGCGGGCCTATGACGACTATCTGGATGGTTACTTCATCCCCAAGGGAGAGAGCGGGTGCAGCCACAGCGGGCTGTACATCGGCGACAACCACGTCGTGCACTCCATCGCCGAGGGATCGATGGTCATTGACGTGATCGATTTCTGCCGCACCGACAAAATCATCGTCCTGCGTCCAGACCGCTGTCAGGCATGGGCCATAGAGCACGCCAGGAAGTGCGCCGATGCCAACATCCCCTACAACTTCGATTTTTCCCCAGGACCCGGCAAATACTACTGCCATGAATTCACGGCCTCGTGTTATCCCGAATTGCACATAGAAACCGTGAGCAGGAGAGTGCTGGGGCTGTTTGCCTCACCCAAGGCATTTTTGGCGGATTCGTTTTACACCAACCGCCATTTCACAAAAATGTATTTTTCCCGCAAGCGCTGACGGCGGTGCAAAAAAACGCCACCTTGTGCGGTCCCCGCCCCGTTGTTATCCGCGGGCTGAAGGGAGGACGCCAATCAAACTATTCTTCCGTCGTACGGTTAAGCGGCACGAGTTTGTTGTCGCGCACGTTCTTTTGCACCGTCACTGCGCTGTAGAGCGCCAAAACAAAGGACATGCCGTAATAGCCTTTTTCCGAGAGCAGCAGCGTCGCATTCCAAAGGCCGGTGGTCAATAACAACAGCGACAGGCCCACGGCCCCGTAGCACAAGCCGTAATAGGCGCCGGACACAGGGATTTCTTCAGCACGGTCGCGCACGCACTTTTGCAGCGACACGGCAGAGAAGAGGCCAAATGCCAATAGCGTGAAGTAGTAGCCTTTTTCGTTGAGCTGCATTTCTGCGTTCCACAATCCAAGAAGAAACCCCAAGGCACCCAGCCCCAGACAAACATAGGTGGCAGCAATGTAGGCGCCAGACGCATTGGAGAGGCTCAGGGATGATTTCATTCAGGGGTATCCTCGGGAGTGGTTAGGTTGCCAACGCAAATAGCAGTGGGATTGCGGTCTTGTGCCACAATTTTTTGGCATTATTAACTACTTTTGTGAGGGTAGTTCTGATGTTTGCGCCTCTTCAACGCTTTAAGGGCATTTGATGCGTTTTGTTTTTTTGCCTATTGGTGCCGTATTCATAGGGACTCTGTTCATGGGGAGTGTGGCCTGGGGTCAGCCCCCCATCCAGTTCAACAATACCCAAGAGGCGCTCAAGCTCTACGAGGACAGCACCCTGGACAGCTTGCGCGAGCGCTGCTCCGCCAAAAAATTCCCCGATCTGTGGGCCCGCGAGGAATTGCAGGCCCTGCGCAACGGGTATGTTCTGGTGAATGAGGCGATGGCGCAGCCGGGGCGGTATGAGGTTTTTGCGTTCGACCGGGACAAGCGTACTTTCTACCTTATTGACGGGCAGAGCCTGGAGCGCAACAACCGCCTGCACCTGAAGTTGGCATTGCCGCGTGACTACGCACGCTGCCGCATCGTGCGCGGCAGCGCTGGAGCCGAGCAACTGGAGGTGGTGCATATCGAAAGAAACTACCCCAGCGAGTCGCTCAAGGCCCAACGCTTGCTGGACGAACTGCGCGACCTTGCAGCCCAGGGGCTAACCGGTCCTGTGCCCGCTGCGCAATGTGCGGTGCGTACGGGTCCGGGCACCCGCTTGAACGACCGCATGCTGGTGCAGGGTAAGGACCTGTCGCTGGCGGACTGTGGCGAAGCACAGCAGTCTTTGCGCGAACGCTTGGGTCGCGTACTGCGCAAGGTTTACGAGCGCTGACCGCAGGCGCTTTGGGTCAGGCACCCACCGTGACTTTGGCGTAGGACGCGCGTTCTATCTCTTGCACCTCCACACACAGCTGAACGTCGGTATCGGCAGGCCACTGGCCGACTGCCTGCAGCGCATGCAGCAGAGCGTCGGAAAGCGCACGCTTGGTGTCCTCGGAGCGTCCGCTCAAGATGGCGAGCTTGGCATGCACGAATCCGTGGCAGGGCTGGCCCAGTCCCACAAGATGCGTATCCAGCCGAAGGGCACGGCTCTTGATGTCAATGTCCTCAAAGTGGCCGCAGGACGCAAGAACTTTATTCAGCGCCAGCAGGACATCGTTGGCATCAAACGTGGGCAGGTTGCTGGTGTATTCGACGGTGAGGTGGGGCATGTGGTTTTGTCCAAAAATCCAGAAAAGGGAGAAAAGGGAGATCGTAATCCTTGGAGTGGAATCGGGTGTCTTCGCGCTGGCACAGTGCTGCGCCAGTAACATCGGAGCGAAAGCGTGTGGTCCCGATGGGGCGACCCCCTTCAGGAAAGCACGCGGTGGTAGAAGCGCGTTTCCTGTGGGATGCGCGGAAACGCCTCGGGAAGCGCCTGTGGGGCGATGCTGACAAACCCGTTTTTCTCGTAGAAATGCAGCGCGGCGGCGAACTGTTCGGTCGTAGCCAGGTACAGGCCCTGCATGCCGGTGGCGGTGGCCGACTGCACCAGCCGCTCCAGAAGCCGGGCCGCCACCGCGTGTTCCTTGCCGCGGTGCGTCGCTTTCACATACATCTTGCGCAGCGCGCCCTGGTGTTGGCCGATGTCCCGCAGCGCGATGGTCCCGATGACTTCCCCTTCGATGATCGCCACCCAGAAGTTGCCTGCCCCCGTTTGGTAGTAGCGGGCGACGTCCAGAATGTCGGGCTGGTCCTGCGCCTGAATGTCCAGGCCAAACTCCTGGCGCTGAATCTCCAGGATGAGGTCGGTCACAGCCTGTCCCAGGGGTTCGGAGTGGTGGACGATTTGGATCATGGAAGTTTCTCAGTGGTGTATGGCGATGGAAAGTGACCACGCGGCCCCAGACGGTCTGCTTTGGATGGAGCCGTTTTCTTGCTCCAGTCTTCCCTCAAAAGCGAAAACATGCGTACGTCGTTGAACTTGCCCTTCCAATAGCCGTACTGGCGCAGCACACCCTCTTCAGAAAAGCCCAGCTTGCGCAATAAATTCATAGATCGTTGGCTGTCGAGATCGGTGGTTGCGGCGACACGGTTGACGTGAAACGGGACGTCGTTCGCAAAACAAAAACCGAGCATGGCCGCGTTGGCTTCAAAGGCGTAGCCCCGTCCCCAGTGCGCAGGGTGCAAGTCGTATCCGATGGCGATGGAATAGAAATCCCGGTTGATCGTATGGAAGCCACACGATCCAATGACCACGCCGGGTGCGGCAGTGAGGCAGATGGCCCAAGTCGCCCCTTGCCCATCGTGCTTTACGTCTCCAGGTGTACGCGAGGCAAGCCATTCTTTCGCTTGTTCAAGACGTGAGAACGTATCGCAGTCGTAAAACTCGGTAACCCGGTCATCCGAAAAAATGTCATAAACCGCATGCACGTCGGACGCCTCAAAGGCACGAAGGGTCAGCCGTTCCGTAGTGATTTGCTGGACTGTGGTCAAGGGGATGAGGGAGGATGGGTGTTGGTCAGATGTGCGGCCTGGCGCATGGTAACTTGAATAAATTCACGCCAAAGGGTGTGCTTCCTACCTGATCTTGGTAAGCTCATCCCGGCGACAAGCCAACCTATTTGGGGGAGATGTTATGAGCCACAAGCACCACACGCTGCTGCGCGCGATTTTTCATGATCCGCTGCCCGCCAACATCCACTGGCGGGAGTTGGAATCGCTGTTGGGCCATCTCGGCGCGACCCTGGAGCCATCGCACGGCGCGCGCTTTAAAGTGACGCTCAACCAGGCCAGCGATTTTCTGCACCACCCGCACCACAACAGCGAGTGCTCCCGCGATCTGATCAAACAGGTCCGCGAGTTTCTGACGCAGGCGGGGGTCAGCCTGTCAACGTATGAAGCCGACAAGGACTGACTTTCGCTACTTATTTTGTAGCTGCTTGCGCTGATGGATAAAGGGCTAGAGCCCTATTTGTATCTGTTTTTCAGTGGGTCTCCAGGGTCAGGTGGACCATGGTTTGGTTCATCAGGACGTAAGCCACCTCGCCGAAGGTCATGGGCCCCGTCACATGGCCGGTGCGCTTGCCCTCCAGCCCTGAGTACAGGTAGTTGAGAACGCAGTTGCAGGAGAATCCGGCGCGCTGCGGCAGGTTGACAATGGCTTGGCCGAACGCGGTTTCATAGCTGCCGGAAAAAGGCTGCGCCAGTCGGTAAGCGACGTGCGGGAATACCGGTCCATAAAACGCCACCTTGTCTTGCACCACGTCCACGGCCTTGAGGCTGACATTGATATTGGCGCCGCTGTAGTCGGCCACCAGCGGCAGGCGGATGTCGTGGCCGATGTTTTGGAGGTACTTGGCCAGTGCGTGCGCTTTGCCGTTCACCAGGCAGGTTTGGGCTTCAAAGCCGCTTTCCTGGAATTCGAGCACGTCGCCATGGCCCTGGGTGAACAGATTCACGATATTCACATTGGCGCTGACGTTCTCCGGCAAGGGCACATGCATCACCACCGCCTGGTTCTCCATCATGGTCCGACTGCGTCCGTCGCAAACCTTGGGGGTGCGATGGCCCATGTCATCCAGGTGAATGCCGGCGACCCACCCCACCAGCGGTTTCATGAACATGTCCTCGTAGGTCGAGGCATGCTGCGCATATTCAAAATGCACGTCGGAAAACGCCGGCAGGATGATGACACTGAACCCATTGGCGGGGGCTTCCACGCACACTTGCGATAGGTATGCGGTGTCGTAGAGTTTGATGAACGGTTTCAGCCCCGGATACAGGGACAGCGGGGTGATAAACAACTGCTCGCGCGTGGTCACGCCGCCATCTTGCCCCATGAAATAGGGAATCGTTCCGCCGATCCAGTTGCCATGGGGCAGCGCCGCCAGCACGCTTTCATCACCCGCGATGGCCAGTGCTGCACCGCTGAGGATCAGGTCAGCGGCGATTTTTGGGGGGACCAACAATTGCTGCATGGTGTTCATGCCGACTGCGCTTGCGCCAGTTCCCGGAATTGGTGCAACTCATACCCCAGGCTGCGTTCGTTGCGTTCGACATAGCGGTGCAACTCGCGCAGTTTCATCAGCTTGACTTCATCGTCTTGCTGCAGGCTGAACTGCTGGCGCAGTTTGGTGAACATGAGCTGCAGGCTCAGGGTCTTGATCTGGACGCTGATCTCGCCGGTGATCAGGCGTTCCCAGATCGGGTCGGTTACATCGGGCACATTGCTGGCGAGCGTCGAAGGCACGAACGTCGAGGGGGTTGCCGTGGTGGTGGCGCCGGTTTTCTTGGCCGGTGTGTACTCGAACTTCACCAAACCTTGGTCAAGTGCGTACTTGAACCGCCACAGATCGGTGAAAGGGATGTCCAGCATGGCGCAGACCGCGCTCATCTCCACGCCTTCTGCCAGACAGGCAAAGACCTGGTGCGACAGCCGGTTCGAAAAGGGCAAACCTGGCTGCCCGAACCAGGGCAACTCGTAGTGGCGCGCATCAAGCGGGTCCGTCGTATGGATCTGGCAGGTGAAGTTCATGACGTTGAGATGGCGCCACTGCATTTCGGGGCCGGTGGCCATCGCCTGGGTGGCGGGTTGCGCCGTGGCCATGCCGAACCAGTTGCGTTTTTTTTCCGCCTGCGGCTGCGCTTGTCTGGTAATCCACAGGTGAATTTTTTTTGTGATTTCGTCCATGCGGTACTGCGTGGCCCGCCATGGGCGGGGAACCCCGGCGGCCAGCATCAGAGAGTCTGCGATGGCGACGGATGGGAAGGCTTCCATAGTGTCGATCCTTTGAAACCTGGCACATGCCAAGCTCGTTGAATTTCATGGTGGGAGAAGGCCGCAGGGGTGAAACCCTGCGGCCGGTCGTGTTCAGCCGCGTGTGCTCAGCTTTTCGCCATTTTTCCGGCGATGAATTCCGACAGCCAACCGAATCCGACGCCGAGCATGATCGAAAGAATCGTCGGCAGGATCGCTGTCTCGGGGGACATGTCCTTGCCGAGCAGAATCAGCCCCGCCACGCTGGCGAAGCCATAGACGCTGGACGGAATCGTCGAGAGGATCGGCAAGTGGGCCGCCAGGACAATCACCGCGGCGCCGATGCCGACCGCCACCGGAACCGCCATGCCCCCGAGTGCGCCCAGCGGACCGACGAGCATGACAGACGCCATGCCCACCAGCGCGCCAAACGTCATGCAGATAGCGGTTTTTTGGACACCGTCAGACTTTCCTCCGTTGTGGAAGTGGCTGGCCCAGGCAATAAACGCCTGCCAGATTTGCATGTTGAAAGCCGCCAGTGGACCCAGAAAGAGCCAGGTGGCGGCGACTGCCAGCAGTCCGATGGAAATGCTGAGCGCGATAAGTAAGGACATAGGTGTCTCCTCGTAGTTTTTTTAAAAATAACAATGAAACCGCCACGCCTTGTCAGGCGTGCGGTACTGAAGTGCCGCCAAAGACCGCTGAGAAAACAGGCCATGGCGTCACCGGCAGTGGGGTGGAGCGCGTCCGTCGAGGCGGTCCGTGCCTCGGGATCACTCGGTGCTGGGGCTGCTGGTCTTCAAAGCCCACCAAGCAGGTAGTGTTCGCGCAACAGGTTCTTCTGCACCTTGCCCATGCCGTTGCGCGGCAACTGGTCCACGAAGTACACGGCCTTGGGGATCTTGAAATCGGCAAAGGACGTTTTCAGCGCCGAGGTGATCTCAGCGGCGGTGAGATGCGGCCCCGCCCCTTTGCGGGCGACGACGGCGGCCACATTGGCGCCAGTGAGCCGGTCCGGCAGGCCGATCACCGCCGACTCCACGACGCCCGGCAGGAGGTCGATGGCGGTCTCGATCTCCTTGGGGTAGACCTCCTGCTCCCCCACCTGGATGACGTCCTTGAACCGACCGACGATGGTCAGATAGCCCTGCGCGTCCGCACGCCCCACGTCGCCGGTTTTGAAAAAACCATCGGGGGTGAACTCGTCGCGCGTCTTTTGTGGCATGCGCCAATAGCCGGTAAAAAGGTTGGGGCCTTTGACCTGGATGTGGCCGATCTGGTTTGCCGCGAGCGTGCGGCCCTGCTGGTCGATCACCCGCGCTTGCACGCCGGGCAGGGGGAAGCCGACGGTGCCGCAACGGCGCTCCCCTTCCAAGGGGTTGGACACCAGCATGCCGCCCTCGGTCATGCCGTAGCGTTCCAGAATGGCGTGACCGGTGCGTTGGCGGAATTCCTGGAAGGTGCTGGCCAGCAGCGGCGCCGAGCCCGAAATGAACAAGCGCATGTGCGCGCAGGCCGCCAGGTTCAGGCCCGGCTCATCCAGCAGCGCGGCGTAATGGGGCGGAACCCCCATGAGCACCGTGGCCTGCGCCATCAGCTGTAGCGCCCGTGGGGCGTCGAACCGGGGCTCGAACAGCAGGGGGCTGCCATTGAGCATGGCGCAGTGGGTGGCCACAAACAGCCCATGGGTGTGGTAGATCGGCAGCATGTGCAGAATCACATCGCCGGGAACAAAGCCCCAGTAGGCATGCAGCACCAAGGCGTTGGAGGACAAGTTGCGGTGGGACAGCATGGCCCCCTTGGGGCGGCCGGTGGTGCCCGACGTGTACATGATGGCCGCCAGCGCGTCCGCCGCGCAGTGCGCCGTGGTGAACGTGGTGGGCTGCGTGCTTGCCGCCTCGGCCAGTGAGCCGTTGCCGTCCATCCCCAGGGTGAAGACGGTGCTGGCAGTGCTATGCCATGCCAGTTGCTTGGCGCTCTCCAGGAAGCTGGGCCGGCAGACGAACATGGCGGCATCGGCGTCGTTGAGAAAGTAGTCAACGTCGTCGCTTTGGCAGTCCGGGTTGATGGGGACGTAGGCCAAGCCCGCGCGCACGCACCCCAGGTAGAAAAAAATCGCCGCCGCGGACTTGTCCACTTGCACCGCCACGCGGTCGCCTTGCGTCAGGCCGCTGGCGATCAGCAAGTGGGCGTAGCGTGCGGTCTCTTGTTCCAGCGCTTGGTAGCTATACCGCTGGCCATCGGGCAGGATCAGAAAGGGGGCGTCCGGGTTGTGCGGAAAACCGCGCGCCAGGATGGCGTAAATGTTTTCATTCATGGGGTTCGAGTCCAGGTGGTTTGATCGGGGGGAAAGACCGGGACTCACAGCGCCATCGCTTCCGCCGGGGCCAGCCGGTCATTGACTTCCGTGCGATAGCGGTGCACGCGGTCTTGGTGGATCTGTTCACTGATCCTGGCCTTTTCCTGGGCGTCCTCGAACTGGTCTGAAAAGTAGCCCACGGTCTTGTATTCGATGGACTCGGTGGTGTTCGCATACAGCAGCAAACGCCCGCGGGTGATGTTGCGCGCCGTCTGGTTGAGCGCGGCAAATTGCTGCGCCACCTCGGTGTCGTTCAGCGCCACGCCATGGCGGAAGTAGGCCAGTATCGGTTTGGTCACGATGGAATGCTGGCGAATCAGCGAGGTGATCATTCGGATATGCAGGTTCTGGCCTGCGCCGATCTCTTCCAGCACCAGCGGAGCAATCAGGCGGTCACTCAGCATGTAGTTCGAGCGCCGCATGAAACGCAGGCGCTCCATCAGTGACTGGTAGGGGCTTTCCAACCCGGTGCGGTCCACCGGGTTGTAGGTCACCGGAACGATCACGTCGGCATCCCGGAGCGTGTCGTAGACGCTTTGCATGTCGTCATCGCGCTTGGTGATGATGCAGCGTGAATCCTTGTCCACGCCCACGGTCGCGGGGCAGATGTCGCAGGCCTGGCAGGAGTGGATTTTCAGCTTGGTCACATCGATGAGGGTGACTTCGGCCTGTGACGCCTGTTGCGCCAAGGCCTGCGCGTAGCGCAGCGCCACTTCGTCCTTGTCCTGGGCCACCAGGAAAACCAGCCGATGTTTGCCCTGCAGTTGGTGCTCCTCGCCCATGCGGTTCATCAGGGCGACGGTTCCGACCCTGCGCCCGACGCCCGCGGCGGTGTCAATGCCCACGCTGTCGCTGGCCATCATGCCCACGTCGCCGGCGTGGCAAGTGCCGCCGTATTGGGCGGTGGTGCGCCAGTCATTGCCGACGCCCAGAAATCCGATGTCGAGCATGTCCATGAGCTGGTAAATCAGCGAGGTCTCCTGGCCGCCGTTGCGCTTGGCCGCCACCGCAATGCCGCCCATGACCTTGCCCGCCAGGGCCGCCTTCAGCTCGGCATCGCCCCGGATCAGGTCAATGAGATTGCCGATGAGCAGGCTGCGGTCTCCGAAATAGACCGGTGTCGCCAGCACCAGGCCGTCCGCGCGCAACAACAAATCCTTCAACTCCTTGAGCTTCGCGGGCCGGGGCGTGGGCAGAAAGTAGCGGTTGAGTTGCACATGCAACACCTCGGCGCCCGCTTCCTTGGCCCCGTACAGCGCTGCAGCCAAGGCCACTTCGGTGTTGCTGAAGGTCGTGTCGCGTTTGGTTTTTTTGCGTTCGCTCTTGTAGAGATTGAAGCCATCGCCATGGCGGATGCCGAGCTGTTTGACATGTTTTTCCGCGTCAGCGGCGTCTTCCTCGGAGAACGCCTGCCGCAACTCGGCCTCGCTGTGCGAGCGTTTGACGATGTCAATGATGGTGCCCTGTCGCGGCTTGCCGGAAATGCTGCGGGTGCTTCCAGAAATGCCGATGACGATAGGTTTGCGCGCGATGGCTTGCATGGGATGTCTCCTCTTGTTTCTATAGTTGTTGTACTGCGCGGTGTCCGGCAGTGGGGCTTGCGTGAAAAAACGGTGCCGGGTGCGGCACCGGCTTTAGCGGTGCTGTGCGCTGAGTTGGGCCTGGAGCGCGGCGTTTTCGCGTTCCAGTTCGCCGATGCGCAGCTCCAGGGGGCGGCGCATGGCTGACACCTCTTCCTCGGTGGCCATGATGGGAATGTGCCGGGGGCAGTTCATGTCCCAGGCTTCGAGCGTGAACACGATGGCCTGTTCGGCTTCGGCCGGGTAGCTGTCCACCAACAGCCGCCGCTGCAGATCAGGGTCGTCCTCCACGGTCCGGGCTCGGCCCCACAGCTTCACGCGGCGGCGACGTGCGTAGTCGATCAGGAATAAAAATGCGCGCGGGTTTTCAGCAAGGTTGCCGGTGGTCAGGTACTGCCGGTTGCCCGTGAAGTCGGCAAAGCCCAGCGTTTGCGAGTCCAGCACGCGCAAGAAACCCGGTGGCCCTCCCCGGTGCTGCACATAGGGTTGGCCGCTGGCCGTGGCCGTGGCCAGGTAGCAGGTTCTGACGTTCGCAATGAACCCGGCAAGGCTGGGCGTGATGGTCGTCGCCCAACCGCCTTGCGCCTCTTGGTCGGCAAATTCCGACCGGGAGCCTCGGCGCTCCTGCACCGCTTTGACCGACACGGTGAATGCAATATCACTGGATGGAGAACCGGGCACATTGTTCATTCTGAGTTCTGCAGTGTCACGTCGTTCCAAGGGGCTCCTGGCCGCCACCGGTATCGATAGCGGCCAGGTGTCTAGATTGCTGGGACTTCAGCAGGGGGTCAGAAGAAACCCAGGGCGTCTTCGGAGTAGCTCACCAGCAGATTTTTGGTTTGCTGGTAGTGGTCCAACATCATGAGGTGGTTTTCCCGGCCGATGCCGGACTGCTTGAAGCCTCCAAACGCGGCGTGTGCCGGATAGAGGTTGTAGCAATTGGTCCAGACCCGGCCTGCCTGCAGGCCGCGACCCATTTGGTAGGCGTGGTTGACGTTGCGGGTCCACACACCGGCGCCCAGACCGTAGGGGGTGTCGTTGGCGATTTTGAGGGCTTCTTCCGCAGTTTTGAATGGCGTGACCGACACCACTGGGCCGAAAATTTCTTCCTGGAACACACGCATGGAGTTGTTGCCCTCCAAAATCGTGGGCGTGATGTAGTAGCCGTCGTTGAGGCCCTCACCGGGGCGCGCACGCGTTCCGCCCGACAGCACCTTGGCGCCTTCTTGCTTGCCAATGTCGATGTAGGACAAAATTTTGTCCATCTGCGCACTGGAGACCTGCGCACCGATCATGGTTGATGCATCGAGGGGGCTGCCCTGCTTGACCTTCTGGGTGCGTGCAATCGCGCGCTCCATGAACTTGTCGTAGATCTTGGCATCGACCAGCGCACGGCTAGGGCAGGTGCACACTTCGCCCTGGTTGAGCGCGAACATGGTGAAGCCTTCGAGTGCCTTGTCGAAGAACGCGTCGTCGGCATCCATCACGTCGGCAAAGAAGATGTTGGGCGACTTACCACCGAGCTCCAGCGAGGCGGGGATCAGGTTGGTCGCGGCGGCTTGTGCGATCACGCGGCCGGTGGCGGTGGAGCCGGTAAACGCGAGCTTGGCGATGCGTTTGCTCTGGGCCAGCGGCATGCCTGCTTCGCGGCCAAAGCCGTTGACGACATTGATGACCCCTGGTGGCAACAGATCGGCGATCAACTCCATGAAGACGAGGATGCTGAGCGGTGTTTGTTCTGCGGGCTTGAGCACCACGCAGCAGCCTGCGGCCAGTGCCGGTGCCAGCTTCCAGGCCGACATCAGCAAGGGAAAGTTCCAGGGAATGATTTGCCCAACGACCCCAATGGGTTCATGGAAGTGGTAGGCCACCAGGTTGTGCTCTATCTCGGACAGCCGGCCTTCCTGTGTGCGGATGGCGCCTGCGAAATAGCGGTAGTGGTCCACCACCAAGGGCAAATCGGCATGCGTGGTTTCGCGGATGGGTTTGCCGTTGTCCAGGGTTTCGATCAGCGCCAGGGTGTCCAGGTTTTGCTCGACACGGTCAGCAATCTTGTTGAGGATTCGGGCCCGCTCGGCTGGCGATGTCCTGCCCCAGCTGTCGCGGGCTGCATGGGCTGCGTCCAGGGCGGCTTCGATATCCGGCGCGGTAGAACGCGCCACTTTGCACAAGGCTTGGCCGGAAACCGGGCTGACGTTGTCGAAGTACCGTCCCTCTTGGGGGGCAGTCCACTTGCCCCCGATGAAGTTGTCGTATTGGGATTTGAGATTTGCTTTGGCGGCAGCGGAGCCGGGAGCTGAGTATGTCATCGTGTGTCCTCGTTATGGGGTGGGGTCAAAAATTGTCCCTTGCGGGCATTCATGCTTATCAAGACCCGTGCCAAGTGGATATGGCTGGACACACCCTTGATTTCATTAGGTTTTTTTGTCTAAAGACCAAGTGGCGGGCGGCCTGGACCGGTGGCGCAACGCTCCAGAATGCAACAAGTGTCACAAAACGGCACAGTTGGACGCTCGGGAACTGCCTGGCTATTGCGCCCGTTTGCGATGTGTTCCTATACTGGCCAAAAATACGGGGCACAGACCCCAATCGGCCCAGATTTCCCCGCGCAGGAGACAACATTGCGTACCATCTCGCCCACCCTGGCCTTGCGCCAGGCGCGTTTGCATTTACTCGAACATGGCAACTGTCCGACGGGGGCCATTGACGAGCGCGTTGCTCGCTCCTGGCGGCGCAGCCTGGAGGCCGGGTTGTTGCCCACAGGCCGGCTGGCGCCCACCGACAACGCCAGTGGCGGCCATTTGCGCCAGACCCTGGCAGGCAACCACGAGTTGCTGGCCCACTCCCGACCGGTGATGGATTACCTGTTTGAACAAGTACGGCACAGCCAAAGTGTGGTGGTCTTGGCGGACAACCGGGGCACGCTGATGCACACCTTGGGCGACGCCTATTTTCTGGGGCGGGCCGAGCGGGTGGCGCTGGCCTGCGGGGCCTCCTGGCATGAAGAGCACCGGGGCACCAACGCCATTGGCACGGCACTGGCCGAAGCCAGCGGGGTGGAGATCCATGGCGCAGAGCACTTTCTGGAGCGCAACAGTTTTCTGACCTGCGCCGCCGCCCCTATTTTGTCGGCCACCGGCAGCCTGCTGGGCATTCTGGATATTTCGGGCGACCAGCGCAGCGGCCATCCCCACACCCTGGGGCTGGTCAACACCGCCGCGCGCATGATTGAAAACCGGCTGGTGATTGCCAGTTGCAAGCGCCAGATACGGCTGCACCTGCACGCCCACCCCGAGGGCATTGGCTCGGTGGCCGAAGGCATCGTGGCGGTGTCGGCCGACGGCTGGATTGTGGGCGCCAACCGCAGTGGTTTGGCTTTGCTGCGCCTGAGCGCGGGAGACTTGGGGGCGACACTGCTGGAGCGGACCATGGACGTGCGCCTGGACGAGCTGCTGAACCGCCACATGCGTCGCCCGCACCAAAGTACCCAGGTGCATCTGCTCGATGGCAGCGTGCTATTTGCCCAGATCTACATCGACCCGGCCGCTGTGCCCTCCGTGACCCGGCCCGTTCCGGGCTCGGGGGCCCGTGGAGCCATGCTGGGTGCGGCGCCCGATGCCCTGGCCCAATTGGACACCGGGGATGTGCGCTGGCGCAGCGCCGCCGACAAGGCCCGCCGCGTGGTGGACAAACCCATCCCGCTGTTGTTGCAGGGGGAATCGGGGGTGGGCAAAGAGCTGTTTGCCCGCGCCTTTCACGACAGCGGGCCCAGGCAGGCAGGGCCGTTCGTGGCCATCAACTGCGCGGCCCTGCCCGAGAACCTGATCGAGTCTGAACTCTTCGGCTACGCGCCCGGCGCTTTCACCGGCGCGCGCAAGGAAGGCAGCCTGGGGCGGCTGCGCGAGGCGCACGGCGGCACGCTGTTTTTGGACGAAATCGGTGACATGCCGCTGGCCATGCAAACCCGGCTCTTACGCGTGCTGCAAGAGCGCAGCGTCACCCCGGTGGGCGCCGGCAAGGCGGTGGCGGTGGATTTTGCGCTGGTGTGCGCCACCCATTGCAAGCTGCGCGAAGAAGCCGAGAAAGGGCATTTCCGCAGCGACCTGTACTACCGCATCAATGGCCTAACGGTCTTGCTGCCCGCCTTGCGCGAGCGCACCGATTTCTCTGCGCTGACCGACAGCCTCCTGGCCAGTCTGAATCCCGAGCGGGATGTGCACCTGGCCCCTGAGCTGTTGGACCGGCTGGGCCGGTATCCCTGGCCCGGCAACCTGCGCCAGTACTCCAGCGTGCTGCGCACCGCCAGCGCCATGCTGGGGGCGGATGAGGACTGCATCGATTGGCCCCATCTGCCAGACGACTTGACCGAGGAGTTGCAGGCCGCAGCCCAGCCCGTACCCGCGCCCGTTGTGTCCCGCGAACCGCAAAACCTGCAGGAAATGTCGCAGGCCGCCATCCGCCAGGCGTTGGAAAGCAGCCGCGGCAACATCTCCCTGGCCGCCCGCACCTTGGGCATCAGCCGCCAGACGCTGTACCGCAAGATGAACGCCTGAGGGCCGGTGGTGCCACGCCGCAAGCCGCGCCTGGCGTCGGCGGACCCCGTGCTAGAGTCGTTGCGACCATGAAACCACGCCTTTTGTTCGCTCTGCTGGCCCTGTTGGGGGTGCTGCACACGGGTGCGGTGCGGGCCGCCCCCTGGGATGCACCGGCATCGGCCCTTCGGCAGGGCGATTACGCCAGCGCTCGCACGCAGCTCCAGCCTTTGGCCCAGGCCGGACTTTCCGAAGCCCAGTGGCTTCTGGGCGAGGTGTATGCCTACGGGCTTGGTGTGGAGCGTGATTTCCACGCGGCGGACCAGTGGTTTCGGCGCGCGGCGGCCCAGGGCCATGCCGAGGCCTTGTCGGAGCTAGGCCCGGTCTTCGATGACAACCAGGGCAGCACATCCCCGTACACCGAGGCCTTGCGCTGGTCCCTGCTGGCGGCCCGGCAGGGCAACGTGCAGGCCCAATACCAGGTGGGCGTGATGCTGGCCAAGGGGCACGGCGCGGTGCCGGACCTGGCAGGCGCCTACCAATGGCTGCGCCGGGCAGCGGCCCAGGGGCACCACGGCGCGCAGGCCCGGTTGGGGCAGATGTATGCCGAAGGGCAGGGCGTGGCGCAGGACGACGTGCTGGCCTATGTGTGGCTGAGCCTGGGCGCCTCGTCCACCGCCTCCATCGGCGCAGCCAGGCAACGCGATCTGCTGGCACAGTGGATGAGCCCCGAACAGATGGCCCGGGCCAAAGACCTGTTGCAGGCCTGCCGCCCAGCCGACTTCAGCAGCTGCGACTAGTCGGCCACCTGGTGTGGCATGTTATTGCTATCATTAGCATAGCTGCTTACGCAGTGTTTGCAGGGGCTTGAGCTTGGTTTGGCTTATAAAAGCTGCGTCTGATGTGGCTGGCCGCGTGGGTGGCTATTGGAGTCGTTCCCGCCGTAGCACCAGCAATTCGTGCATCAGCTCCCGCAGTGGCACATGCTCTAGTCCCCCTGCCATAGGGAAACGGGTCGTGGCGCCGCTGACGACCAGGCGGCGTGTGGCGGCTACGTCGTCGCAGGCAATGTGGTAGCCCCGGCTCACCGTGGGCGCGCTGGACCGCTTGATCTCCACCGCCCAGACCGCACCGCCGGGCAGTTCCAGCAACAGGTGTGGTCTTTCCGGCTGGCGCGGATATAGGGTTGTAAATCTTCCACACCATGGAAGATTTGCAATCTATAAAAGCCGCGCCAAGTACTTGCCGGTGTGGCTGTCCGGGTTGGCGGCAATGTCTTCCGGCGTGCCCACGCCCACCACGGTGCCCCCGCCCGCGCCGCCTTCGGGGCCCATGTCGATCAGCCAGTCGGCGGTCTTGATCACGTCCAGGTTGTGCTCGATCACCACAATGGTGTTGCCGGCGTCGCGCAACTGGTGCAAGACCTTGAGCAGCAGGTCGATGTCGGCAAAGTGCAGGCCGGTGGTGGGTTCGTCCAGGATGTAAAGCGTGCGCCCGGTGTCGCGTTTGCTCAGTTCCAGCGCCAGCTTCACGCGTTGGGCCTCGCCGCCGGACAGCGTGGTGGCGGCTTGGCCTAAGCGGATGTAGGACAGGCCCACGTCCAGCAGGGTCTGCAGCTTGCGCGCGATGGTGGGCACCGCCTTGAGAAACTCGAACGCGGCCTCGACGGTGAGCTCCAGAATCTGGGCGATGTTTTTGCCCTTGTAGAGCACTTCCAGCGTTTCGCGGTTGTAGCGCTGGCCCGCGCACACGTCGCAGGGCACGTACACATCGGGCAGGAAGTGCATCTCCACCTTGACCATGCCGTCGCCCTGGCAGGCTTCGCAGCGGCCCCCGGCCACATTGAAGCTGAAACGCCCCGGGCCATAGCCGCGCTCGCGCGCCGTGGGCACCTCGGCCATCAGCTCGCGGATCGGGGTGAACAGGCCGGTGTAGGTGGCCGGGTTGGAGCGCGGCGTGCGGCCGATGGGCGACTGGTCCACGTTGATGACTTTGTCGAAATGCTCCATGCCTTCAATGGCCGTGTGCGCCGCCGGTTCGTCGTGGGCGCGGTAGAGCTGGCGCGCCACTGCCGCGTACAGCGTGTCGTTGACCAGCGTGGATTTGCCCGAGCCCGACACCCCGGTCACACAGGTGAACAGGCCCACGGGAAACTCCACATCCACGCCCTTGAGGTTGTGGCCGCTGGCGCCCTGCACGCGGATGGCCTGCAGGTCGCCCTGGGTGGCCAGGTGGATGGCATGGCGCTCGGCCCAGGCCTGGGCGGCCTTGCTGAGCGGCGTTTTGGAGGCGACTTTTTTCTCCGCCGCCACAGGGGCCACCGTGGGCAGCCAGGGGGTACGGCGCTTGGGCACGGCAATTTGGAGGGTTTGCGCCAGGTACTGGCCGGTGAGCGATTCGGGGTTGTCGCGCACCTGCGCAAACGTGCCTTGCGCGATGACGCGCCCGCCGTGCACGCCGGCGCCCAGGCCCATGTCGATCACATGGTCGGCGGCGCGCATCATGTCTTCGTCGTGCTCCACCACCAGCACGCTGTTGCCGATGTCGCGCAGGTGCTGCAGGGTGCCAATCAGCCGGTCGTTGTCGCGCTGGTGCAGGCCGATGCTGGGCTCGTCCAGCACGTACATCACCCCGGTCAGACCCGAGCCAATCTGGCTGGCCAGGCGGATGCGTTGCGATTCGCCGCCGCTCAGGGTCTCGGCGCTGCGGTCCAGGCTGAGGTAGTTCAGGCCCACGTCGTTGAGGAATTTGAGGCGCAGGCCAATCTCGCGGATGACCTTGGCCGCAATTTCGCCCTTGGCCCCGGGCATGGTCAACTGGTTGAAATAGGCGTAGCTGTCGCGCAGCGTGGCGTGGCTGACCTCAAAAATGGCCCGGGCCTGCGCCCCTTCGCCGATCTTGACGTGGCGGGCTTCGCGCCGCAGGCGTGAGCCGCCGCAGTCGGGGCAGGGCTGGGTGCTGCGCAGGCGGGCCAGGTCTTCGCGCACCACGGCCGAGTCGGTCTCGCGGTAGCGCCGCTGCATATTGGGGATGATGCCCTCGAATGGGTGCTTTTTGCTGACCTTTTTGCCCTGCGACGCCCCGGAGTCCATGGTGTAGCTGAACTTGATCTCTTCCTCGCCCGAGCCCTGCAAAATAGCGGTCTGGATGCTTTCTGGTAGGGCCTCGAAGGCCAGTTCCAGGTCGAACTGGTAGTGCTGCGCCAGGCTCTCCAGCATGGAGAAGTAGTAGCCATTGCGCCGGTCCCAGCCCTTGATTGCACCGCTGGCCAGGCTCAAGGTGGGGAAGGCGACGACCCGGCTGGGGTCAAAAAACTCGTGTTGGCCCAGGCCGTCGCAGGTGGGGCAGGCGCCCACGGGCGAGTTGAAGGAGAACAACCGGGGCTCCAGCTCGCTAATGGAGTAGTTGCACACCGGGCACGCAAATTTGGCATTGAATAAGTGCTCTTTGGGGCTCTGGCCCGCGTCGCTATTGCGTGGATCGCTATCATTTTTAGAGTCCATCTCCAGCGCAATGGCGCGCCCGCCGGCCAGGCGCAGGGCGGCTTCAAAACTCTCGGCCAGGCGCTGCTTCATGTCCGGGCGGACCTTGACGCGGTCGATCACCACATCGATATCGTGTTTCTCAGTTTTCTTCAGCGCGGGCAAGGCGTCAAACTCGTAGGCTTGGCCGTCCACCCGAAAGCGCACATAACCCTGGGCCTGCATGTCGGCAAACACCTCCAGAAACTCGCCTTTTTTCTCGCGGGCCACGGGCGCCAAAATCATCAGGCGCATGTCTTGGGGCAGCGCCAGCACCGCGTCCACCATCTGGCTCACGGTCTGGGCCTGCAGCGGCAGGTGGTGGTCGGGGCAGTAGGGCGTGCCGGCGCGGGCAAACAGCAGGCGCAGGTAGTCGTGGATCTCGGTCACCGTGCCCACGGTCGAGCGCGGGTTGTGGCTGGTGGCCTTTTGCTCGATGGAGATGGCGGGCGACAGGCCCTCGATCATGTCCACATCGGGCTTGTCCATGAGCTGCAAAAACTGGCGCGCATAGGTGGAGAGGCTTTCCACATAGCGCCGCTGGCCTTCGGCGTACAGGGTGTCAAAGGCCAGACTGGACTTGCCGGAGCCACTCAGGCCCGTGATGACGACCAACTGGTTGCGCGGAATATCGAGGTCAATGTTCTTCAGGTTGTGCGTGCGGGCGCCCCGGACGCTGATATGTTGCTGCTGCAAGGCCTTGGCCAGGTATTTTCCGTCGGGGGATGAATTCAAGGTGGTCGCCGGTAAAGAGAAACCCACCATGATAGTGAAAGACGGCGGATAAGGGACAATTGGCGTTTTTTCGCCTTCCTATGGGAGGCGGATTTTTGATTAAACGAGTACCAACTTGGATCAATCCACCTCTTACGCTGCGGGTTCTGCTGCGCCCATGACCAGTCCATCCGGCCCCGCCCCCTTGCCATCGACCACCATGACCGCGCTGGAGCTGCGCTCCAGCGCCTCCCTGGCCTTGATCTTTGCCCTGCGCATGTTGGGCCTGTTTGTGGTGTTGCCGGTGTTTGCGCTGGAAGCGCGCAAATATCCCGGGGGGGACGATCCCGCCTTGATTGGGCTGGCCATGGGTATCTATGGGCTGACCCAGGGGTTTTTGCAAATCCCCTTTGGTATGGCATCGGACCGGTTTGGCCGCAAGCGTGTGATGGTGGTGGGCTTGGTTATTTTTGCAGTGGGTAGCGCCATGGCCGCCTTGGCACCCACGCTGGCCTGGCTGGTGGCCGGGCGGGCGGTGCAGGGCGCGGGCGCCATCTCGGCGGCGGTCACGGCCCTGCTGGCAGACCAGACGCGTGACGTGGTGCGCACCAAGGCCATGGCCATGGTGGGTGCCAGCATCGGCCTGATGTTTGCAATCTCGCTGGTTTTGTCTCCACTGTTGAACGCCGTCATGGGGCTGAGTGGCCTGTTTGCCCTGACGGCGAGCTTGGCGCTGGGGGGCATCGCCGTGGTGCTGTGGTGGGTGCCTGCGGAGCCCGTGGAGCATGTGGTGCAGGCCCGTGGCCGTTTGCGCGATGTGCTGCGCCATCCCGCCTTGTTGCGGCTGAATTTTGGCGTGTTTGTTTTGCATGCCGTGCAGCTGTCCATGTGGGTGGCCTTGCCCGCGCTGCTGGTGCAGGCCGGTCTGCCCACAGACCACCACTGGTGGATTTATCTGCCTGCCGTGTTGGCGTCCTTTTTTGTCATGGGCACCACGCTGTTTCCCCTGGAAAAGCGGGGCTATCTGCGCGCCGTGTTCCTGGTGGCGGTCGGCTTGATTGGCGTGGTGCAGTTGGGCTTGTTGTGGATGGCCTCCGGTACGCCCACCATGACCGGCCTGGCCCTGGTGCTGTTTGTGTTCTTTTGTGGCTTCAACGTGTTGGAGGCCAGCCAGCCCAGCATGGCCTCGCGCGTGGCGCCCCCCCAGTCCCGTGGTGCCGCCCTGGGGGTGTACAACTCCCTGCAGTCTTTGGGTTTCTTTACCGGCGGTGTTGTGGGCGGCTGGCTGGTGAAACACACGGGGCCGCAGGGGCTGTTTACCGCCTGTGCGGTGGGCATGCTGGCTTGGCTGGTGGTGGCATGGCCCATGCGTGCGCCGTCGGCACCTGGCGGGCACGGCGCAGAGCCGGCGCCAAAGACGAGATAATGCCCCACCTAATCTGGAGAAAACCATGGCATCCGTGAACAAAGTCATCCTGGTCGGCAACTGCGGCCGCGACCCCGAAATCCGCTACCTGCCCTCGGGCCAGGCGGTGGCCAATGTCAGCGTGGCCACCAGCAGCCGCCGCAAGGACAAAAACACCGGCGAAAGCATCGAAGACACCCAGTGGCACCGCGTCACCTTCTACGACCGTCTGGCCGAGATCGCCGGCGAGTACGTGCGCAAGGGCCGCCCCATTTATGTGGAAGGTCGCCTCAAATACGGCAAGTACACCGACCAGTCGGGCATCGAAAAAAACACGGTGGATATCATCGCCACCGAGTTGCAACTGCTGGGCGGGCGCGAAGGCATGGGCGGCCCCAGCGATGGCGATGAAGGCGGCGCACCACCGCCACCGCGCCGCATGGCCCCGGCTGCTGCACCGCGCGCAGCCGCGCCGGCACCCGCACCGCGCCAGGCGCCCCCCCCCCGCCCCGCCAGCGGCTTTGACGACATGGACGACGATATTCCGTTTTAAATTGAATTTTTAGAGAAAAAAAAGCGACTGCAATGCAGTCGCTTTTTTTTATGGGTGATTCTGGATTTAGAAGGTGCGGCCTTTGGTCACGGTTTCACGCACGATTTTCCACTGCCCGTTGACGTATTCCATGGCCAGTGTTTTTTCCACAATGTCGCGGTAGTGGTCAGAGCCATATTCCTGGGTGAATGTGACTTCGGAGGTCTTGGCGTCGCAACGGCTGGGTTTGATGTTTTTCAAGACGGTGGAAATTCCCCCTTGTTTGCCCACCCGTTTTTTGCGCAACGCTTCCCATTCGGAGCGCTTGAGATCCAGGGCGGGAACAAAGGCATCGCTGTAGGACGCAAAGTAGCCGCTGATGTCTTTCTTGTTCCAAGCGGCAATCCATTTTTCCACGGAGGGCGCAATGCCTGCACAAGCAGCATTTGCCACTGGTGGGAGCGCTTCCGGCGCTGCCACAACGGGGGTCGGTATCGGGGTGGGGGTCGCCACCAGGGGGATGCCTGGGCTGGGGAGGTCGGTTTTGTCCAGTGTCAGCTGTGCGGGGAGGTCTGTGCTGCACAGCAATGCGTCGTCACCGTCTTCGGCACCTCCGGGGGCAGGGGGTGCCTCCTGGTGGAGCGGGCGCAATTGCAAGGCGCCCAGCAATGACCCGTTGACGGCCAACACCCGGGTTTGGGCCAGTTGGTGGTCTTGCTCGGCATTGACCAAGGCCCGGCGGGCTTGGTACAGCTCATTCTCCGTGTCCAGCAGGTCCAGCAAGGTGCGTTGGCCGATATCAAACTGTTGCCGGTAGGCCTCCCGTGCTTTAGAGGTGGATAACTCGTGCTGGGCCAAGAATCCGATCTGGGCTTCCAGTTTGCTGACGTCGTTGAGGGCGATCAAAGCCGTTTGGCGCACGTCGCGGCAGGTTTTGTCGCGAAGGTCAAAGGCCGAGTTGAGTTTCGCCGCGTACTGCTGAATGCGTGCAGCATCGCTGCCTCCCCGGTACAGGTTGTAATTGAGCACGAGTTCCAGCGCACTGTCACGGTAGTCGCCGGTGATGCCACTGCGATTTTTTTCCAGGCTCTGGCTGGCCCGCAATTCCAGCGTGGGGTAGTTGGGGGATTTACGCAGCTTGGCATCGGCGCGGTAGGCGCGGATGGTGGACACGGCGCTGAGGAAGTCCGGGTTGCTGTGGACTGTGTTGCTGATGTAGCCCTCACGCGGGGGCAGAAATTTGGCTATTGCGGGCGGGGGCGCCAGTGCATCGGCCGGCGTCTCGCCCACCAGGCGCTGGTAGCGGGCCATGACATCGTGCAAATTGCTGGCTTCCGTCAACCAGTTGGACTCCGCCAGCGCCATGCGGCCAGCGGCTTGCTCCAAGTCGACCCGTCGGCCTACACCCGCTTTGACGCGGCTTTCCAGGCGGTTGTGCACATCGGCGTGGGTGGCAAAATTGTCGCGCGCCAGGGTTACCAGTTCCCGGTAACGCAAGACGTCGATATAGGCGCGAACGGTCTCCAACGCAATTTGGTCGCTGGCAGACAGCAGGTCGTAGTAGGAAGCCCAGCGTGAATAACCGAGGCGGCGCACTTCGTTGTCGGTGGCAAACCCGTCAAACAGGGTTTGGCGCAGTTGAAGGGTTGCGTCCGAATGCTCATAGTCCAGCCCGGACGTCATGCCTGGGGTCAGCGAGTTTCTGCGCCCAGCATTGGTCTCCAGATCAATCCTGGGGCGCCAGCCACCTTTGGCCGCATCCTGTTCGCTGGTCACCGCCATCAGGTTTTGGTATTTGAGTTTGATTTCTGGATTTTTGAGAATGGCCCGCTCCACCGCCTCTTTGAGCACGGAGGCAGATTGCGCCAAAGCCGGTCCGGTCAACAGGGCTGCGCTTGCGGTGACAATGAATAAGGAGCGTTTGTACATGTTCTGGAGGTGCCTTTGACACTGAGTATTCCAAATGTCCCCTGGTCACCGCGGTTGCGGCTATCCTTGCAGATAAGGAGCTTTGGCCCGGACATTCTAGTTTTTTTGATATCTATCAAGCAGCGATTTGTGTGACAAATTCCCGAATACAAGGATTTCAATTGGAGCTTTCGCGTTTTTCCCGCGATGGAGTTGCGTTCTAAAGCGATCATTGCATGCAGGCAATCCAACGCTATTCTGGACGATCTGTGGTCAGACTTTTGTGCTTGTCCCTGTGGGTCGGCTTGGGCGTTCATTCCGCCACCAATTTTGACCAGCTGTTGGCAGCGTTCACCCCCCGCTGGGCAGCGGTTGGCATGTCCAGATTCAATGCCTGGCGCGAATTCGTGGCGTCCGGGGTGGTCGGTAGTGATGTAGACCGATTGAGAAAAGTGAATGAATTTTTCAATCGCTCCATTGCCTTTGGTGACGATATGACAATTTGGGGGCAAAGCGACTATTGGGCGACACCACTGGAAACCCTGGGGCGAGGTGCTGGGGACTGTGAAGATTTCGTCATCGCCAAGTATTACACCTTGCAAATGGTCGGTGTCGCTCCCGAGAAGCTGCGACTGACTTATGTGCATGCCCGTACGGGTTCTTCGGCAGGCGCCCCCACCCAGGCGCACATGGTGTTGGCTTACTATGCGCGCCCCGATGAGGAGCCCTTGGTGCTGGACAACTTGATCGGTGATGTTCGTGTGGCTTCGCGGCGTCCGGACTTGTCTCCCGTGTTCAGCTTCAACAGCCGTGGGATTTTTGCGGGTACTTCCGGTGCAGAGTTAGCTCCTGCCGTCGGGTCTGGACGCCTGTCCCGATGGGAAGACTTGCTCAAACGGGTGCGCGCCGAAGGCTTTCAATAGATTTTGAGAATTGAGGAGAGATGAATGTCCCTGTATCGCCAGCTTTGGCTCGCCATCGTTATCAGTACCTTGCTTGCGTTGGGGGGCAGTCTGGTGGCATCTTTGCTCAGTGCGCGTGGGTATCTGGAGTCACAACTCTCCATCAAAAATACCGACAATGCCACGGCCTTGGCCTTGTCGCTGAGCCAAGGCAGTCCGGACGCGGTGATGGCAGATCTGGTGGTGGCGTCATTGTTTGACAGCGGACACTACGAACTGATTCGAATCACCGACCCCATGGGTGGGCTGATCACCGAGCGTATTGCCCCCGCTGGTGATCTGGATGCGCCAGCCTGGTTTGTCAATGCACTGCCAGTACGGGCACATCCCGGGGTAGCGCAAATCAGCAGCGGGTGGAAACAATTTGGAACGGTCACTTTGGTCAGCCACAGCCGGTTTGCCTATGGTGCACTGTGGAAGAGTGCATACGAGATGGTTTTTGCGTTGGCCGTTGCGGGGCTGATTGGTGGATACCTGGGGTCGCTGGTTTTGCGCCGCTTGCGTGGTCCGTTGAACGCCGTGATTGAGCAGGCCAAGGCCATTGCCCAGCGCCGGTTTGTCACCATAGACGAGCCGGCGGTACCGGAACTCCGACAGTTGGCAGTCGCCATGAATGCCACCGTGGGGCGGCTTAAATCCATGTTTGAAGAGGAGGCGGTCCGACTGGAAACGGTCCGGCGGGAAGCCAATTTTGACCCGCTCACGGGGTTGACCAATCGCAGCCATTTCATGGCCCGCTTGCGCCAGTCCCTGGACTCCGAAGACGCAGTGGGGGGCTCCTTGGTGCTCATCCGTTTGGCTGATTTGGTGGGTGTCAATCGGCGTCTGGGGCGTGCTGCCACGGATGATTTTCTGCGCTTGGTTGGGGGGGCGCTGGGGGAGTGTGCCGCGCAATCGGGTCTCGGTGTGGCGGCGCGGCTGAATGGAGCGGATTTTGCAGTCCTCTTATCGGACGCCATTGACGGACGGGCCGCTGCAAAGCAGCTTTTACAAGTGCTGGTTGTGGTTGCTGCCCCCTACGTTGAAAACGGCGTAGTGGCGTCGATGGGTGTGGGGCGGTTCAAGTACGGCTCCGACATGGGGGCCTTGCTGGCACGGGTGGACATTGCCTTGGCAAGTGCCGAGATGGCGGGGGCCAATGCGGTCCGTGAAGCGGCACAGGACGATGCCGATGAAATGCCCAGGACTTCCGATCAATGGGCGCTCATGATCCGACGTGCGCTAGAGCATGGTTGGGTACGCTTGATTTCATTCCCCGTGGTGGATGCAGATGGAAAACTGTCCCACCGCGAATGCCCTTTGCGTTTGATGTTTGATGAAAAGGGTGAATGGCTGCCCGCTGGCCGCTTCTTGCCCATTGCTGAAAGACTGAAATTGACCCCCGCACTGGACCTGGCTGCGGTGGGATTGGGGATCAAGGAGTTGCAATTGCACCCCCAATTGCCTGGGCTGGCGATCAACTTGTCCGCCAGTTCGGTCGGTGATGCTGGTTTCCGAAAAGCGCTGGTGGCGCTTTTGGAAAATCAAAAATCAACGACTTCGCGCCTGTGGCTGGAGGTCGCTGAAGCGGGGGCGCTCAAACACCTGGATGACTTCCGCGAGCTGTGCAGCAGCTTGAAAAGCGTAGGCTGTCGCGTGGGGCTGGAGCATTACGGGCACCAGTTCAGCCAGATCGGCGCGCTGCACGATCTGGGGCTGGATTACCTCAAAGTGGACTCCAGTTTTGTGCGGGGGGTAGAGAGCAATGCCGGCAATGTTGCTTTTCTGAAAGGACTGTGCAGCATTGCCCACAACATCGGTTTGCAGGTATTGGCCGAAGGGGTGGCAACCCAGGCGGAGCTGGATGCCTTGATTCGCCTGGGCTTTGATGGGGTCACGGGGCCTGCGATACGGGAGCCCGTGGAGTTTTGAAATACAAAAAAGAAAAGGGAAACCGCTTTGCGCGGTTTCCCTTTTCTGTGCAGTGGGCGAAGTGCCCGTCCACCATTAGTCAGTGATCAGTTTTTGTTTGAGTAACAGGTCGGCCACAATTTGCTGGTCATTGGCAAAACCGGTGACAACGTCCACACCTTGCAAGGTGATGGTTTGCACATCCTTGGCCGCGCTGAATCCGGCAGCAAACTGACCTGCGTTGCTGACGTGGATGATGGTGTCTGTTCCCGATTTTTCAAAGTGCAGGTAATTTGCCAGATTGCCGGGGTCATTGCCCGTATGGCTTTCACCGCTGAGCAAGTCGCGCAAGTCCAGAACGTCACCACCAGCAGTTTTGCTTGCGTTGTCGAACCCGACAATCGTATCGGCCGCAGGTGCACCAATACTGCCTTTGTCGGCCAGTTCCCATTTAAAGGTGTCTGTCGTTGCGTCGGTCAACGCGGCTGTATTGCCATACAAGGTGTCGTTGCCTGCTCCGCCCGAGATGGTGTCCGCTCCCAGTCCCCCGCGAATGATGTCAGTTCCGGCGCCACCGTATAACGTGTCGTTGCCGTCGTTTCCAGCGAGCGTGTCGTTGCCTGCCTCGCCGTAGACCAGATCATCCCCAGTGCCACCGTCAATCGTGTCATTGCCCATGCCACCATACAGTTGGTCGTTGTCGGCGCCGCCATCAATCGTGTCATTGCCGTCGCCGCCGCGAATGATGTCGTTGCCCGCCAATCCGTTCAACGTGTCATCTCCGGCCAGGCCCGAAATTAAGTCGTTGGAACTGGAACCGGTGACGGTTTCTGAGCCCGAGGTGCCAACATACTCATTGGTGACCACGCGCAATGTCAAGCTGGCGGTGGAACTGTCGGGGTTGACAACGTCCTTGTCTGTGATCGTGTATTGGATTGTCTCATCAGGAATGCTAGCAGTGCCTGCCACGTTGACATGGTTGAAAGATACGCCAGCAATCGTGGCGGAACCCACTGTGCTGCCAGAGTTGGTGCTGTTGGGTTGAATCAGAATTTTTCCAATGCAGCCATAGCCCGTGGGAATCGTCACATTGCCTTCGGCGGTGCTGGCAAACTGTCCCAAAAGGTTGCCGGCAATGTCGTAGATCGAATACTGCAAGGTGGCAACGGCCCCAGATCCATTGTTGCCCAAGCCGCTGTTGGCAGCATTGACGCTGATCACCACGTTTTGCACGCCTTGCGGATGTTGGGCGCGGTTGAAAACGATGGAGAAGTTCTCCAGATTGTCAACACGGTTGTTGCCACTGCCGCCGTTGACACCCGCGCCGCTTGCATTGAATGTGACGGTGCTGTTGGGCGTGTTGTTCAGGTTGGCGGTTCGGCTGTAGGCACCCAAGGTAATGCCTTTGTTGGTGGCATCCGTGGCGCTGTTGACAAAGCTGGCCGTGGTGGTCGCGTTTTGGGGCGGCGTGCCGGTTTGCGCAGCAGGGGGCGTGTATTTGTAATAGCCGTCTCGGTGGAATGTCATTACATTGGCGGGTTCGGTGCTGCTGGTCCAGGTGAGCTCGCCGCCTGCATTGACAGCCCAATTGCCACCTGCAGCGGTGCCGCTGCCCACCGTCGTGAGGTCAAAGGTGGCACCCTTGAAGACAATTTGAGTGACGTCTGCCACGCCCAAGGTCTCGTCTTCCCCACTGGCACCGGTACGGAAGCCAGTCACCTGTGCGCCGCCGCCGTCGGTCCCCACTGCGTTGAGCACGTTGCCTTCAAAGAACTTGCTTGCCGCGGTGCCGGTGCTGGGTGTCAAGGTGTCAAAGTCATTGAACGCCTGCGGTTTTCCGTCGATGAAGCGAATGGTGTTGGTCGCGCTGGCCGTGTCTCCGTCATTGTCGATCACACCAAACCCAATGTTGATTTCCTGGCCCTCCACCGCCGACCCTTGCGGAATGTAGGTGTAGTCTCCTGTGGTGAAGTCAAACACCAGTGTGCCCTTGGTAAACCCCTGGGAACTTCCAATGTTCAGGATGGTGCTGGTGATGGTTCCACCCGCAATCGTATTGTTGTTATTGCTGATCTGCCCAGTGCTGGGGTCGTAGGTGAATCGAACCGTGGTGTCGGGCTCGGTGCCTGCATCGGCGCTGTCGAGCAAGAGGTCAATGTATTGAATGTAGCCCCCATCCGCTCCGAATTTGACGGATGTGCCACCGCCAGACACGCTGCCACCAAACGCTTGCGGAACCGTGGCTTGCAACACCGAGGTCAGCGTTCCAAGGTCGGTCACGATGATGGCGGCATCCTTGCCGTTGTTCACAGCGCCGGCCTCCAGGTCACTTCGGTCGGCGTCCACGTTGTGGATGCCGTTCAGCGGTGCAAGCAAATTGACATCGACTGCGGGGCCAATGCCCAACGCGTAAGACTGAATTTTGTTGTTGGCGGCAAACGTCCGGTATCCAGACGCCGTATCGCTTGCAGGGTCGGTGGTGTCACCACCACTGGGGGTGCCATCGGTAAGGAAGTAGCTGATGCGAGACTTTCCGTCATTGGGGTTGGCGATGGCCCCCCACATGGTGTCCTTCATCGTGGTTAATCCAGCCTGGTAATTCGTGCCCCCGGTTAGGTTTTGTAATGCATCAATGGCGGCCAGAGCCGTCGCTTTGCTGGTGTAAGAAACGCCATCACTTTGCGCACTCGTGGAGAAAATGCCCAATCGGATACTCACATTGTTGGATTCATCAAAGTACTTGCTTACCAGCTCCTTCATGGCGGCCTTGGCTTGTGCCAAGGTGGATGTTCCCAGGTTAGAGCCTGCAGCGCTGACAACCGTTGCATTGCCATTGGCATCGACCAAGCGCTGGTCGCCGCTGGCATTCGGGTTGGTCATACTGCCCGAAACGTCGAGCATCATGCACACCTCGTAGCTTGGCAAGGGTACTGTGGCGACCTCGGTGACGCTGTTTTCAGCAGTAGGTGCGTCGTCTTTGATGGTGATCTGTAGATTCGCATTTCCCCCGGTACGAACATAGTTATAGGTGCGAACAAAATCAGCAGGGGTTGCGCCAGCGGCGGAGTCGTTATCAACACTTGAGTTGAGTGTGTAGGTATACGCCCCGCTGCTTGCTACAGAAGTGTTAACTACCAGCGTACCGTATGCATCTGTAATCGTAACGAAGCCACCCACGGGCGTCACACCGTTGATGCTGGTAATCGCTCCCGACAATGAGGTGTCATTGCCAAAAAGTGTTCCGGATACGGTCGAAGTTCCGCCTCCCGTTCCGTTTGTGAGACCTGACTCATACACCGTGGCCAAGTCATCGCGACTGTTATAGGCGCTTAAGTTCACAGTGGTAGTGTTGGTTTGCCCATCCTGGTCGGTAAGGGTGTAGGTGAACGACGAGCTTCCTGCCGCACCAGGGTTGTAGGTGTAAGTCTGTGTACCGCTGTCGTAAGTCAACCCTGCAGGCAAGGCTCCTGTAGAGGTGAGTGTGGCGTAGTCGTTGAGGGTATCGTTCGATAGCAGCTGAGCACGTGTAAACGTGATGGGTGTTCCGACCAATGTCTGGAATGAGTCAGTCGCCGCCACGGGAGGCCCATCATTGCCTTGGGTAATGTTGATGGTCTCCGTCGCCTGCGCGGATATGGCCCCCAAATTGTCCACCGCTGTGAAGTTGAAACTTGGAGCCGCGCCACCGCCGCCCACGTCGCTGTTGAAGTTTTCCGCCGGTTTGAAATACAGCTGCGCACTGTTGCCAACCGCCGGAATGTCCGCGCCAATGATGACCAACTGTGTCAGCGCAGCGTCGCGGTACAGCGCCCCATTGAGCGGCAGTGTGGTGAGTCGGAAACTTGAAACCGTGCCGTCAATGTCCGAGCCTTCAATGGTAACTGCGATATAGGGGGCGTCCTCGGTGCCGGTGTTGCTGGTGCCAATGGCGATGGGGCCGTCATTGATGGGGGTGACGGTGATGGCCAGGGTGGAGGTATCGCCACTGGAGCCATCGGTCATGGAGTAGGTGGCCACAGGCACCGTGCCGTTGTAGTTGGCGTTGGGCGTGAAAGTGTAGGCACCGGAGGAGCCAATGGTCAGC
>NZ_JAUYQD010000051.1 GCF_030697375.1 Rhodoferax sp. | reverse complement strand
GAGCAAAGGGGCGATTTTGAATCGCTGCGGGGTAGGCCCGCGCGGTCCACCGCAAATGACCCTGTCGTCAGGCGCATTTTGGTGATGGCTCGCCCAGGAATCGCGCTGTAGCGAGAATCTTGAGGGTTTTTACGTGGCTCATTACCACCTCTGCCGGGCGATGCCTGGTCTCATGTGGTTGGAAAGCCTATCCGTAATGGATCACGATTCCTGCAAGTCGTCAGGAATCGGCATTTTCTTGAACATACTCACATTGGCCCCGCCAGTGTTGCCGGTCGGCGCCATGTTCAGCGCGGAGCCCAGCATGCCTATCGGAATACGGGCAAGCTGACCCAGTATTTCTCGATAGTCGCGACGTCTATATCCGATAAGCAGAAATAGAAAATGTGTGAGGGTATGAGGCCACACATAGCGCTGCCCAAGAATATGCGCTCGTTCAAGGTGCTGATAGGCGCAGTCATCATCCCGATTCGCCAACGCATCGCGAACGCGCTGAATTTCCTTATCGAATGCCTGCATTTGCAAAGACTTCATGGTATGTACTTCCAAGTGAAAATTCGTCATTACGGGTGCTCCCGCTGCGCACTGACCACGCTGTATATTCGAGAGCAACGACCTACATGCACTATGTCTTATTCCCGGAGCCCTGGCTTGTAAAAACGTGCTGACTTACCGATAATGCCGATCCAGGGAGCAGGGAGAAACAAGTGTGATGAACAACGCAAATCCCATAACGATCTCAAGGCTGTATGTCGGCGAGCAACATGCACTCTATGTAGGGGCTATCACGGCCGGCAAGCACAAACATCACGCAGTGCAAATCAGCGTGGCCTTGATGCAGCCCTTTAGGATACGACTAGGGGGTGGTGCTTGGCAAGAATGTGGAAGCATCATCATTCGGCCTGATGTCGCGCACGAATTTGACAGCGCTAGTGTGGCGGTGGCAAATATGTTCTTGGACGTGGAGAGCGCCGATTACCAAGTCATTTTGCAAGCGGAACCGGCGGGCGGAATCGAAGGAGGGCACAGTTTTGAAGTGCCGCAGGCATTGCTCCAGGCATTGCGTTTGTTTCACGGCAGGGTGACCGCCATGCGCACCGCGCCTGAACTCTGTACACGCATGGTCGAGGCTTTTTTGGGAAGAAGACTGCTGCGCAAGAAGATAGACCCGCGAGTGGCCCAAGTCCTCGCAATGATCGGCAAGGAGCCCGCAGAAAAAATCCAGGTGGAGCGCTTGGCCGATGCCGTTTCCCTGTCTTCCAGTCGTTTGGCGCACTTGTTTGCCGAACAAGTGGGAGTGCCGATTCGACGCTATCGTCTTTGGAAGGCGATCCGGGAGGCAATACGGCTTTGCCTGACCGGCGCCTCCCTGACAGATGCAGCGCATTGCGCGGGCTTTACGGATTCCGCCCATTTCTCCAACAGCTTCCGCGATCTCTTTGGAATGACGCCGTCCCTGCTTCTGTCACAACATGCGCCCGTGGAAATTCTGCTTGGCGCGGACTCCCATCGAAACGGCACGTGCGACATTGTTCCTCAATCCTGAAGTGTGAACCAGCGATCCCCTCGATTGCATGGTGCACCCCCACTCAATGCAGACAACGCCGCGAAACCAATTGGTGCATGCGCCTTCCAGGGCAGCACATAGGTGCGCTTGGCCAAGCCCTTGGATATGCGCTCCATCTGCTTGCGCTCGCCCTCCAGGCGTGCGCGCAGCAACGGGTCATGCGTACCTGCCGCCGCAATAATTTTGTTGATAACCCAGGCAAACGATTCAATCCGGGCGCGCCGCAGATCTTCTTGCAAGGCCTGGGCCTGTGAAACGGGCGTGGTCTCGGGCAACGTGACCAGAATGATGCGGGTGTAGTTCGGGTCTTGCAGGCGCATTAACGGTGTCACCATGCGCCCGGCGGCGTGTCCTTCCAACTCGCGCACCATCTGACGGTGGTAGGCGCCGGTGGCATCCATCAGCAGCAACGAGTGCCCGGTGGGAGCGGTGTCCAGCACCACAAAAGCACTGCGCGTCTCGCCCACAACCTTGGAGAAGGCATGGAACACCGCCACTTCTTCGGTGCAGGGCGAGCGCAGGCCTTCCAGCATCAGCACTTTCTCTGACTCACTCAGTCCTGCGCCCTTGGTCGCCATGATTTTGTCCACATAGCGTTGGGTCTCTGCGACCGGGTCTATGCGGTCCACCCGCAGTCCCGGCACTGCGCCGTGTCAAACACGATGTGGTCGTAACGCTGGTCTTGATCGGACAGCAGCGACGCAAACTCGTCGAAGGACGCGATCTCGGTCGTGCACGCGCCCGACAACTGCTCACGCACGGTGGATAGTTCGGCATCGGTAGTCCCCGCCGCCTACGGCGTCCACCATGCCAAACGCGGCACCGTTGAAATAGGGCCCCGATCCGAGCGCCACCTCCAGTTGTTGGAGGCGGTGTCGGAATGCCGCCTGCTTGGCATCCGCAGTCGGACGGTCGGTGGCGTTGAGAAACTGCCAGGCGTCGGCGAGTGTCGCCGTGCCGAACTCGACCCAGCCCCGCTGGCGGGCACGGGCCAGTGCATCGCGTGGATACATCATCTCGAAGATCACAGCTTCCGTTCCATCTTGCTGGCGCACGCGCAGCAACGGGACCTTGCCGTTTGGCGAAATGTCCAGGAACCAGGCGGGCTTGGCCGCCAGATGGATGTTGAGCCTGTCGAAGGGAACGCCCTTTTCCAGGAGCACGATCTCTGCCCGTTGAACAAAGGGACACAGCGGATGGCTGACGAGGGTGATGTGGGTTTCAGACATGAAGCTCTTTCAAAGTGGCGATGCGCTGGCAACAGGCGTTGACGCACCGCACACGCTGCGCCATCAGCCGTTGAGCAGGCGGCCGCCGTCCACCACGATTTCCGAGCCCACCGTCCAGCGGGATTCGTCGGAAGCCAGGTACAGCACGGCTTTTGCCACCTCCTCGGGGGTGCCGAAGCGGCCGAGCGGGATGGTTGCTGCGATGTCCTTGTTGAGCTGCTCGCGGTAGACATCGGGGATGCCGAGCTTGTCGTACAGCGGCGTCTGGACCGGACCGGGACTGACCGCGTTGACACGGATGCCGCGCCCGAGCAGTTCGGTCGAGAGCGTCTTCGACATGTTCAGGAATGCCGCCTTAGTAGCGGCATAGACGGACGAGCGGTCCGCGCCGGCATGAGCGCTGACGGACGTGTTGAGCACCACGGAAGCGGGATTCGTGAACACCGGCAGCAGGGCCTGGAGCAGGAAGTAAGGTCCCTTGACGTTGATGCCGAACGAGCGGTCGAACATGTCTTCCGTCCATTCCTCGATGGGCAACCAGACGGACACGCCAGCGTTGAGGAAGGCGACGTCCAGCTGGCCGTAGTGGTCCTGGACGGTTTGTGCCAGTTCCTTCTGTGCGGCGACGCTGGCCGAGTCTGCGCGCAGCACCGGGACCTCGGAGCCGAGTTCGGTCTGGGCTTTGGCGATCGAATCGGGATGGACACCGGTCACGATGACACGGGCGCCTTCGGCCAGAAACTGCTTGGCGGTTTCCAGGCCGATGCCGCTGGTGCCGCCGGTGATGAGAGTGCGTTTGCCTTGCAGGCGGGACATAGGAAGCTCCTTTGATTGACGACCAACTGCGGTCGACTGGGAGTAATGTGCACCCATGCAATCAAACATATAAGATGCAACTTTTTAATATGTCTCATGCATTGGGAGCATGAATAGAAAGGAAGGCATGGACCGATTTCTCTTGATGACATGCTTCGCCCGAGCCGTAGAGACGGGGAGTTTTTCTGCTGCGGGGCGCGACCTGGGCTTGGGGCAACCCAACGTCAGCCGCTACGTGGCCGCGCTGGAAGAGCACCTGCAAACGCGGCTGCTGCACCGGTCCACACGCAAGCTGTCTTTGACGCCGGAGGGCGAGCGCTACTACGCCGACGTCCGGCGAATTCTGGATGCCGTGGACGAATCGGAATCCTCATTCAGGGACAACGTCGATCCCTCGGGACTCTTGCGCGTGGCCTGTCCGACCGCGCTGGCCCATGCATTCGTGTTGCCCCAGGTGCCGACTTTTCTGGAGAGATATCCCAGATTAACGCTGGAACTGCAGATCAACGACCGCTACGTGAACCTGGTGGACGAAGGGACCGAGTTGGCGATCCGTATCGGACACCTGGAGGACAGCGCACTGCGCGCCCGGCGTATCGGCATGTTCGAGCGGGTGTGCGTCGCCAGCAAGGACTATCTCGCCAGGCGAGGGATCCCCCTTGTCCCGGATGACCTGCGCGAGCACGATTGCCTGATCTACACCCTGCTGTCCTCCGGTGCGACATGGCGCTTTCGAGACACCGAAGTCCCGGTATCCGGCAGGCTGCGGGTCAACTCACCCGAGGCCGTTCGAGCCGGTGTGACCTCAGGATTGGGGATTGCACACGGACCGGCGTGGCTGTTCGCCGAGGGGCTCAAAGACGGCAGCTTGCAGTTGGTGCTGTCGGAATACGCGCCGCCACTCGTGCCGATTCAGATCATCTACGTGGCCAACAGGCTGCTTCCGAAACGGGCCATCGTGTTCATGGACTTCATGACCGACGTGTTTTCAAAGATTCCCGCGTTTGGTGCCGCCGGCAATGTGCTGGGGTGGACTGCCCCCGGGCGGTTCAGGTAACGTGGTTGCACGAGTTGGGCTGCTTTGGTCGCTCCCAACCGTCTGCAACGTCAGTTCACGACATCCCTGCCCAACCAATCCTCGGTGATCGACATCACCTACATCCGTACGCACGAAGGCTGTGCGGGCTGAGTCCGAGCGTGGCCTCGACATCGCCGGCCATCATCGGCCTGACCAACATCGAAGACCCGAGTCTCGGTCGGGTTCGGCTCCAGGTTGAAGGGTCCTGACGATGTCCTCCCGTTCAACCCTTGCATCGTCGGCTTGCATAATGTATGATGCGCATCATGCGAAAGTCACTTGTCAATGTCCGAGCCGCCGCCAAAGAGGCCTCCCACGAGCGCATCGTGGATGCCGCCGCACGCGCCATCCGGCGCAGCGGCTATGACGGCACGGGTGTTGCCGACATCATGAAAGAAGCCGGTCTGACGCATGGCGCCTTTTATGCCCACTTTGCGTCCCGCGAAGCCATGCTGGCCGAGGCGGCAGACCGTGCGGGCGCCCAATCCAATGCCGTTGCGGCGAGTGTCGTCGCCACCGTTCCTCCAGACCAGGCGCTACAGGCGCTGATACAGGTCTATCTCTCCAAGGAACATCTGGAGAGCATCGAGACCGGTTGCCCGATTTCAGCCCTGGGTTCCGAGATGCCACGCCAATCGTCTGAAGTGCGTAGCGCCGCCACGCGCCGCATCAAGGAGATGATTGATCTGATCGCCCGCCAGTTTTCAGACTGGGGGCAACCCGCCGCGCATGAGCGTGCGCTGGTAACCGTGGCCACCATGGTTGGCACCTTGGTGCTGGCCCGTGCTGTCAATGACGCTGCGTTGTCCAACGCGCTGTGCAGCGCAACACTGAAGAGCCTCACCGCCACCCAGCCTGACTCCACCGATTGAACTTTTTTTTGCCTATTAATATGATGATCATCATGCGAAACGCTCAAATAACCCGATCCGTTGATTTTCACCCCAGCACTTATTGAAAAGAGGAAAAGCCATGAAAGCATTCATTCTTGATCGCTATGGAAAAAAGAGCGCATTGCGGTTGGCAGACATGCCAACGCCGGAGTTGCGCGACGACGAGGTGTTGATCGAGGTCCACGCGGCTGCAGTCAACCTGATCGACGTCAAGGTTCGAAACGGCGAATTCAAGCTCATCCTGCCGTACCGACCGCCGTTCGTGCTCGGGCACGACGTGGCCGGCGTCGTGGTGCGTGTCGGCTCGCGCGTCAGCCGAATCAAGGTGGGCGACGAGGTCTACGCCAGGCCCTATGACCTGCGCATCGGGACCTTTGCAGAACTCGTGGCGGCCCATGAAGACACGGTGGCGCTCAAGCCCAGGAACATCAGCATGGAGGAGGCCGCCTCCATCCCCCTGATCGGTTTGACGGCATGGCAGGCGCTGGTCGAAAAGGCCAAGCTCCGCAAAGGTCAGAAGGTCTTCATCCAGGCGGGCTCCGGCGGCGTGGGCACCTTCGCCATCCAGCTGGCCAAGCACCTGGGCGCCACGGTGGCCACCACCACCAGCACCGGGAACGTCCCACTGGTCAAGGGCCTGGGGGCCGATGTCGTCGTCGACTACAAGAAGGAAGCGTTCGAAGAGCAACTGCACGACTACGACGTGGTGCTGAACAGCCAGGACGAAAAGACCTTGAAGAAGTCCCTGGGCGTGGTCAAGCCCGGTGGCCACGTCGTGTCCATCACCTCGCCAGTCGACCTGCAGTTCGGGGAGGACATCAAGGCTTCGTGGCCAGTGAAACAGATTTTCAGAGCGCTGAGCTTCGGCGTTCGCCGGCAAGCCCAGCGCCTCGGGGTCCACTACAGCTTCCTGTTCATGAGGGGCAACGCCAGCCAGCTGAAACAGATCGCGCAGCTCATCGAGTCGGGCACCATCCGCCCGGTGGTCGACAAGGTCTTCCCGTTCGAAGCCACCAACGAAGCCCTGGCCTACGTCGAAAGCGGCCGAGCCAAGGGCAAGGTGGTGATCAAGGTTCGCTGAATCGTCGCCATCGTCTTCCAGCAATGGCACGTCCATCAATATGACGTTCGTCATACGTAGTTTCCATTTAACCCCAGGAGTCCCCAATGAAAATCGAAAATTCTGTTGTTCTTATCACCGGCGCCAACCGCGGAATCGGTCTGGCCTTTGCACGCGCTTTGATCGCCCGTGGCGCGCGCAAGGTCTACGCTGCCGCGCGCAATCCCGCCTCCGTGACCTTGCCGGGTGTCGAGGCTCTGCAGCTCGACGTCACCAAACCTGAAGAGGTCGCTGCCGCCGTTCAACAGGTTTCGGATGTGACCTTGGTGATCAATAACGCTGGCATCGCCCAGCCTGGCGGGTTTCTGGCGCCGGACAGCGACGCGGTTGCGCGTCGCATCTTTGAGACCAACTTCTTTGGGATGCTGAACATGAGCAAGGCCTTTGCGCCCGTGCTCAAAGCCAATGGCGGCGGCGCCCTGCTCAACGTGCTGTCGGTTGCGTCCTGGCTCAACGGCGGTGAGTTGGCCGCCTACTCGGCGAGCAAGTCGGCGGCTTGGTCGCTGACCAATGCACTGCGGCACGAACTGGCGGCCCAGAAGACCCAGGTGCTGGGTCTGCACATGGGCTATGTCGACACTGACCTCACGCGGGGTTTTGAAGTCCCCAAAACCAGTGCCGAAGAGATCGTGCAGCGTGCACTCGACGGCCTGGTCGCGGGCGCCGACGAGGTGCTTGCCGATGCGCTCACCGAGCAGGTCAAACAGGGCCTGACGGCACCACGCCCGTTCTACCTGCCCCAAGCCAACTGAGCCCGGACCACCAAACACAACCCATCAGAAAGACCAGCATGCTATTCACACCGCTTAAGACATCGTCCTTGCAATTGAACAATCGCGTCGTCATGTCGCCGCTCACCCGACACCGTGCCACGCAAGACAACATCCCCACTGCTTTGATGGCCGAGCACTACGGCCAACGCGCGACGGCGGGTTTGATCATCACCGAAGGCACTTCACCATCGCCTAACGGACTGGGTTACCCCCGCATTCCCGGCCTCTTCAACGCGGCCCAAGTTGCAGGATGGAAACAGGTGACCGATGCCGTGCATTCCAAAGGCGGGAAGATCGTCGTTCAACTGATGCACACCGGCCGGGTAACGCACCTTGCCAACTTGCCAGCAGGTGCTGAGGTGGTAGGCCCCTCGGCAGATGTGTGCCCTGGAGAGATGTTTACAGACACCCAAGGTATGCAGCCTCATTCCAAGCCCAGGGCGATGACGCAAGCGGACATTACAGCCACTGTCAATGAATATGTGCAATCCGCCAAACTGGCCATCGAAGCGGGCTTTGATGGCGTTGAGTTGCACGCTGCGAATGGCTACCTGATCGAGCAGTTTCTGAACGCCAACGTCAACAAACGTACGGATGGCTACGGCGTCAGCATCGAGGGTCGCAACCGCTTCGCATTGGAGATTGCACGCGCTACCGTTGCTGCGATCGGTGCAGACAAGGTCGGCATGCGCTTGTCGCCCCACGGTGTGCTGGGCGGCACAGGCTCATTCTCTGAAGTGGATGCGCAATACCTCGCACTTGCGGACGCTTTGTCGTCACTCGGTGTGGCCTACATTCACGTTCTGGATCACGCTGCCTTGGGTACACCACCGGTACCAGAAACAACAAAAAAAGCACTGCGTGCCGCATTCAAGGGCACCTTCATCCTGGCCGGTGGATTTGACCGGGCCAGTGCGGAAGCAGCGCTCGCGGGCGGTCGTGCGGATCTGGTTGCATTTGGCCGACCGTTTATCGCCAACCCGGATTGGGTTGCCCGCATGCAAGGCGGCGCCGCAGGCAACGCATTGGACATGTCCACGTTCTACACGCCCGGCGCCAAGGGCTACACCGACTATCCCACCCTCAACACTTAACCCGGAGACCCACTGTGAAACGCCTACTCACCACCTTCGCCTTGGGCCTCGCCCTGTCAACGACCCTGCACCCGCTTACGGCGGGAGCGGCGGAGCCTGCCGCCACGGACGCTGCACCAAGCCAGACGTCGATGACCCAGAAGTCCCAGCTGTCCTGGAAAACCGTCCCAACCCAAACCATCAACGCAGGTGGCGTGGACTACACCTACCGCGAGATGGGCCAGCAGCACGGCGGAACACCGGTCGTGTTCCTGGTGCATCTGGCCGCCGTTCTGGACAACTGGGACCCGCGGATCATGGACGGCATCGCGGCCAAGCACCATGTGATTGCATTCAATAGCCGCGGCATTGGCTCCAGCAGCGGCTCACCGGCCAATTCCATGGAGCAGATGGCCGACGACGCCATCAGCTTCATCAAGGCCAAGGGCTTCCAGCAGGTGGATCTGCTGGGCTTCTCGATGGGCGGCATGGTCGCCCAGGAAGTCGTTCTCAAAGAGCCGCAACTCGTCCGCAAGATGGTTCTGGCCGGCACCGGCCCTGCCGGGGGCGAGGGCATCAGCACCGTGGCGGGGGTGACCTTCTACGACATCCTCCGCGGACTCTTTACCGGCCAGGATGCGAAGCAGTTCCTGTTCTTCACGCGCACGCCCAGCGGTATCGAAGCTGGCAAGGCCTTCTTGGCGCGCCTGCAGGAGCGCACCGAGAACCGTGACAAGGAAATCACGAACAGCGCGTTCTTCGCGCAACTGGGGGCGCTGCGCGCCTGGGGAAACAAAGCCCCGGCCGATCTGTCGGTGGTCAAGCAGCCGGTGCTGGTGGTCAATGGCGACAACGACCGCATGGTGCCGACGGTCAACACGCACGACCTGGCGAAGCGGCTGCCGAACAGCCAGCTGATCATCTACCCCGATGCCGGACATGGCGGTGCATTCCAGTTCCATGCCGACTTCGTGCGCAGCACGCTGGAGTTTTTGGCCCGCTAGCCGTCGCCAAAACAGGCCCGCCATCACAAGGAAAGCTTCATGAGCCACACCCATCTCACCGCCCCCAACCGTTTTGTCGAGGTGAATGGCGACCGTTTCGCCTACCGCCGCTGGGGGAATACCGCGACGGACCAGCCACCGCTGTTCTTCCTCCAGCACTACCGCGGAGGCATGGACCACTGGGACCCCCTCATGACCGACGGACTGACCGCCGGGCGCGAGGTGATCCTGTTCAACGGTCGCGGTGTCGCTTCGTCCACCGGGACGCCGCGCACCCGGATCGAGGACATGGCCGATGACGTGGCGGCGGTGATACGCGCCCTGGGACTGCGCCAGGTGGATGTGATGGGCTTCTCGCTGGGCGGCTTCCAGGCCCTGGATCTGACCTGGCGCCATCCCGAGCTGGTGCGCAAGCTGATGCTGCTGGGCACCGGGCCACGCGGCGGCGACCCGGAGATGGAGCGGCGCGTGCTGACCACCGCCGTCAACCCGGTGCCCACACTCGACGACTTCGCCTACCTGTTCTTTGGCCGCTCAGTGCAGGCCCAGCAGGCCGCACGAGCCTTCTGGGAGCGGCGCCACCAGCGGGTGGACCAGGACCCGCCGTCTTCCCCGGAAGTCGCCAGCGCCCAGATCGAGGCCAACCTGCACTACCTGCCCAGGGTGTGGGAGGACGACCCCTTTGCCTATTTGCGTGGCATCCGGCAGCCCACCTTCATTCTCAACGGCGTGAACGACGTGATGGTGGCCACCGTCAACTCGTTCTACATGGCGCGCAACCTGCCCAACGCGCAGTTGTTCATCTATCCCGACGCCGGCCACGCTGCGCAGTTCCAGTGCCCACAGCGCTTCCTGCAGCACGCCGCGCAGTTCCTCGCCGAGTGACGGCCAGCGCCGCCCCCCGTTGCCGATTCGCCCCCGTCCACCCCTTTGAAGATTGCCCGCCATGCTCAAGTTCAAATTCCTTCTGTGGGCCTTCGCCCAGTTGCTGCAGCGAAAGATCCGCAGCGACGCTGATTGCGCGCGCTATGTCGGCGCCAAGAAACTGGTCTTCCAGATCCGCACGGCCTCGGGTGCCGGCCGCACCTACGTAATCCAGGACGGCACCGTGCGTTCCTCTGCCGGCCTGAGCGCGAATCCCAGCTTCACGCTCAGCTTCTCAAGCCCGGCCAAGGGCTTCGAAATCTTGTCAGCGAAGGACGCGCAGCCGGCCTTCCTGCGCGGTGTGGGCAGCAAGGACCTAGCGATCAGCGGCGACTTCCGCGAGGTGCTGTGGTTCCAAGGGCTGACGTCCTACCTGCAGCCACCCAGGGTCTTCGCGGCCTTGGACCGCAGCCCGTTCTGAAGCTCGCGGCCCCTCACCAAGAGACACCCCCATGCCCAGCAGCAGGCCCAGCACAATCATGGCCACCGCCTTGAGCAGCGAACCCGAGGCCAGCACCACGGCCCCCACCAGGCCCAAGATCATCAGGGAAAAATACTCGGCAAGCCCGAATTTGAAGGCCAGCTCCCTAAAAAATGCCCCTAGTCCTTTACAGGGACTTCCAATAAAGTCAAGTAACGGCATCGGTATTTTTTCATTGATAACGGTATTTCCTGTTTGGGCGTAAGTTGAAGCTGCGATAAAACGAGGAGCAGACTGCACATCTACAGACGGTCTTGTTGCACTGATTTCTCCGTGCGGACCCAGATACGAACCGCTCAGCAGGACTCCATTCATGGATCGTTGTGCTGCAAATGCTGCGCAACAAAGGGCTAGTCGAGTTTGCCTGCTGCCGGTCTGACCTGTTCAAAAGCATCTTCTCTTTACGTCTGCGCAAGAAACCAAACCATCACTTTTCCTGGATGCCTTCAGGTCGCGGGCATCGCAGCCTGCGGGTCCCCCGGCTTCACACTCACATGGTGCGCATCAAAGGGCTTGCCCCTGGCAAACATTGCCCACAGAATGCGCGCGTTCTTGTTGGCCAGTGCCACCACGGCCTTTTGCCAGCCCGATTTCTCGCGCAACTGATGCACCCA
The DNA here is from genome assembly GCF_030697375.1 of Rhodoferax sp. Classification (GTDB taxonomy): domain Bacteria; phylum Pseudomonadota; class Gammaproteobacteria; order Burkholderiales; family Burkholderiaceae_C; genus Allorhodoferax. Next base: position 1,170 of record NZ_JAUYQD010000051.1, on the reverse strand, counting down.
TTTGGAGATCGGATCATCTCTTCGGTGCGCTGTCAGAACCGCCGCCCTGGCACCCTGGATCAGCAGCATGCGTACATACATGTCACCGCGCTTGGTGATGGAGCCCAGGTTGTTTTTGCCGCCACTGGAGTTCTGCTTTGGCACCAGCCCCAGCCAGGCGCCAAACTGCGCACCGTTCTTGAACTGCTTGAAGTCCCCCACCGTAGCCACCACGGCCGATGCGCTCACTGGACCGACGCCCATCAGTTGCGTGGCCTGTTTGGCAGACGCGTCTTGCTTGATGTGCGCCGCAATGCGTTGGTCACACCACTCAATGTGGGCATCAAGCTCGGCCCACAGTGATTGCGCACGCTCAATGACCAGACGGGTGATGCCAGTGAGCTCATTGCTGGCGTCTTCAATCACGGTACTCAAGTTTTCACGTAGCACCTCGGAACTCTGGGCAAACACCAAGCCAAACTCAGCCAGAATGCCGCGAATGCGGTTGGTGCAGGCCGTTCGATCCTCTTTCAAACCTTCGCGCAGACGATGCACGCTGAGCATGCCTTGCTGGGAGATGGTTTTGATGGCCACAAAGCGCATGCTTGGACGCGAGGCGGCTTCGCAAATGGCGGCTGCATCATTGGCGTCGTTCTTGCCACTTTTGCCTTGCAGTCGGTAAGGACTCACCAGATGGGCGGCAATGATGCGTGCATCCAGCCCCAACGTAACCAGCTTGCGTGCCCAGTGGTGCGCACTGGAGCTGGCTTCCATGGCAATCAGGCACCCTGGCGGTAACTGCGCGCACCACGCCGTGAATTTGTCTCGCTGCAAGGCTTTGTTTGTCACCACTTTGCCAACCGCGTCGACAGCATGAACCTGAATGACGTTCTTGGCCAAATCAACTCCAACTCGTGTAATCTCGCTCATGGGGCTTCTCCTTCCAAAGGTTTCAGATTGACTTCCAAACCCAATCTTGGCACTTGATGCCGTTGCCAGGAAGTGGGAAGTCCCTTCGTATTCATAGAACCAGCGCAAGCAGCTCCTAAATGTAAACATCCGGTGCCGACCACCTTGCACCAGTTTGCCGATTGGTTTATTGGCGCGCAGCCCCGTCGGGTTGCCAACGCGTAGGCAGCAACTCCTCAATACGGCTGTAGGGATGCGTAGGCAAACGCGTCAGCACATCGG
>NZ_JAUYQD010000042.1 GCF_030697375.1 Rhodoferax sp. | reverse complement strand
ACGCCAGGCGGCAAATTCTTCCAAGCAGCGCTCAATGCGCTGGCGGTCTGTGTCTTTCATGTGTCCATCCTCGTCGTTGAAAACAACGAGCGTGGCAAATCCGCTTCAACCTCGCAAGATGGCGCAGACCGGACGCTTACCCACCTTGCACCAGTTCGCCGATTGGTTTATTGGAGCGCATGTTGGCGCCGACCGAAAACTGACCCACTTAGAGAGGTTGTGCCGATCCAAAACTGACCCAGGTGTTTTACTTGTCTTGCCTATTTTTTGGGCAGGGAACAAACAAGGTGATCACCATGGAAATGTTGGGGAAAATTCGACGCATGCATCTACGCGACAAGGTGTCGTTGCATGAAATTGCCAAGCGTACGGGGCTATCGCGTAATACGGTACGGAGTTGGCTGAGGACGCCACAGGAAGTGCAGGCACCGACGTACAGCCGCACGGCTGGGTTTAGCAAACTCAGTGGTTTTGTTGGCGAGCTGGAGCAGTCGCTCACAGCCGACGCTCTGCGCCCCAAAAAGGACAGACGTACAGCACGTGCATTGTTTGCGCAAATCAAGGCCAGCGGTTATGCCGGTGGCTACACCCGTGTCACCGACTTCATTCGAGCCTGGCGCGCCAGCGCTGGCAAGGACGTAAAAGCCTTCGTGCCTTTGAAGTTCGACCTAGGCGAAGCATTCCAATTCGACTGGAGCGAAGAAGGCATGGTCGTGGGCGGCATCTACTTTCGGCTGCAGGTCTCCCACATGAAGCTGTGCGCCAGCCGTGCTTTCTGGCTGGTGGCCTACCCCAGTCAGGGCCACGAAATGCTGTTCGATGCCCATACGCGCTCCTTTGCGGCGTTGGGTGGCGTGGCCAGGCGGGGTATCTACGACAACATGAAGACGGCGGTGGACAAAGTCAAAAAAGGCAAGGGCAGAACAGTCAACGCCCGGTTTGCCGTCATGTGCGCGCACTACCTGTTTGACGCTGACTTTTGCAACGTCGCCAGCGGCTGGGAAAAAGGGGTTGTCGAGAAGAACGTGCAGGACAGCCGCAGGCGAATCTGGATCGATGCGCAGACCCGCAAATGGCACACCTTTGAGGAACTCAACGCCTGGTTGGGCGAGCGCTGCCGCGCCCTGTGGGGCGAGATCCGTCACCCAGAATACAAACAGTTCAGCGTGGCGGAAATGCTGGAACAAGAACGTGCCGAGTTGATGCCCATGCCCACCGTATTTGACGGTTATATCGAACGTTCAGCCAAGGTATCAAGCACCTGTCTGGTGGCAGTAGCGCGCAATCGGTATTCGGTTCCGTGCGAACTGGCGGGGCAGCGCGTGAGCACCCGGCTGTACCCAAACCGGGTGGAAATTGCCAGTGACGAGGCCATTGTGGCCAGCCACGCGCGCCTCGCCAACGATGGCCACATCTGCTATGACTGGCAGCACTACATCGCACTGGTACAGCGCAAGCCCGGGGCCTTGAGAAATGGAGCCCCCTTTGCCGACATGCCCGCGCCTTTGCTGCGCTTGCGCCAAGGTTTGATGCGCCACGACGGAGGTGACAAGATCATGGCACAGGTACTCAACTGCGTAGTCAGCCATGGGCTGGAGGATGTGCTGGTGGCCGTGGAATTGGTCATTGAATCGGGGGTGCTCAGCACTGAACATGTCCTCAACGTATTGGCGCGCCTGAACGCCGTGTCCATGCCTGAATAGGTTGAGAGCAGTTTGCACCTGAGGGAACCACCGATGGCCGACACAGGCCGCTATGACAGCCTGCGTGGCGAAGCCATGGTGGAGGTCAGCCATGCGTCGTGATATCAGCACCGAACTCAAAGAGCTGCGCCTGCACGGCATGGCTGGGGCCTGGGATGAATTGACGACGCAGGAAGGAAAACCCAGCGATGTGGGCATACAAACCTCACGTTGGTTGATCGAGCATTTGTTGCAAGCCGAACACGAACAACGCGCGTTTGCCTCGGTACGCCACCAAATGAAAGCGGCCAAGTTCCCACTGCACCGCGACCTGGCGGGCTTTGACTTCGAGGCCTCCAAGGTGGACCAAAAATTGGTTGGCCAATTGAGCACATTGGACTTCACCGACACGGCGCAAAACGCCGTGCTCATTGGTGGGCCTGGCACTGGCAAGACGCACTTGGCCACGGCCATTGGGGTGGCTGGCATTGCAGTAAAAGGCAAGCGGGTACGCTTTTATTCAACGGTCGATTTGGTCAACGAATTGGAGAAAGAAAAGCGCGAAGGCAAGGCTGGACGCATCGCATTGGCACTGATGCGCATGGACTTGGTGATCCTGGACGAACTGGGGTATTTGCCCTTCAGCCAGGCCGGTGGCGCCTTGCTGTTTCACCTGCTTTCCAAGCTGTACGAGCACACCAGCGTGGTGATCACCACCAATCTGAGTTTCTCGGAATGGTCGGCCGTGTTTATTGATGCCAAGATGACCACGGCGCTACTGGACCGGCTCACCCACCACTGTCACATCGTTGAGACGGGCAACGAGTCCTACCGGTTTCGACACAGTTCCATGGCCGCGAAGACGCGCATCAAGGCCAGGGAGAGCGAACGCAAAGGCAGCAAAGCAGCTGCGCCAGCAGAGGCGCCCGACGAGCCGTTCTGAGGGCGACGAAGCAGGGGGAAGTCCGCTACGGGCTACGCCCTTCGCTCCTTTCCCCCTGCTCGCAATCAAAGACAAGGAGGCACAGCAAAAACCAGACATTGAGTACACTTATCCACAGTTGCTGATTCAAAAACCAGCAACCCGCCCTGGGTCAATATTGGATCGGCAGGGTGGGTCAATATTCAATCGGCGCTGACAACCTACTTGCTGATTGCCATTGCGAAGAAACGCTTGCATCTTGACCATCACAGCCTGTATGAAATCCTACAAATCCTGAGTCTGTCCTTGTTTGAAACTATCCCTATAAATCAACTACTTACGCCACTCTCAACGGATTCAGCCCCGGATTGCGAACCAAATCAGCTCGCTCTCCTCTGATGAACGTGTGTGCCGTGCATGGCACGAATCCAGCCGGGTGAAAGTCCCGGTGCCAGGCTTGTAGAGCCGAAGGCTAGCTAAAGGGTAAGTGCGTCGTCGCGAGGCGAGGTGCGGTAGGCAAGCCCAAGGCTAAATCGTAGGGCGATGAACAAAAACCGGATATGAGGCGTGACGCATTCGGGACGAGCGGGCACGTGACCGCGAAGTCCTCTATCTACAACGTGGGTGGCGACACCGACAAGGGTGCATTTTGTAAATCCGGCGCCTATGCGAGGAAGGATTCGTGTCTTACCACGGGAGATCTCCCCGGTGTTGCGGGAAACCGAAACTGGGCATTGGGAAACCGGTGCTGAATTACCGTGGAGAAGTCAGCAAAAGGCATAGTAGGTGCGGCCCGCACCGAAGGCCTGAACCTTGAACGATGAAGGAGCTGGGCGTGAAGAGAGATGGGACTGCATCTGACAAGCACAACGCGGCAAACGCTGCGAAGCCACCACCGTTGCCTAAAGTGGCAACACCGGTGGATGAACCCATCGCTGGAAAACCCCAGGCCACCCCATCATTTGAAATCTCAACCCTGATGACCGAGGTTCTGCACAAAGAGAACCTCAAACGGGCCTTGGAACGGGTCAAACGCAACAAAGGTGCACCGGGAGTTGACGGCATGACCGTCGATGAACTGGGTAGCCACCTCAAAGCGAACTGGCCCACCATCCGCGCGCAACTGGTGGACGGCTCTTACCAGCCCAAGCCCGTCAAGCGCGTGGAAATCCCAAAGCCAGACGGAAGAAAACGCCTGCTTGGCATCCCCACCGTGACGGACCGATTCATCCAGCAAGCGCTGGCTCAAATCGTCCAACGCCAATGGGAGCCGCATTTCCACTCCAACAGCTACGGCTTTCAGCCAGGGCTCAACGCTCATCAAGCAATGCGCCACGCCCAAGCCACGATCCGACAAGGATACGGCTGGGTAGTGGACATAGACCTGGAGGCGTTCTTCGACCGCGTCAACCATGACCGCCTGATGGTGCGCGTGCGTCAGCACGTGGATGCACCCGATGTACTCCAACTCATCAATCGCTTCCTCAAAGGCGGGGTGCAGGTGGACGGTCAAACACTGGCGTCGATGCAAGGGGTGCCACAAGGCGGCCCCTTGTCGCCGGTATTGGCCAACGTGGTCCTGGACGAACTGGACTGGGCGCTGGGCGCCCGAGGCCACCGCTTTGCCCGCTATGCCGATGACTGCAATATCTTCGTCAAAAGCAAACGCGCGGGTGAGCGGATCATGCAAAACGTAACGCGCTACCTGAGCGGGTCACTGCGGCTCACAGTGAACGCCGAAAAGAGCGCCGTAGACAGACCCGCAAACCGCAAGTTTCTGGGTTTTACCGTCAGC
>NZ_JAUYQD010000040.1 GCF_030697375.1 Rhodoferax sp. | reverse complement strand
ACTACAGCATCAGCGGCCAAGGCGCCACCACCGCCAGTGTCACCCCCAAGGCGCTGACAGTCAGCGGCATCACTGCCGCCGACAAGGTCTACGACGGTGCCGTGGCTGCCGCGGTCAGCACCACCCAGGCGGTCTACGCCGGACTGGTGGGCTGTCACGCCCTGGTGGTCACGGCCAGCGGCCAATTCGACAACAAGAACGCAGGCACGGGCAAGACTGTGGCACTGGCCAGCAGCTACAGCGGCGCTGACGTGGGCAACTACAGCATCAGCGGCCAAGGCGCCACCACCGCCAGTGTCACCCCCAAGGCGCTGACAGTCAGCGGCATCACTGCCGCCGACAAGGTCTACGACGGTGGCGTGGCTGCCGCGGTCAGCACCACCCACGCGCTGTACACCGGACTGGTTGGCGGCGATGCGCTGCAGGTCTCGGCCAGCGGCCAATTCGACAACAAGAACGCAGGCACGGGCAAGACCGTGGCACTGGCCAGCGGCTACAGCGGAGCCGACGTGGGCAACTACAGCATCAGCGGCCAAGGCAGCACCACCGCCAGCGTTACACCCAAAGCGCTGACGGTCAGCGGCATCACGGCCGCCGACAAGGTCTATGACGGCACCATGGCTGCTGCGGTCAACACCACCCCGGCGGTCTACGCCGGATTGGTGGGGGGCGATAACCTTTCCGTGGCGGCCAGCGGCCAATTCGACAACAAGAACGCCGGCACCGCCAAGACCGTGGCGCTGGCCAGCAGCTACAGCGGCGCCGACGTGGGCAACTACAGCATCAGCGGCCAGGGCAGCACCACCGCCAGCGTTACACCCAAAGCGCTGACAGTCAGCGGCATCACGGCCGCCGACAAGGTCTATGACGGTGACGTGGGTGCAGCGGTCAGCACCGCCAACGCGGTCTACGCCGGACTGGTGGGCGGTGACGCCCTGGTGGTCGCGGCCAGCGGCACGTTTGACAACAAGAACGCAGGCACCGCCAAGACCCTGGCACTGGCCAGCAGCTACAGCGGCGCCGACGTGGGCAACTACAGCATCAGCGGCCAAGGCGCCACCACTGCCAGCGTCACCCCCAAGGCGCTGACGGTCAGCGGCATCACGGCCGCCGACAAGGTCTACGACGGCACCATGGCTGCCGCGGTCAGCACCGCCAACGCGCTGTACACCGGATTGCTGGGCGGCGATAACCTTTCTGTGGCGAGCGCCAATGGCAATTTTGCAGACAAAAACGTGGGCACGGGAAAGACGGTTACGGTCAGCAATTTCGTGTTGGGCGGTGCGGATGCCAGTAACTATTCATTCAATGGCCTTGTGACGACGACGGCCAGCGTCACACCCAAGGCGCTGATGGTTAGTGCAACCGGTGTAAATAAAAATTATGATGCCACGACCACTGCAAGCGTTATCTTGCATGACAACCGCATTGCGGGTGACGCAATTTCATTCGGACCAACACTCGCCGACTTCAACGATGCACTGCTTGGGAGCGGCAAAACTGTCTTCGTGAGAGGAATCCAGATTGCTGGTGGTGCCGACATGGGCAACTATGTGTTGGACTCAACCAGTACTACAACGTTTGCAGACATCACTAGCTTGGCTGAACAAGTGTTACTTCCAGCCCCGCCGGTGCAGCTGAGTTCGCAAGTGGTGACTCCGCCTCCCGCCGTGCTGGATTTGGCACTGCCGGTTGGTTTTGGTAGTGGAGCTGGAGCCTCGACCAATGTGACAGTCCGAACCGGCATGACACTGGGTATTGAAGGCCCCAGTGCAACGCTCACGCTGAGCAATGCTGGTTCAGGTACCGGGGAAGCGAGACCAACACAGACCTCGGATGTGCCCTTGTTCAGCTTGACCGGCAATTCCATGAGATCCACGGGCACCTTGAATGTGCTTCAGCAAGGGCCTACCCTGAAAGGAACGCAGACGCCAACAGATACGGCCGTTACTCCAACATTCGACGTCAACGCAATGCGTTTCGCCAAAGTAAGTCACCCCGTTTCAGATGGTGAACAAAGTGAAGTGAAGGTATGGATGTCCCAGGATGGTGTGCTGTTGGTGCGTGTTCTCAGTCGCCTGAAAAATGCGATTGATGATCGTCAAATCGCGCTGATCGGCATTGCAACGGCACAGATCAATTTTGGAGTTGACGTTAAATCGGTCAAGAGCGTGGTGATCGAACTGGATCAGTAAGAATCACCCTTTTTTCGGGAAATAGCACTCGCGACGATCCCCTCAAAACACCCCCAGCACCGGATACCGCATCCACGACGGTTCCCTGAACCGTTGGCCGTGGGTGAAGATAAAGCCCAGCACGGCTTTCTGGTCGGAGAGCAGGGCGGGGTTGTCCGCCTTCCATTGGTCAAACCGCGCCTGTAGCGCGGGCTCGTCGCGCAGCATGTCCAGCGCCGTGTCTTCAAAGGCGTAGTCGGAAAATCCTTCCTTCTTCTCCAGTACGCTGTTGAAAAAGCCCCAGCGAAAAAAGCTGTCGTGGCCCTGGGGTTCCAGGGTTTCGACGGCGTAGCGGGCCTGTGGCTGGTTCAGGTGGACCAGCACGTCGCCGGCGCGCGCCAGCACGGTTTCGGTGTGGGTGCTAAGGGTGACTTCGTCGTGGAACATGTGCCCCTCGTAGGGCTGGGGGCGGGTGCGCAACGCCTCGATGCGGTAGCTGCGCACGCTCAAAGTCTGGTCACTGGCCAGGCGCTCCAGCTGCACCTTGTTCCATTGCAGGCGTTCCAGCACTTCGCGCCAGGCTTGCGGAATCAGGTAGGCCTTGGGGGTGTCCACCACCACCTCTTCGGTGCAGCGGCCGTAGAAGGGGATTTCTTTCTCCCAGGGCTGGCTGCGGTCGTAGGCAAGGCGCGTATAGGTCCCCAGCAGGCTGGGGCGGTAGACCGCCTTGAAGCCTTGGAAGCGCACGGGCGTGGGGCGCGTGGTGTCGATTTTCCACAGCACCGGCCATTGCCGCAGCTGTGTCGCCGCCTGTTTGGCTTGGGCGCGCAGGTGCTGGATGTGGGCGGCGTGCTGCACGGTGTAGTCCAGCACCGTGTCCACCAGCGCCCGCATGGAGGCATAACGCTGCGCGTAGGGCTTGAGCATATGGGTTTCTGGCATGAACCCGATGGTGTGGTGCAGCGCGGCATAGCCGGTGGAAAAGCGGGGCACCTCCAGCGTGTGTTCTATGCCATCGTCGGGGATATCTTTGACGGTGTGCACGTAGGGGACGATGGGCCAGCCGCGCTGTTCCATGCGCTGGTGAATCGCGGGCAGCATGGTCTCGCGCAGGTAGGGCCCCAGGCCTGAGCCCAATTTGTCGGTTTGCGTGTGGATCAGCGTCATGGTGTGCTGGTAGTCCGCACCGTTGGAGGTGTGGGTGTCCACCATGACATCGGGGTCCCAGTCGGTGAAAAAGCGGGTGAAGGCCTGCGCGGCCAGGCTGTCACATTTGATGAAGTCGCGGTTCAGGTCCAGGTTGCGCCCGTTGGCCCGAAAGCCAAACAGCTCGGGGCCGACTTGGTCGGTGCGCGAGGTGTTGCTGCGGTTCAGGCAGCCGTCCACGTTGTACACCGGGATGAACAAAAACACGGTGTTGCCCAGCGCCGCCAGCCGCTCGGGCTGGGTGCACAAGTCCCGCACCAGCGCCATACAGGCGTCGATGCCCTCGGGCTCGCCGGGGTGGATGCCGTTGTTGTTGAAGAAGACAGGCCGCCCCGCAGCCTGCAGGGGCTCGCGCGCCAGCACGCCATCGGCGGTGACGACGCCCGCATGCAGCGGCACGCCGTTGTCCGACAGGCCGATCTGGAAGAAGCGCAACACGCTGGGAAAACGCACTTGCAGGGCTTCGTAAAACGCAATGCATTGCGCCCAGGTGGTGGTCTGGTTGTGGTTGCCCGACTCGTAGGGCGTGGGGAACTGGTCTTGCAGCGGGTGGTGCATGGTGTGTGGTCCTGGTGGGATGGGCGGGGCAGCGGGTTCAGGGGCGGGTTTGTGGCGGGGCGGGTTTGCGCAGGGCGATGGCAGCCCCCAGGCAGCCCAGTGCGCAGCCCAGCAGCAGATAGCCCGTGGGTTGGGATTCGCCAATAAAAATTGATCCCAGCCCGCCCACCGCTGGGAACAGGGCCACCATGTAGTTGCTGGCCGCTGCGCCGATGCGCTCCACCAGCTTCAGGTAAAACAGCCAAGCCAGGCAGGACGCAACCAGGGTGAGGTAGAGCAGGGCGCCGACATAGTGCAAGGTGGGGTCAAAGGCAAAAGCCGTTCCGCGTAGCATCACATAGACCAGCATGAGCAGGGCCGCCACGGCGAACCCACAGGTGTTGGCGTACAGGGGGTGGATCTTGTGTTGGGCGTTTCGGGCCGAGCACACGTCGCCCAGCGAGGTCAACAAGGTTCCCAGCACGGCAAAGCCCAGGCCCAGCAGCGTGTGGGCGCCGGTGTCTTGCTGCAGGAGGGGAACCACCAGAACGGCCACGCCGCCCGCACCCAGCGCGCCGCCCAGGAACACCGCAGGACGAGGGGTTTGTTGGAGAAAGAGGCCCAGCATCAGCGGTGTGCTCAGGGTCTTCAGGGAAAACACCAAAGTCACCAGGGCGGCGGGTATCCAGGTGGTGGCGTAGTACATCAGCAGGTAGCTCACGCAGAGGTTCAGCAGACCAAAGCCAAACAGAAAGAGCCCGTCCCCTCGCCGGGGCTTGCCCGCAGGTTTCAGCGCCCAGGTCAGCAGCAGGAAGACCACCGCCGTGGCCGCCAGACGGTACAGCAACGACAGCTCCAAAGCCACGGTGTGGCCCTGGATTTTGATGGCAATAAAGTTCAGGCCCCACGCCAGCAGGCAAAAGACGTACATGAAGGCGTTCACGGTGGGGCGGTTTTCCTGATTTTTGTTGGGCCAGCGTGCGTGTGCACCACGCAGTCTGTCATCGGCCTGTATCTTAAGGCGCGGCGTTCAACACCACCCGCAGCAAGCGCCCCTTGGGACTGTCTGTCAACACATACAGCCAGCCGTCCGGCCCCTGGCGCACATCGCGGATGCGTTCACTTAAGTCGGTCAGCAGCTTGTGTTCGCGCAGCACCCCTCCCTGGAAGGGCTTGGACAGCTCAATGCGGTCCAGGTAGCCAAACTTCAGGGAACCTACAAGCAGGTTGCCCACCCAGGCGCGGCCATAACGCGCACTGCTCAGAAACGCCATGCCCGACGGTGCGATGGACGGCACCCAGTAGTGCAACGGTTGCTCCATGCCCGCCTTGGCCGTGATGCCTTCGCCGATTTGGCCGCCGCCGTAGTTCTCGCCATAGGTGATGACCGGCCAGCCGTAGTTGCGGCCTTTTTGGGGCAGGTTGATTTCGTCCCCGCCTTGGGGGCCGTGTTCATGCGTCCACAGGGTGCCGTCGGGGGCGAGCGTGGCGCCCTGGATATTGCGGTGTCCATAGGACCAGATTTCGGGCAAGGCGCCTGCCTGCTGCACAAAGGGGTTGTCGGGGGGCACGGTGCCGTCCTTGCGAATGCGGATGATTTTGCCCAGGTGCGTGTCCAGCTTTTGCGCGTCTGCCTTGTGCGTAAAACGCTCTCCCAGGGTCAGGAACAGCAGGCCATCGGGCTGGCCGTGGGTGCGACTCTCCACGATGCGGCAGCCAAAGTGGGCGTTGCTGACCACTTTGGGGCGTTGGCTGAAGAGTACCTTGACGTCTTCCAGCCGGGCGCGGTCGTCGGCCAGGCGGGCACGGGCCAGCGCGGTGCTGTTGCCGCGCATGCCGACCTCGGAAAAGCAGAAATACAGGGTGCGGTTGTGGGCAAAGTCGGCATCCAGCGCCAGGTCCAGCAGGCCGCCTTGTCCGCTGGCGGCGACCTCTGGAACCCCTGCCAAGGGGGCACCCAGCCTGCCATCGGCCTCTACCACCCGCATCCGCCCGGGGCGCTCGGTGACCAAAAACCGCCCTTCCGGCAAAAAGGCAAGGGCCCACGGATGCTCCAGACCGGACGCCACCACCTCAGCACCCACAGCTTGTGCTTGTGCACATGGAATGGCGCACGCACCCGTCAGTGCGAGCACCACAGCACAAGCCTCGGAAATGAAGGGTGGGAACATAGCGACTAGGAAAGGTAGCGCTGATCCTAGCCCCGCCCAGATGGGTGTGATGGAGGTAGGGATTTAAAGGGCGCGGGGTTGGTTTATGCGGAGAAGCGTGCGCTGGGCGCCAGCCGCACGCGGCACACGAGCAGCGGAATCAGCAGCGATACAAACACGCCACTCACCACGCCCTTGGTCAGGGCCCAAAGCATGGGTGGCAGCACGACATGGGTGCCGAAGAGTTTGAGCAGCTTTTGCTCCCCCAGAAAACAGGCGGCACCGACCACCCCAATCGCCACCCGGCGCCACAACACTGTGGGCACCGCAAATCCGATCTGGCGTTTCTCCACTTGCAGGCTCCAGGTGGCCGCCGCCAGCCATCCCGCCAGGGTCGGGATGTATTCCGGTGCGGTGCCGGGCCAACTGAGCAGGGCCAACCCGGTTACAAAGGCAATCAACACCATATTCCAGCCCAGGTGGTTTTGCCAGTGCCACTGCCGGTGGCGCACCTGTTCAAACACCCACAGGCCCAGGCCCCCCAGCACCGCACCTCCCAGCACATCTTCCAGGTCATGCACGCCCAGGACCATGCGGCTGGCCATCACCCCCAGGGCAATCAGCGCACACAGCACCCAGCCCCAGACGCTGCGTATTTCCCAGGCCAACCACATCCACAGCACCACCGCCAATTGGGCATGGCCGCTGGGCAGGCCGTAGCTTGCGTGCACCAGGTCGTCGAGCCGTAACTCCAGAGGCGGGCGAGGGTCTTGGAGGAGGTCTTTGGCATAGGCGTTCAGCAAGGCGTTGGCGGCCACCAAAATCAGCAAGCGGTAAAAAATGGCCTTGTTCCAGGTCCAGTAGCCAATGGCCATGAAAAACATGATGAAGGTGGAATACCCCAGCCAGGACAAAGCAAACGCAAACTGCGTGAGTACGGGCGTGCGCAGGGGCAAAACCCATTGCAGGTTGTGCAGCACATCCATCATTCAGTTGCTCCTGTTTTAATAGCTGCCTACGCAATAGGTACGCGGGCTAGAGGCGTATTTTATTCAAGATTATTGATGGGTGATCTGCGCAAGGTGCTGGCTGCCGCTGGTATGGGGCAAGCGCTGGGGCGCGTGCTTGGTCTCGGATGCAGTGGTTAGTTTGAACACGGACACGGCCTCCGCCAAGCGCTCGGCCTGGTCGCGCAAGCTCTCAGCCGCCGCAGCGGATTGTTCCACCAGGGCCGCGTTTTGTTGCGTCATCTGGTCCAGCTCATTGACGGCCGAGTTGACTTGGCCAATGCCGTCCGATTGCTCGGCCGCCGCCGCCGTGATCTCGCCAATGATGCTGCTGACCCGTTGCACGGATTCCACAATCTCGCCCATGGTGACGCCTGCGGTTTGGACCAGCATAGCGCCGGACTCCACCTTCTCCACCGATGCGCCTATCAATGACTTGATTTCTCGGGCCGCCTCGGCGCTGCGTTGCGCCAGGCTGCGCACCTCGCTGGCCACGACCGCAAATCCGCGCCCTTGCTCCCCTGCGCGGGCGGCTTCCACAGCGGCATTCAGGGCCAGAATGTTGGTTTGAAAGGCGATGCCGTCAATCACACTGATGATGTCGGCGATTTTTTTGGAGCTGTGGTTGATCTCGTTCATGGTCGTGACCACCTCGCCCACCACCGTGCCACCGCGCGCAGCCACCTCGGCGGCGGACGAGGCCAGGTGATTGGCCTGTTGCGCGGCATCGGCGGATTGCCGCACGGTCCCGGTGAGTTGCTCCAGGCTCGACGCGGCGCGCTGCAGGTTGCTGGCGGTTTGCTCCGTGCGCACACTCAGGTCCTGGTTTCCGTTGGCAATCTCGGCGCTGGCGGTGCCGATGCTGTCCACCGATATACGCACCTGCGACAGCGCTTGCACATAGCGTTGCCGCATGCTTTCCACCCCGTTGACCAAGGTCCCGATTTCATCGTTGCGGTCGTTGTGAAACGCCCGGGTCAGGTCACCCTGGGCCACGGCGGTGATTGCTTTGGTGAGTTCACCCAGTGGGATGCTCACAGTACGCCGCACCAGAATGTACAGTCCGACCCCCAGCAAGGCAGCGGTGGCCGCCAGCAATGCCCAGATCATCAGCATATTGGTCCAGTACTTGGCCATGGACTCGCTTTCGGAGACCTCGGCCACAAACCAGCTGTTGCCTGCCTGGGTTTTGTGCATGACGGCCCATCGGTCGCCCTGTTTTGTGCCCAGCAGCGGCTGTGCATCGCGAACATAGCCGTCCGGTGCGTCGGCGAGGGCGGTCAGGAATTTTTCGGCCTGCGGGTAGACCTCCAACACTTTTTTGCCTTTGGCGGTGGGGTGCACCGCAAACCGGGCGTCGGACAGCGCTCCCGGTGCGTCGATGAGGTAGATGCCCCCCGACTCAAAGAAGCGGGTCTGTGCGGTCTGCTTTTCCAGCGCCGCTTGCTGCAGCGAAAAGTCATTGCCTACAAAGAAAATGCCAACGACGGCCCCCGCAGTATTTTTGATGGGCGCATAGTGGGTGAAATAGAACTTGCCGAACAGCACGGCAGAGCCCGTGTAGGTTTGGCCTGCCAGAACCAGCTTGTAGGCCGGGTGCGTGCGCTCCAGCACGGTGCCCACGGCGCGCTCCCCGTCCTCTTTTTTGAGCGACGTGGTGATGCGCACAAAATCTTCCCCTTTTTTCGCAAACACCGTTGCCACCCCACCCGTGTCCCTGGCGAATTTGTCAACGGCGCTGGTGTCGTTGTTGACGGCGGCACCAAAGCTCGTGAGTTCGCCCGTGGTTTCGTTCAGTATGGGCGTGGGGTCAAAGTCCTGGCGGAAGGTGTTGAAGGACCGAAGCACTTGCTCGCGGTTGGTTTGGTCGGCGGAATCCGCTGCTGCGACCAAGCTTTGGACCCGTTCCGCCACCGAGGTTTGCATGAGGGCGTGGGTGCTTCTTTGCTCCAGGGCACCGATGGCCAGGCTGACGGCAAGCAGTACCACAGCGAGCCCGGTCAGCGACAACAGTGCCAGTTTGCGTGCGACGGACTGGTTTTGAGCTTTTGGGTGGTCCATGGAACGTCCTTGTGTAATGGTGGATTCATGTCTCCCACATGAGTCTAACGGCGTTCACCCGCAGCAGTCTAGGATTCGATAGTGATTTCGCGTTCAAACAATTGCACCGCTGTTTGGGCAACCTGCATGGTGTCAAAGTAAGCATAGGCCCCCACGCCGACGGCGCCCAGCAAGGGGACAAAACGCGCAACCCCCTTGCTGATGGCCATCTGGGTGAGTTTGATGCCCAGGTTCTGGGCCAGGGTCTGAAGCACATGCAAAGTGGTTTGTTGCACCACCACGCGTTCCCCCACCCGCACCACCACATCGCGAAACAACTGGGCCGAAACATGCTTGAACAGGCAGTACAGCATCTGCTCACGGCCCAAGGTCTTCTGCTTGCCATACACACTGGCAATGTCCGACACCATTTGCGCCTGCAGCTTCCACACCCCCACCAGTTCCGGCAAGACGGTGAGCCAGCCCAGAAAACCCGGGGGGAGGGACAGGGAGCCCGACAGCAGGCTGGCCTTGCGGGCAGCGGCGCGGCTGATGGCATGTGCGCGCAGAGCCGGTTGGTCAAGTGCCTGCTCTTGGCTGGGGGGGACTTGCAGCACCAATTCAAAAATGGCGTCCGACAGCGCGGGTTTGCCGTGCGGGGGCTGCTTAGCCATGCCCTGGTACCTCCCGGTGCAAGACTGCCGTGTTGTCCTGCGCGGGGCGGCGGGTCTTGCGGTTGTAAATGGGGTGCAACTCTTCCTTCAACCGTGCTTCCAGGGCAAAGGCGTCCCGCTCGCCCACCGTCTCGCGCCACTCTACCCGACGAACCGCCTGTGTGATACGCATCTCCCGCGCCACCTTGGGGGCGGACTGAAAGTGCCACAGAACTCTGGCGCGCAGGTTGCTGGCCTTGCCGATGAACAAGGGCCTGGGCCCCTCACCCCACAGCAAATACACCCCGGTGGTTTCGGGGATGTCGGTCACCGGGGTTTGTAATTGCGGCGGAACGGGGGTGGCACCCTGCAGCAAGGCGCTTGCTTCGCGGCGCAGCACCTCTATCCCCAGTTCTTGTGTGGCCAGGGCGAGCCATGCCAGCACCACGTCCACATCGCCCATGGCGCGGTGGCGGGCCTGGTTGTGCAGGCCGTGGCGTTGGGTGATGGCGTCCAGCCCGTGGCCCTTGTGCTGCGGGTACAGCTTGCGCGAGAGGCGCACGGTGCACAGGGTTTTGACCTGCAGCTCCGTGCCCATGCGCGCCAGTGCGTTTTGCACAAAGCAGTGGTCAAAGCGCACGTTGTGGGCGACAAAAACGGCGCCCTCCAGCAATTCCAGCAGAGGCTGGGCCACGGCTTCGAACGGGGGGGCGTCGGCCACCATGGCATCGCTGATGCCGGTCAGGGACTGGATGAAGGGAGAAATAGGCACGCCGGGGTTGACCAGCGTGCTCCAGCGGGCCACCTCGGCTCCGTTTTCCACGCGCACGGCGGCGATTTCGGTGATGCGGTCATGGACCGCGCTGCCCCCGGTGGTTTCCAGGTCCAGCATGACAAAACAGGGCAACATAGGCTCTCAACAAAACATCAGGGCCAACCATGCCGGTTCGTCCAGCAGGTGGATGGCGGCATAGACGCCGCCTTGGTAGCCCCACAAGCGCAATCGCGCTATGCGCTCGGGCCAGCCCAGTTCCAGCAGAGCGCCGAAGTGGGTGCGGGGGTTAAACAATGTCGATGGCATGGATGGAGAACTCGCCTGCCCTGCGGTCTGCAAAGTAGCGCAACAAAGTTTCCTTGACGGTGCGAAACGCAATCTCATCCCAGGGAATTTCGGCTTCGGAGAACAGCTGGGCCTCCATGGTTTCTATGCCGGGGTTGAAGACGTCACTGAGCAGCCTGGCACGGTAAAACAGATGCACCTGGCCGACGCGGGGCACATTGACGAGGGAGAACAGGCCTTGCAGCTCAAACTGGGCGCCCGCTTCTTCGTCGGTCTCGCGCGCAGCGCCTTCGGCGGTGGTCTCGTTGAGCTCCATAAAACCGGCCGGCAAAGTCCATTTGCCCAAACGCGGCTCGATATTGCGTTTGCACAGCAAAACCTTGTCACCCCAGTGCGGCACGGTGCCCACCACATTCAGGGGGTTTTCGTAATGGATGGTGACGCAGGCAGGGCAGACTGCCCGGTGCTTGGTGTCGCCGTCGTCGGGGATGCGGTACACCACAGCGGTGCCGCATTCTCTGCAATGTTTGATCGGGCTGCGCAGCATGGTTCCTCTCAGGTTTTGGTGGATTTGGCGTGTTTTTCAATCAAGGCGCGGGCTACGTCGCGCAGTTGATGGCCGTCAAAGCCGCGTTTGTTCATCTCTTGCATCCACTCTACCTCCACCAGCGCCGCCTTGCGCTTGAACTCTTGGGCGTCGATGGCGGGAATGGTGTAGACCGTGTTGTGGCGGTCCAGCGCGCTTTTGCGGCCCGACGCATCGTTGGCCTGCTGGGTCTTGCCCATCCAGCCCGAGGTTGCCAGGCCGGAGTTGGCGTCGATGACTTTTTTCAAGTCGGGGGGTAGTGATGCATAGCGGCTTTTGTTCATGGCCATGACAAAGGCGGCCGTGTACAGCGCGCCCACCTCCGGGGTGAACTCGCTGTGGAAGTGGGTGAGTTCTTGCACCTTAACGGAGGGCACCACCTCCCAGGGCAGGGCGCAGGCGTCAATCGTGCCTTTGGAGAGGGCATCGGGAATAGCCGGCAGCGGCATGCCCACCGGAATAGCACCCAGGTAGCCCAGCATTTTGGTGGTGGGGCGGGACGGGCCGCGCACCTTCATGCCGCGCAGATCGGCCACGGTTTTGACGGGTTTGTCCCGGGAGTGCAGCACACCCGGGCCGTGCACATTGACGGCCAGCAGCTGCGTGTCTTGGTAATCGTCGGTGGCCACGGTGTGCAAATACTCCCACAAGGCCTTGGAGGTGGCTTCGGCGTTGTTCATCATGAACGGCAGCTCAAACGCCTCGGTCTTGGGGAAACGCCCCGCGCTGTAGCCGGGCAGGGTCCAGATGATGTCCACCACGCCGTCTTTGACCTGGTCGTACAGCTGGGCCGGTGTACCCCCCAATTGCATGGCGGGGTAAGCCTCAAATTTGAGGCGCCCACCCGACTCCTTTTCCACCTTGTCCATCCACGGCTTGTGCATGGACAGCCAGACCTTGGACAGCGGCGCCATGAAAGTATGGAATTTGAGCGTGATGGGAGACTGCGCAAAGCCCACCAGGGCTGGAGCCGCCAATACCGCTGCGGCGCCGGATTGGAGAAGGGTGCGTCTTGGGATCATGGGCTGGGTGGCTGGAATGGACAGACCGGGTAACTGTACTGCAATGTGCCGCAAGCAGCTGGCCGTGCGCAGAAAGCGGTGCGTCAGCGTACAAACCCCACCAGCCACAGCGAAATCCCCGGAAAACACACAAGCAGCAGCAGGCGCAGCGTATCGCTGACCAAAAAAGGCAGCACACCCCGGTAGCTCTCGGCAATAGGCACGTCCTTGGCCAGGCGGTTGACCACATACACGTTCAGCCCCACGGGCGGGGCCAGCATGCCAAAACCCACGGTCATCAGCACCAAAATGCCAAACCAGATCGCCACCGACTCCTGGGGCAGGCCGAAGTCCAGGCTGTTGACGAGGGGAAAAAAGATGGGAATGGTGAGCAAGAGCATGGACAACTCGTCCATGACCGAGCCCAGCACCACATACAACAGCAAAATAGCCGCCACCACCATCAGCGGTGCCCAGCCCCAGCCTTGCACCAGAGCGGCCAACTGGTTGGGCAACTGGGTCAGGGCCAGCGAAGCGTTCATCAGATCGGCACCGAGGAAAATCAAGAAGATCATGGCCGAGCCCTCCGCCGTGGCGTAAAAGCACTGCGCCAGCTTGGCCCAGGTCAGCTCGCGTTGGAGCCAAGCCGCCACCAATGTGGACGCGGCGCCCACCGCCGCGCCTTCGGTGGGGGTGAAAAATCCGCCGTAAATGCCACCAAACACCAGGGAAAAAATGAGCGCAATGGGCACCATGCCCACCCAGGCGCGGGCATCCAGGGGTTCCCGGTGTGCTTCAGCACGGTGCTCCGGTGCGTGGCCCGGAACCCATCGCACGTACACCGCTATGGCGGCCATGTAGCCCAGCATGGCAATTAGGCCGGGCAGCAGGGCGGCGGCAAACAGCTTGGCGATGTTTTGCTCGGCCAATATGGCGTAAATCACCAACGGCACCGAGGGTGGAATCAGGATGCCCAGGGTGCCGCCCGCCGCCAGCGTGCCGGTGGCCAGGCGCCCGGAATAACCATGGCGGCGCATTTCGGGCAGCGCCACCGAGGTAATGGTGGCCGCCGTGGCCACCGACGAGCCGCAAATGGACCCAAACGCCGCGCTGGCCAGCACCGCCGCCATGGCCAAGCCGCCCTGAAAGCGTGACATCACCGCGCTGGCAAAAGCAAACAAGGCTTTGGAGATGCCGCCTTGCGTGGCCAAGTGGCCCATGAGGATGAACAGGGGGATGACCGACAGGTCGTAGCTGGCAAAGCGCGCAAAGGCCTGGTGGTTCAAAAAGCTGGCCAAGGGGGGCCAACCGGCCTGTGCCCCATAACCCACGGCACCGGCCACCAACATGGCCACGGCAATGGGCGTGCGCAGGGCCATCAACACCAGCATCAGCCCAAAGGTCAGCAAGGCCATGCCCACGGGGGTCAAGGGGCTTCTCCTGCAAGAGGCCTGAGGGCTTGGCAGAACGCAATCAGGGCAGTGAGCAAAAGCGGCGGCACCATGCCTGCGTACACCACCCAGTCCGGGAAACCCATCAGCATGCTACCGGAATGGTTGCCCCAGGCGTTCAGTCCGCCCAGCAGGGTGCGCCAGGCCAACAGCACCATGACCGTGGCCACCAGCAGTGCGCCCAGGCGGTCCAACAAGGCGATGGTTCCGGGGCGCGCTGTGGAGGTGAAGAAGTCCACAATGATGTTGCCCCGGCGCAGTTGGCACCAGGGCATGAAGAGGGCGATGGCCAGGCCGGTGGCGACACCGGTCAGCTCAAAGTCCCCGGCCAAGGTCGCGCCAAACAGATTGCGCCCCAGCACGCTGGCGCAGGTCATCGCGGTGATGGCGGTGAGCAGGCTGCCTGCCAGCAAAGCGCACAGGCGTGCCAGTGTGTCCAGGGCCCGCAAGCTGCCTACTCCACACGCACCTGAAGGGTTTGCAGTCCGGCAATGGTGCCGGTCAGGGTGTCGCCACGCACCACCGCGCCCACGCCTTCGGGGGTGCCGGTGTAGATCAGGTCACCGGGCTGCAGGGTCCAGGCGGCGGACAGTTGTTCGATGGTTTCGGCCATGTTCCAGATCAGCTTGGCCACCGTGCTGCGCTGGCGGTCGATCCCATTGACTTGCAAGGCTATCTCGGCCTGCGCAATGTCGGGCACCTGCGCGGTGGGGGTGATGAGCCCGATGGGCGCCGAATGGTCAAAGCCTTTGCCGATGCACCAGGGGCGGCCCTGCTTTTTCATGTCGTTTTGCAGGTCGCGCCGGGTCATGTCCAGGCCCACGGCGTAGCCGTAGATGTGCTGGTGTGCGTCGGCCGCCTTGATTTGGCTGCCGCCTACACCGATGGCCACCACCAGTTCAATCTCGTGGTGCAGATTGCTGGTGAGTGTGGGGTAGGGCATCACCGCGGTGCTGCCGGCCTCGGCCACCAGCACGGCGTCGGCCGGTTTCAGGAAGAAAAACGGCGCCTCGCGCCCGGTGTGGCCCATTTCCTTGGCGTGGTCCTCGTAATTGCGGCCCACGCAGTAGATGCGGTGCACAGCAAAGCGCGCGGCCTGCCCGACCACGGGCACAGACACAGGGGCGGGGGGCGGGAATACGTAAGACATGCGCAGCTTTCTGGAAATGGGGCCGGGGATGGTGGGGGGATCAGACCGATTTGCAGACCAAGTCAAAGTGCTCCACCACGGGCGGGCTGGCGAAAAAGGGGCCGACGATGGCGCGCCATTGGGTGAAGGCCTCGGACTGACGAAAACCCACGGTGTGGTCTTCCAGCGTGTCCCAAAAGATTTGCAGAATGTAACGCTCTGGGCTCTCGATGCCCTTGTTCACCTTGAAGCCTTGGCAGCCCTTGGCATGGGCAATCACATCCCTCAAACCCCGTTCAATGGCTTCGTCAAAGGCGGCGTTTTGACCGGGTTGAATGCGGATGTCGGCAAGTTCGAGAATCATGGAAAGCTCCTGCTAGGGGGGTGTGAAAGTGGGCGCTGGCGCGCTTGCGCTGCGCAAGGCGTCGATGTTAACGGGCTTGCGGCTATCCTTTGCGCCATGAACATTCCTCTGAATTCCGGCGCCAGCGCAGGCTCCCCCTGGAACGCCGATTGGCTGGTCCCGCAATGGCCCGCGCCCGCCAGGGTGCGCTCCGTATGCACCACCCGTGCGGGCGGCGTGTCTGCGCCACCCTATGACAGCCTGAACCTGGGATTGCATGTGGGCGATGACGCACATGCTGTGCAAAGCAACCGTGCAAAACTACAAACTGCATTGGGTGTGCGCGCTGTTTTTATGGACCAGGTGCATGGCACCGATCTATTGGAGCTACAAGCCGCAACGCCCGATGCGCTTTCAGCCGACGGTGCCTGTACGCGCGCCCCTGGTCTGGCCTGCACCGTGATGGTGGCCGACTGCTTACCCATCCTGTTGTGTGACCTGCATGCCACCCAAGTGGCGGCGGTGCACGCGGGCTGGCGTGGTCTGGCTGGCACCCAGGGGGTGGGTGTGGTGGAGCAAATTCTTAAGCGTTTTAGGCCTCTAGCCCCCGTAGAACCTGCGCAAGAAGCTATCAAAATAATAGCGTGGCTGGGTCCGTGTATTGGCCCGCAGGCCTTTGAGGTGGGCGACGACGTGCGTTCTGCCTTTGTCGCCACTGCGCCGCAGGCTGCGCAGTGTTTCACGCCCCTGCCTGGCGGCAAATGGCTGGCCGATTTGCCAGCCCTGGCACGTCAGCGCCTATTGGCGGCCGGCGTCAGCGCGGTGTACGGCAACGACGGTTCCGCCGACTGGTGCACCGTGGGCAATCCATTACGGTTCTTTTCCCACCGGCGCGACCGGGTCAGCGGGCGCCAGGCCGCTGCCATCTGGCTGGACTGAATCCACCGGTCTTGCGGCGGCCAGCTCCGCCGCCTCGCGGGCTTTGATCGCCCGGCGCCGTGCGGGGGAGCCCATGAAATACAGGACCAGCCCCACGGGCAGGGCCCCGTACAGCACAAAGGTAATGATGGCACCCAGCACGGTGCCGTTGGAGTGGGTGGCTTCGGCCACACTCATCATGAGGGCCACATACAGCCAGGCGATGGGGACAAGGTACATACTGGATTCGTTTTGCTTTCCGTCAGCTTTTTGTAGTCAATACACTGACATACTACGGCGTTAGACTAGGTGCACTAAAAAATAAGGCGATGGCGTGATGCAAAACTCTCCCGATTTTTGGACCGATGCGGCCCAACAATTTCAAAACTCCATGACCGAGAGCTGGACCAAGGCCCTGCAGTCTATTCAGACCCTGGACCTGGGCGCCGTGGGTGCCGGCTTGCCAGGTGCAAGCCCCAAGCTTCCCGAGATCCATTTTTCTCCAGACAAGCTGCAAGAGTTGCAACAGCAATACCTGACAGACGCGTTCGGCCTGTTCAGCCAGGGCTTTTCGGTACCTGCCGCTGACGACAAGCGTTTTTCCAATGCCGCCTGGGGCGACAACCCCATGGCGGCCTTTTCGGCGGCGGTGTACCTGCTCAATGGCCGCACCATGCTGGGCCTGGCCGACGCCGTGGAGGCGGACGCCAAGACGCGCAACCGGATTCGTTTTGCGGTTGAGCAATGGATGGCGGCGTCGGCGCCCAGCAATTTCATGGCCTTCAATGCCGAGGCACAAAAGAAAGCCATCGAAACCAAGGGGGAAAGTGTCGCCAAAGGCATGCAAAACCTGGTGAACGACCTTCGCCAGGGCCATGTGTCCATGACCGACGAAAGTCTGTTTGAAGTGGGCGTCAACGTGGCCACCACCGAAGGCGCGGTGGTGTTTGAGGACGAGCTGTTTCAGCTCATCGAATACAAGCCGCTCACACCCAAGGTGTACGAGAAGCCCTTTTTGATGGTGCCACCGTGCATCAACAAGTACTACATTCTGGACCTGCAACCCGAAAACTCCCTGGTGCGCTACGCCGTGGCCCAGGGCCACCGCACCTTTGTGGTGAGCTGGCGCAATCCGGATGCCTCGCTGTCGCACAAAACCTGGGACGATTACATCCAGGACGCGGTGATCAAAGCGATCAAGGTCACCTGTGAGATCAGCGGTTCACCCACCCTCAACGCGCTGGGCTTTTGCGTAGGCGGCACCATGCTGGGCACGGCCATGGCGGTGCTGGCGGCCCGTGGCGAGAAGCCGGTGGCCAGCGCCACGCTGCTCACCACCTTCCTCGACTTTACGGATACCGGCATTCTGGATGTCTTCATCGACGAGTCCTTTGTCCAATACCGCGAAAAGGAAATGGGTGCAGGCGGCCTCATGAAGGGGCAGGACCTGTCCTCCACTTTCAGCTTCCTGCGACCCAACGACCTGGTGTGGAACTATGTGGTGGGCAACTACCTCAAGGGCGAGACGCCCCCGCCGTTTGATTTGCTTTACTGGAATTCGGATTCCACCAACTTGCCGGGGCCGTTTTATGCCTGGTATTTGCGCAACACCTACCTGGAAAACAACCTGGTCAAACCCGGACGCGCCACGGTGTGCGGCGAAAAGATCGACCTGGGCTTGGTGGATGTGCCGGTGTACATCTACGGCTCGCGCGAAGACCATATCGTGCCGATTGGCGGCGCCTACGCCTCCACCCAGGTTCTGCCGGGTAAAAAGCGCTTTGTCATGGGCGCGTCGGGCCATATCGCGGGCGTGATCAATCCGCCCACTAAAAACAAGCGCAGCCACTGGATTCGCGCCGATGGCAAATTGCCCAAGACCCACGACGCCTGGCTGGCAGGTGCGGTGGAGCACCCCGGTAGCTGGTGGACAGACTGGTCGCTGTGGCTCCAGGGCCAAGCTGGCAAGCAAATTGCTGCACCTAAAACCTATGGCAAGGGCAAGTACAAAAACATGATGCCGGCCCCCGGTAGCTATGTCAAAGTCAAAGCCAAAGCCTGAATGATTTGAATCACTACACCCAAGGAGAGAAACATGGAAGATATCGTTATCGTTGCAGCAGCCCGTACGGCCGTTGGTAAATTTGGCGGCACACTGGCCAAAACCCCGGCCACCGATCTGGGCTCGGCCGTCATCAAGGCTTTGCTGGAGCGCACCAAATTGGGCGCTGACCAAATTGGTGAGGTGATTTTGGGCCAGGTCCTGGCCGCCGGTGTAGGCCAAAACCCTGCACGCCAGTCGCTCATCAAGAGTGGTTTGGCCAAAGAAACCCCCGCACTGACCATCAACGCGGTGTGCGGCTCCGGCCTCAAGGCCGTGATGCTGGCGGCCCAGTCCGTGGCCTATGGCGACAGCGACATCGTGATCGCCGGCGGCCAAGAAAGCATGAGCCTGTCGCCCCATGTGCTGCAGGGCAGCCGTGACGGCCAGCGCATGGGTGACTGGAAGATGATCGACTCCATGATCGTGGACGGCCTGTGGGACGTGTACAACCAGTACCACATGGGCATCACCGCCGAAAACGTGGCCAAGGCCTACGGCATCACCCGTGAGATGCAAGACGCCTTGGCCCTGGCCAGCCAGCAAAAAGCGGCTGCTGCGCAAGACGCGGGCAAGTTCGTGGACGAGATCGTGCCCTTCAGCATTGCCCAGAAAAAGGGTGATCCCATTGTGTTTGCGGCCGACGAGTTCATCAACCGCAAATCCAATGCCGAAGCCCTGGCGGGCCTGCGCCCAGCCTTCGACAAGGCCGGTGGTGTAACCGCAGGCAATGCATCAGGCCTCAATGACGGCGCGGCCGCCGTGATGGTCATGAAGGCCAGCAAGGCCGCCGCCCTGGGCCTGACCCCCATGGGCCGGATTGCCAGCTTCGCCACCAGCGGTCTGGACCCCGCCCTGATGGGCATGGGCCCGGTGTCCGCCTCACAAAAAGCACTGGCCCGCGCGGGCTGGAGCGCCCAAGACCTGGACTTGCTGGAAATCAACGAAGCCTTCGCGGCCCAAGCTTGCGCCGTCAACCAGCAAATGGGCTGGGATACGTCCAAAGTCAATGTGAACGGCGGTGCCATTGCGATTGGTCATCCCATCGGTGCGTCTGGCTGCCGTATTCTGGTCACCTTGTTGCATGAGATGCAGCGCCGGGGTGCCAAAAAAGGCATTGCCAGCCTGTGTATCGGCGGCGGCATGGGCGTGGCGCTCACCATTGAGCGCTGATTTTTCGTCAATTGAGTGTGTATTGGGCTGCTAGCCCCCATAGATAGGGCGCAAGCAGCTCCTGTTTTCGTAGCAAGTAAAACCCAACAAGGAGTCAATAATGAGTCAAAAAGTAGCATACGTCACCGGTGGCATGGGCGGCATCGGTACGGCTATTTGCCAGCGTCTGCACAAAGAGGGTTTTAAAGTGATTGCCGGTTGTGGCCCCACACGGGACTACAGCAAATGGATTGCCGAGCAAGCGGCTTTGGGCTACACCTTTTATGCGTCGGTCGGTAACGTCGGCAACTGGGACTCCACGGTCGAGGCTTTCTCCAAGACCAAGGCCGAGCATGGCAGCATTGACGTGCTGGTGAACAACGCCGGCATTACCAAAGACCGCATGTTCCTGAAGATGACCCGTGAAGAGTGGGACATGGTGATCGAAACCAACCTGAACAGCATGTTCAACGTGACCAAGCAGGTCGCGGGCGACATGGTGGAAAAAGGCTGGGGCCGCATCATCAACATCTCCTCGGTCAACGGCGTCAAGGGCCAGGCAGGGCAAACCAACTACTCGGCTGCCAAGGCGGGTATGCACGGTTTCTCTATGGCGCTGGCGCAGGAGCTGGCCACCAAGGGCGTCACCGTCAACACGGTCAGCCCAGGCTACATTGGCACCGACATGGTCAAAGCCATTCGGCAAGAGGTGCTGGACAAGATCATCGGTACCGTACCGGTCAAGCGCCTGGGTGAGCCGGGTGAAATTGCCTCCATCATCGCCTGGCTGGCGTCTGATGAAGGTGGTTATGCCACGGGGGCTGAGTTTTCGGTCAATGGTGGCTTGCACATGGGCTGAGCCAGCTTTTGCAGGGGCCGCGGCCCCAATGCCATCAACCCCGCCTCGGCGGGGTTTTTTTGCGCCTGGACTTGGGCACGATTTGTGGGGTTTTGCCGACGGACACGCGCGGGCATTTCAATGCGAACTGTCAAATACTGAAATGATTCCGGTGGGAAGCTTCTCTGCGTTGGCGCTGCCACAGTTCAGCAAGGGTTGAAATGCGTGGCCTAGCGTTATTGTCAAAAATAAACGCCATCAAAACAGATGGAGCGGGGCCGCAGATGACTCTGTCAGATTTTATTTCCACCCATATCGAATCCATTCTGGTGGAGTGGGACGCCTTTGCACAAAGCATTTTTTCCACGCGCAAAGCCGACCTCACCATGGCGCGGGACCATGCGAAAGGCATCTTGTTTGCGATTGCCGCCGATATCGATCACGCACAAACGCCTCTGGAGCAAGCTGAAAAATCCAAAGGCCATGGTCCGCTGGATAGGGCGAAAAGTGAGGCCACCATGCATGGAGTCTCTCGCATGGTTTCGGGATTCAACCTGATGGAGGAAGTGTCCGAATTTAGGGCACTGCGGGCCAGTGTGCTGCGACTTTGGAGCAATGAAAATCCGGTAGCGACACCCTGTGCGAGCGAGGAGCTCATTCGGTTCAATGAAGCCATTGACCAGGCGTTGGCCGAGTCGATTGAAGGTTATTCGGCCGAGAAGGACCGCTATGCCCTTCTTCTGGATAAGTTGCTGTCTTCATCGCCGGATCTGAACTACATCCTGGATCTGAATGGCAGCGTCATTTATGCCAATAAGGCCTTGACTCTTTTGTTTCGAATGTCGCCTGATGAAATTATAGGCAAGCGGTTTTCCGAGCTTAGTGCTGCAACCGCTGAAATTCCACAGCATGTGGCCCTCGCCGTCGCGAGCAAAGAAACCTTTCGTGGCGATTTGCAGTACACGAATGGCGCTGGCAAAAACGTGAGCTACGAATATCTGTTGGTTCCGGTGCTGAATGCACAAGGCCAGGTAGAGTCGATTGCCGGATCGGCGCGCGACATCACCGTACGAAAACAGTTGGAAGACGATATCGCACGGGAACGGGCGATTTCTGACACCATCATCGAGAGCGCCCCGGGCGCTTTTTTCATGATCGACCAGCAGTTCCATTTGGTTCGCTGGAACAAGTACCTGCAACAGGAAACGGGGCTGTCCGACGCGCAATTGCCTGACAGTTCCATCCTGGCAAGCATCCATGAAGAAGACCGGGCACTGGCTGCCGCCAAATTCATGGCGGCCTTTGCCACCGGCTACACCCATATGGAAGTGCGCATGATCACCCCTAACCGCGGCACGCGGTATTTCCTGAAATCGGCGCGGCGCTTTATGGTGGACAAAGTGCCCTATTTGGCCGGGTTCTGTTTTGATGTCACGGATCGCAAACAAAGCGAGGAAGCGCTGGAGAAAGAAAAGATATTTTCCGATGCACTGATTGAAAGCATGCCGGGTGCTTTTTATGTCCTTGATATGGAAGGCAACTTCTTCCGCTGGAACAACTACCTGAACCGACTCACCGGGCTGTCGGACCGCGCATTGCGGCAGCGGCCTTTGCTCCTGAGCGTCCATGAGGATGACCGCCCGCTTGCCGCAGCAACTATGAAGGACGCTTTTGACACTGGCTATGCCCAAGCGGAGTTGCATATCCTCACCAAGGACCGTGGCGTCCGTCTTTTTTTCATGACTGCGCGGCGTTTCCGGGTGGGCCTGGAGACCTATTTGGTGGGTGTTGGCACGGACACCACGGAATGGCTTGTCAAGATGAAGAATCTGGAGCACTTGGCATGGACTGACCCGTTGACGAAAATTGCCAACCGCGGCCATTTCATGGAGCTGGCCCGGCAGGAATTTGCGCGCTGCCGCCGCTATGGCCACCCGGTGTCCCTCTGGATGATCGATATTGACCATTTCAAGTCCGTGAACGACACCTACGGCCACCATGCGGGGGACATCGCCTTGCAATCCCTGGTGTCCACCAGTCAGCAGACATTGCGCGACTGGGACATCCTGGGGCGGGTTGGCGGGGAAGAGTTTGCAGTCTTGCTCCCAGAGACTGGAGCCGAACGGGCCATGCTGGTCGCAGAACGCTTGCGACAGGCGGTGGCCGCCTCCCGTATCCTCGTGGGTGACGGTGTGGCGGTGGCACTGACGGTTTCCATCGGCATTGCCACGGTCAAAGAGGACGACGCGGATCTAGAAACGCTATTGGACCGTGCGGACCAATCGCTTTACGAGGCCAAACGCACAGGGCGCGACAAAGTCTGTCAGTCGAAGCAAGTGCTCTTAGCCTGAGTCATTTTTACGCCACCCAGTCGTGATACGCTCAGGTGGAGTAAATAGGATTCGGACTGCGCCCTGAAATCCCCCGCTTGGTGCGATGGCAACCATCAAACACCGGCAATTGAATTGGAGAGGCCGGGGCAGGCAGTGTCGATGATTTCGTTGGCAAACAGTACATGAAAAAAGACAGTCCCCATTTTGTTGACGTCAACCAGCTTCGAATCGGAATGTTCGTTGAGTTGGACGTTGGTTGGATGGCGCATCCCTTTCCCACGGGCAGTTTCAAGATCAGCTCCAGCAAACAGATCGATACGATTCATGGTCTGGGCTTGGTGCGTGTGCGTTATGTTCCAGAGAAGAGCGATCCAGAATCCGTAGTCGGTGAGGGCGGGCCGTCAACCACCAGCAGTTCGCCAACCGATGCACTGGCCTTGGAGCGGGCACAGGCAGCACAGCGTGAGCAACTGCTGCGCAAGCAGCGTGCGGAGCAGCTGAGTGCGCAACAAAATAGCTTGGCCGCCTGTGAGCGCCGGTTTGGCACTGCCGTTTTGCAATACCGAAAGACCCTGGAGCAAGTCAGCGCACACCCCATACTGGTGGCGGAGCAATGCCACGCCATGGTGACTGGGTTTGTGGGCGAAATGTTGGCCGACGGCGAGTCCGCCATCCGCCTGCTGACCGAGACGGCCGGTGATAAGTCATCCATGCATTCGGTGAATGTGACCATCGTGTCGCTTTTGATGGGCAAGGCCATGGGGCTGAACCAGGACGATATGCAGGACTTGGGAATGGCGGCCTTTTTGCACGACATCGGCAAGACGCAGCTGCCGGACCGTGTGCGTTGGCTTGAAGAGAATTTTTCTTCGACGGAATACAAGGCCTACCAGGAGCATGTGGGGCAGGGCGTGTTGATCGGGAAAACCATGGGCCTGTCCAAAGGGGCCATGCTGGCCATTGCGCAACACCATGAACTGGTGGATGGCAGTGGTTTTCCTTCCCGGGTCAAGGGAGACAGCATGTCTGTGGGGGCACGGATTCTGGCGCTGGTGAACCGGTACGACAATTTGTGCAACCCCAGTCGTCCCGGTGCCGCCTTGACGCCCCATGAAGCCTTGGCCTTGATTTTTGCGCAACTCAAGACCCGGTTTGATACGGCGGCTTTGAGTTGCTTCATTCGCATGATGGGGGTCTACCCGCCCGGCTCGGTCGTGCAGTTGGTCGATGGACGGTATGCCAGCGTGGTGTCGGTCAATTCCAGTCGCCCTCTCAAACCCCGTGTGGTGGTGCATGAACCCAGCGTGCCCAAACATGAGGCGCTGATTTTGGATCTGGAAAATGCGGCCAACATCAGCATTCGCCGCAGCCTGAAGCCCTCCAGTTTGCCTGTTGCAGCGTTGGATTACCTGGCGCCACGCCAACGGGTGTGCTACTTTTTCGAGCGGGTGGTGGATATGCACATGAAGGAAGCCCTTTCATGAGGAGTGATTGGTGGAGCCCCTTGCTCAATGCAATGCTCCACGCCGCCTGGGTGGTGGACCCCAAAACGCTGCGTATATCGGCAGTCAATGAATTGGCGACGGCGCTCATTGGTTTGGCGGAATCTGACTTGCTGGGCAAGCCAACGATTGAGCTGACATCCACCCCGGAGGACATGTTTTTTTGGGAGGATGTGGCTGCTGGTTTGGCGGATAGTATTCACTCGAACACTTTGCTGCGCTGTGCCGACGGCATTGCCATACCGGTGGAGCGGCGGGTCAGTCGGGTGTGTTTGACGCCGGATCAACCGATGTATATCGTCACCGCAGGCGATTTGCGCTCGCAACACCAGGCCGAGGATGAGCTGGAAGACCGCTTGGCTGAGCTTTGCGCTACGCTGGAGTCCACCTGCGACGGTATTTTGGTCACCGATATGGCAGGCACCGTGCGCAACTACAACCGCCGGTTTGCCGAGTTGTGGGAAGTGCCACAGGCCATTTTGGAGTCTCGCGATGCCCGATCGCTCTTTTCGCACTTGGCCGCCAGTGTGGTCGATCCGGTTGCCTACCAGGAGCGATTGAACCAACTGGCGGGAGAGCCGGCAAAACAAGAGGGTACCGACGTGCTGTTGTTGTGCTCGGGACGCATGCTGGAGCGTGTGACTTTGCCGCAGCACAGCCGGGGCCGCGCCATGGGCTGGGTGTATTCCTTCAGAGACATCACCCAGCGGGTGGATACCGAGTCCCGCCTGCAGTTGGCCGCGAAGGTGTTTGAGTCCAGCCTGGATGCAATTTTTATTACCGATGCCAATTTTGAGGTCTTGCAGGTCAATCCGCGCTGTGAGTACCTGACCCGCTGTGGACGGGAGCAACTGCTGGGCACGTCGGCACGCAAGCTGTTTTTCGACCCGCAACAGCCGGATTACTTTGACCAGCTTGAATTGGACCTGGCGCTCAACGGAATGTGGTTTGGCGAAGTCTGGCGTATGGCGGGCGACCATCCTTGTGCGGTGGAGGTGTCCTGGGTGGCATTGCGCAACGCACAAGATGAACTGCAATACACCGTCGGCTTCTTTCAGGACCTGACCGAGCGCTTGGAAGCCCAAAAACGCATTGAAACCCTGGCATACACCGATGTGCTAACCGGTTTGCCCAACCGTTTGTTATTGACCCAGCGGGTGGACCTGTCTTTGTGCATGGCCCAGCGCCATGGGGGGGCCAGCGCGATTTTGTTGATCGATTTGGACCATTTCAAGAACGTCAATGATTCACTGGGCCATGCGTTTGGTGACCGTGTGCTGATTGAAGTGGCGGAGCGTGTGAAGCGCTGTGTGCGCGAGGTGGACACCTTGTGCCGGTTGGGCGCGGACGAGTTTGTGGCCTTCTTGCAAGATGCCGATGCGCTGGGGGCCGAGATTGCGGCACGCCGCATTTTGGAGGCCCTGGCGCAGCCTTTCCTGGTGGATGCCATGAACTTCTCATTGGGCGGCAGCATCGGTGTGGCCATGTACCCGGAAGATGGCAAGTCCGTGGACGAGTTGATCAAATGCGCGGACACGGCCATGCACCGTGTCAAAGAGCGGGGCCGTGGAAATTTCCGCTTTTACCAACCCCAGATGAATGTGGACTTGCTCTCGCGCATGAAGATGGACCATGCCATGCGCCAAGCCATGGACAAAGGGCTTTTCCGCTTGCACTACCAGCCGCAGGTGTCTTTGCGTGACGGACGGTTATTGGGCGCTGAGGCTTTGGTCCGTTGGACCGATGCCCAATTGGGCAGCGTGCCACCGGCCACGTTTATTCCGTTGGCGGAGGAGACCGGTTTCATCATCACCATTGGCAATTGGGTGATGACTGAGGCCGTGCGCCAGGCGGCGCTTTGGCAAGACGCCGGGCGCCCGGTGGTGGTTTCCGTGAATGTGTCGGCGCTGCAATTTCAGCAGGTCGATTTTGTGGAGCGGGTGGCCCAGACCCTGCGCAGCGCAGGCCTTGCGCCCGCTTTGCTGGAGCTGGAGTTGACCGAGTCCATTCTGATCAAAGACGCCAATGAGGCTTTGGCCCGCTTGCATGCGCTGGCGGCACTAGGCATTAGTTTGGCGATTGATGATTTTGGTACCGGTTATTCCAGCTTGGCCTACCTCAAAAAGTTTCCCATTTCCAAGCTCAAGATCGACCGGGCATTCGTCATGGGCCTGCCCGAGGACGAAAGTGACCGGGCCATCGTGGGGGCCACAGTGGCCATGGCACGCGCGCTCAAACTGGCCGTGGTCGCCGAAGGGGTGGAAACCCGGGCACAGCGTGACTACCTGCGGGAGCTGCAATGCGAGTCGTTTCAGGGGTACTTGTGCTCGCCGGGCTTGCCTGCGGACCAGTTTGAGCAATGGATCACCACCTTGCCGCAAGGCCGCGCCCGGCGCTAACGGTTTGCTTATTTCTGCAGGCCTTTGTAGGCCATGTAGGCCGCCAGGCAGTACAAGACCAGGGAGAACACTTTTTTGAGTTGATCCACCGGAAGACGGTGCGCCATTTTTGCGCCCAAGGGGGCTGTCAGCACACTGCAACTGGCAATCACCGCCAGCCCGGGCAACCAGACGTAGCCCATGGACCACTGCGGCAACCCGGCCACCTGACTGCCGCTGAACACATAACCCACGGTATTGGCCACAGCAATGGGAAAGCCCAGCGCGGCACTGGTGGCCACGGCGTTCAACATGGAAACGTTGTGCGCCACCATGAAGGGAACGCTCACAAAACCACCCCCAGCACCGACCAAGCCCGACAGGAACCCAATCACCGTTCCCGCCGCGATTTGGCCTTGAGCCCCTGGCATTTGGCGGCTGGGCTTGGGTTTTTTGTCCAAAAACATCTGGGTGGCAGAAAAGCCGACAAAGGCGGCAAACAGAAGGGCCAGCGTGCTGCCCTTCAGGACCGAAAAAACCCCCACACTGGCGATGGCTCCACCCAGTACGATGCCTGGCGCGAGTCCTTTGACAAGGGGCCAGCGTACCGATCCACGCTGGTGGTGGGCGCGCACGCTGGAGATGCTGGTGAACATGATGGTGGCCATGGACGTGGCAATGGCCATTTTGACCGCCAATTCGGCGGGAACCCCCCGGCTTGACAGGATGAGTGTGACAAAGGGGCCGATCAGCATGCCACCGCCGATGCCTAAAAGACCGGCCAGATAGCCGGTGGCCAAACCCAGAATGGCCAATTCAAGGATCAAAACAGGTTCGAAAGGCATGGGGGGAGGAAATAAGGTGTCTGCGAATGCTGCCGGACCGGCATCCTGAACCGGGGTTCAGGTGGGCGAGGTCAACTGAACATTGGGTCCATCTAACGCGAGATGGTCACGCTTGAACAGTTATGTTCCAAGCCCGGGCTCTAAGAGCATTGGTTCAAGGAAATATAAAGCCCGACAAGCACCGCAGACAGTGCTGATTGTAGGCGCACCGGAGCGCTAGTTGGCTACAACAAGCGTCCATCTTCTCCAAGTGCTGCATCTAAACGTTCAAGCAGCGAAGTCAACAGCAAATCGGCGTCGCCTGCATGCTGGGGCGAGTGTGCGCCACCCACCCACGGGGTTGCGCCTGCGCTACCAGGGGCCGCTACCTCGGCTACCGTGGGTGGCGGAGCCTGCTGTTGGTCCGACAGGTCAAATGCCAGATTCAGTGCTGCCAGCACCGCGATACGCTCACGGGCCCGCACTTTGCCTGCATCGCGAATTTTGCACATGGCGGTATCGACCCGTTCGACTGCTTCTAGCAGTCGGGCTTCGCCACCTTGCGGGCAACCCAGCAGGTAGCTTTGCCCCATGATTTGAACTTCAAGCTGTTTCATGATGTGGTTTTTTGCGCGGCGATGGCCTCTGGAAGCCTCTCCAATAGAGCGTCCATGCGTGCACGCGCTGTGCCCAAGCGTGATTTCAGCGCATCGCGTTCTTGCGACAAAGCCTCCACCTGGCTGGTCAACAGTGCATTGGTGCGTTGCAACTCTTCATAACGTACGAGCAGGCGTTCTACTCGGTCGGCAATTTGGTCGATTTGGGATGGGTTCGACATAGGTCTTGCATTGTAGGGTTCGGGACAGCTGATCTCGCGTAAAATCGCAATGTTGGTGCTCGCGGTGTGGTTCACACGCCGCAGTTCAACGGGAAGCAGGAGGGTAAGGCGGTCAACGCCAAACCTAACCTGCGCTGCCCCCGCAACGGTAAGTGGACGAATCTTCGTATTTAGCCGCCAAAACTGCCACTGAGCGTTCTGAACACGCGCTTGGGAAGGCTTGGTAGGTTGTTCCACCAGCCCGGATACCGGCCAACAAGGTGGTTGCACGTGTGCGTGCAGCCGTGATGCTCAGGCACTGTCGGGGACGACGGTGAGAGCTTTTGTTGTCAGTGTTTCTCTTTATGAAAAATCGGTCTTTTGGTGCACGCTTGAGCGTGCTTGGGTTGGCATTGGGCGCTGTAGTCTCGGTGCGCGCCGAGTGGGTCGCGAATTTGCCGGAGACGGTTGTGACGGCGAGTCGCTTTGCCGAGTCCGCAAGCGCCTTGCCCCACGCGGTGAGCGTGGTGACGGCGGAGCAAATTCAGGCCTCTGGCGCCAGCACCGTGAATGAAGCCATCATGAAGCTGCTGGGTGTGCCGGGGCGGCTTGATACCTCCGGTGGTGGCAACTACACCTTGGACTTGCGGGGTTTTGGGGGCACGGCCGATAGAAACCAAGTGGTCATCGTAGACGGTCGCCGTCTCAAAGCAGACGATTTGTCCGCAACCAATTTGTCCATGGTGCCGATTGAAACGGTCGATCGGATTGAGGTGATGCGCGGAACCGGCACGGTGCAATACGGCGAAGGTGCCACGGGCGGCGTCATTGTGGTGACCACCAAGGCGGGCAAGGGCGTGGATCGCCGCAATGCGGCCACTTTGGGCGCTTCGGTGGGATCTTTTGCCACCCGTGAGGCACATGCCTCGGCGGTGTTGGCATCGGGCGGATTTTCGGTGGATGTCGCTGGCAAAGACGTGCGCAGCAATGGCCACCGGGACAATTTTGCGTCCACTTCCAATAACTTGGCATCCACCGTGCAGTGGAGCAATGACTGGTTGCGCCTGGGGGCGCAAAGCGGGCGCCACATGCTGCAAAGCGGCTGGCCGGGTTCGTTGACGGCGGCGCAGCATGCGAGTGATCCAACCCAAGCCTCTTCCCTGGGTAATTTTGGCTCCGTCAAGAGTGAAAACACCGGGGTTTTCGCGGAAGTTATTTTGGACGCTTGGCAGCTGGGGGCTGACGCCAATGAGCGTACCGAGCGGATTCGGAATTTTTGGAGTGGTGCCTATGGATCGGACGTTGCGGCATCCAATCTCAATTTGCGTGCCCGCTATGAAGCACGAGACGACGGATTGGCAAACGCGGTTGTCCTGGGTGTGGACAACGGAAAGTGGGCAAGTACCTCAACATCGGGAACCATTTCCGACAGCCAAAGTACCGCTTTGTATGTCACCGATGATTTGACTTTGCTGTCCACGGGAACGCGGTTCAGTGTGGGGCTGCGTGGCGACCTGATCAACAAACAGCGCTCGTCTTCAACGCTCAAGTTGGAAGAACGCCCCACGGCGTGGCAACTGGGCGTCAGCCAAGCGCTGGGCCAGGCCATCACGGCCTATGGGCACCTGGGCACGAGTTACCGCCTGGCGACGGCGGACGAATTTACCTTTACCCTGCCCGGGGTCATTTTGCAAACGCAGACTTCGCGGGACATGGAAATGGGCGTGCGCTGGGTACGCGCGTCCAATAAAGTTGAATTGCGCTGGTATCGCAATGATTTAAGCAATGAGCTGGGGTATGACCCGGTGGTGGTCAACCCTGGCTCGTGGACGGGGAAGGGCGCCAACGTCAATTTTGACCCCACCCGCCGCCAGGGGCTGGAGCTGGAGGCCATGCACCAGGTCGTGGATGCTTTGGATGTGCGGGCAACCGTTGCGGTGCGGGATGCCAAGTTCACCGCCGGTGCCTATGCGGGCAACGACATTGCCCTGGTTCCCCGCCAGACCGTGGCCTTGGGTGCCAACTGGCGCCCCATGCCAGGCCATGCATTGGATCTAGGGGTGAACTGGGTTTCCAGTCAAAGCCCCACCTTTGACAACCAGTGTTCCATGCCCGCGTATTCGACGGTGGACGCGCGTTATGCCTACACGGCGGGAAAATTGGAGTTGGCGATTGGCGTGAAAAACCTGGGTGATGTGAAGTACTACACGCTTGCCTATGGCTGCACGGCTGGTGTCACCACTTCCATTTATCCAGAGGCCGGACGCTCCGTGACCGCCTCGGCCCAATTGCGCTTTTAAAGTACGCTTAGGCCGAACCACACCAAGGCTTCCCATGCGCAGCACCATCACCTGTCCCGCCATCCTCATCGCCGCCCCCGCCTCCGGGCAGGGCAAGACCACGGTCGCCTCGGCCTTGGCGCGTTTGCACACGCGCCAGGGGCGCCGGGTGCGGGTGTTCAAGTGTGGGCCGGACTTTTTGGACCCCTATTGGCACACCCTGGCCAGCGGGGCGCCGGTGCACCAGATGGACCTGTGGATGACGGGGGAGGCGGATTGCCGGGCGCGTCTGGCGGCGGCGGCGCGGGAGGCGGACCTGATCATTGTCGAAGGCGTGATGGGCCTGTTTGACGGCGAGCCCAGCGCCGCCGATCTGGCGCAGCGTTTTGGGCTGCATGTGCTGGCGGTGATCGATGCCTCCGCCATGGCGGGCACCTTTGGCGCCCTGGCCTTCGGTCTGCAGCACTACCGTCCCGCCATGCCCTGGGCCGGGGTGCTGGCCAACCGGGTTGCCAGCGAGCGCCATGCGGGCATGCTGAAAAACAGCGTGCGGGAGCCTGCGCAGTGGTTGGGCGCGGTGATGCGCAACCCGGCCATGGTGTTGCCGGAGCGCCATCTGGGGCTCACGGTGGCCAGCGAGGTCACGGATGCGCTGGAGCGCCTGGACGCCGCGGCCGATGCGCTGGCAGCCACACCTTTGGGGCAGATGACGCTGGAAGAGCTGCAGCGCTGGGACGTGGACTTCACGCCCGCGCCGCAGGAAAGCGGTGCGGGAGAGCGTTCTGCGCAGGTTAAGGAGGAGCCCGCAAAGCGGGCGGGGGACACGGAGCAGAGCGCTCTCCCGCTCCGCGCCCCCCCCTTGCAAGGCACCACCATCGCCGTGGCCCGCGATGCGGCCTTTTGTTTCATTTACGCCGCCAACCTGGATTGCCTGCGGGAGTTGGGCGCGGAGCTGGTATTTTTCTCCCCGCTGAATGACGCGGCGCTGCCGGTCTGTGATGCGCTGTGGATGCCCGGCGGTTACCCCGAATTGCACGCCGAGCGCCTGGCTGCCAATACTTCCCTGCGCGACAGCGTGGCCGCGCATGTGGCGGCGGACAAGCCGGTGTGGGCCGAGTGTGGCGGCATGATGGTGCTGTTCGATACGCTGACCACCGCGGATGGCCAAATTCACGCGCAGTGGGGCGTGCTGCCGGGTACCGTCACCATGCAAAAGCGGCTGGCGGGCCTGGGGCCGCAGCAGTTGACACTGGAGTGTGGCCAGTTGCGTGGCCACACCTTCCACTATTCCACTACGGAGACCGCTTTGCAGGCCCAGCGCCGCACGGCGCGTCCGGGCTGTGAACCTGCGCCGGACGCGGGCGAAGCCGTGTGGAGCCGGGGTTCGGTGCGGGCCAGCTACTTTCACGCCTGGTTTGCGTCGGCACCGGCGGCGGCGGCCAGCCTGTTTTTGCCGGATGCGGCGGGAGTGGGTCCGTGAGCGCATCCTTGCTGGACTTCGCCCTCGGCCCGCAGCGCATCGTCTGCATGACCGAGGAGACCACCGAGTGGCTGTACCTGCTGGGGCAGGAGCACCGCATCGTGGGCATCTCGGGCTACACCGTGCGGCCCCGGCGGGCACGCGACGAGAAACCGCGGGTCAGCGCCTTTACCAGCGCCAAGATTGACAAGATTCTGGACTTGAAGCCCGACTGCGTGCTGGGTTTTTCCGACATGCAGGCCGACATTGCAGCCGCGCTGATCCGCCAGGGCGTGCAGGTCACCGTTTTCAACCAGCGCAGCGTGGCCGAGATTTTTTCCGTGCTGTACCAGGTGGCGGCCATGGTGGGGCAGGGCGCACGCGGGCTGGAGTTGATAGCGGCTATGCAGTCAGGCTTGCGCACCATGCAGGAGGCCGTGGCCACACGGCTGGCGGCGGGCGCACGGCGCCCGAAGGTGTTTTTCGAGGAATGGGATGTGCCACACATCAGCGCCATCCGCTGGGTGTCGGAGTTGGTTGGCATGGCCGGGGGCGAGGACTGTTTTGCGGAGCTGGGGCAAGAGTCCCTGGGCAAGAACCGCATCATTGCCGATGGGGGCGAGATTGTGCGGCGCAACCCCGACATCGTCATCGGCTCCTGGTGTGGCAAGAAGTTTCGCCCGGAGCTGGTGGCGGCGCGCCCGGGCTGGGATGCGGTGAATGCGGTGCGCGACCAGCAGCTGTTCGAGATCAAATCCGCCGACATTTTGCAGCCCGGCCCCGCCGCGTTGACCGACGGTGTGGCGCAGTTGCACCGCATTTGCATGCAGTGGATGGACCGATTCGCCCCCGTGCTTGCCGCTGCTGGTGGCGCAGGTTCTGCCAACGGGGTGGTACTGCCATGAGCGCTAGGTTCCGTATTGCCCGCAGCGAATTCATTTTGGGCGGCCAAAAAAGCGGCAAGTCGCGCCGGGCCGAGCTGCTGGCGCGCCAGTGGCTGGACGCCGACCCCGCCCACCGCGCCGTGCTGATTGCCACGGCCCAACCCTGGGATGCGGAGATGCACCAGCGCATCGCCCGCCACCAGGCCGACCGCGCCCTGCGCGTGCCCGGCATGCACACCGTGGAGGAGCCTTTGCAACTGGCGCAGGCCCTTAGCGAGCACAGCCGGGCCGACACCTTGGTGGTGGTGGATTGCCTCACCCTGTGGCTGACCAACTGCCTGATGCCAGCGGCTGCCGATGGTGTCGAGAATGAGGAATCAAATCAGCCTCCAGCCCCCGTAAACACTGCGCAAGCAGCTCCTTTATTGATAGCAATAGCACAGGCTGCTGGGCCGGTGGTGCTGGTCGGCAACGAGATTGGCCTGGGGGTGATTCCCATGGGTGCGCAGGTGCGGGCCTTTGTGGACGCGCTGGGCAAGCTCAACCAGGACGTGGCCGCCACCTGTGAGCGCGTGACCCTGATGGCGGCCGGGTTGCCGTTGACCTTGAAAGGCATGGCATGACGATAAATCTACCCAGCCGCCTTCGTGAGCTATGGAACCGGCCAGGAGGCGAGGCGGCAGGCCGTTCTGCGCAGGTAAAGGAGGAGCCCGCAAAGCGGGCGGGGGACACGGAGCAGAACGGCCTGCCGCCTCACCTCCTGGCAGCGCTAACGTGTACCTTCGCGCTCACGGTTACGTACCTATTCGCCGGTGCCGCCCATGCCCTACAGCTCACCGATGACCGGGGCGTGGTCGTCACCCTGGCGCAGCCGCCACAGCGCATCGTCAGCCTGTTGCCGTCCTTGACCGAAACCGTGTGTGCGCTGGACCAGTGCCAGCGGTTGGTCGGGGTGGACCGGTATTCCAATTACCCGGCCCGTGTGCAGTCTTTGCCCCAGGTGGGCGGGGGGCTGGACCCGAACATCGAGGCCATCGTGGCGCTCCAACCCGATGTGGTGCTGGTGGCGACCTCGTCGCGCGCCAGCGAGCGCTTACGGGGCTTGGGCATTGCGGTAGTGGCGCTGGAGCCCAAAACGCATGCGGACGTGCAGCGCGTGATGCTCAAGCTGGGGACTGTGCTGGGCGTGGCCGACGCCCCCAAAATCTGGCGCGCCATTGACGCCGGGGTGTCGGCAGCGGCCCAGTCGCTGCCTGCCCGCGTGCGCGGAACAAGGGTGTATTTCGAGGTGAACCAGGGGCCGTATGGCGCGGGAGAGTCGTCTTTTATTGGCGAAACGCTGACGCGCCTGGGTGTGAAAAACATTGTGCCCGCCAAGCTGGGGCCTTTCCCCAAGCTCAACCCCGAATTCGTGGTGCGGGCCAACCCGGATGTGATCATGGTGGGCCTGCGCAGCGAAGAGGGCATGGCACAGCGCCCGGGCTGGAGCGGTATTCGGGCGCTGCGCGAACAACGGGTGTGTGTGTTTGACGCGGAACAGTCCAATGTGCTGGTGCGCCCGGGCCCGCGCATGGCCGAGGCTGCGCGCCTGATGGCGCAGTGCCTGGCCGACAAGGCGCCCCGCACGCCCAACACCGCGGGGGCCAAACCTTGATGCTCCGCCGTGCGTCGCTCCTGGCCTGGGCCTTGCTGTGCACCAGCGTGGTCCTGGTGGGCTTGGGCGTGTGTGTGGGCAGCACCGGTTTCGAGAACCTGCTGACCCCCTTGCTCCACCCTTTGCAGGACGTGGACGCGACGGCCATGGCGCGGCAAATCGTGTGGGACATCCGCCTGCCCCGCACCCTGGGCGCCTGGGCGGCCGGCGCGCTCCTGGGGCTGGCCGGGGCGGTGGCGCAGGGCCTGTTTCGCAATCCGCTGGCCGATCCCTACCTGCTGGGCAGTGCCTCGGGTGCCTCGCTGGGGGTGGCGCTGGCATTGGCCGCCATGGGCGGGGGGGCGGGCATGTTGGGCGGCAGCATGATGGGCAGTGGTGTGGTGGTCAGCGTGTTTTCCAGCAGCGTGCTGGTGCGCCTGGGCCTGACCGGCGCCGCTTTTGGCGGTGCGGTGCTGGCGGTGTTGCTGACCCTGGCACTCTCGCGCGGGGTGCAGCACACGCTGCGCCTGCTGCTGGCCGGGGTGGTGGTGGGCGTGGTGCTGGGTGCCATGACGCACCTGGTGCTTTTGTTCTCGCCCGATTCGCTGCAGGCCATGCAGGCCTTTTTGCTGGGCTCCACCAGCTTTGTCGGTTGGACGGCCTGCTTGCTGATGGCGGGCGTGTGGGCGGTTTGCGCGGCGGCGGGCGGTCTGCTGGGACGGGTGCTCGATGGCCTGAGCCTGGGCGAGGCCACGGCCCAGAGTTTGGGGCTGCCGCTGGCGCCGCTGCGCATCGCGCTGGTGGCCGTGCTGGCGCTGGCCACGGGCACGGCGGTGGCGCAAACCGGCCTGATTGCTTTTGTCGGTCTGGCGGCGCCGCATCTGGTGCGTTCGGTGGTGCAGTGCACCCATGGCCGTCTGATGGGACTCTCCAGCCTGATGGGTGCCGTGCTTTTGATGGCGGCGGACACCTTGGCCCGTGGTTTGATTGCGCCGCAGGAGCTGCCCGTGGGGGTGCTCACCGCCGTGCTGGGCGGGGGCTACCTGCTGTGGCTGATGCGCCGTGGCAGCCGCGCCATGTCCGGGGTGGGGGGATGACTTTTGCTATGAATTTAGTAGCTATCCACGCACATTCCATCAGGGCTAGCCTTGGAAATGTGCAAGTATTGCAGGGCATGGACCTGGCCTTGCCTGCGGGCTGCTGGACCAGCATCGTGGGGCCCAATGGCGCGGGCAAATCGACGCTGCTCAAGGTGCTGGCCGGTCTGCTGCCGCACACCGGCACCGTGACCTTACTGGGCCAGCCGCTGGCGCATCTGCCGGGGCGCCTGCGGGCGCGGCAACTGGCCTGGCTGGGGCAAAACGAGTCCGCCGGTGACGATTTGACCGTGCTGGATGTGGCCCTGCTGGGCCGCCTGCCGCACCAGCCCTGGCTGGCGGCTCCCAGCGCCGCCGACCATGCGGCTGTGGAACAGGCTTTGCGCGCCACCCAGGCCTGGGACTGGCGCCACCGCAGCCTGGGCCAGCTTTCGGGCGGCGAGCGCCAGCGGGTGTTGCTGGCCCGCGCCCTGGCGGTGCAGGCGCAGGTGCTGCTGATGGACGAACCGCTGGCCAATCTGGACCCGCCGCACCAGGCCGACTGGCTGGAGGTGGTGCGCGCGCTGGTGGCCGAAGGTACAACCGTGGTCAGCGTGCTGCATGAAATTTCGATGGCCCTGCAAGCCGACCAGATGGTGGTGATGGCGCAGGGCAGGGTGACCCACCAGGGCGCCTGTGCCGACCCGGCCACGCACCGCGCACTGGAGGCGGTGTTTGAGCACCGCATCGCCATCCATGCCGTGGACGACCAATGGGTGGCGCTGCCACGCAGGCAGGGCAAGGAGCGTCGCAATTAGGCCTATGGGACTGCTATTTTTGTGTTTAACTTATTCGTCTTATTCCGAGGAACTTTGATGCCTATCAAAACCGGCCATTTGGCCCA
Organism: Rhodoferax sp.; assembly: GCF_030697375.1. Taxonomy (GTDB): domain Bacteria; phylum Pseudomonadota; class Gammaproteobacteria; order Burkholderiales; family Burkholderiaceae_C; genus Allorhodoferax. Next base: position 272,805 of record NZ_JAUYQD010000040.1, on the reverse strand, counting down.
AGAACAATTGGCTTTCGCTGCGACAGCGGCCGTGGGTGCTGCCTGATGGGCACGGGCACCGTCTGGTTTGTGGGCGCCGGTCCGGGCGACCCTGAACTTATCACCGTCAAGGGGCGGGGCTTGGTGGAGCGCGCGGGCGCCATTTTGTTTGCTGGCTCCCTGGTCAGCGAAGCCGCCATGCGCTGGGCGCCGACCGGCTGCGTGATCGCTGACAGCAAGGACATGACGCTGGAAGACATGTCGGCCTGGCTGATAGCGCAGGCCGCACGCTGCGACACCGTGGTGCGCCTGCAAACCGGCGACCCCGGCCTGTACGGCGCCTTGATCGAGCTGGTGCAGCCGCTGGACGCCGCCGGTGTGCCGGTGCAGGTGGTGCCGGGGGTGTCTTCCGCCATGGCCTCGGCGGCGGCGGCGGTCGAGAGCCTGACCCTGCCCGAGGTCACCCAAACCGTGATCTTTACCCGCATGGAAGGGCGCACCCCCATGCCCGAGGGCGAGTCGTTGGAAGCGCTGGCCGCACACCACAGCACTTTGTGCATCTTCTTGAGCATCACCCTGATGGGCAAGGTCACCGCCGCGCTGACGGCGGCCGGCTGGTCGCTCGACGCGCCGGTGGTGGTGGTGCACAAAGCCAGTTGGCCGGGGGAAGAAAAAATCGTGCGCGGCACGGTGGCCACCATCCAGGGCCTGTGCCGCGAAGCCAAGCTGGTGAGCCAGTCCATGATCATCGCCAGCCCGACCCTGGGCGCGCGCCAGTGGAGCACTCTGGTCAAATCCAAACTCTACGACGCCAGTTTTACCCACCGTTTCCGGCGCGCCAGCATTCCCGCAACCTCCCTGACCCAGGGCAACCAGGACACCCAGGACAAGCCATGACTACTGAAACCATTTTGCTGGTGGGCCACGGCTCACGCGAAAAATCCGGCAACGACGAAATCCTGGCCTTTGCCCAGCAGTGGCGCGAGCGCCAGCCGAGCTGGTCGATTGAAGTCTGCTTCATCGAATTTTCCGAGATCACCATGGGTGAAGGCCTGCGCCGGGCCGCCACCGGCGCCCGCCGGGTGGTCGTGGTGCCGCTGATCCTGAATGCCGCCGGCCATGTGAAGATGGACATTCCACAGGCCATCGACGCGGCGCGGCTGAAGTTTCCGCAGGTGCAGTTTGTGTACACCCCGCAGTTGACGGCCTGCGACGAGTTGCTGAGTGTGGTCAAGCGCCGTCTCAAGACCGCCATGCAAAGCCTGGACATGCCGGACCCCACCACCACCGGTGTGGTGCTGCTGGGGCGCGGTTCGTCAGACCGGCATGCCAATGGCGAGATGGCCAAAATGGCGCGCTGGGTGATGGAAGAAACCGACCACGAGCTGGTCGATGCGGCCTTCACCGGCATCACCTACCCCCGGCTGGAAAAAGTAGTGCAGCGCCAAAGCCTGTTGGGTATGACGCAGGTGGTGGTCTTGCCCTACTACCTGTTCAACGGCACGCTGGTGACGCGCATCCAGCGCCAGGTGGAGCACCTGAAAGCCCAGTACCCCACCATTCGCTTCACCGCGACCGACTATTTCGGTTTTGAGCGGGAAATTTTTGAGGTGCTGGAGCAGCGCGTGCTGGATGTGAAGCGCGGCGTGCCCCAAGCCCTGATGCCTTGTGACGGATGCAAGTTCCGCGAATTTGCGGTAGAACACGGCCAGGGCGGACACCACCATGATGATGCGGTGCCGCACCACCATGACCACGATCATGACCACCCCCATGAACATCCGCATGATCACGACCACCCGCACGATCACCACCCTTCCCACGACCACGCACACCCCCATACCGGAGCACTGTCATGACCCACGCTGCCGCCAATGTCGTTACCGAGCAACTCACCGCCGCCGGGCGTGCCATCGAGCACGACTCGTTTGCGGTGATTGACCGCGAAGTCGGCCCCCATACCTATGCGCCCGAGCAATGGCCCATCGTGCGCCGCATGATCCACGCCAACGCCGATTTCGATTTCAATGGTCTGACCGAGTTTCACCCCGACGCCGTGCCGGCCGGTCTGGCCGCCATTTTTGGCCACGCCACGCGCGTGGTGGCCGATGTGGAGATGATTTGTGTGGGCCTGTCCGCGCCGCGCTTGGCGCATTTCGGCCTGACGACGCACCAGTTCATCAGCGACCCCGATGTGATCGAGTTGGCCAAGGCCGAGGGCACCACCCGTGCGGTGCAGGCCATGCGCAAGGCACACCGCCTGGGTTTGCTGGACGGCGCCATCGTGGGTATCGGCAACGCACCCACCGCCCTGATTGAGGTGGTGCGCCTGATGAAGGAAGAGGGCGCCCGCCCGGCGCTGGTGGTGGGCATGCCGGTGGGTTTTGTCTCGGCGGCGGAGTCCAAGGATTTGATGGCGCTGGAGTCTGACGTGCCCTGGATCGTGATCCGTGGCCGCAAGGGCGGCTCCACCCTGGTGGTGGCCGCCATCCACGCGCTGCTGGGGCTGGCCGAGGCCCAGGAGTTGGCCAAGGAACAGGCCGCATGATGGACAAAGACGCACCGCGCGGCACCCGCACCGGGTTCACCACCGGCGCGTGTTCGGCGGCGGCTGCGCGGGCGGCCGTCATCGGCCTGGTCACCGGCCAGGTGCCTGAGCGGGTGGAATGCCTGCTGCCCAACGGCGACCTGGTGAGTTTTGTGGTGCAGGATGGCCGTGTGGAGGGCAGTGCAGCCCATGCCATGGTCATCAAGGACGCGGGCGACGACCCCGATTGCACCGACAAAGCCCACCTCACCGCCGATGTGCGCCTGCTGCCCAGCCAGCCGGGCCAGGTGCTGCTGGGCGGTGGTGTGGGTGTGGGCACGGTCACCATGCAAGGCCTGGGGTTGACCGTGGGCGGCCCGGCCATCAACCCGGTGCCCCGGCGCAATATCGAAGCCAATGTGCGTGCGGCAGGTGTCTCGCTGCTGGATGACGCGGGCTTGGAGGTGACGATTTCCGTGCCGCAAGGCGAGCAAATGGCCAAGAAAACCACCAATGCCCGCCTGGGGATCTTGGGCGGTATCTCCATTTTGGGCACCACCGGCATTGTCAAACCCTATTCCACCGCCGCCTACCGGGCCAGCGTGGTGCAGGGCGTGCATGTGGCGGGCACCTTGCCCCATGGCGTGGTGGTGCTCACCACCGGCGGGCGTACTGAGAAGTTTGTGATGGAAGAGCTGCCGCATTTGCCCGAGGCGGCTTTTGTGCAGATGGGCGACTTCTTACGCTACGCCATGGGTGCGGCGGTCAAAGCCGGCCTGAAGCAAGTGGTGATCGGCGGCATGGTGGGCAAGCTCACCAAAATCGCGCAGGGCGAAACCATCACCCACGCAGGGCGGGCCGATGTCAACACCGGATTGCTGGCCGAACTGGCCGCCGAGCTGGGCGCGCCGGCGCAGGTGTGTGACGACATCCGCAATGCCAAAACCGCCCGTTATGCCGGTGAACGCATGGACGAACTGGGCCTGGGCGCCGCCTTCCACACGGCGCTGGCACAGCGCGTGGTGAAAACCTTGCGCGAACGTTACCCCGACCAATTTGAATTGAAAGTGCTGGTCTGTGACTTTGATGGTCACAAGATCGCGGAGTCCGCATGAACACTGAAACCATGAACCCACAAGAAAAATGCCGCATCCTGGGGGTGCTGGACGACGGCGTCGCCAGCCTGGGCCAAGGCGCCCTGGCGCACCTGGCGCAAGCCCAACTGGTCATCGGTGGCGCGCGCACGCTGCAATTGCTGGCTGCGCAGATGGCGCCCGAGGCAGTACAGCGCGACCTGACTGGCGCCATGTCGCAGGTGCCCGAGTGGATTCGCGCTGCGCAGGCCACGGGGCAACGTGTGGTGGTGCTGGCCACGGGGGACCCGCTGTGCTACGGTATTGCGGCCTTCCTGCAGTCGCGTCTGTGCATCGAAGCGATTGAAGTCATTCCCAATGTCTCCACCCTGCAACTGGCCTGCGCCCGTTTGGGCCTGCCCTGGCAGGACATGCAGTTTTCGTCGGTGCACAGCAAGGACGCGGGTGACTGGGTGGCCGGGTCCGACCCTAGCCATGGCCTGTATGGCCTGCTGCGCGACATTCGCCAGCATGACCGCCTGGCCGTGCTGACCAGCCCCTTCAACACGCCCGACCGCATCGCCCGCATGCTGGTCACCGAAGGCCTGGCCGACGACTTCGAGATGGCGGTGGCCGAGCGCCTGTGCCAGCCCGAGGAGCGCATCGTCAGCGGCTTCGGCATCCGGGCCGCCACGCAAATGCCGTTTGCGGACCTGAACGTGGTGCTGCTGTGGCGCAGCACGCTGCGCAAGCCCGAGGTCTTGTTTGGCCTGCCGGATGCCAGCTTTGCACAGCGCCACCCCGAGAAGGGCCTGATCACCAAGAACGAGGTGCGTGCAGTTTCGTTGGCGCGTATGCAGCTGCGGGCCGACAGTGTGGTCTGGGACATCGGTGCCGGCTCTGGTTCGGTCGGGCTGGAAGCGGCGCGCCTGTGCCGCATGGGCCATGTGTACGCGATTGAAAAGAATGTGGACGACTGCACCAATGTGCTGCAAAACCGCTTGGCCATGGGTATCAGCAACCACAGCCTGGTGCATGGTAAGGCGCCGGAAGGCCTGGCGGCCTGGGCCGACCCGGATGCGGTGTTTATCGGCGGCTCGGGCGGAGAGCTCACCGAGCTGATCACCCTGATCTTGCAGCGCCTGAAACCCGGCGGCTGGCTGGTGATGAACTTCGTCACGCTGGAGAATTTGAGCGTGGCGGTGGAAACCGCCAAGGCCCTGGGTGCGGCCTGGGACGTGCTGCAATTGCAAGCGTCTCGTAGTAAACCGATTTTGCACATGAACCGCATGGCGGCCGAAAACCCGGTCTGGATTGTGTGTGCACAGGCGGGAGGTGCGGCATGACGGAAGGCACTATGGCGAAGGGAACCCTCTACGGCGTGTCCCTGGGCCCGGGGGACCCCGGTCTGATCACGCGCCGCGCCTGGGCCTTGCTGGAGCGCAGGGACACGGTGTGGACCTACCCGGTGCGCAGCCTGCGCAAGGAAAGTTACGCGCTCGACATTGCGGTGCGTGCCGGCCTGGCCTTGCCCACGCAGCACCAGGCGCTGCTGTTCCCCATGACGCACGATGTTGAAAAGCTGGCCCGCCACTGGCTCAAGGCGGCTGAAACGGTGCGTGACTTGCTGGCCACCGGGCAGGACGTGTTGTTTCTGGTGGAGGGGGACGCCTCCACCTACGCCAGCTTTTGTTACCTGGCGCGGGTGCTGCGCGAGCTGGAGCCCACGGCCCAGGTGGACATCGTGCCCGGTGTCAACTCTTTCAATGCGGCCTGTGCGCAATTGCAAATCCCGCTGTCGGAGCAGGACGACACCATCGCCATCGTGCCTGCCGCCTACGGCATTGCGGCGGTGGAGAAGATGCTGGACGACTTCGACACCCTGGTGCTGATGAAGGTCAAACCCTTGCTGGACGACCTGATCGACCTGCTGGCGCGCCGGGGTCTGCTGGAGCACAGCCGCTTTATCGAAAAAGCCGGTTCACCCGTGGAGCGCATCGTGCACCAGGTGGCCGAACTCAAAGGCACCAAAGTCAACTACCTGTCGCTGCTGCTGGTGAAAAACCCGAACCGCGAACGCGGCGAGATGGTCCGCGGCTGCCGTAAAAAAACCACCACCGAACTCGAAGAGGAAACACAAGAATGAGCAGCAACACCCCGTCAGACACCGCACCGGAGCATGCATCCGCCGTGCGCGTGGTGCTGATTGCCATCACCAAACACGGCGCGCAACAGGCCGCCGAGCTGGCACGCCAATTGCCCACGGCCAGCATATGTGTGGCCGACAAGTTCGCACCGCTGATGGCCGGTGTGGCCAACCCGGTGCGCGCTTATGGCGGCGCGTTCCGTGAAGAAATTGCGCAGTTGTTCGCGGATTTTGACCAGCTGGTGTTTTTCGTCTCGCTGGGGGCGGTGGTGCGGCTGATTGCACCGCACATGAAAAACAAGGACGAAGACCCCGGCGTGCTGGTGGTGGACGACGCCGGGCAGTTTGTCATCCCTGTGTTGTCGGGCCATGTGGGGGGCGCCAATGCTTGTGCCGAGCTGATCGCCGCGCTGCTGGGCGGCACGGCGGTGCTGACCACCGCGTCGGACGTGGGCAAGACCATTGCGGTCGATATTCTGGGGCGTGAGTTGGGCTGGAAGGTGGAGTGCCCCAAGATCAACATCACCCGGGTCTCGGCCGCCGTAGTCAACGAGGAGCCGGTGGCCGTGGTGCAGGAGGCCGGTAGCCCGCACTGGTGGACCCGGCCTACGCCGCTGCCCGCCAGCATCCACAAGTTCACCCGTTTGGAAGACGTGGACCTGGCCCGTTTCAAGGCGGTGCTCTGGATCACCCATGCCGAGGTGGCGCCTGAGCGCTGGCAAGAATTGCATGAACGCCTGGTGGTGTACCGCCCGCCGCAGGGGCAGGGCGCATGAGCGCAGCGCCGGGCCGTCCCCAAACAAGCTCGCACCGCAGTGCGCAGCACGAAGGTTCTCCAGTGAGCCACGCGCTGATGCAAGTGGCAGTCGGCCTGGGTTGCGACCGGGGCACGCCACTGGCGACGCTGCAGCAAGCCTTGCGCGAGGCCCTGGCGCAGGTGGGCGTCGGGCTGGCGCAGGTGGCTGCCGTGGCGAGCATCACCCTCAAGGCCGACGAGCCAGGGCTGCTGGCTTTGGCGCACGAGTTGGGCTGGCGCATGGCGTTTTACCCGCCCGAGGTCTTGGCCGCCGTAGCGGTGCCCAACCCGTCAGAAACCGTGCGCAAATATACTGGCACCCCCTCGGTCAGTGAAGCCGCGGCGCTGATGGCCGGTGCCGCACTGGCGGGGCTTGCGCAGGCCTTGCCGATGCAGGCACTGCTGGTCGAAAAATACAAATGCCGTGGCGCAGATGGGCGCAATGCCACGGTTTCCATAGCCCGCTGTGATAGTTTTTCCTTGTGATTTTTGTTAGTTTTTTAACCCTGAAATGGAGCAAACCATGAACGCATCTTCTGCAATTTCCCCCGCGCTGCCCGTAAGCACGAGCGCCACCCGCAGTGTTTTGCTGCAACTTGCTGCCACGGCGGCATTGGGCCTGGTGGTTCTGTACGGCGTGGCCTTTGCGGAGAGCTCGCTGGCCCACAACGCTGCGCACGATGTGCGCCACGTCACCGTGAAGCCCTGCCACTGAACCGGGAGCCCCCCATGATTTTTCAACGTTTGATCTGGTCCGCCCTGGCGGCGGCCGTGCTGGTGGGCAGCGTGCAAACCGGCGTGCAGCGCTGGCAGGCCGCGCCGCTGATTTTGTCGGCCGAGGTGTACGAGGACCAGAAGGCCGAAACGCCCGCACCGTCCGAGGCACTGGCGGCCCATACACATGCCGAGGCGCTTGCGCCAGAGCACGAACATGGTGCCGATACGGAGTGGGCTCCGGAAAATGGTCTTGAACGCACGGCCTGGACCTGGGTTGCCAATATGTTGCACGCTTTCAGCATGGCGCTGCTGGTGTTTGCGGTGATGGGGGTGTACTTGTACAAGCGTGGGGCGGCCCTGGCCTCCTTGCCGCTGGCGGCTTGGGTGGCTGCGGCCGGTTGGCTCAGTTTCCACTTCTGGCCTTCCTTGGGCCTGCACGCCGAGGTGCCCGGCATGGATGCTGCGCCTTTGCATGCGCGCCAAGTCTGGTGGGTGTTGGCCGTGGGCAGTGCCTCGCTGGCGTGCGCCGTGCTGGGCTTTGCCCGTGCGCCCTGGCGTTGGGCGCTTGCAGCGGTGTTGCTGGCCGTACCCTTTGTCGTCGGTGCACCACACCTGCAGGGCGATGCGCTGGCCGGTTTTGGCCCCGAGGCGCATGCGGCGCTGGAGCAGTTGGGCAAGCAGTTCATTTGGGCGACCCACTGGGTGGCTCTGTCGTTCTGGGTTTGCATGGGTGTGGCGTGTGGTCTGGCGTTTCAGCGCTGGCTGCGCCCCGCGCTGCTGGCTGCTTTTGAACAGGGCAAGTCCATGGCCAACACGCCCGCAGGTGTGAACCCATGAGCGCTCCCCAAGGCAAGATCATGCTGGTGGGCATTGGCCCCGGCCATGTGGACCATATGACACAGCGCGCCCGCGCCGCCATTGCCGAAGCGGATGTGGTGGTTGGCTATGTCACCTACGTCAAGCTGGTGGCCGACTTGCTGGAAGGCAAGGAAGTCATCCGCAAAGGCATGACCGAAGAGCTGGACCGCGCCGTGCATGCGCTGGAGCGGGCCCGCGAAGGTAAAAAGGTCGCGCTCATCTCTTCCGGTGACGCCGGGGTGTATGGCATGGCCGGGCCCACCTACGAGGTGCTGTTCCAGGCGGGCTGGACGCCCGAGTCGGGGGTGGAGGTGGAGGTGGTCCCCGGTGCGTCGGCCATCAACGCCTGCGCCTCCTTGGTGGGCGCGCCGCTGACCCACGATTTTTGCTCCATTTCCCTGTCGGACCTGCTGACGCCCTGGCCCGCCATTGCGCGGCGCCTGGACGCGGTGGCGGCGGCTGACTTTGTGGTGGCCTTGTACAACCCCAAGAGCGGTCGGCGCACCCAGCAAATCGTGCAGGCGCAAAAGCTGTTTTTGCGCCACCGCCGGGCGGACACGCCGGTGGTGGTGGTCAAGTCGGCGTACCGGCGCCGCCAAAACATCGAGTTCACCACGCTGGACAAGATGAGCGAGTGCGACATCGGCATGCTCAGCACGGTGCTGATTGGCAACAGCCACACCTTTGTGCGCGATGGCCTGATGATCACGCCGCGCGGCTACGACAACAAATACGCGTTGCACGGCGACGGCAGCACCCGTGAGGGTGAAAAACGCGGCAGGTCTTTGTCCACCGGCCTGGCCGGTTGGACTGAAAACCTGCGCCTGGACCATGCCGAGGGGGAAAGCATTGCCGAGCTGGCGCTGCGCCACCAATTGCCTGCGGACTACATCGAGATGGTGCTGAGCGCGCCGGTGGAAGACGTGGCCTTGGATGCGGTCGAGGTCGAAGAGTAGTTGCTATTGATTTGATAGCTTCTTGCGCCCATATTTAGGGGCCTTCAGGCCTATTTGGCTTAAGAAACTGTCTCGGCGCAGAGATGGGCAAGAAGCGGTGAGAGGGAAGAATTTGAACTGGGACCGGGCACTTTGCGGCCCACCCGGTTCACAACTGCCACAGGTGCCCCTGGTCAGCAATGGCCTGGGGTTAAACGGGAACGAGGTACGGAACAGCGTCTGACGCTGTCCTCAAGCCTCGGCTGCCCCCGCAACGGTCGGCAAGTGCGGGTGAGTCACGGCGATGGAGTCATCCATCGCCAGCCACTGGGTTGTTACGTGGTGTTGTTGCAATAACAACGCGCGCGGGCTTCCTGGGAAGGCGACACACCAAGACTTGCGAGCCCGGATACCGGCCTGTGGTTGACGCGCTGCCGTGGCGAAAGCTTTGGCGGTAAATGCAATGTGACCAACCGCGGGGAGCGGATGGCGGCAATCACTCCTGTGGCAAAGGCTGGCGGGGTGCTGCTCCATCCCATGCGGTGAGTTGCACTTTTGGAGTGTGATTGGAAATGGGAAAACGAATGAAGGGTTCGCTTGCCGTGCCGGCCCGGCGCGGGATGGCGATGGCCTGCCTGCTGGCGTGCGCCGCTGGGCATGCGCAAGACAATGCAACTCTCGGGGTTGTTGTTGTCACCGGTCGGCGCACGCAGTCGCGTCTCGAAGACACGCCGCAGCGTATTGAAATCATTGACGCGCAAGACGTGGAGCGCACCCCGGCGCGCGAGTTCACCGACTTGCTCAAAAAGAACAGCAGCGTGGACGTGATTCAGTACCCCGGCAATCTCTCTGGCATTGGTATCCGTGGTTTTAGTCCTGAATTTTCAGGCATCAACAAACGTTCGCTGCTGCTGGTGGATGGCCGCCCCGCCATGTCCACCAACCTGAGCTTGGTCAATATGGACCAGATTGAACAGGTTGAGGTGCTCAAAGGACCCGCATCGGCCTTGTATGGCTCACAGGCCATGGGCGGGGTGGTCAATATCATCACGCGTGAGAGCCGCGGGCCCATCAAGGGCTCAGGGCAGGTCACACTGGGTGAATTTTCCGCCAAGGAGGTGAAGGGGCGGATCGGCGGCAAGCTGGCGGAATCGGTGGACTTTGACTATGCGGGTTCCGTGTATGGGCAAGGCGATTTCAAGGCGGGCCATGGCGAGTTGCGCCCCAATAGCGCCTATGCCCAACACAATCACGCTGTGCGCATGGGCTTGGATATAGCGCCGAACTGGCGGTTTACGGCAAAAACCAACCTCTACCGGGGGCGGGATATCGCCATGCCGGGGGACTTGGCCTATGGTTTGAACCAGCAAAGCAATAAGGACATGGACAGCGAGGGCGCTGACGTAAAACTTGCCGGGCGATTGGTCAGGCATACCGTCTCTGCCACCGCCTACGCGGGCAGGCAGTGGTACCAGACCACCACCAAAACATCCACCAACGCGACGGTGCAGCAATACCTGCCCTACCGCAGCTTTGAAGAAAATCTGCATTGGCACGGTTTGCAATTGCAAGACGTGTGGGATTGGGCCGACAACACCAGTCTTGTGCTGGGGCTGGACACCGAACAGGCCCAATCTCTCACCGTGGGCTATAACCCCAACGGTACGCGCAAAGGTCCTTTTTCGGCCGACAACACGCGGGGCACGACGGGTCTTTACGCCGAGAACACCTGGCTTTTGAACCAGGGCGACACGGTTGTGTACATGGGGTTGCGCAACGATCGTATCCAGGTTGAAACTTTGGACACGCCCTTTAAAACCGGGTTCACACCCACGGCGGCCAGCTTTGGCAGCACCAATCCGAGTGCGGGGTTCAAACATTTGCTGGCATCCGGCTTGCGTTTGCACGGCACGGTGGGGCAAGGCTTCGTGGCCCCCAGTGCCAGTGAATTGACCGGGGCAGCCACCACGGTGGTGGCTGGCAAGAATGAAATTACGCGCGGCAACCCCGGTCTCAAACCGGAGTCCAGTTTGACCTGGGACTTGGGCGCCGAATGGTCCGGTGGCGCGTGGTTTGTCGATGCCACGGTGTTCGATACCAGGGTGCGCGACAAAATCGCCCGGGATGGCGGCACCCCATTGGATGCCAACACCAAGGTGTTCACCTACATCAACGCCACGTCGGCACACATGCAGGGCCTGGAACTGAATGGACGCTGGCAGATCAACCCGGTATACCGCTTGTCGGCGGGGCTCACCCAGCTTTTGAAAGCCAGCAAAGAGGTGAGCACCGGCTGGGAAGACATCAATGCGGTGGCCCAAACGACGGTGCGCCTGGCGCTGGATTCCAATTTTGGGGCCTGGAGCGGGCGTCTGGGTGCCCGCTATGTCGGTCCCACCAAAGACCAAGACTGGATTAACGACAGCAGCAAGCAGGTGCAGTACGGTGCTTATGCCGTGTGGGATGTGTCGGCGCGTTACCGCATCCGTAACCTGCAAAGCATGGTGCTGTCGGTGGACAACCTGTTGGACCGTTTTTACTCCGAAAAATATGGCTTTCCCCAGCCTGGACGCAACCTGAAAGTGAGCTATCGCCATGACTTCTGAACGCACCATCATTGACGAACCTGGACGCGGTCGCGTTGAGGTGTGGCCCATTGCCACTGACGAAAACACCTTGTGGATGTTGTTGCAAGACATCTTCCAAGGGTATTGGCAGCACATCCGCTTTGGCACCATGGTGCCTGGTGCGGTGTGGGAGATTCGTGCACCGAATGCGCCCACACGGGTGAGCTTGCTGGACGGCTATGTGACGGTGGATTTTGGTGCCTGGCACTTCCATATCTGCATTGGCGCGTTCTCCGGCACCACGCCTGAACTGGCCGCAGAGCGCCGAACCGCACGGGCCGAGTTTTATCGCCTGCTGAACCCCGAGGACTGCCCCAGGTCCTGGGGGCTACGGCTCTATACCCATGCGGGCGATCAGCAGCTTACGGTGTTTTTGCCCAACCCATTTTTGAGTGATGAAGACAAACGGGTTCCCAGGCCTGACTGGAGCAAGCTGAGCGCCTGGGATGTGCTCCGGCGAGATTTTCTTGGCATACCTGCCGATCCGGTAGACCGCAGCGGCGGGCAGGGGGGTGTATGCGGAGATTGAGAATATGGGGCCTGTTGTTGCTGGCGGGCAATGCCTGGGCTGCGTCTCCGCAACGCATCGTTTCTCTCAATCTGTGCACCGACCAGATATTGCTGCAACTGGTGCCGCATGAACGCATCGCGGCACTTTCCTTGCTGAGCAAGAACCCTGAAAGCGCAGCCTTGCACCGGGAGGCACAGGGCTTGCGCACTGTCAATGGCAACGCGGAGGAGGTCCTCGCGTTACAGCCCGATTTGGTGCTGGTGGGCAGTGTTACCACACGCCACACCACCCGGTTGCTGCGGGAGTTTGGCATTGCGGTGCTGGCGCTGCCGGGTGCCGAGAGCTTTTCACAGGTGCGCGCCCAGATTCGCACCGTGGCGCAGGCGGTGGGGGAATCTGCGCGCGGCGAGGCGGTGATTTCCGCCATGGAGCTTCGTGAGCGCGAATTGGCGGGGGTGTCGGCAGCCCGCAAGGGCACCGCCACGCCGTATTGGTCTGGTGGGCGCAGTGCGGGTGCCAATACGCTGTACAGCGACATTCTGCACGCCGGTGGTTATGTCAGCGGTGGGGCGAAAGCCGGGCTCCAAGGCTATGGTGCGCTTCCCCTGGAACGATTGGTGGCGCTGACGCCCGATGTGTTGCTGAGCAACGATTACAAGCGCGGCGTGGCCACCCTGGGCAACCGCTTGTTACAGCACCCGGCGCTGGCAGGGTTGGGTGCCAAACACCTGACCCTGCCCAGTCGGCTCACCGTTTGTGGTGGGCCGTGGAATCTGGATGCGTCAGCGCTGCTGGCGCAGGGCGGGGGTGCCTTATGAGGTTGCGACGCCCTTTTTCCGGGCGAGCGGCAGTGCTGGGCTTGCTGGCGCTGTTGGCTGTGTTGGTGGTGATGTCACTTTTCACCGGTCCGGTGGACATGTCAGCGCGCAGGTTGATTGAAGGTGCGTGGGCGGGCGAGCTGGTGCCATCGCGCATCTTGCTCGATTTGCGCCTGCCCCGGACGGTGCTGTGCGTGGCCATAGGTGCTGCGCTGGGCATCTCGGGTGCGGCCATGCAGGGTCTGCTGCGCAACCCATTGGCAGAGCCTGGGCTGCTGGGTGTGTCCAGCGGCGCCGCGTTGGGCGCGGTGCTGGCCTTGTACACCGGCTTTGCGGACCGGTTTGCGCTGGCGCTGCCACTTGCGGGTTTCGCGGGTACGGCCTTGTCGGTGGGGTTTGTGTTTTTCCTAGCCGGTCGCCACACCGCCACCATGGCGCTCATCCTGGCGGGTGTGGCGGTGTCCTCGCTGTGCGGGGCACTGATTTCGCTGGTGCTGAACTGGTCGCCCAATCCGGTGGCGGTCAACGAAATTGTGTTCTGGATGCTGGGTTCGCTGGCGGACCGCAGTACCCGTGACATGGGGCTGGCCGTGCCCTTTATCGCCGTGGGTGGCGGATTGCTGCTCAGTGGCCGGCGTGGCTTGGCCGCCTTGTCACTGGGCGAGGAGGCCGCGCATTCGCTGGGCATTGGCCTGGCGGGCTTGCGCACGCGCATGCTGCTGGGGTGCGCCTTGTGTGTGGGGGCGTCCGTGTCCGTCAGTGGCAGTATCGGCTTCATCGGCTTGGTCGCTCCGCACCTGATGCGCCCTTGGGTGCAGGGCGACCCGGCCAGGCTGCTCGCGCTGTCGGCCCTGGCGGGGGCGGTTCTGCTCACCGTGGCGGATCTCGGTGTGCGTTTGCTGCATTTTCGGGGGCCCGAGATCAAACTGGGTGTGCTCACTGCGCTGGTGGGTGCGCCCTTTTTCCTGATCCTGATTTTGCGCACACGAAGGAGTTTGCTGTGAGTACGCTGGCCTGCGAAAACCTCACCGTGCGCGTGGGAACTCGGGCCCTGCTGCACAACATCAGCCTTGCACTGGGGCCTGGGGAGTTGCTGGGCATTGTGGGCACCAATGGCGCGGGCAAGACCACCTTGCTGCGTGCACTGGTGGGCTTGACGGAGCCCAGTTCGGGCCGTGTCCTGCTGGATGGCAGGGTACTCAGTGCATGGGCGACCAGTGCCAGAGCCAGGCAACTCGCCTATCTGCCGCAAGGCCATGCGGTGCATTGGCCGCTACCGGGGCGCGAGGTGGTGGCCCTGGGTCGGTTGCCCCACGGCGACGCGCAGCATGCCAGCGGACGCGCGGCCATTGAGCAGGCCATGCAGGCGACAGGCACACAGGCGTTTGCCGACACCACGGTGCAGCAGCTATCCGGCGGTGAACGCTCCCGTGTACTGCTCGCGCGGGTACTTGCCGGTGCGCCGGCCGTGCTGTTGGCGGATGAACCCCTGGCGGCACTCGATCCCGCGCACCAACTGCGCATGATGGCCTTGCTGCGTGGCCAAGCGCAGCAAGGCCGGGCCATTGCCGTGGTGCTGCATGATCTGTCGCTGGCCGCGCGCTTTTGCTCCCGTGTCATCGTTTTGCGTGAGGGACGCTTGCTTGCCGATGGCGCCCCCGCGGCAGTGCTTGATGACGCTACACTGGCCCAAGCTTTTGGCATTGAAGCCCTCCGCTTCAGCCATGCTGGGGAAACGGGCCTGTTTCCCTGGCGATTAACATCGTGCACTTTGGCAGCACCCCTGCCGAAAAATTCAATTGAAATTCATTCATGACAGATACCATTGTTATAAAACCCAAGATTGGCGCCTACAAGCGCCACCTGCTGGTGTGCACCGGCCCGCGCTGCACGCAAGACGGTGCGTCGCAAGATTTGTTTGACAGCCTGGGTGACAAGTTCAAGGCGGCGGGGCTGCACGACGGGGAGATGCGTGTCAAACGCAGCCGCGTCAGTTGTTTTGCCGCCTGCAAGGGCGGCCCGGTGATGTGTGTACAGCCCGATGGCACCTGGTACTACAACGTCACCCCCGCCAATATGGACCGCATCATCGAGCAACATCTGGTGGGTGGTGCGCCGGTGGCGGATTTGGTGTTCCACCAGGGACCGGGAGACTGCGATGCGTGACGTGACTACTTCAACGGGCCAGGGCTTTGTGTCCATCGTGGGTGCCGGCCCCGGCCCGGCGGATTTGATGACCCTGCGGGCGCTGGACCGCTTGCAGCGCGCCGAGGTGGTGGTGCACGACCGCCTGATCGCGCCCGAGGTGCTGGACCTGATCCCGCCCGCCGCCCAGCGTGTGTACGTGGGCAAGGCCGTGGGCAACCACGCCGTGCCCCAGGAAGGCATTCACGCCCTCCTGGTGGAGCATGCCCAAATGGGCAAACGCGTGGTGCGGCTCAAGGGTGGTGACCCCTTTGTCTTTGGGCGCGGCGGCGAAGAAGTGCAGGCCTTGCAGGCGGCGGGCATTGCGTTTGAAGTGGTGCCCGGCGTGACGGCGGCCAGCGGTTGCTCGGCCTCGGCGGGCATCCCCTTGACCCACCGCGACATGGCGGGCAGTTGTGTGTTTTTGCCGGGCCACCTGGCCGACGACAACGCCACGCACGACTGGACCGCCTTGGCACGCCCCGGCCAGACGCGGGTGTTTTACATGGGGGTGCAGCGCCTGCCCCACATTGCCCAGCAGCTCATCCGCCACGGCTTGGCGCCTACCACGCCGGCCGCCATCGTGCGCGACGGCACCCGCCCCACACAAACCGTGATCGCCTGCAGCCTGACCCGGCTGGTGGAATTGGCCCCCGCCTACGGCCCGCAGCCGGGCTTGCTCATCATTGGCGAGACGGTGCAACTCAGTCCTGAATTTCAGGCAGATTGAAACCCATGGACATTGAAACTCCGCCCGCCGCCAAACCCTATGAGAAGCCCGAGGGCGAACGCCGGGGCCTGGTCATCGTCAACACCGGCGACGGCAAAGGCAAGAGCACGGCAGCCTTTGGTCTGGCCTTGCGCGCGCACGGGCGCGGCAAGGCGGTCAAGATTTTCCAGTTCATGAAGGTGCCCAGTGCCCGTTTTGGTGAGCACCGCATGTTCGAGCAGCTTGGCATTCCCATCGAGGGGCTGGGCGACGGTTTCAGCTGGAAAAGCCAGGACCTGGAGCATTCGGCCCAATTGGCGCGTGAGGGCTGGCAAAAGGCCAAAGCTGCCATCGTGGGCGGCGACTACTTCATGGTCATCCTCGATGAGATCACCTACCCATTGATCTACGGCTGGATGCCACTGGACGATGTGCTGGACACCTTGCGCAACCGCCCCAGCCAGGTGCATGTGGTGCTGACGGGGCGGCGCTGCCCGCCAGAGATCATCGCGTTGGCCGACACCGTGACAGAAATGACCCTTATCAAACACGCCTTCAAAGCTGGTATCCCAGCGCAACGTGGCATCGAAGACTGATTTCCAGGACGACACAACCATGAACACCTCTAGCACCCTTGCCCCTGCAACCGAGCAGACCCTGCACTTCCATGCCCCCCACAAGTCCCCCGCCGCGCGCTCCACCGTGGCGCAGCGGGTCTGGACCGTGGCCGAAATCCAGGCCCTGCTGGAACTGCCGTTTTCCGAGCTGATGTATCAGGCCCAAACTGTGCACCGCGCCCACTTCGACCCGCAATTGGTGGAGTTGGCCACGCTCCTGTCGGTGAAAACCGGTGGCTGTCCGGAAGACTGCGGCTACTGCCCCCAATCGGTGCACTTCGACACTGGCGTTGAGGCCGGCAAACTCATGGGTGTGGACGCGGTGCGCAGTGCCGCGCTGGAGGCCAAAGCCGCTGGCGCCACCCGTTTTTGCATGGGTGCCGCCTGGCGCGCGCCCAAGGACCGCGACGTGGAGGCGGTGGCCGAGTTGGTCAAGGCAGTGAAGGGCACCGGGCTGGAAGCCTGTTGCACCCTGGGCATGCTGGCCGAGGGCCATGCCGAGATCTTGCGCGACGCGGGGCTGGACTACTACAACCACAACCTGGACAGCGCCCCCGACTTCTACGGCGACGTCATCACCACCCGCGACTTCCAGGACCGTTTGGACACCCTGGTGCGGGTGCGCAACGCGGGGGTCAGCGTGTGCTGCGGTGGCATCGTGGGCATGGGCGAGTCGCGTCTGCAGCGCGCCGGCCTGATCGCCGAGCTGGCCAATCTGGCGCCGTACCCCGAGTCGGTGCCGATCAACCATTTGGTCAAGGTGGAGGGCACCCCGCTGGCGAACCAGCCCGACCTGGACCCGCTGGAGTTTGTGCGCACCATTGCCGTGGCGCGTATCACCATGCCCAAGGCGCGGGTGCGCCTGTCGGCTGGACGCCAGAGCATGAGCGATGCGGTGCAGGCCCTGTGTTTTGTGGCCGGTGCCAATTCCATCTTCTACGGCGAGAAACTGCTCACCACGCCCAACCCCCAGGGCAATACCGATTTGGAGCTGCTGGCGCGCCTGGGTCTGAAGACCGGCCACCCCGTTCCCCGCGACTAGCCCCACGCAGCCTTGGATTTTTTCGCTCTGTTTCTTTTGCCGGGGAGCGCGCATGCCTTGCCCGCCTGGGGCCTGGGCGTGGCTGTGCTGGTGGCGCTGGGGGTGGACCGCCGCTGGGGGGAGCCCCCGGTACGCTTGCACCCCGTGGTGTGGATGGGCCATTACCTGGGCTGGGCAGGAAAGCGCGTGCAGCAAGGGGCGCGGCAAGATCCCGGTGGCGCCCCGGATTACAAGGCATTTTGGCTTGGAGCCCTTGCCTGGTGTGCGGGGGCAGCTCTTGTTTTGATAGCGGCAGTGGTTCTGCAGCAAGTGCTGGTGCAGGCTTTGGCTGTGGCCGGGCCGGCCGGTTGGGAGCACATGGGTGCCACTTTGCTGGCGGCGGTACTGCTGGGCGCGTTGCTCAAACCTTTGCTGGCCTGGACGCTGCTGAAAAACGAAGTGCTGGCGGTGGAAAAAGCCCTGGCGCCGGAGCAGGGCGGTTCTCTGGCGGCCGGACGCGAGCGCCTGCGCTGGCTGGTCAGCCGTGATGTCAGCCAGCTCACCGAAGCCCAGGTGCGCGAAAGCGCCATCGAGACGCTGGCTGAAAACCTCAACGACTCGGTGGTGGCCCCATTGTTCTGGTTTGCGCTGCTGGGCCTGCCGGGTGCGGCGCTGTTCCGCTTGGCCAATACCGCTGACGCCATGTGGGGCTACCGGGGGCTGTACCAGGGCCGCAACTGGGAGTGGGCCGGCAAGTGGGCGGCCCGCGCCGACGATATCTTGGGCTGGCTGCCCGCGCGCCTCACGGCACTGCTGTTGGTGTTGGCGGCAGGCGGGGTGTCACTGGTCCAACTGAAGACCGAGGCGCAACGCACCGCCTCCCCCAACAGCGGCTGGCCCATGGCCGCCATGGCCTTGGGCTTGGGCGTGTGCCTGCACAAGCCCGGTGTGTATGCGCTCAACGCCCCGGGCCGTGCACCAGGGCCGCAAGATACGCAGCGGGCCATTGCCTATGCATCCAATGGGCTTCTAGCCCTTGTAGGTATTGCGCAAGCAGCTATTATTTTAATAGCAATAGGAGAGCTGGTATGAGGGGTGTGAACCTCCCGGTCAAGCAACCCGTGGCGCCACCCGTACGCATGCACGGGGGCCCCGATGCCGCTGGCGTGCCGCGTTTTGATTTTTCTACCAACAGCAATGCCTGTGGCCCTTGCCCAGCGGTGGTCGCGGCATTGCAGCAAGCCGATGCGACCCGTTACCCGGACCCCCACTACACGCAGTTGCGCATTGCTTTGGCGGCTTTCCATGGGGTGGAAGCACCACGTGTGGTGCTGGCGGCAAGCGCCAGCGAGTTCATCTTCCGCACCACGGCCTGGGTGGCGCAGCAAGGGGTGCGGCGGGGCGTGCGCAAAGTGTGCGTGCCCCCCCACGCCTATGGGGACTACGCCCAGGCGGCGCAGGTGTGGCGCCTGGGGCTGACCTCCCGGCCTGCTGCGGCGCAACTGGTCTGGGCATGTGAACCCTCCAGCCCGCTGGGCGGCGCACATGCCGCTTGGCCCGGGTGGATGGCCGGCGCGGACTGGCCTTCGGATGCTGATGTGCCCGCGCTCCCCAGAGCGCCGCTGGTGCTGGACTGCGCCTACGCACCGCTGCGCCTGAGTGGCTCGCCTTCGCTGACGACAAGCCAGCGCGCACAGGTCTGGCAGATGTACTCTCCCAACAAGGCCCTGGGCCTGACCGGGGTGCGCGCCGCCTATGCCATCGCCCCGCTGGGTGCCGAGGAGGCCGCCGTTGAGTTGGAGCGCTTGGCCCCATCGTGGCCGCTGGGCGCGCATGGCGTGGCGCTGCTGCACGCCTGGGTGCAGCCCGAGGTTCAGGGCTGGCTGACCGAGAGCCTGCACACCCTGCGCCGCTGGAAAGCCATGCAGATCGAGATGC
This sequence comes from Rhodoferax sp., assembly GCF_030697375.1. Taxonomy (GTDB): domain Bacteria; phylum Pseudomonadota; class Gammaproteobacteria; order Burkholderiales; family Burkholderiaceae_C; genus Allorhodoferax. The sequence continues at coordinate 253,349 of NZ_JAUYQD010000040.1, read as the reverse complement.
TCCAAGCCCTGGGCTGGACCTGCCTGCCCAGCGACACCAATTTCTTCTGCGCCCAGCCGGCCCATGGTGCGGGCCTGGCGGCTGACCTGGACCGTCTGCGCGCAGCGGGCATCAAGCTGCGCGACACCACCTCCTTCGGCCTGCCTGGCCATGTGCGCCTGAGCGTGCAGCCGCCGGTGGCGCAGGATGCTTTGCGGGCGGCACTGGCATCGACACTTTATGTGGCGAATTGACGTACAATTTTCGCAAATAGGAGCTTTACCATGCCATCCTCTCGCGCCCATTCGGAATCTGCCCGCATCAACCTGCGCACCAGCCACGAAGTCAAGGACATGATCGAACGCGCGGCGGCGATCACAGGTTCGACTGTGTCAAGTTTTATTTCCCAAAGCATGTACGAGACATCAAGCCGCATCGTGGCGGATACAGACACACTCATGCTGTCTGCGGATGCGTTTGAGGCCTTTGTCGCAAGGTGCGAAAACCCGCCAGAACCCAACGAGGCACTGAGAAAACTCATGGCCTTGCGCTGAATGCCCCCACGTATTGAGCGCTTGGCTGTCCATCACCAGCGTGCTGATTTTGATTGTGGCGAGCCTGCCCTGAACGAGTTTTTACACCGTCAGGCGAGCCAGTTGGCGCGCAAAGGATTTGGAAAAACCTATGTGGCCTTGGCGGACGATGGCGTTGCGGTGGTGGGCTTTGTTACCGTTAGTGCGGGTCAGGTTCAAACCCGGCAGCTACCGCCGCACTCCAAGCTACCGCGTTACCCGGCGCCGGTGCTGCGTATCGGCCGCCTGGCGGTGGACCGGCGTGAACAGGGGCGTGGCACGGGTCAGCAATTGATGTCCTTCGCCTTGCAATTGGTTTTGGAGTTTGCCAATGCGGTTGGTATCTACGCCGTGGTGGTGGATGCAAAGCATGAAAAAGCCAAGGCGTTTTATGAAACGCTTGGCTTTACAGCAACACTGGATAACCCTTTGTGTCTGTATTTGCCGGTATCGACCTTGCAAAAGTTGCCTGCGACCTAATGCGGTTCTTGATATGAGTTCCATGTGCTCCAAGCCCTTGGGTTGTTTTTTGCGCGGCCTGCACAGGTGCCCTGGAGTGCACCATTAATTTGGACTACGCCACCCTGGAAGCCCTGCGCCGCCAGCATCCCGCCTGGCGCTTGCTGGCAGCCGAGCACGCGCCGCTGATTGGCAGCTTTTTGCACCGTGCCTTCATAGCTCCGAATGTGCGCGTAATGGCGCAGTCCGATCTGGTCGAGGCGCTGGAAGACACCTTGTTTGGCGTGCGCGAGCAGTCGGCGGCGCGTGGGGGTGGGCCGCTGTTTCCCAAGAGCGCGCAAGAGTACCTGAACGACTGGGCCGCCAACGAGAAGGGCTGGCTGCGCAAGTTTTACCCTGCGGGCTCGGACGAGCCGCATTTTGACCTGACCCCGGCCACCGAGCGGGCACTGGCCTGGCTCACCAGCCTGACGGAGCGCGCTTTTGTCGGCACCGAGTCGCGCCTGCTCACGCTGTTTGAATTGCTCAAGCAGATGAGCGAGGGCAGCGACACCAACCCCGAGACACGCCTGCAGGAGTTGCACAAAAAACGCGACGAGATCGACGCCGAGATTGCGCTGGTGCTGGGGGGCGAGATGCCCCTGCTGGACGACACGGCGCTGAAAGAGCGTTTCCAGCAATTCACTGGCCTGGCGCGTGAGCTGCTGACCGATTTTCGGGAGGTGGAGCACAACTTTCGCGGCTTGGACAGACGAGTGCGCGAGCGCATTGCGCTGTGGGACGGCGCCAAAGGTGCGCTGCTGGAAGAGATCATGGGCGAGCGCGACGCCATTGCCGAGTCCGACCAAGGCAAGAGCTTTCGCGCCTTCTGGGACTTTTTGATGTCGCAGGCGCGCCAGGAAGAGCTGACGCAGTTGCTGGAGCGTGTGCTGCAACTGCCCCCGGTGGCGGCGCTGTCGCCGGACCTGCGGCTCAAACGCGTGCATTACGACTGGCTGGAGGCGGGCGAGCACGCGCAGGCCACGGTGGCACAGTTGTCGCAACAGTTGCGCCGCTTCCTGGACGACCAGGCCTGGCTGGAAAACCGCCGCATCATGGATATATTGCGTGGCATCGAGGCCCGCGCACTGGCGCTGCGTGCTGCACCGCCCACGGGGGCATTCATGGAGGTGGACGACCTGAGCGCCAGCCTGGAGCTGCCCATGGAGCGGCCGCTGTTCAGCCCGGCCATCAAGACCGTGATTGCCAACGTGGCGCTGGAGGCGGGCGAGGCGAATGTGGATGCCGCCGCCCTGTTCTCGCAAGTGCGGGTCGATAAAGCCGCCTTGGCGGGCCACATCCGCCAGTCCTTGCAAACCCGGGCGCAGATCAGCCTGGGGGAACTGCTGCAAACGCGGCCGCTGGAACAGGGGCTGGGCGAGTTGGTGGCCTATCTGCAACTGGCCAGCGAGTCACCGAACTCGGTGGTGGATGAAACCACGCTGGAGTCGGTGGAATGGGTGGTGCCGGACACACAAGGTACGCCAGATAATTTGACTGCCCCTGTCATACGCCGCGCCCGATTGCCGCGCGTTATTTTTGTGAGGAACTGAGGATGCCTGCAATGGAGATTCCCAACGTGCTGGAGCCTGGTTCTAGTCTGCCCCAGCACGACCTCACCAGCCTTGTCGTCCCGCTGCTCAAAAGTGTGCTCTACCGCGATGAAGACGCCCAGGCCTGGGCCGCGCTGCTGAAATTGCAGGCCCGGGTGCGCGACTATGTGGCGGTGCTGGCGCTGGACCTGGTGCTGGACGAAGCTGAAGGGTATGCCTTTTTGCGGTCGCGCTCCACGCCCGATGAAGACGCGCCCAAGTCGCCACGGCTGGTGGCGCGCCGGCCCTTGAGTTTTCAGGTCAGCCTCTTGCTGGCGCTCTTGCGCAAGAAGCTGGCCGAATTCGACGCCAGCGGCGGCGATACGCGCTTGATTTTGTCGCGCGACGCGGTGGTGGAACTGGTGCGGGTCTTCTTGCCTGCGGGTTCCAACGAATCGCGCTTGATGGACCAGGTGGAAACGCACTTGAACAAGATCATCGACCTCGGTTTTGTGCGGCGCCTGAAGCCCCAGGTCAGCAGCGCCGGGCGCGCGGCACAAGAGCCGGTGTACGAGGTGCGCCGCATTCTCAAGGCCTTTGTGGATGCGCAGTGGCTGGCCGAATTCGACCAGCGCCTGGCCGCCTACCAAGCACAACTCGCCGCACCCGAAGGGGATGCCAACGATGCATGAGCCAACACAAGCCAGCCCGGTGGAGGGTACGGGTTTGGATGCACTGGATTTCAGCGCCCCCGAGGCGCTGACCGGCTTTCGCCTGATGCGCCTGGAAGTCTTCAACTGGGGCACGTTCGATAAACGCGTCTGGACGCTGGAGCTGGGCGGTAAAAATGGTCTGCTGACCGGCGACATTGGCTCTGGCAAGTCCACGCTGGTCGATGCCATCACCACGCTGCTGGTGCCGGCCCAGCGCATCGCCTACAACAAGGCCGCTGGCGCCGATGCGCGGGAACGCTCGCTGCGATCCTACGTGCTGGGCCATTACAAGTCCGAGCGCAACGAGGTCAGCGGCAACGCCAAACCCGTGGCCCTGCGGGACCCAAGCAACTACTCGGTGATTCTGGGCGTGTTCCACAACGCCGGGTTTGACCAGACAGTGACGCTGGCGCAGGTGTTCTGGATCAAGGACGCGGGCGGCCAGCCCGAGCGTTTTTATGCGGTTGCGGAAAAGTCCCTGGCGCTGGCCACCGATTTCGCCCACTTTGGCACGGAGATAGCGCAGTTGCGCAAACGCCTGCGTAAAAACGGCGTGGAGCTGTTTGACAGCTTTCCGCCCTACGGCGCGCATTTTCGGCGCCGCTTTGGCATCGAGGGCGAGCAAGCGCTGGAGCTGTTTCACCAAACGGTGTCCATGAAATCGGTGGGCAACCTGACCGACTTTGTGCGCCACCACATGCTGGAGCCTTTTGACGTGGCCCCGCGTATTGCGGGCCTGATTGCGCACTTTGACGACCTGAACCGCGCCCATGAGGCGGTGCTCAAAGCCAAGCAACAAGTCGAGTTGCTCACGCCGCTGGTGGCGGACTGCGACCGGCACAGCGCGCTGCTGGCGGCCACCGATGAATTGCGCGCATGCCGCGAAGGGCTCAAGGCCCACTTTGCCGGGCTCAAGCTGGCCTTGATCGACGCGCGCCTGGAAACCTTGGCCGACAATTTCAAGAGCGAAAGCACCAAAGTCGAACGGCTGGAAGCGCGTAAAACGGCCCAGCAAGTGCAGGAGCGTGAGTTGCGCCTGAGCATCGCCCACAGCGGCGGCGACCGCATGGCCCATCTTGACGCAGAGATGGCCCGCCGGCAGTTGGAGATCACCCGGCGCAAAGCCAACGCCGCACGCTACGACGAACTGCGCCGAAAACTCAAGCTGCTGCAGGTGGGCAGCGCGGAAGACCTGCTGGTGCAGCAGCAAACCTGTGTGCAAAAACACGAGGTGGAGAGCAGCCGTGCCGTGGACTTGCAAAACGAACTCAACGAACTGGGTGTGACTTTTGCCCAGGGGCGCCAGGAGCGCGACGCCCTGATCGCCGAGATCACCAGCCTGCAGGGGCGGCGCAGCAACATCGACGCCCAGCAAATCGCCGTGCGCGCCGCCCTGTGCCAGGCCTTGAATGTGCGGGAAGATGCCATGCCCTTTGCGGGCGAATTGATCGAGGTGCGCGACGATGAACGCGACTGGGAGGGCGCCGCCGAGCGCTTGATGCACAACTTTGCGCTCTCCTTGCTGGTGCCGGAGGCGCACTACGCCAGGGTGGCCGAATGGGTCGATCAAACCCATCTCAGAGGCCGCCTGGTGTACTTTTGCGTGCGGCCGGCCAAACAGGCGGACTTGCCCTCGGCGCACGCCGATGCGCTGGTGCGCAAGCTGACGCTCAAGCCCGATTCGCCGTTTTACGCCTGGCTGGAAAATGCCGTCTGGCAGCGCTTCAACGTGGTCTGCTGCAGCACGCAGGAGCAGTTTCGCCGCGAACCCAAGGCCATCACCCGCGCCGGGCAGAGCAAAGGCGGCGAGCGCCACGAGAAGGACGACCGCCATCGCATTGACGACCGCAGCCGCTACGTGCTGGGTTGGAGCAACACCGCCAAGCTGGACGCGCTGAACGGCAAAAAGCGTGGGCTTGAAGCCCGCCTGGCCCATACCGCCAAACAACTCGCTGACCTGGGCCGCGAGCAGGGCGAGATCAAAGAGCGCCTGGATACCCTGTCCAAACTGGTGGAATACCGCGACTACGCCGAACTCGACTGGCCCGCGATTGCGCTGGAAGTGGCCAAGCTGGCTGACGAACTGGCCACGCTGAAAGCCGCCTCCGACGTATTGCAGGCGCTGACCGACCGACTGAGCGCGTTGGAAGCGGAGCTGGCAGCCACCGATCAACAGTTGACCGAGCAGCGTGAGCGGCGTGCAAGAACCGAGCAGAAAACCAGCGACCTGCAAGCGCTGCGTAGCCAAACGGAGGCGTTGCGAGGCGACTGGGCAAAGCAGGACGCCCCAGGAGTCTGGGCGGCAGAGCGTTCTGCTCCGTGTCCCCCGCCCGCTCTGCGGGCTCCTCCTTTACCTGCGCAGAACGCCCTACCGCCCAGCCCCCTGACCACCCGCCTGGTCAGTTTGCAGATGGAGATACTCGGCGAACACACGCTGACCATCGAATCCTGCGACAACCGCGAACGCGACATGCGTGACGGCTTGCAAAAAACCATTGACGCCGACGATGGCCGCACCAAGCGCCTGCGCGACAAAATCATCGACGCCATGCGAAGCTTCAGCACCCGTTACCCGCTAGAGACGCAGGAGGTGGATGTGGCCGTGGAGGCGGCCGGCGAGTACCGCACCATGCTCGACAAACTGGCCACGGATGACCTACCGCGTTTTGAGACACGCTTCAAGGACCTGCTGAACCAGAACACCATCCGCGAAGTGGCGCAGTTCAATACCAAGCTGAACAATGAGCGCGAAACCATCAAGGCGCGCATCGCCCGCATCAACCAGTCGCTCACGCAGATCGACTACAACCCCGGCCGTTACATCGTACTGGAAGCGCAGCTGACCACGGACGCCGAAGTGCGCGACTTCCAGACCGAATTGCGCACCTGCCTGGAGGGTTCGCTCTCGGGCTCCAGCGGCAACACCGACGAGGGCCAGTATTCCGAGGCCAAGTTCCTGCAGGTCAAACACATCATCGAGCGCCTGCGCGGCCGCGAAGGGCAGGGCGAGCAAGACCGGCGCTGGGCCGCCAAGGTGACCGATGTGCGCAACTGGTTTGTGTTCTCGGGCAGCGAACGCTGGCGCGAAGACGACCGCGAACACGAGCACTACTCGGACTCAGGCGGCAAGTCGGGCGGCCAAAAAGAGAAGCTGGCCTACACCATCCTGGCCGCCAGCCTGGCCTACCAGTTCGGCCTGGCCTGGGGTGAAAAACGCTCGCGCAGCTTCCGCTTCGTGGTCATCGACGAAGCCTTTGGCCGCGGTTCGGACGAGTCGGCGCAATACGGCTTGAAGCTGTTCCAGCAGCTCAATTTGCAACTGCTGATCGTCACGCCGCTGCAAAAAATCCACATCATCGAGCCCTATGTGGCCAGCGTGGGTTTTGTGCACAACGAGGAAGGGCGGGATTCGAAGCTGCGGAATTTGAGTATTGAGGAGTATCGGGTGGAGAAGGGGCTGGCGGAAATATCGCGGTAGATTATTAATTAAAGTGAACGTGACTTACAAGGGAGAGAAAGAAGAATATGCATAAAAAATCAAACCAATTTTTGGTATTGAAAAATTACCAAGAGATCGCTCCATTTGTAGAGCAAGTAGTGTCTTCGGCAGATCAAAATAAGAACTCATTGGGATTTTTCGCGGCGAGCGTTTTTCAAGAATTTGCACGCAGTGAGCAAATGCATGTTCTGGTTGAGAAAAGCTTTGAGGAAACGAGATACGCAGGTCACCTGATGTTCAAATGCAGTCGCGGAAAAGCGAGTGTGCTCCAAATGTTTGTTGCCCCACTTTTTAGAAGATGTGGTGCGGCGAAAATATTGCTTGATGGTTTGAAATCGCATCTGACTGATCATGGCTTAATTTTCATCTCTGCACGCGTTGCAGAGGATCTAATCGATGCCAATGCTTTTTGGGAAAGTCAAAGCTTTTATGTGCAACGTGTGGCGCAGGGAGGCGCCGTTCGTAAGCGTCAGATATTAGTTCGCTGCCACGAACTTGAATCTCCACAATTGTTCGCATCAAGCGGACTTTCATCCACAAATCCGCTGGGCCTGGATGTCACGACCAAACCAGATATTCCTTTGTATTTGTTAGACATGAATGTTTTGTTTGACCTCGGACCTCGACGTCTCCGCAACGCTGAGGCTATTGATCTATTTCGGGCTGAACGAATGGGGCTGTGCCGTTTTGCTATAAGTTCTGAATTAAGTGCGGAGTTGCATCGGACGGCGACACCAGGTCGGACAGATCCTATGCAAGCTTATACAAAGATATTTCCCACATTTTCATTGATGACCACAAATGAGTGGGGGCATCTGTTTCCCGGTCTTGCCTCATTGGTTTTTCCTCTCAAAGAGTCCTCGCAGTTCAGTGAGAACGATAAATCAGACCTCCGTCATTTGTCTGTGGCGATTCAGCATCGCTTGGCGGGATTTATTACAAATGATTCAGCCATTCTTGACGCAGCTACAAAAATTAAGAATCAGTTCGATATACAAGTTATTTCTCCGACGGCGTTTGCACAGAGCCATGAAGAATCCACGGCGGGTGACGCTTATGACACCTCGTCAATGCAAACATTGGAATTGATGCCAATAACTGAAGTGGATGGACCTTCAGTTCAAGCACTGCTCTCACGACTTAATCTATCTGGTTCTTCGATGGCCTCAAGTTGGGCTGCTGTCGATTCTGGAAACTGCATATTTGTCCGCTATGGCGTATGGAGCGGCGTTCAATTACTGGGCTATCTGACGAGGCCCAATTGGACACCCTCTGATATGGTTGTGGCACACATCGCAATTGACGAATCTGCGCCACACTCGCGGGATGCTGCCCGCATTTTGCTAACGAATTTTCTGGAGCAGATGATCACGATGGGGACAGTTCAAGTCAGAATTGAATTCCCCCGAAATCAAGTCCATGTGCGCGAAGTAGCCTCGGAGTTGGGATTTGGCGGCACATCAACTCAGACGTCCCTTAGCAAGGTCATCCTCGGACGCATCGTCATTCCAGCGAACTGGGATCACTGCAAAGGAACTCTGCTTTCTGCAGGTCGGCTGAAGTTACCTGATGCTGCACCAACATTTCGTCATGTGAGCCAACAAATCCAAATACTGACTCCAGACGGAAATAGGGTTCATGTTTCACTCGAAAATTTGGAGACGTTGCTGGCTCCTGCGCTTTTTTGTCTTCCTGGGCGTCACGCTGTGATTACACCTGTGCAGCGTGATTTTTCTGAACACCTCTTGGGGCACCTGCCACAGAAACTGTTGCTGCCACAATCCAAAGTTGCCCTTTACCAAGAGAAACACTATGTGAGTGGCCCACAGACTTTGAAGCGCTTCAGACCTGGTTCATTGATTTTGTTTTATGAATCTTTGAAACACAAAGGACTCGGTGCAGTCATTGCAGTTGCTCGGGTAAAGCAGGTATACGCAAAGTCGCAGGAGGCACTTAAAACCTCAGGTCTTGATCCCTCTGTCCTTGACGCAAAAAGCCTTGAAACGATAGGTCAATCCGAAATGAAAACTGTGACCGTTTTTGATAATGTAATTTGCTTACCGCGACCCGTTCCACTCACTTTTCTGGAGCGCATAGGTTGTGGTCGCCCTACCGATTTGATAACAACGAATTCCATCACTGATGAACAATTGCAGGCGATTCTTGCCGAGGGACTGACCTGTGATTGAAGGGGAACACATACTTATTTCGCTGGAAAATCGACATGCGGAAAACATTTTCGCAGGGCGGAAGCAAGTAGAGTTAAGACGACGGGCTATGAATGTCTCTGTCGGAACTACAGTTTGGATATACGTCAAATTGCCCGTGGGTTCTGTGATGGGCAGGGCTCGCGTTAGTGCCGTTCATAGCTTGGCACCATTAACCTTGTGGCGACGTTTCGCTGCCATTTCCGGGCTAACACACAGAGAGTTTTTTGACTATTTCACAGGAATTTCTAAGGGGTTTGCACTTTCTCTAGAGGATGCAGAACAGTTCCCTCAGTCGATTTCACTACAAACCCTTAGGGAAGTCCCGCCTGGATTTCACCCTCCACAATTTTTTATGCGACTTGGTGTAGGGGGAGGATTGCTTAACGCCTTAACGGAGTCGCAGAAAGTCGGTTCAGCATTAGTCGATGGCGTTGATGGTGTGCATGTAGCTCGCAGTAGCAACAAACTGAATAGCGGTGCGAAAAAGAATCACAAAAGTAAAGAGCAACTCTGCTAATCACTTAACCGACGATGCACGCCATGACGAACCCTCAACAATTCCTCATCTACCAAAGCGAAGACGGCTCCACCCGTATCGATGTGATGCTGCAAGCCGAAACCCTTTGGCTGAACCAGAAGCAGTTGACCGAGCTTTTCGGCAAGGCCAAGGGGACGATCAGCGAGCACATCAAGCACATTTTTGAGGATGGTGAATGGACACCCGAGGCAACTGTTCGGTTATTCCGAACAGTTCAAATCGAGGGGGGACGGGAGGTGAGTCGCGAAGTTGAGCACTACAACCTCGACATGGTGCTGGCCCTGGGCTTTCGCGTGCGCAGCCCCGTGGGGGTGCGTTTTCGGCGCTGGGCCAATGACAAGATGAAGGAATACATCGTCAAAGGCTTTGTGCTGGACGATGCGCGGCTGAAAAATCCTGGCAAGGGGCCGGATTACTTTGACGAGTTGACGCGTCGCCTGCAAGACATCCGCACCAGCGAGCGGCGTTTCTACCAAAAAATCACCGATATCTATGCCACCAGTGTGGACTACGACAGCTGCCATGCGCTAACGCAGGCGTTTTTTGCAACGGTGCAGAACAAGGTGCATTACGCCATCCATGGCCAGACTGCGGCCGAGCTGATTGCGACCCGGGCTGACAGCAGTCAGCCCAACATGGGACTGACGACATGGCAGGGTGCGCGCATCCGAGTGATGGCCTTCCAGCCAAGCCAGGTGGCCACATGAGCTGGACCACCCCCGCCGACCTGCGCGCGCAGGTGCAAAAGCTGTGGGACAAGGGGGACTTGCTGCGCCCATTAGTGCAGGGTGAGGCCATGGCGCCCCGGCGTTTGCGGCTGGTGGGGCCGACATCGGCCGAGTTGAGCGAACGTTTTGACGCGGTGCGGGCGTGGATGGCGGATTTGCGGCAAGCCGGACCAGCCAGCGGCGCGCCGCGCTACCGCATCGTCCTGCGGGAGTTTCGCCACCGTGTGCTGGGTGCCAACGCGGTGCCGGACGAAGTCTGGCTGGACACGCTGGAGGACGCGCTGGCGCTGATCGGCAAGCAAAAAGACGCCAAGCGCTTCGCCAGCCTGGTGCAATTCACCTGCGAACAGCAGCCCGCCTTGTTGCCCTGGCTGCAAAAGCGGCCGCTCCATGCGCTGGCTCTGGTGGATGCTTGGCCGCGCCTGCTGGCCGTCGTCTCCTGGCTGCAGGTACATCCGCGCCCCGGTATCTATTTGCGGCAGGTGGATCTGGCGGGGGTGGACAGCAAGTTCATCGAAACGCACCGGGGTGTGCTCTGCGAACTGCTGGATTTGGCCTTGCCCCTGGATGCCATCGACGCCAGCGCGACCGGCCTTAGCCAGTTTTGCCGCCGCTACGGCTTCAAGGACAAACCCTTGCGCATCCGCTTTCGCTTGCTGGACCCTTCCATTGCACTGTTGCCCGACGGGTGTGAGCAGGACATCGGTGTAACCCAGGCCGCTTTTGAGCGGCTGGATGTACTGGTGCGGCGTGTGTTCATCACCGAGAACGAGGTGAATTTTTTGGCCTTTCCGCCCTTGGCGGGCAGCATGGTGATTTTCGGCGCGGGTTACGGCTTTGAGGTGCTGGTCGGCGCCCGCTGGCTGCACGCGCGCAGCATGTTCTACTGGGGCGATATCGACACCCACGGATTTGCCATTCTGGACCAATTGCGCGCTTCATTTCCCCAGGTGCAATCCTTGTTGATGGACAAAACCACTTTGCTGGCCCATGCCGTGCAGTGGGGCGAAGAGCCACAGCCTGTGCTGCGCGACCTGCCTCGCCTTACAGTGGAAGAACGTGCCTTGTTTGACGAGCTGCGCGACAACCGGCTGCGTGTGGGCGTGCGGCTGGAGCAGGAGCGTATTGGTTTTGACTGGCTGCAAAAGACCTTGGCGGCGCTGGCCCCTGGGGATGGCGCAGCCCTTGATGTTGAGGATGAAAAGTGACTCTAGCCCTTATGGAGTATGCGCAAGCAGCTCCTTTTTTTGTAGCGAAATTGCGCTATTGCACAGCGTATTCATGGTGATCTATCTAACAAGTGAAGGCGCCTTTTCATGAGTACTGCCAGTGTCAAAAAAATTATCATCATTGCCGGCCCCAATGGAGCAGGTAAAACCACGTTTGCCCGTGAGTTTTTGCCGACTGATGAGGCTTGCTTGCAATTCGTCAACGCTGACCTGATCGCTGCGGGGCTATCACCTTTTGCCCCCGAGACGGCCGCCATTCAGGCGGGTCGGTTGATGCTTTCCCAAATAGCAGACCATTTGGCACACGGACGTAGCTTCGCTCTTGAGACTACCCTTTCGGGTTTAGGTTACGCACGTCAAATACCCCAGTGGCGTGCAGGTGGATACGCGGTGGCCTTGCATTTTTTGGCCTTGCCGAATGCAGACGTGGCCATTGAGCGTGTTGCACAGCGCGTGGCCCAAGGCGGGCATAACATTCCTGAAGATGTGATTCGCAGGCGTTTTGCTGCAGGTCAAGCCAACTTGGCGCGTTACTGCGCGTTAGTGGATGACTGGGATGTATACGACAACAGTGGCCCCGTGCCCGTGCTCATGGATGAAAGGAATTCGTAATGGCTGCAACAACTCCAAATTCTCCCAAAATCTTCGCCAGCCGCCAGCAAGTGACTGCTGCGCTGAAGCGTGCTTCAGAGCGTGCGCGGGTTCTCGCTGAGCAGACGGGAACCAAGCTGATTGTGGTGCCTGCTTCACAGCAAGCACCAGACAATGCACCTTTGACAACGCCCGACACACCCAAAGTTCGATGAGATTACCTGCATGACCGCAAAATGTGTAATGGTGCTGGGCACCACCAGCGGCGCTGGCAAAAGCTGGCTGACCACGGCCCTGTGCCGCTACTACGCCCGCCAGGGGCTGAAAGTGGCGCCGTTCAAGGCGCAAAACATGAGCAACAACGCCCGTGTGGTGGCATCAGATAACGGGCAGGGGGAAATCGGCAGTGCGCAGTATTTCCAATCCCTGGCCGCCAAGGCCGTGCCCGATGTACGCATGAACCCCTTGCTGCTCAAACCCGAGCGCGACACCCACAGCCAGGTGGTGCTGATGGGGCAGGTGGACGAGGCGCTGACCGCCATGCCGTGGCGGGGCCGTAGTGCCAGTGTGTGGCCGGTGATCGCCCAAGCGCTGGACGATCTGCGGGCCGAGAACGATGTGGTGGTGATCGAAGGCGCAGGTTCGCCCGCCGAGATCAATCTTTCGGGCAGCGACATCGTCAATATGCGGGTGGCGCGGCACGCCCAGGCGGCCTGCCTGCTGGTGACCGATATTGACCGGGGCGGCGCTTTTGCCCACCTGTACGGCACCTGGGCTTTGCTGCCGGAGTCTGAGCGGGCCTTGATCAAGGGCTATGTCCTGAACAAATTTCGTGGCGACGCCAGTCTGTTGGCCCCGGCGCCGCAAATGTTGCAAGACCTGACCGGTGTGCCCACGGTGGCAACGCTGCCGATGTGGTGGCAGCATGGTCTGCCGGAAGAAGACGGCGTGTTTGACGACCGCACGACCTTTTGTGCCCCCACGCTTGTCGCTGCGCGTACTGCGCTGCCCCCCAAGGGGGCTCTCGCGGCTCGGGGCGGCCCAGCGCCGCTCACGCCGGTTCTGCGCATCTCGGTCATCGCCTACCCACGCATCAGCAACCTGGACGAGTTCCAGCCCCTCAAAAATATCCCTGGCGTGCGCCTGCAGTGGGTGCGTAGCCCGTCGGAGCTGGCCGGGCTGGCCGCGACCGACTGGATTGTTTTGCCGGGCTCCAAACACACCAGCGGCGATCTGGCCTGGCTGCGCCAGCAGGGGTTGGACGGGGCCATTGCCCGGCATGCCGGGCAGGGCGGTGTGGTGCTGGGCGTGTGTGGTGGCCTGCAAATGCTGGGGGAGGCCTTGATCGACCCGCACGGCATCGATGGCAATGCGCCTGGGTTGGGCCTGCTGCCGCTGGTGACTGTATTTGAGACCGCAAAAACGGTACGCCATACCCAAGTCTGTTTTGACGCCGCAACGCTGGGGCCCTGGGCTGCGTTGGCAGGGGTTCAGGTGGCGGGTTATGAAATCCACCATGGCCAAACGCAGCAACACCCGGCCATGGCCCAAGGCGGTGATGTGGCCCGCGCGGTGTTGCCCGGCGGCCTGGGCTGGCAAAACGGCGCCGGCAATGTGCTGGGGGTGTACTTGCATGGCCTGTTGGAAGACCCTGCTGCCTTGCAGGCCTTGTTTGGCGCCAGGTTGCGGGGGCCGGTGCCTACCTTGGACCGGATTTTTGATGGTTTGGCAGACTACATTGGTCTGCATTTTGAGCCGGGTGTGCTGGACGCGCTGATTGCGTGATGGCCTGTATATTGTTGAGATTCCATGAGTAACAAAGCACATTGGCGCCGCCCCCATACCTACCTGCGTGCCGTGCACAAGCTGGGCGGGCGGGTGACTGCAGGTTTCCGGTCTAAAAAACCGGCAGACCAGCCCCGGGTGCCACCACACCTGGTGGGATCGGTGCCGCCGTATTCCACCCAGGGACCGGCGCTCACCAGTTTGCCTTTCCTCACACGCCGTGTGGTCAAAATATTTTTCCTGTGGGTGGTGCTGGCATTGATGGTGGCCGCTGCCAGCTTGGCCTGGCGGGAGATGCGCAGCTCGGAGTGGCAGGCCAAGGTTTTTTCGGATCGGGCCGACAAAATGCGGTATGCGCTGGAACCGGGGCCCAGCGCGGCCACGGCGGTTCGTTACCCCGTGGACAGTCCGTATGACGAGCGGCTGGGTTACTCCAACTTGCCGGAATATTTGGGACGGCTGCAGGACAAGGGCTTTGCGATCACGGCGCAGGCCCGCATGGCGCCGGAAATGACGGATGGGATTGATTGGGGACTTTTCGCGCCGTACCGGGAAAAACCGCAGTTTGGGCTGTCGATACTCGACTGCCGCAAGCAAGCTTTGTTCGCGGCCCACTATCCAGAACGTATTTACCCGCGTTTTGAGGACGCACCCGACCTGTTGGTCAAAAGTTTGCTGTTTATTGAGAATCGCGAGTTGATGGACACGCGTTATCCCTTGCGCAACCCGGCGGTGGACTGGGGACGTTTGGGCAAGGCCGCGTTGGACCAGGCACTGCATGGTTTTGGCCCCGACTACAAATCGGCGGGTGGCAGCACCTTGGCGACCCAGATCGAAAAATACCGCCATTCACCGGAAGGGCGCACCGCCTCCATGAAAGACAAGCTGCGGCAAATGACCTCGGCCTCGGTGCGTGCCTACCAGTCCGGCCAGGACACAACCGCCGTGCGGCGTCAATTGGTGGTGGACTACCTCAATACCGTGCCACTGGCGGCACGGCCGGGTTTTGGCGAAGTCAATGGCATAGGCGACGGTCTGTGGGCCTGGTATGGGCGGGATTTTGCGCAAGTCAATGCCCTGTTGCACAGCGCCACACAGGCCGCACAGCCGTCTGGCGAGAAGGCTTTGGCGTACAAGCAGGCACTGAGCCTGGTGATTGCGCAGCGCCGACCGTCCTACTACCTCGGCGACAGCGAGAGTGACCTGGAGTCCCTGACGGACAGCCATCTGCGGCTGCTGGCCAGCCAGGGTGTTATTTCCAACGCCTTGCGGGACGCCGCGCTGGCCGTCAAGCTGACCGACGGCAACACCGCGCGCGCGGTGGCGCCCGCTGTGTCCTTTGTCACGCGCAAGGCCGCTACAGCCATTCGCAGCCAACTCGTCAGCCTGTTGGGCGGCTCCAGTTTCTACAACCTGGACCGGCTGGATTTGCGTGTGGCAAGCACGCTGGATGGTCAGACCCAAGCGGCTGTCACCGGTGTGTTGCGCCAACTGCGCGACGCAGACGCCGCCAAGGCGGCCGGCCTGCAGGGCAAAGGACTGCTTGGCCGCGGCGATCCGGCCCATGTGGTGTACAGCGTCACTTTGCTGGAGCGGGGGGAGAACACGAACTACCTGCGCTTGCAGACCGATAACTTCGACCAACCGCTGGACATCAATGGCGGTGCCAAACTGGACCTTGGGTCCACCGCCAAGCTGCGCACTCTGGTGAGCTACTTGGACATCATTGCCCATTTGCACGAACGCTACAGCGTATTGGATGCCGATGAGCGGAAAAAGATCGTGGTCGATCCGAAAGACAAACTCTCGCGGTGGGCCCTGGACTACATCGACCACAACCGCGCAAGCGATTTGCCCGCCATGTTGCAGGCAGCCCTGGACCGCCGTTACTCGGCCAGCCCTGCCGAGGGTTTTTACACCGGGGGGGGCGTGCACACGTTCAACAACTTCCGGCATGAAGACGACCACAAGGTGCTGTCGGTGCGCGAGGGCCTGCGCAATTCGGTGAATCTGGTGTTTGTGCGGCTGTTGCGTGATGTGGTGCACCACTACATGTTCCAGGTGCCGGGGTCGTCTGCCAGTTTGTTGCAAGATGCCGGCGATCCGCGCCGGGCGGTCTATCTCAGCCGTTTTGCCGACCGTGAAGGGCGCGAATTCATCAACCGCTTTGTCAATAAATACCAGGGGAAAACGGCTGCGGAAGCCGAGGAGTTGCTGTTGCAAAATGTGCGGCCCACGCCTGCCCGCTTGGCCAGCATCTTTCGCACCATCGCGCCTGAAGCCGGGGTAGAACAACTGGCGGCCTTTTTCAAAGAAAATTTGCCCAGCGAACACGAAGTTCCTGCCGCTAGGCTGGCCTTGCTTTACGAGCAGTATTCACCGCACGCCATGTTGTTGGCGGACCGTGGCTACATCGCCAATGTGCATCCGCTGGAACTGTGGGTGGTGGGGTATTTGCGCGCACACCCCGGGGCCACCGCTACCCAGGTGGCGGCGGCCAGCAGCAAGGAGCGCCAGGCGGTCTACCAATGGCTGTTTGCCAGCAAGCTCAAGCACGCGCAAGACCAGCGCATTTTGAGTTTACTGGAAGTGGAAGGCTTCTTGGAAATACACCGGCAGTGGAAACGCATGGGCTACCCCTTTGGCTCCTTGGTGCCGTCCTACGCAACGGCGCTGGGTGCCTCGGCCGACCGGCCTGCCGCGCTGGCCGAACTGATGGGCATCTTGGTGAATGGTGGCGTGCGTAAGCCCAATGAACGGATCAGCACTTTGCACTTTGCGGCCGATACCCCGTACGAAACCTTGCTGCAACACCAGCCCGGAAAAAGCGAGCAAGTGTTGTCGGCGGAGGTTGCCCAGGCGGTGTTGGGCGCCATCCGCGACGTGGTGGAAGAAGGCACCGCCAAACGTGTCAAAAAGGCCTTTGTCAGAGCCGACGGCAGTGTGATCCCGGTGGGTGGGAAAACTGGCACTGGGGACCACCGGTTTGATGTGTATGGCGGGCACGGCCAGTTGGTGGAGTCGCGGGTGGTGAGTCGCTCGGCAACCTTTGTTTTCAACGTGGGGGAGCGTTTTTTCGGCAGCATCACGGCTTATGTGTACGGACCACAGGCTGCCAACTACGATTTCACCAGTGCTTTGCCGGTGCAACTGCTCAATGTTCTGGCGCCCACGCTGATGCCATTGATGGAGCCTGCCTCCGCCAAGGTGGCCCAGGCAGACCCATGCGGGGGCTGACCACGGTGTGTTATTGCCACTGCACGGGGTTAACGCCCCAGATCTCGCTGGCGTATTCGCGGATCGTGCGGTCCGAAGAAAATCCGCCCATGCCCGCCACATTGAGAATGGCACTGCGGGTCCATGCGGCCGGTCTGCGGTACAGCTCGTCCACCTTGTCCTGGGTGGCGACGTAATCAGCGTAGTCCGCCAGCAACTGGTAGTGGTCGGATTCCAGCAGGGTGTTGACGATCTCCCGGTAGCGCTGGGGCTCTTCAGGCGAGAAGGCGCCCTCGGCGAGCCGGTCAATGGCGTATTTGAGGTCAAAGTTGTTGTCGTAATAGTCGCGCGGCCGGTAACCTTGGCCGCGTATCTCCGCCACTTTTTCTGTGCGGTTGCCAAATATAAAGATGTTGTCCGGCCCCACCGTGTTGGCGATCTCGATATTGGCGCCGTCCCAGGTGCCGATGGTGAGCGCGCCGTTGAGCGCCAGTTTCATGTTGCCGGTGCCCGAGGCTTCGGTTCCGGCGGTCGATATTTGTTCTGACAAATTGGCGGCAGGGATGATGATTTCGGCCAAGGACACGCGGTAGTTGGGGATGAACACCACCCGCAACTGCCCACCGATGCGCGGGTCATGGTTGACCACGCGGGCCACGTCATTGATGAGCCGAATGATGAGTTTGGCCATGTAATACGCCGAGGCGGCTTTGCCGGCAAAGACCACGGTGCGGGGAACCCAGTTGGCGCGGGGTTGCGCCAGAATGCGGTGGTAACGGGTCATGACGTGCAGCACATTGAGCAATTGGCGTTTGTACTCATGCATGCGCTTGACCTGGACGTCAAACAGGCTGTCCGGGTCCACCAGTACGCCAGATATTTTGGCGATCACATCGGTCAAACGGCGCTTGTTGTGTTGCTTGGCCAGGCGAAATGCGTTCTGAAATGCGGGCTGATCGGCAAGGTCTTGCAGGCGTTCTAGTTGGTCCAGGTCTCCCCGCCAATCCGGGCCGATGTGACTGTCAATCAGCGCTGCCAGGGAGGGGTTGGCCTGCGCAAGCCAGCGGCGCGGTGTGATGCCGTTGGTCTTGTTGCAAAAGCGATCCGGGTACATCTTTGCAAAATCGCCAAAAATGGTGTCCACCATCAATTGGCTGTGCAGGGCCGAGACACCGTTGATCTTGTGGCTGGCCAACGCGGACAGGTGTGCCATGCGTACCCGGCGTATGCCACGTTCTTCAATCAGGGAGATTCTGCGCATCAGGGCGTTGTCTTCCGGGTACCGGTGGTGCACCTCCGCCAGAAAACGGGCGTTGATGTCGTAGATCAGCCCCATGTGCCGTGGCAAAACCCGTGTCAGCAAGTCCACCGGCCAGGTCTCCAGCGCCTCCTCCATCAGGGTGTGGTTGGTGTAGGAGAAGATGCGGGTGCACAGGCTCCAGGCGGCCTCCCACACCACATGGTGTTCGTCCATCAGCAAGCGCATCAGTTCCGGCACCGCCAGTGCGGGATGTGTATCGTTCAGATGAATGGCCACCTTGTCTGCGAGTTGCTCAAAGCCGCTGTGTTTCTTGAGATGGCGCCGCAAAATGTCTTGCAGCGAGGCGCTCACAAAAAAATACTCCTGCCGCAGCCGTAATTCACGGCCATGTTCGGTGCGGTCATCCGGGTACAGCACGCGTGAAACGTTTTCTGACTGGTTCTTGGCTTCCACGGCCTGGATATAGTCCCCCCGGTTGAATGCGTCCAGATTGACACCGCCGCTGGCACGCGCTGTCCACAAACGCATGGTGACCACGCTGCGCATCTTGTAGCCAGGCACACCGATGTCGTAAGCGGTGGCAATCACCTCTTCGGCATCGATCCAGACGCAACGGCTGTCTTGCGGCGCCAGGCGCCCGTTGAACCGGATGGTGTAGCTGAATTCAGGGCGCATGAATTCCCAGGGCGAGCCAGTGACCAGCCAATAGTCAGGCTCCTCCACTTGCTGCCCATTTTCGATACGCTGGGCAAACATGCCGTATTCGTAGCGGATGCCATAACCAATGCCGGGCAGGCCCAGGCTTGCCATTGAGTCCAAAAAACAGGAGGCTAAGCGGCCCAGGCCACCGTTGCCCAGTCCCGCATCGGGTTCCAGGTCAATCAAGGTGTCGAAATCGGCACCCAGCAGGGCGCAAGCCTGTTTGACGGGTTCGTAGATCTCGGCCGCCAACATGGCATTGGTGAGCGCACGCCCCGTGAGGAATTCCATGGACAGGTAGTACACCCGCTTGGCGTCCTGGTCTTCCGCCTGGGCCAGGGATTCGCGCCAGGCGTCCATGATGCGGTCCCGCACGGCATGGAAGACCGCAAAGAGCCAGTCTCTCTGGGTTGCGGAGCGCAGATCTTTGCCGACCTGGTACACCAGCCGGTTGGAGATGGCCCGGCGCAGGGCCTCCACACTGTTGGTGGGCTTGTCAAACTGAAAAATCGGGTTGGTGGGCATCGCTGCTACTCCCAGAATAAGGGCCAGTGAAGGAACTGGCATGTGGCCGTAGTGACCGGTACAGGGCTAAATAGTGGCGCGCGGCGGTTTGCCAGTCAAATCGCAAGGTCATCCCGTGTTTTTGGACCGCCACCCATTCCTGGGGACGCCGGGCCAAGGCAAAGGCCCGCTGCAGGGCACGGAGCAAGCCCTGGGCGCTCAGTTCCTCGAACACAAAGCCGGTGGCGGTCCCCGCGTCCAGGTTTTCCAGTGCGCAATCGACCACTGTGTCGGCCAGGCCGCCGACCCGGCGAACCAGGGGGAGTGTGCCGTAGCGCAGTCCGTAGAGTTGTGTCAATCCGCAGGGCTCAAACGCCGAGGGGACCAAGATGACATCGGCTCCAGCCAGCACTGTATGCGCGCTGGTTTCGTCGTAGCCGATGCACACGCCCACGTGCTGGGGGTAGCGCATGGCAGCCTCGGCAAACGCTTGCTCCAACACCGCATCGCCCTGGCCCAGCACGGCCAATTGCCCGCCATGCTGGACCAATTCCGCCATGACCTGGGGCAACAGATGCAGGCCTTTTTGCTCCGTCAGGCGGCTCACGACGCCAAAAACCAGGGCATCGGCACGGGGCTCCAGTCCAAAGCGGGTCTGCAGGGTGTGTTTGGCGGCAGCCTTGCCTGGGAGCGTGTCCCCATCGTAGTTCCTGGGCAGCAAGGGATCGGTGGCCGGGTTCCACACCTGGTAGTCCACCCCATTCAGAATGCCGGAGAGGGCTGGAGCGCGCTCACGCAGAAGGCCATCCAGCCCGAAACCGTGGGGTGTGGTCAGTATCTCGCGGGCGTAACTGGGGCTGACAGTGGTGATGCGGTCGGCGTATTGAAGGGCCGCTTTCATGAAAGACAGCTGACCAAAATACTCCAGTCCTGCGATGCTGAAAAAACTTGCAGGGAGGCCCAACTGGGGAAAGACGGTGCTGGGAAACAAGCCCTGGTAAGCCAGGTTGTGGATGGTAAACACCGTGGCCGGCGTATCGCACCCCGCATCGGCGAAGGCCCGTGTATAGGCCGGGGCCAGACCGACGTGCCAGTCGTGGCCATGGATGACATCGGGCACCCACTCCGGGTCGAGCCCCTGGCCTAGGGTGGCGGCTGCCCACCCCAGTGCACAAAAGCGCAATGCATTGTCGCTCCAGTCCCGGCCGTCGGGGCCGAGGTAGGGGGAGCCCGGGCGTGCATACAAAGTGGGCGCGCGAAGCAGGTAGACCGCCATATCCACATCCGGCAGGGTGGCCAGAACAAGATCCGCTGGAGGGAGTGCAGGCGGTGGGCCCCAGGGGGAGGGGCTTTGGGGCAAGGGGGCTACAGACTGCAATGTGCGCGCGACCTTGGTGATGGCCGGATAGGCGGGGAGCAGCAGGCGCACCTCGCAGCCCACCTCTTTCAGGGCGGGCGGCAGGCCCGCGCTGACGTCGGCCAAACCGCCCGTTTTGAGAAATGGGTACAACTCCGCGCAAACGTACAAAACCTTCATTGAGAATGCTCCTCCAGAGCTTTCAGCATGGCGCTTGTGACCAGCACGATGCCACCCGGACTGCGGTAAAAACGCCGCGCGTCCACGTTGGCATCCCATCCGATGGACATGCCTTCGGGGATGCGACAACCTTCGTCGATGACCACCTTGCGTAGACGGCAATGCCGGCCAATGTCTGCGCCGGGCAGGATAACTGCGTCTTCGACTTCGCTGTAAGAATGGACTTGGGCTCCGGTAAACAGCACCGAACGGCGTACCAGCGCGCCTGAGATGATGCACCCGCTGGAGACCAAGGAGTCCACCGCCATGCCACGGCGTCCGTCATCGTCAAAGACAAATTTTGCAGGGGGGGAGGTGGGCTGGTAGGTCCAGATGGGCCAATCCTGGTCGTACAAATCCAGTTCGGGCGTGGTGGCCGTGAGATCGATGTTGCTGGCCCAGTAGGCGTCAACCGTGCCCACATCGCGCCAGTACGTAGGTGCCTCGGGGCTGGTCCGGACACAGGACATATCAAACGGATGGGCGACCGCGTCACCCTGCAACACCATGGACGGGATCAAGTCCTGGCCAAAGTCGTGGTTGGACGCAGAATTTTGAAGATCTTGCGCCAGCGCTGCAAAAAGATACTCCGCGTTGAATACATAGATGCCCATGCTGGCCAAGACCCGGTCGGGCCGATCTGGCAAGCCCTGGGGGTGTGGTGGCTTCTCTTCAAACCGGGTGATGCGGCGCGTGGCATCCACCGTCATCACGCCAAACGCAGTGGCTTGCGCTGCCGGAACTTCAATGCAGGCCACGGAGCAAGGCTTGCCCTGCGCCACATGGTCTTCAATCAGGCTGGCATAGTTCATTTTGTAAACATGGTCGCCCGCCAAAACCAAAATGTATTTGGGATCGTGCTCCCGCAGGATATCCAGATTTTGAAATACCGCGTCGGCGGTGCCCCGGTACCAGGAGCCTTCGTCAAGGCGCTGCTGCGCTGGCAGTAAATCGATGAATTCATTGACCTCGTTGCGCAAGAAGGACCAGCCATGTTGCAGATGGCGAAGCAGGCTGTGGGATTTGTATTGCGTTAACACGCCGATGCGGTGCACCCCGGAGTTCACACAGTTGGACAGCACAAAGTCGATGATGCGAAACTTGCCGCCAAAGTGCACGGCAGGCTTGGCACAGTTTTCGGTCAAGGCTTGCAGCCGCGAGCCTCGGCCCCCCGCCAGTACGAGCGCAATGGTCCGACGGACCGGTCTGTGATAGGCACCAACTTTCATGAGAAGCCTTTCCAAAATAGGGGGGTAAAAATCAGACTTGCATGCGACGGTTGCGTCCGTGTGCGCTGGTCATCGCAGCCAGACGCCGTGCCGGTTCGTCCTGGACCTGGCCCCAGTCAAAACGCCATTGCCAGCACCCCTGTGCCACACCGGGTGTATTCATGCGGTGTTTGCTGTCCAGCCCCAGTACATCCTGGAAGGGAAAGACCACCGTGTCGGCCTTCGATTGCGACAGGGCCTGCATCATGGCCCAATGGATTTCGGTGTCTACCTGCGGACCAAGATAGCAGCGCGCCGCTTGCCGTTCCGACGGGCTTGCGGCCTGCCACCAGCCCAGCGCCGTGTCGTTGTCATGGGTGCCGGTGTAGGCCACCGTTTGGGCCTCAAAATTGTGGGGCAGGTAGGGGTTGGTGCTGTTGTCACCAAAAGCAAATTGCAGCACACGCATGCCCGGAAACCCGCAAGCCTGCCGCAATGCGGTAACCGAAGGGGTAATGTCTCCCAGGTCTTCGGCAATGATCGGCAAATGCTGTGTCGTGGTTTGGGGGCCCTGAGCCGCGGCGAGTTCATCAAACAACGCTTGGCCCGGCCCTGGTCGCCAGTGACCCGCGACCGCCGTGGGTTCGCTGGCAGGGATCTCCCAATAGGAGTCGAATCCGCGAAAGTGGTCCAGCCGTACCACGTCCACCATCTCCAGCAGATGCGCTAATCTGGCCTTCCACCAGTCAAATCCGTCTTTCGCCATGGCGTCCCAGCGGTACAAGGGATTGCCCCAGCGCTGGCCGGTGGCACTGAAATAGTCCGGGGGAACGCCTGCCACCACGGTGGGTTCGCCCTGTGGGTCCAGGTGAAATTGTTCTGTGTTGGCCCACACGTCCGCACTGTGGTGCGCGACAAAAATGGGCGCATCCCCGACGATGGAAATGCCGTGGGTGTGGGCATATTGGCGCAGACGCTTCCACTGGACGCTAAAACGCCATTGGATGAAGCTAAAGAACCCCAGCCGGTCCGCCAAGTGGTCGGCTGCTTCAGCGAGTGCGCCAGGGTCGCATTGCGCCATTGGCGCGGGCCAATGGGTCCAGGGTGCGCCATGGTGCGCCTCCAATGCCATGAACAGGGCGTAGCCTTCCAGCCAGTGCGCCTGCTGTGCTCGAAAGCGCTCAAACTCCATCCATTCAGCTTTCTGCACCTTTTGCAGGAAACCTCGCCACGCTTCTTGCAAGCGTTCCATTCGGTAGGGCGCTACGCATTCAAAGTTGCAGCGGTTGGTATCAATTTCTTCATGGGTGCGGGGTGAGAGCCAGCCATGGCGCACCAATTCATCCAGGTCCACCAGCAGTGGGTTGCCGGCAAAAGTAGAAGGGCTGTGGTACGGCGAGTAAGCTGAACCCACCGGCGAGAGGGGCAATATCTGCCACAGGCGCTGCTTGGCGGACACCAGCCAATCCACAAAATGGTAGGCGTTGGCCCCCAAGTCACCCGAACCATGCGCACCCGGCAGTGAGGTGAGATGCAATAGGACGCCACTGTTGCGGTGCGATAAAACAGGGTGTTGTGCAAGGTTCATGGCGTGATCGGGGATTGGACCAGGGCAACAACCGTGAAGGCTGTGAGTGTGATGGCATCCACGCAGGCGTTGAGAGATGCCCATTGTGTTTGGGATCGCACCATGGCCGTAGCACTGTCCAGCACATGCAACCACGGGCCCGGGGGCAGTGCAAATGCCTGCGGCTGGTCTGTGGCGTGAAACGCCATAAGCCACCGCTCGGTGGGGTGAGCGTCGCCATTGGCAACCTCGATCAGGCAGGCAAAACTGCGCAATTCCGGCGCGTCCCATTCCGTGACGGTCAGACCGCTTCCATCCGGGTTCCTCCACGCCATGTCGGTGCCACCGGTGAACCAGTGCGCATGGCGAAGCGCTGCATGCGCCCGGCGCAGGTGAATCAGTTGTGCAACAAAGTCGGTCAGATGCTGGTCGGCCACCTGCCAGTTCAGCCAACTGATTTCGTTGTCCTGGCAGTAGGCATTGTTATTGCCTTGTTGCGAATGCCCCATTTCGTCGCCCGCCAGCAACTGCGGCACACCCTGGGCACAGAATAAGGTCGCCAACAATGCGCGCCGCCATTGGCCACGCAACATCAGCACGGAGTGGTCTTGCGTTGGACCTTCGATACCGGCATTGGCACTGAGGTCATGTTGAGGACCGTCGCGGTTGTCCTCCCCATTGGCTGTGTTGTGCTTGTGGCCATAGGAGGTCAGGTCGGTCAGCGTCATTCCATCGTGGGTGGTGATGAGGTTGATGCTGGACAGGGGGCTGCGTCCGTCATGGTGAAACTGATCGCTGGAACCTGTGAGTCGGCGTGCGAATTCGCCGCAAGAACTCTCAAAACCCAGCCAAAAAGCCCGGGTCGTGTCCCGAAAGCGGTCATTCCACTCATGCCACCCCGCAGGAAATTGCCCCAATTGGTAGCCTCTGGGGCCCATGTCCCAAGGCTCGGAAATGAGTTTGACTCCCGCCAAAACTGGGTCCTGCCCTATGGCCGTGAGTAGGCCCGACATGGGGTGAAAGTGGTGCTGCAATAGTGGATCGCGACCCAAGGCGGTGGCCAGGTCAAAACGAAATCCATCCACACCAAAGGCCTGTACCCACCACCGCAGGCTGTCCATCACCAGCTGAATAGCGCAGGGCTGGGCCAGATTCAAGCTGTTGCCGCAGCCACTGTGGTTGAGGTAGCGCCCCTCTGGGTCCAGTGCGTACCAGCTGGCATTGTCCAGTCCGCGCCAGCTGAGTGTGGGGCCAAGGGCATCGCTCTCGGCGCTGTGGTTGAACACCACGTCCAACACCACCTCCAGCCCGTGCCGGTGCAACTGGTCCACCATGTGGCGGAACTCCGTGCGTTCATCCGCATAGTGGCCGCTGGCATACGAGGGTTCTGGAATGAAGAAACCCAAAGTGTTGTAGCCCCAAAAATTGCGCAAACCCTTTTTGAGCAAATGTGCTTCGGTGAGGTGCAGATGCACCGGCAACAGGCACAGTGTGGTGATGCCAAGCCGCTGGTAGTGGGCCAGCATGGCCGGGCTGACCAATCCTGCAAAGCTTCCACGCAATGGAGCTGGTACCTGCGGATGGCGCTGGGTGAGGCCTTTGACGTGTGCTTCATACAAAACAGTATGCACCCAGGGCACACGGGGGCTCGGTGTGATGGCGGCACCATTTTGCAGTTCCCGCGTCAGGTCCAGAACTTTGGATTTGGGAATGCGTGGTGCATTGTCTAGGGGATCTGCCAGCGCCTCTTGCATGTCCGAAGGGGGGGCGGGCGTTGCCTGGTAATCACACTCAAGCGACAAGAGGGCGGTGTTCCCCACCAGGGCGCGCGAGAAGGGGTCGATCAGCAACTTGGCGGGGTTGAAGCGTTGACACTGTGTGGGCTGGTAGGGCCCGTGCGCACGCAGTCCGTAGAGTTGGCCTTCGCGCAAGCCTGCGATGAAACCGTGCCAGATGCCGTTGGTGCATGCCGGCAGGGCGAAGCGGGCAGTTTCGCGCAAACCCTGTGCGTCATATAAACACACGTCGATGCGCTCGGCATGGCGGGAGAAAACCGAAAAATTAACGCCCATGCGCCCTTCCAGGGACATGCAACTGGCTCCCATGGGCCAAGATCGACCCGGCATGCACGATAAAAGGGGGGCCGCTGTGCGGAGTTGTTTGTTCATGGGGCCTCCGGCTCAAGCCAAAGGACTCCCAAAGGTGGCAGGCTCAATACGACCGAGTTTGCATGCCCATGGCGCGGGACAGGGTCGCTTACGACTTTGCCAAAATTGCCTACTTCGCTACCACCATAGTGGGCCGAGTCGGTGTTCAGCACTTCTTTCCAGGCACCGCCTTGAGGCACACCCAAACGGTAGCCATGGCGTACCACCGGAGTCATATTGCAAATGGCCACGATTTGGTGCGCACTTTCGTGGCCCTGCCGCACAAAACTGAACACTGACTGCGACTTGTCTTGCACGTCAATCCAAGCAAATCCACCTGGCTCATCGTCACGCGCATGCAAGGCAGGGCGTTGGCAATACAGGTGGTTGAGATCGCGTACCAGCCGTTGTACGCCTGCGTGGCCAGGGTCTTGCAGCAAGTGCCAGTCAAGTTCGGCGTCGTGGTTCCACTCTCGGATTTGTGCGAATTCAGCCCCCATGAATAGGAGTTTTCGGCCTGGATGCGCATACATCAGTGCGTACAGGGCGCGCAGATTGGCTTTTTTTTGCCACGCGTCGCCCCACATCTTGCCGTAGAGGGACCCTTTGCCGTGCACGACTTCATCGTGGGACAGTGCCAGTACAAAGTGTTCACTATAGGCATACATCAAGGCGAAACTGATGCGGTCATGGTGGTGCGCCCGGTGAATTGGATCCAATGCAAAATAGGCCAAAGTGTCGTGCATCCAGCCAAGATTCCATTTGTAGTTAAAGCCCAGCCCTCCGCTCCACGGGGGGGCTGTAACACCAGGATAGGCAGTTGATTCTTCGGCCACTGTGATTGAGCCGGGCGCTTCACGTCCCAGTACCTGATTGACCTCGCGCAGGAACGCTATGGCCTCATAGTTTTCCCGCCCCCCGTCCTGATTCGGAACCCATTCGCCTTCGGGACGGCTGTAGTCGCGGTACAGCATGGATGCAACGGCATCCACCCGCAATCCGTCAATGCCGTATTGCTCGACCCAAAATAAGGCATTGCCGACCAGGAAATTGCGAACTTCGTTGCAGCCATAGTTGTAGACGAGGGTATTCCAGTCGCGATGAAAACCTTCACGCGGGTCCGCATGTTCAAATTGGGCGCTGCCGTCAAAGTGCGCCAGGGCATGGGCATCGCTGGGGAAGTGCGCGGGCACCCAGTCCAGAAAAACCTGCAATCCGGCACCATGTGCACTGGCAATAAAGCGGCGAAATGTTTCCGGGGGGCCGTAGCGTGCACTTGGTGCATAGAGTCCTGTAGGTTGATAACCCCAGGAACCATAAAAAGGATGTTCGTTGACCGGCAGGAGCTCGATGTGGGTAAAACCCAGATCTGCAACGTAGGGCAACAGAGTTTGGGCCAAGTAATCCCAGTCCGGCAATTGGCCATCGGGGCGTCGCCATGAACCTAGGTGTACTTCATAGATGGCCAACGGTGTATTCAGTCCCGAGTGCCTTGCCTTTGGGCTGGACGCACGGTCAACCGGTTCGGGCAGTTTCGTCACCATGCAAGCCCTTCCGGCCCCATGTTCCGTGCGCAGGGCATAGGGGTCGGATTTCAGAATACGTACGCCATTGCAACCGAGCACCGCAAACTTATAGAGTGCACCTTCAGAAACACCCGGCACAAAGACCTCCCACATACCACTGTGGGGGTGGCGGCGCATGGCATGCTGCACCCATTGCCACTGGTTGAAGTCACCCACCACGGACACCTGTAGTGCATTGGGCGCCCATACCGCAAATGCGGTCCCTGTCAAACCACCGCGTCTGCATGGATGTGCACCTAATTTTTCCCAAGGGCGCAGATGCCTCCCCTGCGCCAGCAGCCAGAGATCGGTCTCGCCAAGCCAAGGCTCATCGCACTGCAAATCAACTGGGTTTGAAGACATAACACGCCAAAGTATGTGGAGTCAAGTGCCGAATGTCAACGAGGAAAAATTGCCTGCACTGCGTACTCCTCCGAAGGGACAGGGTATTGCTCTATACAACTCGGTTCTTGGCTGTGATTTTTGTCAAGATGAAAAGTGGGGTCCGCTTTAGCATCAAAAAAGCGTTTTAACACCACGGAGATTCACCATGAATGACATGACCGAAATCAATAAGAGCAAACTATTGAACGACCTGCGGGTGGTTATTGAAGATGCGGAGGAGCTGCTACGTGTCACTTCAAATCAAGCAAGTGATGGGGCTGCAAACATCCGCGGCCGGGTGCAAACCCAAATGAGTCAAGCGAAAGCCGATCTGGTGCGTCTTCAGCAAACAGCAGTTGCCAAAGTTAAGGACACCAGCCATGCAACGGATGAGTATGTCCATGAAAATCCATGGAAAGCCATAGGCGTTGCCGCGGGCGCGGGGCTGTTTATGGGGCTGCTGGTCAGCCGACGTTAAACCAGGCAGTCTTTTTGCATTTGGGGTGCGTTTGCCATATGGTCCGATGGCGTAACCCGCTGGTTCGACGCATCCGTATGAAGCGTCATGTCGTCTTCTTCGGAAGGCCGATCAAGTAGGTCACACCAATTGGCAGTGCCCCAATCCGCTCCACACCAGCCTGCCATTCATAGTTTTCGTTGCCAGCAACCCCTCGCACCATTTTCAATAATTCTTCGGGGGTATAGGTTCGCAAGCAAGAAACGATGCCGTCAAAAGCAACGGCCAGCGGAACTATAGGAAGCACGTAGGTCCAAAATAGTCTGGACCAGCGAAATGGCCTCTGAAACGGGGATGTGAGCAGCACCAAGAAAGGTGTGAGAAGCATGTACGCCAACAGCAGTGCATGTCTTTGCGTAGATTCGGCAATGGCGATCCCCCGCTTCTTTTCCACCGCGTCTTGCAATATGCGTGTGGCATCGCGCTCATTGAAATGGTGGAAAGATGAAAACAGGGTGCGAAATCCTGTCAACGAAGAAGGTACATTCAGTGCCGATACTGCATTCTCGGAATACGTGAAGCCGGCCGGGACAGCGCGTGCGAGTGCGGACAGTGCTGGAAGATTGGGATAGTAATCCGTTAAATGCACTTTTATCCTGCCATTGTTGAATTCTGGAATGTGTTTCAACAATGATTTCATAGGACCGCCTGCGCCGGAGCAGAGGTCAATAATTTGTGTATCCCCGCTTCGACCCAGAGCCGTGGAAAGCCGGTTGGCGAAACTTTTATACAGATCACCGCGTTCAACAGCAAACTGCAAAAAATCCGTAATGCCATTTCTGATGGAAGGAGGCAACCAGTGTTGATCCTCAATTTCAAAAAACTGGATGCGTTGCATGGAGCTTCGTGATTTTCAGCATTTGATTAAATTCTATGTACCAGAATCACAGATGTAGCAATAGCTGTATTTGTCAATCTCCACTGAAGAAAAAAATCTGAGCTCAGCGCTGTCGAATTATTTAACAGTGATTGGGTTTTGCATCAAGGAAAAATATTTTTGCAAACAGAATGGAATTTGCAAGTACTTGATTTTCAAATGATTTTTTACTTTTTCTACGGATGACGTTGCGGCTGGCACATACTTTGCCTACGTGGGCTAGCGGTTCATTTCGAACCTAACTAGGAGTAAATCATGAGACTTTTGAAGAAAATTGCAGGCGTCGCGGCAACAGTAGCGCTGGTAGGAATGGCAGCACCGGCATCGGCCATTGTCGTCGGGGGTATTGATTTTGGTGTTCTTGGTGCGAATCCAATCAACACCCACTTGGAAACCGCAACGCTCGCTCAGACGTACATCGATGGGGTGGGCCAGGCCGCCACAGCGTATGGCCTTATTACGAGCGTCAATGGCGATCTCTCGTATTGTGCGGACGGTTCGTCCAACTGTGCGCTGTA
Organism: Rhodoferax sp.; assembly: GCF_030697375.1. Classification (GTDB taxonomy): domain Bacteria; phylum Pseudomonadota; class Gammaproteobacteria; order Burkholderiales; family Burkholderiaceae_C; genus Allorhodoferax. The sequence continues at coordinate 223,436 of NZ_JAUYQD010000040.1, read as the reverse complement.
CTATATAACGCATACAACAACGCGCACCTTTACACCGATTGGTGGCGGGTTGAGCTACGCCTCCTTGGGTGGCACGACGATCAATGTTTACTATTCGTCGAGTGCTGCTGGCAATCTGCTAAACCAAAATTCCACTTCTAATCTGGCGTTCATCTCGGGGCTGACCCAGTGGGCGACGTTCTCAGGTGCCGCAGGTGTTGACACTATCGATCCCGGTGCGGACCAAAACGCCACCGGCCTTTTGACTGGCCAATCCCTGAGTGCCACTGGTTCAGGCCTGGTGTCTGTCAACTCCGCAGATGGTATTGGTGATGCTGCGGTTGAGGCCTATTTGGACACAAACTCTATCGCTGCATTTGGTGGAAATCCAAACGCAGATATTGCAGTCACTACGTCTTCAAACGACGTTGTGCTGAATCCTTTTGACCTTGCCGGTCCAGAGGCCGACAGTTGCCGTGGCGCTCAGCAAGTGGGCGATTTTTGCTTTGCGGGCACGGCCGATCTTCGTGGTGCCACCGCCGTTCCAGAGCCAAGTTCGCTGGCTCTTCTAGGTCTCGGACTGGGGGGCTTGGCGTTCTATCGTCGCAAAGCCCGCCGAGCTTGATCGCATACGAAGCGGCATTCAGCGAAACTGAAGTGTGCCTTGTAATGAAGGAGCCGGGTTCTTGGCTCCTTTTTTCATTCATACCAACGCGTCATCGGTAGCGACCCGGTGCCATCAGGTCGTAGGGATCCAGGTCCTTGCGCAGGCGACTATGGAACACTTTGGAATCGGTTTGCCAAGCCGCGAGAGTCGGCATGGCATCCACCCCAATGCGGTACGGAAACCAGCCTTGGGTTCGGCCCGTGACCAGTAGTTCGTGGTAGCAGGCCTGAGCAGCGGCTTCGGCCATTGGGTCATTTCGGTCGAACAGCAAAGGTGTCGTGCTGTCAAACAACCGGTCATTGATCGAGGTCAGCGTAATCAAAGGCTCAATGCCATGCTTATGCGTTACGCGTATCACCATGTCGAGATAGGCTCGCACGTCGATAGGGCGCATGGGAACCAGCGGAGCGTACCAAATGAGTCCACAGCCATCGCGCGCGGGATTCTTGAAGCGTTCCTTTGGGGGGATTGGATTGCGCCAGTAGGCCAGCGCCAAAGCTGTTTCGTTGGGGCGCCCAGCAACCAGTTCAAGGGAACGCGCCAGTGTTTCCGCCAAGGTGATCAAATGTCTGCCTGGTGCGCCAGGAATCCAATGCGCGATTCGAACCAGAGACTTTGTGTGATCGGATGTCAAAAACAGCATTCGACTGCAAGTGTTAGACAGGGCCACTTTCATCTCTTTCTGAGCTGTAGCCACCATTCGGGGGGGGCCGTATAGCGTGGCAAAGCCGGTCCACGGCATGACATGGTGTTGTCGCCCTAGCTGTCGAATCACGGCGTTTGGAATCAAACCATCAGCCCCAATTTTGTCTGCTGGATAGGGTGCGGACATGCTTAGTACCCGATGCCGGTTCATCAGGTTGATGGCCCCTACAGTTCCAGGCAGTTTGATGAGAAGGGTGCGGATGGCCTGGACCGCAGGTACCAGCAATGCATCATCTTTTAAACCAAAAAAACAGGCTTTGACACATTCTGGACGACGGAATAAGACGATGGACATGCGGGTGACTATGCCGATGCCACCTTGTGTGAATAGCCCCACTGAATATGGACCAATGCCCCATTTGAATAGGCGGGCCAAGTCATCACCGCCAACCTCTCTTAACGCGGTGCGGTACAAGCTGCCGTCGGGCAAGACCGCTTCTAAATCAGTCACTGCACCAAAGTGGTCTACATGGGGGGTAATGCCATAGCCGCGCTCCAGTGCATTGCCAATCAGGCTGCAGTTCGGGCCAGCTCCGGTTACGGGTACCAAGTAGGGGTGCTGCCCGGCATCCAGAAAGTTGGCCAGCATGCGTTGTGTTACGCCGGGCTCCAGAGTGACAACGCCCATTTCTTGGTCAAAATCAATAATTTCTACCAGGGCTGATAAATCGATGATGGTGCAGTTGTCGCGCGCTGGCAGGGCAGTTCCGTATCCCCAATTGTGCCCCGTGCTAATGGGATAAACCGGCGTCTGATGCTGGTTGGCAATACGCATAACCCCTTGCAATTGGGCACGGTGTTCAATTCGAAGACCCGCTGCAATATTCCGGCGCGAAGCACCTGTGTCGCAGCCGTAGGCCACTGCAGCAGCCTCTCCTAGAAGCACTCTTGATCTCCCCAAAAGCAACTGCCATTGGTGAATGGCCGCAGAGAGATCCATTGCGCACTCCTTCGCTTAGCTTGCCCTTGTGAAGAATATGGATGCCGCCGAAACTGCTTTTGTGTTTTGTCAATTTTTGAGGCCTCGGGTCCGCACACATTAGGTGCTTTCTGTTCCTATTGGTGACGTCCATGAAAATACTATTGACGGGAGCGGCTGGCTTTATTGGAATGGCCACTGCCCAGCGCCTGTTGGCACGCGGCGATGAGGTCGTGGGGGTGGATAATCTCAACGACTACTACGACGTTACGCTCAAAGAAAGTCGCTTGAAGCGGCTTATGCCGCATGCGGGCTTTCGCTTTGTCAAAATGGACATCGTTGATCGCGTTGGTATGGCCCGCCTTTTTTCAGAAGAAAAATTCGACCGCGTGGTTCATCTTGCTGCTCAGGCTGGGGTGCGCTACTCCCTGAACAATCCCCACGCCTATATTGACAGCAACATCGTTGGTTTTGTCAATGTACTTGAAGGTTGCCGATATGCGAAAGTCCAGCATCTCGTTTACGCTTCAAGCTCCAGTGTTTACGGCGGAAACACCAAAATGCCTTTTTCAGAGCACGACGCCGTTGACCATCCCGTTAGCATGTATGCCGCAACCAAAAAAGCCAATGAGTTGATGGCGCACACCTACAGCCATCTGTTTGGACTGCCAACCACGGGTCTGCGATTTTTCACGGTATATGGTCCTTGGGGAAGGCCTGACATGGCCTTGTTTTTGTTTACAAAAGCCATCCTGGAAGGTCGCCCAATAGATGTATTCAATAACGGGCGGATGCGACGAGACTTCACTTTTGTGGACGACATTGTCGAAGGTGTAGTTCGGGTATTGGACTGCACCGCGGCGACCAACCGTGCCTTCAACTCGGACCATGCTGACCCGGCGACAAGCAATGTTCCTTATAGGGTGTTTAACATCGGAAATAACAATCCGGTTGCCTTGCTTGACTTTATCGCATGCATAGAAAATTCTTTAGAAAAAAAGGCGGAAATCAATTTTTTGCCATTGCAAGATGGAGATGTTCCTGTCACCTACGCCGATACGGATGCATTGAATGACTGGGTTGGCTTTGTTCCATGTACCCGCATTGACCAAGGCATCCATCGTTTTGTAGCCTGGTACCGCGACTATTACAAAGTTCAAGATACGAAGCGGTCCGCGCATTTGCGTGCGGGAGGTTTTGCATAAATTTGTGTTCGTGCGAAATGTCAAGATGAAAAATGGCATCGCGCCGAGACTTCAGTCTGTGATTTGTGCCTGAGCGTAAAAAATATTAATTTTTTCGGCACATTTTCCAGAGAATTCATTTAACTTGAATGGGGAGTCATCTTGAAAAATTTCTATGGTCTGGCAAGAATGACATTGCGTTGGGTGCTCGTTGTTTTTTCGGTTGGCCTACTTGCCGCATGCGCGGGCTATTCCAATTCATATCCATCGGCCCCCGTGGCAGCTGCAACGCCGGAGCACGACTATGTCGTTGGAGCCGGGGATACGCTTAACATCATTGTGTGGAGAAATCCTGAGCTTTCTATGACGGTTCCCGTTCGTCCCGACGGAAAGGTTTCAACGCCACTCGTTGATGAGCTGGAAGCACAAGGAAAGACGCCAGTGGAAATTGCCCGCGATGTTGAAAAAGCGCTGAGCAAGCTGGTTCGGGACCCCGTTGTAACGATTATTGTGACCAGTTTTGTCGGTCCTTATGCTGAACAAATCCGCGTCATTGGAGAGGCAGCCAAACCACAGTCTCTTCCCTACAAACAAAAGATGACGGTATTGGATGTCATGATCGCGGTGGGTGGCCTGACCGATTTTGCGGATGGCAACAGTGCATCTATCACTCGTGTGTCTGAAGGGGACAAACGTTATTCGGTACGTTTGAAAGATCTTATAAAACGAGGCGATATATCGGCGAATGTAGAGATGAAGCCAGGCGATATTCTCATCATTCCGCAAGGGTGGTTCTAAACCCCGTTCATTTGTAGTGCATTTTTTGTTGCCTGATACAGGCGAGGCAGTGATCGAAACCCAACCCAGAGACCGTACCAATGGACGAACTGATTGGCCAAATATCCACAGCCGCGAAAGGCATGTGGAAGCATCGCTGGCTAGGTATGTTGATTGCTTGGCTGGTGATGGTGATCGGAGTTGCTATCGTGCTGTTAGTGCCTGACAAATACGAAGCAACAGCCAGAATCTTTGTAGATACCCAGTCGATCTTAAAGCCGCTGATGTCCGGCTTGGCAGTTCAGCCCAATGTGGACCAGCAAGTGGTCATGCTGAGTCGAACGCTTATCAGTCGCCCAAATGTAGAGAAGCTCATTCGCATGGCCGACCTGGACTTGAAAAGTCAATCCAAGGCAGCGCAGGAAGCGCTGGTTGACGAGCTGATGAAAACGTTGGAAATAAAAAATGTTGGTCGCGACAATCTGTATGTTTTGTCATACCGGGATACGAGCCCGGAAAAAGCGAAAAAGGTGGTCCAGTCTTTGGTGTCCATTTTTGTTGAGTCCAGTCTAGGGGATACCCGAAACGACTCCAATACAGCCAGAAGATTTATTGACGAGCAAATCAAGACCTATGTCGGAAAGCTGGAGGAAGCAGAAGCGCGCTTAAAAGATTTCAAGGTCAAAAATATTGAAATTCAAAATGCTGATGGCATAGACATGGCTGGTCAGCTCGGTGCCATCAGTAGTCAGTTGGACCAAGCGCGACTTGATCTGCGGGAGGCAGAAAATGCGCGTGATGCAGCCAAACGTCAACTGGATGCAGAAAAATCACAAAATACGGACATCACCTCACGCAGCCTTTTACAGGAATCCGCAGCGGTGATCTCAACGCCAGAAATTGATGGACGAATTGAGGTTCAGAAACGGAACCTCGATATGTTATTGCAGCGATTCACCGAACAGCATCCTGATGTGGCGAGCACAAAACGTTTAATTGAAGAGCTGGAGACGCTTAGGCGCAAGGAGCTTCAGGAATTGCGCAAGACGGCAATGGCCAACCCACCGGCGGTATCCAATAACAGTTTGGCTTACCAGGAGCTGAATCGGCTGTTGGCAACGTCAGAGGTCCAGGTAGCCTCCTTACGAGCGCGGGTGGGTGAGTATGCGGCGCGTTTCAATCGGGCCCGGGAGTTGATGAAAACGGCGCCGCAAATTGAGGCTGAATTCGCACAGATGAATCGCGACTACGACATCAATAAAAAAAATTACAACGACCTTGTGGCTCGGCGGGAGTCGGCTGCACTGTCTGGCGATCTGGAGAGCGCCGCCGGCGTCGCCGATTTTCGGTTGATTGATCCACCCAGGGCCTCACCCAAGCCTGTAGCCCCCAATCGGCTTCTGCTGATGCCTGTAGCGCTGCTAGTGGCTCTGGGGGCAGGGCTTTCTACCGCGCTTCTTGCCAGCCATATGCATGCTGTTTTCTTTGATGCACGCTCCCTTCGGGATGTGGTTGGTTTGCCACTGCTGGGCGTGGTTGCTTTGGTCATGGATTCCGAGGCTGCGCAACAAGAGAAGTCTGACTTGAAGAAATTTGTGGGTGCATCAGGTGCGCTGCTCAGCTTCTTTGTGATGGGAATGGTTGTTTTGTCACTAATGTCCGGTCGGGCGGGATGAACACTATGAGTAGTTTGATTGAGCAAGCAGCGCTCCGCCTGGAGCAACTCCGCCAAGCGGGTGCAGGTGTACCCGGGGAGGCACCCATTACGCATGCGATGGGTGCGAATTCTTTGTCTCGACGGGTTGACATTGATTTGGAGGCGCTTGCAAAGGCCGGTATTGTTAGCCCCAACGCGCCTCGGTCCGCAATTGCGGACCAATTCCGAGTTGTCAAACGACCGCTGATTGGCAATGCCATGGGCAAGGGGGCCTCGCCGATCATTAACGGCAATCTGATCATGGTGACCAGTGCTTTGCCTGGGGAAGGTAAGACCTTCACCGCCATCAATCTGGCCATGAGCATGGCTACAGAGCTGGATTACACGGTGATGCTGGTTGATGCGGATGTGGCACGTCCATCCGTGATGAGCGTGTTGGGGTTGCCTGCAGGCGCAGGTTTACTTGATCTTGTATTGGATGATTCCATGGATTTGTCCAGCATGTTGTTAAAAACAAATGTTGACAAGCTCACCTTGTTACCAAGTGGAACGCCGCATCCGCGTGCCACCGAACTTCTGGCTAGCGACGCGATGATTCATCTGCTGAATGATATGGCCAGACGCTACACAGACCGCATCATCATTTTTGATTCACCACCGCTACTGCTCGCCACCGAAGCGCGGGTGTTGGCCTCTCATATGGGGCAAATTGTGATGGTGGTTCAGGCCGAAAGGACCTTGCAAAGCGATGTCGTTCTGGCTCTTTCGACCATTGATGCTTGCCCAGTCAAATTAATGCTTCTGAATCAGGCAAGAACAGTTTCCAAGGGGGGGTATGAATATGGTTATGGGCACGTATATGGATATGAATTTGGGTGCGACGCACAGCAGGCTTGACTACATGCAGTGTCTTGCGGCTCACCATGTGTAGTCATTTTCCAAAAATGCCGGTTCAGATTTCCATTGCCTGTCTTTTGATCGTAGGCGTTTTCGCCCTGGTATCTGCGCCGGCCTATGGTCAGGAAACTGACTCCAATGAGAGGACACGGAGTGTGTCGATTGCCCCCCGTGTGACTGTTGCAGAAACGTTCACTGACAACGCCACGTTAGTGAATGCGGGCAAAAAGGCAGAGCAAATTACGGAAATCAGTCCAGGAATACGGATTTCCAGTAACGGAAGTAGAGTCAAGGCCTATCTGGACTATGCACTGCGCGGCGTTGCTTACGCACAAAATTCGTCACCGAGACGTTCACAAAACGCGCTCAACACGTTTGGCACCATTGAAGCGCTTGACCAATGGATGTATCTGGATTTCAGTGGCACCATTTCGCAGCAGTCCATGTCAGCCTTTGGGACACAGTCCAACGTTGACACGCTCATCAACTCCAACAAAACAGAGGTCTCCAGTTACAGATTGTCGCCCTATTTTCGAGGCCGTTTGGGTGGCTTGATCAACTATGAAGCCCGTTACAGCCGGACCTTAATGCACAGCAGTGCAAGCGAAGCTTCTGGTGTTGCAACGTCAGATGGCGTCGTTAATTTGGGTGGTGATACTGCGTTTAGGAGCCTAACTTGGTCGAGCAACATTAACCGCCAGGTAATCGACTATAGCGCCGGTCGTTCAACAGAGGCGGACAGTGTTGACGCTGGCCTGTCCTATTCTGTGACGCCACAGCTCATCGTATTTGCCAATGCGGGGCGTGAATCCAGTAATTACACGAGTTTCGACAAACAGATTTTTGACACCCGCAGTTGGGGTGCAAGTTGGTTTCCTACCGAAAGGACCCGCTTTTCCGTATCACGGGCACATCGCTCATTCGGGGAAACGCACAGTGTGATATTTGAACACCGAACGGCACTCACAGTGTGGAAACTCACCGATAAAAAAGACATGTCGGCAGCGCCAAGTCAGACTGGTTTATTAAGCAATGACGCCAATCCAAGCGCACCAGTCATCAGTGGGTTTCTGTCGTCTGCAGTATCTCAGCAACATCGCCAAGAATTGGCGCTTACCTTATTGGGGGTAAGAGATACCGTCACTTTTGCCGCAGTCGGAAGCGAAAATCGCAGGCTGGACACAATTTCTTCGGGTATCGATGACTTAAGCACATCGGCTGTCCGTCAATTGGGATTTAGCGTTGATTATTTGCACCGTTTGACACCAGATTATTCCCTGGAGCTATTGGGCTCTCAGCAAAGAACATTGGATCTTCCGGGCCTACAAGACGCGACCTTGTATCTCATAAATATCAACTTGACGGGCAAGGTGGGTCGATATGCGACAGCTTCAGCGGGTGTCCGTCGCTCCGTGTTCAGCAGCGCGTCTCCTTACGACGAGTCCGCGCTTTTTTTCAATTTGATTCTGCAGTTTTGATCTATGTATGAAGCCTACTACGGATTGAGCAGCAAGCCATTTCAGCTGAATCCAGACCCTAGTTTCTATTTCGGAAGCAAGCAGCACCGTCGGGCGAAGGCTTACTTGGAATATGGTGTGCATCGCAATGAAGGTTTCATCGTTATTACAGGGGAAGTGGGCGCCGGTAAGACAACCATAGTGCGCGGCCTCTTGGCCAGTTTGGACCCCAATAAGGTGGTATCCGCCAATTTGGTAACCACGCAACTGGATGCAGAAGACACCTTGAGATTGGTAGGTGCTGCCTTTGGAGTGCGGGTTAAGGATGTCTCAAAATCTGATCTTCTCATGTCTTTGGAGGCGTACCTCATCAGCCAGACCAGCCAAGGTAAACGCTGCCTGTTGATTGTCGACGAAGCCCAAAACCTCACACCCAGGGCTGTAGAAGAATTGCGTATGCTGTCCAACTTTCAGCTCGGGCAGCAAGCTTTATTGCAGACCTTTTTGGTGGGGCAGCCGGAATTCCGCGCTATCTTGCAGAGCCCTACCATGCAACAGCTTCGACAAAGGGTGACTGCAACTTGCCATATTGGACCCTTGGACGCGCAAGAAACGCAGGACTATATAGAACACCGTTTGCATTGCGCCGGGGCGTCGGGACGATCCGCCTTTGAGGCCACCGCCTTTGAGGCCATTTTCCTCGCTTCAGGAGGAATCCCTCGTCGAGTGAACCTGATTTGTGATCGACTGCTGCTGCTGGGTTTTTTGGGCAACAAGGATGCAATTGGTCTTGCCGAGGTAAATGAGGTTGTCAGTGAAATTCGCACGGAGTCAGCGGAACCCGCCGCGTCGGGAGTGAATGGAAAGTCAGAGTGCCAGGGCCCTGGCCTGCAGGAGGGGGGAGGGGCGCAGGCCGCTTGTCTCAACCTCTCCAAGCTGCAAGTGGCACCTGGTTTGGCGAACGCGATCACCCGCCATATTGATGAACTGGGTGCTGAGCAATACGACGGACGCCTTAGGCGTTTGGAAGGTAGTGTTTTACGCCTGGAAAGAATCAGCCTCGAAATTTTGGTCATGCTGCAAAAATTAATTGCAGCTGCGACCAGGCCGAGTCAGGAGAAGATGGAATGACAATTCTGGCGTGTGCAGAGGTGCCATTTTTTGAAATAAGCCCCATCATCTGCGTGGTAGGCGCACGCCCAAATTTTATGAAAATGGCCCCGGTTCTTCGGGCCATGTCGGCGCATTTTCCGCCGCTTCCGGCAGTGCTGGTGCATACGGGACAACACTATGACAGAGATATGTGTGATTGTTTGTTCGAGGCGCTGCACCTTCCGCAGCCGGATATTAATCTTGAGGTGGGATCGGGTACACATGCTGTTCAAACCGCGGACATTATGCGTAAGTTTGAGCCGGTTCTTGATGCACATAAACCTTCCTGCATCATCGTTGTTGGGGATGTGAACTCGACGTTGGCTTGCACTTTGGTTGCTGCAAAAAAAAATATCCCAGCGGTTCATATTGAAGCTGGATTGCGTAGCCATGACAGAGCCATGCCCGAAGAAATCAACCGCGTGCTGACGGACCAAATTTCTGATCGGCTTTACTATACAGAGCGCATGGCAGAAGAAAATCTGCGCCAAGAGGGCATACTTTTGGACCGAGTATGTTTTGTGGGCAATGTCATGATTGATTCCGTGATGTTTGGTATGGCCAATGCCCGGTGCGTAAAGGAAACACTGAACACTTTGCATGTTGACTCGACCCTGGTGAGTGGCCCACTGGGATACGGTGTTGTCACACTGCACCGCCCCTCCAATGTGGACCATCCTGAGACTTTGCGGGCTCTGTTGGAGGTACTGGGTGAGGTGTCCGCCAGCATTCCCTTGGTATTTCCGGTACATCCCCGTACACGCAGCAATATCGAGCGCTTTGGTTTGATGCCATTGATAGATCCCACGCGCATTGTCATGTTGCCAGCCCAGGGATATCTTGAAATGCTGGGGTTCTTGGCTGGTGCGTCACTGGTACTGACCGATTCTGGCGGGCTTCAAGAAGAAACTACCGCACTGGGGGTACCTTGTCTGACCCTGCGCGACAGCACCGAACGTCCCATTACCGTTGAGCAGGGCACCAACACTTTGGTGGGGCGCAATCGGGATGCCATTTGTGGCGCAGTGAAAGAAATTCTGCTTGGCAAAGGCAAGCGAGGCCGGATTCCAGAGTTGTGGGATGGACATGCTGCCGAACGAATTGTGGCCGATTTGTACCAATGGCTGCATACGAAGGTGGCTGCGATGCCTTCGAATACAGCCCTTCAATAGAAAACGGACATGACAGTTTCAAACATCGTCAACGCGCTAACGATTGATGTTGAAGACTATTTCCAAGTCTCCGCATTTGCTCCGCATATTGCCAGATCAGAGTGGAATACGCGAACGTGCCATATCGAACGCAATGTGGATCGCATACTTGAAATGCTTGCAGAAAGGGATATCAAAGCGACTTTCTTTACTCTGGGATGGATTGCGGAGCGTTATCCACAGTTGGTCAGAAATATTGTCAAGGAAGGCCATGAGCTGGCCAGCCATGGTTACGGTCATGAGCGTGCGAGTGATCAGACCGCAGACGCTTTTTTTGCAGACATTCAGTTGGCAAAGATTCTGCTGGAGGATTTGGCAGGCAATGGGGTGTATGGCTACCGGGCTCCCAGCTTCTCGATTGGAGAAAGAAATCTTTGGGCATTTGATTGCATGGTACGTGCGGGTTATCGCTACAGCTCCAGCATTTATCCTATTCACCACGACCACTATGGCATGCCGAAGTCGCCGCGGTTTGCCCACGAGGTGCGTCCAGGCTTGATGGAAATTCCGATGACGACACTGCGGATTTTGAACCGCAATTTCCCGTCCAGCGGGGGCGGTTACTTTCGATTGCTTCCCTATGCAACATTTCGCTGGATGCTCAATCACGTGAACTTGAGCGATGGCGAATCTGGAATTTTCTATTTTCATCCATGGGAAATAGATGCTGGACAACCCCGCATTGAAGGCATCAGCAGAAAAACGCAGTTTCGGCACTATCTGAATATTGAGCGCATGCCGGAGCGTTTGAACCGGCTTTTGGGCGATTTCAAATGGGGGCGTATGGACGAAGTTTTTCCCAATAGGCCCAATCAGCATGCTTCAGTCGTCTGAACATTCGGCTTTGACTATCCGGCGATTGTTGCCAAATGATGCAGCCACCGCTGTGCGTTGGGACGAGTTCGTCATGTCGCACCCAGATGCAACGTTCTTTCACCGCGCAGGGTGGCAAAAAATTGTGCGCGGTACTTTTCAGCATGACACCTATTTTTTGTATGCAGAGTTGAATGGATGCATTCAGGGAATATTGCCTTTGGGGCATGTCGATAGCTGGCTGTTTGGCAGCTCTTTGGTGGGACTTCCATTTGCTGTTTATGGCGGGGTGGTTTCCACGGGGCCGCACGTTGAAGAGCTCCTGGAACTGGAAGCGCAGCGCATTGCAAAACACTTGGATGTCGAGCATCTTGAATGGCGCAATATAAATCCGCGTCATGCGGACTGGCCTGTGCAAAGTTTGTACTACACCTTCCGAAAAAAGTTACTGTCCAATGACGAGGCCATCATGTTGGCCATTCCCCGCAAGCAGAGGGCTATGGTACGCAAGGGTATGAAAATGGGTCTAAAGGGGCAAATTGACCGGGACGCTGAACGGTTTTTTGCGCTCTATGCTGACAATGTTCATCGGCATGGAACCCCTGCCTTGCCAAAGCGCTACTTCAATGCTTTGTTGGCTGAGTTCGGCGACGATTGTGAAATTCTTACCGTGACCACTTCAGAAGGCCGCGCCCTCAGCAGTGTGTTGAGTTTCTATTTTCGGGATGAAATTTTGCCCTACTACGCGGGCGATATTGCGTCGGCGCGGGAAGTGGCAGCCAACGATTTCAAATACTGGGAGTTGATGCGCTGTGCAAGCGAACGTGGCGTCAAAGTATTTGATTTTGGCAGAAGCAAGCTGGGCAGCGGTTCCTATGCATTCAAAAGAAATTGGGGTTTCGATCCTACGCCCTTGCATTACGAATATTGCCTGTACAAGCGCAAGGCCATTCCGCAAAACAATCCCTCCAATTCAAAATACAAGCTGCTGATTTCTACATGGAAGCGCTTGCCTCTTGGCTTGGCGAACTGGTTGGGTCCTTTCATTGTGAGAAATCTCGGATGAGTGCTTCCGCGGTTGATTTTCCCATACCGAATATTTTGGAGAATCGATGGCGACATGCATTGATTGCGCTGGTGCTTTCGCTGGCGTGGATTGCGCTTTTGTACCGTGATTCGGCTACTTCCATGGTAGTGATTTGGTCTCGGTCTGAGACCTTTATGCATGGGTTTTTGGTGATTCCCATTGTGTTCTGGCTGGTGTGGCGAAAGCGTTTGTCGATTGCGTCCCATATGCCTGATCCGTTGATTCCGGCCCTACCCATCGTTGCATTCGCGGGTCTGGCTTGGGCACTGGGTGAACTGGCATTTACCAATTCGCTGACCCAGTTGACTTTTGTCGCGCTACTCGTGCTTGCAGTTCCTTGCGTATTGGGCGGCTCCATCGCGCGAATAATCGTGTTTCCGCTGGGATTTATGTTTTTTTCCGTCCCGCTGGGTGAGTTTCTTTTGCCGAAATTAATGGAATGGACCGCAGACTTTACGGTCATTGGATTGCGGTTGAGCGGTGTTCCAGTTTACCGAGAGGGGCTAAATTTCGTTATTCCATCGGGCAACTGGTCAGTGGTTGAGGCGTGCAGCGGAGTGCGATACCTCATCGCTTCACTCACAGTCGGAAGCATCTTTGCCTATCTGAATTACCGGTCCGTAAAGCGACGTGCCATGTTCGTGTTGGTTTCTGTATTTGTGCCATTGCTTGCAAATTGGATTCGTGCCTACATGATCGTCATGTTGGGGCATCTGTCTGGCAACACCATTGCGGTTGGGGTTGATCATTTGATTTACGGGTGGATATTTTTTGGTGTCGTCATTTTTTTGATGTTTGCTATCGGAGCACACTGGTCCGAACCTGAACAGTTGGTCATCTTCTCTACGGAGCCAGAATTCTTTAGGGTAAAAAATGCGGCAACAGTGGTCAAGCTTTGGGGGGCGACGGCAATTTTTGCGGTGTTGGTTGCACTGCCCCATATTGCGTTGTGGTTCATTGATCGAAGTCCCAGCACCGCTGTGGTCCCTTTAACGGAGCCAACAACAATAGGGTCGCACTGGAAAATAGCGCGTCCGACTGCGTTTGACTTCACGCCGGCATATCAAAATTCAACTGAAAAAATCCATGCAAGTTATGTTCATCAAGGGCAGACGGTAGGCCTCTATATTGGGTTCTATCGAAAGCAGGACTACAAGCACAAATTGGTGGCGTCAGACAATGTATTGGTGGTTAGACATGACCCTCGCTGGGCATTGGCTTCCAGTGGCGAAAGAGTCATCGCCTTTGCGCACGACCTTCATGCAGTGCACGCCACCGAATTGCGCGGTGCGTCTCTTACGGAGTCAGATTTGACGGCGAATTTGTTGGTTTGGAAAATCTATTGGATCAATGGAACCTTAACCGCGAGTGATTATCTCGCCAGGGTTTACGGTGCAATTTACCGGCTGATGGGGCGCGGAGATGATTCTGCCGTCATTGTGGTGTACACGCCAAAGGGCAGAGGCGCAGAGGGGGACGTAAAACTGGAGTCGTTTTTGTCCGATGGCTACGCAACCATCAATGAATTTTTATTGAGAGCAAGTAATCGCAATTGACTTGAGCGCTCCTGAAAATGCAAATGCCAAGGAGGTTTTATTATGACCGTAGTTGCAGTGATTGGCTTGGGTTACGTGGGTTTGCCACTGGTCGTTGAATTTGGAAAACACTTCCGAACCATTGGGTTTGATATTGCGCTATCCAAAGTCGCGTCATGTGTTCGGGGTGTTGATCCTTCTCGTGAATTGTCTGACGATGAAATGCGGGCTTCCCCCCATGCCATATTCACCGCTGACCCCAAAATTTTGGCTGAGGCCGATGTCATCATCGTAGCCGTTCCAACGCCTGTTGATAACGCGCATATCCCTGACTTTCGTCCCCTTATCGGCGCCAGCACCAGTGTGGGGTGCCATATGAAAAAGGGCGCCATCGTTGTTTATGAATCCACGGTTTATCCAGGGGCAACCGAAGAAGTTTGTATCCCTGTCCTGGAACGGGAGTCTGGTTTGAAGTGGAAGCAAGATTTCTTCGTGGGGTATTCGCCTGAACGCATTAATCCAGGGGATAAGGAGCACACGCTCACAAAAATTGTAAAAATTGTGTCAGGTGATACCCCTTCCACGTTGGACCAGGTCGCGCAACTCTATAGCGCCATTATTCTTCCAGGTGTGCACCGTGCCTCAAGCATCAAAGCTGCAGAGGCTGCCAAGGTGATTGAAAACACCCAGCGTGATTTGAATATTTCCTTGATGAACGAGTTATCGATTATTTTTGACAAGATAGGAATTGACACGACGGAAGTGTTAGAGGCGGCCGGAACCAAATGGAATTTTCTGAATTTCAAACCGGGCTTGGTGGGCGGCCATTGCATCGGTGTTGATCCCTATTACTTGACCCACAAAGCCGAAATGCTGGGATACAACCCCCAGGTCATATTGGCTGGACGTCGTATCAATGACGGTATGGGTAAATTTATTGCGGAACAAACTATCAAATACATGATCGCTTCAGGGAGCTACATCAAGGGCGCCAAGGTGAATGTGTTAGGCCTTACCTTCAAGGAGAATTGCAGCGACCTGAGAAATTCCAAAGTCGTTGACATCATCAACGAGCTTAAAGCCTATGGTGTGGACGTGTTTGTGTCTGACCCACGCGCGGAGTCGATTGAGGCAATGCATGAATATGGCGTTCCCTTGTTGTCGTGGACGGATTTGCCGCGGGCCGATGCGATCATTGCTGCAGTCGCACACGAAGAGTACGCCATGATGACCGTGGAGGACTTTGGCAGAAAGCTGGTTCGCGGTGGTGCCTTCATTGATGTCAAGGCCCGTTTTGATGCGAAGGTTTTTGAGGATGCTGGGTACCGTGTGTGGCGCCTCTGACTGGCATGGACCACCCACATCGGATCTTCGTTGTGCATGTGATCCATCAACTGGCGATTGGTGGGCTTGAGAACGGGCTGGTGAATTTGATCAATCAGCTGCCAAGAGACCGTTTCAGGCACGCTGTGGTATGCATCGAGGATTTCTCCGCCTTCCGCAATCGCATACGAGACCCTACCGTCGCAGTCTATTCAATGCATCGGTCAAAAATTGGGGCGCTGCGGCTGCGTTGGCGTCTGTTTTGGCTCTTGCGGTGGCTGCGGCCCGACATAGTGCACAGCAGAAATTTGTCCGGGCTGGACGCATTGCTTCCAGCGCGGCTCCTGGGCATTGCCACGCTGCATAGCGAGCATGGATTTGACGTCAATAATTTGGATGGAAAAGCCAGAAAGCCAGCGCTATTGCGTCGCTTGCATACCCCCTTCGTTAATCACTATGTAGCGGTGTCAAATCAGTTGCATGCACTGTACGTCGAAGAGTTTGGCCTGACACCAGGCAAGGTGACACAAATTTGCAACGGCGTGGACACCACGCGGTTCATGCCACTGCAAGACCGCCGAGATGAATTGCTGCCAGCTGCGTTTCGAGGGAGACATTCGTTTGTTATTGGTACCGTTGGTCGTGTGGATCCGATCAAGGACCAAGCAACACTGTTGCACGCCATGGCCGATTTGGTGCGCAGATGCCATGGTTGGCGCTTACGCGTGCACCTGGTGCTGGTGGGGGATGGCCCCATGCTTGCCAAACTCAAAGATATGGCGGTGGACTTAGGCATTGGGGACCGTGTCTGGTTCCCTGGGGCACGCAATGACGTCGCTGATTTGCTGCAAGCGATGGATTTGTTTGTATTGCCCTCGTTGAATGAGGGTATATCGAACACGCTTCTCGAAGCCATGGCGACAGGTCTTCCTGTGCTCGCGACGGCGGTGGGGGGGAATGTTGAACTGCTTGAAGCCGGCGTCACAGGTGACACCTTTGATCCAGGGGACATCCACAAGCTTGCCGAAGTGATGGCGTGCTACGTGGCCAGCCCGGCCCTGTGTTTCGCGCACGGAGCGGCAGCCCGCCAGCGCGTGGTACGCCATTTCAGCTTGCAGACCATGGTGGCGGCTTACCAAAACCTTTACCTGACTCTTTAGGACTGCCATGTGTGGAATCACCGGAATTTTTGAATTGAACGGTACCTGTGCAATCAATGAACGGCAGTTGCAAGGCATGAACGACGCGCAACTGCATCGCGGCCCTGACGAAGGCAGCTTGCATATGGAGCCAGGACTTGGCCTGGGTCATCGACGGCTGTCCATTATTGACATTGCCACCGGGCAGCAACCCTTGTTCAATGAAGATGGCTCGGTAGTGGTGGTTTTTAACGGTGAAATTTATAACTACCGCCAACTCATCCGAGAACTGCGGGCGCTGGGCCACGTTTTTCACACCCAGAGTGACACGGAAGTGATCGTTCATGCATGGGAATCCTGGGGCGCCGATTGTGTCAAACATTTTCGGGGCATGTTTGCTTTTGCGCTGTGGGACCGTAATCAGCAAGCATTGTTTTTGGCGCGGGACAGACTGGGTGTTAAGCCACTCTATTACGCACTTGTGGGGGATGGAACCCTGCTTTTTGGATCAGAACTCAAGTCCATTTTGGCGCACGGTGGTCTTTGCCGGGAGATGGACCCCCAAGCGGTCGAGCAGTACTTTGCATTGGGCTATGTGGCGGAACCGAGGACCATTTTCAAACAGGCTAGAAAATTGCCGCCGGCCCACACCCTTACCGTCCACCGGGGACAGCCTTTGGCAGAGGCCATTGCGTACTGGGACATTTGCTTCAGTTTGAAAAACACACTTTCTGAGGTGGATGCCCATGCCGAACTCGTGCGGCGCCTGCGCGAATCCGTCCGTTTGCGTATGGTCTCGGAAGTTCCTTTAGGCGCCTTCCTCTCCGGTGGCGTTGATAGCAGCGCGGTGGTCGCCGTTATGGCCGGCTTGTCGCCAGAGCCGGTCAACACTTGCTCGATTGGTTTTGACGACCCCATGTTCAACGAATCTGCGTTTGCGCAAAAGGTGGCGGACCGCTACAGCACCAGGCACCGTCTTGAAGTCGTCAGAAGTGATGACTTTGACCTTATTGACACACTGGCTCGTCTGTACGATGAGCCATTTGCCGACAGTTCGGCCATACCGACCTACCGGGTCTGCCAGCTGGCGCGCAAGCACGTGATTGTTGCGCTGTCGGGCGACGGTGGTGACGAATCATTGGGTGGCTACCGTCGCTACCGTGTCCATTTGATGGAAGATCGGATGCGTTCTGCATTGCCAATGGCAGTGCGAAGGCCTGTTTTCGGGCTGTTGGGCCGAATCTATCCCAAAGCCGATTGGGCGCCGCGTGTATTTCGCGCCAAGACCACACTGGAGGGTTTGGCACGCAATTCGGTGGAGTCCTATTTTGAGTCCGTGTCCATTCTGCGCAGCCCCATGCGGCATGCACTGTTCAGCCAACGCTTTAAAAATGAGCTGGCAGGGTACAACGCACAAGAGGTATTCATTCGACACGCGAATCAAGCCGCCACAGACGACCCCTTGGCCCTGATTCAATACCTGGACCTCAAAACCTATTTGGTCGGCGATATCAACACCAAGGTGGACCGCGCCAGCATGGCGCATTCTTTGGAAGTGCGGGAGCCCCTGATGGACCATGAATTGGTGGAGTGGCTTGCGACGCTTCCATCCAGTTTCAAAGTCCGTGGACAGGAAGGAAAGTACCTGCTGAAAAAATCCATGGAGTCCTACTTGCCCCATGACGTGTTGTACAGGCCAAAAATGGGATTTTCTGTGCCGCTGGCGCGTTGGTTCCGTGGTCCTTTAAAGCAGCGTATGCGTGATGCCGTCTTGGGGGAGCGGTTGGCGTCCACCGGCTGGTTTGAAACGACCTATCTTCGCCATTTGATTGATGCACACCAGTCCGGCGCTCGCGATTACAGTGCGCCGCTTTGGACGCTCATGATGTTTGAGTCTTTTTTGCGGCAAGTGGTGGATCACCACAGTGTGGAACAGACGGGGGTGAAAGCATGAGCCTGCGCATTCTGCACGTGCTGGACCACTCGATCCCCTTGCACAGCGGGTATACCTTTCGAACCCTGTCCATACTGCACGAGCAGCGCAAGCTCGGCTGGAAAACTTACCATCTGACAACTCCAAAACAAGGACCTACGTCTGCTTTGCACGATGACGTCAATGGAATGACGTTCCACCGCACTCCGAGCGCTCGTGGGGCGGGTTGGGTGGCTCAAATGCGCCTCACGCAACACAGGCTTGTCGAGCTTGTTCACGAGACAAATCCAGATGTCATACATGCGCACTCTCCGGTATTGAATGCATTGCCAAGCCTGTGGGTTGGCAGGCGCTACCGGGTACCGGTTGTGTATGAAATGCGTGCCTCCTGGGAAGATGCCGCCGTCGATCATGGCACCACGGTGGAGGGGAGCCTGCGCTACCGTTTGTCCAGGGCAATGGAGAGTTTCGCACTTCGCCAAGCCGACCAAGTTACAACCATTTGTGAGGGACTTCGCAGCGATATTCATCTGCGGGGAATTCCAAATGATCGGATCACGGTGGTCCCGAATGCGGTGGACGTCACTGTTTTCAAGTTCGGAGTTGACGCGGACTTGGGCCTGCGTCAGCAGCTTGGACTTGCAGGCGCTACGGTGATCGGATTTGTCGGATCCTTCTACGGCTATGAGGGCCTGCATCTTCTTTTGGATGCGGCACAGCGCTTGCTTCCAAAGCATCCGAATTTGCATGTGCTTCTGGTGGGAGAAGGGCCGCAAGAGGCCCATCTCAGGGCCCAGGCCGTAGCGATGGGATTGGAAGATCGGGTTATTTTTGCGGGGCGGATCGCCCATGGCGATGTGCAGCGCTACTACGGACTCATGGATGTATTGGCTTATCCCCGATTGCCGATACGACTGACAGAACTGGTCACGCCATTGAAGCCATTGGAGGCCATGGCGCAAGGAAGTATGTTGGTGGCATCCGATGTGGGGGGGCATCGTGAATTAATTCGCCACGGCGAAACGGGTTTTCTATTTCGCGCGGGTGATGCCGACGCACTTGGAAACGCGATTGATCAAGTACTGGCCCAGCGCAGTGCGTGGCCACGCATTCGTGCGCAGGCCCGCCGATTTGTGGAGTTGGAGCGCACCTGGACCACCAGCGTAGCGAAATACCGTGACGTTTATCAACGTGCCTTGCACCGGTACAAGCACACTCAATTTATACAAATTTGAGGTCACTTTCTATCGTGTGTGGCATTCATGGAATTTATCGGTTTGACGGGCATGCGGTCGCCCCCGAGGAGCTGTCGGCCATGGGGCATGTCACCCGGCATCGGGGGCCTGACGATGAGGGGATGCACATCAGCGGTCCATGTGGAATCGCCATGCGACGGTTATCCATCATCGATCTGGAGGGGGGCCACCAACCCTTGTCCAATAGAGAGCAGACGCTTTGGGTCGTTTGCAACGGAGAAATCTACAACTACCGGGAGTTACGCGCTGAACTGCAGTCCAAAGGCTATCAATTCACAACGGGCTCTGACAGTGAAGTGCTGTTGCATCTCTATGACGCCGAGGGCGATGATTTTGTACTGCGTCTCAATGGAATGTTTGACTTTGCATTGTGGGATGCACGTCGGCACAGATTGCTGATTGGGCGCGACCGCCTGGGCGTGAAACCTCTGTACCTGATGCAGAACAAAGAACGCCTGGCGTTTGCCACCGAGGCCAAAGCACTGCTGGAGTTGCCTGGTGTGAACGCCCAGCTGAGCCACGCTGCGGTGGCAAGCTATATGCATTTGGGGTATGTTGCCGCACCTGAATGCATCTTCGAAGAGATACGCAAGTTGCCTCCGGCCACGCTTCTCTCGGTGGAGGACAACACCGTGCGTGAGTGGCGTTATTGGAATTTTCCCATCCTGGTGGACAGGGGCGCATCCGAACGTGAGTGGATTGACCGTGTTCGTGTGCAAATGGAAGCATCTGTGCGCATGCAGATGGTCAGTGACGTCCCCATTGGTGCGTTTCTTTCTGGTGGCGTAGATTCCAGTGCCGTGGTGGGCTTCATGGCAAAGCATTCACACGAGCCCATCCGAACTTACGCCATTGGTTTTTCTGGCAGCGCTGCGGAAGCGTTGTACAACGAGTTGCCTTACGCACGTCGCGTGGCCGCGCTCTTTGGTACGCAGCATCGGGAGATTGTGGTTCAACCGGATGTTGTTTCCCTGTTGCCGAAGCTGTTGTGGCACATGGATGAGCCCCTGTCGGACACCGCTTTCATCACCACATTTCTGGTGTCTGAATTTGCCCGACAGGACGTCAAGGTCATCCTCTCTGGTGTTGGGGGTGACGAGCTCTTTGGGGGCTATCGCCGTTACCTGGGGGACCACTATGTCCAGCAGTACCACCGTCTTCCGCAGTGGCTGAGACGTTCTACGGCATCCCTCAGTGGGTACCTTCCGAGCGACCGCCACTCGGGGCTTCTCAATACCGTGCGGTTGGCCAAAGGCTTTCTCACATCGGCCGAAATGGCGGCTGATGACCGGTATCGCAGCTACCTTCAGGTACTGGATCGGCAGGCGGTGGCCGACCTATTGATGAACCCTGAAAAATCGACGTCGGATCCGATCGGTCTGGCCTTTGCGAGTGCCCAAAGTCAAGACGCCATGAATCGCATGTTGGCCGTGGATGCGGAAACACAGCTGCCAGACGATTTGCTGATGTTGACCGACAAAATGAGTATGGCGGCCTCGCTTGAATGTCGCGTGCCGTTTCTAGACCACCGCTTGGTTGAATTGGCGGCCTCCATACCTGCTGCGATCAAAGTTCGCCGGGGCCGCCTCAAGCATGTTCTGAAAGAGTCCCTTCGTGAGCTGCTTCCTCAGGATGTTTTGAATAGAAAGAAGAGGGGATTCGGTACACCTATGGGCGCCTGGTTGAAGAAAGAGCTTGCCCCATTGCTGCGCCACTTGCTTGCGCCGGAGACCGTTCAACGCAGAGGACTGTTCCGGCAGACGGCGATTGACAAACTGGTGGCCGATCATGAAGCCAATCGCATCGACGGAACAGACCCATTGCTGGCCCTGGTCAACTTGGAAGTGTGGAGTCGAATTTATCTTGACCGGCGGGATCCCGGGGATGTCGCGGGAGAGCTTAAGAGCTACCTTGCATGAACATCCTCTACCTTTGCCACCGCTTCCCTTTTCCGCCCAAACGCGGAGGAAAAATCCGCCCCTTCAACATGATTCGGCACTTGTCATCCATCGGGCATCAGGTGACGGTGGGCTCCTTGGCGCGGTCTGCAGAAGAAGCACTGGAGGGCAAAGGCATTGCACCCTATTGTGCAAGTCACGAAATGGGCCATGTCAAAGAGTGGGTGCAAGTCGCACGGATGATCGTTCGACTTCCGCTGCAGACCCCTTCGTCCATGGGGTTCTTTTATTCGCCGGAACTCGCCCAGCGGGTACAAACTTTACTGCTTTCAAAAACGTGGGACCTCATTTTTGTCCATTGTTCCTCCGTAGCCCAATACGTAGAACATGTGCAGGATGTTCCGAAAATCCTCGACTTTGGCGACATGGATTCCCACAAATGGTTTGAATACGCCAACTACCAACCATTTCCCTTGTCCCTGGGGTACCTGCTGGAAGGGCGCAAGCTGCTTGCAGCGGAAAAACGTCTAGCAAAGCGTTTTGACTTGTGCACTGCGACGACCCGAGCCGAATGGGAGACCCTGGATGGATATGGGGCCGATGCCGATACCGACTGGTTCCCTAATGGAGTGGATGCAGAGTTTTTCTGCCCTGTCGATGCACCGTATGACGCCGACACCATCAGCTTTGTTGGGCGTATGGATTACTACCCCAACCAGGAGTGTATGGCCCGATTTTGCACACATGTGTGGCCCTTGCTCAAGGCGCGTCGCCCGCGCTTGACGCTGGTGATTGTGGGGGCCAATCCGACCGCCGCCGTGCGTAAACTTGGTGCGCTGGAAGGGGTGACCGTCACCGGTTCCGTGGCGGATGTTCGCCCCTTTCTTCGGCAATCGGCTTTGATGGTGGCACCGCTCAATATTGCCCGAGGTACGCAAAACAAGATTCTGGAGGCCATGGCCATGGGCGTTCCTGTCGTGACAAGCCCATCTGCTGCCGGTGGTGTGGATGCCGAGCCGATGGTGCATTTTGCGGTTGCCGATACACCGCAAGCCTATGCGCAAGCCATTTTGGATATTGTCAGCAGACCGGCCGAACGCGCGCGCCTGGCTGCAGCCGGACGAATGCGCATGCTAAGCCACCATGCGTGGCGGAGTTCCATGGTGCGCATGGAAGAACTCATTGACCGAGGTATCCGGAATTTTTCAAAAAAAACCAAGGGCGTGCCGGTATGAAAATCGCCATTTTCGGACTGGGCTATGTTGGTGCCGTGTCGCTGGCCTGTTTGGCGCGCGATGGACATGAGGTTATTGGCGTAGACATCGATCGCACGAAGCTTGAATTGATTGGGGCTGGCAAAACGCCCGTGGTCGAAGAAGGCATGGTGGATCTGATGGCAACCGTTGCAGCCAAGGGCAAGGTAACAGTAACCACCCATGCGCAGAATGCGGTGCTTGCGAGTGAAATTTCAATCGTTTGTGTCGGCACACCGTCTGCAGCCAATGGCAGCCAGGACCAAGGTGCAATCCTGAGGCTTGCTGAGGAAATGGGTATGGCACTGGCCGAAAAGCGCGAGCCGCACGTGGTCGTTCTTCGATCAACACTGGTTCCTGGAACCGTGGAGGAGGTCTTGCGGCCCATCATTGAGGCGAAATCTGGGAAGAAAGATGGCAGAGATTTCTTTCTATGCTTCCAGCCAGAATTTTTGCGCGAGGGCACTTCCATTCGGGACTACGACAAGCCACCGCTCACCGTGGTGGGTGCGAACCATGCCTATCCCGTTGAGCGTCTGCGCTCGCTCTTTGGGCATTTGCCCTGCAGGTTTGTAGAAACCTCGGTGCGTTCTGCCGAGATGATGAAATACAGCTGCAATAATTTTCACGCGCTCAAGATTACATTTGCTAATGAAACAGCACGTCTTTGTGATGCTCTCGGCGTGAATGCTTTTGAGGTGATGGACCTGTTGTGCCATGACACGCAACTCAACATATCTCGCGCATATCTCAAACCCGGTTTTGCGTTCGGCGGTTCGTGCCTGCCCAAGGACCTGAGGGCCACCGCCTACCTGGCCAAAATGCATGACGTGGAGATTCCGATGCTGGCGGCCATCATCCCCTCCAACCGCAACCACTTGGATCTTGCAATGCACAAGCTGTTGGACACTGGCATGCGCAAGATCGGTTTTATCGGGCTGTCGTTCAAGACCGGGACCGATGACCTGCGTGAGAGTCCCTTGGTCACGCTGGCCGAGCAGCTGATCGGTAAAGGCAAATGGCTGTCCATCTACGATCCCGAGGTGCATTTGGCCCAGTTGCTGGGCGCCAATCGCAGCTTTATTGAGAAGCATCTTCCGCACATTGGAAAAATGTTGCAAGCCGATGTGGACAGCGTCATTGAGACGTCCGAAGTGTTGGTGGTTGGCCTGGCCGGACAAGCGGTATTGGATCGGCTTTCCAGCCGCTGCCGGTCAGACCAGATCCTGCTGGACTTGGTCAACCTCCCCAACCGTGCTTCGATACGGGCCAAGGTGGAAGGCTTATGCTGGTAGCGCAAAAACACAGCAGGAACCCAGCCCTGCGTTGGCGAAACGGGTTTTGGGGCTGCCTCGCTGTTTTGCTTCTTTGTCTGTTGTCGCTTGGGCCCTATTTGCGCAGTTCTACCGAAGTCGTCCGCATGCGCAATGCGTTGCTCTTGGTCGATACAGAGGGCCACCGTTTTGATTGGACCCCCAGTGCGGTTCCAGAAGACTTCATGCAGGAGCGGGGGGCCGTTGATCCCATGTTCGTGGAAGCTGCGAAGCAGCTAGGGCTGGCTTCAATGCCCTCAGATTGGGACAAGGTGCTAACGATCAGCCAGCATTTGCTGAGCAATCCGCAGCTGGTGGGGTCGCCCATTCAGTCCAACCTTCGCGATACCTACCAGCGCATCCTCAAGGAGGGCACCGGGTATTGTGGCGACTTCACGCGGGTCTTTATGGCATTCGCCATCGCGGCGGGTATTCCGGTGCGAGCTTGGGCGTTTTCTTTTGATGGTTTTGGAGGGCATGGGCACATCTGGCCAGAAATCTGGAACCGACAACTCCAGCGTTGGCAGTTGGTCGATATTTTTAACAATTTCTATTTTTATGGACCGGATGGAATTCCCATCTCGGCTGCTGACTTTCGCCAAGCGGTGCTTGCTGCGCCGCAGTCCATCCACACGGCACTGCTCAGTCCAGGCGCCAGGCCTGGCTACGAACACGAGGACAAACTGTGGGCCTGGTACCGGCAAGGCCTCGCTGAGTGGTACATGATTTGGGGCAACAACGTTTTCTCCTATGACCTGGCGTTACGCGCCCGGAATTTGGGGCATTTCTCCCGTTCCATGGAGCAGCTGGAAGCCATTGCCATAGGTGTCTATCCCCATGTGCGGCTGATGGTGGACGAGGGCAATCGCGGGCAGGCCCAAGCGTTGTGGCGTGTTCGTATACATCTGTTGTTTGTGGGGTGGCTTGGATTGGTGTCGGTGCTGGGGGCACTGCTGTGTTTGATCATGTGGATGCGGGTGCGGAGTATTCAGAAACCAGCGGTGTCCCAAGGCTGAGTGCACCGTGGAAACTGGCACCTTTCCCCGTGTAGGCCTGGTCGGGTCTTTGCCACCGCCATCGGGAGGCATGGCGAATCAAACTGAACAATTTATCGGATTACTCACCGCGGAAGGTGTCGATGTGGAATTGGTGCGTACCAATGCGCCCTACCAGCCGCCTTGGGTGGCGCGTATCCCCTGGTTGCGGGCCGGTTTCCGGCTCATTCCTTATGTGTTCCATTTATGGTCGGCGGCAGGGCGGGTCCACGTCATGCACGTCAAAGCCAACTCCGGTTGGGCATGGCATTTGTTTGTCACTCCCGCGGTGCTTATTGCGCGGGTTCGCGCTGTTCCATTCATCATCAGTTACCACGGAGGTGGCGCAGACGCATTCTTTGCACAAGCTCCCGGGTTTGTATTGAAATTGCTGACCCAGGCTGCCATCCTCGTGACACCTTCCGTGTTTTTGCAAAGGGTCTTTGCCAAGCACGGTTTGTGCACTGAAGTGATTCCTAACGTCATCGACCTTACGCGCTTCGTACCCAGGGCGCCCCGATCCTTTGGAGACTCGCCGCATGTGATAGTCACCAGGAACCTGGAAGCCATTTACGACATCCCGACTGCGATTCGTGCGTTTTCGGTGGTCAAAAAAACCTTTGTGGGCGCAAGAATGACCATCGCGGGCAGTGGCTCCGAACTGGCCAAGCTTCGGGCGCTAGTCGCCACACTTCAGCTAGAGGCGTCGGTGCATTTTTCGGGCCGCATTGACAATGCCAGCATTCCGGCCTTGTATGCCTCTGCCGACTGCGCCATCAACCCCAGTGTGGTGGACAACCTGCCGAATTCCATCATTGAAGCGTTTGCAAGTGGTGTTCCTGTGGTCAGCACCAACGCCGGGGGCATTCCCGACATGCTGGAGGATGGTGTGTCGGGTTTGCTGGCGCCCGTGGGCGATGACGTGCAGATCGCACAAAAAGTGCTCCAGATTTTGCACAGCCCGTCCTTGGCAAACCGGCTCAGAAAGGCGGGTTTCGCTGAGGCTGAAAAATACAGCTGGACCACCGTGAAGTCGCAATGGCTGAGCGTCTACCCCAGAGCCCTGGCAATGGAGCTTAAGGAATGAGTCTCTACACGCATCTCAGTTCGAGCTTTGTCTTCCCCTTGCATGAGCGCTTAAAGGGGCACACATCGCATGCATTGCGCCAACAATTGGAGATGAGCCAATGGTGGTCGCCGGACCAACTTGAAGCCTTGCGCACAGAGCGCTTGCGTGCGTTCTTGTTGGATATCGGAGAGCGTGTTCCCTACTACCGCCAACTTTTTGAGAAACAGGGGTTTGCCCCCCATCAGGTGCAGTCTACTGCCGCATTGAGGCAGCTTCCGTGCCTTAGCAAGCAGGACATTCGGACCCATGGAGATCAGTTCATGGCGGACTGCCATGGCCCGTTGGCACGTTACAACACCGGGGGCTCCTCTGGTGAGCCGCTGGTTTTTTACATAAGCAAGGCACGCAAAAGCCATGATGTGGCGGCCAAGTGGCGAGCAACCCGGTGGTGGGGGGTGGATATTGGTGACCCGGAGCTGGTGGTATGGGGAAGCCCAATTGAGCTGGGCGCGCAAGACCGATTGCGCCGTCTGCGCGACGGGTTGTTGCGCAGCCATTTGCTTCCGGCTTTTGACATGTCCTTGCGCAACCTGGACCGGTTTATCTCCGTCATACAAGCCAAAAAGCCAAAAATGCTTTTTGGTTACCCCTCCAGTCTTTCGCTCATCGCGGCACATGCGCGCCAAAAGAAGATAGCACTGCACAAGCTCGGAATACGGGTTGTCTTTGTGACCTCCGAGAGGCTTTACGACGCGCAGCGCCAAGTCATCAGCGAAGTCTTCGGATGCCCTGTCGCCAATGGGTACGGGGCACGCGACGCCGGTTTTATCGCACACCAGTGCCCCCAGGGAAGCCTGCACATCAGTGCCGAAGACATCATTGTGGAAACCGTGCGGCCCAATGGGCAGTCCACGCAAGCAGGGGAGGCGGGTGAAATTGTTGTAACGCATATGGCTACCGCAGATTTTCCGTTTGTTCGCTACCGGACCGGAGACAGGGGGGTGCTGGACCCTGCCCACTGTGCTTGCGGCCGTGGCTTGCCTGTGCTGCGTGAGGTGCAAGGGCGAGCGACAGATTTCGTAGTGGCCCAGGATGGAACCGTGATGCATGGCCTGGCACTGATTTATGCCGTTCGTGACCTGCCGGGCGTAGAGGGCTTTCGGATTGAGCAGCTGTCTTTGGATCAAATCGTTGTCCAAGTGGTTGCAAGCTCCGCGTTTGGCCCAAGCGCAGAGGCGCGGATCGTGCATGACTTCAAGAAGCGCCTGGGCGAAACCGTTGCCGTTCAGGTGGAAAAAGTGGGTGAAATTCCTGCGGAACCCTCGGGCAAGTACCGGTATGTGTCCAGCCGCGTAAAGGCCTTTGCGGACGCCAGCAGGGGGGCTAGCAATGCGTGACATCTTGGTGCTGTCCATGGTTCTGGCAATTTTGCCGTTTGCCATTCGGCACACCTGGGTGGCCGTTTTGCTGTGGACCTGGGTGAGCATCATGAATCCGCACAAGCTTGCTTTTGGCTTTGCGCAGTCGGCACCGTTTGCCGCCATTGCCGCATGCGCCGCCTTGGTGTCCTTGCTGGCCAACCGTGACCGCTTCAAATTTCCGCTGTCCCCGGCTGTCGTCGTTTTGGCTTTGTTCGTGGTCTGGATGTGCATCACGACGATTTTTGCCATTAACCCTGGGCCCTCGTGGACCCAGCTCAGCAAGATTTTGAAGATTCAGCTCATGACACTGATCGCGATGATCGCTTTGCGTGAGCGCAAGCACATTGAATGGTTTATATGGATCAATGTCTTGTCCATTGGGTTCTACGGGTTCAAAGGGGGCATTTTTACCATCACCACCGGGGGGGCGGGGCGCGTGTGGGGCCCGGCCGGTGGGTTTATCGAGGGGAATAACGAAATTGCGCTGGCCATGGTGCTGACCATTCCCTTGATGAATTATTTGCGAATGGTGGCCACACGCAGATGGATTCGGCAGGGCCTTCTCGTATTGATGCTGCTGTCGGTGATCGCCGCCATCGGCACGCAGTCGCGCGGGGCCTTCTTGGCGTTATCGGCCATGGGGCTGGTGTTGTGGATGCGGTCGAGCCGAAAGTTTGCCACGGGCATGGCCGTCGCCATGGTGGCCATGGCAGTCATGGCTTTCATGCCGAGTTCATGGGAGGACCGCATGAACACCATTCAGAACTATGAACAGGATGCGTCCGCCATGGGCCGAATCAATGCCTGGTGGGTCACCTCCAAGCTGGCAAATCATCGTATGACTGGCGGAGGTTTTGAAATCTATACCCCCGAAATATTTGCGCAATACGCCCCCGACCCCACCGATATCAAGGTGGCACACAGCATCTATTTTTCCGTTCTGGGTGAGCATGGCTACATTGGACTGTTCTTGTTTTTGTTGATCTGGGTGCTGGCATTTCGAACTATTGGGCGGATTCGCAGTGTCGCTGTGGATCGGCCAGACACGCTTTGGGCACACCATTTGGCGGGAATGTGCCAGGTGTCGCTGGTGGGTTACGCGGTCGGCGGTGCGTTTTTAAGCCTGGCCTACTTCGACTTGCCCTATAACATTTTGGTGATCCTGGTGGTGTCGATGCGCTGGCTTGAAGAGAAACGCTGGAATGTTGACACCCAGGGTGCATTGGATGCCGAGGCTCCCACGAGCAAGGTCCGGGTGGCAACACCGCAGCGGATAAACGCATGATCTTGAGACGTGTTGCGCAGGCCTTGTCGCCGACTGGCCCCAACGCATGCCTATCCGTCCTCATTTTTCACCGCGTACTGTCACAGCCCGATGCGATCTTTCCGCATGAGCCTGACGTGGTGCGATTTGATGAAGTGCTCGGTTGGGTAAGCCAGTGGTTCAATCTCTTGCCACTGGACCAAGCGGTCGCGCAGCTTCAGTGCGGGACGCTGCCTGCACGGGCCGCCGCCATCACCTTTGACGATGGTTACGCAGACAACGTCACCAATGCCTTGCCAATCTTGCGGCGCCACGGTGCAAACGCTACCTTTTTTATCTCGACCGACTTCCTGGACGGTGGATGCATGTGGAACGACGCAGTCATTGAGGCGGTGCGGTGTTGCCACCGACGCGAGCTCGACCTGCGAGAGCTTGCGCTCGGCTTGGGCGTGTTCTGGCTCGACACGGTGGCGCAAAAGCGTGATGCCATCGACCAATTGCTGGGGCGAATCAAGTACCTTGCGCCCGCCACGCGCCGACAAACCGTTGACCGACTTGTGGATATGGCCCAGGGGGGCCTGCCCGAGGCATTGATGATGCGTTCGGAGCAGGTGTTGCAATTGCGAAATGCGGGCATGCACATCGGTGCACACACCTGTACCCATCCCATTCTTCAGACTGCGAGCGATGGCCAATGCCTGCGGGAGATCGCGGGCAGCAAGGCGGTGCTGGAGTCCTTGTTGGGTGAACCCGTTTGCTTTTTTGCCTACCCCAATGGAAAGCCCGGCATCGACTACTCCAGCAGGCACGTTGCCATGGTCAAAGAGGCTGGGTTTGTCGCGGCGTTCTCCACCACGCCTGGAGTCGCGTGGCATTTGAGCGATCCCTGGCAGTTGCCGCGCTTCGCCCCATGGGACCGGACGCGCACGCGTTATGGCCTGCGCATGATTTCCAATTTGCGAACCCGGGTGTCTCCACTTCCTGCCTGAGAGCCGTATGGGCCCGTGCTTCCTCTGGTGGGGTTGTTTCACAATGAAAAGTGACTCTAGCCCCCGTAGAATAAGCGCAAGCAGCTATGATATTGATAGCGAAAGTGGCGGCATTGGCCGCTTCGCTACCTGGCGGACTTTCCTTTTAAGCGCTTTCTTTGCGTGGCCCGATGTAGGCGCGCGCCAAGACCACAGAGTCCATCCGAAAATGCATGGTGCGGGGCGCTGCGGCCGTGCCACCGTGGTACCAGTTGAGCCAAAAGCCCTGGATGCCCATTTCGGGGTGGCGGCGCCAGCGGAAATTGCTGCGTTCATAGGCCTGAACACCATCGACCCAAACCTTGTACTGGCCGTCATGGAGGGCCTCACCGTTGCCGGCCTCGTCGAAAGGTCCGGCGATGGAGTTCATCTTGATGTACTGCTCGATGCAATACCAGCGGCCTTTGCCGATGACCACTCCTGGCCAGTGGATGCCCTCGCCAAAATCACCTGCTTGGTCCAGGTGGTAGATGTAGCTCCCGATCCAAAAGAGCGCGTCGTAGGGGTTGCCGTCGTTCGCGCGTGTGCCTCCATGCCCGCGCATGGACGCGCCTTCGTATTCCCATCGGTTAGCTGCCTGGTTTCTCACCTTCAGCCCGGTGGGGCGAGAGCCTCCGTTGCCGGTGGTGTTTTGCCAGTAGCCCGCCGAATTCCACCAACCAAAGCGGCCATCCCATCCGGGCATCTTGTTGGCGTCAAGCTCAGAGCCCCAATCGTTCTCCAGAAAAACGTAGTAGCGGCCATAGAGTTCCGTCTCGGTCTTGGCTGGTATACCGGCTTTTGTCCCGCCAACTACAACGCGTTCCAAATCACAGCCCCAAAGTTCTCCTTTGGGAATCAAGCCGCGCAAGTAGGTGGACCGGGTCGCAGGATTTTTCACCTGGCTTGAACCGGCGACGACACTGCCCATTTGCCATCGTGATTTGGAGAGGTCAGAAAAATCACCGGCAAAGACCACATCAGGGTGGTTGCCCAGGCCGCTGTCCAGCGGGTAGTTGTTTGCAATTCCCATTTGGGGTGCCAACGTTCCTGCACCATCGCGAAATTCCGGCGGATTCAACTCAAAAATTTCCAGCGTACCGGGGTATTTGAGCGATAGGCAGTGCAGCTGCAATGTGGCATTTTGGATGGGGCCCGTGATTTTTGAAATATCAAACTGCAGGGCCGCGAACTGGTTGTCTTTCGCCACGCTGAACGCCTCCCGGCTGTCCACGGTTTTGTAAGTGCTGGGCGACCAGCTTGCGTTGCACGAACATTCGACCACTGCCGTACCCTGGCCCGTGGTCAGCAGGAGTTGGGGGCGTGAAGCCACCAGGCTGGCAGTGCGCCCTGCGAATGTGATGGGCCATGCCTGGGTGGAGTTGAGGTAGAAGCCGCGGTTCACCCCGGAGCCCAGCCAGCGGTTGACCAGTTCCGTGACGTTGAACAGGGCCGGTCCACCGGATACGGTGTCGGCTGCATAGGACATGCTTCCCTGTGGGGCCTGCTTGGCATCCAGCCAATCACCGCGCCCTTGGTTCACCCATGGCAATTGGAGTTTGCTGCTCCAAAATTCACGGCTGGGGCCGCTTCCGCCATCCCAGGTTAAAAACTGGGGTTTGTTTGCAGAGGGGGCTTGCCCTGGAGCGTCAACGGGAAGCGGCGAATCATTGGCTGCATCGGAACATGCCGCGGCTGACAGGGTGCCGGCACCGATCAGGGTTTGAAGCACAAATTTGCGTCTGTCCATGGTTTCTCCAATGCTAAAAAGGTGTGCCACCTCTGCTGTGCCAGTCCCCTTGCGCATGATTAGATTCAAGCGCCTTGGTTACACCGTTGCGAAAGTGCAAGGGAGTTGGGGGCCTCTTAAATACGCTGTGTGTCTCGGGTTATAGGGACTTGCCATGCAAAATTTTGGCGATCGGCGTGCGTTTTTATGCTCCATGGCGAAGGCTGTCGGTGCGGGGGTCTGCGCGGGTGGCGCCGCGAACGATGCGCTCGCCGGGCCCGCGTTGGAGCCGGGGGCCCTACCGAGCTGGGTTCCCGTGGGCAGCGGCAGCTTACGCACAGTGGCAACGACCAATTCATTTCTCTCACAGAACGGCAAGTTACCGGGGTGGGAGTATGCGTTCGGGAAAATGGTGGACGACTACTCTGGCGGTGTGTTCAACCCCTATTGGGGCAAGTTGGGGGCCATGGTATTCCACGGCGGGGGGCACTCGGCCACGTTTGACAACAGTGTGGTCGTTTTGGACTTGAACGATTTGACGTTCAAGCGCCTGTCCAACCCAACCCCCAGTGACAACGGTGCCAACTGGATCGCCGTGATGCCAGGTTCCCCGCGTACCGATCAGGCCTTCAGGCCGCAGTACTGCGAATATGGCAATGGCCAGCCTGGGGCGGCGCATACCTATGACACGTTGGCCATATTGCCTCCCGCCGACGGTGGTGCACCCTGTGGATCGCTGATTCGGGTGTCCAGCCACGCCGTGCACGTCAATGCCTCCTGCAATTCCGGGTGGGCCCACCGATTCGACTTTCAGTCGTCAGCCATGCGGAATGGCACTTGGACGCGGTGGTCGGTCAACGGGCCGACCAGCTATTTGAACCCCGGCGCGTGTTCTGCCTACGATGCCCAACGCAAGAGGTTTTGGTGGATGGCTGGTTTGTCCTCCGCTCCGCCCATGATCCGTTACCTGGACGTGGCGACCCAGCAGCAGTTGGAGATTACTTTTGCAAACCTGGCGGCAGTGGCACCAGCAGCGAACCCCGACAGTGCCACCCTGCGTTATGACGCGCTCCGCGATCTGTTGGTCTTGACGTGCACCGTGGGCCCCAAGGCTGTATTGGCGTACCTTCGTTGCGCCACCCCGGAGTTGGGATGGCGTGTGGCCAACTTGTCGGGCGATATTCCGGTGGCTGCGGGGGCGGCACTGCCATTCGACTTTGTCCCGGAGGTTGACAAAATAGTGCTGCTGACCGCGGCCGACAACGCGGCGTTCTACGACCTGGTTCCGCCTTCAAACCCAACATCCCTATGGACCGTGACACGGCGCCCCGTGGTTGGTGCTTCGATTCCAACGGCCTATGTGGTCGGCAAACGGTGGAGCTATGTGCCCGCCTTGAAGTCCTTTGTATGGATGGCCAGCAGCAAGTCTGCAGTGCTGGCTTACCGCCCCATTGGAATTTAATGCCTGGGTTTATGGGAGTCGGTAAGAGGGCGCGTGCTGCTGTAGCCATTGTTCGAGCATCATCAAGATCCAGACCATCTCGCCGTAATAACCGGGGTGTTCAGGAAGTCGCTGTGTCAACAGCGTTTCCACAAAATCTTTTCGCACCAGGCCTCTGGCACCCAAACTGTGCAGTGAGTCCTGCGCCAATCGTTTCAATGCACTGTCCCGAGTGGCCCAAACTCCAAACGGCAAGCCAAAACCATGCTTCTGCTTTTGGATAATTTCCTCCGGCAGGAAACCGCGCAAGGCTTCTTTGAAAAACCAGCGCAGTTGAAACCCTTTGAGCTTGTAGTCTTGCGGCAGCTTGAGTGAAAAATCGACCAGGCCTTGGTCGAGCAAGGGGAATCCAACCGCGATACCTGCGAGCTGTGTTGTTCCACAAACCTTCGGCAAATCGTTTTCCGCCAGGGTATAGCGCCAGTCAAAAGCCAGATTGCGATTGAGGGAACCTTGGGCAGAAGCCTGCCCCCACACCTGGCGTTGCTGGGCTGCAGGGTGATCCAGGTTGACCATTGCCAAAAAGTTGGGCGTCAAGATATTGCCAACACCCAGACGATTCAACAAGTTGTGCATGTTGAGCCGGTCGGGCATGGGGACACGCGCCTGTTCAATGTAGCTGGCAGCTTTGCGTGTCAGCGGTGCTTTTTTCAGGGCAGGGTGGCCAAAGACCGGTTCCAAGACGTGTGTACGCAGTGGCGTCGGCAAGCTGCTGTACCAGCCAAAGAGACGCTGCTTGGCGTACCGGGTATTGCCACCAAACAGTTCGTCTCCGCCATCCCCCGCCAAAATTTTGGACACGCCATCTGACTTTGCCATGGCCGCACAGTAGTAGGCTGGCAACGACGAAGAGTTGCCAAAAGGTTGGTCGTAATGGGATGCCACCAATGGAATGCTGCGAACCAGATCGGCCGGCGTGAGGTAGTACTCGTGGTGGAGGGTCTTGAACTGCTTGGCCGCAATTCTGGCGTACTCCATTTCGTCGTAGCCGGTGGCGTCAAATCCTATGGAGTAGCTTGCTGCGGGTTGTCCACATACCTCTCCGATGAGTCCTGCAACTGTGGAGCTGTCGGTCCCCCCGCTTAAAAAACAAGCGGGTTTCCCTCCGTCCAGTTGGGCAAAGACAGCGTCGCGTAAAAGGCCCCTGAATTCCTCTTTTAATTCATGAAAGGAAGGGCGGCCAGCATCTGTAAATTGTGCTGTCCAGTAAGGGATGACCTTGAATTTCCCGTTTTCCCATACAGCGCAATGGGCCGGAGGCAGGCGAAAAATGCCCTTGAAAATGGTTCGCGGTGAGGGGATGGTGTGGAAAAACAAGTAGTCAAAAATCGCCTGCGGATCAATTTCGGTCGCCGCATCGGCAAGTTCATCGGCACGGGCGGCAAAGCGCAATTCACCGTCCACCAACCGGTAGCACAGGCTTTGAATGGCAAAGCGGTCCACGGCCAAAACCGTTCGCCCATCGGATTCTTTGAGCCCCACGGCGAAATCACCGGTGATTCCCCCAAGTGCTTCAGCTATTCCATTTTTGCAGGCTTCACGCCATGCACTCGGGGCACCGCTTGATGCCGACAGGCGGGCGAGGCGCGGCTCGGCGAATTTTGGAGAGCCCAAGGTCAAAAAGTGGGTCATGGTGCGGCATTCACAGGGGGTGGATCGGTCCGTTTCGCCAACACCTTTTTGGCGGCGTTCAGCAAGTAAAACTCTGCACCGCAAGGCCGTCCGGCCGCCCACCACAAGGTGACCACCGTGCTGGTGTAAACACCCGCCCCGATGAGTGTTTTGGCGACCAGGGCGGCAAAGGGCGAGGGGCTGACCCAAAAGGTGCTCAATGCATGAAGGCAAACTGCCATGGCGCCGACTGCCAGGATCGGGCGCAAGACGCCACGCGCCAAGTCAATAGACCGCAATGGTGAAAAAAAGTGAAGCAACAATCCGGCAAAAATCACGTCAGATGCGACCGATACCCAAAGCCTCAGCCATGCGATCTGTAGTGCTTCAAATGCCGGAAATACAACAAAGGCCAAAACGGCAAATAAGACGACTTGTGCCCATGAAAAAAGTGCAAGCGCTTTCACATGGCCAAGGGTGATCATTAGGTAGGTTGCGCTGGACAGCATCGCCGTGGCCAGGGACGCCACTGCGAATATTTGTACGAAGGGCACCGCCATCAACCACTTTTCGCCCAGCATGAGCATGATGATTTCGGGGGCCACCAATGCCAAGCCCGCGCTGGCGGGCATCGCAATCAGAGTTTGCACGCCCTGGGCGATCAAAAAAACGCGCTTGAGCTCTTGCGGATCTTCCTTGACCCGTACGAAGGCGGGAAAGAGAACGCGGTTGATTGGCATTAGCAGTTCGGTCGATGGCATGGCACTGATGTCGCCGGCCATTGCATAGGCTCCCATGACCGTGGCGTCGTCGCGTCTTCCAACTACTACACGGTGGAGTTGGCTCTCCAAATACCCACCCGTGGTTCTGGCCATCAGCCATTGCGAAACGCCCAGTATTTCCCGAACCTTGGAGAGACCCAAGCGGGGACGCATGGGGTGCATCAAAAAACTGCAGACCAGGCCGACCAAGCGCCCGGACACCGTGCCAATCGCCAGGGCCCAATACGATTGCAGCATCCACGCCGCAATGATGGTGACGGCGAAGCCGGAAAAACGCCGGGTGAACATGAAGATGAAGTCCTGTCCGAAGCGCATCTCCTTCTGGAAATTGACGACACCGATGTTGTCGAATCCGGTGATCAGCAAACCCAAACCCAGAATCTTGATGACGTCCTCTACACGAGGTTCATGAAAATAGGCAGCAGCATAGGGAGCCGAGAGGAAAAGAACCACCGCGGCAAGCGCAGCCTGTAACAAGCCCAAAGTCCACGCGGTATCAAAATGCGCCTGGCTGGGTGATTTGTTTTGTACCAGCGTCACATAAACGCCCAGATCAAAAAAAACGTCGGCAAGGGTAATGAACAACGACGCCATGGCAATGATGCCGAAATCCTCTGGAACCAGTAGCCTGGCCAATATCAGCGTGCTCACCAAGCCGATGAGCCGGTCGGTCCAGCGCATGGCGACGGTCAGGATCGTCCCTTGGACAATGTCTTTCATGGTTGCCTGGTGTGATTTTTTGGGCAAAGCGGAAGGGGCGATCCTAGTCTAGGGAGTCGGACCTGAAGGGCCTTGCGCTTTCGCAACCAGAGGGATCTACCCCCTGTCTCTAATCAGGGCTTATGCACCACGTTGACGCGTCATGGACCAGGACAGCGCAAGTCAAAGTTGACGGGGAATATTTTTAAAACGATGTCCATTTCCCGTTCCAATCGACTCCTTGAAGTGGATGCCTTGCGCGGACTGGCTGCGCTGGCGGTGGTGCTGTTTCACTACACGACCCGCTTCACCGATTTGTTTCCCTCCACCGTACAGCCTATCGTCGTGTACCCCCATGGGCACTACGGCGTGGGGCTTTTTTTTGTCATCAGCGGTTTTGTCATCTTCATGACGCTGGAGAAAACGGTTTTGCCCATGGACTTTGTCGTGTCTAGGTTCAGCCGTCTTTTTCCGACCTACTGGGCCGCTATCTTTCTCACCTTTGGCATTACCCATTGGCTGGGGTTGCCGGGGAAACTGGTGGACATAGATTCGGCGCTTGCCAATATGCTGATGGTGCACGGGCTGTTTCGGGTTCCCCATGTGGATGGCGTGTACTGGACACTTGAGGTTGAGCTGCTTTTTTACAGCGGAATGTTCCTGCTCTACCGAATAAATTGCTTGACCCGGGTGCACCTATTTTTGTTTGGGCTCTTGCTGTTGAGGCTGGCTTATTACCTGTTGGAGACGCAGTTTGGAATTAGCCTTCCATGGATTGTTTTTCGTTTGCTGATCTTGCAATACATCCCGTGGTTTGCCCTGGGAGTTTCGGTCTACCTGGCGACGAGCCGTAGCCGTGTGGGTGCGTGCTGGCCGTCGGCGCGGACCGCTGCGCTGGCGATTGCAACCCTATGGATTTGCGAATCCATTCTTGTTGCGTGCCTTGCCATGGCCTTTCTGGTGGTGGTGTTTCTGGCTGCCAACAGCAAGCTTTCGATGCTTCGCTTTGGGCCCTTTGTTTGGCTTGGCACGATTTCATACCCTCTGTACCTATTGCACGAAAATATTGGATGGGCTGTGCTGTTGCGACTGCGAACCTTGGACGTTTCCATCGATGTTGCGATTTTGATGACACTGGGTGCAAATTTTTTCATGGCCGCTGTTGTGAGCCGATGGGTAGAGCGCCCCGCGATGCAGTGGATACGGAGTTGCTATCGAAGGAGCAACACTCCTGTGGGCGCATAGTGTTCACCTATGTTGCCCCGAGTCCAGGAAGCGCGCCGTTCCACGGCTATTTCCTATGAAAACACCGCGAACAGCGTCGGTATTTGCACATTTATCGCCTGAGTATTGTTGACTTTTCTCAACGGCGGCCAATTCATGGCTTTAAAAACGACTTACATGTCATAAGACTTTTTGCAAGAAAAGAGGTCGTTATGAAATACCGTTTCAAATGGATTACAAGCGTCGTTGTTACTTTGCTGAGTTGCGCGCTGGTCTCTTCTTGTGGTGGCGGCAGTTCGGAAGGTCCTTCGGTCGATCAGTCCGCATTGCCAGTGGCGACATTGGGAGAGAACTACCGCACCATGCTGACTGCGTCGGGCGGGAGTGGGGCGTATCGCTGGAAAATAGCGGACGGTAGTTTGCCGCAGGGGCTCACACTGGATGCGCAGACGGGGCGCATTGAGGGGCAGGCGACACAACTGGGGCATTTCGATGCAGCAGTTTCTGTAAGTGACGCCAATAACACCGAGGTGCGCGCAACGGTGCGCATTGATGTGGTGGAGGCCGATGCCGTGTTGCCACCGAGTGAGCATCGGGACGCGACCCAGAAGGCAGGCCAGATGCCGAACTCCGGCAACGTGACCCCGCGTGTTCAAGCCGCAGCAAGTGTCCGGGCCTTCAGTAGCACGTCCACTGATATTTCTGCATCAACCGGCGCCAGTTTGCCGGGTTTGGTCAGCCTGCTCAATGCCATGCCAGAAGGTTCTTGGGTACAAGCCAGTTTGAATAGTTATGCCGATGTATGGACGCCTGAAGAATTGCGCCCTTTGGATGTCAACGGTGGGGGCGCTTCGCCGCCTTCCAAGATCATTATTGCGTGGAGCAGTTTTGCCTGGGATTCAAACCGTGGGGACTTAGTCCTGTATGGCGGGGGCCACGCCAATTATCCGGGCAATGATGTCTACCGGTGGCATGGAAGCACCCGCGAGTGGGAACGCGCTTCCTTGCCGAGCGACATTACCAGGGATGCATCGGGAAATTTCACGGCGCTCGATGGACCGGATGCCGCCCCTGCTGCGGCCCACACCTACGACAGCAACGTCTTTTTACCGATCATTGATCGTTTTCTGACATTTGGTGGGGCTGCGTACAACAATGGCGACATGTATCGGCGAGCCACGGTCAATGGGCAGAGCCGCAACACCGGCCCGTATCTCTGGGACCCCAATAAGGCGGACCCAAACAAAGTAGGGGGAACGACAGGTTCACACGTCAAAAGAGTGAGCCCGCATCCAGAAATTGTGGGCGGTCGGATGTGGCAAAACCGAGATCTTCCGCTGAACCTTGCCGGAACGCCCCGTCTGCCCGCGTCACATGTGGAGGGGTGCACAGGCTATACAGTGGAAAACGGCAAAGACGTGGTGTACGTGGCGGCGCGCTTGGGGGGCACGGCGACCCAGTTGTTTCGTTATGCGGTCAACGATGTGAGCAATCCCAAAGCGGATACGTGGACGCAAATTGGCGGCTGGTGGGATTCGCCACAGGGCCAGACCGTTTGCACCTATGACCCGGTGCAAAAGATTTTTGCCAAACTAGGCGATAAGACCCGGCCGTTTACGTATTGGAATGTCGCGGCGCCAGGAGCCGAAACCAATTATGAAAAAATCATCGCGTTTACCGATTCGACAGGTGAGTTTTCCAGCAAATTGTCCAGCGGACAAATCAATATTCGCTACTGCGGTTTCGATTTTGACCCCGCCCGGCGGCAATATGCCCTCTGGTGTGGCGGGCCAGAGGTATGGATGCTGATTCCACCGGCTACGCTGAGTCCCAGCGGTTGGCAATTGCGCAAGCAGATTTTCCCTACTGGCGCTACGCCCACGCAGGCGACGGGGACCGGCATCTTGGGAAAGTGGAAATACATCCCCAACCTGGATGCCTTCATGGCCTTGCAAGACAGCACCTTGGGCAATATCTGGATTTATAAACCGGTGGGATGGAAGGCACCCTCCAGTGGTGGATCGACGAACCAGGCTCCGAGTGTGTCGATTGATATGCCCACTTCGGGTTCACAGTTCTTGCAAGGTGCGACGATAAGTCTGGTCGCCAGTGCTTCCGATGCGGATGGCTCCGTGGTGCGGGTAGATTTTTACGATGGGGCGACCCTGTTGGCGCGCGACACCTCCGCGCCTTGGCGCTTTGATTGGACCGGCGCCAGCGTAGGTTCCCATGCATTGACTGCCATTGCCTATGACAACCAATCTGCCAGCCAAATATCTTCCGTTGTCAATATCCAGGTGGTGCAGGCCAATGGTGGAACGGTGGTGCTGCAAGATGGCTTAAACGGGTATGCAGGGACACGAGATACCTCTCTGGCTGGCAATGCCAAGGATGTGAACTATGGATCCAATCCATCTTTGATAGACCTCTATATTTACTATGCCAATATGGTGCGCTTCGCCATTTTCAACCGGGAAGGTGGGCCTGTTCCAGACAATGCAGTTATTACATCGGCCAGTCTGGAGCTGTACAAATCAAGCAGTTACAGTCTCACGCTTTCCGCGTACCGCATGTTGTGCGATTGGCAAGAGAAGCAGGCCACCTGGAATTCATGCCGTACGGGGGTGCCATGGGCCACCGGCGGTGCGTTTGGCGTTGGCACGGACTACGTCGCAACAGCAGACGGTTCAGGCTTGGCGGCTTGGGACCCCGGCTGGGTGAAAATCAATGTGACGCAAGGCTTGGGGGCCATGCAGGCGGGTGCTCCAAATTACGGTTGGCGTTTGCGCAGAAGCAGTGGGGATGACATCAACATCAAGTACTACTATGCGCGCGAATACATCAATTCCGCCACTCTGCGGCCCAAGCTAACGGTGAACTATGTTTTGCCGTGATTTCCCAAATTCCAGCACGTTCCCTCCACATGGAATAAATAGGCTTTAGCCGGAAGCGCCAGCGGCTGAAGATTCTTCATAAAAGGCTGCTGCAGACGCATAGGCAGTAACTTGCCAATATAAACCAGCCCTTGGACCAGCCTGTGGCCGCTGCCCAGCGTGGCTGGGATCAAAGTGCCTGCGGGTTTCCAACACGCAGGAACATCGGCAAGTCGCCGTATTGCACCAGGGGTGCTGCCCCAGTCGATGTTTTGAAGGTCAAGCACTGCGAAAACATTTTTACCTGTGGCGAGCGCATACCCATCAGCATGCCCATGGGAGTTCATGGCTCCATACAGATCACCGAACGATAAGAACCTTTCAGGCAAGTTGGGGTAACCGTCCATCATGGCGTAAAACAGCACTGCACGCCCATTGTTGGTGGTCCCAAGCAGGGAGACCTCGGGGTGGTCGCGCAGGTAGGCATAGGCGGATTTGCTATTGGCGGTAAATACCGTGACCGCCTGCTGCTCAAGCGCGGCCAGGAATACCGAACCAGATACCACCAATGCCCCTAGGGGAAGCAAGATGCGGTTCGACAGTGTCGATAGGAACCAACCCGCCAAAAGCGCCAATGGGCCCGCGAATATCAGCATGTAGTTTGTCTGCTTCATCACCAGTTGGATTGGTGAAAGGGAGACAACGGCAAGAGAAAACATTCCAACAAGCAAAATCACCCATAGAACCACAAATTGGGTTCCCGGTGCGATTTGCCTGGCACGCCAAAAATGCAATCCCTGCAGCAGGATTCCCGCTGCGGCCAAATACCCAAGGAGGAATGTGTGCCGTACGTCCGCGAACAGATAGTGCAGGTAAAACCACGGTGAGGTGTTGAGTTGCAGGCCCCTTATCTTCAGCACGGCCGCTTTCATGACCGCGAAAATATGCATGGGATTACCTGCTACAGAGTTCATGAGGACACAGTTTGCGGCGAAGGCAAAGCCCATGCCGAAAAAAAGCCAGAACCAGCGTCCATCGAATTGAAAGAGGTAAAAATTCAGCAATAAAAAGATAGGTAAATACAGAAGAGCAACGGATTCTTTAACCCAAAACACGCCACCCCATGCCAGTCCTGCCGCAAGCGCCATCAACGGAATTTTGGAGTGGGTAGAGCGCAGCAACAGCGCCACGCTGAGTGACAAGAAAAAAGCCAGTGGGGGGTCTGCCATCATGCGTCCTGCAAAATGGACATGCAGCGGTAGCAGTGCCAGCAAGCCCGCACTGGCAACGGCTGCTCGGGGGCCCCACAACCAGCGGGCAAGTACAAAAATGAGCGCCACCTCAGCAAGAGAGCACAAAAACGGCCATAAGTTGGCGCTGGCCTCAGACAATCCAAAAAGGTAGATGGAGAGTGCGACCGGGAGGTTCATGCCATAACGCGTGGCGCCAATGTAGTCCGAGGCGTGCCAGTCGCCAGATACTATGTTGTTGGCGGTCATGGTGTAGGTCACTTCGTCTGACCCAAAAAAGCCGGTGTAGAACAAAGTGCGCAAGGCAATAGCCACCACCAGCACACCCGCAAGGTGGGTCCAGTCAGCTGGACGCAAGGCGGTAATGGACAAAGAGGGGCGCGCGCGCTCTGCAAACCGCATCGACAGAACGTCTCTGATGCTACTGCGCTGCAGAAACCACTTCACCGATGACATCGGCGAGTTGTTCTTCCAAACCCAACCACAGCGGCAACCGAACCAGCCGCTCACCCACATTGTTGGTGTTTGCCATATCGCCAACGGAACGTCCCGTGGTATGCCCTAGCGGAGACGAATGCAGGGGAATGTAATGAAACACCGTATTGACCCCCTTGGTCTTGAGGCGATCAATAAAAGCCGTGCGATGGGCCAGGCTTGGCAATAGCAGGTAGTACATGTGGGCGTTGTGCACACATTCGCGGGGCATGGTCGGGCGGCGTAGTTTTTCCGACCGTTCCAGACTTGCATACCACTGGTGGTAGTTGGACCAAATGTCCAGGCGCCGTTTGGTGATGGCCTCCGCCTCTTCCATCTGTGCCCACAAAAATGCAGCCACAATTTCACCGGGTAAATAAGACGAGCCAATGTCTACCCAGGTGTATTTGTCCACTTGGCCTCTGAAGAACTGGCTGCGATTGGTCCCTTTTTCGCGGATCATCTCAGCACGTTCTACCAAGCGCGGGTCATTGATCAGCAGTGCGCCGCCCTCGCCGGAAATGATGTTTTTTGTTTCGTGAAACGACAGGGCCGCCATATGTCCCATGCTGCCAAGCGGGCGTCCTTTGTAGGTGGACATAATGCCCTGCGCCGCATCTTCCACCACCATCAAATTGTGCCGCCGTGCAATATCCATGATCGTATCCATCTCGCAACTGACTCCCGCGTAGTGCACCGGAATAATCACCTTGGTGCGCGGAGTAATGGCGTCCTCAATTTTGCTTTCATCAATATTGAGGGTGTCAGGCCGAATATCCACAAACACAGGCCTTGCACCCCGCAGAACGAAGGCGTTGGCAGTGGAAACAAATGTGTAAGAGGGCATGATGACCTCGTCGCCTGGTTGCAGGTCCGTCAGCATGGCTGCTATTTCAAGCGCTGCAGTGCAGGAGTGGGTCAGCAATGCTCTTTTGCAGCCAATGCGATGCTCCAACCAGGTACTGCATTTTTGGGTGAACTGGCCATCTCCTGCCAAGTGGCCACTTGCGTGGGCTTGCGAGATGTACCAGAGTTCTTTCCCGGTCATGTAAGGCTTATTGAATGGAACTTGCATTGTCTAACTCCCTGGTTTTGATGAACCGCGCTGGATTGCCTGCAACTATGCAAAAGGGGGCTACGTCGTGC
Source organism: Rhodoferax sp. (assembly GCF_030697375.1). Classification (GTDB taxonomy): domain Bacteria; phylum Pseudomonadota; class Gammaproteobacteria; order Burkholderiales; family Burkholderiaceae_C; genus Allorhodoferax. Next base: position 180,197 of record NZ_JAUYQD010000040.1, on the reverse strand, counting down.
GTCACCACGCTGCTTGCAGCCACGACGGCACCGTCGCCGATGCGTACCCCCGGAAGAATCGTTGCGCCTGCACCGATCCAGACGTGGTGGCCTATCGTCACACTGGTGGCCTGGTCAGGGAGGGTCAGATACCGATAGTTATGGGTGGCGCTGAGCACCCGAACACGTGGCCCTAAAGCGCTGTGATCACCGATGGTGATGTGGGCGCTGCCAGCCAGCATGGAAGCATAAAACTCGCAGCCCCGATTGATCCAGACACCGTCGCCAATTCTGATTTTCCAGGGGTAACGAAAATAGGTCTGGTAATCAATCATTGAATGGTGACCAAGGCGTCCTAGCATTGCTTTGAATACCCAATAGCGCAGAGGCTGTGGAAATAACTCCAGTACGATTCTCAGAAGGTTTTCTATAAACGAGTAGGTTCCAAAAAGCCAACGTTGTAGATGCATATGCACGGCCAAACCTGTTTCATCGCGCCTTGCTCTGGAATCATGGCGGAAGACCCAAAATTTTTGGCCCATAAAAAAGAATACCGCCATAAATAAGATCAGGCCGGCCATCACCCATTGGTGTGGCAGATCAGCTCTCTCCACCAATAAGATGATTACAAAAATATTTATTAAATATCCCACGGCGTAAATTGCGGCGTAACGTGCAAAGGCGGGAGCTGTTGTTCCGGAAAATTGAAACGTCCATGCTTTGTTGAACACAAAAGTTTGCAGCACTCCGATGCAATACACCAGGCTCATGGCGAGTTTGGGGTCGAGTCCAAAATGTGTCAGTGCCAGGTAGATTGCATAGACAAACGCATTGGAGAAGAGTCCCACCACTGCGTACCGAGTGAGGTGCATATAGATATCCATGGCTTTATTGGCATCCTTCTGGCCGGGCCCAGTGAAATGTCATGGAAGGTGGTGCAAAGTGGAAGCCTAAACTCGCATAGAGATTCAGCACCCGTTGGTTTCGTGCAGCGATACTGGTATGTACCCGTTGTGCGCCCGTGGTGATTGCATAATTCATCATGCTCACCCATGCTCGTCGCCCCAGACCACTTCCTTGTGCGGCCGGCGCAATCGCATTGAGATGCCAGTAACAGGTGCTGGCGTTCAGTAATTCTGTGACGAAAAACCCGATAGCTTGATCGTCGTTGTAGATGACAAACAGATCCTGTGTTGGATGGTAAAAGCTGTTGACGACCCAGTTTTGATAACGCTGGTCGCTGATGCCGGGATCAAGCCGAGGGTCCATTTTGAATCGTTCATTGTGGAATGCTGTTCTGGCAATATCCTGCAAAATTGGTAAATCAATTTCTCCTGCATTGGCGATTTTTAAAGGGAAAATACTTATATTTCCATCAAAAGTCGCCAGGTCAATTTCAGGTTGGAACACCATTTCAATGAACCGAAAGCCGTGGTCCTCCAGTAGCATGGATTCGGCCATACACGCGTGCGGTAACCTGCAACTCACCAGTCCTGCGCCCAGGCGGTCCCGCTCATCTTCAAATATCTGCATGTCCTGGCTGGCATTTTTTCCTTGAATTTTCATGGACGTAATTTGCAAGACTGGAAACCCGCACACCGCTGCATCCCATGGCGCCTGGGACCATTCCATCTGCAGCGATGGAGTGCATATTTTTTCAGACATGGCCGACATGTTGATGCCGAACAATTTCAACCGCCATTGCAGGGATTTTTTCCCAGCGCTCAATATTGCGGATCACATACTGCGGTTTTCGGTTGACGTTCAGATGTAATCGACCCAGATATTCACCTATGACGCCCAGTGCCAAAAGCTGGACTCCACCCAATATCAGAATGGCAATGATGGTCGATGCAAAACCTGGCACTGCGATGTTGGAGGCAAAGAATTGAAATAGGTAGTACATACCAACAAAAAACCCCGAGGCTGCGGTCAATAACCCCAAGCCGCTGACGATTTGCAGCGGAATGAGCGAAAAATTGGTGTACAGGTTGAGTGCCAGGACCAGCAGCTTGCCAATGGAATAGTTGGATCGACCTTGTGCGCGGGTATGGTGTTCGACTTCAATACTTGCAACACGGTTGGTGCACCAGGCCAATAAGCCATCAAGGTAGGTAAAGTTGAGGTCGTAGAACATCACGCTTTGTGCCAGCTGATGTCGCATGATGCGAAATGGCGTGGGGGTAACCTGGTACCGAAAAACGGTGCGGTAGAAATGCCAAACAATGCGGGATCCCCAATTGCGCCATGCTGCATGGTGTCGATGTTGGGGGCAGCCATAGACAAGATCCAGCTTATGTTGTTTGATGTATGAAAATAACCTGGGAATCTCTTCCGGTGGATTCTGCAGATCGTCGTCCATGGTGACTACATATTCCCCACGGGCTACACCCAGACCACACATCAATGTGTTGTGCTGTCCGTAGTTGCGCATGAGCTGAACGGCAATCAAATGAGCGCCATAACTTTCCTTTAGCGCCTGAATCACTGCCCAAGAATCATCGAGACTTCCGTCGTCAACCAGAATTATTTCGTAGTTTGGAGTGACCGTTTCAAGGGTGCTTGAGATTCGTTGTAGCAAGCTATCCAAGGTGCCCGCTGAGTTGTAAACGGGTACCACGATAGATAGGTCCAAGGCGGGTCGCCTTTCTCCGCCATTGGATTTTTGCGTTTCACCGTCACGGCGCGAAACTACTGTCGGTGCCTTCATGAGGTATGTTTTTTCACTCACCACCCACGCTCCTTGACGAATGAAATCGTTTGTTTTATGTGAAAAAATCCCAACAGCTTGTCTGCCGGACCCGAGAGAAATCACTTTTTCTATAGGGTATTAAATTCAGAGTTGGGAGAGCCTCGATTGAGAAAAATCAACCAAAAACAAGCCTATCTTTAATTAGAAAATAGGGCATTTCAACTTCCTACATCGCGTATGTCGCGCATGCGAAAACGCACACAATGGCATTGCTTATTGGCTTCAATGGGCCATGGGAAATTCACTGGAATAGGGTGGTGTCAGTCATAAATTTGGCCTGTTTACTATTTGAGCAAGGAGCATTCAATGAACAATATTTCAGAAAAAATTTCCACCGCAAATAGGGAAGGCATTCAGATGCTGGAAGATTTGGCGAAAAATGTGTACGGTGGATTCGAAGAGATGGTTTGGTTGAATCTGGCTGCCTCAAAGGCCTCTGTTGTTGAGTCGTGTAGGCGCGCTCAAACGTTGTTAAGTGCCAAAGGTGCGCAGGAATGGTTAACGATGCAAATAGAAATGTTACGGCTCCCGACGGAAGACTATGCTGCCCATACTCAGCGAATGTTTGACGTCGTTTTCGGAGTTCACTCAGAGTTTGCCAAATGCATGGATACGATGTTGGCATCCTTCAATAAGGCCGTGAACGCAGGTCAAATTGGCATTGACGCTAGCCGGAAATCTGTTAAAAAAATTATTGAGGTTGAAAAAATAAATTGATTTTTTCAAATGAGGCTACGTTTATTTAGGACCACTATCGCTTCCCCCCAAATTGTCTGCATTTGGTGGGGTATCGGAGGACTCTTTCCACTTTCCTAGGCTTTTGAGTTTCTCGCGCAAAGCTGCTTGGGTGAAACCAAGGCCGTAGGCTTTGTGGGCCTGTGCCAAAGCTTGGTCGTATTTTTGTAGGTCAAGGTAAATCAAACCGATGTTGTAGTGGGTAAAAGGGTTATCTCCCGCTGATTCCGATGCCAGTCCCAATTGCCTGACCGCATCAGGCTCACGGTTATTCTTAAAGAGATAGGTGGCGTAAAGCATTCTTACGATGCTGTCATCGGACCGAAAGCGAAGCGCACGTTCAAAATAACACTCCACCGAATAACTCAATCCCTGAGGCTGAGGTGTTTTTAGCTTTTCGCCAAGCCGCATCATTGCCATCAAGGCCCGGTGGTGGTTGGGAGAGGCCCTGAGTGTGTAATCTAAGTCGCCCCCTACAAAAGTTGACGACTTCCCACTGACCAGACTCTCAACATTGGGGGTGAAGTGGTATTGCTCCACGATATTGAGTTTGCTCTTTTGGAGGCGATAGTCAAAGGGGCCATAGGGATTGTCAAGCGATCCGCAGGATGAGTAGTTTGACTGCGCAAGTGCGACTGACGCAAACGGTGCGGTGGCCACAAAGACCGCGGCGAGCCCCTTTGCAGCACGAGTTTGATAGCGACCAAAGTTACAGAAAGCGGTTTTCATGGTCAGCCATTAAATTCAGATGTCGTCTGCCTCAGATTGAGAAAGCGCAAAAGTGGAGTACGGGGTGAAAATACACTCAGCGCTGCAACACCATGATGACTTCAACTTGGCAGCGATTAACTACCTTGGTTCGTGAATTGGGTGCAAAGACTGCATCTTTGTACCTGCTAGACCGCGCATTGCGCCGGGTTAACCATCGGTGTGGTTTCTTTTTCTACCAATTTTGGGCTCAACCGGTGCATGATCGGCCGAGGCTTCCCTTGGCCAGGGGGCGGGCATACTCCTTTCGGCTCATTCAGGCTATGGATCCTGCATTAAGCGATCTGGGGCGTCCATCGGCAGTCATTTCCCAGCGGTTTTCCCAAGGGGCGCAATGTCTGATGACGACCAAGGGTGATGCGCTTGTGGGTTGTATATGGTTTGTTCACCATACCTATATTGAAGATGAAGTGCGTGTGGACTACGTCTTGCCGAAGGACGGTGCGTGTGTTTGGGATTTTGATGTTTTTGTAGCCCCGCCAGAGCGACTGGGGTTTCTCTTTGCCAAACAGTGGGATGCATTCGATGCGCTGCTTAAACCGCAAGGCGTGTGTTACACCATCAGCAGAATCAATGCGTTTAACCAACGCTCTATTGCTTCGCACCGGAGTCTGGGAGCGGGAAAATGCGGATGGGCCTTGTTCTTGTGCCTGGGTTCGTTTCAATGGATGATGTCCAACCAGCATCCTTTTGTGGCATTTGGTGGTCGCCCTAGGCTGTGCATAGGGCCATTGATGCCAAGCAAGTCGCGTGTCTTTAGTGGCTTGGACCCGAACTAGGCAAGCCCAGCCGAAGTGTCAGGTCTTCCGCCTGCGCTCGGCATAGGGCGTTGGAGACGGTGTGATCGGCGCCGATCAGTTTGCGGCAGGTCAGGCGGGGATGTTTCATGGATTTTTGCCAAGCCAGGTCATTGCTGGCGTATTCCCAAAATTCTTTGGCGGTGTAATCGTCGCCACTGAGCAGCAATAAGATGCTGCCCGTGAAGTTGCACCATGCATGTGCCATCCGTTGCTGGTAGGGCATTTGTGTTGGTGTGGCTCGGTCCGGTGCGGAGGCTTGGGATGCCAAGTACCAGCGACCCGCGACGGATAACTGGACACTGCGTAACAATGCCTTGAAGGCTTTGAGACCGATTTTTCCGTTCAGTAGCTTGGTCCAAAATTCCTTTTCGACAATGCGCTGCGTGTAGTAGTGCTTCACCTGTGTGCGTGCCAAACTTGTCTCCGACCGAATCCATGGATTGAGCAGGCACAGAGCGCTCACCCGCGGGTCATGGGTGTCAAAGCGGTAGAGTAGGGCGGCGGATGCTCCGTCGCACAAGCCCCACAAAGCCACACGCCGAACGGAGGGGGCACACTGCTGCAAGGTGTCAATAGCCGCCGCAATGTCAGGACTGACCGATTGAAAGTCACGCTGCGGACCCTCGCTGTCGCCCATACCACGGTAGTCAAAGCGCAGCACGGCGTAACCTGCGGCTGCCAGCGCGCGAGACAAGAGTACAAACTGGCGGTGACTTCCGGCACGGTACTGGGGCCCACCCACGACCACAATGACCCCTGTGTCCGTCGCCACCTCCGGTTTGGCCACAATGCCGAGCAATGTGTCGCCCATGCAGGGAAAAAGCACGGCTTCTTCTGCGTACTTCATACCCCGGGCGGTGTAAGGGCGGCAGTGGTGGCCGCAATGAGTGCTGGTGCGTCTACCGATTCACTGCTTTGCCAAAACGCAGGGCCATGCACGGTATGGCTATTTACACCGTAGCCCGACTGCCGCCACTGGAGAATTTTTTGCTTGCCAATGGCGCTTGCGCAGGTGTTTTCCTGTGAAATTATTTCCAACCATTCGAGTCTGGATGGGCCTCCAATGACGGGCGGGGGCGCAAGCTCCGCCTGTTCAAGCCCCATGGCGAGCTCAGCTGACAGCATGTACCCGGCGACCTCCATCGGTGTGCCGTTGGATATTTTTCGGCGTAGAGTCTCCAGTGCTTCCTTGCTCTTGCCATTCAGCATGTCACCAGCGACTTTCAGACGCAGGAACTGCTGCAAAAGCACCTTGCCGGATGGTGGTGGCTGCCAAAAAAGAAAGTTGCAAGCGTTACCCAGCTGTTTGGCAGCGGATACGCTTAGCAGGCACCCCGCGCGAAGCCCCCATAACCACAGGGGGGCAGCCTCCAGTTCGGCTTTGGGGAGGCGGGCATGGCCGCGGAGCCAATGGCATGCGTGGACAATATCTTCCACCCATATCTGCCAATTGGCATCGCCAAAATCCCCAGAACTGTCGCCACAACCCAGCAGGTCCATCTGAAGTACCGCGTAGCCTGCTTTCGCCAGCGCACGCGATTGCAATGCGGCCATACGGCGGGTTTTGTTCATTTCTTCGGCAAAAGGATGGATGTACAGCACCAAGCCACGCGTGGTTTGGCCGTGTGCGGGGTGGAGCAAACAAAATCGTTGACCGTTTTTCGCCGGGAGAAAGAAGGCCTCAGGCTGCACTGCGCAGTTCAATCAAGTTGCCAACTTGCTGCTAACAAAGTCAGACAGCGATCCGATCGTGGCAAAAGTCGCGCCATCAATGTCGTCATCGTCGATCACCAAGCCAAATTGCTCTTCAAAAGCGCCAATAAGAGAAATTACCGCCATTGAATCCAACTCGGGAATCGCACCTAACAATGGTGTGTTGCGTTGGAATGAGAGCGATCGGCCTTTCAAACTCAAGACCTCGTCAAGGATGCGAAGCACTTCCTGTGATGTATTCAAGTGAAACTCTCCAGTGGGGTGATATGCCTAACAAAAATATTTTAGGATTGAAGTGTCCTGAAGGGCGTTCGATATTTGTCATACTTGTGCGATTTATCAATTCACGGCGTGGAGTAAGCGAAAGCAGCTATTAAACTGATAGCAGTTCATGCGACTCAATGCCCCCGGAATTGAGAACGTCGTACATGTGAATGAGACATAGGCTGGCACGGGTTGCCTATGGGCTTGACTTCTCGCAATCCATAAGAAGTTATGGCGGAGGCGCGCTAGATTCTCTGCCTACAGAACGTCCGGTCTCAGTTAAGATTTTCTTTGCTTCTTATCCTGGATTGAAAACACATGCTTGCCCGCAAACTCATCGTTGCACACTAAAATTTTTTGCATGGAGCCAATTTCTAAAGACGCTTCCCGCCAAACTGAGGGCAGCTTTCGGCTTCTTTTTGAGCGAAATCCACTGCCAATCTGGGTCTATGACATCAAGACACGCAAAGTGCTGGCGGTGAATGGTGCGGCGTTTGCGCAATTTGGCTCCGACAGTACGGCGTTGATGGGGCTGAGCCAAGACCCGCAAACCGAAATTGCTATTGTGGACCTTGCGTTTGAGGGGGTACCTGCCCGCATGGCAGTGGTTAAAGATGTTAGTTCGCTACGCCATGCGGAGCAGGCGGTACGTACACTGACGTTGCAGCTTTCCAGCACACTCGAAAGCATTGCAGAAGCCTTTTTTTCACTGGACCGTGACTGGCGATTTACCTACGTCAATGCCCGTGCAGAAGAGCTTTTAGGCTACCCTCGCGACCAATTGCTTGGATATCGCATGCTGGAAAAGCTCCCAGATGCGCTTGGAGGCGTTTTTCAGGCTGAATTTGCGCGAGCGCTGGAGTCCGGTGCGCCCCTGAGCTTCGAAGCCTATTACGCACCATCAGCGGTAGTGCGCAAATTGCATGTTGTTCCGTCGGAACAGGGGCTGGCCGTGTATTTTCGTGATCTCACCGAGTCGCGTGTCCCCGAGCAACGTTTGCAAGAGGAGCGGGAAATTCTGTTTGCCGTCGTCAACTCGACCACCGATGCCATCATCGCCACGGATGTTGAGGGGCGAATTCAAATGTTCAACAAAGGAGCAGAACATATTTTTCATCGCACGTTCTCGGAAGTGCAAGGCAAAATGCTGGAGATGCTTTTACCAGAACGCTTCCAATCCCTGCACTCACAGCACAGACTGCGCTTTGCCGAAGCTCGGGGGGGAACCCGTGCCATGGGCTTAGGGCTGGTGAAGGGGCTTCGCGCCGATGGCCAGGAAATTGACTTGGAAGGCACACTTTCCCAAGTACGCGTGCACGGCAAGCAGTTGCTCATTGCCAATTTGAAAAACGTCAGTGAACGACTGAGGGTAAGCGCAGAAGTGGAGCAGTCACGGGCACAACTGTTGGAATTGACCCAACGGTTGATGGTGCAGGAGAAGACACTTGTCAAACGGCTGGCGCAGGTTTTGCATGACCAATTGGGTCAGACGGTTGCGGCCATTCGCATGGCGCATGAAACAATTGCTACTTTGTTAGGCAGTACTGCACCGGCGCCGGTGGTGCGTCTTCAGGCACAGATGGGCATGCTCGTCAACCAGGCTGTTCGCCAAGTTCGCCAGGTGCTGGTTGATTTGCGTCCACCGCTGCTTGAGGAGCAGGGCCTTGCCGCTGCGCTGGACAACGAGCTGCGAAACCGGTCGCTCACCCACCCCCAACTTGATATCTCCATTCACGTCACGCCGGAAACCGCCGTTCTACGCTGGCCACCGGAGGTGGAATACGCTGCATTCATGGTGGCGCGTGAAGCACTTGAGAATGCCCTGCGGCATTCGGGCGCATCGGCGGTGTGGATCAATTTGGAGGGCTCTGGCCAGTCTTTGAGATTGGATGTGACAGATAACGGGGCAGGCATCCAGGATGGAGCTGGCCTGCGCGATGGCCACATCGGTCTTTTCGATATGCGAGAACGGGCCAACGCGGTGGCCGCCTCGGTTTCTGTAGGCTCCCATAGTCCATCGGGAACACGCGTACGCTTCAGTTGGAGGGCGGCACCATGACCCGCGTGTACCTGGTGGACGACCATTCGCTGATGCGAGAGGGCCTGCGCGCGCTGCTGGAGGCGCGTGGGCATAAAGTCGTAGGAGAGTCTGCAGACCCTACCCAAGCACTGGCGGACTTGATGCGCTTGCATCCCGAGGTCCTGCTGCTGGATCTGCATTTGGGTGGGCGCTCCGGCTTTGAGCTACTGGCGGAGTTGCAGCGTCGGCGCTTAAGCACCCGGTGCATTGTGTTGACCATGTCAGCCCAGCCACGCCATGTGGCCGAAGCCATGCGCATGGGGGCGTGCGCCTATGTGCTTAAAGGTTCTGCGGGCAGTGACTTGATGGACGCCATTCATGTCGTGATGCAGGGGAAAAAGCATCTGGGTGCTGAAGTGGCTGATCTGGCGCTTAAAATCTTTACGCAGCCTGAAGGCAATGATGATCCTTTGAGCACACTGTCACCGCGTGAGCGGCAAATTATTACCATGGTGGTCAATGGTCAGTCCAGTGCACAAATTGGCCTAGAACTGCATTTGTCGCCCAAAACGGTGGCTACGTACCGCAGCCGTTTGATGGCCAAATTGGGTGTGGACGACGTTCCTGGCCTCGTGCGTTTGGCTATTCGTTGCAAATTAATTGATTCAGACGATCAGCGGGAAATGAACAACCGTTTTGGTGATCTTTGATGCATTTGTCCATGGCTGCCCGCACGTTGCGTCAAGATCTCCCTACAGACATAAAGTCGAGCGGCACATAAAGTTGGTCTCAGGGATTGGCTTTGACGCCCACCGGGCGCGGCTTCCGTCAAGAGAGCAACACCATGATGAACGTTCAAGCAGTATCGAGTGCAGCCCGCTGGCGGCCTTCTGCCCTTCAACCGACTCTGAAGCTGGAACGCGATGAACGTTGGTCGGATTTTCAGGAGGTATTGAATTTATTGCGTTTTGATGGTCAGGTGCATGGATTGAACAACGACTATCAGTTCAGGCGCCGTCGGCTGAAAGCCGGTCAGTCGGCACTGACCATGACCCAACCGTTTGACGGACTCTACGTGGTTCGCTTGGGCTCACTCAAGACTTCAATGACCCATGTCGATGGATCTGAACATGTGCTCGCATTTCCGATGCGAGGGGATCTGCTGGGTTTTGACGGTATCTGCAAAAACAAATACGCGAGCGATGTGGTGGCATTGACCGATTGCGATTTGATCAAAATTCCAGCAACGGAATTGTTTTCTCCGGGGCGTGGATGCAATGATATTGAGCGCATGGCCTACTGGGCCATCAGCCGGGAAATTGTTCGTGAGCAAGCGACGTATGCCGCTTTTCATTCCACGAAATCCGAGGCGCGGGTCGCGCGATTTCTGCGGATTCAGTCGGAGCGTTTCACTGCCATGGGTTACTCGCCCAATCGGTTTACCTTGCCGATGACCCGGCGAGATATTGGTAACCACCTCAATGTGACACTGGAAACGGTCAGTCGCGCCTTTTCTGCATTGGACAACCTTGGAATTATTGCCGTTGAACGGCGTGAAATCAGGATCTTGTCTCTGGACGCACTGCGCAATTTCGAAAGCTAGGCGGCATGGCCTCCAGCAATGTACGGCTCTTTCAAAAGAGCGGCGCTTTGTTTGACAGTATTTTGGTTCCCACGGACGGATCGGCCTTGTCCATTGCTGCTGCGCTTAAGGCAGTGGTGTTCGCCAAACGGGTGGATGCTCGTATGGTGATCTATCACTCAATACCTGCCTACCAGTACCCGGTATACGTAGGGGGAATGCCTTACGAGTACCCGTCGGAAGTTGAATATGAAACGCAGTGCAAAAGCGTTGCCGATCGATATCTGACCCTGGTGGCGGATGCTGCCGTTGCACAAGGTGTGACGGTGCTAAAGCGAATGGAGTTCAATGGAAATCCGGCCCAAGCCATCGTGGAAATGGCGAAACGCGAGGGCTGTAGTTTGATTTTTATGGGGTCGCACGGCCGTAGCGGGCTGTCCAGAATTTTTCTTGGCAACATCGCCTTCAAGACATTGACTCTGGCGCATATGCCGGTGCTAGTGGACCGTTGTACACCCGATGAAATATCGCAGGCGGAGGAGTTGATGCGCCGCAGTGCCATTGAGCCATGATGATTCAGCCCCTGGATGGCATTTTTGCGAACTGTCACGATGCAGGACGGAACTCTAACGACAATCAGAACGGATAAATATTGCCCGGTTGGACGGTGCACAGGGGGTTGATTGAGCCACAAAAGTGCGGAGTCTGCGCATGCGCCATTCGCTGTTGTCGGCATCGGTGCATCGGCTGGCGGCTTGGCGGCGTTGGAACAATTTTTTTCGAATGTGCCTGTGAACAGCGGTTTGGCTTACGTCATCGTGCAACATGCCGCAGCCCATCGCAAGGGTATGCTGGCTGAATTGCTGCAGCGTCGCACGAACATGCCGACCGTTGAGGTAAAGGATCAGATGCAGGTCGAGTCCGACCATGTCTATGTGATTCCACCGGGTCTTGATCTCTCTATATTGAATGGCGTACTGCATTTGCTGGAAACGGCCGAGCCACATGGTTTGCGGCTGCCGATTGATTTCTTTTTCAAATCGCTGGCCGATGATGCAAGGCAAAAAAGCATTGGAGTTATTTTGTCTGGCATGGGGTCTGACGGAACCCAAGGGTTGCGCGCTATTCGTCTTGCCGCAGGCGCGTGCTTTGTGCAAAGCCCTGATGACGCGCAATTTGGCAGCATGCCGCGCAGTGCCATGGAGGCCGGTGTAGCCGATGTTGTCGCTCCTGCGAAGGCGTTGCCGCAGAAGATTCTGGATTATGTCAATCGGAGTCAACACGGGCCTCCAGTTGAAATCAAGACTGAACCAGATCCCAGAGACCCCGGGTTTTTGGACAAGGTCATACTCTTGGTGCGAACCCAATCCGGTCATGACTTCTCGCTCTACAAAAAAAACACCATTGCACGGCGTGTAGAGCGGCGCATGGGCCTGCACCAGTTATCCAGAGCGAACGACTACTTGCGATATTTGCGTGAAAATCCCAAAGAATCTGAGATCCTGTTCAGTGAGTTGCTGATTGGTGTCACCCGCTTTTTTCGCGACGCCATGGTTTGGGAGCAACTCAAAGCCAAGGTGATTCCTGCGTTGTTGGCCAGCCATCCAGAAGGTGCGGACCTGCGGGCTTGGGCGCCCGGGTGCTCCACTGGAGAAGAGGCCTTTTCTTTGGCGATTGTCTTTAAGGAAGCCATTGAGGAAGCGGCTTTAACTCAAAAGTTTTCCTTGCAGATATTTGCGTCTGATCTGGACAAGGACGCGGTGGCCATCGGCCGTTCTGGTGTTTATCCCCAGAGCATTGCACATGACGTCTCAGCGCAGCGGTTGACGCGTTTTTTTGTGGTGGACTCAGGGGGGTACCGGGTCTGCGACGAAATTCGTGAAACGGTGGTCTTTGCCGAACAAAACATCATTGTTGCCCCGCCTTTTATCAAGATAGATATCCTGAGCTGTCGCAATCTGCTGATCTACTTTGAACCGGAATTGCAGGCAAAGCTGGTGCAGCTATTCCATTACAGCCTCAATCCTGGTGGGTATTTGGTGTTGGGGAGCGCTGAATCCATCGGTGCGGTTGGCAAGCTGTTTTCTCCCTTGAGTGAAGATTTAAGAATATTTCGGCGGCTAGAAACTTCAATGCGCGTGTTGCCGGTTGATTTTCCGGCGGCTTTTGTGAGCGTGTCCTCCCAGCAAGGGCGTACGGCATTGGTGCAATCGGACGATTTGTCTGGCCCACCCGATTTGGATCCAATGGTCGAGAAACTGGTGTTGCAACGTTATGCCCCCGCCGCAGTTTTGGTGAGCGAGCAGGGGGAAACACGCTATTTTTGTGGCAATACCGGCAAATACCTGGAGCCACCCGCAGGCAAGCCCAATTGGGATTTGATTGCCATGGCCCGCGATGGACTCAAGCAGGGCTTGAGTGAGGTGTTTTATAGGGCCGTTCGAGAAAAAACCATGACGACGTTGAAGAAAATCAAAGTAGTTTGGAATGAGAACAAGCAGTACGTCGATATTCTCGTGCAGCCCTTGAGTGAACCGGCTGCTTTGGCGGGAATGCTATTGGTGGTTTTCTACGACGTGGAGGCGCCCCGGCGCAGAAAACCCTACAACTCCGTGACCGTTGCGGCGAAAGAGCGCGCACATGTGGAAGCACTAGAGCAAGATCTACAACATGCCCGCGAGGAGGCTAGATCCACCCGTGAGGAAATGCAGACCTCGCAAGAGGAATTGAAATCTACCAATGAAGAGTTGCAGTCCACTATTGAAGAGCTGCAGTCTACCAATGAGGAACTGACGACGTCCAAGGAGGAAATTCAGTCGATGAACGAGGAGTTGCAGACCATCAACCATGAGCTGCAGGCCAAAGTTAACGAGTTGTCGCGAGCCAGCAACGACATGAAGAACCTGCTCGACAGCACTGAAATTGCGACCCTGTTCCTGGATGAATCGCTCAACGTTCGGCGTTTCACGCCCCAGACCACCCGCATTATCAAACTGATACCGGGAGATGCAGGGCGACCTGTGGCCGACATTGTGAGTGATTTGATCTACCCAGACATGCTGCAACATGCCAGGGATGTGTTGCGCACGCTGCTGTTTAAGGAGGTGGATGCTCCCACCGTAGACGGGCGATGGTTCAAGGTGCGAATCATGCCCTACCGCACGCAGGATAACCATATTGATGGTTTGGTTATTACGTTTTCGGATGTCACCGTGAGCAAAAAGTTGGAAGCTGAATTGCGCGCCAGTCAAAGCAAACCACAGGACCTGGTGGACGATTCAAAACCATCTGTTTTTACATATGGGCTATCGTAAAAACCCGCTGGCTTTGGAAGAATTGCGGCGGATGGCCAGGGAAAGATTTCTGCGTCGGATCACCGATATCAACACTGCGTTGACTTTGTCAGAAGTACAGCATCTCTTTGAAGAATTGGAAATTCACCAGATTGAGCTGGAGCTCCAAAACGAACATTTGGACCATGCCAGGGCCCAATTGGAAACCGCACTTAGCGAAAGCAGTGAGTTGTATGACTTTGCGCCTGTCGGTATTGTGTCGCTGGATTCCACCGGCTCCATTACGAAATTGAATCTCGCAGGCGCCAATTTGTTGGGTGGGGAGCGTGTTCGGCTGCTGGGCAGCAAATTGGGCTTGTATGTGGCTGGCCCGGACCGCCCCGCATTCAATGCCCTATTGGAGCGCGCCAATCTGCCCGGTGAGGTGCAGACCGGTGAGATCGTGCTGGGAAGAAATGGACAAACTGCTACGCATGCGCAGGTCAGTGCTTCTGCACTGCCCGGAGCTTCGGGGTGGCAGCTTGTTCTGGTGGACACGACAGAACGCAGAGATGCCGAGGAAAAACTGCGGGTAAGCGAGGAGCGCTGGAAGTTGGCCTTGGAGTCTGCGGGTGACGGTGTTTGGGACTGGTCTGTGCAGACTGGCGAAGTTTTGTTTTCCAAACGTTTCGGGGAACTCTTCGGCTTCTCCGAACAGGAGTATGGCCATCACATTGAGGATTGGAGTTCCCGTATTCATCCAGACGACAAGGCCCGTGTGCTGGCGGATATGCAGGCCCATTTGAGTGGTATCGCAGCCAACTATGCCAGTGAATACCGGGGGATGTGTAAGAACGGAAGTTGGAAATGGGTTCTTTCCAGAGGCGCAGTGGTCAGCCGTACCGATGATTCGAAACCGTTGCGCATGATCGGCACACACGTGGATATCACGGGCAAAAAGCAGGCGGAAGAAGAGCTGCTTGCCGCCGCCCGATTTCAGCAGGCGGTGTTTGATTCGTTGGCGGCGCAAATTGCAGTGTTGGACCGGCATGGCACAGTCATTCAAACGAATGCAGTTTGGCGCAAATATGCGTTGGACAACGGCTTTGTGGAGTCCCCCTCCTCTTTAGGGGGGAGTTTTCTGGAAATACTGGATCGCATGACCGGACACGATCAGAAGACCACACAGGCTGCTTCTGCCGGTATCGCGTCGGTGGTGACTGGCTGTGCCCCCAGCTTCCAACTCGCGCAGCCTTTTTTTACACCGTTAGATGCGCACTGGTTCATGATGCGGGTGATGTCCGTACATGACATTTCGGAGCGTGTTGTGGTCAGTCTGGAAGACGTCACCGAACTCAAGGCGGCCGAATTGGCCAGTCTGACACTTGCCAATACCGATGTACTGACAGGTGCCCTGAGCCGACGCAATTTTTTGAATCTTGCGGAGCAAGAATTGGCTCGGTCAACGCGCTATGAATTGCCGCTGATGGTGCTGATGCTGGATCTGGACCATTTCAAGCGCATCAATGACCACCATGGGCATGCAGCGGGCGACGCGGTTCTGGTGTCGTTTGTTAAAACAGTGATGGGTGTTTTGCGGGAATCCGACCTCATAGGGCGCATTGGCGGGGAAGAGTTTGCGGTGCTGCTGCCCAACACCAGTCTGGAAGGGGGGCGTGCATTGGCCTTGCGGATCATTGAACGCGTTCGCGCCAATCCGGTGGAGGTGGCCGGGGAATGCATTGCATACACGGTGAGCGTCGGGGCTGGGTGCTTGTCTTCAGAGACATCCTTTTCCAGCTTGCTGGGGGTTGCAGATGCGGCACTGTATCGGGCCAAGAATGGTGGAAGAGACCGTCTGGAGGTGGCACCGCAATAGGTTTTTGACACGGGTCTGCTGTGCTAAAAGTCAATGTGACGCACCGGACTACAACAGAAGATTGCTTGTAAACACCATCCCTTGTTTTGAACGAAAGTGCAACGTGGCGACACCGTAAGCAGTTCAATGACCAATTCACGTGCATCAGGTGCCAAAAGAATTTGGCACCACACACTTCGGAAAGCGTTTTCCTTCTTTCCGCGCCCGCTTCGGTTTGCTGTGTACCGGTCTTTTGTAGATTGCGACCCCACGCCTGACAAGCGCGTGGTCCTCAAAATTGCCGAATCCAAGGATGAGTTGGAAGCCTGCTTCAGGTTATTGCATGATGCTTACGTGGGAAGCGGCTTCATGCAGCCCCACCCATCAGGCATGCGCATCACCATTTACCATGCACTGCCCACGACAACCACACTGTGTGCCAAATTCGACGGCGAGGTGGTAGGAACCATATCCTTGATCCGAGAAAGTGTTTTCGGGTTTCCCTTGCAGTCAATTTTTGATCTCCATGACATTCGGGAAACAAAAGGAAGGCTCGCCGAGGTGTCCGCACTGGCGGTGCATCCGCGTTTCAGAAACACGGGGGGATCTATTTTGTTTCCCCTCATGAAGTTCATGTATGAGTATTGCACCACTTTTTTTGACACACGCCATCTGGTGATCGCTGTCAATCCGAACCGGATTGAGATGTATGAGTCGCTGTTGCTCTTTGAGCGGCTCACAGAAAATCGGGTGGAAAAATATGATTTCGCCAATGGTGCACCGGCGGTCGGAGCATCGGTGGATCTGCACGTCGCTCCAGGTTTGATGAAACGTTTGTACCGCGGTAAACCGGTACGCAAGAACCTGTATATCTATTTTTTGCGCACCGAGTTGCCCAACATTGTGATGCCGAACCGGAGGTATTTCACCACCAATGACCCGGTTATGACGCCAGAGTTGCTTGACTATTTTTTCAACCAATGCACACGGACCTTTCAAGGCCTGGCGGACAGAGAAAGAGGGTTGCTGCACTCGATTTATGACCTACCAAACTACCAGGCTGTGTTGCCAACGGTTTTTTCGGAGTCCGATTTCCAACGCCACCACCGTGCCCACGAAAGGTATTCGCTCAAGTGTCCCGGGAGTTTTTCCATCTCACACCCAGATAAGACGGAGGTGCATGCCATCCAGGTGGTGGAGTTTTCTGACGACGGGTTTTTAGCGAATTCGAAAAACCCATTGTCCGCCAACGTCTGGGGCGAAGCGCGTATTCGGCTGGGAAGCGAAGAAACATCGGTCATCAAGGCTTCGGTGGTGCGCGGAAAACACAAAGGTACTTTCGGGTTTTATGGCTTCAGGGTGGCAGAGCCCGACTTGCCCTGGCGTAAGCTCGTTGGGGTGCTCAAGGCTGGCGCCACCCACGAAGATCTGGAAAACGCGAGTCGTTTCCTGCAGGAATAACAGGCCCGTTCTGTTATCCATGCCGCCTTCTCAAAATGTGAGATGCCGTGCAAGATACATGCGCCAATTCTTCCGGCCATCGTTTTACAGGGCCTTGAGCAAGGAGGCCACTTCTGGCTGTGCTGGAAATTTTTCGCCCAATTTGCTGAGCGCATCCAGCTCCTTCCTGGCCAGTTCCTTGTTTCCACCTTTGATGTGAATTTTTGCCAGGTTGAGCTTGAACAGTGTGTTGGTGGGTTGCAGCGCCACCGCCTTGTTCTGTAGATCAAGGGCTTTTACGTAGTCACCCTTGTCCGACAGAAGGAAGGCAAGGGTATCCATAAAAGCGGCCTGCTGCGGGGCCAAGGAAATAGCTTTTTCCGCGTACGCAATAGCGCCTTCTTTTTTGAGTTTTCCACTGACCCATGCCAGATTGTTGTAGGCGATGGCACTGGTGGGTTGCAATTGGACCACTGCAGCGTATTTATTTTCCGCTGTGCTGTAGTCCTTGTGTGCCACCGCCGCATCACCCAAATACAGCAGAAATGACGCGTCCTTGGGGTTGTCCTTTTGCCACCCGGTGGAAAATTTGTCCGCCTCCGTGCCTTTGCCCGCTGCCACCAAGACGGTATGTAGCTTGAGCGCCAACTCCGATGAATTAGCCTGCTTGAGGCCGGCACGGTAGGCTGCTGCGGCGCGCTCCCAATGTTTCTCATAGGCGTGGATATCACCTTCCAGCAGGTAGCCAACGGCTTCATTGGCACGTTGTTTTTGCACTGTGCGGGCGGTCGCCATCGCATCTTGGAACCTCTTGGCACCAAGATCCAACGAGATGACGGCACGTTGCACATCCAGGAGGTCGGGTTGAATAGCCAGCGCCTTGCGCAAGCTGGTGTAGGCGGCGTCCATGTCCTTGGCGGCAATATGGACGCCAGCCAAACGCATAAGGGGCAGCGGCGACTGGGGTTGCAAATCTGCCAGTTTGGTATAGGTGGCCATGGCCTGATTGAAATCACCGGAAAGCTGCTGCGTGTGGCCCAGTGCATCCAATAGTTGTGGATGGTCTGGCACCGCGGCCACCGCATTCTGTGCGGCGGACAGGGCGCCTTTGGTGTCCTTGTGGTGCCTATGAAAGTCGATCAACAGCAAGTGGACGCTCGCGTCCGTGGGGTTGGCGGCCACCGCGTTCCCAATGAGCTTGGCAAGCTCTCCCTCGGTGGCGCCAGACTTGGCTGCGATCTCCACAAGGGCCAGCAAAGCCTGGGTATTCTTGGGGTCATGGGCCAACACCGCATTTATTCGCGTCTTGGCTTTTTCTGGATTCTTGTCAGCCATGTCCAGGCCTGCCAGACCAGCCGCGGCCGGAAAGTAATTGGGATCTATGGCCAAAGCGTGCTCAAAGCTCTTTCTTGCACCTGCGGTGTCTTTCTTCGCCAACAAGGCTTGGGCACGCAGTTGGGGGGGGAAAGGTTTGCCTGGCTGTTTTTTCTCCAGGGCGTCGATGGCCTGGAGTGCCTTGTCGAACTCTCGGCGACTCAGATGGGCACTGACCAGTGCCATATCAGCTGTTGTACCCGTGTCTGACGTGGCGATATCGTGCAGTTCTTCAAACGCAGAGTCTGCTGATCCGTTCAACATCTGGACGAGGGCCAGAGAGGTTCTATTCTTGGCGTTGCCTGGAGTCAGTTGACTGGCTTGGGTGAAATACTCTTCTGCCTTTTTGGAGTCTCCACTTTTGAGATAGACCTCGCCGGCCAAGGGAAGCAGGTTCGGGTCGAGGGGCTCCATCCTGAGTCCAGGAAGCAGTGCTTCCATGGCTTTGGCCGTTTGCCCTGCGCGCAAATAGGTCACCACCAGTAGCCGGCGGGCCACGGTCGATGTTGGCACCGCCTTCAGGGCTTTGTTCAGGTAATCCTGGGCCTGCGGCAGAGAATTCAGTTGCAAGGCTATGGCGCCGGCCAACTGCAGCGCAGGAATATGGGTGGGTGACGCGCTGAGTACCTGCTGCACCAGGGTTTTGGCCAATTTAAAGTCTTTCTTCTCGAACGCCAATTGCGCTTCGTGGTATTGGGTCCGGGGATGGTTGGGCGCAATTTTTTTTAACTGCGCGATGTGCTCTTCCGCTTCCGCTGGCTTACCTTGCTGCAGCAATATAGTGATGATGGCGCTGTGGCCGGCTAAAAGATCGGGTTTGATTTGAATGGTTTTTTGGTAGGCAGTCAGGGCCTCACTGAGTTTGCCTTTTGCATACAAATGAATGTCGCCTTGGAGCTTCCAGGCTTCGTAACTCTCGGGTGACTTGGAGATCACCTCGTCAATCAATGCCAAGGCCCCCTCAAAATCATGTTGGCGGGCTTTTTCTTGTGCCTGTTGCATCAGGGCAGGTGGGTAGCCAGGCTGTGCTGCGAGTGCCGCATTCAGAGATGCTTTGGATTGCTCCATATTGCCTTGCATGGCATAGGCCGTGACCAGAGACGTGAGGAGGCTGGCTTGGGCGGGGCTTTGGGTTAGCTCGGTTTTTCCAAATTCATCGATGAGAATTTTGGCTTGCCCTTTCGCCAGAAGTGCTTTGGCCAACGGGGGTGCCACAGCATCCAGGGGATATTTCAGATGCAAGGCCTTGCGCAGTTCTGCCTCAGCGCCCGCAAAATCCCCGCTTTCCAGCATCGCTTTGCCCAGGAGAAAGCGGGCTTCAGGCATGTCAGGGTTGGCCTGCAGTGCATTTTTCACCTGAATGATGGCCGCCTTGCTTTCGTTTTTGTCTAAATAGCTTTTTGCCGACGCCAGCAAAACCTCAGGCTTTTCGCCACAGGCAGTAAAAAGCAAGGAGCCCAATACGGTCGAAAGGGCCAAAAGAGTCTTGGAACGATGGGTGGTCATGTGGATTCCCGAAGTGAGGTTGTTGGGCATGGGGGGGGCTATTTCAAACCTAGGCGATGCATCAAGTCGTACAGCGTGGGACGGCTCACGCCCAGCAAATCCGCGGCTTTCACGATATTTCCGTTGACTCGGCCCAGGGCCGTCACCACGGCGCGTTTCTCGGCGTGTTCTCGAATCACCCGCAGATCGAGTGACTGGTCCACGGCATCAAACGTGGACGCACTGAGGCCCACATCGCTGCAGGAAATCTGATTTCCATCGGCCATGATGGTGGCGCGCTTGATGCAGTTCTCCAGTTCGCGGATGTTGCCAGGCCAGGGATGGCATTCGAGTGCCAGGACTGCCTCGTCACTGAGCGTCATGGTGGCGCGGTTGTGTTCCTGTGCGAATCGGCGAACGAACGCATGCGCCAACAAGGCCGCGTCCCCCACACGCTCGCGCAGTGGGGGAATATGGACGACAATTTCCGCCAGGCGGTAGTACAAGTCTTCGCGAAATCGACCGCTTTTACTCAGTGCATTCAGATCCTGGTGGGTGGCGCACACGATGCGTACGTCCACTGGTATTTCTTGTCTGCCGCCCACCCGTTCAATGGTCCTTTCCTGCAAGAAGCGCAGCAGTTTGGCCTGCAAGGAAAAGGGCAAATCCCCAATTTCATCGAGCATCAGGGTGCCGCCACTGGCGGTTTCGATCTTTCCGAGCGTCGTTTTTGCAGCGCCTGTGAATGCCCCCCTTTCGAAGCCGAAGAGTTCACTTTCCAAAAGATTTTCTGGAATGGCGGCGCAGTTGATCGCCACAAACCGTTCGGACCGCCGCGGTGAAGCCTGGTGCAGGCCGCGCGCCAATACCTCTTTACCCGTACCACTTTCTCCCAGCAGCATGACGGTTGCGTTGCTGCTGGCCACCTTTTCAATGGTGCGGCAAATGCGCAGCATTTCGGAATCACGGGTCATCAAACCGGCCAAGGCATCGGGCTGGTACACCGTCTGCAGGCGGCGGTTTTCTCTTTGCAATGCGTACAAGCGCAGCGCCCGCTCAATGCTCAGGTTGAGGAGTTCGGTGGCGAAGGGTTTTGCAAAAAAATCGTAGGCCCCCATGCCCACGGCGCGCAAGGCATTGGCTTGGTCATTCTGCCCCGTCAGCACGATGACCTTGATATCAGGGTCAAAATGTGTGATCTGTTGAAGCAAGCGAAACCCTTCGGACACTGAATCTGCATCGGGTGGCAGCCCCAAATCCATCGTGATGACGGCGGGAGTGTGTTTGCGCAATTGCAGCATGGCACTTTCCCGGTCGTGGGCGGTGGCCGAATCAAAACGGTCCAGCGACCATTTGATTTGCTTTTGCAAGGCCAAGTCGTCTTCCACAATCAGAATCGATGGTGTTTTTTCGGGGGTCATGCGAATTCCAAGGCGGGAGGGGATAGCTCCTTAGCCGGCTCAAACAGGGGCAATAGCAAGCTCACGGTAGTTCCTTTGCCCAGTTCACTCTCAACCTCGATGTGTCCACCAAGTTCTTGTACGTACTGGAAGCTTTCATAGGCGCCGATGCCCATGCCCGCGGGCTTGGTGGTCTGAAATGGCTTGAACAAATGGTTCTGGATGAAGTGCTGAGACATGCCGTGTCCCGAATCACCGACCACAATTCGGGCCTGACCATTGCTGCGTTCCAGCTTGAGCCAGACCTGGCCCGCGTAGTCTGTGGCATCCAAAGCGTTTTGCACGATATGCCCCAGGATGCGCTCCAGCCGTTCCTCGTGGCCACGCGTGACCACCGGCTCGTACAGCCTCAAGTCCAGGGTTCGACCGCGTCCTTCCGCGACGGATGCAATGCGGTGGATGATGCCGACCAGATTCACACCCAAGACCGGGCCGGGCGGTGTTGCCCCTTCATGCAACTGGAGCATGAGCTGGCGCATGCGCTCCAGCGAATTCTCCACCGTCATGACCATGTCGCGCTGGAACTCAGGGTTGTCGCCCAGGCGTTTGGCGTTTTTCATCATGAGCGAGAGCTGCGTCACAATATTTTTCAGGTCGTGTACGACAAAGGCGGACATGCGATTGAAAGAATCAAATTTGCGTGCCTCCAGCAGCGCTTCCGTCGCCTGCATTTGTGCCAAATAGCTGGCGGCCTGCTGACCGGCTGTTTTCAGCAAATCATTCACCTCCCAATTCACATCCACACGCGTGCGTGCACTGGCGAGAACACAAAAGCCTATGAGCTCATTGCCCACCAAAAGCGGTACCACCAACCAGGCTTGCGCCATCTCCAACAACCAGTTGGGAAGTTTCAGTTGTCCATAGCGGTGGGAATACGACCGGTATTCCTCCAAGTTCACCACCCAGCCGCTGGTCGTGATGAACTGGCACAAGGGCGAGTTGGCATCTTCCTTTTCCAGTGTTAGCGCCAGGTTCCAGCGCGCAGACTGGGTGAAAGCCTGTTCTCCCCGCGCCTTTACCCAAAGACCTCCAGCGGGACTCTCCAGCATGTCTGCCAGACCACGCACCACCTGTTGTCCCATTTCCTGCGGGGAGTGTTGGGTTGCCAGGGCGTGTGTAAATTTGAGCCACTCCTCGCGGTAGTCAAAGCGGTAGTGGAAAAAGTGCTTGCCTAAAAACACCCGCAGCTTGGCCCGTATGGAACCTGAAAGCGCCAGCACGACCAACACAATGAGCGCCACAAAGACCAGCGCCAACTGCAGTGCACGCCCCCATTCGCCACCGAAGTACCGAACGTAGTAGCCCACACTGGAGATGAATAGCAAATAGGCGCCGGCCATCAACAGCGTGGCGGAGTGAAAGGCTGCTTTGGGTGAGAGCTGAATGTGGGAAACCCAGTCACTGCGCCGTGACATGGACAGCACCAGCAGTGGCGCAACCAGGGTGTGCACCAAGCCACGGATACTCAGGGCATCGGCATCAGGACGGTTGAACAAGACGGCTTGTGAAAACAGATACAGATCGAACATGAATGCCCCCCCCAGGCCGAGACACAGGGGCTTGATGTTCCACAGGGAATCTTCTGTCACATTTCTAAAGACTTGCTCCAGCAGAATGAGGGCAAACACGGGGAGGAGCATTGCGCCATACAGCGCTAGCCGTGAGTGCTCACCCCCTGGGCCGGTGGATGGCGTGAAAAAGGACCTTGCCAAAAGTGAAAATAGCACCAGTGCCAGTGCAAGCGGTGGCATCCAGCCTATGGTGTAGCGTGGCTTTGGGGGGGCTTTGGGCCGCAGCAGAATCAGCAGAAAGGCAAACCAGCCCGCGTAGCGGGCTGTGTCAAACCATGCGCTAAGGAGCGCGGCTTGTGGCGCCTTGGTCAGAGACAAGGCCAGGCCAAACCAACCCCACAAGGCGCTGCAGGTCACGGCCGCAAATACGGTGGTTTGACTCCATTCACGCGCTGAATGCACATAACCGAGCCCGTGCAGGCGCAGTGCAAAGGCCGAATAGGCCACGCCCACCAAACCATAACTCCACGCGGTCAAGACCATGCTACTGCGCACCTTTTCCCATCAAAACGACAGCGACGGTTTCCAGGAGGATCACCATGTCAAGAAACAGCGTGTGGTTTTTCACGTAGTAGAGGTCGTACTGGAGCTTTTCAGCAGAATCTTCAACGGAGGCCCCATAGTGGTAGCGCACCTGCGCCCAGCCCGTGACGCCGGGTTTGACACTGTGGCGCACTGCGTAATAGGGAAGATCCTTCGTCAATTGGTCCACAAAATAGGGGCGTTCCGGGCGTGGGCCTACCAAACTCATATCACCACTGAGCACGCCAAACAGCTGCGGCAATTCGTCAATGCGAAGTTTGCGTATCACTCTGCCCACCCGTGTGGCCCGGTGGTCTGTCGCGCTGGCCCAGCGGGGTTTTCCGTCCTTCTCCGCGTCGGTGTGCATGCTTCTGAACTTGACCACATGGAACAGCCGCCCATAGAGGCCCACGCGTTCCTGAAGGTACAAAATGGGGCCAGGGCTTTCCACCACAATCAAGATGCTGGTCAGCAACATGACGGGCAAGGCCAGCAAAATCAGCACGGACGCACACACGATGTCAAACAGACGTTTGACCATGGTGCGAATCGGCCCTTGCTCAAAGCCATCGCCAAAAATAAGCCACCCCGCCGACACGGAGTCGTTTCTGATCTGCCCCAGTGTTTTTTCAAAATGGGTTGCTATATCCACCACCCGCACGCCGTGTAGTTTGCAATCCAGCAGTTCGCGCAAGGGCATGCTGCCACCGCGGCGCTCGCTCAAAGCGACCACGATCTCATCGACCCGCTCCTTTTGCACCACATCGGTCAGTGATTGCTTTGTTGACAAAAGCCCCATGTCAAATGTTCCCGTCTGCGTCTCATTGGGGCTGGCGTAGTACCCGACCAAGTCCACATTGGGGTCGGAATGTTTCAGCATGCTGCCCACCAGCCGGGCGCTGTGGCCAGAACCATAGACCAATACACGTTGGTGCATCAATGCCTTGGGAGTGGTGCGGGCCACATAGATCCGATGGATCAACATCAAGGCCATGGCGGCCAATAGTGCCAAGACAAAAGCCCTTTCGTCCTCATGCCGCAAAGGCGACATACGGAAAATCCCATAGGCCAGTGGCAGCGAAAGGCACAAAGACAACAGGGCCCGGATGCGCACCTGGCGCAGGGTGAGGTTGTGGACACGTTGATAAAACCCCAGGCCTGCATTGATGAACAAAATGCCAATGGCTACCAGCAGTGAAATCGTGATGACAATGGATGAGGCGTTGGCCGGATCAGCCACTTGGGACAGGAAAGATGCCACTACCGTGACGACCACCAACCCCAGGTCAAAAAATATGTGAAAAAGCGTGCGTTTGTGAAAGTAATGGCTGAATATCTTTATCACGTTCAAACCCCACATTTCCAGTTGGGATTTAAGTCTGCGCTGAAGGTCTCCGGGGTGTTTGACTTTTCTCACGCGCAGCCAAGCCCTGCCGGTTGAGCGCTGGCGTGCCGCCTGTTTGGGTGCAGGTTTGGATGGAAAAAAAAGTCAAAAAATAGAGCAAAAAAGCAATTCTGGGGACATCCATCAAACTGCTGACAAGTCCCAGGGACAAGGCGGCGCACAGGGATGCGGCGAGGTAGGGCGACAGTGGACGCAATCTGGCGGGCTTGCCTACAAGCTGCCACAACGCATACCCCAGCAGTGCAAGCCAAAGAAGCAAGCCTGTCATGCCGCGCTCGACCAGTATTTCCAGATACAGGTTGTCCAGGTGCCAAGGCAGAAAGTACGACTGCGCGGCGGGGAACCACCCTGCCAAACCCTGGGAAAAGCTGCCGTTTTGGAGGAGGTCGTGTTGCAAGGGCCCCAGCAAACGCAGGTGGTCGAAGTCGGCGGAGCCCCCTGCGTTCAGCACCGACAGGGACAACATGGCCAAGCGGGGCGCATACCAAGGCCCTCCCTCCAAGGCTGCACCCTGGAGTGGCAGTGCCAAAGATTGCCAGCCGGTGCCATGGGGCATGACCCACCGGGACGCGGTCTGGCAAGCCCCTTCGTAGAGCAAATGCCGCTCGCAGAGATTGATGCGTACCAGGGTGCTTCTTTGCACCCGGATATCGACGCGAACCTGGTGCCGCCCCTTGAACACAGGGTTTACGCGTTGTGTCATGGCGTATTGGCCGCCCCAGGTTTGCACGGTAGGGGGACCCCAAATTGTCAAAAAATACCGGGGTGCCCCACCCGATCCCGGTTCTTCTCGCAGCCGTGCACTCCCTGGAAACTCACCCCATGGGCCCTGCTTTGCATAATGGGCGGGGAGGCGGCCCAAGCCTTTGCCCATCCACCAGTCAGCAGGGCTGTCCAGCACCGCCAGGCCACGTTGCCAATGCTCCCAACGGCTGGCCAAGTCCCGGTGGGTGCTGGTCAGGCGCTCGGCCATGAAGGAGCCGGTGCCCAGCACTGCCACCACCTCCATCACCAGTGCCAACACCAGAACCAGGCTGGCCTTGGCACGCCAATCCCCCGTGTGACGGCCACCCCAAGGAGACGTCAACAGATCCTGTGCGGGGACGCTGGATGCCTGTGCTTGCAGGAGTACACCCAACATCAGCAAGGCAGCTGCTATCGCAAAATACACCCCCCGGGCAAAACCCGTCAAGACGGCATAGGCTGCCAGCAAGGCCAATGCCGCTGCACCAGCCCAAACGACAGGGCGCCGCGCCGAGAGTACCGCCCACACGGCAAAGGGTGCTGACAATGCCAGGTAACCGTCGAGGGCGGCGCCACCCACATGCATCTCCCAAAACAGGGCACTCGTGCGGTAGTTGCTTGTAAAGTTCAAAAGCCCGGGAAAGGCGGCGCGCTCCCACACGACGGCCAAAGTGACCACCGCCAAGCCCGCCACCATGCCGTTGGCCAGGCGTTGGCTTGCGTGTGCGGCGGAGCGGGCCATTTCTTGTTCCAGCAGGGGGACAAACAGCAGTGCAAAGCCCAAGCTCTTGAAAATGCGCACGCTGTTCAGGGCGTCGGTGTACCCGGCAAACCAGTCAAAGGCCATGCCGCCAGCATCCCCAATACCCCGAAACAAAGCCAAGAGTCCGAAGCCGCCAAGCAGGGCGGTGAATAGCCGCAGGGCCCTGGGCGCAGGGGCCTGTGGGCCTGCCGGTGGGCATAGCGCCCAACGCAGATACCCTCCGCTCAGCGTCGCCAACAGCAGCAGGTCGTATTCGTCAAAAACAAGCCACCCGGTCCAGGGTGAAAAATTCAAAAAACCCACACAGGCCGGCACCCCCAAGAGCCAGATGCCCGGACGCCATGCCACCACCAGGCCCCACAGCGCAAACGCCACCCAAGCCGTGGTCGGCCACCAGGGATGGTGCCAGGCCAGCGTGACTCCGCCCACCAGGCTGCACAAGCCCAAGAGCAGCGCGCAGGTCCGGTCCAGTGGTGCAGATCTAAACCAGTACCTCAACACATGCCGGGTGCCCCAAAAAGCCTTGGGGGCTGGCGCTGGCGCCGTAGGCCCCCGATTGAAAGACGACCGCCAAGTCGCCAATCTGCGCCACTGGCAAAGTCATGCGGTCGGCCAGCAGGTCCAAGGGCGTGCACAGGGGGCCCACCACCGAGGCAATCTCCGTATTCGGTGAGTCCACCCGGTTGCCAATCGTGACAGGGTAGTTCTTGCGAACCACCTGCCCAAAATTTCCCGATGCCGCCAAGTGCTGGTGCAAACCGCCATCCGTGACCAGGTACACCTGCCCGCGTGAGGTTTTGCGGTCCACAATGCGCGCCACGTACACACCGGCTTCGCCCACCAGGTAACGGCCCAGTTCAATGACCAGAGCCGCTTCGGGCAGCTCCACCTGGGCCTGCTGGGCGAGTTGGGCCAGGTTGTCGCCAATCGGTGCCAGATCCAGCCTTTGTTCACCGGGAAAGTAGGGGATGCCAAAACCGCCGCCCAAATTCAGAAAACGCACGGGGCGTGGTGCGTCCTGCGCCAGGCGCACGGCCAGCGCGTAGGACTTCTGCTGCGCCTCGCAAATCGATTCCGCACGCAAATTCTGCGAGCCGGCAAACAGATGAAACCCTTCGAAGGCGAGGCCCGCGTGGCCGATGTGGGCCAGCAAGGCGGGCACAAGTTCCACATCCACACCAAATTGCTTGGGGCCACCACCCATTTTCATGCCCGAACCTTTGAGTTCAAAGTCGGGGTTGACACGCACCGCCACGCGGGCGGGCAGCCCCAGCGCATTGGAAATGGCGTCCAGTGCCGTGACCTCGCGAAAGGACTCGATATTGACCAACACACGGGAGGCCACCGCCTGCCGCAATTCGGTATCCCGCTTGCCCGGTCCGGCGAAGCTCACCTCGGCGGGGTTGGCGCCCGCATCCAGCGCCACCTTCAATTCCCCGGCGGACGCCACGTCGATGCCGTCCACCAGGCGCACCATCAGCCCCACCAGCGCTGGCAGTGGGTTGGCTTTCATGGCGTAGTGCAGTTGGACGCCGGGGGGCAACACGCCGCGCAGTGCCGCCACCCGGGCGCGCAGCAGGGCGCGGTCGTAGGCGTAAAAAGGGGTGTGGCCGACGCGGGCGGCCAGCAAGGACAGGCGTTCGTTGCCGACCACCAATTCCCCGCCGTGCACCGGAAACTGCGGCATCGGCGCGTGAACGGCCTGCGCACGCTCAGGCTGCATGGCGTTCCTTCCACTGGGTGGACAGCAGCTTGCGGTCGATCTTTCCGTTGGGGTTGCGTGGCAGCGGCGCGGCAACCATCTCGATGCTGGCCGGCACCATGTAGGTTGGCATCCGTACCCGGCACGCATTTATCAGGTCATCTATGCCGATAGCCCCCGTATCCTGTGCGTGGGTAGCTATCACATGTATAGCATGGCCCAGGGTGGGATGGTCCACGCCAAAGGCCACACACTCGCCGACCAGCCCTGTGGCGTACACAATCTCTTCCACTTCGGTCGGGCTCACCCGGTAGCCGGATGTTTTCATCATTTCATCGCTGCGGCCTATGAAATACAGATAGCCCTGCGCATCCATACGCACCGTGTCGCCGGAAAAAACCGCGTATTCCTGCAAGGGCAGCCCGCTGGCCCTGCCGGGGGTCCCGAGCGCCAGGGGTTTGTAGCGTTCGGCGGTTCTTTCGGCATCGTTCCAGTAACCCATGCCGACCAGGGCACCGCGGTGCACCAGTTCCCCCGGCTCGTCTGGGCCGCAGGCCGAGCCGTCTTCGCGCAGTACCAAAATCTCGGCATTGGGAATCGCTTTGCCGATTGAGTCAGGCCGATGGTCCACCTCCTCGGGCGGCAAGTAGGTGGAGCGAAAGGCCTCCGTCAGTCCGTACATCAGGAAGGGTTTGGCTTGGGGCACCCGTTGGCGCAAGGTGGTCAGGGTGTCGCGCGGCATGCGGCCGCCGGTATTGGCGAAGTAGCGCAGCGTGTTGTTGATGGCTGGGGGCCATTCCAGCTGCGCCAACTGCATGTACAGGGGCGGCACCGCCGTCAAACCGGTCACGCCTTCATGCGCCATCGTCTTCAGCACCTCACGTGGCATCAGGTAATTGAGCAAGACCACCCGCGCACCGGCTGAGAAAGCCGTGGTGAGCTGGCTGAATCCTGCGTCAAAGGACAAAGGCAGCACCGCCAGCAAGGTGTCCTGGGGCCCGTTTTCCAGGTAGGACGCCACACTCTTGGCCCCCGCCACCATATTGCGGTGCGAGAGCACAACCCCCTTGGGTGTGCCGGTGCTGCCCGAGGTGTAAAGAATGGCGGCCATGTCCACATCAATCACCCGGTGTGCGGGCTGGGAGGGGCTTTGCGCCAAATCGCTCCAGAGGCAGACACCCAGGGAGCCCGCCATCCGCGTGTTTGGCTGCCAGGGGCCTGCGCAGGGCGCAGTGAGCACCACCTGGCGCAGGTCAGGGCAGAGGGGGAGCACCTCTTGGACCAGGGCCAGACGCTCGGGCGATGTCACCAGCACACGGACATTGCAGTCACGCAAAATAAAGGCCAACTGGTCCGGCTTGAGCAGCGGGTTCACCGGCACAAAAACGCCACCGGCCGCCGTGGCGCCCAGACTGGCGATGACGGTTTCAAACCGCTTTTCCAGATAAATGGCGATGCGCTCGCCGCGGGCAATTCCCAGGCCCAGCATACCGGAGGCAAATTGGATGGCTTGGGCATGCAGGTCGCCATAGTTCATTGACAAAGCGCCATAGGTCAGCGCAATGGACTGTGGGCTACGCTGGGCCGTGATGGCCAGCAGGTCCGGCAGCAAAGAGGGTTCAAGCATCAAAGAATTCCAAGCGTGGGTCCCCAAGGGGATGACGGGTGAAATATCACATGGCCTGTGGGTCGCAGTGTTGAGGAATCTCTAAGGCGGAGCCAAATGCCTGCTGACTTACATGTCGGTGAGGCCGGAGCGGATGGCGTATTTGGTCAGCTCCGCCACCGTGCGCAGTTCGAGTTTGTTCATGATGTTGCGGCGGTGCACATCCACGGTGCTCGGAGAAATATGCAGGGCTTCACCAATTTGGGGTGAGCTTTTTCCTTGCGCCAAGAGGCGCAATACTTCGGTCTCTCGGCGACCCAGTCGTTTTTGCTTGCCATGGTCGCCAAGGGTGGTCGCACTGCCTCGGCGGCTGACTTCAACCAAGGTACTCGCAGCCTCGGGGCAGAGGTAGATACGTCCCTGTGCGGCACTGCAGATGGCATGCACCAGTTGTTTGCTGGCAGACGACTTGACCACGTAAGCGGTGGCACCGGCGTCCAGCATCTCCATCACGAACTGTCTGTGGCCGTAGCCCGACAAAGCCACCACCCGCACCTGCGGAAAACGGTTCAGCAGGCTGCTGGTAGCCTGGATGCCATTGACGTTGGGCATGTTGACGTCCATCACAATGACGTCTGGCATCAAGCGCGCAACGGTTTCTTGAATCTGGGCGCCATCCCCCAACTCGCCGACGACGTCGATGTCGGACTCGTTGTCCAACATCAATCGCAGTGTTTCACGAAACATGGTGTGGTCATCGACCAACAACACGCGAATGTTCTTGGGGTGCACCTCCAGCCCGGAGTTTTCGCCCGCGCGGGCAGGCGCCGCTGCCTCAGCGGAAAGACCGTTGCTTACCATACACGCTCCCTGTACTAACTATGGGTGGTATGGTAACCGGCGGGTTCTGCGGCGGAGTTGATGTTTATTCAATTGCAAGCCGTTTAGAGGCCGCAATCGCCTTTTTCGGCAAATCCAGCGTGAGCACGCCGTCGGCAAACTTGGCGCTTGCTCTGGCTTCGTCTACCTCTTGCGACAGCGTGAATGAGCGGGAAATGGAACCATGCCAGCGCTCGCTGCGCAAAACCTTGCCTTCGTTCTCTTGCACCTCTTTTTCTTGTTTGGCCTCGGCGTCAATTTGCACGGTGTTGCCATCAATGCGTATGTTGATGTCTTCTTTTTTGACGCCAGGCAAGTCGGCGCGGACTTTGTAGAAACCGTCCACCTCGGTGACATCCAGGCGCATGTCCATGGCGCCGGCATCCAAGCCCATTCGCATGGGCGTCAAAAGGCGCCGCATCATGGTGTCAAAGGTGTCACTGAGGGTGGGGTCAAAAAAACGTGCATCAAATAAACGGGGCTCAAAAATATTCGGCTCAAATAGACGCAGACTGTTCATGATAGGTACCTCGTCAAGTTAAATAATGACAAAAATCGGGGGTGCTTTTCCAAGCGTGCGCTGGCACGGTTTACTTAACCACCCCTCGGTAGCGTAGTCTCTCGGGGCGGAACAGGGTTGCGAAATGTCAACGTGGCGAAGCATCCCCATGTGCCTTGGAAATGGGCTGCAAATACCCACGCCATGTTTGGCTCGTATCAATGCAAGTCGTTGGTAGCCGGGTCGGCGCGGTGCTGAATGAAGTTACTCAAGGCTGCAAGATTGGGGATGGTGATGTCACGCCGCCCCTTTTCGTTGAACAGAATAACGCCGCAGCGGGCCAGTCTGGACAGTGCACGGCTCACCGACTCCAGCCTTAAGCCCAGGTAGTCGCCCATGTCGGCCCGGGACATGTGCACATTGATCTGGTCGGTTCGCATGCCGCGCTCGGCCAGACAATGGGCCCATTGCAGCAAAAAGTCGGCCACCCGTGCGTCCGCTGGCAAGGTGCCCATGGACAGGGCCGCATCGCGGTTGCGCGCCAATTGCGCGCTGATAGCTGCCAGCACCAGGCGCATGATCAGTGGCTCCTTGGCGCTCACCTGGAGCAGGGTGTCATAGCGGATGGACCACACCTCACCACTGTCCAGTGCAATGGCGGAGCAGCCGTAGCGCCCGGAGGGAATTCCGTCAAAACCCAACCAATCTCCCTTGAAATACAGGCCGGCGGGTTGCTCGCGCCCATCGGCGCTCAGGTTCACGATCTTGAACAAACCCGAGCTGATCAGGTGCAAGGTGTCAAAGACCTGGCCGCATTGGTAAATCTGGTCTTCGGTTTGCACCTTGCGTCTGCCAAACGGCAGGTGCTGTTCCATCAAAGCCAAGGATTCGCGCCAAAATGATTTGGAGCGCGCGCCGGCCTGTTCCGGTGCGCTGGTGGGGTTCGTCAGGGCTGGTGTTAATGCACCCAGGTCGCAGCTGCGGGTGTCATAGCGGTGAGGCACCATGGAGCCAGACAGGGTGCCGCTGGAATAGGGCGAAAGCTGCTGCGAATTGGTTGACGTGGTCATGTTGATCTCCGTTGTCTTTTGGAAATGTCCTGAACCGGTCAGGTCTCTCAAGCGTAGCGAATGAACACCTCACCATGAATACCCTGATGGGCTAAAACTAACTACCTTGGTTCGGGTATTTGGCGGGCTAAGATAGGCCTATACAAGCACTCTTTTTTTCAACACCATGAACACTTCCTTGCCGACCCTCGTTGACATCCGCAATCCTGCATTCACCCAGGTGTTGCAGCACAAAATTGATTACAAAACCAAACCACTGGGGTCGTTGGGGCGCATCGAATCCGTGGCCTTGCAGGTAGGGGAAATTTTGGGTAGCGAGTCACCTGTGTTGGTGGATCCCCAGATGGTGGTGTTTGCGGGCGACCACGGGCTCACCGCACGCGGAATTTCAGCCTTCCCCAGCGATGTGAGTTGGCAGATGGTGGAGAATTTTCTGGCCGGTGGGGCAGCCGTCAGTGTGCTGGCGCGCCAAAACAAGATCAGCCTGACGGTGGTGGATTGCGGCGTCAACCACGACTTTTTGGCCGGGCTGCCTGCGGGCGCACAGCGTGATGGTCTCCTGGTGCGCAAAGTGGCCAACGGCACTGCCGATGCGTCCAAACAAGCGGCCATGACCGCCCAGCAATGCCAACAGGCGCTGAACAACGGCCAGGAAATCGTCAAAAACCTGCCTGGCAATGCGCTCTTGTTGGGTGAAATGGGCATTGGCAACACCTCGGCCGCCTCCATGTTGTTGGCGCGTCTGGCCGGGCTGGACATCGAAGTCTGCACCGGTGCCGGCACGGGGCTGGATGCGCCTGCGGTGCAGCGCAAAACGGCTGTGCTGCGCGAGGTGTTGGCCTTGCACGCCGATGCCACGGCGCCGCTGGACGCATTGGCGGCTTTGGGCGGCTTTGAGATTGCCACCATGGTGGGCGCGGTGCTGCAAGCGGCCCACGAGCGCCGCGTGGTGGTGGTGGACGGTTTTATCGCCACTTCCGCCGTGCTGGTGGCGCACGCCCTGCAGCCCTTGGTGCTGCAGCGTTGTGTGTTTGCACACCGCTCGGGCGAGCGTGGCCATGAATTCATGCTGCAGCATCTGGGGGTGCAGGCGCTGTTGGACTTGGGCCTGCGTTTGGGCGAAGGCTCGGGTGCCGCGCTGGCCTGGCCGCTTCTGATGTCGGGCTGCGCTATTTTGCGGGAGATGGCCAGTTTTGAAGCGGCCGGTGTGTCGGAAAAAACTGAAACGGCCACCAGCACCGTTTGAGCGGGTTTTTGATGGCGCGTTTCCTTCGCCACTACCTGTTGGCACTGCAGTTTTTCACCCGGGTCCCGGTGACCGGGCGCGTCGCCGCATGGGTGGGCTACAGCCCCGCCATGCTGCGTGCCAGCGCCGCGCATTTCCCTGGGATCGGTTGGCTGGTGGGCGGAGGCGCCGCGCTCATTACGGCGCTGCTCTTGGCCCGCCTGCCAAACAATCCCTTTGCGCCGCTGGTGGCTGCGGTGTTGTGCACGTGTGCCAGCGTATGGGTGACCGGAGCGTTCCATGAAGATGGCTTGGCCGACGTGGCCGACGGCTTGGGGGGTAGCCAGGACCGGGAGCGGGCGCTGCTCATCATGAAGGATTCGCGGGTGGGGGCGTTTGGTGCCATTGCCGTGGTGTTGGCTTTGCTGGCCAAGGTGTCGCTGTTGGCCTTGCTGGGTGCACAGGGTATGGCCCTGGTCTGCACCGCACTCTTTTTGGCACATGTGGTGTCGCGCACCTGGCCACTGTTGTTGATCCGGCTGTTGCCCCATGTGGGCGATGCTGCGGGCTCCAAGTCCAAACCGCTGGCAGACCAAATCAGCCTGGCCAGCCTTGGCACCGCATTTGCATGGTGTTTTATGGCTCTAGCCCTTGTAGGATATGCGCAAGCAGCTACTGATTTCATAGCAAAACCTCTGGCTTCGCCGGTGTTGTGGCGGGCATGGGGGGCGGCGCTGCTGGCTTCTGCGGTGGCTTTTGGACTGATGGGGCGCTGGTTCAAGCACCGCTTGCAGGGTTTCACCGGGGACTGCCTGGGAGCGACCCAGCAGGTGTGTGAAATTGCGTTCTATTTGGGTCTGAGTCTGGCGCTGTGACGCTCTGGTTGGCACGCCATGCCCAGCCCTGCGTTGCGTCCGGGGTGTGTTACGGCGCCTTGGATATGCCTGCCGAGGCGCCCGCGACCCGGCTGGCTGCCGAATCGCTCGCTGCAGTGCTGCCCCCAGCACTTCCCGTGCGTGTGTCTCCGCTACAAAGATGTGAGCAGCTTGCGCAGGTTCTATGCGGGCTACGGCCCGATTTGGTCTTCAAAACCGATGCGCGGCTGGCAGAAATGAATTTTGGTGCGTGGGAGGGGGTTCCTTGGGCGCAGATTCCCCCCGCAGCGGTGGAGGCCTGGACGGCCGACTTCGGAAACTGCTGCTTTGGCGGCCTGGAAAGTGCCAACCAGGTGCTGCAGCGGGTTGCCAGCGCCTGGTCAGAGACCCTTGCCTTGAGCCGCCCACACGGGGGGCATGCCGTTTGGATCACCCATGCAGGCGTCATTCGGGCGGCGAGTTTGGTGGCGCAGGGCGTTTTGCGGGTGGACGACGCAGCCCAGTGGCCGCGCCACGCGCCCGCCTATGGTCAATGGTGTCAGCTGGGCGGGGCGTGAGTGCCGGCAGACGGCGCTCAGGTTTGCATCATGGAAATGTCGCTGAAGGACTCGGGGTGCGGCAGTTGGGCTTGCAGCTTGGGAAGATCGAGTTGGAGCTTTTCCACCACCATGGGCGGCAAGGTTTGAAGCACGTCTTGGGTATAGGCAACCTGGTCCGATAACAAAGTGGCCAAATGGACAATGGCCCCCAGAGGGGAGAAGGTCTCCGTGGACAAGGGGGCTGCACTGGCGCTCAGCGCCTCCACAATGGTGTCGGGGAAATCCCAGCGGCGGGCGATCTCGGCCATGATTTGGCCTTCATCAAACCCCGTGAGCGCTTTTTCACGGGCCCAGCGCTCTCCCGGCGCGCAGGGTTTCATTTCGATGTGGCCGATCATGGCGGGCTTTCGGTGGCCAATGATGATCTCGCCCAGGCGCAGCATCATGCCAGTGAGCCAAGCCTGGTTCTTGTCCGCGCCGATGGAGCTGGCCAGCCACTTGGAGTAGCCCGCACAGACCATGCTGTGGTGCCAATAGTCCAGTCGGTTCAACCCTAAGGGCATTTCAAAGACACGGCCCATGCAAATCGACAGGGCGCGCGCCCTGATTTGCGACATGCCCACGACACTGACCGCACTGTCCAGGGAGGTGACGCTGCGCGACAAACCGAAGATGGCACTGTTGGCCATGCGCACCAGCGTGGCCGTGAGTGCTGGATCTTTGGCGATGATGTCGCACACCGCAGTGCGGCCTGCATCGGGGTCGTTGAGGGTGTCGATCAGCGATTTGGCAACCTCCGGCATGATCGGCAATTTGGTGGTCAGCAAAAACGAAGCAATGTGTGCCATGGCGCGCGTGTTGGGTTGGCAACGGAGTCTGCAGTTATTGGGGCCCGGGTGTCTTGAGTTTATAGCCACAGACCCCCTGCACGCTGCATTTCCAACAAATCGGCTGGCGGGCCTTGCAGACATAACGTCCGTGCAGTATCAGCCAATGGTGTGCGTCCACCAAATAGGCCGGTGGAATGCGCTTGAGCAGCTTGAGTTCCACCTCCAGCGGCGTTTTTCCCGGTGCCAGCCCGGTGCGGTTGGCGACACGGAAGAGGTGGGTGTCCACCGCCATGGTGGGTTCGCCAAAAGCCACGTTGAGCACCACGTTGGCGGTTTTTCGGCCCACCCCCGGCAGTGCCTGCAAGGCCTCTCGGGTCCGGGGCACTTGGCCCCCATGCTGGTCGATCAGCATCTGGCAGGTCTGCACCAGATGGCGGGCCTTGCTGCGGTACAGACCAATGGTCTTGATGTAGCTTTCCAAACCCTCTTGCCCGAGCGCCAGTATTTTTTGCGGCGTATTGGCCACGGCAAACAGCTTGCGCGTGGCTTTGTTGACGCCCACATCGGTGGCCTGGGCCGATAGCAACACGGCCACCAGCAGTTCAAAAATGGAGGCGTATTCCAACTCCGTTTGCGGAAACGGGTTGGCCGCCTTCAGGGTGGCGAAAAAAACCTCAATTTGAGCGGGTGTCACAGTGCGTTGATGTCCACAAATGCGTCAGCCGAAGGGAAGCTGGCATACATCCATTGTGCATCCAACATCAGGGCCGCAATCACCTCCTGCGGCAATGTGTCCAGTGCTTCGGGCCCTGCGGCCGGTGTGTCGGCCAGCAAGCCTGCCAAATGCATGATGGCACCCAATCGGGAGAAGGCCTGTTCGGTTAGCGGATCGGAAGAGCGCTCCAGCGCCTGCACCATTTGCATGGGAAAGTTCCAGCGCCGGGCCAGTTCGGCGGTGATTTGTCCTTCGCTGAATCCCACCAGGCGTTTTTCCCGTTCCCAGCGGGCCCCCGGCGGGTGGGGTGGTTTTTCAATCTCTTGCAGCATTTGGGGGTCCACCTGGCCAATCAAAAGTTCCCCCAGACGAAGCATCAGGCCGGTCAGCCAGGCCACTTGGCAGTCAATGCCCAGGTCGCTGGCCAGCCATTGGGAATAGCCGGCACAGGTGGTGCTGGTTTTCCAGAATTCCTTGCGTTCCAGGCCGGGCAGGGTGGGGAAGGACTCGTTCAGGCAGGCCCCCAGGGACAGGGTGCGCACCTTGGCCATGCCGACCATGGCAATGGCATCGTCCAGGGTGCCTACGCCGCGTGGCAGACCAAACTGCGCGCTGTTGGCCAGACGCAAAAGCTTGGCGGTCAGCGCGGGGTCTTCGGCAATGATGTTGCGAACCTTGGCGATGGTTGCATTTTCATCGTTGAGCGTGCGAATCAGGGCATGCGCCACCTCGGTCATGGAGGGCAGTTGCACGGAGTCAAAGAAGGAGTCGAGGCTGGACATGGTTTTTGTTCTTTTGAAGGTGGCGTAGCGTAATCGGTGACAATTTACCCTAAACACACTCTGTCTAATCGAAAGTGCTTTCCATGCAATTTGCCGACCGCCTCAACAATGTCGAAACCTCCGCCATCCGTGAACTGTTCAAGCTGCTGGGCAAGCCCGGCATCATCAGTTTTGCCGGTGGTTTTCCCGACCCTGCATTGTTCGATGTGGACGGCATCCGGGAGTCCACCAGCGCCGTGTTGGCCCAGAATCCGGGCGCGGTGCTGCAGTACGGCGCCACCGAGGGCTACCAGCCCCTGCGCGAAGGCATCAGCGCGTTCATGGCGAACAAGGGCGCCACGGCCACACCAGACGGCCTGATCGTTACCACCGGCAGCCAGCAGGCGCTGGACCTGATCGGCAAGACCATGATCTCCCCCGGCGACAAGGTGATTGTGGAAGCGCCCACCTTCCTGGCCACCATCCAGTGTTTTCGCCTGTACGGCGCGCAACTGATCAACGCACCCATCGATGCCGACGGTGTGGACGTGGACAAGCTGGAGCAACTCATTGCAGAGCACAAGCCCAAGTTGGTCTACCTGATCCCCACTTTTGGCAACCCCAGCGGCGCCACGCTGAACCTGGCGCGGCGCAAGCGCATTCTGGAAATTGCGGTGCGCACCCAGACCTTGATCGTGGAAGACGACCCTTATGGTGAGTTGTACTTCGACGCCGCGCCACCGCCCAGCATGCTGGCGCTTAGCGCACAGGTGCCCGGCAGCCGCGACTGGCTGGCGCACTGCGGCAGTTTCAGCAAGATTTTGTCGCCCGGCTTGCGCGTGGGTTGGCTGATTGCGCCGCCCGAGTTGCTGGCCAAGGCCACCATGTGCAAGCAGTTCAGCGATGCCCATACCAGCAATTTGACCCAGGCCACCGCCGCGCATTACCTCACCCTGAACCGTCTGGACGGCGCTTTGGCGGTGGTGCGTAAAACCTACGCCGAGCGTGCCCGTGTCATGGCCGAGTCTTTGCGCCGGGAGCTGGGTGACGCCATTGCGTTCAACCAGCCGCAAGGTGGTATGTTTTTCTGGGCCCGCCTCACGGGCGCACAGGGGCGGGACGCCAATGCCAACGCCTTTGCCAAACGCGCCATCGACAAGCTGGTGGCCTTTGTGCCGGGCGCGCCCTTTTTTGCCCATGACCCTGATACGGCCACGTTCCGCCTGAGCTTTGCAACCGCGGATGTGGCGAAGATCGAGGAAGGGATTGGGCGCCTGGCGCAGGCGCTCTAGGCTTCGCAACAGGTCAGCTTGGGGGATGGAGCGCCCGTGACAGGGCCGCCCCCAGCGTGGCCAGATTGACGGGTTTCAGCACATAGTCGTCCACCCCGGCGGCAAAGGCCGCCTGGCGTTCCTCTTCCAGTGCGCCTGCGGACACGCCGATGATCGGCGTGGTCAGACCCGCCGCCCGAAGAAGGCGTGTGGCTTCCATGCCATCCATCACCGGCATTTGGGTGTCCATCAGGATCAGGTCAAAGCTTTCACGGGCCGCGATGTCTACGGCTTCCTGCCCGTTTTCCGCGATCACAGGCTCTGCACCCCCAAGGCGCTTGAGCATGCCCCGCATGACCATGCGGTTCACGGGATGGTCTTCCACCAGCAAGATACGCACCGCAGGCGTCAGGGGCAGCGGGGCCGCCTCATGGGGCGATGGTCCCACCGGTGCGGGGGCGACACGCGCACTGGCCACGCCCAAATAGGCGGTAAACCAAAACTCCGAGCCCCGGCCGACCTCACTGGTAACGCCAATTTCACCGCCCATGATTTCGGCCAGCCGTTTGCAGATGGCCAGCCCCAGGCCGGTGCCGCCGTATTTGCGGGTGACGGAGTTGTCGGCTTGCTCAAAACTGCGAAACAAGCGCTCGGTTTGTTCGGGTGTCAGACCGATGCCGGTATCTTGCACAGAAAAGCGCAGGCAGACTTTGTCCTGGTCCACGCCATGGGGTGCAGCGCTTGGCGGCGCCACCACGCTGACACGGACATGGATATGGCCACTTTCGGTGAATTTGAAGGCATTGCCGACCAGGTTAAAAAGGATCTGGCGCAAACGCACCGGGTCGCCGCGCAACACCGGTGGTGCGGAGTCATCGGCGGTGCAGCTGAATTTCGGCCCAGTTGCGCGTAGGCGAAACTGAAACAGGGCGGTAATCTCCTGCAGCAAGGGGGCCAGGGGAAACTCTGCGCGTTCCAGCTGCAGCTTGCCTGCCTCAATTTTGGAGAAATCAAGGATGTCATTGAGAATGGTCAGCAGCGTCTCGCCACTGGAGCGGATGGTGCGCACATAGTCGGCCTGGTCGGCGTTCAAGTTGGTACCGGCCAGCAGTTCAGCCACACCCAGCACACCGTTCATGGGGGTGCGGATCTCGTGCGACATCATGGCCAAAAAATCACCTTTGGCGGTGCTGGCGCGCTTGGCTTCGTCGCGGGCAAAGATCAGATCCTGCTGTGAGCGGTAGCGTTCGGTCACGTCCCGGTAGGAATACACGCGGCCAATGATTTCTTTGCCTGCGTTGGCGGTTTGCACGCCGCATTCAAAGACCCGGCCGTCTTTGAGGTGCAGGGTTTCAAACTCCGGGTCTTCCAGGCTGTCCGCGTTTTGCAACGCAGCGTCATCCGTTGGTGGCTGTTCGTTGTCCACGCGCAGCGACTGCATGTAGCGCATGATGCCGGTGTCGTCGCGATTGATCAGCAAACTTTCAGGCAAAGCCCACATCGTTGAAAAGTGCTGGTTCATATTGATGATGGCACCTTCATGGTCCACCAGCAAAATGCCATCGGCCGTGGCTTCCAGTGTGGCGCGCAGGCGCGATCCCATGTTGGATAACTCGGCCTCGATCCTGTTTTGACTCGATACGGGCACGGCGCGCAGGGCATAGCGCAGCGGTGCATTGCTCACCTTGCGTACCGACTTGGCGACGTTCAGAACCCTGCCATCGGCACAACGCAAGGCACTGTCCACTTCATGCGTGCTGCTTTTGGTGCGCATCTCGTCCCAAAAAAACATGTCGGACAGCGCACATTCAAATTCACCAATGGCTTGCCCAATGAGTTCTTCGTTCGTATACCCCAGGTATTCGGACGCTGCCGCATTGGCCGCCAAGATGGTCAGTGTTTCGCCTTCGATGAGCAACAAGATTTCGCCGCTGGCGAGCAGCAGCAGCGAGTCAAAGGCGCAGGGGTCTGGAGAGTGGCTCACGGTGCACCCTTGGCGTTGGTGCCAGAGTCTGCATCGGCACCGTCAAAAAAGTAAGTGACCCGTTTGCGCGGGTTCAGGTAAGCCGCCACTTTGGGGGGCAACAAGGCCGGAGAAATCGCTTTGGTGATATTGATGTCGGTCTCCTTTTCGAGATCCAGCATGATCGCCTCTTCTTTGGGCACCTTGGCATCGTAGACCATGATCCAGGGGCGCAGGGGTTTCTTGGGGTTGACCGAGGTGACCATCGCCAGCGCATCGTTGGACAAATGGACAATGGAGCCGGGCGGGTACACCCCCAGGCTGCGGATCATCAGTTGCAAGGCCTTGGCGTCGAACTTGCTGCGTTTTTGGGCGAACATATAGGACAAAGCCTGGTGCGGCGTCATGGCCCTTTTGATATCGACGGGGTTGCACAGGTTGTCGTAAAAATTGACCAAGGAAACCAGCCGGGCCGCCTCCGTCATGCGGTCGCCCTTGGTGCCCCTGGGGTAGCCGCTGCCATCGGCCAGCTCGTGGTGTTGTGCAATCACCGCCATGGCGCCAGGTGTGAGCTTTAACTTGGCACCGATGGTGGTGCCGTAGTCCACATGCTGCAGGCGCAGCGTGCGCTCGGCGTTGTTGTACTCCTCGGGTGCTTTCATCAGCACCCGGTCCGGGATGTCCATCAGCCCTACGTCGTGCACCATGGAGCCAATGCCCAGGTCCCGTGCACTGGCCTCGTCCAGCCCCATGTCTTTGGCCAGCATCATGGCGAGTATGGTGACGTTGAGGCTGTGGTAATACACCTCTTCTCCACCGGCCTTGTCCCCCATGACGTGCAATGTGGCCTCGGGGCTATCCAGAAACGCCCCGATCATTTGCCCGACCAGCGCGCCCATGTCTTCCAGTGTCTCCTTGGGGCGCGACAACAAATTGCGGTTGAGGTTTTTCATGGTTGCCACGGCCTTCGTAAAGGCACGTTCTACATTGGCGATCTGTTCGCGGCGCTTAACCTGCGCCGCTATACGTTCACGCGTGGCGAGCTGGGCAACACTCTCAGGAATGGCATCCACCGGGACCACGGGGGCCGACACCATGCTGGGCGCTGCTGGTGCCGACAGTGCGGCGATGGCCAAGGGATCACTGCGGTCGGGGTCGTAGCGGTACCGGGGCAGTTTTAAGCTGCGCAGTTCGCGCAACTGGTCTTCATTGCGAATTTTGAAGCTGTTGAGCGTGAAGTTGTGCTTGAACCATGGCAAATCGATCATCACAAAAATGCCCAAGCGCAGTTGGTCCACACTCAAGAAGTGGCCCATTGGATTGCCGATGGCTTCGGTCATCAAATTTCCCCATCATTCGCTTGTCAATGAATCTTGTGATGTGCCTTGGTATGGCCCCTGTTTTTCCCCACGGTGATGAAGTCTAACGTAGACAGCGCCCTTGCTTGCCTTGATGGGATGGAGTTTGCGCACGCGCAAACAGAACGTTTTTTACATCGAAAATATTTTGATGAAATTGGCTTCTAGCCCCCGTAAATACTGCGCAAGCAGCTATTAAAAGAGGAGCAATTTTGCCATTTCAGCGTTGCCAAGTCCAACCGAGCCGGTCTTTGTAAAACGACGGAATCAAGGGCCGCAGACACTGGTGAAATTTGGCATTGCGAAATCGACCAAACTGGGCAACACTGGGGTCTACACACCGTGTGTTACACCTACTGCGGACCAACCCAATGCCCCTTCCCAGCCTGCGACCCGACGAACTGTGGGTCAGTATTCCTCCTGCATCCTTGGGGTTCTCCGATACCTCCGAGTTAGTACCGCTGCCACTGCCCTGGATTGGTCAGGAGCGCGCTGAAACCGCCGCACGCTTCGGCCTGGGCATGGACCAGCCGGACTACAACCTGTTTGTGTTGGGTGAAGTGGGCAGTGGACGCTCCTCCTTGCTGCACCAAGTGATGCAGGCGGTGGCTTCTGGCAAATCCGTTCCCCCGGATTTGTGTTACCTGCACAACTTTGTGGCACCTGAAAAGCCCCGGGCCCTGCGTCTGCCCGCTGGACAGGGGCGTTTGCTGCGCCAATGCATGGCGCAGATGACAAAAACCTTGCAAAAGGAGATCCCGCTGCTGCTGAATGGGCAAGAGTTCAAAGGGGACAGCGAACACATCGAACAGGCCTACAAGGTCGAAGAAACCAAGGCCTTTGCCGCACTGGATGCCTTTGCCGAAGTCCGCAGTTTTACGCTGTACCGCGAGTCCGGGCACCTGGTGTTTACCTTGGTGGGTGACAAAGGCAATGCGCTCACCGAAAGCGAGGCGCGCTCGCTGCCCAAGGAGCGCCGCACCCAGATTGACCAGGCGGAACAGGAGCTGCGTGCAGAAATCACCCGTTTCCTGGACACAATGCGGCCGCTGGAGCACACCATGCACGAAGGTCTGGCCGCCTTGCGCCGCCAGGTGGTCAAGCCCCTGCTGGAGCACGAACTGCAGGAAATCCGCGAGAGTCTGAAAAAACAGATCAAGGACTCCGTCAAGCTGGGCACCTATCTGGACAAGGTCATGCAGGATGTGCTGGACAACGTGGAGCTGTTCAAAACCAGTGAGGAGGAGGCCGAAGAGGCACGCCAAGAAGCCTTGGCGGCTGTGCTGGCGCGTTACCACGTCAACCTGCTGGTGGACAACGAGCGTTTGACCGGGGCTCCGGTGATCGTGGAGAACAATCCTTCGTTCCGGGCGCTGTTTGGCAGCATCGAATACCAGCCGGAAGAAGATGTGCTGGTGACCGACTTTTCCCGCATCCGCGCGGGCAGTCTGCTCAAAGCGCATGGGGGCTTTTTGCTGCTGCACTTGCGGGATCTGCTGACCGATGAGGTGGTCTGGGAAAAAATGCGCCGTTTGTTGCGCGACGGCCGGTTGCAGATTGAGGAGCCCGGCCCGGTCATCGCGCCGATGGCCTCGGTCTCGCTGGAGCCCGAGGCGGTGGATGTGGTGGTCAAGATGGTGCTGATCGGCTCGGTGGACCAGTACTACGAGTTGCAAGAGGCCGACCCGGAGTTTGCCCGGCATTTTCGGGTCAAGGTGGATTTTGCCGAGAGTTTTCTGGCCACGGCCGCCACCTACCGGTCCTCCGCCATTTTTGTGGCCCATACCTGCAAGCAGCTGGGCCTGCCCCATTTTTCCGCTGGCGCCGTGGTCCGGCTGTTGGAAGATTCACACCGCGAGGTGGATGACCAGTCCCGCCAGAGCGCGATTTTTTCCCATATGGAGAGTCTGGTGATGGAAAGTGCGGCCACCTGCCGCAACCGTGCTGGCGCGATGGTGGAGGCTGCAGATATTGAGGAGGCGCTGCAAGCCCGCAAATTGCGGCACGACTACCCGGACCAGCGCCTGCAGGAGTCCATCACCGACGGTGACCGCCTGATTTCATTGGTCGGTGAGAAAACGGGGCAGCTCAACGGACTGAGCCAGATTGACCTGGGGGACTACCGTTTCGGCTTCCCGGTGCGGGTGACGGCGCGCACCTTTGCCGGCAATGAAGGCCTGCTCAATATCGAGCGGGAAGTGGAAATGTCCGGCCCCATCCACGACAAGGGGGTGCTGATTTTGCACAGTTACCTGTCGGCCTTGTTTGCCCATATCGCCCCGCTGGCGCTCAACGCCTCGGTGGTGTTTGAGCAGGAATACAGCGGCGTGGAGGGCGAC
This sequence comes from Rhodoferax sp., assembly GCF_030697375.1. Taxonomy (GTDB): domain Bacteria; phylum Pseudomonadota; class Gammaproteobacteria; order Burkholderiales; family Burkholderiaceae_C; genus Allorhodoferax. Next base: position 136,058 of record NZ_JAUYQD010000040.1, on the reverse strand, counting down.
TCGGCCTCCTGTGCCGAGTTGTATGCCGTGCTGTCGTCTCTGTCGGGGCTGCCGCTCAAGCAGGGCATTGCGGTCACTGGCGCGGTCAACCTGCATGGCGAGGTGTTGCCCGTGGGGGGGATTAACGAAAAAATCGAAGGCTACTTTGGCATTTGCAAAACCGCCGGACTTGACGGCCACCAAGGGGTGCTGATTCCCCATCGCAACCGGCGGCATCTCATGCTGGGCCGGCCTATCGTGGCGGTGGTGGAGCAAGGTCTGTTTCATATTTACACGGCAGAGCATGTCAGCGAAGGTCTGGAGCTCTTGACGGGGTATTCAGCCGGTATCCCTCCTGCAGTGGGGCAGGGGGGCGGCTATGGCCCCGATACGGTGCTGGGCCGCGCGCAGAAAACCCTGCAAGCGTACCGCCGGGCATGCCAGCTGGCGGAACAGCCGCAAAAGCTGCGTCGCCATGCACGCTGAGGGACTTGCCCTGACAATGCACAGCGCTGGCTTGCAATTACAGTAGCAGTTCAGGAGGTATATGCATGCAAAAAACGTTGTGGACGGCCCTGCTGCTCACCGTGCTGGGGGTCGCCGGTGGCGTGTGGTGGTTGTACAGCTCACTGGATGGGGTGGTTGCAGCGGCTATTCGAAGCTACGGCCCAGAAATCACGGGGGTCAGTGTCCAGCTGGAATCGGTCAAAATTTCGCCCACCGACGGCACGGCGGCTGTGCGGGGTCTGGAGATCGGAAATCCGCAGGGTTTTCATACCGCGCGGGCACTGTCGATGGGGGAAGTCAGCATGGAGCTGGATGTGGCTTCCTTGACCAAAGACCTTGTGCATGTGAAGCGGCTCTGGATTGAGAAACCGGAGATCACTTACGCATATGCGCCCAGTGGCAGCAATTTGGACCTGCTTTTGCGGCATGTGCAGGCATATATTGCCGAAAATGCCGGGGCTCCAGAAGCCGGCAAAGGCAAAGCCGGTGAAAAAAAACTGGTGATTGACCACCTTTACATCAAAGGTGCGCACGCCCAGGTCAGTGCCGAGGTGCTTCAAGGCAAAACACTCCGCGTGCCTGTGCCCGACCTGCACTTGACGGACATCGGTAAAAAGACCAAAGGCGTGAGCCCGGCAGAGGCCACGCGGCAGGTGCTGGGTGCACTGATCCAGAGTGTCGGCAAGGCGGTGGCGCCGCTGCACCTGGAGGGTGTGGCAGGCCGCGTCAAAAAAGTGGGCCTTTCAGCGGCGGACGCCATCCAAGGCCTGTTCAAATAGCCTGCCAAGACGGCTTATTTGATGAAGACTTCCACAGTTCCTCCTACTCAACAGGTGTTTGAGCCTGTGAAAAATATGCTAAAAATTGATTTTGTCTCCGATGTTTCCTGCCCCTGGTGCGCTATCGGATTGCAGTCTTTGCAAACCGCATTACAGCGATTGGAGGGGCAGGTGGAGGTGAATATCCATTTCCAGCCTTTTGAACTCAATCCCGACATGGGCCCCGAGGGGCAAGACATTACCGAGCATCTGAGCCAGAAATACGGCTCCACACCCGAGCAGGCCTTGGCCGCCCGCGAGGCCATTCGCCAACGGGGCGAGGCCTTGGGTTTTACCTTCAACATGGACAAGCGGGCCCGCATTTACAACACCTTTGATGCCCACCGCCTGTTGCATTGGGCCGAACGCGAAGGCAAGCAACTGGCGCTCAAAAAAGCACTGCTGAAAGCCTATTTCACCGACGGTGAGAACCCCAGCGACCAGACCGTTCTGGTCAAAGTGGCTGGCGAGGTGGGGCTGGATACCCAAGAAGCCAGGGCGATTCTGGAGAGCGATCGGTTTTCGAAAGAAGTACGCTTGCAGGAGCAATTTTTTGTGGGGCAGGGCATCCACTCGGTTCCGGCGGTCATCATCAACGACCACCATCTGATTTCGGGCGGACAACCCCCCGAAGTATTCGAGAAGGCCTTGCGGCACATCGCCCAGGGCGCCTAGGAATCCCGCAGTGCAGTTGGATCGCCGCCAGCTTTTGCAACTGGCTGTGGCCGGTGCCAGCGTGCAGTGGTTGGCGCGCACGGCTCACAGCCAAAGCTCTTTTTCGCAAGATCCCTTTGCATTCGGTGTGGCCAGCGGTTCGCCCACCCACGATTCCGTGGTGCTGTGGACCCGCCTGGCCCCTGGGGCGCTGGTGCATGAACGGAACGCCCCTCTGACGGTGCGCTGGGAGCTGGCCCACGACCCGCAGTTCAAGCGCCTGGTGTCCCAGGGCCAAAGTGCTGCGTCGCCCGAGTTGGGCTATTCGGTGCATGTGGAGGTGCCCGGCCTGAAAGCAGACCGCTGGTACCACTACCGGTTTATGGTGGGGGATGCCGTGAGCCCCACAGGGCGTACCCGCACCTTCCCGCTGCCGGACGCCCCGGTCCATCGCCTGCGGCTGGGGTACGCCTCCTGCCAAAAGTGGGAAGACGGGCATTTCTCGGCCTGGCGCCATATGCGCGCCGAAAACCTGGATGCAGTCCTGTTCATGGGGGACTACATCTACGAATACCCGGGCGTCAGCAGCAAACTGCGCACGCCGGGTGGCGGCTGGGTCCTGACCCTGGACGACTACCGGGCGCGTTATGCCTTGTACAAGACGGATGCCGATTTGCAGGCCATGCATGCCACCTGTCCCTGGCTGATGACCTGGGATGACCACGAGGTGCAAAACGATTACGCCGGTGACCAAGGGGGCGACAGCGGGCCACCTGGCGGGTTGGGCACCATGAATTTTCCGGCGCGCAGAGCGGCGGCCTACCAGGCCTATTACGAAAACATGCCGCTGCGCGCATCGGCCCTGACGCAGGCTTTGGGCGGCCTGGCCCGGGGTGCCGAAATGCGCATCCACACCCATTTGCAGTTTGGGCGATTGGCGTCCTTGTACCTGCTGGACGGGCGGCAGTACAAAGACCCCCAGGTCTGCAGCAAGGCAGGCAAAAGGGGCTCCAGCGTGGTGGACCCTGCGCAGTGTGCGTTGTGGAACGACCCGCAGCGTTCGTATCTGGGCATGGCCCAGGAACGTTGGCTGCAGGGGGAGTTGGAGTCCGCCGCCTCCCGCCAAGCCCTTTGGAACGTGCTGGGCCAGCAAACCCTGTTTGGGGAGCGCAATTTTGCCCGGGGGGCCGCTAAAAAATTATGGAACGACGGCTGGGACGGCTACAGCGCCGCCCGCACCCGCCTGACCGATAGCTTCCAAAAGCACGCCGTCGCCAACCCCGTGTTGCTGGGCGGCGATGTGCACGAAAACTGGGTTGGCCATGTGAAGGCGGACTATGCCAATCCGGCCAGTGCCAATGTGGGGGTCGAGTTTTGCGGCACCAGCATCACCTCGCATTCCGGCAAGACCGACGCGACCGCACGGCTCTTGGCGGAAAACCCGCATTTCCTCTTTGCTGACTCCCAGTCCCGTGGGTATGGGGTGGCGGAGTTCAGCGCCCGGCAACTGGAGGTGCGCCTGCGGGTGCTGGACGATGTCACCCGGCCGGACAGCAGCATTGAAACCCTGGCCCGGTTTGCGGTGCAGGCCGGGCGTTCGGTGGTGGAGCGGGCCTGACTTCGGCGGCTCCCTCCGCCGTGCCTGGCATCAGACCACGCACATGACTTCGTGCAGCGGACGGCGCGGCTTGTGCTGCGGCGACGCATCGGCCGCCGAATAACCTACCGACACCAGAATGACGGGCAATTCCTGCGGCGCCAGTCCGAACGCCTGCACCACACCGGGGGCGTCGAATCCGCCCAAGGCACCGCTCACGAGCCCCATGCCCTGTGCGGCCAGCATCAGTGTCATGGCCGCCAGCGAGGCGGAGCGCACGGCCTCGTCGCGCTGCAGTTGTGCATCGGCGCCGTAGGAGCTCTGGGCCATGGCAACCCAGGTATCGCTCACGCTCTGGGGCAGCAGCCCGGCCGCGACCGATGGTTGCAGCGCCTGGGCCAGTTGCGCGTGGGCGCCCAGTGTGCCGCAGACGATGAAAGTCACAGCCGCCTCCAGTACCTTGGCTTGGCGATGCGCCACGGCATGCAGGCGTGCCTTGGCCTGGGGTGAGCGCACCGCATAGAAGCGCCAGTTTTGCAAGTGGTAAGCCGAGGGCGCCCGCGTGGCCAGGTGGACCAGCTCGGTCACCTGGGCGTCTGAAATCGTGCGTTCGGGATCAAAGTGCTGGGTGGAGGCACGGGATTCGATCAAGGACTGGATGGAGGTTGGCATCATGAATGTGAAGAAAATGGAAGGGGTTGAAGGAAGGCGTGAAGGACAACGGAAATCTAGGCACGGGCGCCCTGGCGCCGGGCTGACATGGCCCACTGCACGGCCAGAATGCTGGCCAGTACGGTCAGCATGCCCAGCAGCGAAATCCCGGTCATGGCTTGGCCCAGCAGCGCCCAGCCCAGCAAAAGGGCCGTCAGCGGGCTCAGCAGCCCCAGCGACGACACGGCGACCGCCGGCAGCAGGGCGATGCCGCGAAACCACAGGGTGTAGGCAAACAGTGCACCGGCCAGACTGAGGTAGGCGTAGCCCGCCACGTGCCCGGTGGTGAGTGCAGGCAGGGGCGGGTCCATGGCCCAGGCCACCGGGGCCAGCATGGCGCCACCGGCCAACAACTGCCAGCCGGTGAACGCCAGCACGGGCAGGTCGGACCGCCAGCGGCGCGCCCAGAAGGTACCCGCCGCCATGCAGACGGTGCCCAGCAGGGCGGCAGCTATGCCCACGCCGTCCCAGGCCAGGGTGGGCGACAGCAGCAAAACCGCCATGCCCAGCACCCCCATGGCACCGGCGGCCACGGCCAGGCCGGGTGGGCGGCGGTGGTCTACGGCCCAGGCCAGGCCCATGACCAAGAGCGGGCCGATGGCCCCCACGACCGCAGCCACCCCACCGGGCAGCCGGTACGCTGCGACAAACAGCAAGGCCTGGAAAAAGCCGATATTGAGTGCCGACAGGGCCAGCAGGCGGCCCCAGCTCCGCCAGTCCCCCCACGCCGGGGCGCGGCGGCACCACAGCACCAGCAGCAGGCCGGCCGGCAAAGTGCGCAGCAGCGCAGCGGTAAACGGTCGGCCGGAGGGCAGCAGCTCGGTGGTCACAATATACGTTGTGCCCCAGATGACCGGGGCCAGCGCGGTGAGGCTGGCGTTCAGCCACGCCGGAAGGTGCAGGTGTTTTGGCATGGATATTTATCTTGAATTCAAGGTAAATAGTCTAGCATACAATCTTGATATCAAGATAAAAGGAGAAGGTATGGCCACTCAGCGCACGGCAGACGCCGTGGATGCGATCCTTGCGCAATGGCGCCGGGAGCGCCCGGACCTGGATGTGGGTCCCATGGGGCCTATCGGGCGTATCAAGCGCTGCAGCGCGCTGCTGCAAAAGCGCCTGGACGAGACCTTCGGGCAGTTCGGCTTGACGGGCTGGGAATTTGACGTGTTGGCGACGCTGCGGCGCTCGGGCGCGCCGTATTGCCTGGCGCCCACCACCTTGTTTGCGACACTGATGGTCACCTCGGGCACCATGACGCACCGCCTGCAAAAACTCGAAACCAGCGGCTGGATCGAGCGCCTGCCCAATCCCGACGATGCGCGTGGCATGCTGGTGAAGCTCACGCCCGTCGGGCTGGCCCTGATCGACCGGGCCGTTGAGGCCCACGTCGCCAATGAACACCGCATTGTGGGGGGCATGAAAGCCGCCGACCTGGCGGCGCTGGACCTGCGCCTGTCCCAGCTATTGGCCGCCCTGGAGCCGCCCCCCGCCCCCTAACGCTGCGGCGATGCGCTCAGGAGGCCCGTAGCTTGGTGGGCTGGCGCTTTTGCTTGCCGCTGGTCGCCATATGCCAGGCCTGCTTGGCAAACACCCACAGGCCCGACTCGTTGGGCTTGGGGGCTTCCCCGCGGCCAATGCGTTTGAGCTGCCCGGTGTACCAGCTGATTTCCAGAATGCCCATCTTGTCGATAGCCTTGATGCCGGTGGTGATGGGTTTGACCTGGTGCACCGGCGCTTTGCCCGAGAGCAGGCGCTGGGGCACGTCGGGCTCGATGGCCAGGATGCGCGCCAAGCCCACCATGTCCACCGCGCCGGATTGGATGGCCTGCGCCATGCCTTTGCCCGAGCGAAAGCCGCCGGTCACTGCCAGCGGTGTGCCCACGGTGGCGCGGGCTTTTTCGGCGAACTCCAGGAAATAGGCCTCGCGCTGGCGGGTGCTTTCCTTGACCGGCTCCTTGCTCGTCTTCACACCGGTCATGGCCGGGGCTTCGTAGGTGCCACCCGAGATCTCGATCAGGTCCATGCCCGCATCGGCCAGGGCGCGAATGGTGTCCAGGGACTCTTCCTCGGTGAAGCCGCCGCGCTGGAAGTCGGCCGAGTTGAGCTTGATGCCCACCGGAAACTTGGGCCCCACTTTTTTGCGAATGGCGCGGTAGACCTCCAACACAAAGCGGCGGCGCTTTTCCGGGCTGCCGCCCCAGATGTCGGTGCGGGTGTTGTGGTGGGGCGAGAGGAACTGGCTGACCAAGTAGCCGTGGGCGCCGTGGATTTGCACCCCCGAAAAGCCCGCTTTTTTGACGACCGCTGCCGCATTGGCATAACGCAGGACCAGCGCCTGCACCTCGACGTCGCTCAGTTCGCGCGGGGTGGCAAAAAAGGCCTGCATGTCGGCGCGAAAGGGCACGGCAGACGGCGCCACGGTTTCCTGGTTCAGGCCCTTGGGCGCCTGTTTGCCGGGGTGGTTGAGCTGCACCCAGCACTGGGTGTTGTTGCGCGTGGCCGCTTTGGCCCAGGTTTTGAGCGCTGCCAGATGGCGCTCGTCTTCAATCACCACATTGCCGGGCTCGCCCAGCGCGGCATGGTCGATCATCACGTTGCCGGTGATGCACAGGCCAATGCCCCCGTCCGCCCAGGCCTGGTACAGGTGGGTGAGTTCCGGCGTAGGAGCCCCATCGCGGGTGCCCAGGGCCTCCGACATGGCCGATTTGAGCAAACGGTTCTTGACCACCACCCCATTGGGCAGGGTGAGTGGCTGGGCCAGCGTGGCGTGCGGTGTCATGCAGCAATTCCTTTTAAAAACAGGAGATGGGGCATGGTGCGGCAATTTGCAAGGCTTGCCAGTCACCTTGGCGCAGGCCGGGAGCCGCCCCAGGCGTGCAGCGTTCGCATCAAGGGGCGTTTTTTGGCCTGGTGGCCCTTCATCCGATGCAGTAGCTCGTCCAATGTGTGTATGGCGTCGGCAAACCAGATGCGCTCTCCCCCATGCACTTGACCCATGTTCAGCCGCGCCAGCCATTCCTGCCGATGGCGCATCTCCCATATAGGCTGGATTGCCCGCAATCACAATCCCTTCCGTATTGCGACAGCAATTTTCCTTGTGGATGGGGCGTCAGTGGACTTTTGCTATTAATTTAATAGCTATTTACGCACGTCGCATATGCTGAAAGTGCCGATTTGGATCACAAAATCCCTGGCCAATCCAGGCACACCCTGCCCACCAGCATCGGGACGGCGGGGGGAGGGAGCTTGCCTTCCCCTGCGATGGAGGGCTGAATCGTTCGGGGCGGCAAAAATCAGGAAAATGGTTGAGAATACAAATGCTTTGGCCCATGCCTGGCATAGCCTTCTATATATACCGGAACGCCCATCTGCCAGCAGGGGCTCCACATACTGGGGATTGCATGATGAAGGGAATTTTGCTCTGTGTCGATGACGAGATGGTGGTTCTGGTGGCCTTGAAGGAGCAGCTATGGAACGCCTTCGGCGACCAGCACATTATTGAAGTGGCGCAAAGTGGTGAAGAGGGTCTGGAAATCCTCGACGACCTGACCGGAGATGGTTATATGCCGCTGGTCATCATCTCCGACTGGCTGATGCCGGGCATGAAGGGGGACGAGTTTCTGATCGAGGCGCACAAACGTTTCCCTTACGTGGTCACGGTGATGCTGTCGGGTCAGGCCGATGAGGCCTCCGTGAAGCGGGTGCGCCAGGAGGCCCAGTTACACGAATTTATCGCCAAGCCATGGGATGGCGACACGCTGATTCGTTGTGTGCGCGAAGGCTTGGCCCACTATCGTGCCCCTATTCCGACGGAAGTGCCTCGTTAACCGCTGGCGCATACACCGGCGCATACGGCAGGTACACCCTGAACGTGGTGCCGACGCCCGGCGTGCTCTCGACTTCGATCCGGCCCTGGTGTTTGTCCACGATCTTCTTGGCGATGTCCAGGCCCAGGCCACTGCCTTCCCCTGAGGGCTTGGTCGTAAAGAAGGGCTCAAAAATACGCTCCCGTATGGCATCGGGGATGCCGCAGCCGGTGTCGGTCACGGACACCACGGCGTTTCCGTTTTCACGGTAAATGCCAATGGTCATCACTCCTTTGTAGGCCATGGCCTGCAAAGCGTTGTGGATCAGGTTGGTCCACACCTGGTTCAATTCGTCCGGTCGGCAGCGCAGCGGTGCAATGTCCTCGTAGTGGCAGACCAGTTCAATACTTTGCTTGATCTGGTTCTGGTAGATCGTCAACACCGTTTCGATTCCCTCGCGCAGCGGGACCGTGGTCATTTCGCCGGTGGAGTCCATGCGCGAGAAAGACTTGAGCGCGAATATGATTTTGGACACCCGGTCCACGGCGGTGTTGATGTTGCTGGTGCTGTTGACGATGGAGGCGATGCTTTGCGCCGTCTTCAGGATGAAGTCCCCTTCCGGGTGGCGCAGCAGCGGAAGGTAGTCTTGCAGCGCCGATTGGGCCCGCAGTTGGACCAGGATGTCGGCCTTGTTGCGTGCGTCAACCATCCCGGCGTCTTCCAGTTGCTGGGTCACCTCACGTCGCAAGGCGCGCTCCTCGCGCGTGGTGAGCACCGTGGTTGCGCCCTTGGTGTGGCCGATGAGCCGGATGAAGCGTTCGCGCAGGCTTGGGTCCAGCAGCTGCAACACCTCCGGCAGATGGTGCAGCGTGCGCTCCAGCGCATCGGCGATGCTCTGGCCGCTGGACTTGACGGCACCGATCGGGGTGTTGATTTCGTGCGCCACGTTGGCGACCAGTTGCCCGAGGGACGCCATCTTTTCCGAATGGATGAGATGGGTCTGGGTGACCCGCAGGTCGTGCAGTGTGGCTTCAATGGTCTGGTGGCTTTCTGACAACGCGGCCGTGCGCTGCTCCAGCTCGTGGTAGGACGTGTCCAGGGCCTGGCTTTTTTCATACAACTGGCCACTGACGCTCTCCTGGGTTTTTAATGCCTCCTGGAGCTGGTGGGTGCGTTCGTCCACTTTTTGCTCCAGGCCTTGGTTGAGCGTTTCCAGCGCGCTCTTGGCCTCCCGAAGCTGGCGGTTGTAGGTCTCCACCTCCTCAATTTTTTCCCGAATCGAATCGCGCATGTGTACAAAACTGTGAGCCAGGGTTCCCAATTCGTCCTTGCCGCTGGTGTCGATATTCCGGCTGAAATTGCCTTTGGCGAATTCGGCTGCTACCTGGCTGAGTTGCAGAATCGGCCGACTCCATTTGCTCACCATCAGCCAGGAGATCAGAATCACGCCGAGCATGATGAACAGGGACAGCAGGGACAGCACCTTGACCGTTTCCAGAATCCTCAGCGTGGTCTCGGAGTGGGGGATATTGATGGAGACGTAGCCCACCACCAGGTCCTTGTACTTCAACGGGGCCAGAAGCGAGTCGTAGGCTGCCCCCTTGCTGTCCTTCAATTGAATCATCCCGCTTGCGGAAAAATCGGTCTGACCCAAGGCCAGGTCCGGCATGGCGACGGCCCCTCCGCCGGCTTTGCCCGATGCGTCATAGAGGTTGAAATTCACCCCCATTTCCTTGTCCAGATCGCGCAAATCGAAGCCCATGCCCTTCTCGAAGACAAAGGAGCCGATATGGGTTGGCGTGCCGACGCCCGACATGTCCACGGAATAATCCAAATAGGCGACCAGGATGATCTTTCCGTTTTTTTTCTTCAGCGAATACTGGGCCGAAGGGGTGTAGATGGACGGGAACAGCTTGGGGTCGTCAATCACTTTGCGGCCAAAGGCCAGCCGCTGAAAGTGCTGTCCATCTTCGATTTGGACCAAATTTCCCAACTCTTTGCCAAAGTACAGCGCCAGGGATTCCGGTCCCTCAAATTTGGGCGCAAAGTAAAAGCCGAAGCCTTCCAGGTCGCCTTTCTTGGCCAGCATCTCCCGGTAAATATCGAAGGTTCCGGTAAAGGAAAGACCAATTTCAAGCGTCCATCCCCGGCCCACCGTTTGCAGGGTCTGGACGGCCAAGTCCTTCTCACTCAAGAAGCTGTTGAACTGGTTTTCCAGCGCTTTGGGGCTTTCCAGGAAATTTCTTTGAAAACTGGCCAGGGCCGTGTCCAGTTTTCTTTGGTTTTCCTTTCGGGTCTGGGTCACATTGAGAAAGGAGGCCCCGACGGCAGAAATGGCGGACGTGATGAACACGATGATGCTGACATAAATCACCGTATTGGTGCGGATGGACGTTCTTGCCACATTAACCCCTGGTACCGTTCAGCATCGCCCCCGCCACGCTGGCTGGCACCCACAGCACAAGCCCCTGTGCGCGCATTGCTGGCCGCATCACTTGGGGTAGGCATTGGGCCGGGCCGCCCACGATTGGTAAATCGCCCTTTGTTTATCGACCCCGACCGCCTGGGTCAGGCCATCCCAACTGGCGGCCACCTTGTCCAAGGCGGCGCCGGGAGTCACCTCCCCGGCGAAAGCCGCATTCAGGCCCTCGGTCAGCGCCCGCTCATAGCGGTTGATTTGGTACAGAAACAGGTCCGGCATGCCGGTTTTTCCGGCTTTCGCCAAGGTGTCCAGGTATTGCGGAGCGTTGGGCCAGCGCGACCGGTAGGCCGGGCTTTGGTAATGGCTGGCGCGGTAGGGGTCTCTCAGGCTGTAGGGAATCTGCACCCGTTCCAGGCTGATTTTTTTGCTGGTCAGCCACTGGATAAACAAATAGGCGGCTTCCTTGTTCTTGCTCTGTGAAGAAATCGACAAACCAAACCCGGCGGCCATCCCCGAATAGCCGCCCGGGGTCACCGCGTATCCCACCTTGCCCGCGACCTTGCTCTTGGGCACCCAGGAAAGCTGCTCGGTATCGGTGCCGTAGCCCTCCGCCCAGCGGCCCAGCGGCGGCCAGAACTCTGTCATGGCCAGCTTGCCCTCGACAAACGCGCCCAGCACATCCATAAATCCCCATTTGCCCGCACCGGGCGGCATGGTCTTCACGCGGTCCACCATCTCTTGCAGGGTCTTTTTGCCGATCGGGCTATTGATGGTCGTCTTCATGGTTTTGGCATCAAAAAAACGCCCTCCATTGACACGGAAGCGCTCCTCGAAAAAATAGAACGACAAACTGTCATGCATCATCGCGCTGCCGTACAGCGCGGGGGCGTATTTGGCGGTGAAGAATGCGGAGATGTCGTCAAACTGCTTCCACGTCGTGGGCGCAGCCAAGGCATAACCGTATTTTTTCTTGAAGGCGGAACGGTTGGCGCTGTCCTCAAACAAATCCTTGCGGTAGTACAGGGTCAGCACATCACCATCGTCGGGGATGGTGTAAATCTTGCCGTCCCATTTCATCCAGTTGTTCTTGAAACTCGGGGCAATGTCTTCCAGTTCCAGGGAATAGCCATACTTCGTGAGGTAGGGCTGCAAAGGCTCCACGGCCCCCAGTTCAACATAGTCGGGCAAGCTGCTGGGCACCACGTTGATCAGGTCGAACGCCCCGGTTTTTTTGATGAATTCACTTTCTACCGCCGGGTACATGTCGCCAATCATGTGCTCGACCACATTGAGCTTGATGCCGGTCAGCTTTTCCCACAGCGGCCCTGAGTACAGCAGCACCTCTTTTGCCATCAGGCCTTTGTTCCAGGTGACGTTCAGGGTGCTTCCCCGGTATTTTTGCGCCGCCTTGACCGCTTCGTCCGCCTTGTCCTGCGCCGCAACGCCCAGGGGAATCATGCAGGACAACAGTGCCGCCAAAGCCAAGCCCATCCATCTACTATTGAACTTCATACAGACCTCTAAAAATAATGACACGCATGGGCTCCGGTCGGCCGCGCAAACCGCCTTTTTTAAATGGCTATTGGTTCAACAATTGGCGAAGGTTGAACCGGACATAGCCGCCATATTCGGCGGGAAAATCGTTGATGGCCAGCCAAAAATCCCCTGTTTCAGGGTGGGCGATCAGGCTCCACATATTGGCGACATGGGCTTTGAATTCACCCACCGGAGGCGCCGCCTGGAAGGTGAAATCGGGGTACATCGCGCAGATGGTGCAAAGGATGTTGTTGGTCCAGGAAGGCAACTCCTTGGCGCGCTTCTGCTGGGTGTAGGGGTCAAAGCAGTCGCCCATGATGGTGATTGCGTTTTCCACCGTGATGTTTCCGTAGTACTGGTGGATCAATTCCGCATAGCGCACAAAGCGGCTGGGTGCCTGCACATAGAAGTTGTAGGGGTCTTTCAGGCTGTCTTGCCAGTTCTGGATGGTGGAAATGTTCTTGAGCTCATTCACCACCACCTGGTCGGCCACCATGTTGTAGCCGGAATACCCCATCCAGCCGGGATAACAGTTGGAGTGGTTGGTTTGCCACAAGGCCTTCGTATCGGGCATGGGGTAACGCACACACACCATTTTGGAGGACACCTCCACCACGGCCGCCTGCTTGCGCTTGGCGTCGGCCACATGGTAGGCAATACCGGTGCAGCGCGGGTGGTCGCGCAATATCTGAATCGCATCGTCCACTGTGCTGGCCCGGGTCAGCAGCAAGCGGGTGAAGACGCCAATGCCGCACCCCGCCATGGTTTCGTCCACCATGCTGTTGAGCTGGGTCATCATCTCGAAGCCCGCCGCGTTGAATCCACCGTCCAGCCCAATCATGCCGGGGTAGGTCATGAACATGTGGCCGTGGCCGTGGTCCGGCGCCGCAACCACCATCATCCGGTTCTCCAGTTGCGCTGGCATGTTGAAATTGTCTTCGTCCTTGCAAAAGATCATTTTCCCGTCGCCACCCGCCCATTCGTCCCAGGCGCAGAAACTGCTGCAACCGCCAGCGCCGGGCACGATCCGGTCCAGTGCCTTGGGCCCTATTTTCCCTTCCGGGTCCCAGTAGTGCGGGTGGGCATAAATACACCACTGGTCATAATTGGTGTTCCAGAGCAGGATTTGTTTCAGGGTGACGTGTACGCCCGCGGCGTTGGCACCGTCGGTGATCCCCTGCATTTCCTCCATCAGCTCAGGTGGCACAAACGGTTGCGCCGCTTCCTGGCCCATCCACATCAACTCCTGCACCTGTTGCAGATTTTTGCCCGTTTGCGCCGCAATGTAGGCGGCGGTCGCCAACAGGGTTTGGTTGATCATCTGGTCAATGCCGACTGCCAGCAGGAAACCATGCTGGTAGCCCATCTCGTAGGGCGTGCCCTTGATCTTCAGGACCTTGACGCCCTGCTGGCTTTCGAATGACGCTTTTTTCAGTATTTCTTCGTTTTTCATCCGTTCTTCTCCTTGGGTTAAGTGGTTGGGGAGCCCCCTGGTGGGGGCCGACTACCCGATGCAAACACGGTTGCGTCCGCTGTTTTTGGCCTGGTACAAGGCCATATCGGCACGCGCCACGACGGATTTGACAGTGTCGCCATCGCCGTATTTGCTGACCCCGAAACTGGCCGTCTTCTGGCCGATCACGGGAAATACATGGGACGCGATGCTGTGTCGCAGCTTCTCGGCGACCGTCGCGGCGGCGGCGGGTTGCGATCCGCGGCACACAATCAGGAACTCTTCCCCGCCCCAGCGGCCTACCAGATCGGTGCCACGCACCTGGCTGCGAAGAATATGTGCCACATCCACCAGCACGCAGTCACCGACCGCATGGCCGTGGGTGTCGTTCACACTTTTGAAAAGGTCCACGTCCAGGAGAATGACGGACCAGTCGGTGTTGTAACGTTCGCTCTGGGCGAATTCTTCGGCCAGGGTCTTGTCCAGCTTCATCCGATTGAACAAACCCGTCAGTTGATCGGTCACCGCGAGCAATTCGAGTTGCGCATTTTTTTCCTGCAACTCCTGGGTCCGCTCGGCCACGGTGTTCTCAAGCCGCTTGTTGAACCCCTCTAGCTCTGCATTGATGCGCAGAAGCTCCGTGTTTTGCAGGGCCAACATGCGCTCTTGCCGGTAGGCCTTGCACGCGCCTTCAATGGTCAGGACAAAGTCGGTGTTGTTGAATGGTTTTTCCAAAAACCGGTAGAGCTGCGCTTCGTTGATCGCCCGCACCACGCCTGACAGCTCCGTCTGACCCGTGAGCATGATTTTTACGGTGCTGGATGACAAACCATGCACACGTGCCAGCAACTCATCCCCGTTCATCCGGGGCATGATGTAGTCCGAAACAATCACTGCGAGGTCGATGCCATCTTTGGCAAAGCCTGCAATCGCGTCCAGCGCTTCTTCCCCGCTTTCCGCGCACTCCACCAGCCACCGCTCCCCAATGTGGCCGTTGAGGAGCGCCCTTAGTGAGTTCAAGATGGTGGGGTCGTCGTCAACGCAAAGAATGACACCGTAATTCTGTTCCGAGGCCATGATGATTCCAGTCTCACTTCAATGCAGCGGGCGTCAGTCTGCGACCGGCCCGGTTGATTCTAAACACAAGTCAAGGTCTTGAAGTCTGGTGGTATACCCTAGCAGTGGGCAGGCGATTCATGGCAAGGTCACCAAGACCACCGGCAGCTCGGTAAGGTAGTGGATCAAATTGCGCATGCGCTATGTTCCAGCCCCTGCGCTACCACCGTGTGACGGCTTTTTTCAGTACTTGCCCGGAACGACTTCCCCAAGTGGCAGGACCTGCCTATTGGATGGGGATAGTTTTTTTACACGCTGGCTGGCGCCGCCTTGTCCGGCCTGCATTCCAGGCAAAAAAACGTCATGGAATTCAAATACCGCTTGAGCGTGCCATTGCGCCTCAGTTTGTGCTTTCCGCACTGCATGCAGCTTCTGAACTCTCCTGAGCCGCCCATGCCTTGAAACGGAGAGCCATTTTCTTTGGCGGTGTAACGCAAGCCAGTTTCAGAAATTTGCGTGGTTTCGAATTTGTACATGCAGTGCCGAAGATCCAATGTGGAAAATTGGATTTTGTGGGCACATCATGGCAGTTTGATGACGCTGAGCAGGCGGTCCAGCCCGCCCGTGTCGATGCGTACCTTGGCATGCTCCCGCACCGCAGGCTTGGCGTGGTAGGCCACGGACAGGCCCACCCCCCCCATCATGGGCAGGTCGTTGGCGCCGTCGCCCATGGCGATGGCTTGCTTGGGGTCAATGCCCAGCAGGGCGCAGGTTTCCAGCACCATTTTGCGTTTCTCCGCGCCATCACAAATATCGCCCCAGGGCTGGTCCACCATGCGGCCGGTCAGCATGCCGTCTTGGGCTTCCAGCACGTTGGCGCGGGTGTAGTCGATGCCCAGGCGGTCGCGCACGCGGTCGGTGAAGTAGGTGAAGCCGCCCGACACCAGCAGCACCTTCAGGCCCGCCGCTTTGCAGGCGGCCACCAGTTCGGCGGCGCCAGGGTTCAGGCGCAGGCGCTCGGCGTAAATCTGGTCCATGGCGGCCAGGGTCACGCCCTTGAGCAGCGCCACGCGCTGGCGCAGGCTTTCCTTGTAGTCGGTGATCACGCCTTGCATGGCGGCCTCGGTGATGGCTGCCACCTCGGCCTTGCGGCCCACGGCGTCGGCAATCTCGTCCACACACTCGATGTTGATCAGCGTGGAGTCCATGTCAAAGGCGATGAGCTTGAAATCCGCCAGGTTCAGGGGGAGGGTGATGCCTTGAATGCTCAGGCCGGGTTCGAGTTCTGTGGGTTGCATGGTTTTCTTTTGCTATTGAATTGGTAGCTGCTTGCGCAGGTAATACGGGGGCTAGAGGCCTATTTGATGCTTAAGAACGAAGCTTCTCCGTCTTCATCATCGTCATCATGGCCCACCCATCCTTGCAGCCGCGCGGCGATCTGCTCCGGGCTGGGTAGGTCGTTCTGGTAGCTGACGGGGAGCTGCGGGGTGACAGTGTAGGTTGCGATACCCAGCGGTCGCGACATGGTGCGCAGGGCATACTCGACCATGAACGCAGACGGCGGTGGAAGAGCAGCAGGTCAATGAAGTATTCCTTGCCGTCAACTTCCAGCCGGTACTGGCTGCCGACAAAAGTGAAAGCCCCGCCCATTTCGGCCAGAAAGCTGCGCAGGTTGCGCACCAGGGCTTCTTCCAACTCGCGCTCGGAGTGCTGTTCAGCCAACCCCCAAAAATCGAAGGTGTAATGGTCTTTGACCGCCAGCTCCAGATCGTCCTTGCAGCGGGCCAGGATGACGAGATTTTTGGCCCAGCTGATTTCTGCAACCAACGGTTGCAGTTTTGGCTTGTTCATGTATTCGCGGTAAAAGTCCCGCATGTTCCACAGATTGCGGGCCGAGAACCCGTTGCGCCCCGGAAACTCGGCTTGCAAATCACGCGCCAGATTTTCAACCACGCTTTTGCCCCAGCCCAGCGCCAATTGCCTTTGGCTGATGTTTTCACCCAACCACCAATACAGCGCGAGTAGTTCGCCGTTGGCTGCGCGCATGGCCTGGTATTGCCGCTGGCGAATCTGCGCCTTGATTTCAAGTAAAAAGGCACCGTAGCCTGCGGGCTGCGTTGGTAGGTTCTCCAATTCGCTGGATTTCGACATACTGTTTTGCTATTAAATTGATAGCTTCTTACGCAATGTTTATAAGGGTTTTAGCCACTTTTCGACTGCAGGTGTCAAGGCCCAGGCCTGGCAATGTCGTCCAACGCAGCCAGCGGCCGGGGTTTCAGGTCAGCGCTTAATTCAGCGCGTTGGCCTTGACCAGCTCTTTGTGCCGCGCGTTGATGGTGGTGACGGCTTGGTGACCGTTGCTCCAATGGCTCAAGAGTATTTCGCTGTCTTTGGTAAAGCGATGGCCGATGCGGATGGAGTAGGACTTGAACATCCAGCTGAGCATGGACTGGAAAAACACCGCCTCGTCCAGATCGCGCCACTTCACACCGCTGACGCCCTTGGTCCAGGGCAGGATGCCGGAAGACACCCAGACGCCCACGTCATCCATGTACAGGTGGTGGCTTTTGATGGAGAAAAATCGGAGGGCGATAACGGCCACCGACAGCGCCAGGATCAGCAGGCCGCCAAAGATATTGGCGTACCCAAACATGGCGACGAGGAGCATCAGGATCAGGGCGAGAATCGCGGTCCCTACGTAGGCCGTCCAGGATTTTCTTCCCAGGCTCTGCACGTTGCTGGCTTCGGTGATGGCGTTGTTTTGGTCCATAGGCTCCCTTTGAAAGTAGTTGTGTCGAAAATGTAGCCGGAAAAATGGCGGTTGCCGGGGCAAACCGGGCTTCAGGAAACGGATTTCGCCGCAGGTGCTGCCTCCACCACCGGTTTCCCCAAATTTCGCAACACGTCCCGCACCATCTGCGCCCGGTCTTTGGCATCGGGCAGGGTGCGCTCGATGCGCAGCTTCTCGTTGCCCGCCAGTTTGATGTGCTTGTTCTTCTGGATCATCTCGATGATCCGCATGGGGTCGATGGGCGGGTTCTTCTTGAAGGTGATGGTGATCACGCCGGGTGCCGCGTCCACTTTCACCACGCCGTAGGGCTGGCTAAGAACGCGCAGGCGGTGCACGTCGATGAGGGTTTGCGCCTGGGCGGGCAGCTTGCCGAAGCGGTCCACAATTTCTTCCAGCAGCGCGTCGATCTGGTCTGTGTTTTTGGCGGTGGCCAGCTTTTTGTAGAAGGACAGGCGCATGTGCACATCGCCGCAGTAGTCGTCGGGCAGCAGGGCGGGGGCGTGCAGGTTGATGTCGGTGGTGACGTTGAGCGGGCTGAGCAAATCGGGCTCGATACCGGCCTTGAGGCAGCGCACCGCCTCGCTCAGCATCTCGTTGTACAACTGGAAACCCACCTCCAGCATGTTACCGCTCTGGTTTTCGCCCAGCACCTCACCGGCGCCGCGAATCTCCAGGTCGTGCATGGCCAGGTAAAAGCCGCTGCCCAGCTCTTCCATGGCCTGGATGGCGTCCAGGCGCTGGGTGGCCTGCTTGGTCAGGCCTTCCAGGTCGGGCACCATCAAATAGGCATAGGCCTGGTGGTGGCTGCGGCCCACGCGCCCGCGCAACTGGTGCAACTGCGCCAGACCGAACTTGTCGGCGCGGCTCATCACAATGGTGTTGGCCGTGGGCACGTCAATGCCGGTCTCGATGATGGTGGAGCACAGCAGCAGGTTGTAGCGCTGGGCGATGAAGTCGCGCATCACCGTTTCCAGTTGCCGCTCGGGCATCTGGCCGTGGGCCACGGCGATGCGGGCTTCGGGCAGCAGCTCTTCGAGCTTGGCGCGGCGGTTTTCGATGGTTTCCACCTCGTTGTGCAAGAAATACACCTGCCCGCCGCGCTTGAGTTCGCGCAGCACGGCTTCGCGGATCACACCTGCTCCTTCAGTGCGCACAAAGGTCTTGATGGCCAGGCGGCGCTGTGGTGCCGTGGCAATCACGCTCAGGTCGCGCAGGCCTTCCAGCGCCATGCCCAAAGTACGGGGAATAGGCGTGGCGGTGAGCGTGAGCACATCCACCTCGGCACGCAGTGCCTTCATCTGCTCCTTGTGGCGCACGCCAAACCGGTGCTCCTCGTCGATGATGAGCAGGCCCAGGTCGTGGAATTTGGTCGATTCGCTCAGCAGCTTGTGGGTGCCCACCACGATGTCGATGGTGCCATCGGCCACACCCTTGAGCGCGGCGGTGATCTCCTTGGCGGAGCGGAAGCGGCTCATCTCGGCCACTTTCACCGGCCATTTGCTGAAGCGGTCCACCAACGTCTGGTAATGCTGCTCGGCCAGGAGCGTGGTAGGCGCCAAGAAGGCCACCTGCTTGCCCCCAGTGATGGCGATGAAGGCCGCACGCAGCGCCACCTCGGTCTTGCCAAAGCCCACATCGCCGCAAATCAGCCGGTCCATGGGGCGCGGGCTGATCATGTCCTGGATGACGGCATGGATGGCGGCGGCCTGGTCGGCGGTTTCCTCAAAACCAAAGTCGTTGGCAAAGGTTTCGTAGTCGTTAGGCGAGTAGCGGAAGGCATGGCCTTCGCGCGCCGCGCGGCGCGCGTAGATGTTGAGCAGTTCGGCGGCGCTGTCGCGCACCTGTTCGGCCGCCTTGCGCTTGGCTTTGTCCCAGGCGCCACTGCCCAGTTTGTGCAAAGGCGCTTCGTCCGCGCTCACGCCGGTGTAGCGGCTGATGAGCTGCAACTGGCTTACCGGCACGTACAGCGTGGCTTTGTCGGCGTATTCCAGGTGCAAAAACTCCTGCATCTCGGGCTCGCCATTGGCCTGTTTGTTGCCCAAGTCCAGGTGAATCAAGCCCCGGTAGCGGCCAATGCCGTGGGCCGAGTGCACCACCGGGTCGCCGATGTTGAGTTCGCTCAGGTCCTTGATCAGCGCTTCCACATCGCTGACTTGCTCCTGCTTTTTGCGCCGGCGCGTGGTGGGGCCGGCGGCAAACAGCTCGGTTTCCGTCACGAGGTCGATACCAGCTTCCAGCCAGGCAAAGCCCGTGGTCAGCGCAGCCGTGGCAATGCCGATGGCCTCATTGCTGGTCTGAAATTCCAGCAGGGAATCAAAAGCGGGCGGGTTGACCTGGGAGGCGCGCAAAAAGTCCAGCAGGCTCTCGCGGCGGCCATCGCTCTCGGCCAGGATCAGCAGGCGGTGCTGGGTGTTGCGCGCATGGGCCTTGAGCTTTTGCAAGGGGTCTTCCGAGCCGCGCACCACCGTCAGGTCTGGCAGGGTGTCGAACTCGGCAAAGGCCGCTTCGGTCTGCGCCTTTATCGCCAACTGCGCATGCGCATTGGCCCGGGCGTAAAACTGTTCGGTGCTTAAAAACAGCGACTCGGGTGGCAGCGCGGGCCGGTCGGGGTCGCCCTGCACCAGGCGGTAGCGTTCCTTGGTGTCCTGCCAGAAGTGCTGAAAAGCGCCCTCCAGGTCGCCATGCAGCACCACGGTGGCGTCTGCCCCCACGTAGTCGAACACGGTGGCGGTGTCGTCAAAAAACAGGGGCAGGTAGTACTCGATGCCGGCGGTGGCCACGCCGTTGCCCATGTCCTTGTAGATGCGGCTGCGGGTCGGGTCGCCTTCCAGCAATTCGCGCCAGCGGCTGCGGAACTTGGCCCGCGCGTCGTCGTCCATGGGAAATTCGCGGCCCGGCAGCAGCCGCACCTCGGGCACCGGGTACAGGCTGCGCTGGCTGTCGGGGTCGAAGGTGCGGATGCTGTCGATTTCGTTGTCAAACAGGTCCACCCGGTAGGGGACCAGGCTGCCCATGGGGAACAGGTCGATCAGCCCGCCGCGCACCGCGTATTCGCCGGGGCTCACCACCTGGGTCACATGGCTGTAGCCCGCCAGCGTGAGCTGGGCCTTGAGCTTGGCCTCGTCCAGCTGCTGTTTGACCTTGAAATGGAAGGTGTAGCCCGCCAGAAAGCTGGGCGGCGCCAGGCGGTACAGGGCCGTGGTGGCTGGCACGATCACCACATCGGCGCCGTTTTCCTTGTTGCGCTGCTGAATGCGCCACAGCGTGGCCAGCCGCTCGCTGATCAGGTCCTGGTGCGGCGAAAAGGTGTCGTAGGGCAGGGTTTCCCAGTCGGGAAACAGCGCGCAACGCAGGTCGGGTGCAAAAAAAGCGATTTCTTCAATCAGCCGCTGCGCGTCGGTCGCGTTGGCGGTGACCGCGGCCATGGGCTTGCCGCTGGCTTTTTCTCGCTCCCCCAGTTGGGCCAAGAGCATGGCATCGGCAGAACCTGTGGGGCGGGGCAGGGTGAAACGGTTGCCAAGGCGAAGTTTGGGTAAATCCATGGGTGCGGGGGAGACTGGTGGGCTTCGATTTTAGAATGCAGCACACCGCTATGCACCCAAACACCCCCAATTTCCCCAATATCACCCCCGTCCAGCCGCAAGGCCCCCGCCTGTGGGCGCTGATTCCCTGCGCCGGCACCGGTTCGCGTTCCGGCGCCGACGGCCCCAAACAGTACCAAAACGTAGCCGGCCAGCCCATGGTGTTGCACACCCTGGCGGCCTTTGCGGCGGTGCGCCGACTGGCCGGTGTGCTGGTGGTGGTGTCGGCAGGCGACACCTTCTTTGACACGGTGCCTGCCACGGTTGCTCCTGTTTTAATAGCTGCTTGCGGCGGTTCCACGCGGGCTAGCAGTGTTTTTAATGGTCTAAATGCCCTGCTGGAGCGCGGAGCCGCCCCCACCGACTGGGTGCTGGTGCACGACGCCGCCCGCTGCCTGATCACCCCCACCCAGATTGACACCCTGATCGACGCCTGCCACCATGACCCCGTGGGCGGCCTGCTGGCCCTCAAACTCCCCGACACCCTCAAGCGTGAAGCCGGTGGCCGCGTGGCCCAGACCGTGGAACGCAGCGACAAGTGGCTGGCCCAAACCCCCCAGATGTTCCGCATCGGCGCCCTGATGGACGCACTGCAGGCGGCGGGGGATGCGGTGACGGACGAATCCAGTGCCATGGAGTGGGTGGGGCAGGCGCCGCTCCTGGTGGAGGGCAGCGCGCAGAATTTCAAGGTGACCTATCCGCAGGACTTTGCGCTGGCGGGGGCGGTGTTGGGCGCGCGCTAGGCCGTAGAGCCCTATCCAGCACCCACGCGCCTTTGGCCCACCGCACACCCTATTTTTTTGCCATGAACACACTCCAAGCGGAATTGAACCGCCTCTACCTCACCGGCGCACCCGGCAGCCCCAACCCTGACAACGAAGTGCCGGGTTTGGTGGCGCCCGACGGGCGTGTGCGTGCCCTGGTGCTGGAGCTGGCCCGGCCGGCCGACTGGAGTGTCCTGTCCAGCGTGTGGCATGGGGTCCAGACCGACCTGGAGCTGCCTGCGCCTGCCATCGCCGTTTCCGGCATCGACGGCTACCAGCTGTGGTTCTCCCTCTGTGAGCCGGTGCCCGCCGCGCAAGCGCAGGCCTTTCTGGAAGGCTTGCGTCGGCGTTACTTGAGCGGGGTCGCGCTCCAACGCATGGGCATGATGCCTAAGGAGGACGCTTCGGCACCTGGAAAATTCCAACACGCCACCATGGTGCCCGCGCTGCACCACGACACGGGCCGGTGGTCTGCGTTTGTGGCCCCGGACCTGGCTTCCATCTTCTCGGAAGAACCCTGGCTCGATGTTTGCCCCAGTCCAGAGGCCCAGGCCCACGTGCTGTCACGCCTGGTCTGCACCCCGCCTGCGGCCTTCCAAGCCGCCTTGGCATCCGTCACGAAAAACAACGTGGGCCACCCAGACCTCCACCCCGACCGCCCCCCAGTGGCAGAACCCGCAGTGCAGGGAAAGAGCCTGGACCCCAAGCAATTTTTGCTTGGCGTGATGGGTGACCCGGCCATTGCGCTGCCTCTGCGCATGGAGGCTGCCAAGGCACTTTTGCCGTATTTCGAGAGAAATTTTGGGGACAAAGGCGGCCGCTAAGCCTGTCCAGGGCGCCGTCAAGAGGGAAGCGCCAACTCCGCCAGGCGAATCGCCCCCGCCAAACTTTTGGCGCCGCCGATAAACAGGTTCATGTGGCAAAACACGCTGTCCGGCACACCCGTGACCGCCGCCAACTCCTGATCCCGCAGCCCGGCCCAACTCTTGGGCAAGTCCCGTCTGGCAACGAAGGAGCCGGGCTCCACGGGAACCGTTTTGAGCTGGTACTGGTTTCCATCCGAGTCAGGATAGAGGACGAACAACACCTCGGGCATTTCATCCACCACCACACGCGTCCAGGGCATGCCACCTTCCTGCAGGTGAAGCACTTGGCCATTGAGCAGTCTGGGGGCTTGGCGGACAATGTCCTGCGAGCGGATTTGGGATATTTTTTTGACAATGGCGCGGTCCAAAAATCGCCGCATGATGCCCATGGCCTCGCGAAAACGGCTTTCCTGGAGTTGGGCTTTGGCATCCACGTCGAGCCCATGCTCCTCCATCCAGTTGGTATTGAGCTGCGCAATCAAGGACGACAGCCCAAAAATCCCCGGGGCGACGTCCCCCTGGCCGGTGTCCACGATGTCCAGGTACTGCACCAAAGACCTGTCGATGGACGCGGCGATCTCCGCCACGGCCGGTGCATCCAGATCGAAGCCACTGCCGGTGGCCAAAGCCTGCACATAGGCACCGCCATACGCGGCCCATACCAAGCCAGCGCTGGCATAACCCACACCAGGCGTTTGCGCACCGTCCACCACGTGGGCGGGCCGGGCACCCGCAAAGCTGCGCTGGTGGTGGTCAAAACGGCCGGTTTCAGCGTCCCAGAGGCCGCCGACATCGACGGCAAAGTCAGCCGCTTCAATGTGCGCGTTGTTGCGTGTGCGCAGCAAGGTGTGGGATGGGAAGACGCCCATCAGGACGCCAACGCCAAAGACGTCGTCTGCGTGGAAGCTGCCGTTGTGGGTGGCAATGGTTTTGTGTTCTGTCATAGGGCGATTTTAGTGACGAACAAATTGAAGCTGCATTTGCTATTGTTTTGATAGCTGCTTGCGCTTGTATTACGGGGGCTAGAGACGCTTTTGTTCACTCATTTAGACCGAATCTAGGCCCACCTCCCCAGCGCTCCATGCAGATTCCTGCCGTGGAACCCCTACTATCCTGTCCCACTTCCTCTTTGAAGTCCGCCAGGACACCCACACACTATGAATATTCGAATCGGCGAAGGCTGGGACATCCATGCTTTGGTAGAGGGGCGCAAGCTCATTTTGGGCGGGGTGGAAATTCCCCACCACAAGGGCCTGCTGGGCCACTCGGACGCGGATGCGCTGTTGCACGCCATCACCGATGCACTGTTGGGCGCGGCGGCCATGGGCGACATTGGCACGCTGTTCCCCGATACCGATGCGCAGTTCAAGGGCGCAGACTCGGCGGTGCTGCTGGCCGAAGCGGCCCGGCGCGTGCGTGCCAAGGGCTATGAAATCGGCAATGTGGACAGCACCGTGATCGCCCAGGCCCCCAAGCTGGCACCGCACAAGGTGGCCATGCGCATACGCATTGCCCAGGTGCTGGGTGTGGCGGTGGACCAGGTCAACGTCAAGGCCAAGACGGCCGAAAAAATGGGGCCGGTGGGTGAGGGCCTGGCGATGGAGGCGCGCGCCGTGGTGCTGTTGGTGGGAAGCGTATGACGCCAAGCACCGCGCACCCGCATTTGCTCCAGCCCCTGGACCTGGGCTTTACCACGCTCAAAAACCGCGTGATCATGGGCTCCATGCACACCGGTCTGGAAGACCGCTTCTACAACTACCCCAAGCTGGCCGCCTATTTCCGCGAGCGGGCCAAGGGCGGTGTGGGCCTGATCGTGACCGGCGGCATTTCGCCCAACCGGCAAGGCTGGCTGCTGCCTTTTGGCGGCACGCTGAATTCGATGTGGGACGTGCGCAACCACCGCCAGGTGACCACCGCGGTGCACGAGGAGGGCGGCAAGATCCTGATGCAGATACTGCACTCGGGACGCTACGGCTACCAGCCCTTTGTGGTGTCGGCCTCCGCCAAAAAGTCGCCCATTTCCCTGTTCAAACCCAAGGCTTTGTCTGAGCGTGGCATCCAGGCCACCATCCGCGCGTACGTGCGCTGCGCCGAGCTGGCGCGCCAAGCGGGCTACGACGGGGTGGAAATCATGGGCAGCGAAGGGTATTTGCTGAATCAGTTTTTGTGCGCCCGCACCAACCAGCGCACCGACCACTGGGGTGGTTCGATTGAAAACCGCATGCGCTTGCCCGTGGAGATCGTGCGGCAGGTGCGCGCCAAGCTGGGGCCCAACTTCATCCTGATGTACCGCCACTCGGTGCTGGACCTGGTGGAGGGCGGCAACAGCTGGGACGAAGTGGTGCAGGTGGCCCAGGCGCTGGAAAAAGTGGGCGTCACCCTCTTCAACACCGGCATTGGCTGGCACGAGGCGCGTATTCCCACCATCGTCACCTCGGTGCCGCGGGCGGCATTTGCCAGCGTGGCGGCGCGTTTGCGCCAGGCGGTGTCCGTCCCCGTGGCGGCATCCAACCGCATCAACATGCCGGACGAAGCGGAGGCATTGATTGCCAGCGGCGGTGTGGACATGGTGTCCATGGCGCGGCCCTTCCTGGCGGACCCGCAGTGGGTGAACAAGGTGGCCGCCGGGCGGGCGGACGAGATCAACACCTGCATCGGCTGCAACCAGGCCTGCCTGGACCACACTTTTGCCAACCAGCGTGCCAGCTGCCTGGTTAACCCGCGTGCCGGTTTTGAGACCGAGCTGGTGTACCGCAAAACGACCCAACAGAAACGCGTGGCCGTGGTGGGCGCCGGGCCTGCGGGCATGTCGGCGGCGGCAGTCGCCGCTGAATGTGGCCATGCGGTGACGCTGTTTGACAGCAGCGACCGCCTGGGCGGCCAGTTCAAGGTGGCGATGCAGGTGCCGGGCAAGGAAGAGTTTGTGCAGACCCTGCGCTATTTCACGCGGCGGCTGGAGCAGGCGGGCGTCACGATCCAACTCCAGCAGCGGGTGACACGCGCGCAGTTGGCCGCGCAGGCCTTTGACGAGGTGATTTTGGCCACCGGCATCGTTCCGCGCACACCGGCCATCCCTGGCGTGGGCCATGCCAAGGTGGTGGGTTATCTGGAGGTGCTACAGCGCAAGGTCACAGTGGGCAAGCGGGTCGCCATCATTGGCGCGGGTGGCATCGGTTTTGACGTGGGGGAGTTTTTGCTGCACGACCCTGCGGTGGCTTTGCCCGTGCCGCTGGCGCACTGGTGCCAGGAGTGGGGTGTGGACTTGCAGGCGCAGTCCAACGGGGGCTTGGTGAGCGCCACGCCAGCGCAGCCTTACCGGCAACTGTTTTTGCTGCAACGCAAGGCAGGCAAGCCCGGTGCGGGCTTGGGCAAAACCTCGGGCTGGGTGCACCGGGCGGTGCTGCAGCGCAACGGGGTGGAAATGCTCTCTGAGGTGGAGTACACCCGCATTGACGATGCGGGCCTGCACATCAAAGTGGGTGGAGTCCCCCGCGTGCTGGAGGTGGACCACATCGTGTTGTGCGCAGGGCAGGAGCCTTTGGCAGAGCTGATGCCCGATGCAGCCGCGCAGGCCGCGCCAGGCGCACCCAGGTTCCACCGCATTGGCGGTGCGGCGCTGGCCTCGGAGCTGGACGCCAAGCGGGCGATTCGGGAAGGTGCGGTGCTGGCTGCCCGCCTATAGTCAGACGCGGGTGGAGCGTTGCAGCTTGATGTTGGCGCACAGGCCACCCGTCGAGGAGTTGGTGAGTGTGAAACCGCCCCCCATGCGCTGTATGGTTTTTGCCACGATGGCCAGCCCCAAACCGGCCCCATTGGCGGCCGTGCGGGCGGCCTCGCCACGGTAAAAAGGTTTTGTGAGGTTGGACAGTTGTTCCGGTGCCACGCCCATGCCGTGGTCGCGGATTTTGATCAACACCCATTTCTCGCGGGCCACTGCCGCAATGTCGATACGGGCCATTCCGGTGGTGACCGACTTGCCGTAACGGCGGGCATTTTCCAGCAGGTTGGAGAAGACCCGGCCCAACTCCACCTCGTCGGCCAGCACCAGCAGGCCCGGGTCCATCCGAACCTTGATGAGCACATCGGGCTGGTTTTTCAGGGAGTACACACAGGCCTCCACCACATCGTCCAGCAATACCGAGGACAGGCTGACCTTGTCAGGGCGGGCGTAGTCCAGAAATTTGTCGATGATGGCGTCCAATTGGCTGATGTCTGCGGCCATGTGGGCTCGGGCGTCCAGATCGGCCACGCTCAGCTCGGTTTCCAGCCGCAGGCGCGCCAGCGGGGTGCGCAGGTCATGCGAAATACCGGCCAGCATCACGGCCCGGTCCTGTTCGATCTTGGCCAGCCGGTCCGCCATGCGGTTAAAGCCGATGTTGACTTCCCGTATTTCGCTGGTCTGCACGGTTTCATCCAGGTGGCTGGCCGTGAAGTCGCCCTGGTGCACCCGGTTGGTGGCAAAGGACAGTTGTTTGAGCGGGCGGTTGATCAGGCCGGCAATCAGCGCAGCACCGGCCAATGACAGGCCGGTGGCCACCGCCAGCCAGATGCCCCAGGTTTTGCCCCCGGCGGGCCTGAAGCGCTCTTGGTCGGTCAGCAGCCAGTAGTCGTCGCCGTCAATGTCAAAACTGATCCACAGCCCCTCCTGGTCGTTGACCTGGTGGGTGATAACCGTGCCGCGCCCCAGGCGCTTGGTCAATTCCTGCGATATGACGCGGCTGAGCGCGTCCGGCTCAATGGGGGCAAAACGGTCGCTGGCCTCCTTCGGAATGATGCGCAAACCCTCTTCGAGGCTCATGGTTTTGAGCAGGGAAATGCGGGCGATGCCGTCGGCATGCACCAGTGCAGCACGGCTCAGATTGACCTGTGACGCCAGTTGCTGCGCCGTTTGCATTGCCCGGGGTTCTACTTCGAGCTGGCGCAGCGTTTGCAACCAAGCCAGGATGCTGCCCAAGAGCAGCAAGGCGAGCAGGAAGAAAGTGCGCCAAAACAGGCTCAGTCCGGCAAATTTACGGGGTGTTTCCTCACGCTCCGGTACCTCCAGTGGGGCCGAGGCGCTGACGTTAAAGTCATGGATGGATGTTTCAGCCAATCGTGCAGATCCTCAAATCAGTTGCCGTCGTCAGGCACAAATACATAGCCTACGCCCCACACGGTTTGGATGTGGCGGGGTGAGGTGGGGTCGGTTTCGATCAGCTTGCGCAGGCGGGACACCTGCACATCCAGGCTGCGGTCAAACGCTTCAAATTCCCGCCCCCGGGAGAGCTGCGCCAGCTTTTCCCGCGACAAAGGCACCCTTGGGTGGCGTACCAAGGCCTTGAGCATGGCGAATTCACCCGTGGTCAGCGTGAGCTGCTCGCCGTTTTTGTGCAGGGTGCGGGCGCCCAGGTCAAAGGTGAATGCTCCGAACCGTGAGACTTCGTTGTCGGCAGAAGGGGCACCGGGCACCTCGGGAACAGGGCGGCGGCGCAGCACCGCGTGGATGCGCGCCAGCAGCTCGCGCGGATTGAACGGTTTGCTCAAATAGTCGTCGGCACCCACTTCCAGTCCGACGATCCGGTCAATGTCCTCGCCCTTGGCGGTGAGCATGATGATGGGTGTGAGGTCGTTGGCGGCGCGCAGGCGGCGGCAGATGGACAGGCCGTCCTCACCCGGCATCATCAGGTCCAGCACAATCAGGTCAGCGGTATCGCGCTGCATGACACGGGTGAGCGACTTGCCGTCTTCGGCCAGCACCACATCAAAGCCTTCTTGCGAGAGGTAGCGCCTGAGCAGATCCCGGATGCGTGTGTCGTCGTCAACCACCAAGATCTTGTAGGGGCGGGGTGTCAGGTTTTGCATAGTTGGATCAAATGGGTAACGGACACGATTTTGCGCGGCCCCACAAGGTCGCGTCGGTCAGAATGGGGCGTAATTGACACAATGTTACAAAAATATACGCACCAATGGCGAGACCCTCTCCATAGTATGTGAACCGCTGTTGGCCGAAACCCGTTTGAATCTCCATGTCGAAACCGATTGTCATTTGTCTGGTCTTGTCGCTCAGTGGCGCTGCCGTGTACGCGCAACAAAGTGAGCAGGCGGCGCAGCAACGCCGGGCGGCCTTGCGTGCGGCGGTGCAGTCGCGCCCCCCCGGTGCTGTGCGCGCTGAACCTGGGGCCGTTGTGGGGCGGCAACTGAGCCCGCAAGAGCGCGAAGAACTACGCCAGCAACTGCGCCAACAACGCCGCGAGGCCTTGCGCCAGTCCCCCTAAGATGGGCGTGTAATAAACCCTTGGAGTTAAATGTGAAATTTGCTATAAAAATAGTAGCTGTTTGCGCAGTATTGACGTGGGCTGGAGGTGTTTTTTCACAGGTATCTGTGGCCGCAGAGCCGCACAATGTGGTTCAGTTGGCCTCCAGCGGGTCGGTGGATGTGCTGCAGGATTTGCTGACCCTGACTTTGGGCACCTCCAAAGAGGGGAGTGACCCGGCAGCGGTGCAGTCCCAGCTTCGCCTGGCGCTGGAAACCGCCCTGACCGAGGCCAAGAAGGCGGCCCAATCCGGTGCCATGGAGGTGCGCACCGGCGCCTTTGGCCTGCAGCCACGGTATGGGCGTGACGGCAAGATCAATGGCTGGACTGGCACAGCGGAGTTGGTGCTGGAGGGCAAGGACTTCGGGCGTATTGGCACCACGGCGGGCAAGATCCAAACCTTGACGATCAACAACGCGGCCTTCAGTTTGAGCCGCGACTTGCGCAACAAGACCGAAACCGAGGCCCAGGCCTTGGCCATCGACCGTTTCAAAGCGAAGGCTGCGGAAATTGCGCACAGCTTCGGTTTTGGCGCTTACACACTGCGTGACGTGGCCGTCAATGCCAACGACCAGGGCTATAACCCCCGTCCCCGCATGGTGGCAATGGAGATGAAAGCGATGGCCGCCGATGCCCCGGTGCCGATGGAGGCGGGCAAGTCGGCGGTGGTGGTCAACGTTTCGGGGTCGGTCCAACTGAAATAGCGTTAGGCGGTGATAATGTTTCAAACGAAACATTTGGGGGCCGCGCATGGGTACAAACCGATTTCCGTTGACGCTGTTGGCACAGCGCAGGGTGGGTCTACCGAAGCGCGCGGACTGACGTGCTGACACCCCCTGACCCGCCTCCCCGAAGTACGCTGGGCGAATTGCACCGCCGCCGGGTGCGCATGATGCTTCGGGTGGGCTCGGCCTTGTTGGTGGTGCTGGGTATGGGCTGGGGGCTGTTCTTCATTCAGAAAGGTGCCTGGGCCATCGTAGTGGCGGATGCTGTGATGTTATGGGTCGGGATCACCATTGCGGTGCTGACCTACCGCAAGCACACCCGGATCGCCTTTTTCTTATTGGTCGGCAGCATGTTTGTGCTGATCTGCGCCATGTCCTTGTTGCTGGACATACCCACTGCGCAGGTGCCGCGTTCCACCCACCATTTTCTACTGGTGCTGGCCGTCGCCTCTTTGCTTTTTTTGCGCGATGACCGCGCCCTGTTGCGCTACGCGGTGACCGGCGCCTGCTTCGCCGCGTTTGTGGTGCTCGCCAGCACCAACCTGGGTATTGAATCGGCCTACGCACTGCCAGACAGCATGCGCTGGGGCGGAACCTGGGTCAACAATACCTTTTCCGCGATCGGTGTGTATTCACTGATGCACATCCTGATTGCCGATCTGGCCGAACACTCTTCGATGGAGATTGATCTGCGCAAGGGCCTGGTGCGCGGTGAGTTTTTTTTGGTGTACCAGCCCCAAGTGACTTCGCAGGGGCAGGTGACCGGCGCCGAGGCTTTGCTGCGCTGGCGCCACCCGAAGTTGGGCTTGGTACCGCCTGACGAGTTCATTCCCTTGGCGGAGCAAACGGGTTTGATTTTGCCGCTGGGCTCTTGGGTGCTGGGCACGGCCTGCACCCAATTGGTGGCGTGGTCTGGCCAGGAGGGCATGGCCGGGCTGACGCTGTCAGTCAACGTGAGTGTCCATCAGTTTCGCCAGCCGGATTTTGTGCAGCAGGTGCAATCGGTGATGGACCGTACCGGGGTGCGGGCACAGCAGCTCAAATTGGAGCTGACCGAGAGCTCTTTGGCGCATGACATGGAGGACATCATCCTGAAAATGGAGAAGCTCAAGGCCCTGGGGGTGGGCTTTTCATTGGACGATTTCGGAACCGGATACTCCTCCTTGAACTACCTTAAACGTTTGCCGCTGGACCAGTTGAAAATTGACCAGTCCTTTGTCCGCGACGTGCTGACGGACCCCAATGACGCAGCCATTGCATGCATGGTGATTGGCCTGGGTAAAAGCCTGCATTTCACCGTCATTGCAGAAGGTGTTGAAACCGAGGGGCAGCGTGCGTTCCTGGTGCAAAATGATTGCCATCGGTTTCAGGGCTATTTGTTCAGCAAGCCTGTGCCCAGTGAGCAATTTGCCGAATATTTTCTAAAACACACCGCCGCAAGCCATGTCTGAGTTGCCATCGTTTTCAAACAGTCGCCAGTCCTCGTCCACGGGTGGGTTGCGTGCATCGGGCACTTTGGGGCGGTTTGAATTGCGCAAGGTGCTGGGCCAAGGTGCGCAATCGACGGTGTGGCTGGCGTTCGACCCCCGTATGGAGCGCGAGGTGGCGATCAAGGTCATGCGCATTGGCGACGGGTCGGACGACCAGGCGGTGGCCCAGTGGCTGCAAGAAGCCCGCAGCGTCAGCCGGGTTGCACACCCCAACATTGTTCCTGTGTTTGAAGCCGACATTCAAGACCGCCAGCCTTATTTGGTGTTTGAGTACATCGCGGGTTTGACCTTGAACCAGGTCATCAAGCAACGCGGTGCCTTGCCGCCACCCGAAGCCGTCGCCCTGATGATGGATGTGCTGGACGCAGTGGCGGTGGCCCACAACGCGGGGGTGGTGCACCGCGACTTGAAACCGTCCAATATTTTGGTGGATGCCGCCGGGCGTGCCCGGGTGATGGACTTTGGAATTGCTGCGCGTATCAAGACCCGCAATGGCCCGGGGCCCGGCGCCATGGCGGGTGGTACGGTCGGGTACATGTCCCCCGAAGCGACCAATGGCGAGGAGCCCTCTCTTTCCATGGATATTTTCTCGGCCGGCATGGTGCTGGCGGAGTTGCTGCTGGGAAAACCCTTGATCGAAGAGCGTGACCCCTACCGGGCGACCTACCGCGTGGTGCATGAGCAGTTGGCGCTGCCTGGGACGATGGGCGCCGATGTGGACGACCGTTTGCGCGCCATCGTGACACGGGCACTGGCCAAAGACCCCAAACAACGCTTTGCCAGCGCGCGCACTTTTTTGAGCGAGTTGGAGCAGTGGGCCAAACCTGCAACCAGCCCGGTGGAGCCTGGGGCCGGTGCTGGAGGCGACAAAAGTGGCACGCTGGAGTTTTTGCTGCGTCGCATGCGGCACAAAACCGACTTCCCCGCGCTCTCCGACTCGGTGGTGCGTATCCAGAGATTGGCCACCTCCGAGACAGAAAGCGTCAACAGCGTCACCAATGAAATCCTGAAGGATGTGGCCCTGACGAACAAGCTCTTGCGCCTGGTGAACAGTGCGCACTACGCCAGGGGGGGCAGTATCAGCACGGTGTCGCGTGCCGTGAACCTGGTGGGCTTCAACGGCATTCGCAACATGGCTTTGAGCCTGGTGCTGCTGGAGCATATGCAGGACAAAAAACACGCGGCCTTGCTCAAGGAGGAGTTTTTGCGCTCGCTGATGGCGGGCTCCATCGGCGGAGAAATGTGCCCGATTCCGCGTGAAAGTGAAGAGGCCTTTATTGGCGCCATGTTCCAGAATTTGGGGAGGCTGCTGGTGCAGTTTTATTTTCCTGAAGAAGCCGGCCAGGTGCGCAGCCTGATGGCATCCCCGCGTGAAACGGTGACCGAGGCCGCCGCATCGGCCAGCGTGCTTGGTTTGAACTACGAAGAATTGGGTATTGGCGTTGCCAAGGCTTGGGGACTGCCCCAGGATATACAGCGGTGCATGCGCAAACCCGTGGGTGCGCCACCCAGCAGGGCTCCATCCGACACGGGTGAACGGATTCGCTGGATTGCGCTGGCGTCCAATGAGATTGCGGATGTGCTGTTGCACGCCGACCCCAAGGACGTGGATGCACACATCTCCCAGGTCACCCACAAGTACGCGCACTGCGTGGGCAGCAATGCCAAAGATGTGATTGCGGCTACCGCGGAGGCCCGGCAGAAGCTGATCGAGTTGGCCAACGCGATGGATATCCACGTCAAACCGGGCTCTGCGGCCGCCAAGCTGCTGAAAATGCCCGAAGGCTTGGAAGAACCGGCCCAGCACGGGCAGACGGATGCGGGCCTGAGCCGTTTCGAGTTGCAGGCCACCCAAGCCGTTGTCCTGGAAACCGGGGCCGTCGCGCCGGTCAAAACAAGAATGGTGGAAGACACCCTGGCTGCTGGCATTCAAGACATCACCAACGCCATGGTGGAAGACTTCAAGCTCGTCGATGTGCTGCGCATGATTCTGGAAACCATGTTCCGCGCGCTGGAGTTTGATCGCATCATTTTTTGCATGCGTGACGCCAAGACCGAAACCATGACGGGGCGGTTTGGGCTGGGCAACGGCGTGGAGCAGTTTGTCAAGGGCTTCAAGACGCATCTCAAAGCCAGTGTTCCAGACCTGTTCTCCGTGGTGTGTACCAAAGGGGTGGACACCATGATCAGCGACGCAACCGAGACACGCATCGCGCAGCGCCTGCCCGAGTGGTACCGCAAGGGCATCAACGCCCCCACTTTTTTGCTGCTGCCACTGCAAATCAAGGGTGCGCCCTTCGGCCTGATCTATGCCGACAAGGCCGCCCTGGGTGCGCTGAATCTGGACGAAAAAGAACTCGCCCTGCTGCGCACCCTGCGCAACCAGGCGGTGATGGCGTTCAAACAGTCCAGTTGATCCGGGTCGCTCAAATCTGAACCCGGGTGCCCAACTCGACCACGCAGTTGTTGGGCAAGCGAAAGAAGCCCGCCACGCTGCCGGAGTTGCGTGACATCAGCGCAAACAGGGCTTCACGCCAATGGGCCATACCGGTGCCCTTGGTCGGCACGATGATTTCACGGCTCAGAAAATACGAGGTTTCGAACAAATTGATGGGTAAACCCTTGGCCTTGCACAACTCCAGGGCATTGGGGATGTCCGGTGTGTTTTTGAAGCCGTAATTCACCTGCACGCGCCAGAAACCGGGCACCAGGGGCTGCACCTCCACCCGTTCTTCGAATGGAATCCAGGGCACGTCGTGGAATACCACTGTGAGAATGACATTGCGCTCGTGCAGCACCTGGTTGTGTTTCAGGTTGTGCATCAAAGCCTGCGGCACCGTGCCGGGGTTGGCCACCGCATACACCGCCGTGCGCGAAACGCGGTGCACCGTGTCTGCGGACAGTCCCGTGATAAAGGGCATCAGCTCGGGGTCGTCTTGGCGAATGCTTTCAATCAGCAGTTCGCGGCCGCGCCGCCAGGTGGCCATGATGATGAAGAGGGCAAGGCCCAGCACCAGCGGAAACCAGCCGCCCTGGAAGAACTTGATGGAGCAGGACACCACCAGCAGCAAGTCCAGGGCCAAAAACACGGCAGTTGCCGCAATGGCCACGGGCAAAGGGTATTTCCACCCGCTGCGAATCACAAAAAAGGTCAGCAGCGTGGTGATGAGCATGGTCACGGTGACAGCGATTCCGTAGGCCGCCGCCATGGCCGACGAACTGCCAAACCCCACCACGGCCAGCAGCACCGCCGCCAGCAGCAACCAGTTCACCTCGGGCATGTAAATCTGCCCCGCTTCCTTGGCCGAGGTGTAGTGCACCGCCATGCGGGGAAGCAGCCCCAGTTGCACCGCCTGCTTGGTCATGGAATAAGCGCCGGAAATAACGGCCTGGGACGCGATCACCGTGGCAAAGGTCGCCAAGACCACGGCGGGGATCAGCCAGGCTTCAGGGAACAGGCGATAAAACGGATTTGCCAGAGCAGAAGGGTCACGCATTAACAGCGCGCCTTGTCCCATGTAGTTGATTGCCAGGGCGGGCAAGACCAAGCCGCCCCAAGCCCACTGGATGGGGCGTTTGCCAAAATGCCCCATGTCGGCGTAAAGAGCCTCTGCGCCGGTGAATGCCAGCACAATGGCGCCCACGGCCACAAACATATGCGCCCCTTGGGCACTTAAAAACGCCAGTCCGTTCAGCGGATTGAGGGCTGCCAGGATAGCGGGCTGCTGGGCGATTTCGACCAACCCCGTCACCGTGAGCACCCCAAACCACAGGACGATGATGGGGCCGAACAGTTTGCCCACCAGCCCGGTGCCAAACCGCTGCACCGCAAAAAGTCCGGCCAAAACGGCGGCGCAGATGGGCAACACATAGGGTTTCAGTGCCGGGGTGACCACTTCCAGGCCTTCGACCGCGCTGAGCACGGAGATGGCCGGGGTAATCACGCTGTCGCCATAAAACAAGGCCGCACCAAAGACGCCCAGCAGCAACAGGATGACGCGTTTTTGCGGGGTGCTGCCTGCCGCTTTGGCGGCCAAGGCCGTCAGCGCCATGATGCCGCCTTCGCCCCGGTTGTCGGCGCGCAAGATGAGCAGCACGTATTTCAAGGTAACGATGGCCATCAGTCCCCAGAAGATCACGGACACGGCGCCAATCAGGTGCGTCGCGTCCAGCGGAATTCCCGTGGCTGGGCTAAAGACCTCTTTCATGGTGTACAGCGGGCTGGTCCCGATGTCTCCGTAGACGACACCCATGGCACCCAAGGTGAGTGCCCCAAGGCTTTCGCGGCTAGAAGTTTTACGCATAACAGTCGGTAAAGAGTGAACGGAACCCCACTGTCTGCGCGGACGCATCAGGAACGCATAAGTACGCGCAATCAGACCGCAGCCAGGCGGTAGCCGACGCCCGTTTCGGTCAGCAAATGCCGGGGTTCAGCCGGGTCCACCTCCACCTTGGCCCGCAGTTGCCCCATGTACAGGCGCAGGTAGTGGGTGTGTTCCGTGTATTCCGGCCCCCACACGTCGGCGAGCAATTGCCGGTGGGTCACCACGCGGCCCACACTGCGCACCAGGCGGGCGAGGAGTTTGTATTCCGTGGGCGTAAGGTGGAGGGTTTCCCCGCCACGTTGCACGCTATGCAGCGCCAGGTCAATGCGCAAGTCGTCCAGTGCATGCAGGGTCACGGCGGCTGCCAATGCCGTGCCACGGTGGCGCAGTGCCACCCGAATGCGGGCCAGCAACTCGCCCACACTGAACGGTTTGGTGAGGTAGTCATCCGCACCGGCATCCAGGAGTTGGATTTTTTGCGCCTCCTGGTGGCGCGCGGACACCACCACGATGGGCAGGGTGTGGTGCTTGCGCACCTCGTGCACCAGGTCTACACCGTCCCCATCGGGCAAGCCCAGGTCCAGCACGATGACGTCCGGTGGCGCATGGCGCAGGAGTGCGCTGGCCTCACTCACAGACACGGCGGTGCGTACCTCAAACCCCTCCACCGACAGTGTGGATTGCAGCCACGCCCGGATCTCGCGGTCATCCTCCACCACCAGTATGCGCAGGCTCATGGGATCTCCCTGGGCGGTTGTTCGGACGCCAGCGGCAGCGCCAGCGTGAAACTGTTGCCACCACCGGCGCGCGGTCTGAGTGTCAAAGTGCCACCATGTGCGGTGGCGATGGCCCGGCACAGGGCCAGGCCCAGCCCCGCACCCCGTTGGCCGGAGGAGTCTCCCCTGGAGTAGGGTTGAAAGATGGTGGGGTACATGTCTTCTGGAATGCCATCCCCCCGGTCTTTGACCGCTACCCGCAGTTGGTGTTCCGCAGTGCACACGGTCAGGTCGATGGTCGCTGGGCTGTACTTGAGCGCGTTGTCCAGCAAATTGCCTATCAGTTGGGCGATCAATACAGGGTCAACCTGAATCAAAGGCAAGCCTTCCGGCACCTTGAATTGGATGCGCCGCGCCGGGTCACGCTGGCGCACCCGTGCCAGGACCGCACCCACGATTTCTTCGATGGATTCCCAGTCCCGGTGGAGTTCTTGTGACGAATTGCTCAATTGCACGAGTTGCAGTGTGTTTTCCGTCACGCTGGACAGGTAGGACGCCTCGCTGACAATGCTGCCCAGCATCCGGTCCTGCTCTTCTGGGCTGAGCTTGTCGCGCTGGGCCTGCAGGGAAGACGCGGCGCCAACCACCGCCGCCAGAGGCGTGCGCAAATCGTGCGAAATGGCCGCTAAAAAAGTACTTTGTAGCTGTTGTCGCTGTGTTTCGTTTTGGGCCACCCGCATCGAAGAAGTCAGGTGCATCCGCCACAAGGCCTGGGCCAGCAAGGTGCACAGCGCCTGGGCATGCTCCCGGCCTGCAGTGTCTTCCGCTTGCGCAGACGGGATGTAGGCTGCACCACTGGTATGGCCTTTGTCGCCCAGCGGCAGGTACCAGGCGTTCAGCCCAGGCCAGCGACCGGTCCCCGGCCCCAGCACGGCCAGTTCGCGCATGCAGCAGTGCATGCCATCTCCCACGGAAGACACCAGCTCCATCGGCAGGTCGAGCGCGCCGTCCGGCCTTTGCAGCGCCAGCACACAGGGGCCTTCGAAGGCGGAGTCCAGGGCCGTTTGGCCCAGCGCCTTCATTTCTGGGGCCGATGTGGCACTGGAGAGGTCGGTGGCCAATGCCTGCAATTGCTGGGCACGCCGCGCGTTCAGGCGGGCAGCTTCCGTTTCCCGGCGCAGCCGGGCTGCCAAATGGCTGATGACCAGGGCCACCAGCAGCATGGTGAACAGCGTTATCAGATGCTCCCGGTTCTCCACTTCAAAGGTCCAGCGGGGGGGGACAAAAAAGAAGTTGAAGACCGTGACCGCCGCCACGGCACACAGCACCGACACTTGCCAGCGCAAGGTGTACGAGGCAATCACCACGGCCAGGACGTACAACATGGCCTGGCTCGTCAACGAGATGTGTTGGTCGAGCAAAAAGCCGCAGGCGGTGGCCGCCAGCAACAGCACCACCACGATGGCCCCGTTGCGTACGGTCAGCAGGTTCAGGGTGGAAGCGTGCGCGGTTTTCATGGTGACCTCAGCGTACCACCGGGCACATCAGGATTGCATTAGGAAGGGGGGCGGCTAACCCTGGGCCAACCCGCTTCCCCTTTGTAAAGGTACTTACTGCGCGGTCCAGCCGCCGTCCATGTTCCAGGCCACGCCGCGCACA
The DNA here is from genome assembly GCF_030697375.1 of Rhodoferax sp. Taxonomy (GTDB): domain Bacteria; phylum Pseudomonadota; class Gammaproteobacteria; order Burkholderiales; family Burkholderiaceae_C; genus Allorhodoferax. The sequence goes on along the minus strand of NZ_JAUYQD010000040.1, from coordinate 98,306 downwards.
TTGTTACCGGCGGGCGAGCAGAAGAACACGGCCAGCGCGCCCAGTTCTTCCGGGGTGGTGAACTGCATGGAGGGCTCTTTTTCTCCCAGCAGCAGCTTGGTGGCTTCTGCATTGGAGATGTTGAGTGCTGCGGCCTTGGCATCGACCTGCTTTTGCACCAGGGGGGTCAGCACCCAGCCGGGGCAGATGGCATTGCAGGTGACGCCGGTGGTGGCGTTTTCCAGCGCGGTCACCTTGGTCAGGCCCACCACACCGTGCTTGGCCGCCACATAGGCCGATTTTTCCGCCGACCCCACCAGCCCGTGGATCGAGGCCACATTGATGATGCGGCCCCAGTTTTGGGCTTGCATGGCCGGTAGCGCCAAGCGGGTGGCGTGGAAGGCACTGCTCATGTTGATGGCGATGATGGCGTCCCAGCGCTCCACGGGGAAATTCTCAATACGCGCCACATGCTGGATACCGGCGTTGTTGACCAGAATATCCACACCGCCAAAGGTCTGGGCAGCGTGTGCCACCATGGCTTCGATTTCGGCGGGTTTGCTCATGTCGGCGCCGTGGTAGCTCACCTGCACCCCCAGGGCCTTGACTTCGGCCATGGGCCCCTCCACATCCCCAAACCCGTTGAGCACAATGTTGGCCCCCTGGGCTGCAAGTGCCTTGGCGATGCCTAAGCCAATGCCGCTGGTGGATCCTGTAACAAGCGCTGTTTTGCCTTTTAACATGGTGGTTCTTTCAAAAAAAGGGGTTGAGTCCATTAGGATGGTGCCATTATCAAACCGCCCATTGCACCATGTCTGACCCTACGCTGAATTACCTACCTTGCGTTGACAATGGCCCCGGCCACCGCATGGCGTACTGGCAGTGGGGCAATGGCCAGGCGGCGCACACCGTGGTGTGTGTGCACGGCTTGTCCCGCCAGGGGCGCGACTTTGATGTGCTGGCGCAGGCTTTGGTAGCCCGTGCGGCGGCCAGCGGCCAGCCGATTCAGGTGATTTGCCCGGACGTGGTGGGGCGCGGCCAAAGCGACTGGTTGGCGAACCCGCAGGGCTACCAATTGCCCACCTATGCGGCAGACATGCTGACCTTGCTGGCACACCTCAAACCTGTCACCCTGGATTGGGTGGGCACCAGCATGGGCGGGCTGATCGGCATGGCCGTGTGTGCGCATGCGGCTTCCGTGGGCGTTGCGGTGCGTAGGCTGGTGCTCAACGATGTGGGCCCGGTCATTCAATGGGAGGCCTTGGCCCGCATTGCTACCTATCTGGGGCATGCGCTGCAATTCGGGTCTTTGCAACAGGCGGCGGACGCCATGTGGGCCATTTCCACCAGCTTTGGCCCGCACACGCCAGCCCAATGGCTGGAGTTGTCCCGGCACATGGTCAAACCCTTGCCCGATGCATCCGCAGGGGTGACCCTGCATTACGACCCGGCGATTGCCGTGCCATTTCGAACCATCACACAAGATGCCGCTGTGCAGGGGGAGGCCGCACTGTGGCAGCTGTATGACAGCCTCACGGCGCAGACCTTGCTGCTGCGCGGTGCGCAATCCGATTTACTCTCCCCGCAAACCGCCCAGCAAATGACCGCGCGGGGCCCCCGCGCCCGTTTGCTGGAGTTTGCCGGCGTGGGCCACGCCCCGACGCTGATTGCACCCGACCAGGTGGAGGCCGTGGCCTCGTTCTTGCTCGCTTGAGTGCCGTGGGACATTTTTTTGAGATCTGAATGAAAAGCCTTTACGCAGAACACGCCGCCGCGTCACCGCTCCCCCTTATTGCCGCCACGGCCCAGAGCCTGCCGGAGCAGGCCGGCGCGCTGGCGCGTGCCAGGGCGTTTGCCGAGCCGCTCTTGGCCAGCGAGACGCTGGACACCGGCGAAAACATCCTGGCCCATGCCGACGCCGTGGCCGCCATTCTCAAAACCATAGGCGGCTCCGAAGCCATGCAGGCCGCCGCCTATTTGGTGTACGCCTGCGACCACCTGAACAAACCCCATGAGGTGATCGCCAAAGCCTTTGGCGACAATTTTGCCGACCTGGCGCTGGAAACCACCAAGCTGGTGCGGGTGCAGCGCATGGCGCGCATCGCCCAAACAGCGGCCAGCCGGGCCGCCGCCCCTATGGCACAAACGGCCGCCACGCAGACCGAGAGCGTGCGCAAGATGCTGTTGGCTTTCTCGCGGGATCTGCGGGTGGTGATGCTGCGCCTGGCCTCCCGCCTGCAAACCCTGCGCCACTTTGCGGCCAGCAAACTGCCGGTGCCCGCCGGGCTGGCCAGCGAGGCACTGCACGTCTTTGCGCCGCTGGCCAACCGGCTGGGCATTTGGGAAATCAAGTGGGAGATGGAGGACCTGTCTTTCCGCTTTCTGGAGCCCGACACCTACAAACAGGTGGCCAAACTGCTGGATGAAAAACGCATAGAACGCGAAGCCTCGGTCGAAAAATTGCGCCAGGCGCTGGCCAGCGACCTGGCGGCGCAGGGCATTGCCGCCACCGTGCAAGGGCGGCCCAAACACATCTACAGCATCGTCAAGAAGATGCGGGGCAAGTCCCTGGGCTTTGACCAGGTGTACGACATCCGGGCGCTGCGCATTGTGGTGCCCACCGTGCCCGATTGTTATGCGGCCCTGGGCTGGGTGCACAGCCGGTTTTCACCCATCACCAACGAGTTTGACGACTACATTGCCCGCCCCAAGGCCAACGGTTACCAGTCCTTGCACACCGTGGTGCGCGATGCCTCGGGCCAGCCCATTGAGGTGCAGGTGCGCACCCAGGCCATGCACGACCACGCCGAACACGGCGTCGCCGCCCACTGGGCCTACAAGGAAGCCGGTGCCAAGGGCTATGGCGGGAGTGTGACCGCCACTGGCGCCTACGACGCCAAAATCGCCGTGCTGCGCCAGTTGCTGGCCTGGGAGCGTGATCTGTCGGGCGAGCAGGGGGCGGGCGTGTTTGATGACCGCATCTATGTGCTGACCCCAGAGGCTGCCGTCATTGAATTACCGCAGGGCGCCACGGCGGTGGACTTTGCCTACAGCGTGCACACCAATTTGGGCCACCGCTGCCGGGGTGCGCGGGTGGACGGCGCCATGGTGCCGCTGAACACGCCGCTCAAGAACGGGCAAACCGTGGAAGTCATCACGGCCAAAGAGGGCGGCCCCTCACGCGACTGGCTCAACCCCGAGCTGGGCTTTTTGGCCAGCCACCGCGCGCGCGCCAAGGTACGCGCCTGGTTCAATGCCCTGGCCATGGGCGAAACCGTGGCCAAGGGCCGTGACGCCGTCGAAAAACTCATGCAGCGCGAAGGCAAAACCGCCATCAAGCTGGACGATCTGGCCTCGCAACTGGGCTTCAACTCGTCGGATGAGTTGTTTGAGGTGGTCGGCAAGGACGAGTTTTCGCTGCGGAACATCGAAATTGTGCTGCGTCCGCCGGAGCCAGTTGCGCAGCAAGAGGAGGTCTTGCAGCTCAAAAAACCGCGCCTGCCCAGCCACTCGGCCAAGGGCGGTGTACTGGTCGTGGGTGTGGATTCGCTGATGACCCAGTTGGCCAAATGCTGCAAACCCGCGCCGCCCGACCTCATCAGCGGCTTTGTCACCCGGGGCAAAGGCGTGAGCGTGCACCGTGCCGACTGCTCCAACCTGCGCAACATGGTGCAGCGCAGCGGCGACCGGGTGATTGACGTGGAGTGGGGCACCGGCAGAACGGGGCGCGATGCGGCCGTGTACCCGGTGGACGTTTCGGTGCAAGCCGTGGACCGCCAAGGCCTGCTGCGCGATATCTCCGAGGTGTTTGCCAAGGAAAAAATGAACGTCATCGGCGTGCAAACCCAAACCGTCAAAGGCACGGCCTGGATGACCTTCACCGTGGAAGTGGCCGAGTCCGGCCGGCTGGCCAAGGTGCTGGGGATTGTGGGCGAGTTGAACGGGGTAAAGTCGGCGCGGCGGCGGTGAAATTCTTTAGCACTGCAGCGCTCAGGAATGCTATCGACCAGAGGAATGTCCATTCTCATTCTGACGGAAATAGGTGGCACGATTCAAAGAAGTTTTCAGGAAGGAAAAAAAATGCGATTTTTAATACATTTCAAATGGATATTGCTGGCTCTCATGAGCGTGTTTGGGCAGTTCTCTCATGCGGAAGATATTTTCAATGAAAAAATAGTACGCGAAATTACTCCAAAATCACCGCTTGTTGCGGGGTCAACCATTGGGGGGTATGCCATTCCTCCTGGGGAAAATAAGTGGGTTTACTTTAATAGCACTGTGACAAATGCAACGGGCGCGGGTGATATTGTTTTAGGTAAGGCTAGCTGGCTTCAATGGGAAGGCGCAGAACTGATGGCTAGACTAAATATGACTGTCAACCTGAACCAAGGTCAAAGTTCGTCGTGGAATGGAACCCCGTGCAGTCCGACGCATTTGGTAGTAGTCAACAAGGGGAGCGGGCGATATGACAATTGCCTCACCATAGATGCGGTGGTTCACAAAGTTGGAACGCGTGAAGTCACCATGCTGTCTTTAAAAATGACCAACACAGCATCAAATGGTAGATATTATTTTGTTGAACTCATGCTAAATCCCGCACTTTTGGGATTCCGGGAAACTGCTGTAGTCGATTGGACTCCTCCGCTGCTGAAGGTGAAAGTGGAGCGCCAGGAATTCATTGACAGATTAACGGTGTGGGCTACCAATCTTCAGGAAGCGTCCATGAAGGCATTTGCGTATGAGAAGCCGCAAGATGCCTATGCCAAAGTAGAGTCTTGGCAAACTCTTTTGTCAGTACCTTCTTATTTGAAGGACAAGAACCATTCACGGGCGTTTATCAGCGTGGCAAACGATTTGGCTTATCGGAGTGGCTTTAAAGCCGCTGCGTATGCCAACTACGGCGAAGGTAAGACTTTGTGGCGGGCGAGTTGGGGTATGCAGACCCAGTCCGATGCAGATGCGCGGGTATTGAGTGATTGCGAGAAAGCGCGGCAATCCACCATGCCAGCGTGCCAACTCTTGCTTGTGCCTGGCAATAAGGGTTAGTGGGTCGCTAGGGGCTGAGTTCATAACAGCCTCGTTACAGGCGTATTGCTTCGCCAGTCCATTGGATTGGGGCCGTTGTGTTGTGCATTGATGCAATCACCAGCCAGGCGCCTGCGCCCGGCGCGGCCACCACCAAATCCCCACCGGGTGCCCAAAATGCACTTTTACCGGCCGATATGTAGTCGCCAGACGGCCCGCCGTGGTTGGCCATCAATGTGCCCATGCCATGGATTTGGGCGTATTGCTGCAAAGCGGCGGAATCCTTGGCATACCCCGCCTCGGACACCAGCACACCCGCCAAGTACAGCGTCGCTCCGGCCTGGGCGGCCAGCGCGGCATGGGTGGGCTGGCCGATGTCGGCACAAATGGCCTGGCCCACGGTTTCCAGCCCCAGAGAGATCACGCTGGTCGCCTGAGGGCCGGGAGAAGCAAAGTTGGCTTCGCTGGAGTGCACATGGTGCTTGCGGTAGACCACTGCCGAGCCGTCGGGGCGAAAGGTGATGGCGCCGATGGCGGGCAGGGTGTGGGTGGATGCGTCCGCCGGGGCCACCGGCGCGCCCACCGTCACCACCATGTCCGTCTGGCGCACCAAGGCACGGATGGGGGCCAAGACGTCATCGTCCGGGTGCAACAGGCAGCGCTGCATCAGTGGCAACTCGTACCCCGTCAAGGACAGTTCAGGAAACACCAGCATCTGCACCCCGGCCGCGTGGGCGGCGGTGATGAAGCGCAGGTGCTCCTGGACATTGGCTTCGGTATCCCCAGGGACCGAAATGGACTGGGCGGCGGCGATGACTGTTGCTATCATTTAAGGAGCTGCTTGCGCAGGATGTATAAGGGCCGGAAGGTGATTTGACCAATAAAACTGGCAAGCAAGCCGCCAGGAGCGTGCAACGGGTGTCAACCGGGCAAACGTAGCTATTCAAGCAGTTGCAGTATCCGCTGCCAGTGCTGCGGCTCCACCGGTGTGATGGACAGGCGGCTGCCTTTTTTCAGCACCAGCAGGTCTTGCAACGCGGCATCCGCGCGCAGGTCCGCCAAGCTGAGGTTGCGCGTCTTGCGCAACACCTGCACCTCCACCAGCAGCCAACGCGGCGCCTCGGGTTGGCTGGCGGCGTCAAAGTAGGGCGATTGCGCGTCAAACTGCGTTGGGTCGGTATAGGCGCCCGACGCCACCTGCGCAATACCCACCACGCCCGGCGCGGCGCAACTGGAGTGGTAGAACAGCACCCCGTCCCCCACCCGCATGGCATCGCGCATGAAGTTGCGCGCCTGGTAGTTGCGCACCCCGGTCCAAGCCACCGTGGCCTGGGGCGCGGCCAGCGCGTCGTCCACCGAGACCTCGCTGGGTTCGGATTTCATGAGCCAGTAGTTTTTCATGGGGTGAAGGATGCCATGGTTTGGTGGTAATGCAATCGCATAACGCTGACCGGACAGGTCAAAGCGCTGAAACGCAAAGACCCACAAAGGTACGTCAGGAAGAACGCCACCAAGCGGCTGGCCGCCATCCAGAAACTGGCGTTTGAAGTTATCCCCCAAGACCCCACGCGACCGGAATACCGCCAGGGCGGCACACTGGGCGACGAATACAAGCACTGGTTCCGGGCCAAGTTCTTCCAGCAGTACCGCCTGTTTTTCCGCTACCACGCACAGGCTAGGATCATTGTGCTGGCCTGGGTCAATGACGAAGACAGCAAGCGGGCCTACGAGAGCGGCGACGATGCGTATCGGGTGTTTCGCAAGATGCTAGAGGGTGGGAATCCTCCTGATGATTGGGAGGGGTTATTGCGGCAGGCGGGCGGGGCTGGTTGAGGCTGTAGATAGCAGTTTGCGCGGGGCTGCGCTGTGAGGAAGTCAGGGGGTATGGATACGGCGAATATCCAGTTTAGGCACACAGCGGTCATACAGATTTCCAGATTGCAGTCATTGAATTGGCGTTTAAACCGCCCACTGCGGACCCACACGGTGGGTGGCGTGGGCGCAACTATTTACGCCTGAACTTGCGGCACATGCGGAATTGCATTTATCTACTTCGCTGCGACTACGGTCGATGCCTCTGCTATGGTTGACGTAAGCGAACCTTGCAGCTCATGAGCTGGCCATTTACAGGAATCCTAATGTCTGCAAATTCTGGAACTTGGGGCACATACCTCAGTCCACTGCTGTCTCCTTCAATCTGCAAATCAGCACGAAGCAGATGCAAACTGCACGCGTCAACATTGCGCCATTCAAGCAACTTGACACTTGGCGCTCCCGCCTCCTTCAATTGGCGCATGAATTCCGTGATGTCAGCTTGACCTCCAGTTAAGGCGATGACTTGAGCACCTAGGTGTTCTGAACTGGTGTGTACAACGTGGACCGACCTTGGCGCCGCTGCCGCTAAAGTCTTAGGAGTAATCTGGTAACTCGCTGAAATGGTATAGAAATAGACCACAAGTCGGTCTTGCGGTATGAAGTCTTTTTCGGTGAACTCAATTGTCAACGGGTCGATTTTCTTTGGCTTTCCAGGGAAGCATAGCGACACAACCTGATCCGGGGACTCCTTCTTGATTCTTAGCGTGAATTGACCAATTGGGCCCTTCCAGTTGCGGCCCGTCCCCAATATGTACTCGACGTCCTGAAAGGAAGCCCATACCCAGATTGCGTTTCGGCCTTCCCCAAGGGTTTGGGCTCTCTTTATTAGTGATTTTCTCAATGCGTCGTCCATGCAGGCTTCTTTAGGATCTGGATCTGAGCCGCTTTTGAATGCTGTTGGCAGTTCTTCTGTCACAAGATGCCCGTTTTGATATGGCGCGTTATAGGTCGAGCCGACCAATGGCTTGTAATCATGTTGAACTTCAATCTCTCGCCCGGCTGGGAAGGTTTGTTCCCAATAATAGGTTTCAATCATCCTCCATTGTGGATCGCGGTTTTTCTCGTTACCAAGTCGAGCCACCGCAGCCGCCTGTTTCTTTGTCAGGGGACGCACGTCGTTTTCAGCATCATGGCAATTTCCTAATTGGTAGAAAATTTGACTCTCTGTCAAACCAATCTTTCGCAGTGCGCCGGTAACATCTCGACCAGATAATTCTGCCTTGAAGTCCGGTTTGGTCTGAATAGGTTTTCCATCAACCGTTACTTTGAAATCTCGTAAGGGTTGTTCCTCACACCCGTCGTCCCTCAACTGATAGGGCGGCATTGGGAATGCTACTGTGGCACGAATGTCATTTGGTCCTTCATTCAGGAAGCGATAGCGAACCCGAACAGCCTTCGTGGAAATTTCTAGGTTCTCCTCAAGCATCCTGACTTGAGAGTTCTGTATGAGCGTTAGACCGCCTGTACCTATGCGGGCAAACGAGTCGTTGGCCGACACTCTCGTGCTCATCGCGAAGGAGAGCACAAACAGGAGTATTGCGAATACTCGATTTCCCATTTCAAGCTCCTAATTGAGTAGAGTTAGTTAGCAATCTGACCCCATACCTTCAGCGATTATCACTTTGGCCGTCGCGTTCTTGCACCGTCACTTTGATGAGTCAGGCAATTTTCGGGACAACACTGCGACGGCATGAACAAGCAAATTGGAGACGTCAAAGGCGATGCGTAGCTTAGCTCAGACCTTTGGATGACCACCTCAATTGGACGGAGATACCGAAAGACCGCTATCGCTACATTGAAGTCAGCCGCTGAGTCATTTTGTATTTATATCCGCCCCAACCAAGCCACCCGGCTGGCAGATTGGGTGTCCGGGCGTCGGCTCCATTCGCCGTTGCCACAGAGTCGGCATACCAGTCACCGCGTTGACGAGCAAATGCTAAAAAACCAAAAATGCAAGACGGCGAGCGTGGGCCAGAGAACGGATACCCGGTCTGCCAGACGCGACGGGTAGTTCATCACTCGCTACCAAAAGAATAGCTACCTACGCACATTCCACCAGGGCTACAGCCCGATTTCACTCCAAACCTGTTGCTTTTCCGTGCATGAACGATGTCTGCGCAGGTCGCCCCGGCAAGGTGAGCGCGGCCGTGCGGGGCGCCGTTTCCGACAACAGCTTCCCCCGCTTGAACACCTTCAGCCGCGTGGCCTTCAGGCGCAGCGCTTCCACCGGGTCGCGCGCTTGTAGCAGCACGAAGTCGGCGTGGCTACCGGCCGCAATCCCATAGCCTTCCAGTTGCAGAATGCGCGCCGGGTGGGTGGTTACCGCTTCAAAGCACTGGCGCATGGCGGTCTGGCTGGTCATCTGCGCCACGTGCAGGCCCATGCTGGCCACGTCCAGCATGTCGGCGCAGCCCAAGCTGTACCAGGGGTCCATCATGTCGTCCTGGCCAAAGGCCACGGTCAGGCCGGCGGCCATGAGTTCGGGCACGCGGGTCAGGCCGCGGCGCTTGGGGTAGGTGTCGTGGCGGCCCTGCAGGGTGATGTTGACGCAGGGGTTGCTCGCCACATGCACCTGGGCTTCGACCATCAGGCCCATGAGCTTGGTGACGTAGTAATTGTCCATGCTGTGCATGGAGGTGAGGTGTGAGCCGGTCACGCGCCCGTGCAGGCCCAGGCGCTGGGTTTCATAGGCAAGTGACTCGATGTGGCGCGAGTGCGGGTCGTCGGACTCGTCGCAGTGCATGTCCACCAGTTTGCCGCGTTCGGCCGCCAGCTCGCACAGCAGCTTGACGCTGGTGGCGCCATCCGCCATGGTCCGCTCGAAGTGGGGAATGCCGCCGACGACGTCCACGCCCAGGTCCAGCGCGCGTTTCAGGCTGTCCATGCCGCCCGGTGTGCGCAGCACGCCGTCTTGCGGAAAGGCGACCAGTTGCAGGTCGATGTAGGGGGCCACGCGTTTTTTGACTTCCAGCAGGGCTTCCACGGCCAGCAAACGCGGGTCGCTGGTGTCCACATGCGAGCGGATGGCCAGCAGGCCCTGGGCCACGGCCCAGTCGCAGTAGGTCAGGGCGCGTTCAATGATGGCGTCCGCCGTCAGGCTGGGCTTGAGCTCGCCCCACAGCGCAATGCCCTCCAGCAGCGTGCCGCTCTGGTTGACGCGCGGCATGCCGTAGCTGAGCGTGGCGTCCATGTGGAAGTGCACATCCACAAACGGCGGGCTCAGCAGCAGGCCCCCGGCGTCCAGCACTTCGGCGGCAGGCGCTTGCAGGCCCTGCGTGACCTCGGTGATGCGGCCGTTGTGCACCGCCACCGACATCTCGGTGCGCCCATCGGGCAGGGTGGCGTTGTGGATGAGCAGATCGAGCATGGCGGAACTCCCGGTACTTTTGCTATTAATTAAATAGCTGCTTGCGCATATTCCATAAGGGCTAGAGCCCTATTTGGCTCAAAAAATGGTTGAAGGTCTCACTGCGTACCGAAAATGCGGTCACCGGCGTCGCCCAATCCGGGCAGGATGTAGCCGTGGTCGTTGAGCTCGCGGTCGATGGCTGCGGTGAAGATTTGCACGTCCGGGTGCGCCTTGTACATGGTGTTGATGCCTTCGGGGCAGGTCAGTAGGCACAAAAACTTGATGGACTTGGGTTTGCACGCTTTCAAGCGGGTGACCGCCGCCGCCGCCGAGTTGCCGGTGGCCAGCATGGGGTCCACCACCACCACGTCGCGCTCTTCCATGTCTTTGGGCATTTTGAAGTAGTACTCCACCGCCTGCAGGGTTTTGGGGTCGCGGTACAGGCCGATGTGGCCCACTCGGGCGCCGGGAACCACATTGAGCACACCGTCCAAAATGCCATTGCCGGCGCGCAACACGCTGGCAAACACCAGTTTTTTGCCGTCGATGACCTTGCCGGTCATGGTTTCCATGGGGGTTTCAATCTCGACGTCCTGCAAGGGCATGTCGCGGCAGACCTCGTAAATCATCAGTCCGGCCAGTTCATTGAGAAGGCGGCGAAAGCTGTTGGTGCTGGATTCCTTTTTGCGCATCAGGGTGAGCTTGTGCTGCACCAGCGGGTGGTCGATCAGGTGCACATTGGCACGGGCGGCGGGGTCGATGGCGATCATGGGGTTCCTTTTCTCTCTTGTGAAGGTCTGGGTTGAAAGGGGGTAGGGGGGGTATTGAGGGCGATTTAACGCCGGGACCCGCCAAAGATGCCGCCCAGCACACCGCGAATGATCTGGCGGCCGACTTCGCGGCCAATGGAACTGGCGGCGCTTTTGATGAGTTGCTCACCCACACCGGCACGGGTGCGCCGGGCACCGCCGCCCAGCATGTCGCCCAGGCTGTCCAGAAGGCCCCGCTCGGGCGCTGCGGTGGGTTGGCCAGGAGCAGGGCCGCCGTTGGGGGCACGGGACGCGCCCGCCGCGGTGCTGACAGGTTCTTGCGCCAGGCGGTCTTGGGCATGGCCTTTGAGGGCTTCGTAGGCGGATGCGCGGTCCACGGTTTTTTCATAAACGCCGGCGACGATGGAGTTGTCCAGCAAGGCCTTGCGCTGCGCCGGGCTAATGGGGCCAATCTGGCTGGCGGGGGGCAGCACGTACACGCGCTCGGTGATGCCGGGGCGGCCTTTCTCGTCCAGCAGGCTGACCAGGGCTTCGCCCACGGCCAGTTCGGTGATGGCGGTGGCAATGTCCAGCGCCGGGTTGCCTCGCATGGTGTCGGCCGCACTCTTGACGGCCTTCTGGTCGCGCGGAGTGAAGGCCCGCAGGGCGTGTTGCACCCGGTTGCCCAGTTGGGCCAGCACCGAGTCGGGAATGTCCAGCGGGTTTTGGGTGACAAAAAACACGCCCACGCCTTTGGAGCGCACCAGGCGCACCACCAGTTCAATGCGCTCAATCAACACCTTGGGTGCGTCGGCAAACAGCAAGTGGGCTTCGTCAAAGAAAAACACCAGCTTGGGTTTGTCCAGGTCACCCACTTCGGGCAGGGATTCAAACAGCTCGCTTAGCATCCACAGCAAAAACGTGGCGTACAGGCGCGGGGCGTTCATCAGCTTGTCGGCCGCCAGAATATTGACCACGCCCCGGCCGTCGCTGTCGGTCTGCATGAAGTCGGCGATGTTGAGCATGGGCTCGCCAAAGAACTGGTCGCCACCCTGGGATTCGATCTGCATCAGGCCGCGCTGGATGGCGCCAATGCTGGCGGCACTGATGTTGCCGTATTCGGTGGTGAACTCACTGGCGTGTTCGCCCACATGCTGGCACATGGCGCGCAGGTCTTTCATGTCCAGCAGCAGCAGGCCGTCGTCGTCGGCAATCTTGAAAACCAGTTGCAGCACCCCAGCTTGGGTTTCATTGAGGTTGAGCATGCGGGCCAGCAGCAAGGGGCCCAGGTCGCTGACCGTGGCGCGCACCGGGTGGCCTTGTTCGCCAAACACATCCCACAGGGTGGTGGGGAATGCTGCAAATTCAGGAGCGGGCAGCGCACGGTCGGCAAGGACTTTGGCCAGTTTTTCTCCCAAATTTCCTTTTTGGGAAATGCCGGTGAGGTCGCCCTTGACATCGGCCATGAAAACCGGCACGCCGAGGTTGGAAAATCCTTCTGCCAGGGTTTGCAGGGTGATGGTCTTGCCGGTGCCGGTGGCGCCGGTAATGAGGCCATGGCGGTTGGCCTTGTCGGGGCGCAAAAAGCACTGCAGATCTGCGCCTTGGTGGCGGCCTTGGGCGATCAGAATGCCAGCGTCGGAGATAGAAGCCATGGAGCTCTCAAAAAGTACAATCGAGGATATAGCGTAACGAATTTTTAAAGGATTTCCCGTGGCAGGACATAGCAAATGGGCGAATATTCAACACCGCAAGGGCCGTCAGGACGAGAAGCGGGGCAAGATTTGGACCCGCATCATCCGCGAAATTACGGTGGCAGCCCGCGCCGGTGGCGGGGACTTGAGTTGCAACCCCCGCTTGCGCTTGGCCGTGGAAAAAGCCAAGGCCGCCAATATGCCAGCCGACCGCGTCAAGTACAACATTGACAAGGCCACGGGCAATGCAGAAGGCGTAAGCTACGAAGAAATTCGCTACGAAGGCTATGGCATTGGCGGTGCCGCCATTCTGGTGGACACCATGACCGACAACCGGGTGCGCACGGTGGCCGAAGTGCGCCACGCCTTCAGTAAACACGGCGGCAACATGGGTACGGAAGGCTCGGTGGTGTTTCAGTTCAAGCATTGCGGCCAACTGATTTATGCACCCGGCACCAGCGAAGACAAGGTGATGGAAGTGGCATTGGAGGCGGGTGCCGAAGATGTGATTACCGATGAGGAAGGTGCCATTGAGGTGCTCACCGCCTTTGCCGACTTTGAGTCGGTCAAGGCGGCTTTGGAAGCGGCCGGTTTGGTGGCCGAGGTGGCAGGCGTGACCATGCGGGCGGAAAACACCGTCGAACTTGACGGTGATGATGCCGTGCGCATGCAAAAACTGCTGGACATATTGGAAGACCTGGACGACACGCAAGAGGTCTACCATAACGCTGCACTCTGAACATTACATATGAATATCCTGGTTATTGGCGGCGGCGGACGCGAACACGCACTGGCCTGGAAACTGGCCCAGTCTCCCAAAGTACAAATGGTGTACGTAGCCCCGGGCAACGGCGGCACAGCACTGGACACTCGGCTCAAAAACATCAACGTCACCGGTGTGGCCGAGTTGCGCGAGTGGGCCTTGGCCCACAAAATTGAATTGACCGTGGTCGGACCCGAAGGCCCACTGGCCGCCGGTGTGGTGGACGATTTTCGCCAGCATGGTCTGCGCGTTTTTGGCCCCACCAAGGCGGCAGCGCAGTTGGAAAGCTCCAAGGCGTTTTCCAAGGCCTTTATGCGCCGCCATGGCATCCCTACAGCGGAATACGCCACGTTTTCCGATCCCGTAGCGGCCCATGCCTATGTGAGCAAAATGGGGGTGCCCACCGTGGTCAAGGCCGACGGACTCGCTGCAGGCAAAGGCGTGGTGGTTGCCATGACAGAAGCCGAAGCACACGAAGCCATTGATTTCATGCTGGTGGACAACACACTGGGCATTTCCCACAACGACGGTGGGGCGCGGGTGGTGATCGAAGAGTTTCTGGACGGTGAAGAGGCCAGTTTCATTGTCATGTGCGATGGCCACAACGTGCTGCCCCTGGCCACCAGCCAGGACCACAAACGCCTGCTGGACGGCGACCTGGGTCCCAACACCGGTGGCATGGGGGCCTATTCCCCCGCCCCCGTGGTAACACCCGATGTACACGCCCGCGCCATGCGTGAGGTGATTCTGCCCACCATCAAGGGCATGGAAAAAGACGGTATTCCTTTCACGGGCTTCCTGTATGCCGGCTTGATGATCGATGCACAGGGCCATCCCAAAACACTCGAATTCAACTGCCGCATGGGCGACCCCGAAACCCAGCCCATCCTGATGCGGCTGAAGACCGATTTGGTGGATGTGCTGTGGGCGGCGACCGAACCCGGCCCGCATGGCAAGTTGGACGAGGTGGAGTTGCAATGGGACCGCCGCACCGCATTGGGTGTGGTCTTGGCTGCACCGGGTTACCCGGCCCAACCCCGCAAGGGCGATTTGATCACCGGTATTCCCAAAGACAGTGACGATGCGGCCGTGTTCCATGCGGGCACCACGCTAGAGAATGGCCAGTTGTTGACTTCGGGGGGGCGTGTGCTGTGCGTAACCGCATTGGCAGACAGTGTGCGGCAAGCACAGCATCGGGTGTACGAGGTGACGCATGGCATTCATTTTGACGGCATGCAGTACCGCAACGACATTGGCCACCGCGCGGTTAAACACGCGTAGAAGGTGGTGATATCCAAGGCCAGTCCCGAGGGCATTGCGCAGGTGCGCACTTACCTTTTGGGGCTGCAGGAGCGAATTACCTCGGCCATTGCAGCGATCGACGGCGGCAGTTTTTTGTCAGACCCCTGGGAAAAAGCGCCCGGTGAGCCATTGCAGGGCAGCGGTATCACCAAAATTCTGGAAGGTGGTGCCGTCTTTGAGCGCGCTGGCTGCGGGTTTTCGCATGTGCGCGGGCCCAAATTGCCACCCAGCGCGACCCAGCACCGGCCCGAGTTGTCCGGGGCTCCGTTTGAGGCCATGGGCGTGTCGCTGGTGTTTCATCCGCGCAACCCCTACGTGCCCACCGTGCATATGAATGTGCGCATGCTGGCCGCCAAGGGGGGTGATGGTGCCCAGGTGTGCTGGTTTGGTGGTGGCATGGACCTGACCCCGTTTTATGGCTTTGAAGAAGATGTGGTCCATTTTCACCAAACTTGCAAACAGGTGTTGCAGCCTTTTGGGGATGACAAATACCCACGCTTCAAAACCTGGTGTGATGACTATTTTTTTCTGAAACACCGCAACGAACCCCGGGGTGTGGGGGGCGTGTTTTTCGACGACTTCTCGGAATTGGGCTTTGATCGCAGTTCAGCCATGCTGCAGGCAGTAGGGGATGCCTTCTTGGACGCCTACCTGCCCATTGTGGAGCGGCGCAAAGACACGGTTTACGGGAGCCGGGAGCGGGATTTTCAGTTGTACCGGCGTGGCCGCTACGTGGAGTTCAACCTGGTGTGGGACCGTGGCACGCATTTTGGATTGCAGTCCGGTGGGCGCACCGAGTCGATTCTGTTGTCGATGCCACCGCATGCAACCTGGTCCTACCAGTCGGTTCCTGCAGCAGGTTCGGCCGAAGAGGCACTGTACCGGCAGTTTTTGGTGCGCCGGGATTGGGTGTGAACCGTCCGAAAAATGCACCGATGCGCATAGGCGTGTTTGGCGGCGCCTTTGATCCACCACACAGGGGACATGTGGCGCTGGCGAGAGCTGCGCTGCAAGAATTGCAACTGGACACGTTGCGGATCATTCCCACGGGGAATGCATGGCACAAAATCCGCGGTTTGACGCCTGCGGTGCACCGGCTGGTCATGGCGCAGTTGGCTTTTTCCGCACTAGACAAAGTGGTGATTGACCCCAGGGAAACACAGCGCAGTGGTGCCAGCTACACCATAGACACTTTGCAGGAATTGCAATCCGAGTTTCCAGGTGCGCAACTATTTTTGATAGTGGGAGAAGACCAGGCCAAAGCCTTGCCGTCCTGGCACCGTTGGGAAGAAATTCCCCGACTTGCTATAATTTGTGTAGCTGCTCGCGCCAGTGTTACGGGTGAATCAGTACATTTTGATGCATTATCGAACTCCCCTATGGAAATTCGTCTGCTGGAAATGCCCCCCATACCAGCGAGTGCCACAGAGATTCGCCATGCTGTAGCGAACCGACAAAACGTTGCCCCTCTGGTTTTTGAACCCGTTGCGCGTTATATTGAACACCATCACCTTTATCAAACCTCCTGATGACTACTCCAACGGTTGCAAAAAAAGACATACAAAAACTCCAACGCGCCATCGTCGATGGACTTGAAGACGTGAAAGCCCAGGATATTCAGGTGTTTGACACCGAGCATCTGTCTCCCTTGTTTGAGCGGGTGATCGTTGCCTCTGGCACATCCAACCGGCAGACCAAAGGTTTGGCGGCCAGTGTGCGTGATGCCGTGCGTGATGCGGGATTTTCCAAGCCCCGCGTGGAAGGGGAAGACAATGGTGAGTGGATTATTGTGGACTGCGGTCAGGCCGTAGTGCATATCATGCAGCCCAGCTATCGAACCTACTACAACTTGGAAGAGTTGTGGGGCGAGAAGCCCGTCCGCCTGAAGTTTGGCGCCTCCAAGCCGGCTATGGCCGAATCTGCAAAGGCGGCCAAAGAGGCGGAGAAACCAGAAGGCAGTCTGCGGCGCTCCAACGCTGCCAAAAAAGGTGTTGCCGAAGCTTTCCCATCCAAAGCGCAGTTGAAGAAAACAGCTGCGGCAAAAACACCTGCAAAAAAGGCCGCTGTAAAGGCCGCACCGGAAGCGCCAGTTGCAGCCAGCAAGCCTGTGGCTCGCAAACCTGCAGCCAGCAAGACGGTTGCGGTGAAATCCGCGGCAAGCAAAACTGCTGCGGTCAAAGCGACACCTGCTAAAAAAGCGGCGCCTAAGGCTGTTGTCAAAGTGGCGACCAAGGTGTTGGTCGTGAAAGCGCCCGCCAAGACGGTAGCCAAGGTCGCGGCCAAAAAAGCTGCAGCCAAAAAGCCTGCAGCCCGCAAAGCCTGATTGAGCCGTGAGGTTGGTGATTGTTGCGGTGGGGCAGCGGGTGCCCGATTGGGCGCAAACTGCGTGGGACGACTACGCCAAGCGGTTTCCGCATGAGTTGAAGGTCGAACTCAAGGCTGTCAAAACCGAACCCAGGGGCTCCAAAACCCTGGAGACGCTGTATGCGGCTGAGCGTGCGCGCATTGAGGCGGCCATCCCCAAGGGCGCACGTATTGTGGCGCTGGACGAGCGGGGCACCAACCTGACGACCAATGCCCTGGCAACCAGGCTCACCGACTGGCAAATGGGCGGCGGCGATGTCGCGCTGGTGATCGGTGGCCCGGACGGTATCGACCCCGCATTCCGCCAAGCAGCGCATGAGCGTATTCGCCTCTCCGACATGACTTTGCCACATGCCTTTGCCCGGGTTTTGCTGATCGAGCAGTTGTACCGTGCATGGTCTATCAATGCCAACCACCCGTACCACCGTGAGTGACTTTATTTACTTGGCCTCACAAAGCCCGCGCCGCAGCGAGTTGTTGACGCAACTGGGCATCGCGCACGAGTTGTTGTTGCCGACCCCAGCGGAAGATGCTGAAGCACTGGAAGTGGTTCTGCCACGTGAGGCGCCCAAGGCCTATGTGCAGCGCGTAACTGCTCTTAAATTGATAGCTGCTTGCGCACGATGGGAAAGGGCTGGAGGCCTAAATGCTCCTATTCTGTGTGCGGATACCACCGTGGCGCTCGGGCGCAGCATTCTGGGTAAGCCCACAGATGCGCAGGACGCCCAGCGCATGCTGCGGGCGCTCTCGGGGCGAACCCACCGGGTTTTCACCGCCATTGCTGTTGGCTGGGCCGGCAACACAGTGCAGGCCTGCTGCGAATCGCGGGTGACTTTTGGGCCCATGAGCGAGGCGGAGATTGCCACGTATGTTGCCAGTGGCGAACCCATGGGCAAAGCCGGGGCCTACGGGGTACAGGGCAAGGCGGCGGCTTTCATCGCCCGCATCAGTGGCAGCTATTCTGGCATCATGGGTCTTCCCTTGTTTGAAACCGCGCAAGCACTGCGCACTGTAGGCTTTGCATGCAACAAGACATCTTGATCAACTGGTCGCCCCAGGAAACCCGCGTGGCCATCGTGGAGAACGGGGCGGTGCAGGAGTTGCACTTGGAGCGCACCTTGGAGCGTGGCTTGGTCGGCAATGTGTATTTGGGCAAGGTGGCCCGCGTGCTGCCGGGCATGCAGTCGGCGTTTATTGACATCGGCTTGGAGCGCGCCGCCTTTTTGCATGTGGCTGACGTGTGGCATCCACCGGCTACCGGTGAGTCTTTGTCAGAGTCGCGCGCCAGCCAGGTTCAGATACCGATTGAGAGGCAGGTGTTTGAAGGGCAGGCGCTGCTGGTGCAGGTGATCAAGGACCCTATTGGCACCAAAGGAGCCAGGCTGTCCACGCAAATCAGCATTGCCGGGCGTTTGTTGGTTTTTCTGCCTCAGGACGATCACATTGGGGTGTCCCAAAAAATCCCAACGGCCCAGCGCGACGAGCTTCGTTCGCGTATGCAAAGGCTGGCAGGCCTTCAGGGTGGTGGCTTCATTTTGCGCACCAATGGCGAAGATGCCTCAGACGCAGAGCTGTCCGAAGACATCAGCTACTTGCGCAAAGCCTGGGCGCGCATCAAGGATGCATCCCTGCGGCTCCCACCGCAAAGCCTGCTGCACCAGGACCTGAGCCTGTTGCAGCGTGTACTGCGCGACTTGGTGGGGGAGTCCACCCAGACCATCAAGGTGGATTCTCGTGAGCAATTCGAGTCCCTCAAGGCCTTTGGCGCCGAATTCATGCCGATGGCGGTCGAAAAGCTGCTGCATTACAAAGGCGAGCGACCTATTTTCGACTTGTATTCCATTGACGAAGAAATTGCCAAAGCCCTTGGACGCCGGGTAGACCTCAAGTCCGGTGGTTATTTGATCGTGGACCAGACGGAAGCGCTGACCACGGTAGATGTCAACACGGGTGGTTATGTCGGTGCGCGCAACTTTGACGACACCATTTTCAAAACCAATCTGGAGGCGGCGCAAGCCATCGCCCGGCAACTGCGTTTGCGCAATTTGGGTGGAATCATCATTGCGGATTTCATCGACATGGTGCGCGATGACCACCGGGCGGCGGTTTTGGCAGAGTTCAAGAAACAACTCTCTCGAGACCGCGTCAAAACAATGGTCGGCGGTTTTTCGCAACTGGGTTTGGTAGAAATGACACGCAAACGCACCCGCGATTCCCTGGCGCACATGCTGTGTGAGCCCTGCGCCGTGTGCGAAGGCAAAGGCATTGTCAAAACGGCGCGCAGCGTGACCTACGACATCTTTCGCGAAATCCTGCGCGAAGCCCGCCAGTTCAGCCCCCGCGAGTTCCGTGTGGTGGCGTCCCCCAAAGTGATTGAATTGTTCCTCGATGAAGAGAGCCAGCATTTGGCAGGTTTGAGTGAGTTCATCGGCAAACCGGTGTCGCTGCAAAGCGAAGCGGCGATGGGGCAGGAGCAGTACGACATTGTGTTGATGTAGGGTTGGCATGACTAAACGCTTGCGTATTGCGGTCCTGAGTCGCAACTTTGCCACTACAGGCGGCGGGGCAGAGCGCTATTCCATTGCTGTGGTGGAGCAATTGGCTCCACGCCATGACATTCATGTGTTTGCTCAAAACATAGAGCATGTGTTTCCCGGTGTGACCTACCACAAAGTGCCAATGCCCATGCGTCGGCCACGCTGGATCAACCAGTTGTACTTTGCATTTGCTACGTGGCGCGCCACCCGCCATGGGTTTGACATCGTGCATTCGCATGAAAACACCTGGCACGGCAATGTGCAGACCGTGCATGTGTTGCCCGTCATGCACACCTTGTTTGATGGGCGGCAAGGTGCTGCATTGGTGTTGCGTTGGCTCAAGGTGCTGACTAGCCCGCGCTTGCTGGCGTATCTGTGGCTGGAAAAACGTCGTTATGCCTGGGCGCTTAAAAAACGGGTGGTGTGCGCTTCTTCCTCCTTGAAAGCGGTGCTGCAGAGGGTTTACCCAGAGGCGGCCACCATGCTGGAGGTGGTAACGCCTGGCGTGCAGGCGGTGCCGGGCCCTGCGTCCGCAGAGGTCCGGCGCACGGCACGCCATGCGTTGGGACTGCCTGAGGAAGGGCCGCTGCTGCTGTTTGTTGGCAATGATTTTGTCCGCAAAGGCCTGCCCACCTTGCTGGAGGCGCTGGCGCAGCTGGCCCCGCACACGCTCCTGGCCGTGGTGGGCAAAGGCGAAAGCCAGTTGCAGATGCAACGTGTGGCGCAGCGCCTTGGATTGGCTCCACGTGTGCACTTTCTGGGCAGTCTGCGCGACATGGCGCAGGCCTACGGCGCGGCCGACATGCTGGTGCATCCCACGCTGGAAGACTCGTACGGCATGGTGGTGCTGGAGGCGATGGCGCATGGCCTGCCGGTCATCGTGAGCGATGCGCCATACAGTGGCATCGCGCTGGACCTGGCGGAGGGCCACAACGCCTTGCTGTTGAAAGACCCCGCCGATGCTGCGCAACTGCGTGCCGCGATTCAGCGTGTCCAAGGCGAAGCCGCTTTGGCGCACAGCCTGGGCGCAGAGGCCATGCGCTTTGCCCAGGCCCATGCATGGCAACAGGCCGCGGCTGACTATGAGAGCCTGTACGGTGGAATTGCCAGGCCGTTCAAGCAGCGCTGGCTGGTGCTGTCGCATGCGTTCAATATGGATGGCCGCGCGGCCAGCCAGACCATCACCGACAAGCTGCCACATCTGGACGCTGCTGGCATAGAGTTGGTGGTGCTGAGCGGTGTGTCGGGCCGCAGAGACACGCACTACGAGCATTACCAGCTGTGGCCTGCGGGACCCGCGGGCATTCGTTTTGAGCTGCGGCACGTGCTGCGCAAACACCTGGCTTCACCTGCAGCCTACCGTCTGGCCATGGTGCTGCTGTCTTTGCCGTTGCTGCCTTTCATGCTGTTGGAAAAGCTGCTGCGACCCGTGGAAAGCTCCTGGTCCTGGTGGTTGACCGCCTACCTCAAGGGGCGGTTGCTAGCATGGCGCAAACCCTTTGACCTGATTTACTCTACCGGAGGCGCTTTTGCGGCTCATATTGCAGGGCGTGCGTTGCAGCGCGCCACCGCGACACGGTGGTTGGCTGAAGTGCACGACCCGTTGGTCACTCCAGGGCGTGAGGACGCGCTCGATCAGACTGCACAGGAAAAAATGCAAGCGCGTGTAGAGCATGTGATTTGCGAACACGCTGACCTAGCTATCTGGTTTACGGATCAGGCACTGGCTAGTGCAGCCCAACGCAACCCATTGCTGAATGGTAGAGGCCGAGTGATGTTGCCAGGTATTGATCCGCCCTTTCAAATCAGGCCGCATTATCATCCGGGGGCGCGATTTGTCATTGGCCACTTTGGCTCATTGTCATCCACCAGAAACCTGGGGCCCGTTCTTGAAGCGGTAGACCAACTCCGTGGGCGACGCCCTGACCTCGTAGAAAGCATCGAAATCCATGTGTATGGTGGCCCTCTTGACGAAGTGACAAGCGCGAGGCTTACGGCATCGCCCCTTCACTTTAACGTACGTCATTTCGGACGTATTGAGGCCGATCCCCTCACCGGATTGAGTGGGCGGATGCAGATTTTGCGACGCATGCGTTCGGTGGATGTCTTACTACTGCTGCACGGCGAGGAGCCTATCTGCGCCGAATACATACCGTCCAAGCTGTATGAGTATCTTTGGATGCAGCGGCCCATACTGGCTATTGTGTATCGCAACCTCCAGATGGAACGCATCCTACTTGAACAAGGCCACAGTGTCGTTCTTTCTAAGCCAGATGAGGAGGTAGGGGCGCTAGGCGCAGGTTTAGCCTGGACATTGGAGGAGTTGTTTGACCGGTGGCGAGAGCATGGCTTGCCGGACAATGGCAGGGATAGCCCTTACTCTACGCAAGCCGCTGTGACCGCGATGCTTGAATGGACCAATGAGTGCTGTCCCCGCAATCCATGAATAAGCTGAACTATCGACCGGATGTGGACGGTTTGCGTGCGATTGCCGTATTGGCGGTGCTGGGCTTTCACGCCTTCCCCACGCTATTTCCTGGTGGCTTTGTCGGTGTGGATGTGTTCTTTGTGATTTCTGGGTATCTGATTACCCGCATCCTATTACAAGCGCCGCAAGGTGAGGGTATTCGTATCCGTAGTTTTTATGCGCGGCGTATTGTTCGAATATTTCCGGCCTTGATCGTGGTGTTGGCTGCATGCTTGTTCGCCGGATGGCATACCTTGCTGGCTGCTGAATACAAACAACTTGGGAAGCATGTGTTCGCTGGTGCAGGTTTCGTTTCCAATCTCGCACTCTGGTTCGAGGCGGGATACTTTGACGCTGTGTCTGAGAGCAAACCGCTGCTGCATCTCTGGTCGCTAGGAATTGAAGAGCAGTTCTATATTTTTTGGCCATTGGCGTTGGTGGCGTTTACGCGGTATCGGTGCTCGCCTCTCCCATGGGTTGGTGCAACGTTGCTCTGCTCGCTGTGTTACTCGGGCTTGCTGGTCTGGCAAGATCGAACGCAAGCTTTTTACTCGCCGTTGCCGCGGGCTTGGGAACTACTTGCGGGTGCCGTGCTGGGGTATATGCAACATAGCAACAAACACACAGTTTTGCTTCGACTCAACGGTCCGGCAACTGCATGGGTGGGCCTGCTGCTGTTGATGATGAGCGTGTTTTTTTTACGTTCCAGTGATATGTTTCCAGGCTTATGGGCGCTGCTACCGGTGATCGGTGCAGTTTTTCTCTTAGCAGGAACGCCGTCCTCATGGTTGAATTCTCGATTACTAGCCCATCCTGTGATGGTGAACATCGGACTGATCAGCTACCCCCTCTATCTGTGGCATTGGCCGCTCATCAGTTTTGCCAGCATCATCCACAGCGGTCAGCCTGACTGGGACGTTTGCCTAGCCTTGTTGGCGGCCAGTTTCCTGCTTGCTACTACCACCTACCAGTTGGTTGAAAAACCAATTCAAAAAATGGTGCGAAAAGGGGAGGGAAAATTGGTGTTGACTCTGCTCGTGACAATGATGGTGTTGTTGGGTTTGATGGGGAAAAATGTATATGACCGCGATGGACTGGAGCGCATTCGGTACAAGACCCTGATTGGACTGGATGCAGCATCGCAAAGGGACTTTGTGGAATGGGAACATAGCGGATTGATCACACAATCGAACTGTAGAATACCATTTCAGTTTCCGGGCAGAGAGTACTGTCTGACCAAGCATGTGGAGCGCCCGCCCACCGCTGCGCTGATTGGGGATAGTCATGCCTTTCACGCCTATTGGGGTATTGCTGAAGCGCTGGATCAAATTGGGGAAAATCTCATTTTGGTTGGGCGCGGCGCATGTGTGCCCTTGATCGATTACTCACGAGGGCGTGACGAAGACCTCTGCCAGCCCCATATGAATGCGATGCTTTCCTACGCAGCAAATGAACCGAATATCAAGAAAATCATTCTGGTATTCCGCGGGCGATATTTGCCTAACGAGGCAGATCCCCAGACGCAGTCTCGGTTTCGGTCCAGCCTGGAACGCACTCTCAGTCGCTTGCTGGCTGCTGGGAAAAACGTCTACTATTTGCTTCCGGTGGTCGAACCGGGTTTTGATCCACGTCTGTGTCTTGGTAATCTGCCTTTTGGACGGCAATCTCCCATGCCCTGCGATATTTCCCGTTCACGTGACGCAGAAAAGACTGTGCTCTTGCGCAGTATTGTGATGATGGTGGTGAAAAAATACCCTAACGTTGAACTGATGGATCCCAACAACTACCTGTGCGATGGTGACATCTGCCCCGTGATTCGGAACACACATCCCATGTTCAAAGACGAAAATCATTTGTCCTATAGCGGCTCGCTGTTCTTGGGCACGACGATGCCTTGGTCTGTGCATGATCGAACAAATCCCCGCGCGCCATGAATATTACGGATGCTTCTTCTATGCAGAGAATATTTAACGCATGCTTTTTGGGCCTGCTGGCGATATTACCCATGTCCAACACCATTGCCTTGCGTAATCTGTTGTTGTTGGTGCTTGTTTGCCTAGTCCTCTTTTTTCTGTGTTTTCGCCGTGGGCAGTTGGCATTGCCCCTGGGTAAGGCATGGAAAAAAGTGCCATCGGTTGTTCTGGTTTGGGTGGTCTTTCTGTTCTTGTTCCCGTTGTGGGCAGTGCAAGGTAGCGTAGCCTGGGAGAATCTGGCTGGACAATGGGTGGAATCCCTTCTTGCTGGCTTCGTGGGTGCTGGGGCCGTGTTGCTACTAGGTCAGCATGGCCCGAGCTTGTGGCTGTTGGCCTTGGCTAGTTCCTTTTCGCTAGGGCTGCAGTTGCTATTGAGTCTGGCGGCATTGGGCGGATTGCTGAGTGCCGATTTTTATGCAGATCCCAATTTTGCGACGGTATGGGGTTCTTTCCTTCAACTGAAGTCCGCTGGGGTGGGCCCGGTATGGCATTGGCAGAATTTTCTTACGGGATTTCGAGGCATTGAACCCATGCACGGAAATCTTGGTTACGCGGCTTGCCAAGCAATCGTCTTATTGAGTGTTTGCTTTTTAATGGCTTGGCGTGGACAAAACAAAAAAATAATGTTCGCGTCAGGTGCGATTGCTGGTCTGTGTTTTTTAAGCATTTTGATTGCGCATTCCCGAGGTGCAATTTTGTATGGATTGTTGATCCTCGCAGCGAGCGCTCTGGCGTACGCTTGGAAGATGCGTGTGCCGTTGGCAATCACGTCTGCAAGGTCAAGAACACTGCGTAGCTTGCTGAGCCGTTCCTTCATAGGGGTTGCATTGTCCGTATTTGTATTCATTGGCTTGCAATCGGTGCGTCATGATGAACGCTGGTTCTCAATGGTTGACAAAGTGGAGCTTGGTTTACTGAGCGATGAACCTCTCAGGCTTCTGTGCGAAGGCATTTCCAGTGAAAGCGAAGCGCGTATTCGTGAAAAATTTTCCCATGGTGATCCAGCCTACGCACAAGTGCTGCTGGATGGGCTGAAGCTGCAGGACGGTGGACGTATTTTGTTAATGCGTGCTGGATTCGATTTGGCACTAGAGAATCCCCGGGGATTCGACGGATCGCGCCACTCGTATCGTAAGTTAATTGAGCAAAAGTGTGGCCATGTGCCCGCACTGCAGTTCGCGCATTCCCATCAGGGCTGGATCGATCTATCCTTGGCTTTGGGTTGGACTGGCTTACTTATATTTGGTCTGATGATGGCGTGTTTTCTTTGTATCGGATGGCGTCAGATGGAAGATCAAGTGCTCAGTTCCTGGGCCATGGCGTTATTTCTTATTAGCGGGTTCTGGATATTGCGTGGATTTGCAGATTCGGTCTACCGGGAGCATTATTTACAAATGCAAATGCTGCTGCTCACCTACCTCTACGGGCGTTTGGTGTTGGCGTCCAGTACGGTAGAAAACCTGTCAACTACGTTAGATCAACAAACAGTTCGCTGAACAACTTGTTCCTACGGACCAGTTGAAGGCGCAGGCTTTCCTTGATTCTGCGTTTGAGTGGGTTTTTATAATAGAAGCCAATACCACCACCGACTCCCTCAATAATGGGAGCCACGCTGAACAGAGCTTTCTGAATGTGGTTTATTGCAAAAATATCAAAAAAACGGTCTTCCAGACTTCGTCCCAAGTGAACATCAATGCCCAAGTGGGCATCTTCGAAATACTCGGTATAGGTAGCAATACTGGTGATGTAGAACCGTGTGTCGATGTAAGAAAATTGAGTCTTTTTGAACGGGGAAAAAACATTTAAGAACACACCTTTGCACAATAGCGTGTTGTTCCAGTTTGATAGGCATTGCTTATAATTTTTCACCCATAGCTTGGATGTGCACTTGGTGAAACACCCGGCCATGGCTATCAATTTTGAATGGTGAAGGGCGTAGCGGACAATTTCACCTTCTCCATATCCACGGCCATATTTTTTGACCAATTCCTGATTGTTTTCAAAGCAAAGGCACTCAATATTGGCCAAGGGGAAATGTTTGGCGACGAGGTTGCCGAAGTCAAAACTGGAGCCGTCACAAAGCACCAGTGAAAGATTGGGATTGATCTGCAGCCATTGCGCCACTGACTCTAGCGCCAGACGCGTACGTTCTTCTGTATCGCTCAATGCCACTCCGGTGTCATACGCGATAACGCTGGAGGTTAGCAAGATTGGAGGGCTTGTCATAACGTTACATGCATTGGCATCTGGTTCCCCAGATCAGATGCGCCCGAGTTTGCGTCGCATGCGTCGGCCTGTTCTGGAGAGAAAACCCCCACCTTCTTCTGGCCAGTCCATTTCTCGCTCCCATGCGGACTGGTAAATGATGCCGCAGTAGAGTTTGGCTATATCTTGAACTCCAAGACCCGCTTTGCGGTCCTGATCGTGCTGCCAAGCGTAGTGGTATACCTTGAACAGGGCTTGGCAGGGTAGCAAGGGGACGGCCTTAAAACATAACAAGGCTTCTCCATACCAGCGTGACTCGATCGGTGCCAGTGCGATGGCGTCAGCGAAATTCATGCCCCGGGGTTGAAGATACTGAGTGTCCAAGCTCTCCCACACTGCACGATGCCATACAAGGGGAAACGGGCCGAAGCTATAAGTCCGGCCTATACGACCAAACAATTTCTGCACTAAAGTTGCCTCTTGGTAGAAGGTCTGGGCGATGCGCGGCTTTTTGTGGCGCAAGGCGTCTTCCAGCAAATCGTGTCCCTCATCCAGCATTGTGTAGGGCGAGCCATCAGGCGCAATAAAGTCCGCCTCGCCGAAGGTGCGGACAAAAAATGAGTCCGAGTCAATGCAGGCATAACTCGTAGAAATCCCCAGACGCCAAAAGCTTGACTTAACTATCTGCTGCACCACACTACCAGGCATCTGGGATAGGTTTACCTCTCCTATGGTTTGAAGAATGTCTTCATCGGCATGTAGTACCGCGCCAAAATCTGCCAAATGCGCTGCGAAAAGAGGCAGTTCCTCGCGAGGGACGGACACGTGAAAGGGAATGGATTCCTGGTTGAACTCTTGCACAGATTGAGCGAGGCGGACCACGCGCTTTAGGTCGGTGCTATAGCTCTTGCAGTAGAGCACAAAGGGCTTCATGTGCGACGGTCTTCATAGTTACTCAATATCTTGGCGGCAAACAGGCCCAAATGTGTGGCGCGGGCCACCATGATCCGTTTCAGCGTGTACATATCGTCGCCCTCCTGGACCCGGCCCCGTTGGGTGGTCGTCGCCGAGATATAACCCGCTAACTGAATCAATTGGCGGTGCTCAGCAGAATACCAGCCATAAGGGTAACAAAAGTGACGTATCTCGCAGCCCAGAGTGGTTTGCAGCTCTTGCTTGGAGCCTTTGATCTCGTCAAGAGCTTGCTCCGCTGTACTTTTGGTAAGGTCCACATGGTGGCGTGTATGGGACCCCACTTCCATGCCGTTGCTCAACCAGACAAGCCAGTTTTCTACTGTCATGAGTGGCTTTTGGGCAATGCCCAGGTGTTTATCCCAGCTATTGCTACCTCCCATTGCATTGCTAACGGCGTAACAGGTCGCAGTAAAACCATTTTTAACGAGTACCGGCAAGGCATATTGCAGATTGTTTTGATAGCCGTCGTCAAACGTGAGCCCGACCACCTTACCTTGCTTTTTCCCCTGGAGGTAAGGCTCCAGATCGTGCATGGATAGGCAGCGGTAGCCCAAGAGTTTGAGTAAAGCCATTTGGCGCCCAAACGATGTGGGTGACACCACCAATCCGCGCAGAGAGGCACCACGCGGGGGGGGGGCGTCGATCTGGTGGTACATCAGGATGGGAATTTTCATGCCTGCATTCGAGCCAGATTGGCATAGTAGCCTCCGGCTTGTACCAGTTCAGTATGGGTACCAGATTCAACGATACGCCCTTCTTCCAACACCAAAATCTGGTCAGCTCGTTCGATGGTGCTGAGCCGATGGGCAATGACCAGCGTAGTTCTATTCTTCATCAGTATGTTCAAAGCGTTTTGCACTTGCCGCTCGGATTCAGTGTCCAGGGCCGAAGTTGCCTCATCCAAAATTAGTATGGGCGCATTTTTGAGCAGGGCTCGCGCGATGGCGATCCGTTGGCGCTGTCCGCCGGACAATTTAGCCCCATTTTCACCAATCAAACTGTCCAGCCCTTGGGGAAGCTGTTTGATAAATTCCCATGCATTGGCTGCTTGTGCTGCCTGAACAACCTCTTGCCTTGATCGATTGCGCTCCATACCAAAGGCGATATTTGCTTCGACCGTGTCGTTGAGCAGAACGATCTCCTGACTGACCAGCGCGATGTTACGCCGCAGGCTTGACAAAGTTACATCGTTGATATCCTGCCCATCAATGCGTATATGGCCTGCACCATTGGGGTAGAAGCGGGGGACCAGTGCGCCAACAGTGGATTTTCCACCTCCCGAAGCGCCAACCAATGCCACCGTCTGACCAGCCGACACACGAAAACTGATGTCCGACAAGGCCGCTTTTTCCGCCCCCATGTAACGGAAGTTGACCTTATCAAACTCAATGCTGCCTTGCACGTGTTCCAATTCAATTTTACCGGGATCATTTTCGCTAGGACTGTCTAAAAACGTAAATACGCTTTCGCATGCCGACAAGCCCCTTTGCATTATTGGACTGATGGTGGTGAGTTGCTTAATCGGCGAAATCAATAGCAGTAGTGTTGTGATAAAGGAAACAAAACCACCGGCGGAGTCTCCTGCTTGCCCCATGGACCGGCTCAGAGCCATGAAAGTTATGGCTGCAATCGCCAGAGACGCGGTCAGATGGGTAATTGGGGTCAGTGCTGAAGCCGGTATGGCTTCACGCATCATGGAGCGTCGAAATCGCTCGGTGTTTGCGTGAAACCGTTCTGTTTGCTGTGCCTGCGCGCCGTAGATCTTGATGACCTTGTTGGCCACCGCAGTTTCCTCTACGGTATGCGCAATGGTTCGCATCGAGTCAAAGCTTGCACGACTGGCTGTGCGTATCCGTTTGCCAAAGCCTTGAATTATGAAAGCGATCGCGGGCCCAATGGCCAGCGTGATGAGCGTGAGCTTCCAATCCAGATAGAGCAAGTAGGATAGCAGCGCGACCGCTGTGAGCGACTCTCGAACGGCGGTGACAAGGACATTGGTTGCTGCTTGGTTGACATTGTCCACGTCATACAGCAGCTTGGAGATCAATTGACCAGATGACAACTCATGGAATGTCTGTGTAGGTAGGGATAGGATTTTTGCAAAAAGTTCTCTACGTAAGTCGCATACCAGACGTGTGGAGACCCAAGTCATTAGGTAGTTGGTAACAAATGACAATACGCCTCGCGTCATGAAGAGCACGACGATTGCCAATGGAATCAGCCAAACCAAGCGTTGGTCTTCGGTTTTGAATCCATGGTCCAGCAAGAATTTCATAATGGCGGGAAACACAGGTTCAGTGGCTGCGGTTCCCATCATTCCCAAGACTGCAAGTGCAAAGGCCTTCCAATAGGGAATAACATAAGTCAAGAGGCGCCGATAAAGTGCCCGGTCTGAATTAGTCATTGGACATACCGGATGGTTTCAGCGGATCTTTCCACTGGGAGCTCTTTTGAAGTTCAATCGCCTTCACATACCGATAAAACGTACCTTCAAAATTTCCCAGCGCAATCACAAACCCTGCCCAACCATCCAAAAAACCCAGTTTGAAAATATAGTGTTTGGCAAATGACCACAGGCCATGGCCCAGAGCAGTGCCCATGGAGATTTTCTTGTGTTTAATTTTTTCAGCGCCGAGCGAAGAATAGCGATTCGCCTTGTGCATTACTTCGCTCATGTTTTTGAAGGGAAACTGCCAAATCGCATTTTGCATATGGCCGATGGGTCTGGAGGACTGGAGTATGTAGCCCTCATGCACTGGTTTCAGGTCGTATTGCATGGCGCCTTTACGAAACAATTGAGGTTGCCGGTAATTGGGGTACCAACCTGAATGCTTGATCCAACGGCCCATGAAATAATTGCGGCGGGGTGTCCAGTAGGCGTCCAGCGCGTTCTCGTTTGCAGTGATTGCTTTAATTTCTGCGGCAGCTTCCGAAGTGCATCGCTCATCGGCGTCCAAGCTGAATATCCACTCGTGCGAACAGGCCGAAATGGCATGGTTGCGTAAGTCGCCAAAACCATTGAACTTGACCTGCACCACCCGTGCGCCCAGTTGGGTGGCGATATCGGCGGTGCCATCGGTGCTCCAGGAGTCGACAACAATGATTTCGTCCGCCCAGCGAACGCTTTCTATCGTCGCACGTACCTTTTCTGCTTCGTTAAAAGCAATGATGTAGACGGAAATCTGGGTCATCGATAGTGATACGATACAAAGTCTATGCAGTGCCGTGGGCACGAAGCGGGTGTTGTGAGTGCCACAGAATAGACGGCACTTGCGTTCAAGCCGCGTAGTCTATTCCAAAATGCCTCCACCCAATCTGATTTCAGTGGTCGTGACCACCTACAACCGCAGCGATGCTTTGATGCAGGTGCTGCGAGGCCTTGCACTACAGGATGACAAGAGCTTTGAGGTCATTATTGCTGATGATGGGTCCTCTCAAAGGCACAGGGATGTCATTCAATCGACTGCTTCAACTTTCGGTTTGCAACTTACCCATGTGTGGCACCCCGATATCGGATTTACTGCGTCCCGCGTTCGCAATCGAGGCGTTTCGGTGGCGCAAGGTGATTACATTGTCTTTCTAGATGGGGATTGCATTCCTGAAATTGATTTTGTGCGTCAGCACAGGCGATTGATGGAGCCAGGGTGCTTTGTTAACGGCAGCAGGGTTTTACTGTCTGAAACATTCACGAGGGAAATTGTGTCCGATACCGCTTCGGTTTGCTGTCGTTCCCCGAGCTATTGGATCAAGAAGAGGTGGGCAGGTGATGCGAGTAAACTGACCGGGTTACTGCGCTTTCCAGACTTTCCGTTCAGGACGCAGGCCGACTTTGTGTGGCGGGGCATTCGCAGTTGCAACATGGGGGTCTGGAGATCAGACTATGAAGCAATCAATGGGTTTGATGAGTCATTTGTAGGTTGGGGGCATGAAGACGCCGATTTTGTTCTCCGCTTGCACAACTTGGGGTTGAAGCGAAAGAACGGTTTTTGCGCGACTGAGGTTTACCATTTATGGCACCCTGAGTCGAGTCGGGCGCAGGAATCAAAGAACGCGGATCGGGTGAGGGAACGTCAGCGAAACCACCAAGTGCTTTCTACGGTCGGTTACCGTGAGAGTTTGGGTGGTTCTGATATGGTAGTCAACAGATTGGGATGATTTGTAAACAATGAATAAGTTTCTGCTGGGTCTTTGGATTGCGATGCTGAGTCTGGGTGCAAGTGCCCAATTTCGCGTGGAGGTGTCTGGTGTGGGATTGACGCAGCTTCCCATTGCAGCTGCCACATTTCGTGGCGAAGATGCTGCTCCGCAAAAAATATCTGCCATTGTTCTAGCTGATTTGGAACGTAGCGGTCAATTTAGGGGCGTTGAAACTGGTGGCGTGTCTTTGGATGAAATCGCCCGTCCTGCTGTTTCTGTGTGGCGTCAAAAGGGGGCTGATGCTCTGATTGCCGGCAGTGTGACTCGCTTGGCAGATGGACGATTTGATGTGCGCTTTCGCCTTTGGGATGTTGTTCGCGGGCAAGATCTTGGTGATCTTGGGGGGCAAAGTTATTCTGCGACTGCCGGGGAGTTGCGTTTCGTGGCCCATCAAATAGCGGACTTCGTGTACGAAAAACTGACAGGTGACAAAGGTGTGTTTTCAACACGGATTGCATACGTCACCAAAGCTGGGCAGGCGTTTCATTTGTGGGTCGCAGATGCTGACGGCGAAAATCCGCAAAGTGCGTTGAACAGCGGTGAACCTATCATTTCTCCGTCGTGGTCACCCAATGGCAACCAATTGGCCTACGTTTCCTTTGAATCGCGCAAGCCTGTTATTTTTGTGCATGACCTTTCTAATACCAAGCGTCGCCTGGTTGCAAATTTTAAAGGCTCCAACAGTGCTCCGGCTTGGTCACCAGATGGGAAGACGCTTGCGGTCACGTTGAGTCGTGATGGTGGATCGCAGCTGTACCTCATGGATGCAACTGGCGGTGAGCCAAGACGCTTGGCACAGTCCAATGCCATTGATACCGAGCCAACATTCGCAGCCGATGGCAAGACCATTTATTTCGTCAGTGATCGAGGTGGGTCCCCCCAGATTTATCGGATGCCTTCCGCTGGTGGTAGTCCTGAGCGCGTGACGTTCAGTGGAACCTATAACATATCACCTGCTGTGAGTGCGGATGGGCGATGGCTTGCCTATATTTCACGTGTCAGTGGCGCATTCAAATTGCATGTGATGGATCTGGCTTCTGGCGTTTCCAGTGCGATCACCGATACGACAGGGGATGAAAATCCGAGCTTTTCACCCAATAGCCGCCTTGTTATTTACGCGACGCAGCAACAAGGCCGCGAGGCATTGATGACAACAACGCTGGACGGAAAGATAAAAGCCCGATTGGCTGGTCAAAATGGTGACATTCGCGAGCCCGATTGGGGCCCAATGCAAAAATAGTTTCATGTAACAAGGA
This sequence comes from Rhodoferax sp., assembly GCF_030697375.1. GTDB lineage: Bacteria > Pseudomonadota > Gammaproteobacteria > Burkholderiales > Burkholderiaceae_C > Allorhodoferax. Next base: position 65,596 of record NZ_JAUYQD010000040.1, on the reverse strand, counting down.
GTATGGGATGAATCGATTGGTATTGGCGGTTGCAGTAGCCGCTTTGTTGTCAGCCTGTGGGTCAGCGGTCAAGTTGGACAATGTCCCGGTGGAGGACAAGGCGGGCGCTGCCGTTTCAACCTCATCCGATGCAGATAGTGGTAAAGCTGATGGCTCCGCCGTCGGAAAGGGCACCGTCACAGGCCTAGATCTGGGACAGAGTGGCAAAGACACAGCGTTGCAAGCCACAACCCGAATCGTCTATTTTGATTACGACAGCTTTGCCATCCGTCCCGAGTTCCAGTCGGTGATCGAAGCGCATGCCCGCTCTATTAAGTCTGACAAGGCCCGTAAGGTCGCTATCGAAGGGCACACCGACGAGCGCGGTGGACGTGAGTACAACTTGGCCTTGGGTCAAAAACGTGCCGAAGCAGTGAGACGCGCACTGGGTCTACTGGGGGTGGCTGAAAGTCAGCTGGAAGCAGTGAGTTTTGGCAAGGAAAAGCCCGCAGTATTGGGCGCAACCGAGGCAGCGATGGAAAAAAATCGTCGAGCTGAAATTAGCTACCGATGAGATCCATATCTTTCTTTTCCGCGGTGCAGCAGGTCCGTCTCGGTGTTGCGGTCTTGTTGATGGCGTGTATTGGCAGTGCGTCGGCCGGACTTTTCGATGATGAAGAGGCACGAAGGGCTATTTTGGAATTGCGCCAGACCAACCAAGAGCTTCGGCAGCAAATTGAAGTGCTCAAGCGTGATTTGGAACAAAGAATTTCCGAAGAAACACGCCGAGCCACAGAAGAGGGTGAGCAAGTTCGAAGAGGACTTGTAGATTTGCAAAATCAGTTGGAAATCTCTCGTTCTGATCTGGCAAAGTTGCGTGGCCAAGATGAGCAGGTGGCACGGGATGTGGCGGAGCTGCAGCGGCGTCAAAAAGACGTTCTGCAGGCAACGGAAGACCGGTTGCGCAAACTGGAACCCGCACGGGTGGCTGTGGATGGGCGGGAGTTTCTCTCAGAGCCTGCAGAAAAGAAGGACTATGAAGCGGCGTTGGCAATTTTTCGCAAAGGTGAGTTTGCTAACGCGCAGCTCGTCTTCGTGGATTTCCTGAATCGCTATCCACAAAGCGGCTACCGGCCGTCGGCACTGTTCTGGTTGGGTAATGCGCAATATGCGACCAAAGACTATAAAGAGGCCATGGCGAACTTCCGGTTTTTGGTGACTCAAGCGTCGGACCATGTTCGGGTGCCGGAAGCCATGCTGGCGATTGCCAACTGTCAGCTGGAAATAAAGGACAACAAAGGCGCGCGTAAAACTTTGGAAGAACTCGTTGCCACGCATCCGGGTACTGAAGCGGCCCTTGCAGCCAAAGATCGACTTGCGCGGTTCAAATAGGGATTTCGCGCCACGTGTCACCACCGTCTTTGGGAAATATGTCAGACACCGACGATGCTGATTTAGTTCGGCGTTTTTCGGGACTTGATCGCCTGTTGGGCGCCGATCCGGCTCAGCGTGTGCGTCGTGCTCACGTCGCCGTGGTGGGTATTGGCGGTGTGGGGTCCTGGGCAGCAGAAGCACTGGCGCGTAGTGGCGTTGGGCGTCTAACATTGATCGATATGGACCATGTGGCGGAGTCCAATATCAACCGCCAAGTGCATGCGCTGAGCACCACTACTGGAAAGTCCAAGGTCGTAGCGATGCAGGAGCGTATTGCACTGATCAACCCCGCCTGTGATGTGACCTGTGTGGACGCATTTGTGGAGCCGGACAATTGGCCCTCAATTCTCCCCGAGGGGGTTGATGCGACGATTGATGCCTGTGACCAGGTGAAATCAAAAACCGCAATGGCGGCTTGGGCACGCAGTAACAAGCACTTGTTTATTTCGGTTGGCGCAGCGGGCGGAAAACGTCACGCACACCAGGTTGACATTGCAGATTTGAGTGCAGTGACCCATGATCCACTCCTTGCGCAATTGCGTTACCGTTTGCGCAAGGAGCACCACGCGCCGCGCGATGGTAAAAGGATGGGGGTTGCATGTGTGTTCAGCCGCGAACCTGTCAGTGCGCCTCAGTCCTCATGCGCTGTACCGATGGATAGCACGCTCAATTGCCATGGTTACGGATCATTGGTGACAGTGACCGCAACTTTTGGTCTGTGCGCCGCAGGATGGGTAATAGATAAAATTTCGAACAATAGCTAAATTCATGGTTAATAGACGCTATAATTTGAGGCTTCGCAGGGTTAAATAAATATTTGTTTTATCCTGTTGGGACGTTAGCTCAGTTGGTAGAGCAGCGGACTTTTAATCCGTTTGTCGTGGGTTCGACCCCCGCACGTCCCACCATCATTTGAAAGCCTGATAGTTAAAATCATCAGGCTTTTTCTTTGAAAATTTTGATGGATAAAGTGGGTTCTTAGCTCAGTTGGTAGAGCAGCTGACTCTTAATCAGTAGGTCGCGTGTTCGAGCCACGCAGGACCCACCACTTATAAAGGATCTGCCCTTTCGGTCAGATCCTTTTTTTATGCCTGCAGCGCGCCTTCCAACTGCGATGACAGTTTCAACCAGCGGTCTTCCAAGTCTTTGGTTTCGTCGTTGACATTGTTCAGGCGTTTTGCCAAGTCAGCGATTTCCGATGCGTGCGGGTTGGCGGCGAGGCGGGCCTCCAGCGCTGCACCTTCTCCATTCAAAATCTCCATACGCGCCTCCACGGCCTGCAGATCTTTTTTCCATTGGCGTGCGGCTTCCTGCGTTGGAGATTGTTTTACGGTGGGCACGGGCAAAGTTGCTTTTTGTACAGCTTTGGCTTTGGATGCTTGCGCCTGGGCTTCCTTGATCAACTCCCTTTGGCGTTTGGCCTCGTCTAGCAAATAGCGCTGGTAGTCGTCCAAATCACCATCGAATGGGGCAACGCCACCACGGGATACCATCCAGAACTCGTCACAGACGGCACGCAACAGTGCACGGTCATGGCTGACCAGCATCACGGTGCCTTCAAACTCATTCAGCGCCATGCTCAGCGCTTCGCGGGTGGCCAGGTCCAGGTGGTTGGTGGGCTCGTCCAGCAGCAGCAGGTTGGGGCGCTGCCACACAATCATGCACAGCACCAGTCGGGCTTTTTCGCCACCGCTCATGCTTCCCACGGCCTGCTTGACCATGTCGCCACCGAAATTGAAGGTGCCTAAAAAGCTGCGCAAATCCTGTTCGCGGGTGGCTTGTCCGGCAATCTTTCCCGCAGCGGTCAGCTCTTTGACCAGAGCGATCATGTGCTCCAACGGTGTATCCGTGGGCCGCAGAACATCCAGTTCTTGCTGGGCAAAATAACCAATGTTCAGACCCCGGCCTTCCGTGATCTCTCCGCCAGTGGCTTTGAGAGCGCGGGCCACAGTCTTGACCAGGGTGGATTTGCCCTGGCCATTGGCACCCAAAATGCCGATGCGTTGGCCTGCCAGCACCGAGCGGTTGACGTTTTGGACAATGACCGTGGGTGGCGTACCTTCGGGAGCGTCGTCGGGGGCCGGGTAGCCAAAGCTGGCCCCTTGCATGGACAGCATCGGGTTGGGCAGATTGGCGGGCTCTTTGAATTCGAAACTGAAGTCGGCATCCGCCAACAAAGGCGCAATTTTTTGCATGCGGTCCAGCGCCTTGACCCGGCTTTGTGCCTGCTTGGCCTTGCTGGCCTTGGCTTTGAAGCGGTCAATAAACTTTTGCAAGTGGGCAATTTTGTCTTGCTGCTTGGCAAATGCATTTTGTTGCAGTTCCATTTGCTCCGCACGCATGTCTTCGAACTTGCTGTAGTTGCCGCCGTAGCGCACCAGTTTGGCCGCATCAATGTGCAGGGTGACGTTGGTTACCGCGTCCAGAAATTCGCGGTCATGGCTGATGACGACCATGGTTCCTTCGTATTTTTTGAGCCAAGCCTCCAGCCAGACGAGGGCGTCCAGGTCCAAGTGGTTGGTGGGTTCGTCCAGCAGCAAGAGGTCGGACGGGCACATCAACGCCCGGGCCAGCTGCAGCCGCATGCGCCAGCCGCCGGAGAAGCTATTGACCGGGTTGGTCAGTTCGGTGGTTTTGAAACCCAAACCCAGAATCAGGGCTTGCGCCCGTGCAGGGGCATCATGGGCTCCGGCGTCTTGCAGTGCCATGTAGGCGTGGGCCATGCGTTCGTAGTCTTCAGTGGCTTCGGACGCGGTGACTTCTTGTTGTGCGGCCAAGAGCGCGGTGTCGCCATCCACCACAAAGTCGGTGGCACTTTGTTCGGTTTCCGGCATGTCCTGGGCGACCTGGCCCATGCGCCACTGCGTGGGGATGTAGTACTCACCCGCGTCTTCGTGCAGTGAGCCGTTGAGCAGGGCAAACAGCGACGATTTTCCGGCACCATTGCGGCCGACAAGGCCGACTTTTTCCCCCGGATTGAGAGTTACAGACGCGTTATCCAGCAACACCTTGGCACTACGGCGCAAGGTGACATTTTTCAGAGTAATCATGGTGTTATCGGTTTGTGGGGCAGACCAAGAAATGCAAAGCATTGTTGCTCTGGCCCCAACGGGCTAGGGATTTTTCTTTGTGGAACAAACCGCAGTGATGCGGAGTGAGCAAGCGCTGTACTTAACGGAGGAGAGATTCGCGCGTGATGAGCAGGACCTGGTCTTCACCAGCGCTGGTTTCGAGCCAGACCACTTCCAGACGGGGAAAGGCGGCTTCAAAATAGTGGCGTTCGTTGCCTATCTCCAGCACCAAAATAGCGCCTGGAGTCATGTGTTGTGGGGCGTTGCGCAAGAGGTCGCGCACAAAGTCCATTCCGTCTGTGCCGCCTTGCCGATTTCCGTCCAAAGCCATGGCGGGCTCTGCGTGGTATTCGGGGGGGAGGTCGGCCATGCTCTGGGCATTGACGTAGGGGGGATTGCACAGAATCAGGTCGTAGGGGCCATTGGCGGCGAGCTCGGGCGATTGCAGTGCATCCGACTCCAGCAAGGCAATGCGGTTTGGCAATGCGTGTTTTTCGACATTGATCCGTGCCACGGCCAACGCATCCGCAGACAAATCGGCGGCCGTGACCATGATCTCAGGATAAACCATGGCCGCAATGATGGCCAAGCTGCCATTGCCAGTGCACAGGTCCAGCACTTTGTGGGTCGATTCACGCAACCAGTAGTCCAGGCCGCCGTCCACCAGCAACTCGGCAATCAAGGAACGCGGCACGATGACGCGTTCATCCACGTAAAACGCCACCCCTTGCAGCCAAGCTTCTCGGGTCAGATAGGCCGCAGGTTTGCGCGACTGCACTCTTGCTTCCAAAAGTGTAGCTGCCCGCGCAGTATCCACGGGGGCTAGGGGCATATTTGCTTTGGAATCCGGCCCTTCCAATGGCGTATCCAGCGGAAGGCCCAGGCACCACAGCACCAGCCAGGCGGATTCGTCAAACGCGTTGGTCGTGCCATGGCCGAACGAAACCTGGGCATCCGTGAGCTGGCGTGCTCCGGACTCAATCAATTCAATCAGTGTCATGTGAGGGCCTGGTATTCCAGTTGGTCCAGATTTTCCAGGACGCGCCGGTAGATGTTTTTCAAAGGCTCGATGTCGGCCACCTTCACATATTCGTTGATTTGGTGGATGGTTCCATTGGGGGGGCCGAATTCGACCACCTGCGCGCAGATTTGGGCGATAAAGCGGGCGTCACTGGTACCCCCGGTGGTGGAAAGCTGGGTTTGGAGCCCGGTTTCGGCTGCAATGGCTTGGCGCATCGCCTCCACCAAGGGGCCCGGCGTCGTCAAAAAGGGCAGGCCGCCGACCGTCCAAGTCAGGTCGTACTCCAGCTCATGTTTTTCCAGCACGTGGGCCAGGCGTTTTTGCAATGATTCAGGCGTGGATTCTGTGGAGAAACGGAAATTGAAATCAATCACCACACTGCCCGGGATCACATTGCTGGCGCCGGTTCCGCCATGGATATTGCTGATCTGCCAGGTGGTGGGCTGAAAGAACGTATTGCCTTGGTCCCACTGCATGGATACCAATTCGGCCAGTGCCGGGGCCACCAAATGGATTGGATTTTTAGCCAGATGCGGGTAAGCGATATGGCCTTGCACACCCTTGATATTGAGTTTGCCGCTCATGGAGCCACGCCGCCCATTTTTGATCATGTCACCGGTGCGCTCCACCGAGGTGGGTTCCCCCACGATGCAGTAGTCGATGGTCTCGCCGCGCGCCTTCAGCGCATTGCAGACCACCACCGTACCATCGACGGCAGGGCCTTCTTCGTCACTGGTCAGCAGCAGGGCAATGTTCAAACGGGGATCGGGGTGGGCCGCAATGAACTCTTCAATGGCGACCACAAAGGCCGCCAAAGAGGTTTTCATGTCGCTGGCACCCCGCCCAAACAGCTTGCCATCGCGGTGGTTGGGTGTAAACGGCGCGCTGTCCCATTGGGTCAGCGGCCCAGTGGGAACGACGTCGGTATGGCCGGCAAACACCAAGGTCTTGGGTAAAGCTGCATTTGCTATCGAATTAATAGCTGCTTGCGCATTGTTTACGGGGGCTGCAGCCCGTTTTGCCCATAAATTGGTGACGGCAAAGTCGGCGGGGCCGCTGGTGATGGTTTCGCAGACAAAGCCCAATGCGCCCAAGCGCTGGGCTATCAGGTCTTGACAACCGCTGTCGGAGGGGGTCACGGAGGGGCGCGCAATGAGTTGCTCGGTAAGGCGCAGGGTGCTTGACATCAATGTTTCACGTCCAGGGTGATTTCGGTGAAGGAAGCTCCTTCATCTTCTTCGGGGGCTGCCACCGCTTGCGCCGCTTTCGTGAAGTCGTTTTGCAGACGCCACATCAGGTTGGTGGGCGAGTCCGCGTGGGCCAGGCCTTCTTTGCGGTCGACGATGCCGTCTGCGATCAGGCGGGCAATGTCGTGTTCAAACGACTGCGAGCCTTCCGCCATGGCTTTTTCCATGGCTTCCTTGACGCCGGAAAAATCGCCTTTTTCAATCAATTCGGAAATCAGCTTGGTGTTCAGCAAGACCTCCACCGCAGGCGTTCTGGCACCCGTCATGGTGCGCAGCAGCCGTTGGGACACGATGGATTTCAGGGCCGCAGCCAAGTCACCCAGCATGGTTTGGCGCACCTCCACGGGGTAGAAGCTCAAGATGCGGTTGAGGGCCTGGTAGCTGTTGTTGGCATGCATGGTTGCCAGGCACAGGTGCCCGGACTGTGCGTAGGCCAAGGCGGCGGACATGGTCTCCCGGTCCCGAATTTCACCAATCATGATGACGTCGGGTGCTTGGCGCAAGGCGTTCTTCAGCGCGACTTGCAGCGACACCGTATCGGACCCTACTTCACGTTGGTTGACCACCGATTTTTTGTTTCTAAACAAAAACTCAACCGGGTCTTCAATGGTCAGAATGTGCCCTGAGGCGTTTTCGTTGCGGTAATCCAGCATAGAGGCCAATGTGGTGCTCTTGCCGGCGCCGGTGGCGCCTACCATCAGGATCAAGCCACGCTTCTCCATGATGAGATCACTCAGAACTGTGGGCAGCGAAAGGCTGGCCAAAGACGGGACATCGACCGAAATGAAGCGAATCACCGCCGCCAAGGAGCCGCGCTGGCGCATGCCGCTGATCCGAAAACGCCCCACACCCGCCATCCCGAAGCCCATGTTGAGTTCGCCTTCGCGCTCCAACTCGTCGATACGCTCGGGTGGCAAAATTTCGGCTAGAAGGTTTTTGGGGGCGTCGGCTGGCAGTGACTGGCTGTTGATCGGGACACACTGGCCGTTGATCTTGATCAGCGCAGGGGAGTGCGCCGAAAGATAAACGTCGGACGCCTTCTTCTCGCTCATGAGCCGAAGAATCCGCTCCATCGTTCCAGACGCACTGGTCGTTGCCATAGTTCAGCCTTTAGGAAGAGTCAAACAGCTCAATCGCGCAACAAATCGTTGAGAGAGGTTTTGGCCCGTGTCTGCGCATCGACGCGCTTCACAATGATGGCGGCATACAGGCTGTATTTGCCATCCCCCTTGGGTAGGCTGCCACTGATGACCACCGAGCCAGAGGGAATGCGGCCGTAGCTCACCGTGTCGGTAGCACGGTCGTAAATCGGGGTGCTTTGGCCGATGTACACGCCCATGGAAATCACCGAATTTTCTTCCACGATGACGCCTTCAACCACTTCGGAGCGGGCGCCCACAAAGCAGTTGTCTTCGATGATGGTGGGGCCTGCTTGCATGGGTTCCAACACGCCGCCAATGCCCACGCCGCCGCTCAGGTGCACGTTCTTACCAATTTGCGCGCAAGAACCCACCGTGGCCCAGGTGTCCACCATGGTGCCTTCATCCACATAGGCGCCAATATTGACGTAGGAGGGCATCAGGATGACGCCTTTGGCCAGGAAGCTGCCACGGCGCGCCACAGCGGGCGGCACCACGCGTACACCGGTGGCCTTCATGGCTTCTTCGTCCAGATGGGCAAATTTGGTGGGCACCTTGTCGTAGAAGCCCAAATCACCAGCCTTCATGATTTCGTTGTCCTTGAGGCGGAAACTCAACAAAACAGCCTTCTTGATCCACTGGTGCGTGGTCCACTGGCCCACGCTTTCGCGGGTGGCGACACGCAAATGGCCTGAGTTCAGCTGGGAGATCACATGTTCCACCGCGTCGGAGACTTCTTTGGAGGCCGATTTGACAGAAATATTGGCGCGGTCTTCCCACGCAGCATCGATGATTTGTTGAAGTTGTTGGCTCATGAATAATTTCTCTGGTTTTTAAACTCGGGATTGCACAAACTGAACAATGCGCTGGGCGGCTTCTACACACTCGGAGGTTTCAGCGACCAAGGCCATGCGGATTCGATGGGCTCCGGGGTTGCTGCCCTGTGCCTCGCGGGCCAGGTAGCTGCCGGGTAAGACGGTCACATTGTAAAGAGCCAGCAAATCGCGCGCGAAGTCGGTGTCCAGGCCTTCCACGCGGGCCCACAAATAAAAGCCAGCGTCGGGCAGAGCGACGTCCAGGACATTGGCCAAAAGAGGCGTGACCTGCGCGAACTTTTCACGGTATTGGGCGCGGTTGTCCACCACATGCTGCTCGTCGTTCCACGCGGCGATGCTGGCGGCTTGTACCACCGGGCTCATGGCACTGCCGTGGTAGGTGCGGTAGAGCAAAAACTGCTTGACCAAAGCAGCATCTCCGGCGCAAAAGCCGCTGCGCATGCCCGGCACGTTGCTGCGCTTGGACAGGCTGGTGAATATCAACAGGTTTTTGAAGTCGGCGCGCCCCAAACGGGCGGCTGCTTCCAGCCCGCCCAGTGGCGGCTCCTCGCGGAAGTAGATTTCGCTGTAGCACTCATCGGACGCGATGACGAAGCCATAGCGGTCGCTTAAATCAAAGAGCTTTTTCCACTCGTCCAGGGGCATGACAGCCCCGGCAGGATTGCCTGGCGAGCAGACAAAGAGCAGTTGCGTGCGTGCCCAGACCTCGGGCGGCACGCTGTCCCAGTCCTGGGCAAAGTTGCGTTGCGGGTCCGAAGGCACAAAGTAGGGTTCTGCGCCACACAGCAGCGCGGCACCTTCGTAGATTTGGTAAAACGGATTGGGGCAAACCACCAAGGGGCGCTCGCCCGAAGGACCCAGCTTGGCAGGGTTGACCACGGTTTGGGCAAATGCAAACAGGGCTTCGCGCGATCCGTTCACCGGCAAAATTTGCGTGGCCATGTCCACGGCCAGACCGTAGCGTCGCTGCAGCCATTGCGCTATGGATTTACGCAAGCCCACATCTCCGGCCGTGGCCGGGTAAACACTCAGGCCGCCGCCCGTTCCCATGATGGCGTCACAGTACGCTTGTTTGATGAGTTGCGGCGCAGGATGGCGGGGCTCGCCAATGCCCAGGCTGATGGGGCGGTAGGCGGGATTGGGGGTGACGGATGCAAACAATTGGCGCAGGCGTTCAAACGGATAGGCCTGCAAACGTGACAAATTCGGATTCATGGGCAGCGATTATCCCCGAGTGACCGTTAAACTCTGTGGCAACGGTTTTTTGCAACCTTCCCCATTCCTAGACTCTCCAAGGAGCTAACAATGCCGACCGCTTACTCGGATAGCCAAGAGCCTATCTATTTGGACCCGGCGCGTGCGCTGGAACAGATTGGGGACTCAACTGCGTTGCATGAAATGTTGGATATGCTGCAGGCCGCGCTGGACCGCGATATCCCCCAGATTTCACAGTTTTTGGCAGCGCACAATGTCAGCGCAGCCAATCGACTGCTGCATTCGCTCAAAGGCTTCATCCCTATCTTCTGTGTGGATGCGTTGTGCGACCACGTTGCACAGGTGGAAATGCTGAGTAAATCCGGCAGCGCCGCTGATGTGGCGCATGCGTATGCGCAGTTGAGCCCGAAATTGGTGCAATTGCAGGCTGAAATCGACGTGCATTTGGGGTGATATGTGCTATTACCCCAACGTTAATCTCGTCACGAATTTGAAATAGACGCAAATGCCAAATCGCAATTTTCTTCGGGGTAGCAAGGCAAGCATGCCAGCATCGTTAAACCGTTATTTAACGGAGTCTTGAAATGGACATCAAATCAGCGCGAGTGGTTGTGGTCGATGATGAAAGCATCATGCGCACGTTTATCCTGAACAGTCTGCGCCGTTTAGGGATTCTTGACTTGTATGCGTTTGAGGATGGCGCGACCGCATTGCGTGAAGTCATCAAGCTCAAGCCGGATTTGATACTGACGGATATTCATATGCAACCCGTGGGGGGGCTTGAATTTGTTCGTCAGCTGCGCGCTTTACCCAATAACCTGCTGAGCAATACCAAAGTCATTTTTCTGAGTGCAGACTCCAGTATGGCCACGGTGGGAGAAGCCATGCCTTTAGGGGTGTCAGGCTACATCGTCAAGCCACCGGCGTTGAGTGCGTTGGCGGCAAAAATTGAGAACGCTTTGCGTTAACAGCAGCTGCGACCCGGTGTGAGGGCGGGGCTTGCAGCTCGCAGGGATGGCACACGGTATCATCGAAGGCTCGGATTCATTTCTAGTCACCTCCATCTGTGCGTCTCAATTCCATCAAGTTATCCGGGTTCAAGTCATTTGCCGAGCCTACCAACTTCCTGTTGCCGGGGCAGTTGATCGGCGTGGTGGGGCCCAATGGCTGCGGCAAGTCCAACATCATGGACGCCGTGCGCTGGGTTCTCGGGGAAAGCCGGGCCAGTGAACTGCGTGGCGAGTCCATGCAGGACGTCATTTTCAATGGCACCACCACCCGTAAACCGGCCAGCCGATCCAGCGTGGAGCTGGTGTTTGACAACTCCGACCACCGGGCGGGCGGGCAATGGGGACAGTTTGGCGAAATTGCCGTACGCCGCGTGCTGACCCGCGACGGCACCTCCAGCTATTTTTTGAACAACCAGCCGGTGCGCCGCCGCGATGTGCAGGATGTGTTTTTGGGCACGGGTTTGGGGCCGCGTGCCTACGCCATCATCGGCCAAGGCACCATCAGCCGCATCATTGAATCCAAGCCCGAAGAGCTGCGCCTGTTTCTGGAAGAGGCCGCCGGTGTTTCCAAGTACAAAGAGCGTCGCCGGGAAACGGAAAACCGTCTGAGCGACACCCGTGAAAACCTCACGCGGGTCGAAGATATTCTGCGAGAGCTGAATACCAATCTGGAGAAGCTGGAAAAGCAAGCCGAGGTGGCGCAAAAATACAATGCCTTGCAGGCAGATGTCACCCTGAAGCAGCACCAGCAATGGTTTTTGAAGCGTGCAGACGCGTTGGCCGATCAATCGCGCGTCAAAGCGGATGCACAAGGGGCCGTCAACGCCCTGGAGAGCCGCATGGCCGATTTGCGTAGCATCGAATCTGATTTGGAAACCGTGCGCCAGGCCCATTACGCTGCGGGTGACCAGGTCAACCAGGCACAGGGCCTGTTGTACGAGGCCAGCACCGACGTGGGGCGGCTGGAAGCCGAAATTCGTTTTGTGGTTGAAGGACGCCAGCGCGTGGAACAGCGCCTGCTCACGCTGAAAGAGCAAATCGGGCAATGGGCCACGCGCAAAGACGATGCCCTGGCGGAAGTGGAGCGCCTGGCTGAACTCGCCATGCTGGGGGAAGAGCAAACCGAGTTGCTTGCCGCACAGGTAGAGGAACAGGCCCAACAACTTCCCGATCTGGAAGATGCACTGAACGCGGCCCAATCCGCGGCCAATGACCAGCGTGGCGGCGTCATGCAGGTGCAGCAGCAAATACAGGTGCTGGCGGCAGAGCAGCGCAGCATTGAGGAACAGTCTCGCCAGTTGTCCACACGGCGTGAACGCCTCAGTACGGATCGCAATGCACTGGCCGCACCCGACGAGGCGCGGCTGCTCAATTTGCAGCAACAGTTGGAAGACGCGCAAGAGGCCGCCCAGGTGGCGGATGCCCGCTTGCAAGATTTGCAGGAGTCTGTGCCGCAACTGGACGAGTCCCGGCGTGAGCGACAGCACGCCGTCAACACCGAATCCGCCCGCAAGGCAGATCTGTCTGCGCGGTTGGAAGCGCTCAAGGCACTGCAAGACAAGGTGAAGACCGATGGCAAGCTCCAACCTTGGCTTGCCAAACACGGACTGGACGGTTTGCAAGGGCTGTGGAGCCGCATTCATATCGAACAAGGCTGGGAAAATGCACTGGAAGGAGCCCTGCGCGAACGCCTTGGGGCGTTGGAGGTATCGCGCTTGGACATGGTGCGCGCTTTTGCCAATGACGTGCCACCTGCCAAACTGGCTTTTTATAGCGCCCCCTCGGCTGGTGTGCCCGAGGGTGCATCGGGCCTGCCGCGCTTGGCCGATTTGCTGCGCATCAACGATGCGGGGCAAAAAGCGGTGCTGGTGGATTGGTTGCAGGGCTGTTACACCGCCTCCAGTTTTGACGATGCACTGGCCCAACGCGACAAGCTGCAACACGGTGAATGCATTTACGTCAAGTCGGGTCATATGGTCACGGCCCACAGTGTCAGTTTTTATGCCCAAGACTCCGAACAGGCCGGTTTGTTGGCGCGGGCGCAGGAAATTGAAAACCTGGAAAAAGAGCTGCGTGCCCAGTCGCTCATTGCGGACGAGTCCCGCACTGCCTTGGTGCGCGCCGAGGCCGCCTATGCCGAAAGCGCTCAGCGGCTGGTGGGCGTGCGCCGTGAAGCGGCCGAAGCGCAGAACCGCAGCCATGAACTGCAGGTGGAAACACTGCGCCTGTCGCAAATGGCCGAGCAAACCCGGGTGCGTGGTGCCCAGATTGCGTCCGACCTAGCCGAGGTGGTGGCGCAATTGGACGATTTGCAGGAGCGCCGCGTCACGGCGGAAGCGCGCTTTGAAGAGCTGGACATGTTATTGGCCGAGAGCCAGGAGCGCCATGCGGAGTTGGACGAACATGTCATTGATGCCCAACGTGTGTTGGTCCAATGCCGCGAGCAGCAACGCAGTTTGGAGCGTCAGGCCCAAGAGGCTACTTTTGCGCAACGCAGCCTGCAGGCGCGCAATGCTGAACTGGCCCGCGCCATTGACACCGCCAGCCAGCAAACCCAATCCATCCTGGCCGAAGAACAACGGGCGCGGGACGAGTTGGCCCGTTTGACCGATGCCGCTGCGCAAGCCGGATTGCAGAATGCCTTGGCGCTGAAGCTGGACCGCGAACAGGCTTTAGGGGCCAAACGCAGTGAATACGACGACCTCACCGCCAAACTGCGTTCCAGTGACGAGCGCCGTATGCAGCTGGAGCGCGAACTCGATCCCTTGCGCCAGCGTATTACCGAATTCCAGCTCAAAGAGCAGGCGGCGCGGCTGGGGTTTGAGCAATTTGAAGCGCAGTTGGTGGACGCACAAGCGGATTTGGAGGCCATTGCGCAAAGCATCAAGGATGGAAATGTGCGTCTGCTGGGCATGCAAAGCGAGATTGACCGCATTCACCGCGATATTGCGGCCTTGGGAGCGGTCAATTTGGCGGCCCTGGATGAGCTCGCGGTTGCGCGTGAGCGCAAGCAATTTTTGGACTCGCAAAATACCGATCTGACCATGGCCATGAACACCTTGGAAGACGCCATTCGCAAGATCGATGCGGAAACACGCGAGTTGCTCTCCGGCACTTTCAACCAGGTGAACGACCATTTTGGCAGGATGTTTCCTGAGCTTTTTGGCGGCGGCAATGCCCGGCTGGTGATTACCGGGGATGAGATCCTGGACTCCGGGGTGCAGGTCATTGCCCAACCTCCGGGCAAAAAGAACCAGACCATCCACCTGCTGTCCGGGGGAGAAAAGGCCCTGACCGCCATTGCGCTGGTGTTTGCAATTTTTCAACTCAATCCGGCGCCTTTTTGTCTGCTGGACGAGGTGGATGCACCGCTGGACGATGCCAACACCGAGCGGTATGCCAAACTGGTGTCCAGCATGAGCAAAGAAACCCAATTTCTTTTCATCAGCCACAACAAAATCGCCATGGAAATGGCCGAGCAGCTGATTGGCGTGACCATGCAAGAGCAAGGCGTATCGCGCATCGTGGCGGTGGACATGGAGTCGGCTGTGCGCCTGGCTGAACTGGCCTAATACAAAATGAGCAATTTACAAATTGGTTTAGCAATAGCGGGCGGAGTTGTGCTGGCGGGCGTCGTGGCCCACGGCGCCTGGACGTCGCGCCGGAACTCGCCACGCCAGCCGCTCCCCGAGGCCCGTACAGGCTCTTCCCATGCGGACGGTAGGGAGCCGGAACTGGTGGATTCGGAGTTTGATGCCGACCATTTCCCGTTGCCGCCGGTCGCCCGTCGTCCGGTGATGGATTCGCTGATTGACGTGATTGCCACCATCGCTTTGGATGCGCCGGGCGCGGTCGTATCCGGTGAAGCAGCGTTGGCCGCCATGCCGGCCACGCGCCGGGCCGGTAGCAAACCATTTGCCATCGAAGGCTACAACCTTCACCAGCTGGTGTGGGAAAGCCCGGTGGCTGGGCAGCGCTACGGTGGTTTTCAGGCCGGAGTGCAGTTGGCCAACCGCACAGGGGCGCTGAACGAAATTGAATATTCTGAGTTTGTCGTCAAAACGCAGGCTTTCGCGGACGCGATCAATGCAACGCCTGAATTCCCGGAAATGCGCGACGAGGTGGCTCGGGCCCGTGAGTTGGACCAGTTTGCCAGTGCGCACGATGCCCAACTGGGTTTCACGATTCGGGCGCGCAATGCGTCCTGGAGCCCTGGCTATGTGCAACAAAATGCGGCCCATCTGGGTTTTGTTGCCGGGGTGATCCCCGGGCGGATGGTGTTGCCAGCGGTGGCCGAAGGCTTGCCACCGGTGCTGGTGCTGGGCTTTGATTCCCAGGCCGCATTGTCCGAAGACCCCGCGCAATCGGCCATTCGCGACATTGCCCTGCATCTGGATGTGGCCCAGGTGGACCGCGGCGAGCATGCCTTTGAGCGCATGCGCAAGGTGGCCACGACCTTGGCCGAGACCATGGACGGTGTGGTGACCGATGACAACGGACAGCTGCTGACCGAACAAACCATGGACGTGATTGGGGTTGAACTGCTCACGCTGCACGATACGCTGGAGCAGCGGGATCTGGCGGCGGGTTCGCCGCTGGCACGCCGGCTTTTTTCATGAGATATTTCAAAAATGATAGAGCCGGATTTTTTTCCAGAACTAACGTCACCCATTTCGATAAAAGAAACTCGGCGACTTGAGGAGTTGCGACGCCTTTTGCGGGATCACTCATATGCGTACTATGTGCTTGATAAACCGCAAATCTCTGATGCTGAATACGATAGTCTGTTTCAGGAACTTCAATGCATAGAAAGCAAATATCCAGAAGTAATCAGTCCTGACTCGCCAACGCAACGAGTGGGAGGAAAAGTTCTGGAAAAATTTTCCCCGGTACGCCATGCCGTTCCCATGCTCAGCATCCGTACCGAAACGGATACCGAATCCTCGGGTGCACAGGCTTTTGATGCCCGGGTGCGTCGCGAGCTGGAACTGAAAGACACCGATCCGGCCGTCGAATACGTGGCCGAGCTGAAGTTTGACGGTTTGGCCATCAATCTGCGTTACGAGCACGGCGTGCTGGTGCAGGCCGCCACCCGAGGGGATGGCGAGACCGGTGAGGATGTAACCCAAAATATCCGTACCGTCGGCCAGATTCCCCTGCGTTTGCCCTCCGGTGTGCCCAGTGTGCTGGAGGTGCGGGGCGAGGTCTACATGCGGCGCGACGACTTTGAAGCCCTGAATGAGCGGCAACGCCAGCGCATTGCCCAGGGCGAGAAAGGGGAGAAGACCTTCGTCAACCCCCGCAATGCCGCCGCAGGGGCGGTGCGCCAACTCGACCCGGCCATAGCCGCACAGCGGCCTTTGAGTTTTTTCGCCTACGGGGTGGGCGAGGTGCACAACGGCAAGCCGGGTGACTCCCGGTTTGCCACCCACATGGAGTTGCTGCAGACTTTGAAACAATGGGGTTTTCCGGTTGCAGCCCAGGTGGATATTGCGCAAGGTGCTCCTGAATTGATAGCGTATCACCAGCACATTGGTGCGATGCGCGACCAGCTTCCCTTTGACATCGACGGCGTGGTATACAAGGTCAACAGCATTGCCTTGCAGCAGCGCCTGGGTTTTGTCTCGCGTGAACCGCGCTGGGCCGTGGCGCACAAATACCCGGCGCAAGAACAACTCACTACCGTGCTGGGCATCGACGTGCAGGTCGGGCGCACCGGCAAACTTACGCCGGTGGCCAAGCTGGCACCGGTGTTTGTCGGTGGTGTCACCGTCACCAACGCCACCTTGCACAACGAAGACGAGGCCCGCCGCAAGGACGTGCGGGTGGGCGACACCGTGGTCGTGCGCCGGGCCGGTGACGTGATTCCCGAAGTGGTGAGTGTGGTGCTGCCTGCCGACCAGGCGGAGGCAGAGCGCGGGCCACTGTTCACCATGCCCCACGTTTGCCCGGTGTGTGGCTCCGCTGCCGTGCGCGAGGAGGGCGAGGCCGACTACCGCTGCACCGGTGGCCTGTTTTGCAGCGCCCAGCGCAAGCAAGCCATTTTGCATTTTGCCCAGCGCCGCGCGGTGGAGGTGGAGGGGCTGGGTGACAAACTGGTGGAGCAATTGGTGGACGCTGGCATCATCCACACCCTGCCAGACCTGTACCGCCTGGGCCTGACGGCGCTGGCCGGTCTGGACCGCATGGCCGACAAATCGGCGCAGAACATCGTGCAAGCCCTGGAAAAGTCCAAGCAAACAACCTTGCCCCGGTTTTTGTTTGGCCTGGGTATCCGCCATGTGGGCGAGTCCACCGCCAAGGCGCTGGCCAAGCATTTTGGACAACTCGACGCCATCATGGACGCTTCGGCGGAAGCGCTCCAGCAGGTCAACGATGTGGGTCCTGTCGTTGCCGAAAGCATCCACACCTTTTTTCAGCAGCCGCACAACCGCGAGGTGGTGGAGCAATTACGGGCCTGCGGTGTGCATTGGCCCGAGGGCGATCCCACATCGGCCGGGCCTAAGCCTTTGGCGGGCAAGACCTTCGTCATCACCGGAACCCTGCCCACCTTGGGGCGTGATGCCGCCAAAGACCTGATTGAAGCAGCCGGTGGCAAAGTGTCCGGCTCGGTGAGCAAGAAGACCAGCTTTGTCGTCGCCGGGGCAGAAGCAGGCAGCAAGCTGGACAAAGCCCAGGAATTAGGCGTGCCGGTGCTGGATGAGTCGGCTTTGCTGGAGATGGTCCATGACCGTGCGTGAAATCCTCAAAATGGGCGATACACGCCTGTTGCGTGTGGCGCAGAGCGTCACCGACTTTGATTCGGACGCGCTGCATCTGCTGATCACCGACATGCTGGACACCATGCTGGCGGCCAATGGCGCCGGGCTGGCAGCACCGCAGATTGGGGTGGACCTGAAGTTGGTCATTTTTGGCTCGAATGCGCGCAATCCGCGTTACCCGGACCGGCCTTTGGTGCCGCAAACGGTGCTAATCAACCCCGTGATCATGCCTTTAAGTGACTTGCAGGAGATGGACTGGGAGGGCTGCCTGTCGGTGCCCGGCCTGCGCGGAGAGGTGCCCCGGTGGTCAAATATCCGTTACACCGGTTTTGACCAGTACGGTGATCCCATTGACCGCACGGCGGATGGCTTTCACGCCCGTGTGGTGCAGCACGAGTGCGACCACCTGATCGGTACGCTTTACCCGATGCGGATGCGGGACTTCACCAAGTTCGGCTACACCGAAGTGTTGTTCCCGGGTACCGCGGCAGACCAAGACGACTGAAGCGCACCGAAGACCCGTTGTGGTGGGCGGTTTCTCTGGTATACATGGACCCAACCCCGCATCAGGGTTAAAAATGCGTCATCCGCACATCCCGTAAATTTTTTGGTGTTTCCCTTGCGAAGCACTGTGGACGCCTATGACAAATACTGCGCGTAGACGCTTTATTGTGTTTACCACCGCGAGTTATGCGGTGCTGGCGCTTGCCTGGATTTTCTTGTCAGACCAGTTGTTAGCGATGTTCACAGACGTCGATTCCATGGTTTGGCTGTCCACGGCAAAAGGTGTTTTTTTTGTGGTTGCAACGGCCGGAATGTTCTTTTTTGCGCTGCACGCAGTTCCGCCCACTGATGCGGATGGGCGGGAGACGGTACTTGAATCTTTCGCCATAGGCACGATACACGGTGGACAACCGCGCTGGCTGACCTATGTGTTTACGCTGGTGATCACCATAGCCATGTTGTTTGTGCGCCAGAGCATGGCAGTGGACTATGGTGATCGGTCCATGCTCATTTTGTTCATGTTTCCGATTATCCTCAGCGCTTTTTTGGGAGGGGTGGGGCCCGGGCTTGTGTCTACAGCGGTGGCTGCACTGGGGGTGGATTACTTCTGGATTCCGCCCAGCTACAGCTTGCGCATTGCTGCCAGCCACGATTTGTTGCAATGGGCCTTCTTTATCGTCAATGGTGTAGCCGTCAGCGTGTTGAGCGGATTGTTGCGACGGACCCTGGCGAAGGCGGAAATCAACCGCCGTTTGCTGGATTCAGTGGTGTCCGGGACGTCAGATGCCGTTTTCGTGAAAGACTTGCAAGGGCGCTACCAACTGCACAACACGGCCGTGGCGCGGTTTGTCGGCATGCCATCCAATGCCATCACGGGCCGTGATGATTTCTTTCTTTTTCCTGAGGCCACGGCGCGGGACATTCGGTCCAGGGACCAAATGATCATGGCGGATGGGAAAACCCAAACGATCGAGGAGCGGGTTACCACCCACGATGGCAAAGAGGTGGTGTTTTTAGTGACCAAAGGACCGGTGTTTGGTGAGGCCGGACGGGTCTCCGGGCTGTTCGGTATTGCGCGTGATATCACGGAGCGTGAACAAGCGCAGGCCGCGATCCGAAGCAGTGAGTCGGCAATGCGGGTTGCGCAGCGCTTGGCTTGCGTGGGGAGTTGGGACTGGGATCTTCAAACCGGCATTCCCACTTGGTCCGAGGAGGTTTATCTGATTTGTGGTCGGGACACCACCTTGGAGCCCGCGGGTTACCCAGAGGTGCAGCAGTATTTCACACCGCTGAGTTGGTCGAATATGGCTGCTGCGATGAAAAATTGCGTATCGGTTGGCGGCTCTTGGGAGTGTGAGGCCGAGTTGGTGCGTCCTGATGGGACGCACCGCTGGATCACCGCCCGCGGTCAGGCAGATGTGGACAAGCAAGGCAAGGTGGTTCGGCTGCACGGTACGGTGCAAGACGTTACCGAGCGCAAACTGACCTGGATACAGCTGCAACTCAGCGAGCAGCGACTCCAGATGGCGATTGAGGCCACCAGTGACGGACTGTGGGATTGGAATGTACGCAGCGGTACGGTCTACCGTTCGCCCAAGTATTACGAGGTGACCGGTTATGGGGCCGGCGAAGACACCCATGACTTTGAGTTTTTCAAACGCATGGTGCATCCAGATGACCTTCCCAATGCACTGCGCAATATCGAGGCGCACCGGCTGGGGGAAACCGACCGAATTGAGTATGACTACCGTCTAGTGGCCGCGTCTGGTGAAATCAAGTGGATGCGGGACAAGGGCTGTATTGTGGAGCGTGACCCCCATGGTGAGCCGATCCGAATCATTGGTACCGTGTCGGACATCACCGAGCGAAAACGCACCGACGACGATCTCCGGTTTGTGCTGAACGAAGCGGGCGATGCGATATGGATTTCCGATTCACAAGGCCAGTACACTTTTGCCAACCCATCCGCGTGCAAGCTCACGGGTCATAGCCTTGAAGAATTGCGAAGCCTGCATATTCCGGACCTGGTGTATGAACAATGCCCCGATGAACTGGTGTTGCATTTGAAGCGTTTGCAAACCGAAAAATTCATCCGCCGGGAATGGATGCTGAGACACAAGGATGATCGCGCGATCTGTGTGGAGCTCACCACCGAACGCATGCAGGATGGCCGCTACATGGCGTTCGGACGTGATCTTACCCAAGAGAAATTGACTGCCGCCGCCCTGCGCGAGCGGGAACGGCAACTGGTGCGTGTGATGGAGGGGTCTGAGCAGGGGTACTGGGAGTGGAATCTGGCGAGCAACGCCTTTGACGTCAGTGCCCGCTGGGAAAATATGCTGGGATACGAGGCGGGTGAAAGCCATGTCACGGTAGACAGTTGGCCCCAACTCATTCACCCAGACGATTTTTCCTTGGCCATGGAGTCCATTCGCCGCCATGTTGAGGGCGAGTCGCAGAATATTGAGGTGGAGGTGCGTTGCCGCACCAAGGCCGGAACCTGGCGTTGGATTTTGTCACGCGGCCGCATTGTGGAGCGCGGCCGCGATGGCAAACCTTTGATCATGTCGGGTACCCACACCGATATCACCGAGCACAAGATTTTTGAACTGGCGCAGCGGGAAGCGGCGACGGTATTTACCAGCAGCTATGAAGGCATCATGGTGGTCAGCCCCGAACAACTGATTACCAAGGTCAATCCGGCATTTACGCGGATCACGGGCTATGCACCCGAAGAAGCGATTGGCCATTCGCCAAAAATTCTCTCGTCGGGACAGCATGGGGTGACCTTTTATGAGGAGATGTGGAATTCGGTGCATGAGCATGATTTTTGGCGCGGGGAAATTTGGGACCGCAGGAAAAATGGCGAGATGTTTGCGGAGTTGTTGTCCATTTCGACCGTGCGGGACGCAGGCGGCGTGGTGCAGCACTATGTCGGTGTTTTTTCCGATATCAGCCAGCTCAAGGCGCACGAAGCCGAGTTGGACCGCATTGCACATTACGACCCTTTGACCGGTTCACCCAACCGGCGTTTGCTGGCGGACCGCCTCGGGCAGGCTACTTTAAGGTCCACACGCAATGGAACCTCTCTGGCCGTGTGTTATCTGGACTTGGACGGGTTCAAGTCCATCAATGACCAATACGGTCACCCGGCGGGCGACCAGTTGTTGATCGGCATAACCGCGAACCTCAAACATGTGCTGCGCGCGGAAGATACGCTGGCACGGCTGGGGGGAGATGAGTTTGTGCTGCTGTTGGCGGACATTGCTTCACCGGAAGAATGCGCCCAGATACTGGACCGGGTACTCCACGCAGTCAGCAGCCCGATTCTGATTGAAGGCATGCAGGTCAGTGTGTCAGGCAGCATTGGGGTGTGTTTGTTTCCTGAAGACGATGTGGACGCCGATACCCTCTTGCGCCATTCAGACCAGGCGATGTACCAGGCCAAGGAAGCGGGCAAAAATCGCTACCATTTGTTTGACCCGGAGAGTGACCGCAAGGCCCAGAAACACCGTCAACAGCTGGACCGCCTGCGCACCGCGTTGGAACAACAGGAGTTTGTGTTGTATTACCAGCCCAAAGTGGATTTGGTGAGTGGCGAAATTGTGGGCGTGGAGGCGCTGCTTCGCTGGCAAGATCCAGAACGCGGACTCATTCCTCCCGCAGAATTTCTCCCCCATATCAACGGCAGTGATCTCGAAAAGCCCCTGGGGGAGTGGGTCATCGGCAGCGCGT
The DNA here is from genome assembly GCF_030697375.1 of Rhodoferax sp. Classification (GTDB taxonomy): domain Bacteria; phylum Pseudomonadota; class Gammaproteobacteria; order Burkholderiales; family Burkholderiaceae_C; genus Allorhodoferax. The sequence continues at coordinate 43,644 of NZ_JAUYQD010000040.1, read as the reverse complement.
TGGCCCAGTCAGGCGCTTGGAGCGCCCTCGGATTGAAGGTTTGCGTCAGTGCCAATATCAGTGCAAACCATCTCTTGCAACCAGACTTTTATGAGCACTTGCGCGCTGCGTTGGCCAACTACCCACACGATATCGCGTCCAGGTTTGAGTTGGAAATATTGGAGACGGCCGCTATCGCGGATATGGATCAGGCTGTGGATGTACTGTGCCGTTGCCGGGCGTTGGGCGTGCGCTTTGCATTGGATGATTTTGGTACCGGCTATTCTTCACTGACCCATCTGCGCAAATTGCCGGTGGATATTTTGAAAATAGACCAAAGCTTTGTGCGCGACATGCTCAACGATGCGGAGGATTTGGGCATTGTGGAGGGGGTGATTCGTCTGGCTGGTGCATTCAATCGGCAGGTGATTGCCGAGGGTGTGGAGACACTGGAGCATGGACGTGCCTTGGTGCGCATGGGATGCAGCTTGGCCCAGGGTTATGGAATCGCACGCCCCATGCCCGCGGCACAATTTGTGGAATGGTCTGCGCGCTGGGCCAATGAAGCGGCCTGGCTGACCCTGGGCCGTGAATGAAACTCACACCCCCAAGCGGTCCCGCATCTCGTACCACAAGGCCCCCATCGCGGTGAACGGCACCCGAAAGTAGCGCCCACCCGGGAACGGGTAGTGGGGTAGGCGGGCAAACGCGCCAAAGCGTTCCGCATCCCCCCGAATCGCCTCGCTCAAGAGACGGCCGATCAGGTGGGTAAAGGTGACGCCATGGCCCGAACAGCCCTGCGAATAATAAATGTTGTCCGACAACTTGCCGACCTCGGGCAAGCGCGAGAGGGTGAGCAGAAAGTTGCCTGTCCAGCCAAACTCGACGCGGGTGTTTTTAAGCTGGGGAAATGTTTTGAGCATCTTGGGGCGAATGATGGACTCCACTTTTTTGGGGTCACGCGCGCCGTACACCACGCCACCGCCATAAATCAGGCGCTTGTCCCCCGACAGACGGAAGTAGTCCAGCAGAAAATTGTTGTCTTCCACACAGTAGTCGGACGGGATCAGCGCATCGGCCAGTGCGCCCAGGGGCTCGGTTGCAATCACCTGGGTGCCACAGGGCATGGACATCTGGGACAGCTTGGGCTCCAGTTCTCCAATGTAGGCATTGCACGCCACAATGACAAAGCGGGCCTTGACCTGCCCTTGGGCCGTATGGACCACCGCCGGTGCGCCCCGGTCGATGCGGCTGACCCCGGAATTTTCATAAATGACGCCACCGTTGTGTTCCAGTGCGGCGGCTTCGCCCAGGGTGAGGTTGAGCGGGTGGAAATGCCCCCCGGTTTTGTCAATCAAAATACCTTCGTAGCGGTCGCTGTTGACGATTTTGCGTACGTCGGCTGGTGTGTCGATCAGGGTCAGCCCACGGTGCCCCCACTTTTCCCACAGTTTCTTTTGTTCCTGCAGCGCGTGGATTTTGCGCCGGGTCATGGCCGCATACACACCGCCGTCTTTCAGGTCGCATGCGATGTGGTACTTGGCCACCCGCTCACGGATGATCTGCGCTCCCTCAAACATCATCTGGCCCAGCGGCTGGGCTACCGCACTTCCGAAGTTGGCCGCTATGACATCGATGTCGCGCGAGTAGCTGTGCACGATCTGGCCGCCGTTGCGCCCGGAAGCGCCCCAGCCCACCTGGGCCTGTTCCAGCACCACGACTTTGTAGCCAGCCTCGGACAGGGCGATGGCCGCCGAAAGCCCGGTGTAGCCCGCACCCACAATGCAGACGTCCGCCTCCACTTGGCCCCGGAGTGGGGCCCGTGGGGGTGAAGCATTGGCGGATGCGGCGTAGTAGGACGGTGCGTGGGGAATCAATGGCATGGTACGTGATCAAAAAGTGAGTGCCTAAGGTACCGCCGTAGGACCCTGTTGCCCGGAGCCAGTTGGCAGCTTGCAGAGAGAACCATTTATGTGCTGTGTGGCTCCTACCGCTAGGGGCTATATGGCACCGGCGCACACGGCCTGTTCGGGGATACTGGTGGCTCCCACAACAACCGCCGCGGGTGCATTGGCAGCAGGGACGCGGCGCCAAGGTGACACATGATCGATAGACACAGCGAAACACCCGCCAAGGTGCCGCGCAAACCCGTGGTGCTGATGTCCATGGGCGCCCAAGAGCGCAAAGGGCATGACTACCAGGTGATGACCAAAAAATACATCAGCCCATTGGTCGAATTTTCAGCGTGCGTACCGGTGCTGGTGCCCACCTGCTTTGGTACCGACGACCTGGACCAGTACCTCTCCATGGTAGATGGCGTCTACCTCACAGGCGCAGGGAGCAATATCGATCCCGCCTTGTACGGCCAGGACAATCTGGCCCCGGAGAAAGAGCTGGATCGCAGCCGCGACCTGTTTGATCTGCCGCTGATTCACGCTGCGCTGGAGCGGGGTTTGCCCTTGTTCGGCGTGTGCCGTGGCATGCAGGAGCTGAACGTGGCGCTGGGGGGCGATTTGCACCAAAAGGTCTACAACATGCCCGGCTTCAATGACCACCGCGAAAACGGAGCCGATGTCGTGCCGCAGCAGTACGCCGACGTGCACTCGGTGCAGCTGGTGCCCAACACCTGGTTTGCCAAGCTGATGCAGCAAAACCGTATCCCGGTGAACTCCCTGCACGGGCAAGGACTCCATCGACTTGGCACGGGCCTGCAGCCGCTTGCCCATGCCGAGGATGGTTTGGTGGAAGCGGTTCACCTGCCCGCCATGCCCCAGTTCACACTGGCGGTGCAGTGGCACCCGGAATGGCGGGCGGCGCAAAACCCGTTTTCCATTCGGATGTACCAGGCCTTTGGTGAGGCCTGCCGTCTGCGGGCGTTAAGCCGCTAAGGCGTCCAGCAGCTCGGTTTCAATCTCGATCTGGGCCCGGTTGTGCTGCAACTGGGGACCGTGGATGAGAAAGGTGTCTTCCACGCGCTCGCCCAAGGTCGCCACTTTGGCCAGCTGCACCGCAATACCGTGGCGTGCCAGGACCCGTGCGACCGAATACAAGAGGCCCATGCGGTCGCTGGCGGAGATGTTGAGCAACCACAGCTGGGCCTTTTCGTCGGGGCGCAAGGTCACCCGTGGCGCAATGGGGAAACTTTTGACCCGGCGCGACACCCGGCCCCGGCTGGGAGGGGGAAGCGGCCCGGCCGTGGCGATGGCCTGGCTCAGGCCGTTTTCCAGCATGCTGTTGAGCTCGCGGTAGTGTTCGTCCATGTCGATGCTGGTGACCACTTGGAAGGTGTCCAGTGCGTAGCCCTTGAGGGTGGTGTGCACCCGGGCATCCAGAATGCTGAAGTCACCCTGGTCGAAATAGCCGCAAATGCGGGCGAACAAATCGGGCTGGTCCTGGGTGTAGACCAGCACCTGCAGCCCCTCACCCACGGGGGAGCGGCGGCAACGCACGATGGGTTGCTGCGTGGCCACATGGCGTGACAACTGCTTGGTATGCCAGGCAATGTCGGCCGCGTCGTGGCGCATGAAGTAGCTCACGTCCAGCGTATTCCACAGGGGTTTGTGGGCTTCAAAAGGCATGGCGTACAGCGCAATCATGACCAGGGCTTCGCGCTTGCGCAGCTCCACTTCGGCGTCGGGATCGGGGGCGCGGCCACCCAGGGCGCGTGTGGTGTAGCGGTACAGGTCCTCCAGCAGCTTGCCTTTCCAGGCATTCCAGACCTTGGGCGAGGTGCCGCGGATATCGGCCACGGTGAGCAGGTACAGCCCGGTCAGCTGGCGTTCGTTTCCCACCCGCTGGGCGAAGTCGGCAATCACCTTGGGGTCGCTCAGGTCGGATTTTTGTGCGATGCGGCTCATGGTCAGGTGCTCACGCACCAGGAACTCGATCAGCTGCGCATCTTCGGCCACAAAGCCATGCTGCTTGCAAAAACGCCGCACTTCCGCGCAACCCAGGGCGGAGTGGTCGCCCCCCCGGCCTTTGGCAATGTCGTGGAACAGGGCTGCAATGTAGAGCAGCCAGGGCTTGTCCCAGCCGGAGGCCAGTTGGGAGCAAAACGGGTACTCATGCGCGTGCTCCACGATGAAGAAGCGCCGCATATTGCGCAGCACCATCAAAATATGCTGGTCCACGGTGTAGGCATGGAACAGATCGTGCTGCATCTGCCCCACGATCTTGCGAAACACCCACAGGTAGCGTCCCAGCACCGAGGTCTGGTTCATCAGCCGCATGGCATGGGTAATGCCTTCGGGCTCCATGATGATTTTGCGAAAGGTTGCCCGGTTGACCGGGTCGCTGCGAAAGCGCGCATCCATCAGCTCGCGGGTGTTGTACAGCGCCCGCAGGGTGCGGGCCGACAGGCCTTTGACCCCGACGGTGGTCTGGTACACCAAAAAGGTTTCCAAAATGGCGTGGGGTTCGCGCTGGTACAGGTCGTCGCTCACCACATCGATCATGCCCGCCTTGTCGTTGAAGTGGTCATTGATGCGGTGCGGCGCGTGGGTGGAAGGGTTGAGCCGCTCCTCAATGTTCATCAGCAAGATCTGGTTGAGCTGCGTGACCGCCTTGGCCGCCCAGTAGTAGCGCTTCATCAACTGCTCACTGGCACGCACCACCGAGCGCGAGTGGGCACTGGGTGCGGTGGAGGTGTACCCAAAGGACTCGGCCACGGCGTTTTGCATGTCAAAAATCAGCCGGTCTTCGCGTCGCTTGGCCAGCAAGTGCAGGCGTGCACGGATCAAAAACAACAGCGACTCGTTGTGGTGGATTTGCTGGATTTCAAACGGCGTTGCCAGACCGCCGGTCGCCAGTGCATCCCAATCGTCGCCATACCCAGCGGCCTTGGCCACCCACAGAATCACCTGCAGGTCGCGCAGGCCACCCGGAGACTCTTTGCAGTTGGGCTCCAGCGAGTAGGGCGTGTCTTCAAACTTGGTGTGGCGCTGGCGCAATTCCAGGGTTTTGGCCACAAAAAAAGCCTGGGGGTCTATGGCTTCAAAAAAAGCGGTGTGAAACTGCTGCACCAATGCCGCGTTGCCCGTGATCAGGCGGCATTCCAGCAGTGCTGTTTGCACTGTGACGTCTTTCTCGGCCTCCGCCAGGCAGTCGTCCAGGGTGCGTACGCTGGAGCCTATTTCCAGACCCACGTCCCAGCAACTGCCAATAAAAGCCTCGATGCGGCCTTTGAGTTCGGTGTCGGACTCGGCCGAAAAGCCGTTGGGCAGCAGGACCAGCACATCCACATCGGAGTAAGGGAACAGCTCGCCCCGGCCAAACCCCCCCACGGCCAACAGGGCAAACGGCTCTTGCAGACCGGCCAGTGTCCACAGCTGGATGAGCAGGCCGTCGGCCAGCTGGGCCAGCCGATGCAGCGTTTTGCGTACCGAACGGGCGTTGGCGGTGGGCGCGCCTATGGATTGCAGGAGTTGCGCTTTTTGCACTCGGTAGTCAGCGCGCAGCGCCTGCAGATGGGTCATGGCGGTGGTTCTTTAGGAAACGCGGAAGTGGCTCAAGTTGCAGTTTGCGTGGGCACAAAGGCTGGGATGGGCGGGCTGCCGGCCGACAGGGTCAGCACTTCGTAGCCGGTGGGGGTGACCAAAATCGTGTGCTCCCACTGGGCCGACAAGGAGCGGTCTTTGGTGACGATGCTCCAGCCATCCTTCTCGGGGCCGTCCTTGATTTCCTTGGCACCGGCATTGATCATGGGCTCGATGGTGAAGGTCATGCCGGTCACGAGTTTTTCCAGGGTGCCGGGGCGGCCGTAATGCAGCACCTGGGGCTCTTCGTGGAAGCCTTTGCCAATACCGTGGCCACAAAACTCACGCACGACGCTAAAGCCTTGGCCTTCGGTGAATTTCTGAATGGCAAAGCCAATGTCACCCAAATGCACGCCGGGTTTGACCATCATGATGCCTTGCCACATGGCTTCGTAGGTGAGGGTGCACAGACGCTTGGCGGCGATGGACACCTCGCCCACATGGAACATGCGGCTGGAGTCACCGTGCCAGCCATCTTTGATGACGGTCACATCGACATTGACAATGTCGCCCTTTTTGAGCGGCTTGTCATTGGGGATGCCATGGCAGACCTGGTGGTTGACCGAGGTGCAGATGGACTTGGGGTAGGGCGTATTGCCGCCACCGGTGTAGTTCAGGGGCGCGGGGATGGCGTGCTGCACCTGGGTGATGTAGTCGTGCGCCAGCTTGTCGATTTCGTTGGTGGTCACACCGGGTTTGACGAAGGGCGTCAGGTAGTCCAGAACTTCGGCGGTGAGTTTGCCGGCAATGCGCATTCCTGCAATGCCTTGGGCGTCTTTGTAAGTGATAGTCATGGTTGTAATTATCCCATTGGGCGCCTTTGTGCGTGGAGAGAAGGGATTTTGGCGGCGATGCTGGCCATGGCGGGTAAAATTGCCGTCCTCCCTCCGTCCACTTTCTAGGCCACCACAGTGACCCTGCACATTTCCCAATTCGAGGGCAGCAACGCCCTGAGTAGCTTTCGCGTTCAACAACTTTTGCCCGGCCTGCAAGGCATTCACGACAAGATTACGTCGGTGGCCGCCCGGTTTGTGCACCTGGTGGCCTGCGAAGCCGTTCCCAGCGAAGCCCTGCAAGCCCAGTTGGACGCCTTGCTGACCTATGGTGATCCTTATACGGGCCCTACGGATGGGGTGCTGCTGGTGGTCACCCCCCGGTTTGGCACCGTGTCGCCCTGGGCGTCCAAGGCGACCGACATTGCGCACAACTGTGGTTTTGCGGTGAAACGGATTGAACGGCTGGTGGAGTACCGGCTGACCCTGAAACACGGCTTGTTGTCCAAGACCACTTTGACCGCAGAGCAACTGGAGCAGGTAGCCGCCCTGTTGCACGACCGCATGACCGAAAGCGCCATGTTCTCGCGCCAGCAGGCTTTGGGCCTGTTCAATGTGCTGCAAGCCGCCCCCATGGCCCATGTGGACGTGTTGGGTGGTGGCAAGGCGGCGCTGGAAACCGCCAACACCCAGTTTGGTCTGGCATTGGCCGCTGACGAAATTGATTACTTGGTGACGGCCTTTACGCAACTGCAGCGCAACCCCACCGATGTGGAGCTGATGATGTTTGCGCAGGCCAACAGCGAGCATTGCCGCCACAAGATTTTCAACGCCCAGTTCACCATTGACGGTGCGCCACAGGACGGCAGCATGTTCAGCATGATCCGCCACACGCACCAGACGAATCCGCAGCACATGCTGGTGGCGTACTCGGACAATGCCTCGGTGATGGAAGGTGTGCAGGTCGAGCGGTTCACAGCCAAATCGGCTGCTACGGCAGGCTCCATAAGCGCAGCCAGCTATGAAAAGCATAGCGAAACCAACCACATCCTGATGAAGGTGGAGACCCACAACCACCCGACCGCCATCTCTCCCTTCCCCGGCGCCTCTACCGGCGCGGGCGGCGAGATTCGCGACGAAGGCGCGACCGGCCGCGGCTCCAAGCCCAAGGCGGGTTTGACCGGTTTTACCGTGTCCAAGCTCTGGCCACAGGACGGCGTGCCCGCCTTCGGCAAGCCCGAACACATTGCCAGCCCACTGCAAATCATGGTCGAAGGCCCGCTGGGCGGCGCGGCGTTCAACAACGAGTTTGGCCGGCCCAACCTCTTGGGTTACTTCCGCGAGTACGAACAATCCGTGGTCAGCGGGCAAGATACGGTGCAGCGCGGCTACCACAAGCCCATCATGATCGCCGGTGGCCTGGGGGTGATTGACGCCACCCAAACCCACAAGATCGAATTCCCCGCTGGCAGCTTGCTCATTCAGCTGGGCGGCCCCGGCATGCGCATTGGCATGGGCGGCAGTGCGGCCAGTTCCATGGCGACGGGCGCGAATGCCGCCGAGCTGGACTTTGACTCGGTGCAGCGTGGCAATCCCGAGATCGAGCGCCGGGCGCAAGAGGTGATCAACCAGTGTTGGATGCTGGGAAATGGTGTGGCCCCTGACGGTAGCGGCGGCGTGGGCGTGCGCGCCAACCCCATTCTGGCCATCCACGACGTGGGGGCTGGTGGTTTGTCCAACGCCTTCCCCGAGCTGACCAACGACGCCGGCCGGGGTGCGCGCTTCGATTTGCGTGGCGTGCCGCTGGAAGAGTCCGGCATGGCGCCCAAGGAAATTTGGTGCAACGAAAGCCAGGAACGCTATGTGCTGGCCATTGCCCCTGAATCGCTGGAGATGTTCCAGGCCTTGTGCGAGCGCGAGCGTTGCCCGTTTGCGGTGGTCGGTGTGGCCACAGAGCAGCGCCAGTTGGAACTGGTCGACGAAGGCGCCGAGTCCCCGGTCAATATGCCGATGAATGTCTTGCTGGGCAAGCCGCCCAAGATGCACCGCGATGTAAAAACGGTGGAGCGCACCTTTGCGCCGCTGGATTTGACCGGTGTAGCCCTGCAAAAAGCCGTGATTGACGTGCTGGCCCACCCCACCGTGGCATCCAAACGTTTCCTCATCACCATTGGCGACCGCACCGTGGGGGGCTTGACCCACCGCGACCAGATGGTCGGACCCTGGCAGGTGCCGGTGGCCGATTGCGCGGTCACCTTGGCGGACTACAAGGGTTTTGCCGGTGAAGCCATGGCCATGGGCGAGCGCACGCCATTGGCCAGCATCGACGCCCCGGCCTCGGGCCGCATGGCGGTGGCCGAGGCCATCACCAATTTGCTGGCGGCGCCCCTGGAGCTGCCTCGTGTGAAGCTGTCTGCCAACTGGATGGCCGCCTGTGGCGAACCCGGCGAAGACGCCGCGCTGTACGCCACGGTCAAGGCCGTGGGGCTGGAGCTGTGCCCGGCGCTGGGTATTTCCATTCCGGTGGGCAAGGATTCGCTGTCCATGCGCACGCAGTGGAAAGACGAAAACGAAGCGAAAAAGGTCACCTCACCGGTGTCCCTAATCGTCACCGCCTTTGCCACGCTGGCCGATGTACGCGGCACGCTAACCCCTCAGCTCAACGCCACCGAGGACACCACTCTGGTGCTGGTCGATCTGGGCCACGGCAAAAACCGCATGGCCACCAGCATCCTGGCGCAAACGCTCAACCAGGTCGGCGACCAGGTGCCGGACCTGGACGAGGCCCAAGGACTGGTGAACCTGGTCAACGCCGTCAACGCCTTGCGCGCGCAGGGCAAGGTGCTGGCCTACCACGACCGCAGCGACGGCGGCCTGTTGGCCGCAGTGGCGGAGATGGCCTTTGCCGGACGTGTCGGCGTGGCGCTGAATGTGGACATGCTGGTGCTGGAAGGCGACGGCATCAGCGACAGCCGCATGGACGTGGGCGACAGCAAAAACTGGGCAGGCCAGGTCAGCGCCCGCCGGGAAGAACTTACCCTCAAAGCCCTGTTCAACGAAGAACTGGGTGTGGTGCTGCAGGTGCGTACCGCCCAGCGCAGTGAGGTGATGCAGACATTGCGTGACCATGGTCTGGCCAAACACAGCCATTTCATCGGCAAGACCCGTCCCGCCACCAGCGAAATTGCGGCCGGCAAGGGCGAACTGCAAATCTGGCGCGACGCCAAGTCCATCTTCAGCGCACCTTTGAACGACCTGCACCAGGTGTGGGACAGCGTGAGCTGGAAAATTTGCCAGCAACGTGACAACCCCGCCTGCGCTGATGCCGAGCATGCGGCGGCCGGTGCGTTGGCCGACCCTGGTATGCATTTTTATATGCCAAACAGGGCTGCAACGCCCGTAGAATCTGCGCAAGCAGCTCCTAAATCCATAGCGGCACCAGCGTTGAACCTGAGCCGCCCCAAGGTGGCCGTGCTGCGCGAGCAGGGCGTCAACTCGCATGTGGAGATGGCTTATGCCTTCACCGAAGCCGGTTTTGAAGCCTTTGACGTGCACATGACCGATTTGCAAAGTGGCCGCGCCCAACTGGCGGACTTCCAGGGCGTGGTGGCCTGCGGTGGTTTCAGCTGTGGCGACACCCTGGGCGCCGGCATTGGCTGGGCGCGCTCCATCACCTTCAACGCGACCCTGGCGGACCAGTTCAAGGCCTTCTTCGGCCGCACCGATACCTTTGGCCTGGGCGTGTGCAATGGCTGCCAGATGTTTGCCGAACTGGCCGACATCATCCCCGGTGCCCAAGACTGGCCACGCTTCACCACCAACCAGAGCGAGCGCTTCGAGGCGCGCCTCTCCATGGTGGAAGTGCTGGAGTCGCCCAGCCTGTTCTTTGCTGGCATGGCGGGTGCCCGTTTGCCGATTGCCGTGGCCCATGGTGAAGGTTTTGCCAACTTCAAGTACCGGGGCAATGCCGACCAGGCCATTGCCGCGATGCGCTTCACCGACAACACCGGCGCCGCCACCGAGGCCTACCCGTTCAACCCCAACGGCAGCCCCGGCGGCCTGACGGCGGTGACCACGGCCGACGGGCGGTTTACCGCCATGATGCCGCACCCTGAGCGGGTGTTTCGCAACGTCCAGATGAGCTGGACCGATCAGGACACCAGCGCCCACAGCCCGTGGATGCAACTCTGGCACAACGCCCGCAAGTGGGTGGGGTGAAGCCCCCCTCGGTAACCCCCCCCTCAGTCTTGAGGGGGTTTGGGTTCCTTGGGTTCTACGTCAATCACGTTCGGGTCATCGCGTCGCGGTGCGTGGCCTGGCCGGGCTGCCCGGGAAAAGCGATTCCACACGGCTTGGCGGTCGAAATGGAACGTCCAGGGCCGCACCGGTTGCCCCGTCAGCTTGGCCCACAGTGCAGCCACCAGCCAAACCGCCAGGATCAACACCAGTGCTGCCAGCACACTGAGCAAAAACACCGCTGCGGCCAGCAGCATCACCAGCCGCAGCATCCAAGCCAAAATAGTGTTCATTTTGGGCCTGCTACCGGGAGAAAAGGGGCGTGCCGGGTCCTTGCCATAGATACGTCGGAGCCGTGAAGGATGCTTTTGCCGGGGTGTTTTTTATCATGCTGTGTTTCCTTGGCGGCGGCGCCCGTACTTTTCCAGCTCCACCACCACCAGAACCACGCTGGAGGCCGCCAGGCACAGTAACAGTTCAAAGGCGCTCAGTGGCTCGGTCTTGAAGATGGGGTTGAGCGCCGGGACGTAAATCAGCAGCATCTGCAAGGCAAAGGTCAAGAGCACCGCCCCCAGCAAGGGAAGGTTGCTGCGCAGACCGATGCGCCACAGGGGCAGTTGCTCCGAGCGGATCGCCATCACATGCGCCATTTGCGACAGGGTGAGCACGGTAAACACCATGGTTTGCCCATGGGCGTGGCCCGTGGTGATGGCCCAGTACTGCACCCCCAGGCACAGTGCGCCGATCAACAGGCCAACCCCCAGAATGTGCTGCCACATACCCTGGGCAAACAGGCTCTCATTCGGGGCGCGGGGTGGGCGCTGCATGATGCCGCGTTCGGCCGGCTCCGCCGCCAGTGCCAGGCCGGGCAGGCCGTCGGTCACCAGATTGACCCACAGGATGTGGATGGGCAGCAGCGGGATCGGCAGCAGGAACAGCGGGGCCAGAAAAATAGTCCAGATCTCGCCCGAATTGCCGGTCATGGCGTAGCGCACGAACTTGCGGATGTTGTCGTAGATGCGCCGGCCCTCGCGCACCGCCGCCACGATGGTGGCAAAGTTGTCGTCCAGCAGAATCAGGCTGGAGGCCTCGCGGGCCACATCGGTGCCGCCTTTGCCCATGGCCACGCCGATGTCGGCGCGCTTCAGGGCCGGGGCGTCGTTCACGCCGTCGCCGGTCATGGCCACAAACTGGCCTTGTGCCTGCAGGGCCGCCACGATGCGGATTTTTTGTGCCGGGTCCACACGGGCGTAAATGCGCACCTGGGCCACGCGCGCCTGGAGTTGCGCGTCGTCCATGGCGGTCAGGTCGGGCCCGGTCAAGACCGGGGCGTCTGCGTCGTCCACAATGCCCAGCCGGTGGGCAATCGCGCGTGCGGTGGCCGGGTGGTCGCCGGTGATCATGACGGGGGTGATGCCGGCGCTGATGCAGTCGCCCACGGCCGCCATGGCCTCGGGGCGGGGCGGGTCAATCAAGGCGAGCAGGCCCAGCAGTTCAAGCTGGCTTTCCACATCGCCCAGCGCGTTGGTGTCGGGCAGGCGCGCAAAGCTGCGCCGCGCCAGCGCCAGCACGCGCAGGCCCTGGGTGGCCAGGGTGTTGGCGGCATCCAGCAGTGCCTGTCCATCCAAAGGGGTGGGTCCAGACGGCGTCCACTGGGCCACACAGCAGGACAAAACCGACTCCGGCGCCCCTTTGGTGTAGGCCACATAGCCGCCGGATTCCCCTTGGCCCCCCTGGTGGAAGGTGGTCATGCGCTTGCGTTCTGCGTCAAAGGGCTGCTCTTGCACACGCGGCCACGCGGCATCCAGCGCGGTTTTGTCCAATTGGGCGCTCAGGGCGGCCAGTACCAGGGCGGTCTCGGTGGGGTCGCCGGCCCACAGGCCGTCCTCCTGCGGACTGGCGTCGTTGCACAGCGCGGCGGCGCGCAGGGTTTCTGCATGCACTTCACCGGGGAGCGCGTCGCCCGGCACCCAGGGCAAGCCCTGCGCCAGCAGCAACTCCGCATGCATGCGGTTTTGGGTAAGGGTGCCGGTTTTGTCGGAGCAAATGGTGGTGATGGAGCCCAGGGTCTCCACCGAAGGCAGGCGCCGGATCAGGGCGTTCGCGGCCACCATGCGCCGCGCCCCCAGTGCCAGCAATACCGTGACGACCGCAGGCAAGGCCTCGGGGATGGCGGCCACGGCCAGGCTGATGGCGGTCAGCGCCATCAGAAGCGGGGGCTCTCCGCGCAGCACCCCGACGGCAAAGACCACGCCGCAGATCGCCAGCACCGCCAGGGCCAGGCGTTTGCCAAAGGCGGCCAGCCGAAGCTGCAAGGGGGTGCTGCGGTCTTCGCTGTCCAGCAGCCGGGCCACTTTGCCGAGTTCGGTGGACATGCCGATGGCGACCACCAGCCCGCGGGCCCGCCCATGGGTGGCGGTGGTGCCTTTGAAAGCCATGTTCAGCCGGTCGCCCAGTGCGCTGGGGGCGTCGGCCGGCAGTGCGGCCGTGTGTTTGGCCGTGGTGATGGATTCGCCGGTCAGTGCCGACTCGTCCACCTGCAACTGGGCAATCTCGATCAGGCGCAGGTCGGCCGGGATTTGGTTGCCGGCTTCCAGCAGCACGATATCGCCCGGCACCAGCGCCTTGGCGGGCAACACCTTCAGCTGGCCGCCTCGCAACACGGTGGTCTGTGCCGCCGCCAGTTGGCGTAGCGCCAGCATGGCCCGGTCGGCGCGCCAGGTCTGGACAAAACCGATCACCGCGTTGAGCACCACGATGACGAGAATCACCAGGGTGTCGGTCAGGTCGCCAATCACGCCGGAAATCACTGCGGCCGCCAGCAGCGCCAGCACCATGAAGTCGCTGAACTGCTCGATCAACAGGGCGAGGGGGCTGCGCTGGCGCACGACCTCCAATTCGTTGGCGCCATGCACCTGGGCGCGTTTTTCGGCCTCGGCGTCGTGCAGGCCATGCACGGGGTCCACCCCGTGTTCACGCGCCAGTTCGTGTGCTTCGCGCAGGTGCCAGTCGGAGGGTGCAACCACGGGAAATAGCCTCAGGTTTGTGGCCGCGTGCGGTAAAACTGCATGGGCGTGCCGTGGTTCTTGCCGGTGCTGTTTTGCAGCACGGAGGGGCGGATGCGGCCCACCACATGCATTTCGCAGGGCTTGCAGTCAAAACGCAGGGTGAGCTTGTCCTTGCCATTGATGAGTGTCAGGGGTTCGGCCTTGACCGTGCCTTGCACGCCGGTCACGCCCTTGGCCTGTTTGGGGCACAGGCTCATGGAGAAGCGCACGCAGTGTTTGGTGATCATTAGGCTGACTTCGCCTTCCTCCTCTTGGCTTTCGTAGGCGGCGGCGATGACCTTGACGCCGTGCTGGGCATAAAAGTCGTGGGCTTTTGCGTTGTACACATTGGCCAGGTAGCTCAGGGTGTCTTCGGGGTAGGCCACGGGCGGCTGCACCGGCGCCGCGCGGGCAGGGCGGGTGTAGGCGGCCAAGCGGGCGGCCTCCAGTTGCTCCACCGCGTCGCGGCGCAGCGGGTTGATGAGCGAGGCGGGCACAAACCAGGGCTGGGCCAGGTTCAGGGCGATGTGCTCGGGCGCGGTGGCCAGCTCAAACACGGTGTTGCCAAATTTGGCCAGATTCTCCCGCACGCTGGTTTCGGCCTGGGCGGCATTCTTGGCCAGCTCTTTAGCGGCGGCCAGGGTGGCGGTGGCGGTGGTGCCGTCTTCGTCGGTCAGGGTCAGGGCAAAGCCTTGCGGCGTTTCCGCCAGGCTGGCCCAGACGGCGATGCGCCGGTCGCTGGATTTTTTGTCCAGCACACGCACCCAGGTGCTGTCGCGGTTGCGGTTGACCTCCACCCCTTTGCGCAAGTCCTTGAAGCCTGCCATGGGGTCCTTGGGGTAGACCCGCCACAGCCCCACGCTGTGGGCCTTGGCTGGTTCGGCCCGGTTGATGGCCAGGCCGACCAGTTCCTTCTGCAGGTCGTAGTAGCACAGGCCGTCGCCGTTGTGCAGCAGGGTTTGGGGGGATGTGGTTTCCAGCTCGACCCAGTCGGGGCCCACTTTGGTGACAAAACCGATGGCCTGGCCCGGATTCTTGGGTGTATCAAAAGCGCCTATGTCTTCCTTGCGCCCCTGGACAAAGTAGTCGGTGAACTCGCGGTTGAAGTTCTGGTTGGGGTCGGGGGTGAAGGTGAAGCTGGTTTTGCCGCTGGAGGCGCGCGCCAGGGGCCGGGCCGAGCTTTGGCGCTCTTCGATCAATGCGTCCAGCAGCTTGCGGTAGTGGGCGGTGATGTTTTTCACATAGCCCATGTCCTTGTAGCGGCCTTCGATCTTGAAGCTGCGAATGCCCGCATCCACCAGCGCGGCCAGATTGGCGCTCTGGTTGTTGTCCTTCATGGACAACACATGTTTGTCGTGCGCCACGAAGCGGCCTGCGGAGTCCATCACCTGGTAGGGCAGGCGGCAGGCCTGGCTGCAGTCGCCCCGGTTGGCGCTGCGTCCCGTGTGGGCATGGCTGATGTAACACTGGCCGCTGTAGGCCACGCACAGCGCGCCGTGCACAAAAAACTCCAGCGTGCAGTCGGTGTGCTGGCGCACGGCCTGGATTTGCTCCAGCGTGAGTTCACGCGCCAGCACGATCTGGGAGAGGCCCACATCCTGCAGAAAACGCGCTTTTTCGGGCGTGCGGATGTCGGTCTGGGTGCTGGCGTGCAACTGGATGGGCGGCAGGTCGATGTGCAGCAAGCCCATGTCCTGGATGATGAGCGCGTCCACGCCCGCGTCGTAGAGCTGCCAGGCCAGCTTGCGGGCGCTCTCCAGTTCGTCGTCCCGCAGGATGGTGTTCAGGGTGACGAAGACGCGGCTGTTGAAACGGTGCGCATGGCGCACCAGGCGGCGGATCTCGCTCACGCTGTTGTCGGCGCTGGTGCGTGCGCCAAACGAGGGGCCGCCGATGTAGATGGCGTCGGCGCCGTGGTTGACGGCTTCGATACCGATATCGGCGTCACGCGCCGGGGCCAGGAGTTCGAGTTGGTGGTCATGCAGGGACATAGGGTGAATTATCCCAGCAGGCGGCGGCTTTCGCCGCCGTGCTATTTGCTTAAACTCACGCCATGAAGAAGAGCACCCATGTCCCGCGGATTGATTCGGTAGACCTGTTACGTGGCTTGGCCATGCTGTGGATGACGGTTTTTCATTTTTGTTTTGACATGAGCCAGGCAGGCTACCTCCACCAGGACTTTTATGCCGACCCGCTGTGGACTTGGCAGCGCACCTGCATCCTCAGCCTGTTTCTGTTTTGCGCGGGCTTTAGCCAGGCCATTGCCTTGCAGCAAGGGCAAAGCTGGCGGCAGTTTGGACGGCGCTGGGTGCAGATTGCCGGCTGCGCCCTCCTTGTGACGGCGGGCTCGGCGTGGATGTTCCCGAACAGCTTTATTTACTTTGGGGTCTTGCACGGGATGGCTGTGATGCTGGTGATTGTGCGGCTGACGGCGGGTTGGGGCGTGTGGCTCTGGCCTTTGGGGGGATTGGCTATTGCTATCAAATCAATAGCTGTTTACGCAATAACGACGGGCGGAAAGGCCGATTTTTTGAATGAAAAGATGTTCAACTGGCTGGGGCTGATCAGCGTCAAGCCCATCACCGAAGACTATGTTCCCATCGTCCCCTGGCTGGGCGTCATGTGGTGGGGCATGGCGGCAGGGACATGGTGGATGGCAAAGGCCCGAAGGTCACCCGCCGTGCCCCGCATGCTACACCCCGTGGTGGTGCTGGGGCGCTGGAGCCTGAGCTACTACATGCTGCACCAGCCCGTGCTGCTGGGGGCGCTGTGGCTGTGGGCGGCTCTTTAAACGGCGGGTACGGCAAGGCCTTCATTGTCGGTGAAGAGGATGTTTCCTTCCGCATCGAGTGAAAAGGTGCCGGCACCGAACTCCTGGCGCAACCGGGCCGTGTGGCTGCCAAACGAGATATCCACGGACCCCGAAACACCGGAACCCACCTCCACCCTGGCGTTGAGCGCCAATGCGATTTGCTGGCAGAGTGCGTCGCGTTCGGCCAGCGACTGGCCCCAGACTTGAATCGCGTGCTGCCAGGAGGCTTTGATGCGTGGCAGCATGCCTTTGGGGTCACCAGCGGCGGCAACCTGCTTCACCAGCTTGTCCAGGTTTTCTTCGGTTTCCTTTTCTTTTTGGATGCGTTCCTGTAGGGCGGCGTATTGTGCGGTGAGCCCCGCATTGGCGCCCAGCACCATCTTGGTCAGAGCGCCCTTGGCAGAGCCCAACAGGGGTACGCGCACCAGCATCATGGCGGTGGCGGTCCCCCCGACCAGCCGTCCGCGCCCCGGAGCGTCGGCGCCGATGATGATCTGGTTGTGTGAGCTGAGCGCACAGTCCAGCGCCATGTCCGCCAAAGCAAGGACCGCATCGGCATGGATCTGCGCGGCTTGCGCAAAACGGGCGTTGACCGACCCGTGCGCGGTGATCTTGGCATGGGCGATCACCCCGCCCGCAATTCGGATATCTCCACCCGCTTCGAGTACGCCGCCGTCCACCATGCCGCCCACCACAATATCCCCGCTGGCCTGAACCACCATGCCTTGCACCACATCCCCTTTGACTTGCACGGTGCCGTTAAAGTGGACATTGCCGGTGGCCATATTGACCTCCCCGACATGCAAGATGGGCTCCACCGTGACACCGCCTTTGACCCGCACAGGCTGCCCGGTGACAGCGGCCAGCAGCAGGTTGGGATCGTCGCTGGCGACCTGCGCCCCGGCCAGTGGCGTGGAAAATGGCTCATCACGGCCGGGGTGGGCGGGCAAAGCGCGGCCACGCACCGTGCGGCCTTCCACGCCAGCGGTGGCGGGTATGCGGCGCATCAGTGGCGTACCCGCATTCACCACCTTGATGGTGCCATGCTCGCGGTAATCAATGAGACCGTTTTCGTCCAGCTTCGGTGAGCGGTCGGCCGCCTGCGCGACCAACTCTTCGAAGACGCTGTTCCGTCCCTCTTCAGGCAGAACGCCGTGGGCGATGGGGATGCGGCTTGCGCCCTGCTGTTCGCATGCCAGCAACAGCGCCCCATCGTCGATGCCGAATTGAACACCGGACTCCGTCAGCGCCTGGATCAGGTCGCCCAGGGTCGCCGCTTTGCCCCCGTGTGCGGGGGTGACGCTGACCTCTGCGCTCATGTCATCGGCCGCAATGTGGACCGCAATGTGTGCGTTGCGTCTTTCCGCGACCTGCGCCACGAAGGGGGCTTGCAGGGTATTGCAGTACTGCGCGGCATTGGTGAGTGCGTCTTCATCGAAGGCGCACTCGCCGTAGCCGCCTTGCACCAGCAGGGCACGCAAGGTGGCTACGTCAACGGGGGGCCTTGCACTGTGCGGCTGCCCGCGCAAGAATATTTGCCCGCCGGTTTCAATGAGTGAAATGCCGATGATGTCCATTGCCAAGAACCCATAGTCATTGTCTGGATGCAAACGACCTTAGCACTTCCCGTGAAATTACTCCACTGCAAAACGGCTGTCACCATAAAAAAAAACGCAGCCTGGGCTGCGTTTTTTGTTTTAAAGGTGAAACACCTTATTCAATTTTTGCCTTGGCGCGCAAGTCTTCCTGGAACTTGGCCATTTTTTGCTGGGTCAGCTGCTGTGTGATCTGGGGTTTGACTTCTTCAAACTTGGGCAACTTGGCGTCGCGCACATCTTCCAGGCGAATGATGTGGTAACCAAACTGGGTTTTCACCGGGGTCTCGGTCATCTTGCCCTTGGTCAAGCCGGTGAGTGCTTCGGAGAACTCTTTCACGTAGCTGCTGGGATTGGCCCAATCCAGGTCGCCACCGTTTTTACCGGAGCCGGGGTCTTTGGAGGATTTTTTAGCGATCGCCTCAAACTTGCCGCCTTTTTTCAGCTGCGCGATGATGGCTTTGGCCTCGTCTTCCTTTTCCACCAGGATGTGGCGAGCGCGGTACTCTTTGCCAGCATTGGCAGCGGCAAATTTGTCGTATTCGGCCTGGGCATCGGCGTCAGACACGGGGTTCTTTTTCTGGAAGTCCGTGAACAGTTCGTTGATCAGGATGGATTGGCGTGCAGACTCCACCTGGGTTTTGTAGTCCTCGGTGGCATCCAGTCCACGGGCTTGGGCTTCTTGCGCGAAGATTTCGCGCGAGATTACTGCTTCTTTAAGTTGCCCTTGCATATCTGGAGTGATCTGGCGACCTGAACGCGCCAATTGCTGTGCCAGCGCATCGATCCGGGCTTTGGGCACTGCCTTGCCGTTGACAACGGCCACATTTTGGGCCAGTGCTGCAGGTGCCAACACCGCCATCAAGGTAGCGGCGGCAAGCGCGGTCAAAATTTGCTTCTTCATTCAGATTCCCTCAAGGTGCTTAAATAGTGGTTTCGGAGGATGCGTTTTCGGTTTCGATGGCCAGCGCGTGCAAGCCCTGGTCAATGAAATCTTGCAGCGCATCATACACAAGGCGATGGCGGGCTACGCGGCTCTTACCGGTAAATAAGTGTGAAGCGATACGCACCCGAAAATGGGTGCCAAAGCCGCTGCCGTTGGCGCCTGCGTGGCCGTTGTGCTGGTAGCTTTCGTCCAGCACTTCCAGGCGGGTGGGGGCCAAACGTTCCTGCAAGCGCTGTTCCAGTTGGGCTGCGCTGGGGCCAATGCTCATGGGGTAGGTCCTTCGGTTGGAGAGTCGTTGCCTTTGATGTGGGGGGCAATGTACAACCCTTGGCCAATGATGAAGGCCAGGGGGAAAGCGTAGCCCCACAGTTTGAAGCTGACCCAGGCCTCGGTGCTGTAGTACACCACCACATAGGCATTGATCACGGCCATGAAAACACAGTACAGAACCCAGACCACGTTGAGGCGGTGCCAAATGGGGTCTGGCAATTCAAGCTGACTTCCCAGCAGCAGTTTGAGAAAGTTCTTGCGCATGACCCACACGGCAACCGCCAGCCCAATGGCCATGGCGGCATACAAGACCGTGGGTTTCCACTTGATAAAGCGGTCGTCGTGCAGGGTCAGTGTCAAGGCGCCGAAGACCAGAACCAGGGCCAGGGTAATTTTGTGCATGGCCTGCAGTTTGTGGTCGATGCCATAGATCAGCGCCATTTGCACGGTGGTGGCCGCCATCAGAACGGCGGTGCCGATGTAGATGTCGTACAACTTGAAGGCGCCAAAGAAGAGCGCGATGGGGAAAAAGTCGATCAGTATTTTCATGCAGGGGTGAAGTGTAACGATGCCGAGTTCATGCAATAACGCAAGCCGGTGGGGGCGGGGCCGTCTTCAAACACATGGCCCAGATGGGCACCGCAGTCCGCACAATGTACCTCGGTGCGTTTCATCCATAACATGCCATCCACTTTGGTGCCCACCGCGGTGGCTTCAATGGGTTTGAAGTAGCTGGGCCAGCCAGAGCCGGATTCGTACTTGGCGGCTGAATCAAACAGCGGTTTGTTGCAGCAGATACAACGGTAAACGCCCTCGGCCTTGTTGCTTTCCAACTTACCGGAGTACGCCTTTTCGGTGGCTTCCTGGCGGGTGACGGCATACGCCAGCGGTTCGGCATCCTTGGCGCGCAGCAGCGTTTTCCATTCTTCGTCGGTTTTTTGCACTTTGTAGGTCATGGCTCGGACTCCAATGGGTGGCAGGGATGCTTGGTTTCAAGAACTGCAGCTGATTGCAATACCCCCCGCCCAATCGGGGGGGAAGTCGGCAAATGATTCCAATGCAGGGTGTTCCTCAAAAGGGCGCTCCAATACCTGCAACAACTGCTGAACCAAAGTGAAATCCTTGCTCTTGGCCGCTTGGATGGCCAGTTCTCCCAAATGGTTCCGCAGTACAAATTTTGGATTTGTTTTTAGCATCAAATCAGCTGCCAGCCCTTGTGGTTGCTGCGCAAGCAGCTCCGAATAGTGTAGCAACCAGTGGTCAATGCCTGAGGCATCCATGAACAAATCCCGCACGGAGGGGTCGTCGGCGCGGCGTTCCTGCGCCCACCGACTCAAACGGCGCCAGAAGATGGTGTAGTCCACCCGCCCCTCCATCAGCAAACGCAGCACATCTTCGGTCAGGCTTTGGTGGTCGTTGTGCGATTGCGCAAAGCCCAGCTTCATCGCCATGCGTTGGGCAAAGGCTTGCGGGAATTCGGTCTTGAAGTGCTCCAGGGCAGCCATGGCCAACTCTTGTTTCTCGATGAGCGGCATCAGGGCCTGGCCCAGGCACAGCAGGTTCCAGTACGCGACATTGGCTTGCTTGTGGAAGGCGTAGCGCCCCTGGTTGTCCGAGTGGTTGCAGATGTGGCCTGGGTCATAGGCATCCAGAAATTGGAAAGGCCCGTAATCAATGGTGAGGCCCAGGATGCTCATGTTGTCAGTGTTCATCACCCCATGGCAAAACCCCACCGACTGCCACAGCGCCACCATGTTCGCCGTGCGCACTGTCACTTTTTGCAGCAGTGCCGCGTAAGGATTGCCGCCCAGCAGGCCGTTGTCGGTCCGGCATTGCGGGTAAAAGCGGTCAATCACGTAGTCGGCCAGTATTTTCAGCTGCCCATGCTGGTCGTGGTGGCAAAAATGCTCGAAATGTCCGAAGCGAATGAAGCTGGGGGCCACCCGGGTCACGACCGCGGCGGTCTCGATCTCTTCACGCCGCACCGGGGCGTCAGAGCCCGTCACGCACAGGGCGCGCGAGCTGGGAATGCCCAGGCCGTGCATGGCTTCGCTGCACAAAAACTCCCGAATGCTGCTGCGCAATACGGCGCGCCCATCGCCCATGCGCGAAAAAGGCGTCAAACCCGCGCCCTTGAGCTGCACTTCCTGGCCCGAGGTCTCGCCCAGCAAAATGGCCCGGCCGTCGCCCAGTTGACCAGCCCACACGCCAAATTGGTGGCCGCTGTACACGCTGGCCAAGGCCTGCGTGCCGCTGATGGGGCGGTTGCCGCTGAGTGCTTCCAGCAGTTCTTGCGATGCCAGTGCGTTGGGGGTCAGTCCCAGAGATTGGGCTACGGCGGTGCTGCGACCAACCCAGTACGGCGCCGGTAAGGGCTGCGGCACCCAGGGTGCGTAGAAGTCTGAGCCCAATTGGGCGAAGCTGTTGTCCCAAGTCAAGCCCACATGGAGGCCATCTTGGCTGTTGAGGGCCGTGTTCATAGCGGCATTGTCCCGCAGGACCGTCAAACCCGGCGCCGGCAGGGTTATCCGCAGGGGGCGCGAGTCAGGCCTCGGAGAGCGGTTGCGGGCTGGTGAAAATGAAGTGGGTCAGCGCCTCGTCGTCGGGAATATCCACCCGGCCAAATTCCAGTGTGACCAGGCCGCGCTGCGCCAAGGACTTCAGCGCCTGGTTGACGGTCTGGCGGGAGATGCCCACCAAGTTGGCCAACTCGTCTTGTGACAGGCTGAGTTTGCGGGTTCGGCCCCAGAACTGGCGGCTCAAAGATAGCGCAACGCGTTGCTCGGGGGTGCGCAGGCGCCCCGACTCGATGAGTGCCATGGCCTGGCTCACCCGAATACTGAGTTGTTTGACCAAAAATTGGTTGAACTCGATGCTGGTGGCGCGCAGCTGGTGAAACACCGCGTGCGGCAGGCACAGCAGTTCGGAGTCGCGCAAGGCCACCACCTCGTAGCGGCGACGCTCAATGTTGAGGGCAGATCCTTCCCCGAACCAGTCACCGGAGGCCACACACAAGAAGGTTGACGAACGCCCCTTGATGGGAACACTTTGCAGTTTGACCAGGCCGCTCAACACGGCGTACCAACCCTCAACGGGGGTATCGGCCTGCAGCATCATTTCGCCCTTTTTCGCCGGGATGTGCAACAGGCTGGCGTGAACATGGGCCTGGGTGGCCACGGATAAGCAGGTGTACCAGGGCTGGGTGGCGAGAAAACGCAAGGTAGGTGAGACGGTACCGGGAAACATGGCGGGCGTATACGGGTAAATACTGACTATTTGTTGGCCAAGCGACAGCTGTTGCAGGGGGCTGGGCTGCCCTTCACAATCCGCACACTTTGCAGGCCCCGATGATACGAAGCCTGGGAGCAAGTTTTTATACCGGAGGCCTCCATGCTTAGATATTTCCGCTTCCTGCTGTGTTTTTTAAGTGTTTTGTTCGCTGGCTTGACCACGCCCTTGCATGCCGCAGAGACAGGGGTGAGTGAGCAGGAAATTGTGCTTGGCCAGTCGCTGGGGATTACCGGCCCGCTGGCCCAAATGGCCCCCGATATTGTCAATGGCGCCAAAGCATATTTTGATGCAGTCAATGCCAAAGGCGGCGTGTTTGGCCGCAAGATCCGCACCGTGGTGCTGGACGATGGCTACGATCCGGCCACCACCCAAAAGACGGTGCGCCAACTGATGCACGAGGACAAGGTCTTTGCGCTGTACAGCCTGACCGGGACCGCCAATGTGGTGGGGGTGTTGCCCCTGCTGGCCAAAGAGCCTTCCCCGGTGCCGATGTTTGCCCCCTTCACGGGCGCGGATGCGGTTCGCAGCCCCGCAATGCCCAACGTCTTCCATATTCGGGCCAGTTATGCCGATGAGCTGGAGAAGCTGGTGCAGCATTTGAGCACCGTGGGTGTGCAGCGCATCGGTGTGCTGTGGATGAACAACGGTATGGGCAAGGACGGTATGGCGGGCATAGAGAAGGCCATGCAAAAACGCGCTCTCAAACCATACGCCACGGCCTCTATCCAGCCCGATGGGTCGGATGCCGAAAAAGCGGTGGCCACATTGCACGAGCGCGGGCCCGAAGTCATCATCATGATCACGGCGGGCACCCCCACGGTGAGTTTCATCAAGGCCTACAACAAAATGCGCCCGGGCATGCGTTTTTACACACTCTCGGTCATGGGCACCCAGTCCGCCTTGCGTGCCTTGGGCCCGGATGGTGTGGGGGTGGTGGTGACCTCGGTGGTGCCCTTTCCGTGGAGCAACAGCAACCCCTTGGCCAAAGAGTACCAAGACACCATGCGCAAAGCCGGCTTCGACAACCTTTCGTTTCTCGGTTTTGAAAGTTATATCAACGCCAAGGTACTGGTCGAGGGCCTCAAGCGGGCGGGCAAGGATCTCACGCGTGTGCGCTTCATCGCCGCGCTGGAAGGCATGAAGTCCGTCAATCTGGGTGGCTTTATGGTGGGCTTTGGCAAGGATTCGCACCAAGGGTCGCGCTTCGTAGAGCTCACCATCGTCAGCCCCGGAGAACGCTTCACCAGATAGACCCGGGGTCTTGGGCGGAACCCGAGACCTTGGACTGTCGCCCCAAAGCGGCTACGATGAAATTTCACCCCAAATTCAACCAACCCCCACTTAGGAGTATCCATGCTCGGATTGATGCAAAGCCAACAACTGCTGATTTCGTCACTGATTGAGTTTGCCGAACGGCACCACGGCGAAGGCGAAATCGTTTCACGCCGGGTCGAAGGCGATATCCATCGCTACACCTACAAGGACATGGCGGTGCGCTCGCGCAAGGTGGCCAATGCCCTGGAGCAAATGGATCTGGCGTTCAGTGACCGTGTGGCCACCTTGGCCTGGAACGGTTACCGCCACCTGGAGCTGTACTTTGGCGTGAGCGGCTCGGGCCGGGTCTTGCACACCCTGAACCCACGCCTGCACCCCGACCAAATCGTCTGGATTGCCAACCATGCCGAAGACCAGGTGCTGTGCTTTGACATGTCCTTCTTGCCCATCGTCAAGGCCGTGCACAGCCGCTGCACCACCATCAAGCATTTCATCGCCTTGTGTGATGCCGACCAGTTGCCCGCCGACACCGGCATTCCGGGGCTGCAAAGCTACGAGGCCTGGTTGGGTGCGCAGTCTTCCACCTACGCATGGCCCAGTTTTGACGAAAACTCCGCCTCCAGCATGTGCTACACCAGCGGCACCACGGGCAACCCCAAAGCGGCGCTGTACAGCCACCGCTCCACCATGCTGCATGCCTTGGCAGGGGCTTTGCCAGATGCCCTGAGCATGAGCGCGCGCGATTGCGTGCTGCCGGTGGTGCCCATGTTCCACGTCAATGCCTGGGGCTTGCCGTATTCCGCCGCCATGACCGGTGCCAAACTGGTGTTTCCCGGCCCGGCCATGGACGGCAAGTCCATCTTTGAATTGATCGAGACGGAGAAAGTGTCGTTCGCGGCGGGGGTGCCCACCGTGTGGCAGATGATGCTGGGCCATATGCAGGCCGGTGGCTTGCGTTTCAGCACCCTCAAACGCACGGTGATTGGCGGCTCGGCCTGCCCACCGGCCATGATCACCGCGTTCAACGATGTCTACGGCGTGGAAGTGCTGCACGCCTGGGGCATGACCGAGATGTCGCCGCTGGGCACGGTCTGCACGCTCAAGAACAAACACCTGACGCTGGACTCTGCGGAAAAAATGAAGGTACGCCTCAAGCAGGGACGTGGTGTTTTTGGCGTTGACATGAAGATCATCGACGACGAGGGCAAAGAACTCCCCTGGGACGGCAAGTCCTATGGTGACTTGCTGGTCAAAGGCCCCTGGGTCATCAGCGAATACTTCAAGGGCGAGGGCAGTGCTCCCTTGGTGAATGGCTGGTTCCCCACCGGCGACGTGGCCACCATCGACCCCGATGGCTACATGCAGATCACCGACCGCAGCAAGGACGTCATCAAGTCCGGCGGGGAGTGGATCAGCTCCATCGACGTGGAAAACATCGCCATGGCGCATCCGGCCGTTGCCATGGCTGCGTGCATCGGCATGAAGCACCCCAAATGGGATGAGCGCCCCATCATTGCCGTGGTCAAAAAACCAGGCGCGGAAGTGACGCGCGACGAACTGGTGGCTTTTTACGACGGAAAAACCGCCAAATGGCAGATCCCCGATGACGTGGTGTTTGTCGAGGCCATTCCCTTGGGCGGTACCGGCAAGATGCAAAAAACCAAGCTGCGGGAGATGCTGAAGGATTACCAGTTGCCCACGGTGTAGGCAACGGGGGGGTGTAGTCACCTTGGTGATAAGTGATGGGGGAAACCCTTGCGTGCAAACGAATAAAGACTTGTACGCTTCATTGGTTCGAGATTTACAGGAGACATTTAAATGAAATTTGGATTTAAGTTCGTTGCCGCCGCTGCGGTTGTTTTGTGCGCGCAAACAGCCCTGGCCCAGAAGGGTGAGACGGTCAAAATTGCGTTCATCGACCCCTTATCGGGCCTGATGGGCCCCGTAGGCTCCAACCAATTGAAGAGCTTCCAGTTTTTTGCTGAAAAATTTAACCAAAGCAATCCTGCCGGTGTCAAATTTGAAGTGATTGGCATTGACAACAAGCTCAGCCCTACCGAGAGCTTGAATGCATTGAAGTCCGCACTCGACCAAGGCGTGCGCTACGTTACGCAGGGCAGTGGTTCCGCCGTGGCCGGTGCTTTGATTGATGCGGTCAACAAGCACAACGAACGCAATCCGGGCAAAGAGGTGGTTTACCTAAACCATTCGGCGGTAGACCCCGATTTCACCAACAACAAATGCAGTTACTGGCACTTCCGCTTTGATGCCGACACCTCCATGAAAATGGAAGCGCTGACCACCTTCATGACCGATAAAAAGGACATCAAGAAGGTGTATCTGATCAACCAGAATTACTCCCATGGACAGCAGGTGGCGCGCTTCGCCAAAGAAACCCTGGGTCGCAAGCGTCCAGATATCCAAGTGGTCGGGGAAGACTTGCACCCCTTGGCCCAGGTGCGCGACTTTGCGCCCTACATCGCCAAAATCAAGGCCTCAGGTGCTGACACGGTCATCACCGGCAACTGGGGCACCGATCTGTCCTTGTTGATCAAGGCGGCCAACGAAAGCGGCTATACCGGTAACTTCTACACCTACTACACGGGTGTGACCGGCACACCCACGGCCTTGGGTACGAATGCCGCAGGCCGGGTTCACCAGATTGCCTACAACCACTACAACATGGGTGGACAGATGGGCAAGTGGGCCGATGAGTTCAAGGCCAAGTTCAACGACGACTTCTATACCGGCTCTGTTATTCATGTGTACAACATTCTGGGTGACGCCATGGCCAAAGCCAAGTCCACCGATCCGGTCAAAGTGGCCGCCGCGATGGAAGGCCTGAAGTTCAAGAGTTTCAACGGTGAAGTGGAAATGCGCAAAACCGACCACCAGCTGCAACAGCCGCTGTTTTTGACGGTCTGGCAAAAGGCCGACAAAAAATACCCTTACAGCCCTGAAAACACGGGCATGACCCTGGCTCCGGTGAAAACCTATGAGTCCTATGTGGCCAGCACACCCACCAGCTGCCAGATGAAGCGTCCCTGATCCACACGCGGCAAAGACCAGCGACAGGGCTCAATTGCAGGCAATGCATTGGGCCCTGTTTTCTGAACGGCAAATGCAGCTCCTTTGGGGGCGAAAGGGAATAGGCGGATGGAGTTTTTCATTATTTCGATGCTGAACGGTTTGAGCTACGGGCTCCTGCTGTTCATGCTCAGCGCGGGACTGACGCTGATTTTCAGCATGATGGGCGTGCTCAATTTTGCGCATGCGAGCTTCTATATGGTGGGTGCCTATGTGGGCTACACCTTGTCGGGCGTCATGGGGTTTTGGCCCGCACTGGTGATTGCCCCCTTGCTGGTGGGCGGCTTGGGTGCGCTGTTTGAGCGCATGGCCTTGCGCGGGGTGCATAAGTTTGGCCATGTTGCCGAGCTGCTGCTGACCTTTGGCTTGTCCTACATCTTCTTGGAACTGGTGCAGCTCATCTGGGGCCGCACCGCTTTGGAATTCAACCCACCCGAGAGCCTGAAAGGCCCGGCGTTCACCCTGGTCAACCATGCCGTGGACGGCTTGCGCCTGGTCTGGGGGGCTGCACCTGCCAATTTGTGCAGTGCGGCCGACGCCGCCGTGCGGGTGGTGTGTTCGCCTTTTCCCATGACCCGGGGGTTCATGATGGTTGTGGCGCTGCTGATGCTGCTGGGCTTGTGGTTATTGCTGACCCACACCCGCATTGGCCTGGTGATCCAGGCGGCCCTGACGCACCCGCACATGGCCGAATCCTTGGGGCACAACGTGCCCCGCGTGTTCATGCTGGTGTTTGGCGCGGGTACCGGCCTGGCCGGGCTGGCCGGTGTGATTGGCGGAAGTACCTACGTGACCGAGCCGTCCATGGCCGGCACGGTGGGCTCCATCATCTTTGTGGTGGTGGTGGTCGGTGGCTTGGGTTCTTTGTCGGGGGCTTTCCTGGCTTCCTTGCTGATCGGTGTTATCCAGACCTTTGCCATTGCCTTCGACTATTCCCTGAGCAGCGTGCTGGGCAACCTGGGTGTAACGCTCAGCGAGGCGGCGCGCAACAACTCAGTGGCCAAACTGACGCTGTCGCAGGTGGCACCGATCCTGCCCTACCTGTTTTTGGTCTTGATTTTGATATTCCGCCCCAAGGGCTTGTTGGGTAAACGGGAAGGTTAAGTGCGTATGTTTTCCATAAAAAAAGGCCGTGTTGTGGTCTGGGGGCTGTTTGCCCTGGTGCTGGTGCTGGCACCACAGGTGTTTGGCAGCGGTTTGTCCATCACCATGCTGTCGCAGATGGGCATTGCCATCATTGCCTGCCTCTCGTACAACATGTTGTTGGGGCAGGGCGGCATGCTGAGTTTCGGCCACGCGGTCTATACGGGACTGGGCGCCTATATGGCCATCCACGCGCTCAATGCGGTGGGGCAGGGCAGTCTGCCCTTGCCCGTGAGCCTGGTGCCGCTCGTGGGCGGCGTGGCCGGAATGGGGTTTGCTGTTCTGCTGGGTTTTGTCACCACCCGCAAATCGGGCAACACTTTCGCCATGATCACGCTGGGCATGGCGGAGCTGGTGTTTGCCATGTCCCTGATGTTTTCTGACTTTTTCGGCGGGGAGGCGGGTATTTCCAGCAACCGGGTGGTTGGCCAGCCCTTCATGGGGATCACGTTTGCGCCAGCGGTGCAGGTCTACTACCTGATTGCGGCCTACACCTTTGTGGCGGTGGCGCTGATGTTTGCGTTTACCGGCACCCCCCTGGGGCGCATGCTCAATGCGGTGCGCGACAACCCGGAGCGGGTCGAGTTCATTGGCTACAACCCGCAGCGGGTGCGTTACACGGCCTTCATCATTGCGGGCTTTTTTGCCGGTATTTCGGGTGGGCTGGCGGCGCTGAACTTTGAGATTGTGACCGCCGAGGTGGTGGGGGCAGGGCGTTCGGGGGCCTACCTTTTGTTCACCTTTTTGGGCGGGGCCACCTTCTTTTTTGGTCCCATCATCGGTGCGGTGCTGATGGTGCTGGCCTTTGTGGTGCTCAGCGAGTTCACCAAGGCCTGGCTGCTGTACCTGGGTTTTATATTCCTGTTCATGGTGATGTACGCCCCCGGCGGTATCGCCAGCCTGGTCATGATGAACCTGCGGGTCGCCAGTTTTGGCAAGCTCAAAGGCCTGTTGGGGCACTACGCTGCACTGGTGTTGACGGGCTTGGTGGGCTTTGCGGGGGCCGCTGCCTTGCTGGAGATGGTGTACCACCGCCAGCTCAATGCCGCCATGGGGGGGGAGCTGCACTTTCTGGGCGCCAGTCTGGACACCGCAAGCCTTGGCAGTTGGCTGGGTGCGGGTTTGGTCATGTTGGTGGGCCTGGGTTTGTTTGAGCTGTGCCGCCGTCAGTTTCTGGGCCGCTGGAGCGTGGTCCAGGAAGAGATAGAAAAAGAAATCAAGCGGAGGCACGCAGTATGAGCACCACCCATGTATCTCCGGGCGCTCTGGCCCTGGAACTGCGCGATCTGCGCAGAAGTTTTGGCAAATCCGAAATCATCCGGGGCATCAACCTGGCCGTGCACGCAGGCGAAAGGGTGGCGGTCATTGGCCCGAACGGCGCCGGAAAATCCACCCTGTTCAATCTGATCAGCGGGCGTTTTGAGCCCAGCAGCGGTGACGTGCTGCTGCATGGCCAGCGCATCAACGGTATGCGGCCGTTTGAGATCAACCGCCTGGGGCTGTCGCGCAGCTTTCAGATCACCAATATCTTTCCGCAGCTCAGCGTCTTTGAGAACCTGCGCTGCAGCGTGTTGTGGAGCCTGGGCTACAAATACACCTTCCTGAAATTTTTGGTGAACCTGGACGACGCCAACCAAAAAGCCCGCCAACTGATGGAGATGATCCAGCTCGACAAAAAGCGCGATGTGCTGGCGGTCAACCTGACCTATGCCGAGCAGCGTGCGCTGGAGATTGGTATCACCATTGGCGGCGGCGCCAGTGTCATCTTGCTGGACGAACCCACTGCCGGTATGAGCAAGAGCGAAACCACGCGGTTTATTTCCCTGATCAAGTCGGTCACCGAAGGCAAGACGCTGCTGACCGTGGAGCACGACATGGGCGTGGTGTTTGGTCTGGCGGACAAGATTGCGGTGGTGGTGTATGGCGAAGTCATCGCTTTTGACACGCCGGATGCGGTGCGTGCCAACGCCCGGGTGCAAGAAGCCTACCTGGGCTCGTCGGTGGCGGACGCGCAGGCACAAGGACACTGAATATGTTGAAAGTCTCTCATCTCAATGCCTTTTATGGCAAAAGTCATGTGCTCCATGGCGTGGACATGCATGTCGGCACCGGTGAAATTGTGTCCCTGCTGGGGCGCAATGGCTCTGGGCGCTCTACCACGGCCAAGGCCATCATGGGTCTGGTGGATTGCCAGGGCTCGGTGCAATGGAAGGGGCGTGAAATCCGGGGCTCCAAGACCTACGAAATCGCCCACCTTGGTATCGGTTATGTGCCCGAAAACCGCGATATTTTCCCCAAGCTCACCGTGCACCAAAACCTGCTGCTGGGCCAAAAACGCGGAAAAACCAAGCCGCGCTGGAGCTTTGAAGACATGTACCGCATGTTTCCGCGCCTGAAAGAACGCGAGCACACCGAAGCCGGCGTGATGTCGGGCGGCGAGCAGCAAATGCTCACCCTGTGCCGCACCCTGATGGGTGACCCCGACCTGATCATCATCGATGAGCCCACCGAAGGGCTGGCGCCCAAGATCGTGGAGCTGGTCGCCGAGTACCTGCAGGAGCTGCGCAAGCGGGGCATTTCGGTGCTGCTGATTGAGCAAAAGCTCACCATCGCCATGAAAATTTCGGACCGCTGTTTTGTTATGGGGCATGGCAGCGTGGTGTTTGAAGGCACGCCTGCCGAGTTGCAGAACAACAGCGACATCCGCAAGGAGTGGCTGGAGGTTTAGATCCGCTTGTCCCAACTGCGACAAATGGGTTTGTTGCAGGTTCGAAAAACCTTTTACAATCACAAAAAAGAACGACCGTTCTATTTTTACATTCAAGGAATGCAAACATGACCGCCCAATACCAAGTCCATGGCGACATCGCCATCATCACTTTGAACAACCCGCCCGTGAATGGTTTGGGTTTGTCCACCCGCCAAGGCATTGCTGACGGCATGGCCCAGGCCAACGCCGACGCGGCGGTGAAGGCCATCGTGATCACGGGCGCTGGCAAAGCGTTCTCCGGTGGTGCGGATATCAAGGAATTCGGCTCCCCCCTGGCCATGCAGGAGCCCAACCTGAACAGCGTCATCGGTGTGCTGGAAAACTCTTCCAAACCCGTGGTCGCTGCCATCCATACCGTGGTGATGGGCGGTGGACTGGAATTGGCCCTGGGTTGCCACTACCGTGTGGCTGCTCCTGGCACCAGCGTGGCCCTGCCCGAAGTGAAGCTGGGCCTGTTGCCCGGCGCCGGCGGCACGCAGCGCCTGCCCCGTGTGCTGGGTGTGGAGGCCGCCTTGAACATGATTGTTTCGGGCGAACCGGTCAAGAGCGAAATGCTGGCCATGCTGCCAGGCCAAAAACTGTTCGACAAGATCGCCCAATCCGCAGAATCCTTGGCTGAGGAAGCTGTTGCCTTTGCCCGCTCGGTGGCCGATGTGCGCCCCTTGCCTTTGGTACGTGACCTGAAATGCAAGCACCCCCAGGGCGATGCGTACTTCCAGTTTGCCCGCAATATGGTCAAGGGCATGTCCAAGAATTTCCCGGCGCCCGCCAAATGTGTGGACGCGGTCGAAGCGGCCACCAAGAAGAAGTTTGACGACGGCATGGCCGTGGAGCGCGAAATCTTCATCAACCTGATGTGGACCGCCGAAAGCAAATCCCTGCGCCACCTGTTCCTGGCCGAGCGTGCAGCCTCCAAAATCCCCGATGTCCCCGCAGACACTGCGCAACGCGCTATTAATTCTGTAGCGGTTATCGGTGCCGGCACCATGGGAGGCGGCATTGCCATGAACTTCCTGAACGCGGGCATTCCGGTCAAGATGCTGGAAATGAAGCAAGAAGCGCTGGACCGCGGCATTGCGACCATCCGCAAGAACTACGAAGCCCAGGTCAAGAAGGGCAAGCTCAAGCAAGACAAGTTGGACCAGCGCATGGCGCTTTTGAGCACCACCTTGAGCTACGACGATCTGAACGGTACCGACATGGTGATTGAAGCCGTGTTTGAAGAAATCGGCGTCAAGGAAGCGGTGTTCAAGGAACTGGACCGCGTGATGAAACCCGGCGCCATTCTGGCATCCAACACCTCCACCCTGGATGTGGACAGAATAGCCTCCTTCACCAAGCGCCCCGAAGACGTGGTGGGCCTGCACTTCTTCAGCCCCGCCAATGTGATGAAGCTGCTGGAAGTGGTGCGCGGCGCTAAAACCGCCAAAGACGTGATGGCCACCGTGATGACCGTGGCCAAGAAGATCCGCAAGACCGCCGTGGTGTCTGGCGTGTGCGATGGCTTTATCGGCAACCGCATGATCGAGCAGTACGGCCGCCAAGGGGGCTTCCTGCTGGACGAAGGCTGCACCCCCGCGCAAGTGGACAAAGCCATGGAAAAATTTGGCATGGCCATGGGACCGTTCCGCATGGGCGATCTGGCGGGCAACGACATTGGCTGGGCGATCCGCAAGCGCCGTTACAGCGAAAAGCCCGACATGAAATACAGCAAGACCGCTGACTTGCTGTGTGAAAAAGGCCGTTTTGGCCAAAAAACCGGCGCCGGCTGGTACGACTATGTGGCCGGCAAACGCGACGCGATCCCCAATGCCGAAGTGGTGCAGATGATTGAAGAGCACCGCAAGGCACTGGGCATCACCCCCCGCAAGATTTCGGATGAAGAAATCGTGCAGCGCCTGGTGTTCTCTCTGGTGAACGAAGCGGCCTTGATTTTGGAAGAAGGCATTGCCAACAAGGCCAGCGACATCGACATCGTCTACATCTTTGGCTACGGTTTCCCGGCCCACCGGGGTGGCCCCATGAACTACGCCGACGAAGTGGGCCTGTTCAACGTGGTGCAAGCCATGAACCGCTTTGCCCAGAATCCGCTGGACGACGCCAAGTTCTGGCAGCCTGCGCCCCTGCTGGCCAAGCTCGCTGCCGAAGGCAAGTCCTTCAACTAAGCGACCCGCTTCGCCACCATGGTCAAGAAACTTCTGTTTGGCCTGCTAGGGCTGCTGCTGGTATTGGCAGCAGTTTTGGCGGTGAACACCGTGCGCCAAGGCTCGCGTCAACTGGACGTGCCTGCGGTAGCGGTGTTGCCGGTGGACGAAGCAGCTGTGGCTGCTCGGCTGGGGGAGGCGGTGCGCCTGCGCACCCTCTCTTCCCGCGACGATGCGGCCCTGCACGCGGACCAGTTCCAACAGTTGCATGCCTTGTTGCAGACCCGCTTTCCCAAAACCCACGCCGTGCTCAAACGCGAAGTGGTGGGGGATTTGAGTCTTTTGTACACCTGGGCTGGCTCCAACCCCCAGGCCCAGCCTATTTTGCTGATGGCGCACCAGGACGTGGTGCCTGTGGCCCCCGGCACCGAAAAAGACTGGGCGGTGGAGCCGTTTTCTGGCCAGATCAAGGATGGGTTTGTGTGGGGCCGGGGTGCCTGGGACGACAAGGGCAACCTGATGTCGCAACTGGAGGCCGTAGAAATGCTGGTCGCCAGCGGCTTCAAACCTGAGCGCACCGTGTACCTGGCCTATGGTGCCGATGAAGAAGTGGGTGGTTTGCGGGGGGCTGCGCGTATTGCGGCGCTGCTGAAAGAGCGCAAGATCCGGCTGGACCTGGTGGTGGACGAGGGCTTGCTGATCACCGACGGCATCATGCCGGGCTTGAGCAAGCCGGCGGCCTTGATCGGCGTGGCGGAAAAAGGCTACCTGTCGGTGGTGTTGAAGATGGGGGCCACACCCGGCCACTCGTCCATGCCGCCGCCCAAAGGCACCAGTGCCATTGCCATGCTGAGCGCCGCGCTCAAACGGGTGGACGACGATCAACTTCCGGGTGGCATTCGTGGCGTGGCAGGAGAGATGTTTGCCACCGTGGCGCCCGAGATGGGTGGTTTTTCTCGCGTGGCCTTGTCCAACCTGTGGCTGTTCGGGCCCGTGGTGCAAAAGCAATTGGAGGCCGGTGCCAGCACCAACGCCATGTTGCGCACCACCACCGCCTTGACCATGGTGAATGCAGGCAACAAAGACAATGTGTTGCCCGGACGCGCTGAGGCCACGGTCAATTTCCGCCTGCTGCCGGGGGACACCAAGGCGCAAGTCATGGACCGCATGAAGGCGCAGGTGGCCCAAGCCACGGGCAATGACGCTTTCGAGTTGTTTGCCTTGCCCGGCGCGGTGGATGCCTCCAAGGTGGCGCCCACCGATTCAGCCCAGTACAAGCTGCTCAACCGCACCATTCGGGAAGTGTTCCCGGGCACGCTGGTGGCGCCGGGACTGATGATTGGCGGTACCGACTCCATCCATTTCGGCGACATCAGTGACCATATCTTCAAGTTCTCGCCGGTGCGTGCCAAGTCCGAAGATTTGCCGCGTTTCCATGGAACCAACGAACGTATTTCAACCAGCAACTACGTAGAAGCGATCCGCTTTTACCACCGCCTTTTGACCCAGGGTGCCCAAGCGCCCACCATGTAAGTAGTTTTGAAGCCTTGTGGGACAGACCGCAGCCGTGTAGCGGCCAGCTCTGCCCCCAACATTTTAGGAAGTAAGACCATGACCTCAGCCGTAATCGTTTCTACCGCCCGCACCCCGCTTGCCAAGAGCTGGAAAGGTTCTTTCAACATGACCCACGGCGCCACCCTGGGCGGCCACGCCGTGGAGCATGCCATCAAGCGCGCGGGCATCGACGCCGGTGAGGTGGACGACGTGATCATGGGCTGTGCCACCCCCGAAGGGGCCACCGGCGCCAACATCGCACGCCAGGCCGCGCTGCGTGCCGGCTGCCCCGTGACGGTATCGGGCATGACAGTCAACCGCTTTTGTTCTTCCGGCCTGCAAACCATCGCCCTGGCGGCCCAGCGCATCATCGCCAACGAAGGCGATATCTATGTGGCCGGCGGTGTGGAAGCCATCTCTTGCGTGCAGCAAGAAATGAACACCCACATGATGACCGACCCCTGGTTGGTCAAGAACAAGCCCGAAATCTACTGGAACATGCTGCAAACCGCCGAGAACGTGGCCAAGCGCTACAACATCAGCCGCGACGCCATGGACGAATACGGCGCCGCCAGCCAACAGCGGGCCTCGGCCGCATTGGCTGCCGGTTTGTTCACTGCGGAAATTGCCCCCATCACCGTCACCATGGGTGTGGCCGACAAAGTCATGGGCCTGATGACCAAACAAGTCACCGTCACCAACGACGAAGGCATCCGCGAAGGCACCACCAAGGAAGGCATCAGCGGCTTGCGCTCCGCCGTCCCTGGCGGCCTGATCACCGCCGGCAATGCCAGCCAGTTTTCGGACGGCGGCGGCGCAATGGTGCTGATGAGCGAAACCCTGGCCGAGAAGAAGGGCCTGCAGCCCTTGGGCCGTTTCCTGGGCTTTGCCGTGGCCGGTTGCGAGCCGGATGAGATGGGCATTGGCCCGGTGTTCGCCATCCCCAAGGCCCTGGCGCGCCTGGGCCTGACGGTCAACGACATCGACCTGTGGGAACTGAACGAAGCCTTTGCCGTGCAGGTGCTCTACTGCCGCGACAAGCTGGGCATCCCCGCGGACCGCCTGAACGTGAACGGCGGCGCCATCGCCGTGGGCCACCCCTACGGTGTGAGCGGCCAGCGTCTGACCGGCCACGCCCTCATCGAAGGCAAACGCCGTGGCGCCAAGCGCGTCTGCGTCACCATGTGTATCGGTGGCGGCATGGGCGCTGCCGGGATTTTTGAGGTGTTGTAAGCCTGCGCCGTAAAGGCCAAACTACCCAACTTGCTACAAATTCAGTAGCTGGCCGCGCAGATTCCGTAAGGGCTGCGCGGCTTTTTTATTGAAAATGCAGCGGGTATTCAAAAAAAGCTTTACAGTTGTTTATCTGAAACTGATAATTATCAGTAATGACTAAATGAGGATAAACATGACGACTGCCGACGCTGTATTCCACCGCACGACCTATGCGGACCAGATGGCAGAACAACTGCTTCATCCATCGCCCTTGCACATGAACGTGCGCTCTGGCGTCTTTTTGTCCGGCATACGCCGCGTGGGTAAAACCACCTTTTTGCGCCAAGACCTGGTGCCCGCGCTGGAAGCCAAGGGTGCTCTGGTCATTTATGTGGACCTGTGGGCCGACCGCAGCAAAAGCCCCGCCACGGTAGTGCTGGACGCAGTGCGCACCACGCTGCAGCAACTGCAAACCCCCGGCTCCAGTTTGCTGCAGCGCTTCAAAGGGTTCAACCTGGGGGCGGCGGGCTTGAGCTTGGGTTTTCAGCTTGACACCCTGGGCACCGCCAGCGGCACCACGCTGGCGCAGGCTTTTGCCGAACTGGTGGACAAGGCGAAGGTCAATGTGGTGCTGATTGTGGACGAAGTACAGCAAGCCCTGGGTACCGAAGATGGCTCCAGCCTCTTGCACGCGCTCAAGGCCGCGCGCGACGCGGTCAATTCCAAGCCCGGCACGCCTGGTTACTTTGTGTTTCTGGGTACGGGCTCGCACAAGTCGCTCATTACCGACATGGCCACCCGCCGCACCCAGCCCTTCACCGGTGCACTCACCACCGCCTACCAGGTGCTGGGCCAGGACTTTGTGCAGTGGCAGCTAGAGCGCATAGCGGCCACGCCCGGCGTGGCGCTGCCCAGCGTGGCGGTGGCGTGGGCCGGTTTTCAGGCCATGGGACACCGGCCGGAAGAACTGCTCAAAGCCTTGGTGCAACTGCAAACCGCCCAAGCCCCTGCGGACCAAGCCTTTCCCATCATCTGCGCCACACTGGCCTCGGTGGCGGCGGACGTGGACCTGCGCGCCATTGAAGACTTTGGCGAACTGGGCCAAGCCATCTTTGCCCGCATTGCCGAGGGCAGCGAAGGCGGCGTCTCAGGCCTGTTTGGCGAAGAAGCGCTGGCCGCCTACGCCGAGCGCACCGGTAGCCCTGTGCAGCCCCCGCAGGTGCAAAACCTGGCGGACAAAATGATCAGCGCCAACCTCATCGCCCGCCCCGGCCACGGCATCTACACCGTGGCCGACCCCTTTGTGCGCAAAGTCTGGCTGGATCGACAAAAGCTGCTCAAGCTGTAGGCAGGGTCGGCGCGGAGGTTTCAAAGTGCCGAAAGAGGGATGGCCCAGAGGCCGTTGCCGAATGGCAGGGCATGGGTGCCGTCATAGAGCACGATGCCGGTGATAAACGTGGGGCCAGCCAGGGTCTGGAGTTTGCGCAGGCCCTTGAAGTCTTGCGGCTGTACGGTGGCGGATGCTTTGACTTCGATGCCGATGAGGTCGCGCTGGGGCGATTCGAGCACGAAGTCCACTTCCACCTGGTCTTTGTCGCGGTAGTGGGAGAGGTACCACGGCTCGGGGCAGAGCGTCAGCACTTTGCGCAGCTCGGAATGCACCCAGGTTTCGAGCGTGGCACCCCAACGGGTGCGCTCGGTGAAGAGCAACTCGGGCGTGAGCCGGGTTAAGGTGGCTTGCAGGCCTGCATCCAGAAAGTGCAGCTTGGGGGTCTTGATCAGGCGGCCCAGTTCGTTGCGGCCCCAGGCGGGTAAGCGCTGAATCAGAAAGAGTTTTTCGAGAATGCCGAGGTACTTCTCTAGCGTGCGGGTGTCGAGTGTGAGTTGCCCGCCCGTTTGAGAGGCGTTGAAAAGCTGGCCGCAATGGGCTGCGGCAACGTCGAGCAGCCGGGGAATTTGGCTGAGGTGTTCAATTTGTGCGATGTCGCGCACGTCCCGCTCCACCAAGGTCTGAATGTAGTTGCGTGCCCAGGCTTGGCGTCGGGCTTGCGTGGCACGCTGTCGCATTTCGGGGTATCCGCCAGCCAGGACGTGTTCAACCATGTCGGCCTTGCCCTTGATAGGCGGGATGGTCCAAGCAGGGCTGCTGATGGGCCAGTCTTGCGCCAGAGCGCGCTGCAGAAAGTCGTTTGGCCTGCCTTGCAGTTCCGCCTGCGACAGTGGCAACAGCGTGTGAATCTCCATGCGCCCAGCCAGGCTGTCGGCGATTTGCGGCAGTGCCAGCAGGTTGGCCGATCCGGTCAGCAGGAAGCGGCCAGGGCGACGATCCTGGTCAATGACCAGTTTGAGTGCCAGCATGAGTTGCGGCGCACGCTGAACTTCATCGATGATGGCGCGGTCGAGCTTGCGCACGAAC
Source organism: Rhodoferax sp. (assembly GCF_030697375.1). Taxonomy (GTDB): domain Bacteria; phylum Pseudomonadota; class Gammaproteobacteria; order Burkholderiales; family Burkholderiaceae_C; genus Allorhodoferax. The sequence continues at coordinate 5,557 of NZ_JAUYQD010000040.1, read as the reverse complement.
CCCAGGGGGTCTTGCTGTGCGACGGCAAGCAAGCCCGGATCATCCAGTGTGAAGTAGCGCATGCCGTCGGCAAACTGCCGCACGAGTGTGGTTTTGCCACACTGGCGCGGGCCATTGACGAGCACAGCGGGCGTGTCTTCTAGAGACTCTTGCACCCGGGGGGCCAGGTGGCGGGCAATGAGTCCGGCAGGGGTTGGTGCAGTGGTAGTCATGAAGGGGGGCGGAGGCTGAAAAATTGCCTCTAATTATGCATCGTTCATTCGTCTATAACTGCTATCTGTTTGCGTCTATTGTTGTATTTATGTATCGTCCAATTATGCATTGATGAATCCGGTGCCAAGCTCACGCAGCCTGCGGCCACCCATGGGCGGATAGCTCGCCCAGTACCGGGTCTCCAAGACGACAGGGCCGATACCACCCAAACGCAGAGCTGGGTAACAATTCGCCCCATGACTCTTCGCACCACCATCGACTTTTTGCTGCACGACTGGCTCAACACCTCGGCCCTGACCGACCGCGAGCGTTTTGCCGACCATTCGCGCGAAACCTTTGACGCCGTGTTGGACACCTGCGAGCGCATTGCCCGGGACAAATACGCGCCTTTCAACCGCCTGGTGGATGTGCATGAGCCGCACTTTGATGGCGAAACCGTCATCCTGCCGCAAGCCACCTATGACGCGCAAAAGGCCTACGCCGAGTCGGGCATGCTCAGCGCCGCGCAAGACTACGCCATGGGCGGCATGCAGTTGCCCTACAGCGTGGAGGCGGCGGCCAACGGGTTTTTTGCTTGCGCCAGTGTCAGCATTGGTTCGGGCATGCTGACCACCGGCAACGCCAACCTGCTGATGGCCCACGGCACGGCCTTGCAAAAAGAGGTGTTTGCCAAGAACGAGTTTTCGGGGCGCTGGTCGGGCACCATGTGCCTGAGCGAGCCGCAGGCGGGCTCCAGCCTGTCTGACGTGGCGACCCGCGCGGTGCCCGATGGTGAAGCGTATGAGAGTGATGCGCTGGGCCCGCGTTACCGCCTCAAGGGCAACAAGATGTGGATCTCCAGCGGCGAGCACGAGCTGACGGAAAACATCATCCACTTGGTGCTGGCCAAGATCCCCGATGCCGACGGCAAGCTGGTGCCGGGAACCCGGGGCATTTCGCTGTTCGTGGTGCCCAAGAAAATGGTGAATACACAAGGCGAACTGACCGGCGTGCGCAACGACGTGGCACTGGCCGGCCTGAACCACAAGCTGGGCTGGCGCGGCACCACCAACACCCTGCTGAATTTTGGCGAAGGCAAGTTCCCTGTGGACGGTGCCGCCGGCGCCGTGGGGTATTTGGTGGGCCAGCCTGGCAAGGGCCTGCAATGCATGTTCCACATGATGAACGAGGCCCGCATTGGCGTAGGCATCGCCGCCACCATGCTGGGCCTGGCGGGGTATTACGCCTCGCTGGACTACGCCAAAAACCGGCCCCAGGGGCGCCCCATCACAGGCGCAGGCAAAGACGCCTCCCAACCCCAAACCCGCATCATCGAACACGCCGATGTCAAACGTATGCTGTTGGCGCAAAAGTCCTACGGCGAAGGCGCGCTGGCGCTGGAGCTGTACTGTGCCCGCCTGGTGGACGAACACCACACGGCAGGCGGGCAGGCGGCGGACGAAGCCCGACTCCTGCTCGAAGTCTTGACGCCCATTGCCAAAAGCTGGCCCAGCGAATGGTGCCTGGAGGCCAACTCCCTGGCCATCCAGGTGCACGGCGGCTACGGCTACACGCGGGACTTTCCGGTGGAGCAGTACTGGCGCGACAACCGCCTGAACATGATCCACGAAGGCACGCACGGCATCCAGGCCATGGACTTGCTGGGCCGCAAGGTGCTGATGGAAGAGGGCCGGGGCATGCAGCTGCTGGCCAGCCGCATGACAGCCACCATCACCCGTGCCGCAGGTGTTCCCGGCTTGGCGGCGCATGCACAGGCACTTGGCAAAGCCCTGGCAGACATCGGCGCGGCCACCCAACTGGCCTGGTCCACCGGCAAGCCGGCGGACGCGCTGGCCAACGCCGTGCCCTACCTGCAGGCCTTTGGACACACCGTGCTGGCCTGGATCTGGCTGGACGTGGCCACGGCGGCACTGGGTGCGGACCCGCAACGCGCCCAGATGCAGACGCAAGGCCGCTTGGGCGCGACCCAGTACTTTTTCCACTACGAGCTGCCCAAAATTGGCGCCTGGCTTGGCGTGGTGCAGACGCGGGACGCCACCTGTGCTGCCTTTCCTGAAGAGGCGTTTTAACTGCGAAAAGCGCTATCCAAACGGTGGCGATATGGCTAAACTGAAAATACGGGATCTGCGTTGATGGGATGTTGATGGTGTCAGCGTGTAGATTTCGCTGGAGGCAATTTCCCTGTGAAACTCCTCAGACTTCCCCGCTCCCAAGTCCGGCTGGGCCTCGAATTGCCGTGGAATGTCCGTGATGAACATTGCCACTTGCTGTTGGCCAAAGGCCATTTGCTGCTAGACCAGCACCTGTTGGATGCCTTGCTTTTGCGCGGTGCCTTTGTCGAAGAGGAAGAGGTGAGGGCGGCAATGGCGGAGGCGGCAGCGGCAGCAGCGGCAAAAAAGGGCGGCGGACTGTTGATTTCAGGGCGAGACCCCCTCAAGTCCATGGGCCAGGTACTGAGTGTCTTTACGCTGTGGGACCAGACGACGGAAGAACTCAAGGCCTTGCTGACCGATCTGGCGAGTGCGCCCGATTTTCCGGGGCGTTTACATGCCTTTGCGCTGCATCTCGTTGAGATCTTTGACATCAACCCGGATATCGCGATTTACCGTTCGGTACGCCAGGACAACGCCCAGCACTTTTACTATGGCTACACCCATGCCATCCACACGGCCATGGTGGGCGTGCTGATCGCACGCCATTTGCATTGGCCCCAGGAATCCATGATGGGTCTGGTGAAGGCCGCGCTCACCATGAACATGACGATTTTCGAGCTGCAAGGCCAAATGGCCGGGCAGGACACCCCCATGCGGGACAAACAGCGCGCCTTGCTGCAAGCGCATCCGCTGCAGGCCGTAGAACTTTTAGAGAAAAACGGTGTGACCGATGCGCACTGGCTGTGCGCCATTGCGCAGCACCATGAGCATGTAGAAGGCAACGGATATCCCTCGGGACGAACAGACCTCTCGGAAATGGCGCTTGCCTTGCGGGTGGCCGACGTGTTCATGGCCAAAATCAGCCCCCGCGCCTTGCGTGCGCCCTTACTGCCCAAGGAGGCCATCACCCAGCTGTACCGGGAAGACAAGGGCGGCGCATTGTCCACGGCGGTGATCAAGGAGTTCGGCATTTATCCCCCCGGGGATTTCGTCAAGCTGGCCTCGGGTGAATTGGGTGTTGTGGTCCAGCGGACCGCCAATGCCCGCGCACCCATCGTTGCATCCATCACGGACAGGGCGGGCCATCCCGTCGCCAAGACGGTGCGCCACGATACCGGCTTGCCCGAGTTTGCCATTGTGGAGTGTGGGGCGGACAAGGCCATGCTCAAACGCCTGGCACCTGAACGTTTGTATGGCTATTCAGCCGCTCCGCCGGCGTAAATAGTGGGTAGGTAGCTATTCTATTTGTAGCAAATCGTGCCCGCTTCGCGTCAAGGTTGGTTCTGCCAGATGTCGTAGCGGCCACCGCCGCCATAGTCGGGGAAGGGAATGAACTCTCAGCTGATCTGCCGCGACGCCCGGTCGGGTGCCACCAGCGGCCACCAGCTGTGAGCGACAAGGCCTTGCTTAAACGCCTGGCGCCTGCGTATTTCGGTCGAGTTGGCCACCTGTTCCGAGAGTCGCTGACCAGTCTGCTCGTATTGACCCGTGCAAGTTGGATCAACCATTGGTGCGGCCGATCAGGCCGGTACTCTACCCAAATCCGCCTTTGGATCAGGGCGGCAATGCGGCGTAACCAGCCCTTCACGAACGGCGGCTTACTGGAAGTCCGCATGGGTGCCAGTCAGCGGGCGGGCGTAGACTTCACGTTTGCCGCGAAAGCAGTCGCTTAAATTCGAAGATGAACCCATTAAATTATTGGGGTCTTAGAGTAGGCCAGCGTCAGCCAGGCCATTTTGAATTAGGGCAATAAGTTAAATGCGAATCCTGTGGCAATTTGAAACCACAAAACAATGCGGTCACTGATTACTGAACAACCCACTTTTCTATAAAGCCTCTGAATGCAACTCGCAATTCTCTCCAAAGGTAAAAATATTGAGGTGGCACGTATGCATTTATATAAATTTGAGTCGCATGGTCCAAGAAAAATGCTTGGCACTTAGTCAGTGTGTTCGGACTCGCGAATGTGTTTGCATGACACATTAGGTAGAAAGAGTCCTTGGACTGTTTGTCACCTGCAACGTAATAAACATCATCAAGATGAGTGGGAAGCTTTAGCTTGGTTTTTAGGTAGTGATATAGGAGAAATTCTTGCCCAAGATATTCAATCTTAGGTGGATTTGAGGCAACGAATTCATCAAACAACTTTTCTGATTTTTCGCCATCAGAGTCATGGTTCGTTGAGTCTTGGCGCTTATGCACCAGAGTTGCAGCTATTCTGTTCTGCGCCATACCGCCCGGATTTCCAGTGTTTTGCCAATTGTCCTTCGTGAATCCTGAAAAGGAGGGTAAAAAAATCGTGAGATTCAGTTTGTTGAAGTAAGGCAAATTTGCCAGACGCTTGCCCATCGGTGACAAATAGTTGGCAGGAACTTTAAGCACATGTTCGCCAATAGTGCGTTCAATTTCATCAGTCGTAAAATTGAGGTCAATGTCCTTAGCTATTTCCGCATTCCTCTCGAGTAATATTTGTTCTGGACTCTTGTAGTCCCGTGCCTGCTTTTCATACTTATCTCGATTCGCCAACAGTTCCTTAGCGAAGTCCATGACTTGTTTGCGTGCTACTTTGCGTCGAGACTGTAATTTCTCATTTTTTGAGTTCAGGTCGTTTTCAATGCACCATGTTTCGAAGGTTCTATCATCCCACTGTAAAACTTTCTCAAGCATTGCCGCCATCTTGGGGACATCAAGCATGGCCTTGGCATCTATCGCAGGTCGTCCCACCGATAAGTACAACCCTCTAGCCAATCCCGCGAATTCACGGCCTTCAACTACAGAAAAATAGTCGGCGCGAAGGTTGCCGGCATAAAACCAAAATGCGGCATCGTTCATCGTCCCAGCTAGCGACAATTGATAGGCGGCCATCATCAAATTCATTGGATACGCAGTATCTGCACTTTTCAATAGCTCAACTGCTGCCGCCTGGCCGATGGCGCTGTCCTTGGATTGGAGTCGCTGCTGTAGGGGCTCTTTAGGCTTCCAACCCTCTAAGCCCGGACGACAGCCTTGAATCCCAACATTCCCTGCATTTTTGGGAGTTTGTGGATTGTTGTGAGCATGCTCACCCCCCGTGATGGCATTTCAGTCCAAATCGATCAAGTTGTGTGATGGATGGATGGTTTGATCCATCACGCTTATTGAGCAAATCAGGGGCGGGGGTCGTTGACACAACGCACTTTCTGCATACCGGT
>NZ_JAUYQD010000038.1 GCF_030697375.1 Rhodoferax sp. | reverse complement strand
CCTGACCGAGCTGGCTGAGCCGTTTTCGCGCTCGCGATACATAGGACTGACTGACGCCAAAGCGCGTTGCCACGTCCTTGAGCAGCCCCGCTGTTGCCAATACCCGATCGCGCAGATCTTGCGCAAGGGGTTTGCCGCGTTGCCACGACATGATGCTTACCTCCAAATCGGGCTTGGGTCACATTTTTCACATCCAGGTTCCCGTGCGCTCTTTGCAGGTCAGGGTGCTTTTGCTCCAGCCCTACATTGAGTGCCATTCCATGGCCAAGGCAAGAACGCCAATCCGCCCCCTTTTCGAAGGCAAAAAGTGCCAAAAGCCCCCGTGGAATATGCGCAAGCAGCTATAAACTTGATAGCGTAATAATTTAAAATCCAAGTTACGCTTGTGCTAGATCTGGGTGCGAAGACTGCGGGGTGGTTCACCCCTGCTGCAAGCGCATGGCAATTTGGGCCAGGTCTTGCACGGTATCCATGTCGGTCACCGTTCCAACATCATTGACCACCAACTCTCTAGCGCCATATGTCGCGACGACAAGGGATGCGCCCTTGTCCCCCTTTAAGGTGAGTAGCAAATCGCGGCATGGGGGTGCAAAGGCGACTGGGTGCCCGCGCTGGCCTTCGCACACCGGAACCACTACCGCACAGTGCGCCAACATCTGCGCCACGGCCAAGAGCGTCTTGCTCTGAATCAAGGGAAGGTCGCCAGGAAGCACCAACCAGCCGGCCGCGTCCTGGGTGGCACGTACCGCAGCGGCAATCGAGTCGCCCATGCCGGCGTGTGGTCCCGTTTCCACGTGGAAAGGCAGGCCGCTGGCCCGCACCGCGTCCAGTGTGTGCTGCAGCACCGGTTTGCCGTGCAGCAAGGCGTCTAGCTTGGAACCTTGGCCACCGGAGGCGCGAAATCGTTCGCCACGTCCGCTGGCCAAAATCAGGACTGTAGGAGCGGTGTTGCGCATGCCAAGGCCCCGGTCGAAGCTTGTGCAGCGGCCATGGCGTGTTTCACCTGGATGATTTGGGCGACCACCGATACCGCGATTTCGGCCGGTGTCTTGGCGCCAATGCGCAGGCCCACCGGACCATGCAGGCGCGCCAACTCTTCGGCCGTCAAATCAAAGTGCTCGGCCAGGCGCTGCTTGCGCACCGCCTGGTTGCGCCTAGAACCCAACGCGCCGACGTAAAAGGCCTCCGATCGCAACGCCTCCAGCAAGGCCATGTCGTCAAGCTTGGAGTCGTGGGTCAGGGCCACGATGGCCGTATGCGCATCAGGTACCAGTTCGCGCACCACGTCATCCGGCATGCCTGCAATGCGGGTGGCGCCACCGGGTGGCAGCATGGCGGCATATTCTTCGCGCGGATCGCAGACCAATACCTCAAAGTCCAACATCTGCGCTATCTGCGCCACGGCTTGGGACAATTGGCCCGCGCCTATCAACAACAGACGCCATTGGGGGCCGAATACTGTGGTTAGCACACTGCCGTCGAATTGCATGGCCTGGCCTCGGTGGGCGGTCTGCAGCTGCACCGCGCCGGTGGCCAGCGTCAGTTGCCGGGCCACCAGCCCATGCCGCTGCGTGCGCGCCAGCAACTCCTGGACCCAGGCCACATCACGCAAGGGCTCTCGCACCAGGCGCAGCGTGCCACCACAGGGCAGGCCAAAGCGCGCCGCCTCTTCCTTGCTGACGCCATAGGCCAACATGGAGGGTGGCGCCTGCGGGCGTGGCTGGCCGTGGGCGTCCTGAAAGGCGGCCTTGGTTTGCGCGATCAAATCGTCTTCCACACAGCCGCCAGATACCGAGCCGCTGACCAGGCCATCGTCACGCACCGCCAGCAAGGCGCCTGGCGGGCGCGGGGCACTGCCCCAGGTTTCGACGACGGTGACCAGCGTCACTGCGTGGCCGGTCTGCCGCCACAGCAAGGCATCACCGAGTACGCGTAGGTCCAGGCTTTCCATGGTTTAGGACTCCCGTGCGCTGCGCATGGTGGTTTCCTTTGTGGGGTGGCCGCTCATGCAAACGCAATGGACTTGCTGAACGGCATCTCGCGCAGGCGTTTGCCCGTGGCGGCAAAGATCGCGGCAGCCAGCGCTGGCGCCGCTGGGGGCACGGGGGGCTCGCCGGTGCCGCGGACCTGCGGCCCGTTCTGCAGCCCGCGCACCACAATCTGCGGGCATTGGTCCAGGCGCATGCCCGGGTGCTGCGGAAAGTTGCTCTGCTGCGCCATGCCGTCCGCGTAAGTGATCTCGCAGTTCATGGCATGCCCCAAGCCCCAGACCACTGCACCTTGGACCTGGTTGTCGAAGTTCGCCGGGTCGATGACACGGCCCACATCGAGCGCGACAAAGACCTTGTCGATGCGAATGCCCTTGTCTGTCTGGGTGACCTCCACGACCTCCGCCACGGGTACGCCAAAACTGTCCACAAAGGCCAGTCCGCGCCCACGGTTGGGCTCCAGCTTGGTGCCCCAGTTCGACATCTCGCCCACCGCTTCCAGCACCTTGCGCGATACCGCGTCATTGCACAGGCGCAGCCGCTCCTGCAGCGGGTCGGCGCCGGCGGCGTGGATGAGTTCGTCCAGGAAGGCGTTGGCGAAGAAGCCCTGCGAGGATGCGCCCACCGAGCGCCAGGAACTGGTAGGGGCCAGCTCCGGCACCTTGTAGGCCCGCATGCGGAAATGGGGAATGGCGAACGGCTGGTTCCACGCGCCGGCGGCGATCTGGCCATCTGCGCCCGGTGGCCCGGGTTGACCCAGGCGGTCCGACTGCGAGGCCGATGAGCTGACCGTGGCCACCTGCAGGTCGTAGCTATCGACCTTGCCGTCCCTGACCGTGCCCTGGCCGCGTGCCATGCCGATCTGGCGTGGGAAGTCGTGCGCAAAGTCCTCCTCGCGTGAGTAGGTGAGCTTGACCGGCGTGCCGGGCATTTGCTTGGCGATTTCGGCACACAGCGTGACGTTCTCGAACTCCAATCTATGGCCGAAGCTGCCACCGGCGTACTGCTGGTGGAAGCGCACCTGCTCGGGCTTGTGGCCGGTGACGGCCGCCACCTTTTGCTGCAGAAAGCGTGGCATTTGGTGGGCGACCCACACGTCCACACCATCCGCGCCGACCTTGACGATGGCGCTCAGCGGCTCCAGCGGCTGGTGTGCCACGTAAGGGGCTTTGTACTCGGCCTCGATGACCTGGCCTTGTGTTGCGGCCTGATCAACGTTACCGTCGTTGCGCCATTCCTTGTCCAGCCGCTCGGGCGTGAAGCTGGCGGCGATGGCGGACCAATGCCCCGCCATCTCGGCCGGATACGGTGCCGGCCCCCAATCGCATTCGATGGCCCGGGCGGCCTGGAAGGCACGCCAGGTGTTGTCAGCCACCACCGCCACGCCGTTGGTGACGGGGACCACATGCTTCACGCCGCGCATGGTCTTGGCCCGCGCGGCGTCGTAGCGGTTGAGTTTGCCGCCTTGGCGAGGATTCACCTTCACGGCGGCGTGCACCATGCCGTCCATCGCAAGGTCAATGCCGTACTGCAAGGTACCCGTGGACTTGGCCACGATGTCCAGGCGCTGTACCGGCTTGCCGATCAGGCGCCATTGCGAGGGCTCGCGCAGCGTCACGTTGCTGACCGGCTCCAGCGTCGCCGCGAGCTCGGCCAGCTCGGTGTACGGGAGCTCCTTGCCATCGGGCAACTGCACCGCGCCGCGGGCCGTCTTTAATTGCGCCACGGGCACACCGGTCTTCTTGGAAGCGGCCAGCTTGAGCGTCTCGCGGGCCACGGCGCCGGCTTCGCGCAGCTTGTCGAAGCTGTCGGCCACGGTCGATGAGCCGCCCGTGACCATGACGCCCATGACCTTGAACAAGCCACCCACCACGCCGCGCATCGCCTCGGCCTGGAAGCTCGTGTCGTGTGAGAGGAAGGGCACCTGTTCATTGGCCAGGGCGCGGTTGTAATAGGCCGGCGCCGGCGTGCCCGGTTCGATGCGGAACTGGCCAAATTCGATGTCCAGCTCTTCGGCGATGAGCAAGGCCTGAACCGAGTGGGCGCCCTGTCCCAGATCGACGTGGGGGGTGATCAGGGTCACCGCGTCCTTGTCGATCCTGACCCAAGGGTTGAGGGCGGTCTGGCCGGGCTGGAGCCCGTCCCGCAGTGGATTGGCGTGCGGCTTTTTGACCTGGTAGACGCCGAACACGACGCCGCCCGCAATGGCGGCAGAGCCGATGAGAAAGCTTCGGCGCGCAATGGTGGCTACACGGCTCATGCTCAGGCTCCCTTCAAGGATTTGGCGGCGGTCTTGACCGCCTCGCGGATGCGCGGATAGGTGCCGCAACGGCACAGGTTGGCGCCCATGGCCCCGTCGATCTGCGCGTCTGTGGGGATGTTGACTGCACCAGCCAGGAAGGCGGCCGCCGTCATCATCTGGCCCGACTGGCAATAGCCGCATTGCGCCACCTGGTGCTCGATCCACGCTTTCTGCACCGCGTGCAAGGCCTCGGGCTGCCCTAGCCCTTCGATGGTCACAACGGGTGCCGACACGGCGCTGACCGGCATGGAGCATGAGCGCACGGCAACCCCTCCGATGTGGACGGTGCAAGCACCACAGTAGCCGATGCCACAACCGTATTTGGGACCGGTGATGTGGAGCTCGTCCCGTAGCACCCATAACAAGGGCATCTCAGGCTCGACGTTGACCTCATGGTCACGTCCATTCACGTTCAGCTTCATCGGGGGCTCCTCGCGCTAGTGGAATAAATGAGTTAAGAGAATTTTTATTCCCTTAAAAGCACTATACCGCATTCCGACTAACCCATGCCGGAAGAAGCCTTTTAGCGCAGATTGGCAATACGCTTTCGCCAACTCTCTTCCTCATCCTCTAGCCAAGAGGACACGCTTCGACCATAAGTCCGAAAGGTGAGGCTCCCAATATGGCACATGAAAGCGAATATTTTTTCGTCTAAAATGCATTCCCATGAAACCAAAAGACGAAAAAAAGCTGGACGCCGTGGTCGCAGCGACCTGCCGCATGGCGGCAGAGCGCGGGCTGCTGGGCCTGACCCTGGGCGAGATCGCCAAGGCCGCCGGAATCGGTACGAGCACGCTTTACGTGTATTTCGCTGACAAGGTTGCGCTCTTCAATGAGGTTTACCGTCGTGCCAAGCGCGAAGCGATGGACTTCTACGGTGGCGAGATCGACCCGAGCGCCCCCATCAAGAGCCGGGTGCGCAACGTGTGGAACCGGATGCTGGACCATCGGCTACGGCAGCACGATGCGGTCAGCTTCATGGAGCAATTCACCGGCTCGGCTTACATGACCGAAGAGAGCCGCGACTTCACCGCCAAGATCGGCGAAGGCTTGCTGCAAATCGTCGCCGAAGGGCAGCAGCAGGAGATCCTGAAGACCATCCCGGTTGCGTACTTGGCCTCGTTCTTTATCGGGTCGGTGCGTGAAACCACGCGGATGATCCGCGCGGGGACGATCACCGACAGTGAAGAGAGTCGAGCAGTCGCGTTCCAGCTCTGCTGGGACGCCATCCGCAGTTGATTTTTGGTGTCTAACGCTTTTTTCTTGAACAGGGCAATGCCATGCCTACTGGCCAGCAGGCCACCCATGTCGGTCACCACAAACGGCAGGCGCCTGGAAGTCCAATTTTGCTTGCCTCACGGCCCCCGTTTTGACGGAGTCAACTAATCGACCGTATGGAGGCCCTCATTTTGGCCAAGTCGCATCAATAATCCGACCTTGTAGATTGATGCCTTCGCTATACAAAATGAAATTCCAACTCCCTACCCCATTCATCGCACTCGGCATGAGCCTCACCCTGCTGATCCCTGGCGTCGCGTCAGCAGGAATTGACGAGGGTATTGCTGCGTATGCCAATAAGGACTTCGCAACGGCGATGCAGGAATTTGAGCCCATTGCAAGTCAGGGGCTGGCCCAGGCCCAGGCCTACCTCGGCCTGATGTACGACAACGGCCAAGGCGTGCCACAGAACTACCAAGAAGCGGTGAAGTGGTACCGGCTGGCAGCAGATCAGGGGAATGCCGCCGCCCAACTCAACCTTGGCCTGATGTACGCCAGCGGCCAAGGCCTGCTAAAGGACTACAAAGAAGCGGCGAAGTGGTACCGGCTGGCGGCCAAGCAGGGAGATGCCGCCGCCCAGTTCAGCCTCGGCCTGGTATATGCCAACGGCCAAGGCCTGCCACAAAGCTACAAAGAAGCGATGAAGTGGTACCGGCTTGCGGCTGAGCAGGGGGATGCCGACGCCCAGTTCAACCTCGGTGTGATGCACGCCAACGGCCAAGGCGTGCCCAAGGACTACCAAGAAGCGATGAAGTGGCACCGGCTTGCGGCTGAGCAGGGGCAGGCCGACGCCCAGTTCAACCTCGGTGTGATGCACGCCAACGGCCAGGGTGTTTCACAGGACTACGAAGAAGCGGTGAAATGGTACCGGCTGGCGGCCGAGCAGGGGAATGCCGCAGCCCAGTTCAACCTCGGCCGGAGGTACGACGACGGCCAAGGCGTGCCACAAGACTACCAAGAAGCGGTGAAGTGGTACCGGCTTGCGGCGGAGCAAGGGCGGGCCGACGCCCAGTCCAACCTCGGCGTGATGTACGCCAACGGCCAAGGTGTTTCGCAGGACCACCAAGAAGCGGTGAAATGGTACCGGCTGGCGGCCGAGCAGGGGCGGGCCGCCGCCCAGTTCAACCTCGGTGCGATGTACGACAACGGCCAAGGCGTGCCACTGGACCACCAAGTAGCGGTGAAATGGTACCGGCTTGCGGCGGAGCAAGGGCGGGCCGACGCCCAGTCCAACCTCGGCGTGATGTACGCCAACGGCCTGGGCGTGCCACAGAACTACAAAGAAGCGGTGAAGTGGTACCGGCTTGCGGCTGAGCAGGGGAATTCCGCCGCCCAGTTCAACTTCGGTGTGATGCACGCCAACGGCCAAGGCGTGCCACAGAGCTACAAAGAAGCGGTGAAGTGGTATCGGCTTGCGGCTGCGCAGGGGCGGGCCGACGCCCAATTCAACCTTGGCGTGAGGCACGCCATTGGCCAAGGCGTGCCACTGGACTACCCAGAAGCGGCGAAGTGGTACCGGCTTGCTGCCGAGCACGGCCGCGCCGACGCCCAGTACAGTCTCGGCCTGATGTACGCCAACGGCCAAGGCGTGCCATTGGACTACCCAGAAGCGGTGAAATGGTACCGGGCTGCTGCCGAGCAGGGGCGGGCCGCCGCCCAGTTCAACCTCGGTGTGATGTACGCCAACGGCCAAGGCATGCCACTGGACTACCCAGAAGCGATGAAGTGGTACCGGCTTGCGGCTGAGCAAGGAGATGCCGACGCCCAGTTCAACCTCGGTCTGATGTACGCCAACGGCCAAGGCGTGCCACAAAACTACGAAGAAGCGGTGAAATGGCACCGGCTTGCGGCTGCGCAGGGGGATGCCAACGCCCACGCCAACCTCGGTTTGATGTACGCCAACGGCCAAGGCGTGCCACAAAACTACGAAGAAGCGGTGAAGTGGCTGCGCCTTGCCGCTGGGCTGGGGAATGCCGGAGCCCAGTGCAACCTCGGCGTGATGTACGCCAACGGCCTGGGCGTCGTTTCCAGTCATGTGGTGGCGTATGCGCTGTACAGCCTGTCTGCCACGATAGACCCGTCCGACATCAATAAAGCAAGCAACAACCGAAAAACCTTGTCCGAGTTGATGCAAGCGAAGGAAAACCTTGCAGCGCAGAAATTGACGCGGGAATTGTCAAAACCAGGGAACGTCCTGAAAGCGCTGGACAAATACGAGAAAAACAGCCTCTAGCGCCCGTGGATATTGCGCAAGCAGCTATCAAATCAATAGCAAAAGCCACTCGCGCGCACTTCCCGCCCCACGGGCGTCAGAAAACTACTTCGCCGTAGGCATCACAAACTCCGCGCCCTTGCCAATGCTCTCGGGCCAGCGTTGCATGATGGACTTTTGCTTGGTGTAGAAGCGCACGCCCTCTTCGCCAAAGGCGTGCATGTCGCCAAACAGGCTGCGTTTCCAGCCGCCAAAGCCGTGCCAAGCCATGGGCACGGGAATCGGCACGTTGATGCCCACCATGCCCACCTGCACGCGGCGGCTGAATTCGCGGGCCACGTTGCCGTCGCGGGTGAAGCAGGCCCCGCCGTTGCCAAACTCGTGGTCGTTGATGAGCTGGAGCGCGCTGGCAAAGTCGGGCACACGCACGCAGGCCAGCACCGGGCCAAAGATTTCTTCCTTGTAGATACGCATGTCGGTGGTGACGTGGTCAAACAGCGTGCCGCCCATCCAGAAGCCCTGCGCGCAGCCCTCCCCTGCCGACGCGCCGTTGAAGTTGCGGCCATCCACCAGCAGTTGCGCACCCTCGGCGATACCTTGCTCGATGTAGCCGGTGATGCGGGCATGGGCGGCCGGGGTGACGATGGGGCCCATTTCGGCGGCCAGGTTGCTGCCGTTCAGCACTTTCAGGGTTTGGGTGCGTTCGGTCAGCTTGGCCACCACCTTGTCGGCCGCATCGCCCACCAAGACCGCCACGCTGATGGCCATGCAGCGCTCGCCGGCGGAGCCATAACCGGCGCCAATGAGGGCGTCCACCGCCTGGTCGATATCGGCATCGGGCATGACCACCATGTGGTTCTTGGCACCGCCCAAAGCCTGCACGCGTTTGCCGTGGTGGGCGCAGGTCTCGTAGATGTAGTTGGCAATGGGGGTGGAGCCGACAAAGCTCACGGCCTTGACGTCGGGGTGCACCAGCAGTGCGTCCACGGCCTCTTTGTCGCCTTGCACCACGTTGAACACACCGTCGGGCAAGCCCGCTTGTTGGAGCAGATCGGCCAGGTACAGGCTGGCGCTGGGGTCGATCGGGCTGGGCTTGAGCACAAAGGTGTTGCCCGCCGCAATGGCCACGGGGAACATCCACATGGGCACCATCACGGGAAAATTGAACGGGGTGATCCCGGCCACCACGCCCAGGGGCTGGCGCAGGGTCCAGTTGTCGATGCCGGTGGAGACCTGGTCGGTGAAGTCGCCTTTGAGCAACTGCGGAATGCCGCAGGAAAACTCCACAATGTCGATGCCACGCGCCACTTCGCCCTGGGCGTCGGTGAACACCTTGCCGTGCTCGGCGGTGATGAGGCGGGCCAACTCGTCCTTGTGCTGGTTGAGCAGGTCCAAAAACTTGAACAGCACGCGGGCGCGGCGGATGGGGGGCGTGTCGGCCCACTTGGGGAAGGCGGCTTGCGCTGCCGCCACCGCCGCATTGATGTCGTCGCCATTGCCCAGGCGCACCTGGCGGCTCACAGCGCCGGTGGCGGGGTTGTAAACAGCTTGCGTGCGGGTGCCGGTGCCGGCAGTGCGGGCGCCGTGGATGTAGTGGGCAATTTCAGTGGAATCAGCGGTGTGGGGCATGGGGTGTCTCGGTGGTTGAAGCCCGCAGTGTAGGGAGGCAACCCAGCCGCTACAAGACCGCCAACTTGAATTGATTGTTCATATTGGTGAACAATAGCGCCATGAACGAACAAGAAACCAATGCACTCTGGAGCCACCTGCATTGGCTCACCGTGCTGGCCCAGCAGGGCAGCTACACGGCGGCCGCAGCCCGGCTGGGCGTGAGCAAGGCGGCCATGAGCCAGCACATGGCCGAGCTGGAGCGCAGCGCGGGCGTGGCGCTGGTGCGGCGCACCACCCGCAGCGTGCAACTCACGGAAGCGGGCCAGCGCCTGGTGGACGACACCCAGCTGCAGTTTGAGCACATCGCGCAGCGCTTTGCCGAGGTGCGCGACCTGGCCGGGGCACCGCGCGGCCTGCTGCGGGTGACGGCACCCGTGGCGCTGGCCCGCCAGCAACTGGTGCCGCGCCTGGCCGATTTTTTGCGCGCGTACCCAGAGGTGCGCCTGGAGCTGGACCTGTCCGACCGTCTGACGTCCATGACCACCGAAGGCTTTGATCTGGCCATACGCCACACCGCCGCCCCGCCCGACACCCATGTGGCCTGGACCCTGTGCGCCACACACTCGGTGCTGGTGGCCACCCGCAGCTACCTGCGCCGCCACGGCGAGCCGAAAACGCCTGAAGACCTGGTGGCACACAACTGCCTGCATTACCCCCGCGCCCACGATGCGCCGGTTTGGACCTTTGAACAACGCGCCCCCCAAAAGGCCACCCAGCCCCAGGACGGCCAAGTCGCGGAGCGGGTCGCGGTGCCGGTGTCCGGCTCCCTCTCCGCCAATAACAGCGAGGCCCTGCGCGATGCCGCCCTGAGCGGGCTGGGCATTGCCCTGCTGCCCGACTTCAGCGCCCAGGCCAGCTTGCGCTCCGGCAAATTGGTGCAGGTACTGCCGCAGTGGAAACCCGTGGGCGCGTTTGCCGAACAGCTCTATGCGATCCGCCCTTATTCGCCGCATGTGCCGCGCGCCGTCACCGCATTTGTGGCGTACCTGCGCCAGTCCTTGGCCGGGGGCTTTGATGCCTAGTTTTTGCTCTGGTACTTGCCCACATTGGCGGGGGTGACCAGTTCAAAGGGCACATCCACAAAGCGGGGCACGGGCTGTTTCTTGATCAGCTTGAGCGCCGACTCGATGGCGCGGCCACCTTGGCCCTCGGCGTTTTGAAACACCGTCACTTTCAGTTCACCCGCTTTCATGCTGGCCAGTGCATCGGGGATGGCATCGATACCTGCCACCACAAACTCCGGCGTCCAGAGCTGGGCCGCTTTCAGGGCGGCGATGGCGCCCAGCGCCATCTCGTCGTTGTTGGCGATGATGGCATCCAGCTTTTTGCCGTTGACCTTGCCCGCGTTCAGGATATTGGAGGTGATGGTTTTGGCGCGGTGGCGGTCCCAGTTGCCAATACGCTTGTCCACCACACGGATGCCGCTGCAGGCGCTGGTGGCCAGTACCTCGTCGATATCGCTGGTGCGGGTGCGTGCGGCTTCGTTGGACAGGTCACCCATCAGCACCAGGAGGTTGCCCTTGCCATTCATCAGGCGGCAGACTTCCTGGGCTTCCAGGGTGCCGGAGACTTTCTCGTCGGAGGCCACCAGAACCACGCTGCTGGGCAGGCGGGCAAAGTCGTTGGGTTTGCGGTTCACGTACACCAGGGGAATGTTGGCGTTGGTGGCCATGCTGGTGATTTTGGGGGTGCCGTTGGTGTCCACCGGAACCACAATGATGGCATCGACCTTTTGCGCAATGAGTTTTGCGATCTGGTCGATCTGACGGGCTTTGTCTCTCTGCGCGTCTTCCAGCAGCACGGTCACGCCGGACTGTTTGCCAGCCTCCACCACCCCGTTTTTGAGCAAGGTGAGAAAGGGGTCCAGCTCGGGCATGGAGAGGCCGATTTTTTGGGCCTGTGCCACCAGCGGCGCAAACAGGGCGAGGGACAGGGCGGCGGAACTCAGTAAAGATTTCACGGTATTTCTCCTGCGGGGGTGGCGTTGAGTTTGAAAATGGACACGGCCTGTGCCAGGTTGTGCGCCTGGTCGCGCAGGCTCTCGGAGGCGGCTGCCGATTGCTCGACCAAGGCGGCGTTTTGCTGTGTCATTTGGTCCAGCTCATTGACCGCACTGTTGACCTGCTCAAGGCCATCGGACTGGTCGGCCGCCGCGGCGCTGATCTCTGCAATGATGTCCCGCACACGCTGGACCGAGCCGACGATTTCATCCATGGTGCTGCCCGCGTTTTCCACCAGGCGGGAACCCGACTCCACCCGCTCGACCGAGGCGCCGATCAACAACTTGATTTCCTTGGCGGCGCTTGCGCTGCGCTGCGCCAGGCTTCGCACCTCGCTGGCCACCACCGCAAAGCCCCTGCCCTGGTCACCTGCCCTAGCGGCTTCGACCGCGGCGTTGAGCGCCAGGATGTTGGTCTGGAACGCAATGCCATCGATCACGCTGGTGATGTCGGCAATTTTCTTGGAGCTTTGGTTGATGTCATTCATGGTGGACACCACCTCGCCCACGACCGCGCCGCCCCGTGCCGCCACGGCCGCCGCCGATGTGGCCAGTTGGTTGGCCTGGCGGGCCGCATCGGCGGAAAGCCGCACCGTGCCAGTGAGTTGGGCCATGCTGGAGGCGGTGCGCTGCAGGTTGCTGGCGGTCTGCTCGGTGCGCACGCTCAGGTCCTGGTTGCCGCTGGCGATCTCGGTGCTGGCATTGCTGATGCTCTCCACCGACGCACGCACCTGCGACAAGGCTTGCAGGTAGCACTGGCGCAGGCCCTCCACCTCGGTGACCAGAGAGCCAATTTCGTCTTTGCGGTCGGTGTGAAAGGCCTGGGTCAGGTCGCCCTGGGCCACCAACGTGACGGCCTTGGTGAGCACCCCCAGGGGCGCACTCACCGTGCGGCGAACCAGCACAAACAGCCCTGCGCCCAACAACAAGGCGGTGCCCAGCAACAGGGCCCAGATCGTGCGCATATTGAACCAGTACTGCGCCATGGATTCACGCTCCGACACCTCGGCCACCAGCCAGCCGGTGCCCGCCTTGGTCTTGCGCATGACCGCCCATTTGTCTTGCGTGTCTTCGCTCAAAAAGGTCGGGGCCTTGCGTACATACCCACCGGGGTTGTTTTGCAGGGCTTCGAGGAAAGGCAGGGCCTGGGGGTAGACCTCCAGCACCTTTTGGCCCTTGGCCGTGGGGTGCACGATGAAGCGGGCTTCGGCCAGGGGGCCGGTGGCGTCGATGAAGTACATGCCACCGTCTTCAAAAATGCGCACCTCGGCAATTTGGTTCACCAACACCAGGTCCTGCAAGGACACGTCATTGCCGATCACAAAGACCCCCACCACCTTGCCCGCCGCATTCTTCAAAGGCTCGTAGTGCGCCATGAAGGCGCGGCCAAACCAGGTCACGGCGCCGGTGTAGGTCTGGGCCGCCATGACGCTCTGGTAAGCCGGGTGCTGGCTGTCGAAGCGCATCTCCATCGCCCGCGCGCCATCCTTGTTGCGCAGGGAGGTGGAGATGCACACAAAGCCGTTCCCTTTTTTGGCAAACACCATGGCCACGCCCCGCGTGTCCCGGGCAAATTTGTCCACTGCTTCGAAATCGTCGTTGACGACATTGCCCGAGCTACTCATCTCACCGCTGGCCTCGTTCACGGCGGGCGTTCGCTCGAAACTTCGGCGGAAGTTGGCGAAAGAGTGCAGCACCATGCCACGGTTGATCTGGTCGGCGGTGTCGGCCACAGCCACCATGCTTTGCACCCGTTCGGCGGTGGAAGTCACCATCAGGGCATGGGTGCTGCGGTGCTCTATCACGGCCAAGGCGGCCCCCACCGCCACCAGCACCGCCGCCAGCCCCAGCAGCGCCCACAGTGCCAGTCTGCGCGCGACCGAATTTTGCATTTGCTTCTGCCAGTTCATATGCGTACCACTTTCTTACAAAAGACGCGCCCACCCCCACCCCCGCAGGGACAGGCCCTGCTGGGTTCCCTACACAGCGCTGGAGGTTTTAAATGGCGGCGGGAGCCAGCATCCACTCGTGCGCCGGGTCGTTCTTGAACACCCAAAAGCGGTTGGGTCCGGCCATCACATTGAGGTAGTACAGGTCATACCCATGGGGAGCCGTCACCGGGTGGTAGCCCCGGGGCACCATCACCACGTCGTGGTTTTCCACGGCACAGGCCTCGTCCAGGCTGCGGTCGTCGGTGTAGACGCGCTGGAAGGCAAAGCCCTGGGGCGGGTTGAGGCGGTGGTAGTAGGTTTCTTCCAACTGCGTTTCCACCGGGGGCTGCTCCACGTCGTGTTTGTGGGGCGGGTAGCTGCTGGAGTGGCTGGCGGGGGTCAGCACCTCCACCACCAGCAGGTGGGCCGCCGTGGGGTCGTCGTGCGGCAGGATGTCGCACACATAACGGGTGTTGCTGCCCTTGCCACGCACGCTGCGGCGCATGGCGGCCGAGTCCATCACCCTGACCTGGCGCTGGGCGCTGTCGGCGCCGCCCGGCGCGCTGCACAAGGCCACTTCCGCCCCTGCAGTGCACTGGGCCGCCACCACAATCTGCACCACCTTGCCGGCAGGCACATACACCGCGGCGGGCGACACCTCCTCGAACACACTTTGGCGCTTGCCCAGACCCGCATAGGTCTGGCCGTCCACCGTTACCTCCACGGTGCCGGTCAGCACCACGATGCACAGTTCACGGCTACCGGTCTGCACCGATTCAACGTCACCGGCGCCCAGGCGCAGGGCGCGAAAGCCGATGTGGCGCCAGCCCGCGCGCTCGGGCGTGACGTTGACGATTTCGCGCCCGGTGGGTGCGGCTTTGGCGAGTAGAGGGCTGACCATGGTGGTGCTCAGTTCAGGCTGTCCACCAGGGAACGCAGGGTCTCATACCCCTTTTTGGCGTACTGGTAGCTGGGGGCCACGGCGGGGTCCTGCTCGGCCTCCACCACCAGCCAGCCTTCATACCCCGCATTGCGCAGCGTGGTCAACACGGTCCGGTAGTCAATGCTGCCGTCACCGGGCACGGTGAAGGTGCCATTGATCACACCGTTCAAAAAGCTCCAACTGTCGTTGCGGGCCTGGGCGATCACCGGGGTGCGCACATCCTTGCAGTGCACATGCACCACCCGCTTGACGTGTTTTTGCAGCAAGGCATTGGGGTCGGTTGCACCACCAAAATAAGCGTGTCCGGTGTCGAACAACAAAAACACCTTGGCCGGGTCTGTCAGGTCCATCAGCTTGTCAACATCGGCAGGCGATTCCACATAGGCGCCCATGTGGTGGTGGTAGGCCAGCTTGATGCCATAGGTGGCCAATAGGTATTCCCCAAAAGCGTTGAGCCGCTCAGCGTAGGCTTGCCACAGCGCGTCGTTGGCGAAGTGGGGGCGCTTGGACACGGGCGTGTCCATCTGGCCCTGCACGGTGCCGGCGCATTCACCGTAGACCACGACTTTGACGCCGTTGTATTGCAGCTTATCCATGTGGGTCTTGCAGCGTTCGATTTCCGCAGCCACGGCCTGGGCGTTGCTTTGGTCCGCGTCCTTCTCGGCCAAGAAGCCTGAATACCATCCCGACACACAGGCCAGACCAAATGCATCGAGCTTGGCTTTCAGGCCAGGGCCGTCTTTGGGAAACTTGTTGCCCAACTCGAACCCTTCGTAGCCAATTTCTTTGCCTTCGCTGAGCGCAGTTTCCAGCGACGTTTCCCCCCCCAGTGTGGGCAGGTCGTCGTTCATCCAGGACAGGGGGTTGATACCAATGCGGACATTCCAGGTCATGCTAATTTCTCTTTCAATCATGGGGGTTTAAACACGTTGCTCTTTTTTGGCGGTCAGGTAGCGGGCGTGGGCGTCCTGCACTTGCGTGCGCTCTGACACCTCAGGGATGCCCACCTCCCACCAGCAGCCGCCCTCTTCGGTGATGCGTTCATGGGTGGTGTCAATCACGATCACCTGGGTCTGGAGGGCAGCGCGCGCTTTCACCATGGCCGCCTTGAGGTCGGCAACCGAATGGACATGCACCGCCTCCGCGCCCATGCTTCTTGCATGCATGGCAAAGTCAATCGTGCTCTTGGCTCCGCCTGCCGGAACGCAGTCGTCCAGCATGTTGTTGAAGCTGGGGCTGCCCGATTTGAGTTGCAGGCGCTCGATACAACCGTAACCCCGGTTGTCCAGCACCACAATGATGAGCTTCTGCCCCAGCAGCACCGAGGTCGCAATCTCGGAATTCATCATCATGTAGGAGCCGTCGCCCACCATGACGATCACTTCCTGCGCGGGCCGGGCCATCTTGGCGCCCAGTGCACCAGCAATTTCATAGCCCATGCAGGAATAGCCGTATTCGACGTGGTAGTTGCCTGGCAAGGATGCACGCCAGAGCTTGTGTAATTCGGCGGGCAAGGTGCCGGCCGCGCAGACCACCACATCGTGTTTGCCGCTGTCACCCCCTGCGTCGTTGAGCGAGTCGCGTACCGCGCCCATGACTTCGGCGTCGTAGGGCAATACATTTTTAGGGATGGCCGTCGTCAACTCGGTCACGCGGGACACCCAGGCCGAGGCCTGCAGCTTTGCAGTTTTTGTCCACGCTGGCTCTGCTCTCCAGTCGCCCATGGCCTGGGTCAATTGCTCCAAACCGGTGCGCGCATCGGCCACCAGCCCCAGCCCACTCCACTTGCCTGCATCAAAGGGCTGGACGTTCAGGCTCAGCAATTTGGCCTGGGCGTACAAAGCGTGGGAACCGGTCGTGAAATCCTGCAAGCGGGTGCCCACGGCAAATACCAGATCCGCTTGGCGTGCCACCGCGTTCGCAGCGGGGCCACCATCCACGCCAATGCCGCCCACATTCAATGGGTGGTCCCAGCTCAGGCTGCTCTTTCCGCCATGGGACTCCGCCACGGGAATGCCATGCTTTTCCGCAAACGCGCGCAGGGCGTCCCAGGCCTGGCTGTAGAGCACACCGCCCCCGGCCACGATCAAGGGTTTCTTGGCTGTCTTGAGCAAAGCAGCGGCACTGGCCACTTCGCGCGGGTCCGCTGGCGGGCGACGGAAGTGCAACAGGCGCGGCTCCAGAAAGTCCAGGGGACAGTCAAAGGCGTGGGCCTGCACGTCTTGTGGCAAGGACAGGCACACCGGGCCGCAGGACGCCGGGTCGGTCATGACCTGAATGGCACGCGGCAACGCCGTGAGGATTTGCTCGGCGCGGGTGATGCGGTCAAAGTACCGCGTCACCGGGCGGAAGGCGTCGCTGGCGCTCACATCGCCTTGCTGGAAGCTCTCGATCTGCTGCAGCACTGGGTCGGGGGTGCGGGTGGCGAAGACGTCACCGGGCAGCAGCAAGACCGGCAGGCGGTTGACATGCGCCACCGCAGCGGCGGTGACCATGTTGGTGGCACCCGGGCCAATGCTGGAGCTGACCGCCATCATGCGCTGGCGCAGGTGGGCCTTGCCGTAGGCCACGGCGGCCAGGGCCATGCCTTGTTCGTTGTGGGCGCGGTAGGTGGGCAGTGCGGCGCGCTCCGCCCACAGGGCTTCGCCCAGCCCGGCCACGTTGCCGTGGCCGAAGATGGTGAAGACACCACCGCAATAGGGCTGGATGCTGCCATCGGCCATTTCCACCCGCAGCGCAGCCACATGCTTGACCAGCGCCTGCGCCATCGTGAGTCGTTGTGTTGTCATGACAAATCAGTTCCAAGGGTTGCTTGCACACGGCCGCGCCAGGCATCGACCAGGGTGGCAAAGTTGGCGGCCACTTCACGCTGAAGGCCGGCATCGTCGAGTTCGTTCTTGAACCAGCGCAGCGATGCGTCGGCCCACAAGGTGCGCCCTACCATAAAGCCTTTGACCACCGGATTGGACGCCTGCGCAAAACTCTGCGCCAGGTAGTTCAGCGGCTGGTTCAAGCCCAGAATGACCGCGCCACGGCAGTAGGGATCACGCTCCTGGACCAACGCTTGCAAATCAGCCCAGCCCTGGGACTGCATGGGCGCCAGCTTCCACCACTCGGGCTTGATGCCCAGGTTGTAAAAACGCGCCACGGCACGCAGCACACTGGCGTCCTCACTGCCGTGCTGGGTCATCGCTTTGGGCAAGATGACTTCCAGCAGCAACTCGTTGCCGGACGCGCGGGTGGCTTCCCACAGCTCGCGCACCCGTTGCTCTTGCTCCAGGCGCAGCCCGTTGCTGTCATCCGGGTGGTAATGCACCAGGCATTTCACCACCTGCTCGGTAGGCCAGTGCACCAAGGCGCTGCCTACCGAACGGGTGCCGTCGAAACGCAGCGGGCGCGAACCCGGCAGCTCCACCGGCCGCCCCACCCACCAACCACGCCCGGTGGCACTGGCCAGGGCATCGCTGCCATAGTCACCACCATCGACCAGCACGCCGATGTGGCCCTGCAGCTGGTGGCTTTTTTCAACCTGCTCGGCCGCCTGGACCAGCAGTTTCTTCAATACGGGAATACGCGCTTCGCTCACGCCGGCTTCGCGCACCATCTCCAAAAATTGGCTGCGGTGGTCAAACGCCATCACACACAGCTCGTTCCACTGGGGGCGTGCTGCTGTAACCCGGTGCAGATGGGCCAACTGCTGGTCGGCGTCCACCTTGGGGTTGCGCGCGCCACTGAACCAGTGGGCCAACTCCGCAGGTGTCGGCATGGCGGCAGAGCAGGCATGGCGCGACACCACGATGGCGCCGCAGGCATTGGCCACCTGGGTGGACTGCGCCCAGTCCTTGCCCTGCAGCAGGCTGGCCATCAGACCGGACAAAAAGGCGTCGCCCGCACCCAGCACATTGAGCACTTCCACGCGCTCGCCCTTGAAAGTGGTCGCCACATCAATGTGAAACGGGATGACACCGGGAATCACGCAGCAGCCCAGTGCGCCGCGTTTGACCACCAAGGTGGCATTGCTCACTTTGCGCACGGCGCGCAGGCTGGCGATCAGATCATCCGGCACACCACCGGCAATGAAAAACTCTTCTTCGGTGCCCACCAACAGGTCAAATTCACCCAGCATCTCTTGCAACTGCTGGGTGACGCGTGCATCGGGCACATAGCGGTTCTCGCCCGCACCACGGCTGGTCAAGCCCCACAGCACGGGGCGGTAGTCAATGTCCAGAACACGAATGACGCCGTGTTTCTTGGCGTAGGCAAGCGCCGCAGCCGACGCCGCACGGGTGCCGGGTGTGGACAGGTGGGTACCTGTAATCGCCAGGGCGCGGCACTGGGCGATGAAATCTTCGCTGATCAGCGCCGCATCCACGGCCATATCGGCACAGTTCTCGCGCACAAAGAGCAGAGGAAAAGTGTCGCGGTCCTTGAGGCCTAGCAAGACCAAGGCGGTCAAGCGCTCGGGGTCGATTTGCACCTGGCTGGTGTCGCAGCCTTCTTGCTCCAGGGTTTCGGTCAGGAAGCGGCCCATGTGTTCGTTGCCCACGCGGGAAATCATGGCGCTGCGCAAGCCCAGACGGGCCACGCCAAAGGCCAGGTTACCGGAGCTGCCGCCCAGGTACATGGCCATGCTGCGCGCATCTTCCAGCCGGCTGCCGAACTGCTGTGCATAGAAATCTACCGCCAGGCGCCCAAGACAAGCCAGATCAATTTTGCGGTCGGAGGGGAAATTGAAAATGCGCATGGATGACGAAATTGGGTTAGGTTAGCAATGGCAGGCCATGACCGATAGAGTCACAAACCACCTCTACTTAAGTGCAGTCTGCCTTAGGTTCTACGAACTATAAATTATATGGACATAAATTTCCATAGGGTAATTACTTAGAAAATAATTTCTATTTTTTGGAAAATTTGATTACAGTTCATAGGGTGGTTCAAGCGCTATTTGCACGAACCCAAAACACCGAACGGCATTCACTGCGTCGTTCTCAACCAACACTGGAGATTCATTCGTATGAAAAAGCTTCTTACCGCTGCAGCCATATCCACCACGCTGCTGTCACCCATGGCGGCACACGCCGAAAAGGTCGGTCTGGCCATGGCGCAACTGGATACGTTTCTGACCATTTTGAAAAATGGTGTTTTGGAATCCGGCAAAAAGGCTGGTGCGACAGTGCAGGTTGAAGACGCACAAAACGACGTGGGCAAACAACTCAGCCAGATCCAGAATCTGATTGCACAAAAGGTGGACGCCATCATCGTCAACCCCGTGGACACCGATGTCACGCCCAAGATCACCAAAATGGTGACCGATGCCAAGATTCCATTGATCTATGTGAACCGCAAGCCTGTGGATTTTGACAAACTGCCCGCCGGCGTGGCAGTGGTGGCATCCGACGAAAAAGTGTCTGGCACCGTGCAAACACAGGAAGTCTGCCGCATCCTCAAGGGCAAGGGCAGCATCGTGGTGCTGATGGGCGAATTGTCCAATGAAGCGGCACGTACCCGCACCAAAGACATTGAAGAAGTGCTGGCCACCAAGGCATGCAGCGGCATCAAGATTTTGGACAAACGCGAAGGCAAATGGGACCGTACCCAGGGCCAGGACATCACCACAAACTGGGTCACCGCAGGTATGAAGTTTGACGCCGTGATTGCCAACAACGACGAAATGGCTATTGGCGCCATCAACGCGCTCAAAGCGGCCAAAAAATGGACACCAGACTCTTTGGTGGCCGGTATTGACGCGACACCAGATGCCCTGGCATCCATGAAGGCGGGTGACCTGAAAGTGACAGTTTTCCAAAATGCGGCGGGCCAAGGTTCGGGGTCTATCGAAGCTGCCCTGAAACTGATCAAGAAACAAAAAGTGGAACGTTTCGTGAACGTACCATTTGAGTTGGTGACACCCGCTAACTTGACCAAATACACTGCCAAAAACTGATTGTTTCCCCATGCGGGGGATGCTCCCATGGGGCATCCCTCTTTTTCCTGTTCATGAGAGTCACCATGACGTCAGACACTACTACATTGGAGCGTCCGCACACAGACGCCGCGCCCCCGTTGGACCACTCGCTTCTGGAAATTCGGGGAATCCTCAAAGTATTTCCAGGGGTGGTGGCTCTGGACAAGGTCTCCTTCCAACTCAAGGCCGGAACCGTGCACGCACTGATGGGCGAAAACGGTGCAGGCAAATCGACCTTGATGAAAATCATTTCCGGCATCTACCTACCGGACCAAGGCGATATCTTTCTCCGCGGGGAAAAGATCACTTTAAAGTCCCCCATCGACGCCCTGAACCAGGGCATTGCCATGATTCACCAGGAGCTCAACCTGATGCCGCACATGACGGTGGCTGAGAACGTCTGGATCACGCGCGAACCCAAAAACAGATTTGGTTTTGTGGACCACAAGGAACTGAACCGCAAGACCGCCGCGCTGTTTGCCGAGTTGTCCATCGATATCGCCCCGGATGTGGAAATTCAGAACCTGTCGGTCGCCAGCCGGCAGATGGTGGAAATTGCCAAGGCCGTGTCCTACAACTCCGACGTGCTCATCATGGATGAGCCCACGTCGGCGCTCACCGAAACCGAAGTTGCACACCTCTTCAACATCATCCGCAATCTGAGGAAGCAGGGCAAAGGCATCATCTACATCACCCACAAGATGAATGAGCTGTTTGAGATTGCGGATGAATTTTCCGTTTTTCGCGATGGCCAGTACATCGCCACCTGTGCCTCGTCCGATGTCACCCGCGACGACATCATCCGCATGATGGTCGGGCGCGAAATCAAGCAGATGTTTCCCAAGCAAGACGTGCCCATTGGGGACGTGGTGCTGTCGGTCCAGGACCTCTGCCTGGAAGGGGTTTTTCAGAACATCACCTTCGACATACGCGCCGGAGAAATTTTGGGCATGGCCGGTCTGGTGGGCTCTGGACGGTCCAATGTGGCGGAGGCCTTGTTCGGCGTGGTGCCGGCCACCTCCGGGACGATTGCAATCAATGGCGTCGGGGTCGAGATCGACACGCCGGCGGCCGCCCTGGCGGCGGGTATGGCGTTCTTGACGGAAGACCGCAAGGAAACCGGTTGCTTTTTGAGCCTGGACATCCAGGACAACATGGGCGCGGCGGTGCTGAACCAGAACTATGTCACCAAAGGATTTGTGCAAAGCAAGTCTCTGAACCGAGACTGCATGGAGATGGCCCAGCGGCTGCGGGTCAAGACACCCAGCATGTCGGAGGTCATCCAAAACCTGTCCGGCGGCAACCAGCAAAAAGTGCTGGTGGGACGCTGGCTTCTGACCCACCCGAAAATTTTAATTCTGGACGAACCCACACGCGGAATCGATGTGGGCGCCAAGGCTGAAATACACAAGCTGGTGTCCGAACTGGCGGGCCAGGGCGTGGCCATCTTGATGATTTCGTCCGAAATGCCGGAAGTGCTGGGAATGAGTGACCGCATCATGGTCATGCATGAAGGCCGGCTCACCGGCATCCTGGATCGTAAAGATGCAGACCAGGTTTCCATCATGGACCTGGCTGCGAAGTAACTGAAGAGAGACACTGATCATGAACACTACCTCTGTTCCCAAAGCGATGCACTCCATCGCCAAACCCACGCTGAAACTCCCCCCGGAGTTCAGCATCTTTCTGGTGCTGGTTGGCATCTGCGTGTTTTTTGAGGCCATCGGCTGGTACCTCAACGACCAAAGTTTCATGTTCAACCTGGAGCGGCTGAAAATCATCATCTTGCAGATGTCCGTGATTGGCATCATTGCCATCGGTGTGAACCTGGTCATCATTACCGGCGGCATTGACCTCTCGTCGGGCTCCGTGGTGGCGGCGGCGGCGGTGGTCTCCGCCAGCCTGGCCCAGGTGTCGGACTTTCCACGCGCCATCTTTCCGGAACTGACCAACTTGCATGTGTTCTGGCCGCTCATGGCGGGGATTTTTGTCGGTTTGATTGCAGGGGCGCTCAACGGGTCTTTGATTGCGATGACCGGCATTCCCCCCTTTATTGCCACACTGGGACTGATGGTGGCGGCCCGCGGGTTTGCCAAGTGGTTTACCGGCGGCATGCCAGTCAGCATGCTCACCGACGACTTCGCATGGCTCGGTGAAGGCGGCAACCCCGTGGTGATCTTTTTGGTGATCGCCGCCATCTTCCACGTCGTTTTGCGCTACACCCGTTTTGGCAAATACACCTACGCCATCGGCGCCAACCGCCAGGCGGCCCGGGTGTCCGGCATCAACGTCAACCGGCACCTGATCTGGATCTATGCCATCGCAGGCTTGCTCAGCGGCATTGCCGGCACGGTGACCGCAGCACGTGCTATTTCGGGCCAGTCCGGCATGGGGGTCATGTACGAACTGGACGCCATTGCCGCGGTGGTGATTGGCGGCACCTCACTCGTGGGGGGTGTGGGCCGGATCACCGGCACGGTGATTGGTGTGCTGATCCTGGGGGTGATGACTTCGGGCTTCACCTTCATCCGCATCGACGCGTACTACCAGGAGATGGTCAAGGGCGCCATCATCGTGGCGGCCGTGATCGCTGACCAATACCGCAACAAGAAAAAACGCGTCTAAATTTCCACGCTATTTCACCGTAGCGAGGACGTCGTATGCAAAATTCATCGACTCCCGGTTCAAGTGCGGGCCAAGAATGGTGTATCGGGTGGAGCGCTCAACCAATTTGCAAAGGGATGAACTCCCCCACCCCATGGCGAGTCGGTGCCCGGCGTGGTGCAGGTGGCTCCCGGAACTGACGCCCGAAACCTTGCTGCAGTTGGAACGGATCACAGAGTAGGCACGCAACCCCGGCATCAAAGGGGTGTCGTGAGGGCTCTGAGCCTGGCCGGTGATTCGTTCACGATCTCGCCGAAACTGCGCTGCTCAGCTTCTGCAGCCCATTGGCCAAATGCAATACGAAATCAAGAACTTTAGACCCGGATCACCCCTCGGGGGCAGCCCACCCCTGGACACTAACATCCGCCAGCGCCTCGAATATAGCCGGCGTGCGTTCCAGGCGGGCAATCGTTCGCGCGCCTTCGACTGCGGCGACCAAAGCGGTTGCGGTAGTGGATGCGCGCGCGGGAGAAAAACCGCACCCTCTGAAATGCTCCGCAACAATCTCGGTCGAACCAACAAAACCGCGCGCTACCCGTTTGGTCAGCTCAGCGTCTAGCGCGGGTAGCTCATTCGCCAGATTTTGCATCAGACATCCATACTGAAAATCAGAGGCGACCATTTCGGCAGCGAATGTGCTGAAGATCTGACGAACGAATTTCAGAGCATCACCCGTCGTGTTTGATGAAATATTACGCAACACAGCAATCCTTGTCGCAACGTATTGATCGATTGCTTCTTCTGCGAGCTGTGCCTTTCCGCGTGGAAAGTGAAAGTAGAACGATCCTTTGGGTGCGCCGCTTTCTTTAAGGATCTGGATCAATCCAGTCGCTGTATAGCCTTGGATGCGAAACAGTCGTTCGGCAGTGGCAATCGCGCTAGCGCGGGCGTCAGTCTTACGTGGCATACCGTGAACTTAACACAGAGCGCTTGACGTTTGTATGGTGATCGCCATACAATGGCGATCACCATACAAACACACTGATCCCACTCCATCTAGTCCTAAGCCAGGAAATCATGAATCACCCATTTAGTTTCAAGCCATCGGCGTCCCGGAGAGCCGTATTAGCGATGGGCGCCGCCAGTCTCTTTGCGGCGTCATTTCAACCCGCCCGCGCAAACCCCATAGGAGGAACGGTTTTGAACACATCAACATATAGCGAGGGAACCCTTCCCAAGGGGGTCCGCTCGCGAATGATCCAAGGAGTCAACGGCCTCGATGTCCATCTTCTCGAGGCCGGTTACGAGAACCCTGACCGACCGCTCGCGCTGCTTCTGCACGGCTTTCCGGACTTGGCGTACGGTTGGCGACACCTGATGCCCATTCTGGCTGACGCCGGGTACCACGTTGTGGCGCCCGACCAGCGGGGTTTTGGTCGCACCACCGGTTGGGATAGCAGCTATGACGCTCAGCTAGGGTCCTTCAGTCTCTTAAACATGACAAGAGACGCACTTGGATTGGTTTCGGCATTGGGATATCGGCGTACGGCAATGCTCGTCGGGCACGACTTCGGCTCGCCCGTGGCGGCCTATTGCGCGCTAGTTCGACCTGACGTTTTTCCCTCGGTGGTACTGATGAGCGCACCGTTTCCTGGTACGCCGGCATTTCCGTTCAACATTGCAGATGGCAAGGCATCGTCGGTACAACCCAACACTGGAAATCAAAAATTGGCGGCTGCGCTGGCGGCGCTCGATCCGCCGCGAAAGCACTATCAACAATACTTGAGCACACGCGAGGCGAACAATGACTTGTGGCACCCTCCCCAAGGATTGCACGCGTTTCTTCGTGCATTTTTCTATGTCAAGAGCGCAGATTGGCCGGGCAATAAGCCGCATCCGTTGAAGGCGCCAACCCCTATAGAACTTGCGCAATTACCGACCTACTACGTTATGGAATTAGGCAAAACGATGTCTCAGACCGTAGCGCCATTCCACCCTTCCGCCGCCGAGGTCTTGGCCTGCAAATGGCTCACCGAACCTGAACTTGATGTGTACACGGCGGAGTATGGCCGCACTGGTTTTCAAGGCGCCTTGCAGGCTTATCGTGTCTTTACCGATCCAGAATTAAACGCTGAGTTGCGTCTTTTTTCGGGCAAAACGATCGATGTCCCTTCGCTCTATATCGGTGGAAAGAGTGATTGGGCCAACTATGTGTCGCCTGGTGGGATTGACCTTATGAAGACCAAGGCGACGACGAGGATGAGCGGCATCGAGCTGATCGACGGTGCAGGTCACTGGATCCAACAGGAGCAGCCGGCTCGGCTCGGCACTCTCCTGCTCGCCTTCATGAAGGATGCGGGTGGGGCGAATCACAACCGCGGTTAGCTCGGGAAATTCAGGCCTTCGAGTCGGTAGACAGTCAACCAGGAAGAGATGCGCATCGTGAACCCGTGGTACTGACCGAAGGTGATGCCACCGACATTGAAAATTGGAAAAAACGGGCGCGGACGTACCTTATATCGTCCGCACCCGGCTATTGGCAGCCAAGTATTAGGTGGATCTCAGGCAGCGACTTGCGCGCGCAGCCAAGCCATGCTGGAGTCCAGCGCAGATTGCGGATCGGCCAGTTCCTGCACCTCGGTCGCAAACGGCTCGAAGCTGTACGGACCTTCGTAGCCGGCGGCTTGCAGAGCGCGGATTTGTGCCACGTTGCCCAGCCGGTCGCGCTGGTCCACCAGCACCCGATGGGCGTCGAGCATGTCCGCCACCGATACATCCGGGTCCACCACTCCCGATATGTGCACCAGGCCGGTCCACTCCGGGAAGAAATCGGTCTCACCCGCCAGGTGATGGTGAAATGTGTCGTGTACTAGCTTGAACAGGCCTTCACCCCCGGCCGACTTGATGGCAGCGATCGCGTCCGCCTTGCGGCGCAAGGAGGACACCGGGAAGCCCAGTGGCTCCACCAGGCCCCGGATGCCGTGTGCGACAAGGATGGGTTTGATGGCAGCCAGCGCAGCGACCAGCGCTTCTTGGGCCACGGGTTTGCCTTCATTGAGGGGGCACATGACCAGCGCCTGGGCGCCACAGGCTGCGGCATAGGCGGCCAGCTTTTCGGTCTGGGCGCGGCGCTCCTCGTTCCAGACGTTGAAGGGGTACAAGGCGTTGATCGAGAGCAGATTGACGCCGGCGGCCTTGGCGGCGGCCTTCACGTCGGCAGGCGAGACGGTGCCCACCACATTGGGCGTGTCGTTGCGGATCTCGACATCGGTCACGCCGAGGGCACGTGCCATGGCAAAGAACTCTGCAGGGGATTGGCGCGGAGCCAGGATATGGCTAAGGGAAAAGCGCATGGTTTGGTCTTTCGAAAGTAGGGGGGACGACTATTTGTAGAGGGCGGGCCGCACGGGCAGTGCAATGGCCACGCTTTGGCCGGCAGACTCCTGCGCCTGCACACAGGCATCCGAGGTGACGGCAGCGGCATAACCATCCCAGGAGCTGGGGCCCGTGGCACCGCCCTGGCTTGCCGCGCGGATGAAGTCCTGCAGTTCCACGTCATAACTGGCCACGAATCGGTCTTTCCAGTCGGTGAGAATGGCGCTCTGTCGTTTTGCGCCCAGGCGCATGTCCACAGTCATAGGCTCGGGCAGGCGTGCCGTGCCGTTTTCGCCCACCACCTCACATTGAATATCGTAGCCATAGTGGCAGTTCACGAACACTTCCACGTCGATCAACACGCCCTTGACCGTCTCCAGAACCACCACCTGCGGGTCGCGCAGCTTGGTGTGGCTGCGGGCAGAGTTGCGCGGGTAGAGCACGCGTGCCGAGACGTAGTCATCATCGAGCAGCCAGCGGAAGACATCGATCTCATGGATCAAGGTGTCGTGGATGGCCATGGGCGTGACATAGGCTTCAGGCACGGCCGGGTTGCGGTGGGCAGCGTGCACCAAGATGGGCGCGCCGGTGTGTTGCTCCACCGCGGCCTTGAGCGCGAGGTAGCCCGCGTCATAGCGGCGCATGAAGCCGACCTGCACCAGGCGGCTACCGAAAGCCACTTCGGCGTCAACGATGCGGCGCGCGCCCGCTGCCGTGGTGGCCAGGGGCTTTTCGCAAAAGACAGGTTTGCCCGCGGCAATGGCAGCCAACACATAGGGCTCGTGGGTGGCGCCCCATGAGGTGACCAACACGGCATGCACCTCCGGTGCGGCAATCAGCGCCTCACCGGTTTCATAGATGCGGGCCTGGGGCGCCAGGTCCTTGCGCACGCTCTCGGCGTTGGCCTGGTTGACATCGGACAGCGCGACCACCTGGGCGCCTGCGAGCACGTGCTGGATACGACGGGCGTGGTCGCGGCCGATCATGCCGCAGCCAATCACACCAATGTTTAAAGTCATGAAGTTTCTCCTTAGGGTTGTGGATATTTGTCAAGGTAGCGCTGCATCTCTGAGCGCATGTAACGGGAAGATTCGTCAGCGCGCTCTTCCCAAGCGAACACACAGGAAGACAGCACGCCGTTGAACTTCACTTCAGCCAGGGTGTCGAAGAAGATGTCCCAGTCGATCTCGCCCTGGCCTATGTCCAGGTGCTGGTGCACCCGGATCTGGTTGGAGCCCGGTGGGTTGACGATGTAGCGCAGCTGGCTGCTCTTCTTGTGATTGAAGGTGTCGGCCACGCGCACATGGGCCAGCAGGGGCGCCGCCTCGCGGATCATGGCCGCCATGTCGTCGCCGTAATAGAAAGTGTGCGGTGCGATGTAGGACAGCTTGAGGGCACTGGAGCCAATGTTCTTGACGATATCCACAGCCGGTTGCAGGGTCTCAACCCAGTCTTCAGGATGTGGCTCGACCGACAGCGTGAGGCCTTCGCGCTCAAAGATCGGTAGCAGCTCGTCCATGGAGCGGAACCAGGCGGCCTCGCACATCTCCTTGGTATTGGCACCGGGGCGCTCCCCCACCGAGCGCTCGGGTGATGCGCCACGGCCAAACTCGGAGATCATGAGCTCGCAGCCCATCTCTACGGACACCTCGATGGCCTTTTTCCAGCAGCGCACGGCCCACTGGCGTTCGTCTTCAAATGGGCTGGCCCAGCGGTACATGGGCTGCAGGGTGGCCAGCCCCACACCGGCGGCTTTCATAGCGGTCTTGAAGCCAGTCATGCGCTCCTGGGTGGCACGCGGCATGACCCACCAGTCCAGAAAGTCCGAGCGGGGCGAGAGTTCAATCTGGTCGTACCCCAGCGCGGCCACTGCGCCGGGCAGCTGCTCCAGGCTGAGGTGGCGGATCATGTACGGGTCTAACGCAATCTTCATACTTATCTCCTGGTGATGTGGTCACCGCAAACGCTGCGCGGCCCACCTAATGTAGGTTCGCGCTTGGGCAACGCATGCGGGATAATTGACGAAAAATCGGCAAATTATGAAAAACCCCCTACGTCGCAAAAAGACCGCCAGATTTGCAGAGATTGCGGCACTTGCGGGCGTGAGTGTTGCCACGGTGGACCGGGTGCTGAATGAGCGCGACACCACCTCGGCCCGGTCGCGGGAAAAGGTGGTGCAGGCGGCGCGACAGCTCGGCATTCCGCGGGTCCTGCCTGACACGCGGCACGGTCTGATCCACATTGACATCGTGCTGCCGGACAACCCGTCGCCGTTCTTCCGGCGTCTGAATCTGGCCATGCAGCGCGGCGTGGCTATGCTGGACAAGCGGCTGGTTGTGCACCGCGTCACCACCCCCGAGCAGGATGAGGCGGCACTGTTACGCGCCATGGAGCCGCGCCGCTATAAGCGCCAAGCCTTGATTGTGGCGGCACCTGACACCCCGGCCGTGCGCCAAGCGCTGCAGGCGGCCCGCGCCCGCGGCGAACATGTTGCGATGGTGGTGACCCGCGTCAGTGAAGTGCCGCAGGCGGACTACGTCGGCATCAACAACCACGCCGCCGGCCGTACCGCTGGCTATTTGCTGGGACGGATGTGCCACCGGCGTGGCCGGGTACTGATCCTGTCCAGTCGACGCGACTACCTGGGGCATCTAGAGCGCAGCGACGGATGCCGCGAGGTTCTCGCTGCGCAGTTTCCTGATTTGTGCTGCGATGTGGATGTGACAGAAACCCATGATGACCCCGACAAGTGTTACTGGGTCGTGCAGCAGGCGCTCAAGGGGCCAGGCGGAATAGTGGGCCTCTACAACACAGGGGCAGGCTCTTCAGGTATCCAGGCCGCATTGCAACGTTATGCCCAGGACAAAGTCTGCTGGGTAACGCACGAAATTTCGGATGACCATCGGCAGTACCTGCAGCAGGGTGTGCTGGATGTCGTCATAGATCAGGACCCAGACACCCAGGCCATACGCGCACTGCAGCACGTGCTGGCGGCCCTGGGCATGGCGCCCCCCATCAGCCAGATGGAAAAACCTGGTGAGTTCCGGCTGTACTTTGCCGAGAACATGGGGCTCAAGCCCTACCTGGACTGAGCGCACCGGGTGCCTATGCGCACCTATGCATGTGGGCTGAGCGCAAGGGGGTCAAAATGAGAAACTCTTTTCATTCAGAATGTGGGGAATAATAATTTTCCATAACGGATGCAACAGCAACCGTAGTACTTGAAAGATTTGTGGCAATGGCATCAAAGAGCAACAATAAGAGCGGCGTCGATCAGCTGGTGGAAGGCATTACTTCGGAATACGACAACTTGAGCAAACAGCTCAAGGTGATTGCCATGTATATAGAGCAACACCGTGACCACATTGGCCTCGAAGGTATACAGCAACTGGCCGCCAACTGCCAGGTTCAACCCTCGGCCGTGGTGCGCTTTGCCAAGCATTTTGGGTTCACTGGTTTTTCCGAGATGCAAGCGGTCTTTCGCGAGGGGCTGACCCGCCAGCTGGCCCCCAGCCGCAACTATCGCACCCGCATTCGTGACGTGATCGAGTCCGGTTCCGGCAGCCTCTCCAGCGTCGAAATCGCCCATGAATTCCTCACCGGCAGTCAGGCCGCCATGAAAGAACTGGAGGCCAATCTTGACAGCGCTGCGTTCACGAAGGCGGTGAAACTACTGCGCGAGACGGATTGCATCTGGATTGCCGCTTCACGCCGGTCTTTTCCGGTTGCGGTGTACCTGGACTATGCGCTGCAGCACACGGACAAACGGGTGTGCCTCATGTCGGGCTTGGGCAGCATGCACTTGGGACAGATGCGTTCCGTGCGCAAAGGTGACGTCATGGTGGCCATTTCGTTTGCGCCCTACGCCGAGGAAACACTGGCCGCCGTGAACCTTGCCGTCGCGCGCGGTGTTCAACTGATTGCCATCACCGACAGCCGCATGAGCCCCTTGGCCAAGGACGCCGTGTCCACGCTGGTCGTGCAGGACAACACGACCTTCGGTTTTCGGGCTTTGACCAGCACAATGGGTTTGGTCCAAAGCCTGTTTATCGCCCTGGCCTACGCGCTGGAGCTGCCGTATCGCCCCACATCCCCCAAGGTGGCCTCTTGAAATCGGCATTTATTTTTCATTAGACATTTTTTAGAAATAAATTTCCATTATTGGCAAAAGTTTTGTATAGTCCTGCAAGCTCTCCGCAAACAGCGGAACCCATCTTCCATACATAGAGACAGGACGTTTCATGAAGCACATTGCCGTATTCGGCGCCGGTCGCATAGGCCGCATCCACGCCACCAACCTTGCGGCCCAGCAGGGTGTAAAGCTCAAATACGTCTGTGACGCTCTTCCGACCGCTGCTGCCGACCTTGCGCAGCAAGTCGGCGCCGTAGCGGCGGATATCGACACCGTACTGGCCGACCCTGCCATTGACGCTGTGCTCATCGGCAGCCCCACCACCACCCACAGCGACCTGATCACCCGTGCCGCGCAGGCGGGAAAACACATATTCTGCGAAAAGCCGGTCGACCTCTCCGCCGAACGCGCCCAGGCCTGCGCCGCCACCGTGGCGCAAGCGGGCGTGGCGTGCATGATTGGTTTTCAGCGCCGCTTCGATCCCACTTTCAACGAGGCCAAAACCCGCCTGGACCGGGGCGACATCGGCAACCCCGAAATGCTCGTCATCACCAGCCGCGACCCGGGCGCCCCGCCCGTGGAATACATCCAGCAGTCGGGCGGCATCTTCCGCGACATGCTGATCCACGACTTTGATGTGTTCCGCTGGATTTTGTGCGGCGACGGCGACAAGGCCGCCTGGCTGAGCGCCACCGGCTCGTGCCTGACGGACCCGGCCATTGGCCAGGCCGGCGACTTCGACTGCACCGCCGTCACCATCAAAACCGTGAAGGGGCGGCTGTGCCAAATCAACACCACGCGCCGCGCCGCCTATGGCTACGACCAGCGTTTTGAAGTGATCGGCTCGCAGGGCATGCTGCAGTGTGGCAACCACCGCCCCAGCGAAGTCACCCAGGCCAACGCCCAAGGCACGCAGCAAGACAATCCCGAAGCCTTCTTCCTGCAACGCTACGCAGCCGCCTACCGGCTGGAGATTGAACACTTCTTCACCGTACTGCAAAACGGCGGCACCTTCCGCACCACGGTGCAAGACGGCGTGGACGCGCAAATTTTGGCGGACGCGGCGGCCAAAAGCGCGGCCACCAACCAAGTCATCACCTTCAACTAGGCGGCACCATGGCACACAATCTTCGTATTGGTATCGTCGGCCTGGGCCGTTTGGGCAAGCGCCACGCGGAGGCCCTGGCCTTTCGCACCCGGCATTGCGAGTTGGTGGCGGCGTGCAGCCCGGTGGCGGACGAGCGCAGCTATGCCAGCACACAACTGGGCATAGCCCGTGTGTATGAGGACTTTGATGCCTTCCTTGCCGACCCCGAGATGGATGCCGTGGTGCTGGTCACCCCCACCTCACTGCATGCCGACCAGACCATTGCGGCGCTGAAGGCGGGCAAACATGTGTTTGTGGAAAAACCGCTGGCGCTGAATGTGGCGGACTGCGAACGCGTGCTGGCCGTGGCGCAACAGCGCCCGACCCAGGTGGCCATGGTGGGCTTTGTCAGGCGCTTCGACCCGAGCTACCTGAACGCCCAGGCGGCCGTGGCCGCTGGCGAAATCGGCCGGCCCTTTCTGGTGCGCTCCCAAACCTGCGACCAAAACGACCCGGAAGGCTTTTTTGTGCGCTTTGCCCCCACCTCGGGCGGCATCTTCATGGACTGCAGCGTGCACGACATCGACCTGGCGCGCTGGATGCTGAACCGCCCCAAAGCGCTACGGGCCTTTGCCACCGGCACCGTCGCCCTGCACCCTGCCCTGGCGGAAATGGGCGATGTGGACAACGGCCTGGCGGTGGTGGAGTTTGAAGGCGGCGCGCGGGCCGTGTTCTACGCCTCGCGCACCATGGCCCATGGCCACGAGACCAGCACCGAAGTCATCGGAACCGCCGGCAAGCTGACGGTGGGAGAGCACGCGGCGAGCGACCGCGTGGTGCGCAGTGACCAGCATGGCGTGCGCCATGGCGTTGTCAAAGACTTCTATGAACGCTTCGAGGCCGCCTTTGGGGCCGAGATGGCGGCGTTTGTGGCCGCCTGCCGGGGCGAGCAGCCTTTGAGTTTGACCTTGGACGATGCGTTGGAGGCCACCCGCATTGGCCTGGCCATTACCCGGTCGCTGCACAGCGGCATGCCCGAATCGGTGTGAGTGGATTGCACCGGCCTGCTGCACCATGCTGGACCGTATCCAAGCCGCCGTGCCCTCGCTCTCCCCTTCGGAGCAACGCGTCGCCAAACTGTGCCTGGCCAACCCACGCGACTTTGCCACGCTCGCCGTGGGCGAACTGGCCCGCTTGTCCAAGGTCAGCAAACCCACCGTGGTGCGGTTTTGCCGCAGTGTGGGGTTTGACGGCCTGGTGGACTTCAAACGCAAACTGAACGGCACGGTGGATGAAGGGGTGCCCTTCATCCACCGCTGTGTGGATGCCGACGACAAGACGCATGAAGTGGCGATCAAAGTCATAGACAGCACCCTGGCCACCCTGCTCAAGTACCGCAGTGACATCAGCATGGCCAGCATGGAGCGCGCCACGGCCATGCTGATGGAAGCCTACCGGCAGAAGAAACGTATCCAGTTCTATGGTGTGGGCGACTCGGGCACCGTCGCACAGGATGCGCAACACAAGTTCTTTCGGCTGGGGATCAACACCGTGGCCTACAGCGACGGCCACTTTCAGATCGTGAGCGCCTCCATGCTGGAGCCGGGTGATTGCGTCATCCTCATTTCCAACTCCGGCCGCACCCGGGACCTGATGGATGCGTGCGACATTGCCAAGAAAAATGGGGCAAGCACGCTGGCCCTCACCGCCAGCGGGTCGCCGCTGGCCAGCGCAGCCCATGTCCATTTGGCAGCCGACCACTGCGAGCCGTTTGAGCACTACATCCCCATGGTGTCCCGTCTGCTGCACCTCCTGGTTATCGACATTCTTGCCACCAGCATGGCGCTGCGCATCGGCTGCGGCACGCTGCAACCGATGATGCGAAACGTCAAGCACAACCTGCGAAACAAGCGCTACGCTTAGGGCGCAAAATGAAAAATAGGCCTCTAGCCCTTATAGAATATGCGCAGACAGCTATCTATTTAATAGCAAAACACCGCCAATCACTGCCCCCCTATGCGGATCGGTATAGAGTCCAAACCGCTCTCCATTCTTTTTGTAGGCCAAGGAGTTTGTCATGCCCGTCTCCGGTTTTTCACCCTTGCGCTTGCAGGCCGCCTTGTTCTTCGGGACGCTCTTGCTCTCGTTTTCGGCACTTTCCGCCGGGGTCAAAGTGGTCTACCCGGCCAACCAAACCGCCAGCGACACCCGCTTCAACGACCTGGTCGAAATACTGGACACCGCACTGAAGGCCACCGCTGCGGAGTTTGGCGCGTACGAGCTGGCGCCCTCCCGGTATGGCATGAACGAGTCGCGCTACCTGATGGAACTGCAAAGGGGCGACGAGGCCGTCACGGTGGTGTGGAGCTCCACCTCGGTGGACAAGGAAAAAGATTTCTTGCCGCTGCGCATCCCCCTGCGCAAAGGCATTTTGGGGTACCGCATTGCCCTCATTGCCAAGGACCAACAGGCCTTGATCGACCAGATCCAAACCCTTGACGATTTAAAAAAGCGCAGCATCGGGCAAGGGATGGGCTGGGGCGACGTCAAACTGTACGAGGCCAACGGGCTCACGGTGATGACCGCGCAGTACCACAACCTGTTTGAAATGGTGACCGGTGGACGGTTTGATCTGTTTCCCCGAGGGATCAGTGAAGTCTTCCATGAATACGACACCTATTCCAAGAAAAACCCGGATTTGGCGATTGAGAAAAACCTGCTGATTTACTACCCCTGGCCCTACTATTTTTTCTTCAACAAAAATGACGCCAAGCTGAAGGACCGCATCGAAGTCGGTATTCGCAAAATGATGAAAGACGGCTCGTTTGACGCCATCTTCAAAAAATACAACGGCGCGGCCATCGAAAAGGCCGACCTCAAGCACCGGCGCATCATCAAAATTGACAATAAACTGCTGCCCAAGGAGACACCGTTGAACGACGCATCCCTGTGGTTTGACCCCAAAAAATACTGAGCCACACAGACCCAACCATTGGCCGCCCCAGTCCTTGGACAAGGCTGAGATGCCAATTGCGGCAACGCACAGTTCGGTATAGAGTCAGGACCGGTTTCAATTCTTTTGCAACGCAAGGAGTTTGTTATGCCCACCACCGGTTTCTTAAAGTTGCGCTTGCGCGCCATGGTGCTGTTCGTGATGTTTTTTTCATCGCTTTCGGCATTTTCTGCTGGTGTCAAAGTGGTCTACCCGGCCAACCAAACCGCCAGTGACACCCGCTTCAACGACCTGATTGAAATACTGGATACGGCACTGAAGGCCACCGTCGCGGAGTTTGGGCCTTACGAGTTGGCACCGTCCAAAGATGGCATGAACGAAGCGCGCTATCTTGTGGAACTACAAAAGGGCGAAGAGTCCGTCAACGTGGTGTGGAGTTCCACCTCGGTGGACAAGGAAAAGGATTTCTTGCCACTGCGCATTCCCCTGCGCAAAGGCATCCTGGGCTACCGCATTGCCCTCATTGCCAAAGACAAACAGGCTTTGATCGACCAGGTCAAAACCCTTGACGACCTGAAAAAACTAAAAATCGGCCAAGGGCTGGGTTGGGGCGACGTCAAACTGTACGAATCCAATGGACTCACAGTGGTCACCTCGCAATACGACAACCTGTTCAAAATGACGGACGGAGGAAGGTTCGATCTGTTTCCCAGAGGCATCAGCGAAGCCTTCAATGAATACGACACCTATTCAAAGAGCAACCCCAACCTGAGCATTGAAAAAAACCTGCTGATTTACTACCCCTGGCCCTACTATTTTTTCTTCAACAAAAATGACGCCAAGCTGAAGGACCGCATCGAAGCCGGCATTCGCAAAATGATGAAAGACGGCTCGTTTGACGCCATCTTCAAAAAATACAACGGCGCGGCCATCGAAAAGGCCGATCTCAAGCACCGGCGCATCATCAAAATTGACAACAAACTGCTGCCCAAAGAGACGCCGTTGAACGACGCCTCCCTGTGGTTTGACCCCAAAAAATACTAGCGCCCGCCCGTTTGCAGCAGCAGCCGGTGGGCAGCGCTGAAACACAAAAAACGCGTGTGGGTCGCCCGCCCGATGGCGCACAGGCCCAGGCGCTGCGCCACGGCCAGCCCCATTTGGGTGGTGCCGCTGCGTGAAACCACCACCGCAATGCCCATTTGCGCGGACTTGATGACCATCTCGCTGGTCAACCTGCCCGTGGTGTAAAACACCAAGCCCGCACGGTCCAGCCCCGCTTGCAGCGCCATCCAGCCTGCGATGGTGTCAATGGCGTTGTGGCGGCCCACGTCTTCCACAAAAAAGAGCAGCTCCTGCCCGTGAAACAGCGCACAGCCGTGCACCGAGCCCGAGACTTTGTAGACGCTGTCCTGCAGCCGCATGGTGTTCACGATGGCAACCAACTGGCCCTGTGTGATGCGGGTGTCGGGCAGCGTGAGGCCGTCCACGTCCCGCATCAATTCGCCAAACACACTGCCCTGGCCACAGCCGGTGGTGACCACGCGGGTGGCGGTTTTCTCGGCCAGATGGGCAATGCCCGCATGGGTTTTGACGGCGGCAGCGCCCACCTCCCAGTCCACGGTGATGGATTCGATATCCCCCGCCGACTGCACCAGGCGCTGGTTCAGCAAAAACCCCAGCACCAGCCATTCGGGCTGCGCGCCCAGGGTCATCAGGGTGACGAGTTCGCGCTTGTCCACATACACCGTCAAGGCCCGCTCGGAGGGGATGGACACGGTGAGGTGTTCACCATGCTCGTTGAGCACGGTGATGGGGTGGGTCAGCGGCGCGCGGGCCTGGGTCAGTCGAGGCAAGGGGCGGGCCAAGGGATTCACGCAGCGCCAGCCCCCTGGGCCGCGCCGTAGCCGGGCGTTGGCGCCGGCACCCCGCCACGGCGCAGGGCCACGGCGCAGTATTTGAACTCGGGGATCTTGCCGAACGGGTCCAGCGCCGCATTGGTCAGCAGGTTGGCGGCCGCCTCGTAGTAGGCAAACGGAATGTAGACCGCGCCCCGGGGTGTGCCATCGTCGCGGCGCACATGGATAGCGACCTGGCCCCGGCGCGATTGCACGGTGACCACATCCCCCGGTTGCAATCCCAAGGCCTGCAGGTCATCCCCGCACAGGGAAGCAGTCGCCATCGGCTCCAGGGCGTCCAGCACACTGGCGCGCCGGGTCATGCTGCCGGTGTGCCAGTGCTCCAGCTGCCGCCCGGTGATCAGCACATAGGGGTAGTCGGCGTCGGGCCGCTCGTTGGCGGGAATGATGTCGGCGGGCACCAGGTGCACCCGCCCGTCCTCGGTGGCAAAGCGCTCGATGAACACGGTGGGTGCGCCGGGGTCGTCCGCGCTCAGGCAGGGGTAGGTCACACTGGAGGCGCGCTCCAGCCGCTCCCAGCTGATGCCACCGATGGCGGCGTGCATGGCCTGGCGCATTTCCTCATAGACCGCAGCCACGCCGTCATGCGCGCCCGGATAATTCCAGTGCAGCCCCATGCGCGCAGCGATTTTCTGGATGATCCACAGGTCCGGCTTGGCCTGGCCCGGCGGGTCGATCGCCTGGCGGCCCATTTGCACCATGCGGTCGGTGTTGCTCACCGTGCCGGTCTTCTCGGGCCAGGCGGTGGCGGGCAGCACCACATCGGCCAGCCAGGCGGTTTCGGTCATGAAAATATCTTGCACCACCAGGTGCGAGAGCGAGGCCAGCGCATGGCGCGCGTGGTTCAGGTCGGGGTCGCTCATGGCGGGGTTTTCACCCATGATGTACATGCCGCGCACCTTGTGCGGGTCGCTGTCGGGGGCCAACGCCTTGTGCATGATTTCCACCACGGTGTAGCCCGGCTGCTTGTCCAAGGTCGTTTCCCAGAAGTTTTCAAACCAGGCATGTGCGGCCGCGTTGGTAACCCGCTGGTAGTTGGGAAACATCATGGGAATCAGGCCGGCATCGCTGGCGCCCTGCACATTGTTCTGGCCCCGCAGGGGGTGCAGGCCCGAGCCGGGTTTGCCAATCTGGCCCGCCACCGTGGCCAGGGCGATCAGGCAGCGGGCGTTGTCGGTGCCATGCACATGCTGGCTCACCCCCATGCCCCACAAAATCATGGCGCTTTGGGCCGTGGCATAGGCGCGCGCCACCTCGCGCAGGGTCTGTGCGGGGATGCCGCAAATCGGCGCCATGGCCTCGGGGCTGTAGCCTTGCACGTTGTCGCGCAGGGCCTCGAAGTTGCTGGCACGGTCACGAATAAACGCTTCATCGCTCAGGCCTTCGTCGATGATGGTGTGGATCAGCGCATTGAGCATGGCCACATCGGTGTCGGCCTTGAACTGCAGACTGCGCCAGGCGTGTTTTCCAATGTCGGTGCCACGCGGGTCGGCCACCACGATTTTTGCACCGGCTTGGACGGCATTTTTCATCCAGGTGGCAGCCACCGGGTGGTTGTTGGTGGGGTTGCAGCCGATCAAAAAAATCAGCTCCGAGTGCTGCACATCGTTGACCTGGTTGCTCACCGCGCCCGAGCCCACACCCTCCAGCAAGGCCGCCACGCTGGACGCATGGCACAGCCGGGTGCAGTGGTCCACATTGTTGGAGCCAAAGCCGGTGCGCACCAGCTTCTGGAACAGGTAGGCCTCTTCGTTGCTGCCCTTGGCCGAACCGAACCCGGCCAAAGCCTTCCTGCCGTGGGTATCGCGCAAGCCTTTGAGCGGGCCTGCGGCCAGCGCCAGCGCTTCGTCCCAGGTGGCCTCCCGAAACACCGCCGACCAGTCGCCCGTGTGGCGGTTCAGGCCTTGCAGCGCCTCGGGGTCTTTGGGCACGCCCGCCTTGCGCACCAGGGGCACCGTCAAGCGCTGCGGGCTGTGGGCGTAGTCAAAA
Organism: Rhodoferax sp.; assembly: GCF_030697375.1. Lineage (GTDB taxonomy): Bacteria > Pseudomonadota > Gammaproteobacteria > Burkholderiales > Burkholderiaceae_C > Allorhodoferax. The sequence goes on along the minus strand of NZ_JAUYQD010000038.1, from coordinate 185,956 downwards.
CCAAAGCGGCCTTTGACACACAGCCTGCCGTGGTTGGCCGGGCCGTCGCGCCCCTCCACCGCCACGATGGTGTTGTCGCGCACCTTGTAGGTCATCAGGCAACCCACGCCGCAAAATGGGCACACCGAGTCCACCGTCTTGTCCACCGCCTGCGAACCGATCAAGGTTTTGGGCATCAAGGCGCCGGTGGGGCAGGCCTGCACACACTCGCCACAGGCCACACAGCTGCTCTCGCCCATGGCGTCGTCCAGGTCAAACACGATTTGGCTGTGCGCACCCCGCAAGGCGTAGCCGATCACGTCATTCACCTGCTCCTCACGGCAGGCCCGCACACAGCGGTTGCACTGGATGCAGGCGTCCAGGTTCACGGCCATGGCAGGGTGCGACAGGTCGGCCTGAGGTTGCTCACGCCGCAAAGCTGCAAGCGCAGGCCGCACCGACACCTCCATGCGATCAGCCCACATGGACAACTCCCCATGCTGCCCCACAGCAGCGACCACCCCAGGTCCGGCTGTATTGGGCAGTGCGCCGGGCGACGATTTCGAGCTTGCGTATGAGGAGCCCGGCGTACTGCCCAATGCAGCAGCGCCTGAGCTCATGCCTGGAGCCACACCAGCATCTGAATCGTTCCACTTGTACCCGTGGTCCGGCATGTCGGAGAGCAGCATCTCCAGCACCATCTTCTGGCTCTTCAAAGCCCGCGCACTCGTTGCCTGCACCACCATGCCCGCAGACACAGCACGGCAGCAACTCGGTGCCAGCGTGCGCTCCCCCGCCACCTCCACCACACAGGCCCGGCAATTGCCATCGGCCCGCAGCCCGTCCTTGAAACACAAATGCGGAATCTCGACCCCGTGGCGCTGGGCCGCCTTGAGAATGCTCTCGCCTTCGTAAGCGTGAACCGTCTGCCGGTCCAGCGTGAACTCCACCGTAGGCACAGCGGAAGTGGCTTGGCTGATCGTATTCATCTCAAACCACCTCGTGGGCAAAGTATTTTTGAACACAGCGCACCGGGTTCGGCGCCGCCTGCCCCAGGCCGCAGATCGAGGCATCGGCCATCACCGTGTTCAGGTCCTCCAGCGTGGCGGCATCCCACACCGGTGCCTCCATCAGTTGGGCCGCCTTGGCCGTGCCCACCCGGCAGGGGGTGCACTGGCCGCAGCTCTCGTCGGCAAAAAAACGCATCGCGTTCAGGGCCGCATCACGCGCCTTGTCGTGCTGGCTCAGCACCACCACGGCGGCCGAGCCGATGAAACAGCCGTAGGGCTGCAAGGTGTCAAAGTCCAGCGGAATCTGGTTCAGATGCGCCGGCAAAATGCCGCCCGACGCGCCCCCCGGCAGGTAGGCGTACAGCGTGTGCCCCTCCGGCATGCCGCCGCAGTATTCGTCAATCAGCTCCTGCACCGTGATGCCGGCGGGCGCCAGCTTGACGCCAGGTTCTTTCACCCGGCCACTCACGCTGAAACTGCGCAGCCCCTTGCGGCCATGGCGGCCAAAGCCGGTGAACCACGCCGCGCCTTTTTCCACAATGTCGCGCACCCAGTACAGGGTCTCCAGGTTGTGCTCCAGCGTGGGGCTGCCAAACAGGCCCACCTGCGCGATGTAGGGCGGGCGCATGCGCGGCTCGCCGCGTTTGCCTTCGATGCTTTCGATCATGGCGGACTCTTCGCCGCAGATGTAGGCGCCCGCGCCCCGGCGCAGTTCGATCGTGGGCAGGTGGCACGGCGGGTTGGCGTGCAGCTTGGCCAGCTCGGCCTGCAGCAGGGCGCGGCAGCCGTGGTATTCGTCGCGCAGGTAGAGGTAGACCGCCTCGGTGCCCGCCACCTGGGCGGCAATCAACACGCCTTCCAGAAAGCGGTGCGGGTCGCGCTCCAGGTAGGTGCGGTCCTTGAAGGTGCCGGGCTCGCCTTCGTCGATGTTCACCGCCATCACGCGGGGGCCGGGCTGCTCCCGCACGATGCGCCACTTGCGCCCGGCCGGAAAACCCGCGCCCCCCAGGCCGCGCAGGCCGGAGTCGTCCAGCGCCTGCAACACCTGCTCGGCATCCTCTTCCCCATTGACCACGGCGGCGGCCAGTGCATACCCCCCCGCGGCGCGGTAGGCGTCGTAGTCCACCACCGCTTTTGCTATCAATTCAGGAGCTGCTTGCGCATATTCCACGGTGGATAGAGCCTTATTTACCTCTAAAACCACGGCCTCTGGCGTCGCCAGGGGCACGGCTTGCTGGTGCACCACCGCCACCGGCGCCTGCTCGCAGCGCCCCACACAAGGCGCCGAGACCACCCGCACATCGGCGCCGCCCAGCAAGCCGGGCAAACGCGCCAACAGATCCTGGGCACCGGCCAGGGCGCAACTCAGCCCACTGCACACCCGCACCGTCAGGCCCGGCGCCTGGGCATCACCTTGCAGCACCTCAAAGTGGTGGTAGAAGGTCGCCACCTCGTACACCTCGGCCATGGGAAGGTTCATCTCTTGGGCCAGCGCCACCAGATGGCGTTCGTGCAGGGCGCGGTAGGCGTCGTTCAGCACATGCAGGTGCTCGATCAGCACATCGCGCCGGTGCCCGCCCTCGGGCTTGGCCCCGATCAGGGCCCGCACTTCGGCCAGCGCGGTGTCGTCGGGCTGGCGCCCCTTGAGCTTGCTTTTGCGGCGAATGCGTTCGCGCATCTCGTCTGCGCTGGCCAGCGTAAGGGGTGCGGCGTGGGTGGTTGGGGCGGCAGAGTTCATAGGTGAATGCGGCAATGCGATGCGTCACATTGTGCATCCGCCGCCCGCCTGCGTGCAGCGTTATTGATCGCCCCCTCAGACGGCCCGCCAGCCCGGTGGTCCGGCATTGGCATGGCGCTAAAAAGGGACTACATTCAATGAACACCACTGACGAGAGGTCACTATGAACAGCACCGCTTCCGTCCTGCGTCTACTGTGCGTATTCCTCTGTTTTTTTTCATGGTCGTCTGGCGCGCGTGCTGGCGAAACCGTGCGGCTGACCAATGGCGAGTGGCCCCCCTACCTCTCGGAGCAATTCAAACATTTCGGTTTGGCCTCACGCATCGTCACCGAAGCCTTTGCCTTGGAAGGCGTGAAGGTTGAATACAGTTTCTTTCCCTGGGCACGTTCCCTCAAGCTGGCAGAAGATGGAGATTGGGCCGGCAGCGTCGTGTGGCGCGCCTCCGAAGACCGCGCCGAGAAGTTCTATATCAGCGACGAGGTGGTGCCTGACAAGGTTGTTTTTTTCCACCTCAAGCGCAATGCCTTCGATTGGAAAACCATGGCCAGCCTCAAGGGCGTGCGCATCGGCGCCACCTTGAGCTACCAATACGGGCCCGCCTTTGACGCCGCAGATGCGGCGCGGCAGATCGACGTGGAGCGCGCCCCCAATGACGAAACCAATATGCGCAAGCTGCTGGGCGAACGCTTCCAGGTGTTCCCGATCAACGTGGATGTGGGTTACCACATGCTGCGCCTGCACTTCAAGGAGGAGCAGCTTGCCCTCTTCACCCACCACCCCCGGCCGGTGACGGAGGAGCCCTTGCGGCTTTTGCTGTCCAAAAAAGTGGCGGGTAATGCGCAGCTCATGAACTTGTTCAACCGCGGGCTCAAGCGGCTGCGCGAGAGCGGCAAGATCGACCAGTACACCGCAGAGTCCCGCAGTGGGCTCTACATGGTGTCAGGAGGCGCTGCGCCTTAACATTTAAAAACTCAGGTGTTCTTGCTGATGTTGATGGTGGGGAACTTAGACGAGAAATCCTTGTTCTTGGCCGCCACCGCCAGGGCCACGCGCCGGGCCACGGCCTTGTAGATGCCTGCCACTTCGCCCTCGGGGTCCGCCACCACGGTGGGGCGGCCACCATCGGCCTGCACCCGGATCTGCATGGCCAGGGGCAAGGCGCCCAGGTAGTCCATGTTGTAATCCGCAGCCATTTTTTTGCCGCCATCGGCGCCAAAAATATGCTCCACATGGCCGCAGTTGCTGCACACGTGCACCGCCATGTTTTCCACAATGCCCAAAATGGGCACGCCCACCTTCTCGAACATCTTGATGCCTTTGCGGGCGTCCAGCAGGGCAATGTCCTGTGGTGTGGTGACGATGACGGCTCCGGTCATGGGCACGCGCTGGCTCAGGGTGAGCTGGATGTCACCGGTGCCGGGGGGCATGTCCACCACCAGGTAGTCCAGGTCCTTCCAATTCGTCTGGCGCAGCAACTGCTCCAGCGCCTGCGTGGCCATGGGGCCGCGCCAGATCATGGCTTCGTCCTGCGCCACCAGGAAACCAATCGACATGACCTGCACGCCGTAGTTTTCCATGGGCTCCATGGTTTTGCCGTCTTCGGACTCGGGACGGCCTTCAATACCCATCATCATGGGCTGGCTGGGGCCGTAGATATCGGCGTCCAGCAGGCCCACACGGGCACCTTCGGCGGCCAGCGCCAGCGCCAGATTGGCGGCGGTGGTGCTTTTGCCCACGCCGCCCTTGCCGGACGCCACGGCGATGATGTTTTTGACACCGGGCAGCAGTTGCACACCGCGCTGCACCGCATGCGGCACGATTTTCATGGTGACATTGACCGCCACCTGCTCCACACCGGCCACGGTTTGGGCTGCGGCTGTCAGCGCCGCGCGGAATTCCTCGGTCTGGCTTTGGGCGGGGTAGCCCAGCTCCACGTCAAACGCCACATTGCTGCCGCGGATCGACAGGTTCTTGATGCACTTGCTGCTGACGAAATCTTTGCCCGTGTTGGGGTCAATGACGCCCGCCAGGGCGCCCATGATGCTTGGTTCGGTGATGGCCATTGAATACTCCTTTATTCCTTGGAGTCTAGCGAACCCATTAACCCCGGCCCCACTACGGGTTTACCCCGTTTATTTTGGGTTCAACCGGCGTTGCTGGCGACCCATAATGTTCGTTATGCGTAGCGCAACTCCCCCCCCCCAGACCACCGGTTTGTTGTTGACCGGAGGGGGCGCGCGCGCGGCCTACCAGGTGGGCGTGCTGGAGGCCATTGCCGACATCCGGCTGGACTGCGGTGCGGGAAACGATCTCAACCCCTTTGCCGTCATCACCGGCACCTCGGCCGGGGCCATCAACGCATCGGCGCTGGCCTGCGGCTGCGACAATTTTGACGCCACCGTGCGCATGATTGCCAGCACCTGGAAGAACTTCCATGCCCACAATGTGTACCGGGCCGACCACCTGAGCATGCTGCGCTCGGGCGCCAGCTGGATGACGCTGCTGTCCATCGGCTGGATGTTGGCCAAGTGGCGGCGCATCAAACCCCGCTCCTTGCTGGACAACACCCCGCTGGGCGAGTTGATCGCCAAGCTGGTGCCGCTGGAGCGCCTGCCCTACCTCATCCGCAAGGGCCACATGCAGGCGCTGGCCGTCACCGCGTCGAGCTACAGCTCGGGCGACCACATCACGTTTTTCGAGGGCGACAAGCGCCTGATGCCCTGGGTGCGCTCGCAGCGCCTGTCCGTGCGCGCCAGAATCACCCACGCCCACCTGCTGGCCTCCAGCGCCATCCCCTTTGTGTTTCCGGCCACCGAGCTGCATATCGACGGCCACAACGAGTATTTTGGCGACGGCTCCATGCGCCAAAGCGCACCGGTGTCGCCGGCCATCCACCTGGGGGCCGAGCGGATCATGGTGGTGGGGGCCGGGCGCATGCACGAACCCAAGGACGAAGCCCACCTGCACACCACCAGCACCTACCCGTCCATCGCCCAGATTGCGGGCCATGCCCTGTCCAACATCTTTCTGGACGCCCTGGCGGTGGACATTGAGCGCGTACGCCGGATCAACCAGACCATCAAACTGGTGCCACCCGAATTGCGCAAAGCCAGCGCCCTGCGTCCTATCGAACTGCTGGTGATTGCACCCAGCCAACGGCTGGACACCGTGGCCTCGCGCCACATTGGCGACCTGCCGCACGCGGTGCGCGTCATGCTGGGCGGCGTGGGGGTGTCCTCCGCCAAAGCCGACGTCAAGGGCGCTGCATTGGCCAGCTACCTGCTGTTTGAATCGGGCTACACCAGCGAACTCATGGCCCTGGGCTACGCCGACGCCCAAACCCAGCGCGCCGAGGTGTGTGCCTTTTTTGGCTGGACCGACCCCAAGGCGCATGAACAGGCGGCCGTCGCGCCCGTCAAACCCGAAGTGGACCGCCGGGTGGACCCGCTGCGATTGCGGTAAATCGCTACCAATTTAATAGCTACTTACGCACGGCTTCAAAGGGCTTGCGGCCAAAATCGCTTGCATCTCACATCACCCGAGGCATACCTTCGGCGTGGATGGACTCCCCCAGGAAATCCAGAAAGGCGCGCACTGCAGGCACCATGCCCCGGCGGGAGGGGTAGACCGCATGAAAAATCCCCTGCCGGGGGCGCCAGCCGGGCAAGACCTCCACCAATTGGCCAGAGCGCAGCTCCTCCTCACACATGTACTCGGGCATAAAACACATGCCAATGCCGCCCAGCACCGCAAACCGCAGGGTGGCCAGGTCATCGGCCCAGTAGCGCGGCTGGTGCTCCAGGGTGTACTCCGCACCCGCCGGGCCCTGCAGGCCCCAGCTGGATTTGCCGTCCACCGCCGACATGCTCACCGTGTCCAGCCCCACCAGTCCGTCCGGTCCCGTGGGCTGCCACTGCCGGAGCAACTGCTGCGGGCTGGCCACCAGCAGGGTGCGGCTCACGCCAAAGTTCTTTACCACCAGGCTGGCGCTGTCCTCCAGCGTGGGGCGCACCCGCAGGGCGATGTCCACGCCGTCTTCCACCAGGTCCACCACCCGGTTGCTGACCCGCATGTCCATGCGCACCAGGGGGTGGCGGGCCAAAAACACCGGCACCAGCGGCCCGATGGTGGTCAGCGCCAGCGTGACCGGACAGGCCACGCGCAGGGTGCCGCGCGGTTCGGTGTGCACATGCTCAATGGCCTCTTGCGCCGCCTGGGCTTCGTCGCGCACCGCACTGCAATGGCGCAGGTACACGGCGCCCACGTCGGTCAGCGACAGCTTGCGCGTGGTGCGCTGCAGCAGGCGCACCCCCAGCCGCGTTTCCAGCTCGGCCACCCGGCGCGACAACTTGGATTTGGGAATGCCCAGATGGCGCCCGGCCGCCGCAAAACCACCCCGCTCCACCACCTCGGCAAAATACAGCATGTCGTTCATATCGTGCATGGCGGCCCTCACTGTCCTATTAATAGAACAATCTAACGCAAATTTGCCCACTTATCAAACATTCGCTTCATCTCCACAATTCTTTCATCGGCAACCCCCTTTGAAAGAAACACCATGAAACTCTTGCACATCGACTCCAGCATCCTGGGCGGTAATTCGGTTTCCCGCCAGCTCACCCGCAACATCGTGGACCAGTGGACCGCCACCCACGACGCCACCGTGGTGGACTACCTGGACCTGGCCACGGACACCCCCAGCCACTTGTCGGTGGAATCCCTGGGCTTTCGCATGCCCGCCACCACCGAGAATCTGACCGAAGGCCAACGCCGCGAGAACGCCATCTCCGAGGCACTGGTGAGCCAGTTCCTGGCGGCCGACGTGATCGTGGTGGGTGCGCCGCTGTACAACTTCAGCATCCCCAGCCAGCTCAAATCCTGGATCGACCGCGTTGCCCAGGTCGGTCGCACCTTCACCTACACCGCCACCGGGCCCAAAGGCCTGGCCGGCGGCAAAACCGTGATCGTGGCCTCCACCCGCGGCGGCATGTACTCCACCAGCGAAGGCGGCCGCGCCATGGAGCACCAGGAAAGCTACCTGCAAACCGTGTTCGGCTTCCTGGGCATCACCGATGTGCGCTTTGTGCGCGCCGAAGGCCTGGCCATGGGCGATGCCCCCAAGGCAGCAGCCTTGGCAGGCGCGGCAGAGGCCACCTTGGTCGCCACGCAGGCCGCAGCGAACCAGGCGCAGGCTGCGCTGGCGGCCTGACAGCTCACTTCGGCTGTTTGCGCAATTCCTTTTCAATGGACGCGCGGACTTCTTCGAAGCCAGGCAAAGCAAATGGCCGCATGCCCTGCACCCGAATCACATGCCAGCCAAAAGGCGTTTTGACGGGCTGGGGCAAGAGCCCCGGCGCGCCCAGGGAGCGCAGGGCGTTCTCAAACGGTTTGACATAGGTTTCCGCCAATTGCCAACCCAGATCGCCTCCGTTTTTGGCGGAACTGCCATCGATGGATTGCTTCCTGGCAGTCTCTTCAAAGCTGGTGCCGCTTTGAATACTGCCTAAGGCAGCAAGCGCCTCGGATTCGGATTTGAGCAAGATGTGCGACGCGTGGTATTCCGTCTTTCCGGCATTCCCGCTTTTGTACTTTTCGTACACCGCCCGCACTTCGGCTTCGGTGACCACACGCCCGTTGTTAGCCGGCACGTTGGCCAACGCTTGTTTGGCTGCTTGAACCAAGCTGTCCGCCTCGGCACTGGTGCAGTTCAGCGCTTCCGATTTCACCACCGCGTCCAGCATGGCTTGCAGGGTGGCGTCCATCGCCTGTGTTTTGGCACGGCCCAGGGCCACACGCGCCATCCAGTCCGCCCCACTGCCGAGGCTGCGTAATTTGGCCAGTTCCTTGTCGCGCGCCGCGGGGTTCATGCTCAGCTCGCGGGTATCCACAGGCACCCGTTGGAGGCGTGCTTGCGTCTTGAAATCCTCGCTGGCAAAGGAACACCAGAAGTCGGCCGCACCGGGTTTGCGACGCCCCGCAAAGTCTTTGCTGATCAAAAATACCTGCGGAGAGATGCGGTACGCAAGGGCCATCCTGGCCAGAAAATAATGCCGTTCTTGCACATCATTGATCTTCAAATAGCTGGTGGCCGCGTCCCGCAGATTCGATTGCAGATCCGCAACGTGGCGTGCCGCCTTTTCAGCCACGGGCGCGTTTTCAACCAGGTCGGCACGCCACCAACTGGCGACCAGCAATTGGTGGCGCAAGTTGGCGTCCACACCGGGGATTTGGGCCCATCGCAGCAGGTCTTCGGACGACAGGCGGCGGTTCAGCAGTTCGTCACCGTCTGCACCCAGGCGCCGCGCCGCATCGCGCAGCAAAAACGGCACGGCTTGTGCGTCGTTTTTAGCCAGCGCCAAACCCTCTTGCTGAAACAGGCTGTTGGCGCTGGCGGTATTTTTCAACAGCTCGCGGGGAATTTGGCGCCCGGCTCCGCTCAGCACCTGCTCGACCAGCACGCGGGCTGGCTCATACCGACCCGCCTGGCGCAGCAATCGGGCCATGTAGTAGCGCAGGGTCAAATACTCCATTTCTTGGCTGTTGACTTGTTGGGCGGCCTCCAAGGCCTCCTCTATCGGCGGTGTCAGGCTACGGGCTGTCATCAACGTGGCCACCAGCCATGCCCGGCTGCGGCTGGATTTCCATAGCTCCAAGGCGTGTATGTTTTCCTGCTCACATCGGCCAGAAAAATTGGGAGACCGCGGGTTGTCCGTGCAGCCTTGCACAGTGCGAATCCAGTCGAAATACGCATATTGCCCACGCAGTTGGGCGATGAGGTCCGCATTCCAACCCCAATCGAACAACTGGTCGCCCAAAATGCGCCAATCGTCCAGTTCGCCGCTGCTGTCGACGTCTTTGTCAAAGCGCCCCAGCGCCGCGCTGAGTTCGCTGTACACCTGGTTGGGAACAATCATCAGCGCCGCCTGTTTTACCAGTCGGTTTGCAGGCAGATGGATGTTGGCCAAGGTTTTGTCGGCCAATATGGCTTTGGAGCGTGCAGCGATTTGATCGAACACACGCTGCATGTTGCGCTGGTTTTCGGTGTTGGCGCTGTCCATGGCCACGACCTTGTTTGCGGGCGGTTCGCTGCTGTTTTTGATTGCACCAATGCGCTGCATGAAGGAGCGGTCCAGGCTGGCCGAGCGCAGCAAGGCGCGCATGGCAGCATGGCTTGCCCACGCCCGCAGGGGATGGACCTTGATGGCGGCAATTTCATCAAAGCGGCGCACGGCCTCGCTGTAATTTTCGGCATAAAAATAGGCCGCCGCAACCTGGTATTGGCGCAGTTGGCGCAGATACAGGGGCGTGCCGGCCCCCAGTTCCGCCGGAATGGTGCGGGGCACACCGGCATCTGTGCCCTCATTGCCGCACAGCGCAAACACCGTGTCTTGCGCAGCCACCCAGGCCTCCAATGCGGGCTTGTCCACTTTTTTATTGGTTTTCAGGGTCTGCAAGGTCTCCGCAGCAAAGTTGAACGCAGCGTTGCCACAATTCAAATACGAGCCGTAAGCCTGCCCCCCAAAATTGTGTTCTTGTACCAATGCTTGCGCTGGAGGCGTCTGGATCACCGTAGCCCGAGCGTCCAGCCAGACCGCCATTCCACCCGTGATGTCTTCGGACTCAGAAACGGGGCGCGGCGTGTCTGCCGCTTGCTTTTCGACCCCGGCACGCCCAAGCACCATGGCACGGTAGGCCAGAAACAAGGGCTCACGCCCATAGCTGGGAACCAGCACTCCCAGTTGCCCCAACTTGAATAGCTTGGTGTGGTGCAAATCCGGTTCGGCACGCTGCACAAAGCTGTCCCTGGTTTCTGCGTTGTCACGGTAAACAGTCGGCACATCCTTCTGCGCCGCCCACGCCACCCCCAGAAGCAAAGCCCCGCTCAAACCCAGGCCCGCCATCGCATACTGTTGCAAACGCATATCACTCTCCCATTGAAAAATTGTTCCAGGCTTGGTAGTTAAACCAGTAGCGGCGCTCATAGCGCCGCTGCACCTCCAAAGCAGGTTCTTCTTGCACCGCAAAGCCCGCAGCCTGCTGTCGACAGCGTGGGTCGAACTGCTCTGGCGTGCGCTGCAAGCGCGCCCTGTACGCATCGGCCTGCGGACCCATGTGAAAAAACATAGGCACCACTTCGTCTGCGCGCAATTGTGCGAGCAAGCCCTGGTGCGCGCACCACCCCGCCATGACGGTCACGCTGAGTTTGATGGAAGGCGCAATGCGACTGCGCAATGTGGAGACCAGGCGAACGTAATAGTCCCTCTGGCTCTCCAGCGCCTCAAAATCCAGTTGCACCCAGCCCGACGTAGAGCGCAGGCTCGCCGCTAGCACGGCCCGGGCGATGGCCTCGGTCTGACGCGAGCCCAAACGCGGCATGTTTTTGGCATCGGATTGCACATGCACCACCGGCGTAACCCGGGTCGCTGGGTCGACCAGCAGCATTTTTTTGCGCAGCCGAATCTCGATGCCATCACCAGACAACTGCAAGTGGTCCAACAACACCGCCATTTCCTGCGCCTGTGCGGGCGCGTCGCTGGAATGCCATATCCAGGGAATGTCAGCGGCGTGCGCAGCAGGCCAACACAGCGAGAGTGCCAAAGCCAAGATTGCGGCCGTGCAAGGCCAAGAGAGTTTCGGCAAACAAGTCCTTGAAAAATTCCAGCTACTCCGCGTCGTTCGCAGACCGCGACAAGGTGTAACCCAGCATATTTCTGGCCTTCTTGGCATTGGACAGATACGTGGGCAGGGCTTGCGATTCCACAGCATCTGACAGGCTGCGGTAGGTGTCCACCAATGTCAAAAGGCCTGGCTTGACCGCGGCAGAACTTTCCACGAAAAACACGGTGTCCTTAATTTCCGAAGTGCCGGCCTTCAATTTCCAGGACGCAGGCACCTGAACAAGCGTGGTTTGCCGGATATCGATGGGGTGGTACAGCGCGAGGGGCTCGGTGCGCACCGTGTTTTGCGGAGCACGCAGGTAGTCGTTAACGTCCGGGCTGGCTACGTAGCCCTCCATTTGTTCATCTTTCGCCTTTTTCCAAAAATCCGTGAGCCGGTAATACTCGGTCAAGAGGATCTGATTGGTCGCCTTGTTGTCCACCACCTCATAAGGGCGGTCCACCACGATATCCGGGTAATAGCGGGCAAAGTAGTTGACCAGATGCTTTTGGTATTCCTCACGTGACTCTTTGGCCAAAATAGAACGCAGTTGCTCGGCACTGCCCCCTTCCAGAGTGGAGGTCACCGTGAAGGGAATCGGGATTTTCAAGCCCCCACGCATATCCAGCACCGAAATCACCCGGCGGGTATACAGCGCAGCAGACCCAGGCTCCATCGGAGTTAAAGCCGACTCCCCCGACTCCAGTACCAGGGCATAGCCGAAATTTGGCTGTGAAATGCTCTCAAGCATCCCCATTTGCGCAGGTCGCGTAGGGTCGAGCCAGTAGGTGCCACCATCCAATTTGACACGGACAATCACATGGTCAAACGCCCCAGGCATTGCCAGATACTCACGAATGCCCATTCTGACTTTGGAATTAACCAGGGCAGGGTGGGCTTCAATCCCCAAAGCCTTGAGTAGAGTCAAGGTCAGCAAGGTCTTGTCTTTGCAATCGCCAAACCGCCGCGCCATGACCACATCAGGTTGTGTTGGCGCATGGGAGCCGGCACCGACCTCCACACCCAGATAGCGCACATTTTTTTGAACAAATCGCAAGACCTCCACAGTCCGTTCACCGGCAGAGGTCGTGGCGGCCTTGATGCGCTCAACTTCCTCCTGCAATTCCTTGCTCAACGACGATGGTGTCTTGTACAGGGGAACCGCCCACTGCACCACCGCCTGCCATGTTTGGAAATCACTCCACTGGATACTGGCATAAGGATCAAACCAACGCGGAGTGTCGTCTTTGAAACTGAGCCCCTCAACGTTGGACAAGCTCCACTCGTAAGACTGCATGCCCCCCACCCTACGCACCGTGGCCTCCTGCCGCGTGTTCACCAGGCGAATCGCTGGATCGCGCCCTGGCTCCGTGACGATGCGTGCATAGAGCTTTTGCACCGGAAAGCCCCACTGCAAATCCATCTGTCCGTAGTGCTTTCCGCCGAAAACGGGATTGCTTCCACGCCGGGTATAGGCGTATTCCACAACGTCACCGACGCGCACGTCATCCAAAATTAGATTCGCGGTTTTGGTTCCGTCGTAAATCTGGTACTCCAGCGACTTCTCGCGTTGCAGCACCTGCACCGCCTTGGCCGTGAGTTTGGAAATGACTTTTTCACCCCTGACAATATTCACGTAATGCAGTTGCAAGGCGTGGTAGGAAGGGTCGAATTCAATTTCGATACGGGCCGCTCTTTCCAGCCCACTTTCGTTCTGCACTTTCACAGCCATGTGGCTATAGGCCTGCTTGTCATTCCCTTTGACAAAGATCTGCCGATCCAGCAGCAAGTAGGACATGCCAGCGCTTTGCTTTTCCTCTGGAATGGGCGCATCGTTTTCGGAAGCAACCGTCTGGACCCACCCGGGCACCGCAACGATTTTGAAGTCCGCCGCCGTCGCAGCCCCCGCAATGGGCACCAAGCACGAAAAAAACACAAGAAAAAAACCGCGAAAAAGAATATGCATCCATCACTCCACTAACAAATCGTCCGGTCCAAAACGGGAAAAGCGATCTTCGCGTTCACTGCGCAAGGGCCGCGTTCAGCGCAATCAAAAAGTTGCCGGGTTGGGACAACACCCGCGCCAATTGCTGCGCTCGCGCCAGTTCCTTGGCTGTCAACGGCTCATCGAAGGACGCGTGGTAGTTTTGCAGCGACTGTTCCAATTGGCTTGCGTCGGTGGTCACCAACACATCCAGCGCATAGGCGACAACCAGGTTGCGCGGCACCACGCTACCATCCAGGTAGGCACGCATGAGCCACAGCACCGCATCCCTGTGTTTTTGCGCGGCGGCCTGCTGTACCAATTGGACCCCCTCTTGCCGCATTGCATCGCCGCGATCAGCGTAAACCAGCTTGGACCCTAGCTCCACCAGGGCATTCAAACTACCCAACTGAATCGCCTGCCGATAGGCTTCAACGGAGTCCTTCTGGCTACCCCATTTATCCAAATAACGGGCCAGATTGAGCTGCGATTTGGCCGTGCCGTCCTTGGCAGCCTCGCGTATCCGCAATGCTTCTTGCTCACGGTCCGCAGCTTGTTGACGCCACTTTGCACGACTCTCGACCTTGGCGCGCCCCGCCGCAGAACCCGCAGCAGCGGCCTTGGCCCACCAATGCTCTGCCTGCATTTCGTCTTTGGCAACTCCCACGCCCACCTCGTAGGCATCACCAAGCAGATACTGTGCGTTCGCCGAACCTGAATCTGCCGCCTTGCGAAGCCATTTCACAGCCTCCTCCTGACCGCCCCGAAATTGGGCTACCAGCCCTTCCATCCGTTGGTAGGCCTGAAGCGACCCCTGGTCCACCGCCAGCTGAGCCCAATGGAAGGCCTGCTTTTCATCTACGGGAACCCCCTTCCCTTCTGTGTATATCCAAACCAGTAAATCGTAGACTTCTGCATTGCCTCCCGCTGCGGCCAATCGCAACCAAGGCAAGGCCAAGTCATACCGCTTGGAATCGAAATACAACCAGCCCAGTGCGGCCATGGCCGGGCCATACCCACTGGCCGCCGCCTTGGTAAGCCAGCGTTCTGCGTTCGCGCGGTCCACTGGCCCCAACTCCCCAGATAGCGACGCTTCACCCAGCGCCTTCTGCAACGCCGGGTCGCCGTTTTCGGCGCCAAACCTCAGCCACTTCAGCGCGATTGGTACATCTTTTGGAAAACCGAGTTGGCCCGTTGTATACCCTACAAGCAATAAGCTGATTGCATCTTTGTTCCCGGCTAGCGCTGCACGCTCCAATAGTGCCAAGCCCTTACCGAAGTCCATGGGTAGGCCCACCCCACAAATCCGCATGAGTCCTTCAAAACCCCAATTCTCTGCATTTGAAGGCAATGCCGCCAGTCGCTGCTCGATATTGACGCCATCGAACTGCGTGCCCGCAGGGAGGCTCCGCCACAACTCTTCACAGCTAAATTTCTGCTCTTGCGCCTGTGCCAAGCAGGCCAGAAACAAGAAACCCATCATCCATATTTTTTTCCACATCCCAACCTCCCTTTTTATCTTCCGGGCATTCTAGAGGGAGGCCCGATTAAAATCGGGGCTGTCTCTAGAAAGCCCTGCCCCCATGCCACGCCAACTCTTCGTCACCACCGCCCTGCCCTACGCCAACGGAAACTTCCACATCGGCCACATCATGGAATACATCCAGGCCGATATCTGGGTGCGTTTCCAGCGCATGCGGGGCAACGCGGTCGATTTTGTGGGTGCGGACGACACGCACGGCGCGCCCATCATGATTGCGGCCGAGAAGGCGGGCAAAACGCCACAGCAGTTCGTCGCCGACATCGCCGCAGGCCGCAAGCAGTACCTGGACGGTTTTCACATCAGTTTTGACAACTGGCACAGCACCGACGCCCCCGAAAACCACGAACTGGCCCGCCAGATTTACCGCGACCTGCGCGACCGCGCCGATGGCTCGCTGATCGAAACCAAAACTATTGAGCAGTTCTTCGACCCCGAGAAGAACATGTTTTTGCCCGACCGCTACATCAAGGGCAAGTGCCCCAAGTGCCACGCTTTGGACCAGTACGGCGACAACTGCGAAGTGTGCGGCTCGGTCTACGCGCCCACCGACCTGATCAACCCGTTTTCGGTTCTCTCAGGCGCCAAGCCCGAACTCAAAAATTCCGAACACTTTTTCTTCAAGCTGTCAGACCCGCGCTGCGTCGAATTTTTGGAGAAGTGGACCCAGGACGGCAAGCTGCAGCCCGAGGTGGCCAACAAGATCAAGGAATGGTTCTCCGTCCGCACCAACCCCGACGGCTCCAAGAGCGAAGGCCTGGGCGACTGGGACATCTCCCGCGACGCGCCGTACTTCGGCATCGAGATCCCCGACGCACCGGGCAAATACTTCTATGTGTGGCTGGACGCGCCCGTGGGCTACCTGGCCTCATTGAAAAACCTGCTGGAAAAGCGCGGCCTGGACTACGCTGCCTACATGGCCAACCCGGACCTGGAGCAGTACCACTTCATTGGCAAGGACATCGTCACTTTCCACACCCTGTTCTGGCCCGCCATGCTGCATTTCAGCGGCCGCAAGACACCGGACAACGTGTTTGTGCACGGCTTCTTGACCGTGAACAACGGCGAAAAAATGAGCAAGAGCCGCGGCACCGGCCTGGACCCGCTCAAGTACCTGAGCCTGGGGATGAACCCCGAGTGGCTGCGCTACTACCTGGCGGCCAAGCTCTCGGCCCGCAACGAAGACATCGACTTCAACGCCGACGACTTCATGGCGCGGGTCAACAGTGATTTGATTGGTAAGTTTGTGAATATCGCATCACGGGCGGCGGGTTTTCTGACCAAGCGCTTCGACGGCCAGCTCACCCATGCCTTTGGCGCGCAAGGCACGGCCCTGCTGGCCGAGGTGCGCGGTTCGGCCGACACCCTGGCCCAGCTCTACGACGCCCGCGAATTTGGCAAGGCCACCCGCGAGATCATGCTGCTGGCCGACAAGGTCAACGCCTATGTGGACCAGAACAAGCCCTGGGACCTGGCCAAAGACACGGCCAACAACGAGGCGCTGCACCAAGTGTGTTCGGTGCTGATCAACACCTTTGCGGCCCTGACCCGCTACTTGGCGCCGGTGCTGCCCTCCCTGGCGAACGCGGTGCAAGGCTTTGTCGGCACCAGCATGCAAGACTGGAATGCCAGCGCCGATGTGGACGCCATCGCCACCTACCAGCACCTGATGCAACGCGTCACGCCCGAGCAACTGGACGCACTTTTCGAGCCAAAAGAGCCTCTAGCCCTTGTAGAACCTGCGCAAGCAGCTCCCAAAAAGATAGCAAAAGCAGCAGTACCCGCCACGCCGGTGGACCCCAACGCCCCGGGCGGCGAGGCGCTGGCGCCGACCATTGGCATCGACGACTTCGCCAAGATCGACCTGCGCATCGCCAAGATCATCAACTGCGAAGCCGTGGAAGGCTCCACCAAGCTGCTGCGCCTGACGCTGGACGTGGGCGAGAAAGACTCCGACGGCCAGCCCACCACCCGCAATGTGTTCTCCGGCATTGCCAGCAGCTACCAGCCCGAGCAGCTCATCGGCAAGCTCACCGTGATGGTGGCCAACCTGGCGCCGCGCAAGATGAAATTCGGCATGAGCGAGGGCATGGTGCTGGCCGCCAGCCACGCGGACGAAAAAGCCACCCCCGGCATTTATGTGCTGGAGCCCTTTGCCGGGGCGCAGGCGGGCATGCGGGTGCACTAAGGCGGCGGCACCATGATCCCGCAGCTTCGCGGCTGGACCTCGGTCCAGCGGACCGCCCAGAACAACCTCCGCTTGGGGGCGACCCTGTGTTTTGTGGCGGGTGC
The DNA here is from genome assembly GCF_030697375.1 of Rhodoferax sp. Classification (GTDB taxonomy): domain Bacteria; phylum Pseudomonadota; class Gammaproteobacteria; order Burkholderiales; family Burkholderiaceae_C; genus Allorhodoferax. The sequence goes on along the minus strand of NZ_JAUYQD010000038.1, from coordinate 168,754 downwards.
CACCAATGCGGGCGGGTTTCTGGCGGTGGGGCAATACACCTCCCACATGACGGGGGTGCTCTCCGGCGTGGCGGACAACCTGGTGCTGGGCCAGGTGAGTCTGGCCCTGGTCGGACTGGCGTCGCTGTTCGCGTTCATCGGCGGCGCCATGACCACCACCTGGATGGTGAACTGGGCGCTGCGCCGCAAGCTGCAAAGCGCCTATGGTCGCCCCCTGCTGGTGGAAGCCGCCTTGCTGCTGCTGTTTGGCTTGTTTGGCACCGGCATCAACTTCTTTGCCCATCTGTTTGTGCCGCTGACGGTTCTGGTGCTGTGTTTCATCATGGGGCTACAAAACGCCGTGATCACCAAAATCTCCCACGCCGAGATTCGCACCACCCACGTCACCGGCCTGGTCACCGATTTGGGCATCGAGTTGGGCAAACTGTTTTACTTCAACCGCTTGACCCGCGACACTTTGGTCGTGGCCAACCGCCAAAAATTGCGCATCCATGCCACCCTGATCGGAAGCTTCTTTATCGGCGGCCTTCTTGGCGCGGTGGGGTTTAAATCGGTCGGCTATATCGCCACCCTACCCTTGGCCATCTGGTTGGCACTGCTGGTCTGGCGCCCCGTGCTCGACGACGCCAAGAACTGGATCAACCCGCACCATCCCGACGACCATTGACAATGCACACTTTTTTAACAGCGCGCTTAGGCCCACAATAGCGTCCATGCCCGCCATGTCCAGTCACCATTCCCCCCAGAGAACTCCGCCGGTGTTTCGACCACGCCTGCTGGACACGCTCCAGGAGTACACCAAACAACGGTTGATTCAGGACGTGGGAGCAGGGTTGACGGTGGGCGTCGTGGCACTGCCCCTGGCCATGGCCTTTGCCATTGCCAGCGGGCTCAAGCCCGAAGCGGGGTTGTTCACCGCCATCATTGCGGGTTTTTTGATTTCCGCCCTGGGCGGTAGCCGGGTACAGATTGGCGGGCCGGCCGGCGCGTTCATCGTCATTGTCTATGGCATCGTGGACCGGTATGGCCTGGCCAACCTGATCCTGGCCACGGCCATGTCGGGAGTGATGCTGTTTGCCATGGGGTTTTTCAAACTCGGCACCCTGATCCGTTTCATCCCCATTGCCGTGGTCATTGGCTTTACCAACGGTATTGCCGTGCTGATTGCGCTGTCGCAGGTGAAAGACCTATTGGGCTTGCGCGTGGCAACCATGCCTGCTGATTTTTTCGGAATTCTAGTGGCGCTCAAAGACGCGCTGCCCACACTCAACCCCTTGGCTGCCCTGCTGGCGCTGGCGAGCCTGGGCACCATTTTGCTGTGGCAATTTGCGGTACCCACCTGGGGCAAAACCCGCCCCTGGGCCGCCCGTTTGTCTGTGGTGCCCGGATCGGTGGTGGCGCTGGTGTTGGCCACGGTTTTTGTTTCCCTCACAGGCCTGCCGGTGGAAACCATTGGCAGCCGCTTCGGCGGCATCCCTTCCAGCCTGCCCTCGCTGCAATGGCCGGACTTTTCATGGGCGTCGGCCCGCTTTCTGTTCATTCCGGCCACCACGCTGGCGCTGCTGGGGGCCATTGAGTCCTTGCTGTGCGCGCGGGTGGCCGACGGCATGATTGAAGACCGCCACAACCCCAACCAGGAGCTGATGGCCCAAGGTATCGCCAACTTCGTCACGCCCTTTTTTGGCGGAATGCCCGCCACAGGCACCATCGCCCGCACCGTGACCAACGTCAAAAGCGGCGGCACCAGCCCGGTAGCCGGCATCGTGCATTCGCTCACGCTGCTGCTGGTGGTGCTGGTGGCAGCCCCCTTGGCCCAAGATATCCCCCTGGCCGCGATGGCCGCGATTTTGATGTTTGTCGCCTGGAACATGGGGGAGTGGCGCGAGTTTGCCCACCTGCGCCAGTTCCGTTTACCCTACCGGGCCACGCTGCTGGCAGTGTTCTTTCTCACCGTGGTGTTCGACCTGACAGTGGCGGTGGAAGTCGGCCTGGTGGCGGCCTGCATTACCTTTATTTACCGCATTTCCAGCCTGTCGCGTTCCGAGCGCGTCAGCGCCCAAGACCAGCCGCGTCTTGCCGGGATGGACCATCGTGTGGCCGTGTACCGTCTGTATGGCGCCATCTTTTTTGGTGCCGTCAAGCTCATCGAAGAGTTGGAAGACCATTTGCCCACCGAGGTGTTGGTGGTGGATTTCAAAAACGTGATGTACATCGACTCTTCGGGTGCAGACACCCTGCTGGACCTGGCCCGCGTCTGCAACAAGCACCATGTCCGCCTGATTGCCTGCGGACTGAAGTTCCAGCCCCAAGACATTTTGGAACGTTGCGGCTTGGTCGCCAAGCTGTCGCAGGACAACTTGCTTTCCACCGTAGCGCAGGCCATTGACGCCGCCCTTCCCAACATCCCCACCCTGACCGCAGCGGACGCCCCTGTTTCCGTCTGACCAACCCGATCTTTCCCATGAGCGCCACCGCGTTGAACCCTACCTCTCTCCATTTTGACGTTCTGATCGTCGGCAGCGGCTTGGCGGGCCTGAGCGCCGCCCTGCTGCTGCCACCCTCCAAGCGCGTTGCCATCATCACCAAACGCGCGGTGCGCGAAGGCTCCAGCGGTTGGGCGCAGGGCGGCATAGCGGCCGTTTGGGGCAAAGGCGATACCTTTGACGCCCATGTGGACGACACCCTGGTGGCCGGCGCAGGTTTGTGCGATTTGGATGCCACCCGTTTTGTGGTGGAACACGCCCCCGAGTCCATTGCCTGGCTGCAAGAAATGGGGGTACCGTTTTCGGAAGAAGACGGCCAGTTGCACCTGACCCGCGAAGGCGGCCACAGCGCCCGGCGCATTGTGCATGTGACCGATGCCACCGGTGCGGCCGTGCAGCGCACCCTGATTGAACGCATCCAGCAGCGGCCCAACATCAGCCTGTTTGAACACCACACCTTGGTGGACCTGATCACCAGCGCCAAGCTGGCCCCCCACCAGGACGGCGTGGCCACGAACACATCCAGCCCCCCCAACCACTGCCTGGGCCTGTACGCCCTGGACGATGTGACCGATGAAGTGCTGACCTTCCAGGCGCCGCACACCCTATTGGCCACCGGTGGCGCAGGCAAGGTCTACCTCTACACCACCAACCCCGACACGGCCACCGGCGACGGCATCGCCGCCGCCTGGCGCGCGGGCTGCCGGGTGCAAAACATGGAGTTCATCCAATTCCACCCCACCTGCCTATACCACCCGCACGCCAAGTCGTTCTTGATCAGCGAAGCCGTGCGTGGCGAAGGCGGCCGCCTGCTGCTGCCCGACGGCACCCGCTTCATGCCAAGCCACGATGCGCGGGCCGAACTGGCTCCACGCGATGTTGTGGCCCGCGCCATCGACTTCGAAATGAAAAAAGGCGGCTTTGACTGCGTCTACCTGGACATCTCGCACCAGCCCCTGGGCTTTATCCAGGAGCATTTCCCCAACATCTACGCCCGTTGCTTGGAGCTGGGCATTGACATCAGCAAGCAGCCCATTCCCGTGGTGCCTGCCGCGCACTACACCTGCGGTGGCGTCAAGGCCGACCTGTCGGGCCGCACCGATGTGGCAGGCCTGTACGCCATTGGCGAGACTGCCTGCAGCGGCCTGCACGGCGCCAACCGCTTGGCCAGCAACTCGCTGGTGGAGTGCATGGTGTTTGCCCGCGCCGCCATTCAGGCCATTGAAGACGCCAATGGCGCCTCGGCCGTGCCGCTGCCCGCCTGGGATGACAGCCGCGTCACTGACTCCGACGAGTCCGTGGTGATTTCCCACAACTGGGACGAACTTCGCCGCTTCATGTGGGACTACGTCGGCATTGTGCGCACCAACAAACGCCTGGAGCGCGCGGCCCACCGCATTGCGCTGCTGCAAGACGAAATTCAGGAGTTTTACGCCCACTTTCACGTCACCCGTGACCTGCTGGAGCTTCGCAACCTGGTCCAGGTGGCCGACTTGATCGTCAAAAGCGCCCAAGCCCGCCACGAAAGCCGCGGCCTGCATTTCAGCCGCGACTACCCGCAACTCAACCCCGAGGTGCGTGACACCATCCTTTCACCCTAATTTATTACCATGTTCCGTACCCTGCTCAAATCCAAAATCCACCGTGTGGCCGTGACCCAGTGCGAACTGCACTACGAAGGCTCCTGCGCCATTGACGAAGACCTGCTGGATGCCTCCAACATCGCCGAGAACGAACAGATCCACATCTGGAACATCAACAACGGCGAACGTTTTGTCACCTACGCCATCAAGGGCGAGCGTGGCTCCGGCATGATTTCCGTGAACGGTTCGGCCGCCCGGCGCGCTTCCGCGGGCGATCTGATCATCATCGCGGCCTTTGCCCAGGTGCAAGAAGACCAAGTCGCCAGCCACAAACCCAAGCTGGTGTTCGTGGATGCCAACAACCGCATTCAAGAAGAACGCTCGCACATTCCAACCCAAGCAGCGGAATAATTGCGCGCACACGCGGATTCCGGGCAACAGGCTGTCCTTTGAGAAAACGCAACGCTGCACCCGGTGCTCCAGGGTAAGTTGGCACGGCAGCGGCAAGTCCCCTAGTCCGATCGGACTACATCCACAGGGGGCGATTGCGAAGATAATTTTCTCAATGGGACTACTCAAAAAACTGAATGATCGGGTGCGGACTCTGATCGGCATTCGCAAAGTTCGTCAACTACCTGTACCCAGAGGCAAACCCGCCCTGGGAACCAGCATCGTGCTGGACAACCTCAGGATACGTTTGCTGCATCCGATTGATGAGAGCTTTTGGCAATGGCTGTCGTCCAAGGGGTGGCGCGCCATGGCGCTCAACGTGCACAAAAACCAGCGGCGATACCGCTTGGTGCCAGAAAAAGTCTTGGTCCAAATGATTTTGGCCCCCCCTGCAGAGCGCGAAAGAATCCACGGCCAACTCACCCAACACAAGGTGTGAAGGCACCCGTCGGGGCATAAAATGCAACGTGGTCATCGCGCCGCATAATCAGGTGCTAGATCGGCACGCCCTGCAGTGGCGGCGGCCGTACCACGCAATTGACCGCTTATCCCATGAACACTCTGCCAGACATCGAATTTTCAGAAGAACTGATACGCCGTTTTGACAAGCTAGGCCCCCGCTACACCTCGTACCCAACGGCTGACCGATTTCACGCGGAATTCACCGAGGGCAGTTACTTCCAGTACCTGGAGCAGCGTGCCACGCCGGGGCGCGAGAATCCCCCGCTGTCGATCTACATCCATGTGCCGTTTTGCGAGTCGCTGTGCTACTTTTGCGGCTGCAACAAGATCATCACGCAAGACCACAGCCGCACCACCGAGTACCTGCGCTACCTGGCCAAAGAGATGGCGCTGGTAGTGGCACGCATCGGCCCGGACCGGCGCACCGCGCAGCTGCATTTTGGCGGCGGCACCCCCACCTTTCTCACGCCCGACGAATTGCGCGAACTGATGGCGCTGCTGCGCAGCCACTTCGAGTTTCTGCCCGACGCCGAACTCAGCATCGAGATCGACCCGCGCACCGTCAACGACGACACCATGGCGATGCTGGGCGAACTGGGCTTTAACCGCACCAGCTTCGGTGTACAGGACTTTGACCCGGCGGTACAGCAGTCGGTGAACCGGATCCAGCCCTACGAGATGGTGGAAAAGGCGGTCAGCGCCAGCCGAAAAGCCGGTTTCGAGTCGATCAATGCCGATCTGATTTACGGCCTTCCGAAACAATCGGTGGCCAGCTTTGACCGCACGCTGGACCGCGTGATCGACTTGGCCCCCGAGCGTATTGCGCTCTACAACTACGCCCATTTGCCCAGCCGCTTCAAGGCGCAGCGCCTGATTGTGGAAGCCGATTTGCCCAGTGCCGAAGAGCGCCTGCAGATTTTCCTGATGTCGGTGCGCCGCCTGCTGGACGCGGGCTACATCTACATCGGGCTGGACCATTTCTCCAAACCGGACGACGAGCTGAACAAGGCGCGCTTGGACAGAAGCCTGCACCGCAATTTCCAGGGCTACACCACCCGCGCCGATTGCGACCTGATCGGTTTTGGCGTGTCAGCCATTGGCAAGGTGGGGCATTCCTACAGCCAGTCGGTGCGCACCGTGAACGCCTATTACGAACATCTGGACGCCAACCGGTTGCCCATTGAAAAAGGCTTTGCCCTCAGCGCCGACGATGTGCTGCGCCGCCAGGTGATCATGGAACTGATGTGCAGCGGCCCGGTGGACTTTTCCGCCATCAACCAGGCGCACGGCATCGACTTTTGCAGCTACTTTGCGCCCGAGCTGGAACGCTTGAAAATGTACGAAGAGGCCGAGCTGATCCAGGTCGATGCCCAGCGCATCACTGTCACCCCCAAGGGCCGGATGTTTGTGCGCGCCGTGGGCATGGTGTTTGACAGCTACCTGGCGCAGCAAACCCACGCCAAGTATTCAAAGCTGATTTGACGGCAGCAAGTCTCCGTCAATCCAGCCGCGCAGGCTGTTGACAAAGGCCAAGGCCGTCACCCGTGGCAGGTCTTGCACACGCACCACGGATTCCACCGCGCGGCCCTCCCGCAGGGCTTTGGCGCGGCCTATGCCGGGCAGCAAACCGCAGTGCAGCGCCGGGGTGACCCAGCGGCCATCTAGGTGCAGTGCAATGTTGCCGCGTGTGCATTCGGTGACTTCGCCCGCGCTGTTCCACAGCAGGGTATCGAACACGCCCACTGCTGTGGGTGCCAAGGCGTCGTAGTGGGCGCGCCGGGTGGTCTTGAAGCGCACGAACTCGCCCTGGGCCTCGGCCAAGGCACGGTCGGCCAGTTGCAGGCGCACGCGCTCAGGGGATGGTTCCAGCGCGTAGGCCTCGGCCAGTGCCTGCCCTTGGGGCGAGAGCAGGAGGCGCACCCGCCATGCGCCTTGCGGGTGTTGGCGGACCAGACTGTCCAGCGTCTGCTGCACCTGTGCTGCGTCCCACGTGGTTCCAAAGTGCCGGGCCGCCTGCGCCATGCGCGCCAGGTGGGCGTCGGCATCACGCAAAGCGCCATCCACCAATGCCAAGGTCTCCAGCAGCGAAAACTGGCTACTTGCGCGCTGCACAAACGCCTGTTTGTACTGCCACTCCTGCCACTCGCCTGGCGCATCGGCATAGGCGGTGATGCCGCTGCCGATGCCGCACTGCGCGGCCGTGTCCTGCAAGGTGACGGTGCGAATGGGCACGTTGAAGGTGGCCCGCCCGCCCGGCTGCACCACACCCAGCGCACCGCAGTACACACCACGCGGCTGGGGCTCCAAGGCGTGGATCATCTGCATGGCGCGCACCTTGGGTGCACCGGTGACCGAACCACAGGGAAACAGGGCTGCGAACACATCGAACAAGGAGCAGTCGGCGCGGGTGCGGGCTTCCACGTCGGAGGTCATCTGCCACACGGTGGGCAGCGCCTCCACATGGAACAGGCGCGGCACCCGCACGCTGTGCGGCTCGGCAATGCGCGACAGGTCGTTGCGCAGCAGGTCCACAATCATCACGTTCTCGGAGCGCTCTTTGGCGGAGGTGCGCAGGGTTTCGGCCAGGGCGGCGTCCTGTTCGGCGGTCGCGCCACGGCGCGCCGTGCCTTTCATGGGGCGGGCCAGCAGACGCCCCGCGTGCCAGTGAAAAAACAGCTCGGGCGACACCGACAGCAACTGGCCGTTGGCCCCCGTGTCCAGGTACGCCGAATAACCGCCGGGCTGTGCGCGCTGCAAAGCCGCAAACAGCGAGCGCGCGCCAGCAACCCCAGATGCACCCGACAAACGGCCCAGCATCTGGCCGGTGAAGTTGACCTGGTACAGCTCACCCTGGGCAATGGCTTGGTGCAAAGTGTCCATGGCCACATTAAAGGCCGGGCGGGCCATGGGCTCTTGCCAGTCCACCTTCCAGTCTTGCGGCATTGCCGCCGCAGCGGCGGCACCGGGGTCGGCCAGATCCGGCCAGGGCAGCGCGTGGTCATACACCGCAAACCAAGCCAGTGGCCCGGTCGCGCCGTGCACGGTCAGCGCTGCATCAAAGGCAGGCGCAGCCTCATACCGCAGGTAACCCACGCACCAGGCCCCCTGCTGCGCTTGCGCTTGCACGGCTTCCAGCACGCCACGCACCTGGTCCAGGCGGTCGGCCACCAGGGTCTGGCGAGCCACGCCAAAGGCCTGGCGCAGCCGTGGCCCCTGGGGGTGGGCAGGGTCGCTGAAGTCGATCAGCGCGGAATACGCGACCATCAGGCGGCACCGAGGTGCGGCACCAACCCCGCAGTCGCTTGGCCATTTTTCAGCGCGGCCGTAAACGCCAGCATGCGGTCAATCGGCAGGCGAGCCCGCAGCCCCAGGGCTGGGTCCACCTGGATTTCGTTCATCCCGGTTTCCAGCACCTGGGCCACACCAGCCAGGCCGTTCATGGCCATCCAGGGGCAGTGGGCGCAGCTCTTGCAGGTGGCGCTGTTGCCGGCCGTGGGGGCTTCATAGAAGGTCTTGCCGGGGTTCAGTGTGCGCAGCTTGTGCAGCATGCCGTTGTCGGTGGCGACGATGAATTCGGTGGTGTCCAACGTCTGCGCCGCTTTCAAAATGGCCGAGGTGGAGCCTACGGCGTCGGCCAAGGCCACCACCTCCTTGGGCGACTCCGGGTGCACCAGCACCTTGGCGCGCGGGTGCTCCCGCATCAAGGCCTCCAGCTCAAAGGCCTTGAACTCGTCGTGCACGATGCACGCGCCCTCCCAAAACACCATGTCCGCACCGGTTTCGCGCTGGATGTAGCCGCCCAGGTGTTTGTCGGGCGCCCACAGGATTTTCTGGCCCTGCTCTTTGAGGGCACGCACGATGTCCAGCGCACAACTCGACGTGACCAGCCAGTCGGCCCGGGCCTTGACCTGGGCACTGGTGTTGGCATACACCACCACGGTGCGGTCCGGGTGGGCGTCGCAAAAGGCGCTGAATTCGTCAATCGGGCAGCCCAGGTCCAGCGAGCAGGTGGCATCCAGGTCGGGCATCAGCACCCGCTTTTCGGGCGAAAGAATTTTGGAAGTCTCTCCCATGAAACGCACACCCGACACCACCAGCGTCTGGGCCGCGTGGTCGCGGCCAAAACGGGCCATTTCCAGCGAATCGCTGACCAGCCCCCCGGTGGCCTCGGCCAGATCCTGCAAATCCGGGTGCACGTAGTAGTGCGACACCATCACCGCGTTTTTTTCTTTCAGCAGGCGGGTGATTTTTTCTTTCAGCGCCTGCCGCTCGGCAGGTGCCGGCTCCACCGGCACCCGCGCCCAGGCATGGCGGGTGGCGCAGGCCGGCTGCTCGTACTCCACATCAATCACGGTATTCATCAACGCACATCCTTCAATCAGTTGAGGACAGAGCGGGTCCGCTGCGCGGACTGCGGTCTGTCCCCCAAGGTCTCAAATTTCCTCAAAACGCATGGAAAAGTCGGTCGCTTTCACATCCTTGGTCAGGGCACCGATGGAAATACGGTCCACACCGGTGGCCGCAATGTCGCGCACGGTGCCCAGGTTCACGCCGCCCGAGACTTCCAGCACGGCACGGCCCGCATTCATCTGCACCGCCTGGCGCAACTGGTCCAGGCCCATGTTGTCCAGCAGCACCATCTTGGCCCCCGCGCCCAGGGCCTCGTCCAACTGCGCCAAGGTTTCCACTTCAATTTCAATGAATTTGGCTTGGGCCCCCAGCGCCGCGGCGCTGCGCAACACGGCACTCACGCCGCCCGCAGCGGCAATGTGGTTTTCTTTGATCAGCACGGCATCAAACAGTCCGATGCGGTGGTTGGTGCCGCCACCGGTGCGCACCGCGTATTTTTGCGCCAGACGCAATCCTGGAATAGTTTTGCGGGTATCCACGATGTGGGCGCGGTTGCCCGGCACACCGGCCACTGCGTCCACATAGACCGCCGTTTGGGTGGCGACCGCACTCATGAGCTGTAAAAAGTTCAGCGCCGTGCGCTCGGCGGTCAGCAGGGCCTGCGCCCGGCCTTCGATCTCCAGCACCACCTGGTCTTGCACGCAACGCTGGCCCTCGGCCACATGCCAGCGCCAGGTGGCGCTGGGGTCGAGCTGGCGCAAGGTGGCCTCCGCCCAGGGCGCGCCGCAAATCACGGCGGCCTCGCGGGCCAGCACGCGGGCGCGGGCGCGGGCGCGGCGTGTGGGGTCAATCAAAGCGGCGGTCAGGTCGCCGCTGCCCACGTCTTCGGCCAGGGCGCGCGCCACGTCAGCCTGGGCCAATTGGGCAACTTCGGATTCGGAAAATTCAAAATGGGTCATGATGGGCTCAAGCATAGCGCCAACCGAAAGGACGCCATGCCAGCCAGCCCAAGGCCATGCCGACCCTTTTCACTTTGGCTGGCCCGCTAAAATGGCGTAAAGAGGTACCACCCATGAATATTTTTCGCCGCCCCGACTACAAATCCGAAGCCACCCAGTTCATTGACCAGCTCAAGGTGTCCAAGCCTGGTCTGGAAGCACAGCAACGCCAGGGCCGCGCCCTGTTGTGGGACAAAGCCCTGGACCGCGATGCCATCCAGGAGATCCGCGAGGGCCAGGTGCCACAAAAACCCTACGTCTACCAAACCAGTGGGAAATAAGAGCCAAATCAGGCCCTAGCCCCCGTAGACATTGCGTAAGCAGCTATTATTTCAATAGCAACTCCATGACACAATCCGTTGCCTCCGCAGGCGCAGGCACGCCCGCGCTGGGTGCTTTGTCGGCCATGCCCGACGTGGTCGACCACGTCGCCGTGGCGCGGCTGTATGGCGAGCCCCTGTTTGCCATGCCGCAGGATTTGTACATCCCGCCCGACGCGCTGGAAGTGTTTCTGGAAGCCTTTGAAGGCCCGCTGGACCTGCTGCTGTACCTGATTCGCAAGCAGAATTTCAATATTCTGGACATCCCCATGCTCAGCGTCACCAAGCAATACTTGGTGTATGTGGACCAAATCCGCAAGCGCAACCTGGAGCTGGCGGCCGAGTACCTGCTGATGGCGGCCATGCTGATCGAGATCAAATCGCGCATGCTGCTGCCGCCCAAGAAGACCGCCGATGGCCAGGAAGCCGAAGATCCGCGTGCCGAGCTGGTGCGCCGCCTGATCGAATACGAGCAAATGAAACTGGCCGCTGCCCGGCTCAACGCCCTGCCCCAGTACGGCCGCGACTTTCTCAAGGCTGAGGTTTTTATCGAACAGTCGCTCCAGCCGCGCTTCCCCGACGTCAGCCAGGATGACTTGCGGGAGGCCTGGGCCGCCATCCTCAAGCGCGCCAAGCTGGTGCAGCACCACAGAATCACCCGCGAGGAGCTGTCGGTGCGCGAGCACATGAGCATCGTCCTGAGAAAACTGCAGGGGCGGCGTTTTGTGGGCTTTGAAGACCTGTTTGACGCCGCCAGCGGTGCGCCGGTGCTGGTGGTCACTTTCATTGCCCTGCTGGAGTTGGCCAAAGAAACCCTGATCGAAATCACCCAGGCAGAAGCCTTTGCCCCCATCTACGTGCGCCTGGCCTATTCCCCTACCTAATAGGCCTAGGCTGATACGGTTAGTATTCGGGCCGAATCCCGCACCTTTTTTATGGAGCCCCCTCCCATGACCCAGGATACCAACGGCAACGCCGCTGCCTTGCACGCGACTCCTTACGGCACACTCCCGCCCGCGTCGCCCATGCCCAGCCGCAAACCCATCAGCCTGCCCCGCCTGTTGGAAATGCGGGCCCGTGGTGAAAAAATCACCATGATCACCGCCTACGACGCCACCTTTGCGGCCGTCGCCGATGCGGCTGGCATTGAAAGCATTCTGGTCGGTGACTCGCTAGGCATGGTCTGCCAGGGCCTGCACACCACCGTGGGTGTCTCGCTGGAGCACATGCGTTACCACACCGAAATGGTCTCGCGGGGCCTGCGCCGCGCCCAGGCCACGGCCTGGCTCATCAGCGACCTGCCCTTTGCCTCCTACCAGGAGTCCAAGGAGCAGGCGATCCGCAGTGCGTCCGTGCTGATGCAGGCCGGTGCCCACATGGTGAAACTCGAAGGCGGCGGCTGGACCACCGACACCGTGCGTTTTTTGGTGGAGCGCGGCATTCCAGTGTGCGCGCACCTGGGGCTCACCCCCCAGACCGTGCATTCGCTGGGCGGCTACCGCGTGCAGGGCAAGACCCAGGTCAGCGCCGATTTGCTCAAGCGCCAGGCCCATGCGCTGCAAGACGCGGGCGCCAGCATGCTGGTGCTGGAAATGGTGCCCGCACCCCTGTCCAAAGAGCTCACGGACGAGCTGCTCCACTGCGCCACCATCGGCATTGGTGCCGGCAAGGGTACGGCGGGGCAGGTGCTGGTGATGCACGACATGCTGGGCCTGAACCTGGGCAAAAATCCCAAATTCGTGCGCAACTTCATGGACGACGCCTCCAGCATCCGGGGCGCCTTTGAAGCCTATGTGGCTGCCGTTAAAAATGGCAGCTTCCCCGACGACACCTTGCACGCCTGGTAATCCGAGACTGCTCCATGAAAATTGTTCACACCCTGGCCGACCTGCGCACCCACCTGGAAACCTACCGCCATCCGGCCGTGGTGCCCACCATGGGCAACCTGCATGCCGGACACTTGGCGCTGGTGCGCCAGGCCAAACCGCTGGGCGACATCACTGTCTCCACGATTTTTGTCAACCGCCTGCAGTTTGCACCGCACGAAGACTTTGACACCTACCCGCGCACCCTGGATGCCGACTGCGAACAGTTGGAGGCGGCGGGTTGCGACCTGGTATTTGCGCCCAAAGAGGCCGAGATGTACCCGCAGCCGCAAACTTTCAAGGTGCACCCCCCCGCCGAGTTGGCCGACATTCTGGAAGGCCATTTCCGGCCCGGCTTTTTTATTGGTGTGTGCACCGTGGTGCTGAAATTGCTGGCCTGCACCCAGGCACGCACGGCGCTGTTTGGCAAGAAGGACTACCAGCAGCTCATGGTCATCCGCAACATGGTCAAGCAATTTGCCTTGCCCATCGACATTGTGGGCGGCGAAACCCAGCGCAGCGCAGATGGTCTGGCCCTGTCCTCGCGCAACGGCTACCTGAGCCCTGTGGAACGCCAGCAGGCGGTACAACTCTCCGCCACGCTAAACAGCGTGGCCCAAGCGCTGCGTGCCAATACCGCCCTGGCCCCCAGCGACATCACCCGACTGGAATCACAAGCCATGCAGTCCCTCAACAGCGCAGGCTGGAAGCCCGACTATGTCGCAGTGCGCCGCCAAGCCGACTTGCAGACACCCCAAGGTGGCGACGCCCTGGTGGTCCTGGCTGCGGCAAGGCTGGGTGCGACGCGGCTGATTGACAACCTGGAAGTGTGACGGCGCGTTCCACCGTCCCTGGAAATTGAGCGCGTAGAGCCCCTTTTTATGCAGCGCAACCCAAGCCGCAGCAACATCGGCGCACGCTTTTCCGCCGCAGCATCAACCTACAGCGCCGCGTCCAAGCTGCAAGACCAGGTGGCCAGACGGGTGTTGGACCTCGTTCCGACCACGGTGTGTGCGACCAGTGTTCTCGATGCCGGTTGCGGGCCGGGCCGCTTGCTGGGCTTGGCCAGACCCCGCTGGCCCGACGCCGCCTGGCTGGGGGTTGATATCGCGCCCGGCATGGTGCTCACCGCCCGGCAGGCATATGCCAACGATCCGCGAGCCCAGTTTGTGGAAGGGGATGTAGCCGCATTTCAAGCAGACCGCTCTTTTGACCTTGTCGTCAGCAGCAGCGCCCTGCAGTGGTTGCAGCCTTTTGCTGAAGGCGTCGCCCATGTGGCACAGCTGTGCAGCCCCGGTGGAATGGTGGCCATGGGCGTCATGCTGGACGGAACACTGGGCGAGTTGCACGCGGCGCGCCGGTCCGCGGTCCCCAACAACCCGGCACAAGGCCGCCTGCCCACGCTGGACGCTCTGGAGTGCGCCGCAAACGCCATTCCTGGCGCCCGCATTCTGCAACTGGAACACGCCAGTGCATACTATGACCAAGCATGTGCCATGGACGTGCTGCGCAGCCTGCACGCCATGGGGGTCACAGGCGGAGAAGTTTCTCGGGGTGAGCGGCCCTTGACCCGTGGCGAACTACAGGCGCTGGCGGCCGACTATGACCAACACTTTGCCACGCCGGTCGGTGTGCGCGTGACCTTTGTTCTTGGATACCTCTTACTGGAGATGGTGTGACCGTACTACTCTATGGGAAAAAGGCCGGGCTTGGCGCCCTTATCGGGCTGTGCGCCCTGCCCTGCGCATTGGCCACCCAAGTGGCCGCATACACCGAGGAATGGCCCCCGTACAACTATGCCGAGGGAAAGGAAGTCAAAGGAATTTCCACCGATATTCTGCGAGCAGCCTGTGAAATCGCCAAATTGCAGTGCACTTTTCAGGTCGTTCCCTGGGCCCGGGCCTACAAAATTGCGAGCCACGTCCCCAACACTGTGGTCTACACCACCGCGCGCAAGCCCTCGCGTGAAAAAGAATTTTTGTGGGTCGGCCCGATCTTGCCACGCACCACCTGGGTCTATGGCAACACCGCGCAAACCCAGTCTGTGCGCAACTTCAAGGACCTTGCAAAGCTCCGCATCGGCGTCGTGCGCGAGGAAGCAGCCCAGCAAGATTTGGAAGCCGTCGGTGTGCCACCGTCTGCGTTCACGGTGCAAAGCTCCAACGCCGACGTATTGAGGACGGTGGCCAACGGCTCGGTGGATGCGATGGTAGACACCGAGGTCGGCATGGCCTGGAACCTGCGCAATGCTGGTATAGCGCCAAGCACCGTCAGCAAGCTGATGAAGCTGACCGACGACGGCGCCTACTACTTTGCGCTCAACCTCAACTCAGATGCCGCTCTGGTAAAAGACCTGCAAGCGGCCATCGACAAACTCCGGCACGACGGAAGGATAGACGCGATCCAACGGCAGTACCTCAAATAAGCATCCGCCCACTCGCAACCAAAGAGGCTACAAAAACCGGTCCAAAATTCTCCGGCTGGCCGTGTTCAACTCCATAGGGTCACGAATCAAGAACTGGATGCCGTGGGAATCAGCCACCAGCAAGGCGCCGTCGGAGCCAATGCGGCGAATGTCTTCGTCACCGCGCAACACAAATTCGGTGCGACCACGGTCAGTTTCCACGGCCCAGGTGCAAGGCGTGGAGAAACTGGTCACCGACACAATCTTTTCAATCACGGGCATGAATTCGCGGGTCGCCAGCTCTTCTTGGATCAGTGATTGGGCGGGCTCGGGCAACTGGGCGAGTTGATCCACCCAGGCCACTTCACGGCCCTCCATACTCACGATGGCAATGCCGTCCTGGGGCGATTGCACCGGAAAGGCCCGCACCGGCACCACCCCTTCAAAACGCGTGCCCTGGGCAGAGGTCAACACCAGTTTTCCAAAGGCATTGCGCTCCAATGCAAAAGTGCCGGCAGAAGCAAGGGCGGGGGTCGGGACAGACGCCCCGGGGCTTTGAGTGGCAGGGGCGTTCATTGGTTTTCGTCCTGGTTGGCATCCATATCCACGTCCATATTGCGCGCCTGCGCCTGGTAGAGATTGAAGTAAGCGCCCTCTTTGGCCATGAGTGCATCGTGCGTGCCCTCTTCCACAACCCGCCCCCGGTCCAGCACCACCAGGCGGTCAGCGCGGTGCAGGGTAGACAAACGGTGGGCGATGGCGATGGTGGTACGGCCCTGCACCAGGTTTTCCAGTGCTTTCTGGATTTCTTTTTCGGTTTCGGAGTCCACCGACGAGGTGGCCTCGTCCAAGATCAAAATGCGGGGATCAATCAGCAACGCCCGTGCGATCGAGATACGCTGGCGCTCGCCGCCCGACAGGCCTTGCCCGCGCTCGCCCACCAAGGAGTCATACCCCTGCGGCAGCCGCAATATAAATTCGTGGGCATGGGCCGCGCGTGCCGCCGCAATGATTTCGGCGCGCGTCGCGTGGGGCTTGCCATAGGCGATGTTCTCGGCAATGGTGCCAAAGAACAAGAAAGGCTCCTGCAACACGAGGCCGATGTTTTGCCGGTAGTCGGCAATGGCATAGGAACGAATGTCCACGCCATCCACCAGAATCGCCCCCTCGGAGACATCGTAAAAGCGGCAAATCAAGTTCACCAAGGTGCTCTTGCCCGAGCCGCTGTGGCCTACCAGGCCAATCATTTCGCCAGGTGCGATAGACAGGCTGATACCGCGATTGACCTCCCGGTTGCCATACCGAAAGCCCACATCGCGCACTTCGATTCGCCCCTGCACCTTGCCCATAGGCACTGGCTTCACCGGTTCAGGCACGCTGGAGACGTGGTCCAGGATGTCGAAAATCCGTTTGGCAGCGGATGCCGATTTTTGCGTCACCGACACGATGCGGCTCATCGAATCCAAGCGCCCGTAGAAGCGGCCGATGTAGGCAATGGCCGCCAGCAACATGCCTACGGTAATGTCGCCTTGGGCCACCTGCCATATACCAAAGCCCCAAACCACCAACAAACCCATTTCGGTCAATAAAGAGACGCTGGGCGAAAACAGGGACCAGATTTTGTTGATGCGGTCATTGACCAGCAGGTTGTGTTTATTGGCTTCACGGAAGCGCTTGGCCTCGCGTTGCTCCTGGGCAAAGGCCTTGACCACCCGGATACCGGGAATGGTATCGGCCAGCACATTGGTCACCTCACCCCACACCCGGTCGATTTTCTCGAAGCCCGTACGCAGCCGGAACCGGACAAAGTGGATCATCCAAGCAATGAACGGCAAGGGCACCAAGGTCACCAGCGCCAGCCAGGGGTTCATTGAAAACAAAATCACGGCAGTCATCACAATCATGACCACATCGCTGGCAAAGTCGGTCAGGTGCAGGGACAAATACACCGCAATGCGGTCACTCTCGCTGCCCACGCGCGACAGCAAATCCCCGGTGCGCTTGCCACCAAAATACTCCAGCGACAGGCGCAGCAGATGCTCATAGGTGTTGGTCCGCAGGTCGGCCGCAATGCGTTCGGAGACCAGGGCCAGAATATACGTTTTGGCCCAACTCAAGCCCCACGCCAGCACGCCTGACGCCAACAAACCGGAGAGGTACCAGGCAATGGTGCTGGGCTCAATGTGTTGCCCGTTCTGAAAAGGAATCAACACTTGGTCCACCAAGGGAATAGTGAGGTAGGGCGGCACTTGGCTGGCCGCCGTACCCAGCAGCATGAGCACAAAGCCCAGCAACAATTGCCCTCGGTAGGGTTTGGCAAAACGCCACAGGCGAAACAGTGTCCAGGTCGAAGGTGGTGTATGGATCACCTTGGTGCAAATGGGGCACTCCTCCTGCTCGGGCTCCAGCGTGGCCTTGCAGGTAGGGCAGATGTTTTTCAGGGCTTGCACCAAAGGGCGCCCGGACACATGGCTTTCCAATTGCGCGCCAAAATGGTCCACCAGCCGTATCGCTTGCAGATTTTGACCCAGGGTGAACCGCCAGGTGGCTTGCAAGCCTTGGTCATCCAGCAGATCAAGATGCCCCACCCCGGCGTGGTCATGGTGGTGTAAGGCCATCCCCTTCTGATAGGCCCATTGCTGCCATGTGGATTGGCCCTCGACACGGCTCAGCAGCCGCGCATTGGTGACCACCACCACCCCTTTGACAAAATGCAAGCGGGTGTCCAGGTCAACCTCCAAGGTGGCCAAAACGTTTTCATGCGGGTGAAGCTGTGCTTGTACTTGGTCACGCCACAGCGTGGAGAGTTCGCCTGGCAAGTGGGCAGCAACGGGGGGCTCAATGGTCATTTAGAACGGCAGCTTTTTATGAATTTACTTTTTATCGCTTGGGCGAAACACAAGGGCACAGCACCTTAGGACATACGCCAATCTTGACGATACTACGCCCGCGAACCCGAACCTGAGGCCCAGGCATCGACGTTAAGCGAGAATACACAACGCATACAGCGCAACAACGGTGGACTGCCTCATTCACGACGAGCCATGACGACTAAGAAAAACATTGAAATTCTTCGGGTAACACACCTTCGTGGCCCCAATATTTGGACGTATCGCCCGGTCATTGAGGCCTGGGTTGATATTGGTGAATTGGAAGACTATCCGTCCAACACCCTCCCCGGATTTTACGACCGCCTGTCCACATGGTTGCCTGGACTGGTCGAGCACCACTGCAGCCCCGGCGTGCGAGGCGGCTTTTTGCAGCGCGTGCGCGAAGGCACCTGGGCGGGCCATGTCATGGAACACGTCACGCTGGAATTGCAGAATCTGGCGGGCATGCGCACCGGATTTGGCAAGGCACGGCAAACCTCCCAACGCGGCGTCTACAAAATTGCATTTCGGACACGGCAGGAGACGGTTGGCCGCGCTGCATTGGCGGCCGCCCGCGACTTGGTGATGGCCGCCATCAACAACACGCCTTATGACCTGGATGCCACCGTAGCCCGGTTGCGCGATGACGTCGATTCGCTGTGCCTGGGGCCCAGTACCGCCCATATCGTGGATGCGGCCACCGACCGAAACATCCCTTCGATCCGCCTGACCAGCGGAAATCTGGTCCAACTGGGGTACGGTATTGCCCAGCGCCGCATCTGGACCGCCGAAACCGACCAGACCTCGGCCATAGCCGAGGAAATTGCCTGTGACAAGGATCTCACCAAGTCCTTACTGCAATCCTGCGGTGTACCGGTGCCCGAAGGCCAGCTGGTGAAAAGCGCAGAAGACGCCTGGACTGCGGCACAGGACATTGGCTTGCCCGTTGCCGTCAAACCTTATGACGGCAACCATGGGCGTGGTGTGTCTTTGGACTTGAGTACGCAAGCCGATGTGCACGCCGCGTTTCATCTGGCCCACCGCAAAGGCGGCGGCAACGTGATCGTGGAACGTTTTGTCCCTGGCAATGAGCACCGGCTTTTGGTGGTTGGCAAGCGCGTGGTCGCAGCGGCACGCGGTGAAACATGCTGGGTCATCGGGGACGGCGTCTCCGACATCAACATGCTGGCCGACCTCCAGATCAATATAGACCCACGCCGCGGTAGCGGCGAAGAAGCGCCACTGAACAAGGTCACCCCCAGCGAAAGTGCAGAAATCCTTTTGGAGTTGGAGCGCGTAGGGCTGACGCCAACGTCCATTCCCGCCAAGGACCAGCGTGTGCTGATCCAGCGCAATGGCAATGTTGCATTTGATGTCACCGACAGCATGCACCCCACTGTCGCGGCAATGGCCGCTCTGGCGGCGCGTATCGTCGGACTGGACATCGCGGGGGTGGACATGGTGCTGGAGGACGCTTCCCGTCCTATGAAAAGCCAACGTGGCGCGGTCATTGAGGTCAACGCCAGCCCGGGCCTGCTCGCCCACATCAAGCCCGCCCAAGGCCAGGGGCAACCGGTGGGCAAGGCCATCATCACGCACTTGTTTGACGCCGACAAGAGTGGACGCATTCCCATCGTCGGGATCACCGGAACCCAAAATACCGGACGCATCGCGCGCCTGGTGGCATGGCTGGTGCATATCAGCGGCAAACATGTGGGCCTGGCCTGCAGCGAAGGGCTGTACCTGGACGGCAGGCAGGTAGTCGCCAGCGACTGCGCGCACTGGGAAGCCGGCCAGCGCATTTTGATCAACCGCTCCGTGCAGGCCGCTGTATTCGAGAACAGCAGCCAAATGATCCTCGGTGAAGGCTTGGCCTACGACAAATGTTCGGTCGGCATCGTCACCGACGTCAGTTGGGAAGCCCCCTTGGCCCACTTCGACATTCTGGATGCAGAGCAGAACTACAAAGTAGCCCGTACGCAGGTGGACGTGGTGCTACCCAGCGGCACCGCCGTACTCAACGCCGCTGACCCCCAGGTGGTAGAAATGGCGTCACTGAGCGACGGCAAAGTCATTTTTTACGCACTGGACCCTGAACAGGCCACCATGGCGCAACACCGCAGTGCGGGCGAACGCGTGGTTTTTATCCGCGACGGTGCAATCGTGCTGGCCCAGGGCATGCAAGAAATACCCTTGCTGCCGCTGGCGTCGCTGAAGCCTGCAAAAGCGTCGCAACCCCAGATGGTGATGGCCGCCGTAGCCGCCGCTTGGGCTCTGGAGATATCACCGGAGTTGATCGCGGCGGGCCTTCACACCTTCGAGTCCAACCACAAGAAAACCCCTTACTGAGCAGACCATGGAAGTTACACGCATCAGAGCCCTGCGCGGCCCCAACCTGTGGAGTCACCACACGGCCATCCAGTCCGTGGTCGCCTGCAGCACACAGGAGTGTTCCGTCGGAAAAATTGCCGGCTTCGAGACGCGCCTGCGGGCACGCTTTCCTGAGATCAGTCCGTTTCAGCCCACGGGCCACGATGACGCCACACCGATGGCCCGTGTTCTGGAATTGGCCTCCCTGGGGCTGCAGGCACAGGCCGGCTGCCCTGTCACCTTCAGCTGCACCACCCCCACGGTGGAGACCCAGGTGTACCAGGTGGTGGTGGAGTACAGCGAAGAAGAGGTAGGCCGCCTGGCCTTGGAACTGGCGCAAACCCTGTGCCAGGCAGCGCTGGACGACACCCCGTTTGATCTGGCCCACGCCCTGGCGCAACTGCGCGAACTGGACGAAGACGTCCGCCTGGGCCCCAGCACCGGGTCCATCGTGGATGCTGCCGTGGCACGCAACATTCCGTTTAGCCGCATGACCGAAGGCAGCATGGTGCGCTTGGGCTGGGGCAGCAAACAAAGGCGCATTCAGGCCGCCGAAATGGACATCACCAGCGCCATTGCGGAAACCATTGCCCAAGACAAGGACCTCACCAAAAAACTGCTGGCCGCCGCAGGGGTCCCCGTTCCCAACGGACGTGCGGTCACCGATACCGAAGACGCCTGGAAGGCTGCACTGGAGATCGGCCTGCCTGTGGTGGTCAAACCCAATGACGGCAACCAGGGCAAGGGCGTCACGGTCAACATCACGACCCAAGAACAATTGGTCAAGGCATTTGCCGCCGCATCCGAATTTCGTGACGATATCCTGGTGGAACGTTACATGCCAGGCAATGATTTCCGCCTGCTGGTGGTGGGCGACAAAATGGTGGCCGCCGCGCGCCGTGACCCGCCCAAAGTGCTGGGCGATGGTGTACACACGATCACGCAGTTGGTCGATCAGGTGAACCTGGACCCCAAACGCGGTTCAGGCCACGCCACCTCGCTGACCAAAATCCGCTTTGACGACATCGCCCGCGCTTGCCTTGCAGCACAGGGATTCACGGCAGATTCGATTCCCGCGCCGGGGCAGCGCGTCAATTTGCGCAACAACGCCAATCTCTCCACCGGTGGCTCCGCCACCGACGTGACCGACGACGTGCACCCCGAGGTGGCGGCGCGGGCCATTGCCGCAGCGCACATGGTGGGCCTGGACGTGTGTGGGGTGGACGTGGTGTGTGACAGCATTCTGCGCCCCATCGAAGACCAAGGCGGAGGCATCGTTGAGGTTAACGCCGCGCCGGGCTTGCGCATGCACCTGGCGCCGTCGTTTGGCAAGGGCCGTGCCGTCGGTGAGGCCATTATTTCAAGCATGTTCAAGAGCGGACAAGACGGCCGCATCCCCATCGTGGCCGTCACCGGAACCAACGGAAAAACCACCACGGTACGATTGATTTCGCACCTGCTGACCCAAAACGCCATGTGCGTTGGCATGACCAATACCGATGGTGTGTATGTCAATGGCGACTGCATTGACACCGGCGACTGCAGCGGCCCCAAAAGTGCACGCAGCGTGCTGCTGCACCCCGACGTGGACGCGGCCGTGCTGGAAACCGCCCGCGGCGGTGTGCTGCGCGAGGGCTTGGCCTTTGACCGTTGCGACGTTGCCGTGGTCACCAATGTGGGCAGCGGCGACCACCTGGGCCTGAACTACATCACCACCGTCAATGAGCTGGCCGTCCTCAAGCGGGTGATCGTTCAGAACGTGGCGGCCTCCGGCACTGCGGTACTCAATGCCGCCGATCCCATCGTGGCCTCCATGGCAGGCAAATGCAAAGGGGCGGTCACATTCTTCGCTCGCGACAAATTTCACCCGGTGATTGCCACGCACCGTGCGCAGGGCAATGCGGTGGTGTATGTGGACCAAGGCCACCTGATGGCCGTGAAAGGCGATGTGCAGCAAGCCATCGCGCTCGCCGACATCCCGGTGACCATGGGCGGCGTCATCAGCTTCCAGGTGGAAAACGTGATGGCAGCCATGGCGGCCGCCTGGGCGCTGGGCTTGGACTGGAGCACCATTCGCCGCGGACTCGCCGGGTTTTCCAACGACAACCACAACGCGCAAGGGCGTTTTAACCTGTTCCTGTACCGGGGCGCCACTGTGATTGCCGATTACGGGCACAACCCGGACGCCATGGTGGCCCTGGTCAGCGCAGTCGAGGGTATGCCCGCCACGCGCCGCTCCGTGGTCATCAGCGGGGCGGGGGACCGGCGCGACCAGGACATACGCCAGCAAACCCAAATTCTGGGCGACGCCTTTGACGAGGTCGTTTTGTTTGAGGACCAGTGCCAGCGTGGCCGCCAGGACGGCGAGGTGATTGCGCTCTTGCGCGAAGGCTTGGCCCAGGCGCGCCGCACCACCAGCTCCACGGAGATTCAGGGTGAATTTTTGGCCATTGACACCGCCATGGACAAACTTCAGGCCGGAGAGCTGTGCCTGGTTCTGGTAGACCAGGTGGAAGAAGCCCTGGCCCATATCGCAGCCAAGGTGGCCAAAGGCTGAAGTGTCGCGCGGTAGGGGCGCGGCTTAGCTGCCTTCGGCGGCCGGTTCGCGCCCCATCAGCGTGGCCACGGCCTGGGCCGGTTGGACGCGGCCATCCAGCAAATCCACCACGCTCTGGGCGATCGGCATTTCCACGCCCAGGCTGTGGGCCCGCTGCACCACGGTGCGGGCGCAATACACCCCTTCGGCCACATGGCCCAAATCGTCCACTGCCTGTTGCAGCGTCTTGCCTTGCGCCAGTGCCAACCCGACACGCCGGTTGCGCGACAGGTCACCGGTGGCGGTGAGCACCAAATCGCCCAATCCACTCAGGCCCATGAAGGTCTCCGCCCGGGCCCCCAGGGCCAGCCCCAAACGGGTCATCTCGGCCAAACCCCGTGTGATCAGTGCGGCGCGGGCGTTCAGCCCCAGTTGCAGGCCATCGCACAGCCCAGTGGCAATGGCCAGCACATTTTTAACCGCCCCCCCCACTTCCACGCCCACCACATCGTCATTGGCATAGACCCGCAAAGTGGGGCTATGAAAAGCGTGCACCAGCGCATCGCGCACCGATGCATGCACACTGGCGGCCACCAGGGCGGTCGGTTGGCCTTGTGCCACTTCCTGGGCAAAACTGGGGCCACTGAGTACACCGGCCGTCAAGCCTGGCGCCACCTGCGCCTGCACCTCATGGCCCAGCAGGCCAGGGGCATTGGCAATACCGGCCTCAAAGCCCTTGCACAGCCAAGCAACAGGGACAGGACTGTTCTGCAAGTGGCACAAGAGGCCGCGCAAACCCGCCATCGGCGACGCCACGATAACCACATCGTGCTGCGCGACGGTGTCCGACAACATGGGCCATTCTTGTGTACTGATCTGCAGACTCGCAGGCAAAGCCACGCCAGGGAGATAGCGGTGGTTTTCACCTAGCTGCACCATGGAACGCGCCTGGGACGCGTCGCGCGCCCACAGTGTGACCTGGTGCGGCATCTGCGGGTTGCTACTGGCACTTACCGCCAGCGCGGTGCCCCAGGCGCCAGCTCCAAGCACTATTATTTTCATAGCTGCTTACGCAATGAATACGCGGGCTAGAGGCACAAAAGACTTAAAATTTACTGTGGCAGAGTGGTACTTGCAGCGCCTGCAGCTTCGGCCTGCTGCTGCTCGTACATCGCCTGGAAGTTGATTTCCGACAAATGCACAGGTGGGAAACCACCGCGCTGGATCAGATCCGCCACATTGCCACGCAAGTAGGGGTACACAATTTGTGGGCATGCAATCCCCATGATCTGGGCGAGTTGCTCTTGCGGCAGGTTGCGGATTTCAAAAATACCGGCTTGTTTGGCTTCGACCAGAAATACCGTTTTGTCCTTGATTTTGGTCTGCACTGTGGCAGTCACGCACACTTCAAAAATGCCGTCAGCCACAGGCGTTGCTTCCACGCCCAGCTGGATGTCCACGGAAGGGTTTTCCTGCTCCAGCAAGATGCCAGGAGAGTTGGGCTGCTCCAGGGAAGCCTCTTTCATGTACACGCGTTGAATTTGGAATACGGGAGCTTGATCGGCCATGGAAAAAATTCTTTCAAAGTAAGCAAAAAACCCGCCCAAAACCACCGGACGGGTGAACACAACGAAAATTCGTCAATCGGGAATTATGTCAGGCCGCGCCCCTTGGGCGGCCGCACGCCAAACGCACTTACGCCGTTGTGAGCAAAGGCACCAAACCACCCTGGCTGTCCAGTGCCATCAGGTCATCGCAACCGCCGACGTGGGTCGGCCCGATAAAAATTTGGGGCACGGTGCGTCGGCCGGTGAGCTCCATCATCTTCATCCGCTCTTCGGGGTTGGCGTCCACGCGCACTTCTTCGATGTGCTCCACGCCTTTGGATTTAAGAAGGCGCTTGGCCTGCACACAGTAGGGGCAGACAGCGGTGGTGTACATCTTGACAGCTTGCATGGAGACAACCTTTAACGGCAAATAGGAGAAACGATCAGGCCTTTTCAATCGGAAGGCTAGCCGCTTTCCAGGCAGAGAGTCCGCCCCCCAGGGATTGGGCCTGCTCGTAACCAAGTTTCTTGGCAATGACCACAGCCCGGGCGGAGCGCGCACCCGACTGGCATACCAGAATCAATGGGAGTGATTTATTTTTTACCGCCCCACCCAGTTTGGCCTCCAGCTCCCCCAGGGGAATGTTTTTGGCTCCCCCCAAATGGCCCGCCGCAAACTCAGCGGGCTCACAAACATCGATCACCACGGCCTTTTCACGGTTGATCAACTGCACTGCACCGGCAGGGCTCAAACCGGCCGTTGCCGCGCCTTGAATCACCGGCATTAAAAGCAGCGCCCCGGACACCACCGCAATCGAGATCAACATCCAGTTATCGAGAATAAATTTCACTTTGTTCCTTGTTAGTTACCCGACCATTACGTAAAAGCCAGCCTGCCATTTTAGAATGGAGACCCGATCACCGCCGAAGTCGGCGGCTCTTTTGCCTGCTTTGATCCACTCACCATGTACAAACTTGTTCTCGTTCGCCACGGCGAATCCACCTGGAATCTTGAAAACCGTTTTACCGGCTGGACCGATGTGGACCTGACCCCCACCGGCATTGAACAAGCCAAAAACTCCGGGCGCCTGCTCAAGGCCGATGGCTACGAATTTGACGTGGCCTACACCAGTGTCCTCAAACGGGCCACCCGCACGCTGTGGCACTGCCTGGACGAGATGGACCGCACCTGGCTGCCGGTGGAACACTCCTGGCGCCTGAACGAACGCCACTACGGCGCTTTGCAGGGCCTGGACAAAGCCGATACCGCACGCAAGTACGGAGATGCCCAGGTGCTGGTGTGGCGCCGCAGCTATGACACCCCGCCCCCCGCCTTGGAAGCATCCGACCCGCGTTGTGAGCGCAATGACCTGCGCTACGCCACGCTGAAGCCAGAGCAAATTCCATTGACCGAATGCCTCAAGGACACGGTCGAACGCGTGCTGCCCTTCTGGAACGAATCCATGGCCCCCGCCATTCTGGCTGGCAAGCGCATTCTGGTGGCCGCGCACGGCAACTCCATCCGGGCATTGGTGAAATACCTGGACAAAATTTCCGACGATGACATCGTAGGCCTCAATATCCCCAACGGCATCCCATTGGTCTACGAACTGGATGCACAGCTGCAACCTATTCGCCACTATTACCTGGGTGACGCAGAAGCGGCTGCCAAAGCAGCTGCAGCGGTGGCCTCCCAAGGTAAAGCGTAGGTAAAGACCCCCTACAACGCTATAAAAGGGCCTCGCATGGCCCCAAATGCGGAAACTCAAGTTCAGCAATCGCCTCCAAGGTGTATATTGAAGCGACAGAGGAATACCTATGGGTCACAAATTGAAAATTACAGGTTGGGTTGCGGTAGGCGTTGTCGCTGGTGCATTGACCACGGTTTCGCTTCAAACAGTAGCGCGCAGCACCATGGCGCCCTTGCCTTTGGAAGAGTTGCAGCAACTCGCAGCCGTTTTCGGCATGGTCAAAAGCGACTATGTAGAGCCGGTTGACGAAAAGAAAATGATCACCGATGCCATCTCCGGCATGGTATCCAGCCTGGATCCACACTCCCAGTATTTCGACAAAAAGTCGTTCAAAGAGTTCAAAGAAGGTACGTCCGGCAAGTTCGTCGGCGTGGGCATCGAGATCACCCAGGAAGACGGACTGGTCAAAGTGGTGTCCCCCATCGAAGGCTCCCCGGCGTTCCGCGCCGGGCTCAAAACCAACGACCTGATCACCAAGATTGACGATACGGCCGTCAAGGGGCTGACGCTGAACGATGCTGTCAAGCGCATGCGTGGCGAGCCCAATACCAAGGTTTTGCTCACCATCTACCGCAAGGACGAGAACCGCACCTTCCCGGTCACCATCGTGCGCGAAGAAATCAAGCAGCAATCGGTACGCGGCAAAGTGGTGGAGCCTGGTTACGCCTGGATACGCATCAGCCAGTTCCAGGAGCGCACCGTTGAAGACTTCGCCAAGAAGCTCGACGAGGTCTACAAACAAGACCCAAAAATCAAGGGCTTGGTGCTGGACCTGCGCAATGACCCGGGTGGTCTACTCAATGCGGCCGTAGCCGTGTCCGCCACCTTTTTGCCTGAGAACGTCACCGTGGTGTCCACCAATGGTCAAACGCCCGAGAGCAAGCAGATTTTGAAAGCCACGGTGCAAGACTACCTGGGGCGTAGCGGGGCAGACCCGCTCAAGGCCCTGCCCGCTGGACTGAAAAAAGTGCCGTTGATCGTACTGGTCAATGAAGGCTCGGCCTCCGCCAGTGAAATTGTGGCAGGAGCCCTGCAAGACCACAAACGCGCCACCATCATGGGCAGCCAGACTTTTGGCAAAGGCTCGGTGCAAACCTTCCGCTCCCTGGGGCCAGATACAGGGCTGAAGATCACCACATCACGCTACTACACCCCCAGTGGCAAATCCATTCAGGCCAAGGGCATCGTGCCCGACGTGATGGTGGACGATACCGAGGAAGGCAGCCCCTACGCCGCCTTGCGCATGCGTGAGGCTGACCTGGAAAAGCACCTTGGCAGCGGCCAAGGCGAAGAGAAAAAGGACGAAGTGCGCGAAAAAGCACGGGAAGACGCCCTCAAGCGACTGGAAGAAGAATCACGCAAACCGGTGGCAGAACGCCGTCCGCCCGAATTCGGATCCGACAAGGACTTCCAGTTGGCGCAAGCCATCAACCGCCTCAAGGGCCACCCGGTTCTGGCGAGTAAAACCCTTGTGGAACGCAAGGAAGAGAAAAAAGACAATTAGACGCCTATGCAGGACGACGAACTGCTGCGTTATTCGCGTCACATCTTGCTCGATGACATTGGCATTGAGGGGCAAACGCGTATTTTGCAGGGGCATGCACTGGTGATTGGTGCAGGGGGCCTGGGGTCACCTGCCGCCATGTACTTAGCCTGCGCCGGCGTCGGGCACATCACCCTGGCGGACCACGACACCGTGGACCTGACCAATTTGCAGCGTCAAATTGCCCACACCACGTCCAGCGTGGGGGCCCTCAAGGTTGACTCTGCCGCGCGCACCCTGCAAGCTCTTAATCCCCTGCTGCAAGTGACGGCCCATGCCCTGCGCGCGGATGCCCAACTGCTCGACCAGTGGGTGGCCGACGCCGATGTGGTGCTGGATTGTTGTGACAACTTCAAAACCCGGCATGCCGTCAACGCCGCGTGCGTGCGCCACCAAAAGCCACTGGTATCGGGCGCGGCCATCCAATTTGACGGGCAAATCAGCGTCTACGATCCTCGCAACCCAGCATCGCCATGCTACGCCTGTGTGTTTCCTGAAGGCGCCGGATTTGAAGAGGCACGCTGCTCCACCATGGGTGTCTTTGCGCCTCTGGTAGGCATCATTGGTGCCATGCAGGCGGCAGAGGCGCTCAAACTTTTAACCGGCGTCGGCCGAAGTCTGACCGGACGACTCTTGATGCTGGATGGCCGCAGCATGGAGTGGACTGAGGTGCGTATGCCTCGCAGCCCAAGTTGCACAGTTTGCAGGCAGCAACACGCCGCCAGTGAGTGATTACGTTGCCGGGGATTTATCACGAAATATACCCCTCAAAAACCTGCCAAATGCCCGCGCAACAGGCCACCCTTCCGTGCCAAGATGGGGGTGCTTCCTGTTAGACTTTACCCGCTCATTCTTGATATAAACAGTGGCTTCCAAAACATCCGCTTCCCACATTGAATTGCAACAATTGCAGTTGGATGGCGCACGCGCACTACTGGATCGGGAACTGGCCATCACCCTCCCGTCCCCTGAAAAATCTGCGACGGATTACCTGCAAGGGGTCATTGACGGTTTGTGTGAGCTTTCGCTCAAAGACCCTCTGACAGGGTTAGCCAACCGTCGACATTTCCGCACGGTACAAGACCGCGTCATTGACGTTGTGGCGCGCTCTGGCGAGCCAGCACTGCTGTTGATGCTCGACATCGACCATTTCAAGAAGGTCAATGACACCCATGGTCACCAGGCCGGTGATTTGGTGCTGCAGGCGGTCGCCCGAACCCTGGCCAAATGTGTTCGCCCCATGGATACGGTGGCACGTTATGGTGGTGAGGAGTTTGCAATCATTTTGCCGAATTGCCAGACCTCGTTTGGCGCCATGGTGGCCGAACGCATTCGGCACACGGTTGAATCCCTGGCTATCCAGATTGCTCCTGGCGTGATCATCCATGTCACGGTCAGTGTGGGCGGCGCCTATGCACCCGAGTGGATTCGCTCAACCGCAGCCCTGTGGACCGAGCGCGCCGATGTACAACTGTACCGCGCCAAAACCGAGGGCCGCAACTGTGTTTTCCTGGACGAGCAACAGGCGATTTATGTGAGCGCAGAAGAAAAAAATCTTCTGTTTGGCCATCTTGCGCTGGGTGAACCGGCGTGGATCGAAAATGTTTCTACCGAAGGGGCGGCCGGCTCGGCCAATGCCACCATGCAGAGGGTAAATTGATGTCTGATGTGTTGAATCCACCTGGAGCCAACCAGTCCAGTACTTCCGTTCCAATCAAACCTCTGGGGAAAGTGATTGCCGTTACCAGTGGCAAGGGAGGCGTTGGCAAAACCTTTGTATCGGCCAACCTCGCTGCGGCACTGGCCAAACGCGGCCACCGTGTGCTCGTATTGGATGCCGATTTGGGACTGGCCAATCTGGATGTGGTGCTTAATCTGTACCCCAAAGTCACGTTACACGATGTCTTCACCGGCAAGGCCAAACTCGAAGAAGCCATTGTCAGAGCACCTGGCGGATTTTCCGTGCTGCTCGCCGGCTCCGGCATGGTGGAGTACTCCCGCTTAACAACCGAGGTGCGTGATGATTTCTTGCGCATCATCAGCGGACTGATTCCCCACTACGATGTCGTGTTGCTGGACACCGGTGCGGGCATCTCCGACGTGGTGCTTTTCGCAGTTTCTTTGGCCTCCGAAGTCATTGTGGTGGCCACGCCCGAGCCGACTTCGCTGACCGACGCCTACGCCACCATCAAGGTGCTGGTGGGGCAACAAAAGCGCCAAAACATCCGCATGGTGATCAACCAAACCGCGCGCCTGGGCGACGGCCGGGCCATTACGACCCAGTTGCAACAGGTATTGGATCGCTTTGTCACCTCGGAGCCCGGCAGGCCCGTGCGGCTGATTCATATGGGAGACATCCCCGTGGACCAGGCAGTACGCCAGGCCATCATGCGTCGTCAGTTGATGATGCAAAGCACCCCAGGTTGCCCTGCGGCCATGGCCATCTCCCAACTCGCCGCCAAAATCGAAGAATCGGTGATTGATCGCGCCGTCTAAGGCCGGTCCTTTCAAGCACTGAGAATCCACCCCTCCAAAGGGTCCATCTCCAACGGCAATCCGAACCGGGGTGCGCCTTGCAAGTGTTGCGCCTGACCCCAGGCCACTTGCATCAGACACAGCACTGCGTCCAACGCATCGCCCGTGGCATCCTCAACCAGGGCGTCGCGCTGCGCGTGGGTCAGCTTGAGATTGAGTTGCAAGCGCGTGCCTCCCATCTCCAGCGCCGTAACCAGGTCTTTGCGTGCAATGAGCCGCTCACTGGTTTGTTTGGCCTTGTCGTCGCTTTTGTAGCTTCGGGACCCCAAAAGCTCACGCGCCAGCAAACCCGGATACGCCTCCAGCGCCACCCGCTCAGGCATCCTCTCCCCCAGTTGGGTACTGCCGCTATGCAAACCAGGCAAACAAACACCGGCGTCCAGCAGCAGCGGAACACCCGCATGCAGCATGTAGGCCACCGGGGGATTCACCCATTTCATGGACGAACTGGAGCCCGCCATCAAGTCGGTGGCGCGGTGCGCGAACTTGCCGCCCACAGGCCGCACATCGCAATAGGCTGCAAAACAGGCGCGGATGTCTGCCCGGCTGAGCGATGCGTAGTGCCGCATGCAGGCTTCCCACTCCAGTGGCCAGCCCAAGGTTTCCACCAGTGCACGGGGCAGGCCAAAGGGCATATCAAAGCCACCCATCCAGCTTTGTGCCTGGTGCAACCAGGCAGAAAAAGCCTGCAATGAATCCAGCCGTTCCAACCGGGACAACAACACGCGCCCGCTGCGCAAACCACCATAGGCCAGCACAATCTGCTTGCGCCGGGAGGGGCTGCTGCTGAAATCACAGCCAACCAGCAGTGTCATGCCACGCTATCCATGGGCCAACGCCATCACACCTACACCAATGAGTGCAGCACCAAAAAAGCGCCCCATGCGGTCACCCTCGCCCAACAAATGGCCACCAAGCAAGGCTGCAAACAGCATGGACACCTCGCGCGCCGGAGCCACGTGGCTCAAAGGAGCAACTTGCACCGCGTACAGCACCATTACGTAGGAAACGGGACTGACCACCCCCACCAGCAGGGCGTATTTCCATTGCAGCCCCCACAGACGCCGCGCGGCGGGACGGTCGCGCAGCAAAGGTGGTAGCAAAAACACCAGGCGCACAAAATTGCCAAAATAGTCGACCAAAATCGGCGATAGCAACATCACTTTGACCGCATAGCCATCGACCACGGTGTAGCTGGCGATCAACACACCCGTGGCCAAGCCATAGCGCAGGCCTGCGTGAATCCGGCGGCGCTGCGTGGTGTCATGCGCCCTGCGCAGCAGCCCCGGGCCACCGGCAATCAGAAACACACCCAAGACAACACCCAGCACCCCGCCCCACCCCAAGGCCGAGATGTGCTCACCCAAGAGAACGATCGCCCCCAGGGAGGCCAATAGCGGGCCGGAGCCCCGTGCCAGGGGGTAGACCACCGTCAGATCGGCCTTGCGATAGCCCCGCAAAAGGACAACGTAATACACCACATGCAGTACACCGCTGACCACAATCAGCGCCCAGGCGTCCCACCCCCAGAAGGGCACTTGACTCCAGCCAAGCCACAACCCCACAGGTGCCCAAAACACCATCATGACCAAGGCGGTGAAGCAGGCAAAACGCGCATCGCCACCGGCTTTTTTGGCCGCAATATTCCAGCTGGCGTGAATCAATCCGGCAAGGACCACCAGAACCAGGGCGGACGCCGGCATGCTTTAGCCGTTCAGGCGCGCCCGATGATGGATGCGGTGGCCATCAGTTCTTCCAGCAAGGCCAAAGAGACCGAGCCGGACACCGAATAGGGGTCCAGCTCGGGTTTTTCCGAATATTTGAGCAGAATATTGGTGTTGATCTTGGACATATTGACCCGGCCCATGGTCCAGCCCCCGAAACGGCGTTCTGCAATCTCTTCGTAGTGCAGCAGCACGACGTCCTTGTGACGCGCATCTTTCTGGATGTGGCCGTACAGCTCGCTTACCGCCATGCGCCCGCCTTCAATGGCCTGCAAAAAGATGCCACCGCCGTAACACAGGATGCCGGTGATACCGCAACTGGGGTTGTACTGGCGCGACTGGGCCAAAATGGCGTCAATGGCCTCCTCGCGCGGGTCTATCGCACGGCTGGCGTAAAGCAAACGTACCAACATGGCATCAGCCCTTTCGTGGAATCAGGGACAAAAATTCACGGCGCAAATTGGGGTCTTTCAGGAACACGCCGCGCATGACCGAGTTGATCATCTTGCTGTCCATGTCCTTGACGCCCCGCCACGCCATGCAATAGTGGCTGGCTTCCATGACAATGGCCAAGCCGTCCGGCTGGGTTTTTTCCTGAATCAGGTCTGCCAATTGCACCACCGCCTCTTCCTGGATCTGGGGCCGGCCCATGATCCACTCCGCCAGGCGCGCGTATTTGCTCAAGCCAATCACATTGGTGTGCTCATTGGGCATGACACCAATCCATATCTTGCCGATCACCGGGCAGAAATGGTGGCTGCAGGCGCTGCGCACGATGATGGGGCCCACAATCATCAACTCGTTGAGGTGGCCCACATTGGGGAATTCGGTGATGCTGGGGCCGGTAACGTAACGGCCGCGAAACACCTCATTGACATACATCTTGGCCACCCGGCGGGCGGTGTTGTCGGTGTTGTGGTCGTTGTCGGTGTCGATCACCAGACTGCTGAGCACGTCCTTCATCTTTTCTTCGACTTCGTCGAGCAGCTTTTCCAACTCGCCGGGTTCAATGAACTCTGCAATGTTGTCGTTGGCGTGGAAACGTCTGCGCGCAGCCGCCAGGCGTTCGCGGATTTTGACGGAAACGGGCGTTCCCTCGTCGGCATCTGTAGGGTTCATGGTGCTCTGATTTTTCATTAGCATCTCACAATGGTACCAGTCTTTGCTTAGTAAGGTTTTTGGCCATTAGGCCGCATAGAATATGCGCAAGCAGCTATCAAATCAATAGCGCCGCCCAGTCAAAAATAAACCCAAGCGCATCAAACCATAGGCCAACCGGTCCAGACAGCGTTGCTGCCAGGGGCGCAGGGCATACAGGCTGGGGTCCAAGCGCACCCCCTGGGATTCGATGGCCTGGGTCAACTGGGCGCGCAGTGTTTGGGCAAAAGGCACATCTTCCACCACCACATTGGCCTCGCGCGCCAGCAACAAACTCAAAGGGTCCAGATTGGACGATCCGACTGTAGCCCATCGCCCATCCACCACCGCCACCTTGGCATGCAAGAAGCCCAGGGTGTATTCATGGATCTCGACGCCTGCCGCCAACAAAGCACCCAAGACGGGACGGGCTGCATGGTATTGCATGAAATACTCATAACGCCCATGCAGCAGCAGGCGTACGCGCACGCCCCTGCGCGCCGCGTGAATCAACGCGCGGCGCAGTTTGCCACCGGGCAAAAAATAGGCATTGGCAATCAGCACCTCCTGGCGCGCCTCGCCTATGGCCTTGCGGTAGGCGCGTTCAATACGTGCGCGGTTGCGCACGTTGTCGCGCAGCACCAATGCAGCCAAGGCCCCCACATCCGCTGGGGCGCTGGTACCGTGCGCCACCGGCCCCGGTACGCACAGGGGTTTGATGGATTCCTTCAGGAATTCATGTGCCCCCCCCAGCTGCAAATGCTCCAGTTGGCGGGTGGTTTGGACACGCCGCCAAAATTGGTTCGTCGCTCGGTGCGCATCGGCCACCAGCGGGCCACGCACTTGCACTGCAAAGTCAAACCGGGGTGAGGTCTGCGGGCCATAGTGCGGGTCCACAAAGTCATCCAATATATTGATTCCGCCGCAAAATACCACACAGGCATCCACCACACACAGCTTGCGGTGCAGACGTCGCCAGCGCACAGGCAATAAAAAACCCAAGCCACCCAAAGGGGAAAAACGGTGCCAGTGCACTCCCGCCTCTGTAAAACGCTGCGCCCAGCCACTAGGAACCTCCGGCGTTCCCACGCCATCCATCACCAGGTACACCGCCACAGACCGCCGTGCGGCACGCACCAGCGCCTCGGCCACCCGCTCCCCCGACACGTCAAAATGGAAAATATAGGTTTCCATGCGCACCTCAAGAACACTGTTGTCGATAGCGGCGATCAGGGCGGGAAAAAAAGCCGCCCCCCCCTGCAACAGCAGTACCTGGTGGCCCGGCTTCATCTGCTGCACGCTTAAGCGCCAGCCAGAGGCAGCTCAAAGTCTGCAATCAGGGGAAGGTGGTCGGACATGCGACTCCAGATGCGCCCCGTAGGCACCTGTAAGCTCAGCGGCTTCAGCCCTCGGGCGTAGATGTAATCCAACTGCACCAGCGGCAACCGCGAAGGAAACGTCAGGGCTTGTGCATGCTCAAAGGCCAGCAAACCCGTGTGCTTCAAGCTGCTTTGCACCAAGGTGCCCCAATCGTTGAAATCGCCGGCCACGAGCAGGGGCACGTGGGACGGTATTTCGCGCGCAATATAGCGCTGGAGCTGCGCCAGTTGGCGTACCCGGCTGGAGCGGATCAGCCCCAAATGCACCACCACGACGTGCACCGGCTGCTCATGGATCCGCACCTCGGAGTGCAAAAGTCCGCGCTGCTCAAAACGGTGGTCAGACATGTCTTCGTGCTGGTGCGAGAGAACCGGCCAACGTGACAGCATGGCGTTGCCGTGCTCTCCATGGCGTGTGACCGCGTTGGTGCGGTACACCGCTTCGTATCCCTCCGGCGCCAAGAACTCGGCCTGCGGCACCTCGGGCCAATGGGCGAAAAACCGGGCTTCGCGGCGGTGCTCCTTGCGCACCTCTTGCAAACACACAATGTCTGCATCAAGCTGCTCCACGGCGTGGCCCAGGTTGTGAATTTCCAACCGGCGTCGGGGGCCAACGCCTTGTACGCCTTTATGGATGTTATAGGTCGCCACGCGGATCGAGGTCATACGGTACGTCCTTGGTAGGGTGGCAGCACGGCAAACTGCGGGAGTTGCAAGATGGCTTCGGCATTGGACGGCGAAAAGCACAACTCGGCCGCCTGAAGGTAGGGCAACCACTGGCAATGGGTGTGTTCACGGGGATTGAGCTGCACCGGTGTGGCCGCCGGCACCTGCAGACCAAAAACATGCTCGGTATTGTGGGTCACCCCTGGGGCGTAGCGGTACAACCAGCGGGGGTAAATTCCGTACACGTTTTCCAATTGCCAATCCTGCAAGTGCGCATGCAAAGGGGTTCCCGGCGTGCAGTCCATCCCCGTTTCCTCCAGCACTTCGCGCGCGGCGGTGTGCACATAAGACTCTTCCCATGCATCCTTGCTGCCGGTGACCGATTGCCAGAAGGCGGGGGCCTGCGGGTCCGCCTCGGTGCGGCGGATGAGCAGCACATCCAGTGCCGGGGTGTAAATCACCACCAGCACGGATTCTGGAATTTTGTAAGGTGCGGGCATAAAAAAAGGGCGCTAGTGACTAGCGCCCTTTCATTGTGCACCAGAGCGGAAACTCAGGCAGTTTTTGCCGCTTCAGGGGTACGCAGGCGAATGTGCAACTCGCGCAACTGCTTCTCGTCCACCGCGCTGGGGGCTTGGGTCAGCAGGCACTGGGCGCGCTGGGTCTTGGGGAAGGCAATCACGTCGCGGATGGACTCGGCACCGGTCATCAGCGTGACAATGCGGTCCAGGCCAAACGCCAAACCGCCATGCGGAGGAGCGCCGTACTGCAAGGCATCCAACAGGAAGCCAAACTTGAGCTGCGCTTCTTCGGGCGTGATCTTGAGTGCGTCAAACACTTTTTGCTGTACGTCGGCACGGTGAATACGCACCGAACCACCGCCCATTTCCCAGCCGTTCAAGACCATGTCGTAGCCCTTGGAGATGCATTTCTCGGGCGCCGTCACCATCCAGTCTTCATGGCCGTCTTTGGGCGCCGTGAAGGGGTGGTGGGTGGCGGTGTAGCGTTGGGCTTCTTCGTCGAACTCGAACATGGGGAAGTCCACCACCCACATGGGGCGCCAGGCTTTTTCGAACAGGCCGTTTTTCTTGCCGAACTCGCTGTGACCAATTTTGATACGCAGGGCACCAATGGCGTCGTTGACGATCTTGGCCTTGTCGGCACCAAAGAAAATCAGGTCGCCATCTTGTGCGCCGGTGCGGGCCAGGACTTCGGCAATCGCCTTGTCGTGGATGTTCTTGACGATGGGACTTTGCAGTCCATCACGGCCTTTGGCCAGTTCATTGACCTTGATGTAGGCCAGCCCCTTGGCACCGTAGATCTTGACGAACTCGGTGTAGGCGTCGATCTCGCTGCGGGTCAAACCGCCCGCTTCGCGTGCGCCACCGGGCACGCGCAAGGCGACTACACGGCCATTCTTCATGGTCGCAGCACCCGAGAAGACTTTGAAATCCACATCGGCCATCACATCGGTGACTTCGGTGAACTTCAAACTCACGCGCAGGTCGGGCTTGTCCGATCCATACACATGCATGGCTTCCTGGTAAGTCATCACGGGAAATTCGCCCAAATCCACGTTGATGGTGTTCTTGAACACTGTGGTGATCATGCCCTGGAACATGTCACGGATTTCTTCCTCGCCCAGGAACGAGGTTTCGATATCGATCTGGGTGAACTCGGGCTGGCGGTCGGCGCGCAAGTCTTCGTCACGGAAACATTTGGTGATCTGGTAATAACGGTCAAAACCGGCCACCATCAGCAACTGCTTGAACAACTGGGGCGACTGCGGCAGCGCAAAGAAATGGCCGTCATGCACACGGCTGGGTACCAGATAGTCGCGCGCCCCTTCGGGTGTGGACTTGGTGAGCATGGGGGTTTCGATATCGACAAAACCATTGGCATCCAGGAACTTGCGCACTTCCATGGACACGCGGTAACGCAGCATCAGGTTGTTTTGCATGTAGGGGCGGCGCAGGTCCAGCACCCGGTGGGTGAGGCGTGTGGTTTCCGACAGGTTGTCGTCGTCCAACTGAAACGGAGGCGTGACCGAGGGGTTGAGCACCACGAGTTCATGGCACAAGACCTCAATCTTGCCGCTCTTCAGGTTGTCATTGACCGTGCCTTCAGGGCGTGCGCGCACCAGGCCCTTGATCTGGACACAAAACTCGTTGCGCAGGCCTTCGGCGGCCTTGAACATGTCTGCGCGGTCGGGGTCACACACGACCTGTACATAACCTTCACGGTCGCGCACATCCACAAAAATCACGCCGCCGTGGTCACGGCGACGGTTCACCCATCCGCACAGGGAAACAGTTTGGCCCAACAGGGCTTCGGTCACAAGACCGCAATAGTGGGAACGCATGGCCATAGCTTGCTTTCAAGATGCCGGTATCGGCACCGGGTTACATAAAAATTATTGGGAGAGCACCGATTTGGGTGCATGCACAGGATTGGGCACCACCGAGCCCATGGAAATCACATACGTCAGGGCCTCATCCACGCTCATTTCCAGTTCAATCACATCCGCTTTGGGCAGCATCAGAAAAAATCCACTGGTCGGGTTCGGTGTGGTGGGCACGTAAACGCTGACAAAGTCCGCGCCCAGGTGGGTTTGCACTTCACCGCCAGGCACGCCCGTCTGGAACGCAATGGTCCAGGTGCCGGGCCGGGGGTACTGTATCAACATGGCCGTGCGAAATGCATTGCCATTGCTGGAAAACAAGGTGTCGGATACTTTTTTGACACTGTTGTAAATGGACTTAACGATGGGGATATTGGTAAACAAGCGGTCCCACTGGGTCACCCACCAACGCCCTGCCACGTTGGACACCAGCGCGCCCGTGGCCAGCATAACGGAGACCACCAGCAAGACACCCAAGCCAGGAATATTGTGCAGTCGCGCAATGGAAGGCCCCATGCTGGCCGGGGTCACGGCAGCCACGCCCGCCAAAAGGCCACCGAACACAGCATCGAGCATGCCGACCAGCCACAACAACACCCAAAGGGTGATCGCCAAAGGCAGCCAGACCATCAGACCGGTGAGCAGGTATTTTTTAAAGGGCACAGTAAATCCAATGTCTGCGCTGCAGCGTGCTTATTTATCCGAGGCGGCTGGCGCGGGGGCGGCAGCAGCGGGTGCCGCATCGGCGGCCTTAGGGGAGGATGTCGCTGAGGCTGCAGGTGCCGCGGCATCACCGCCAGACGGTGCCACACTGGTTGATGGCGCGCTGCCGCCTTTGAAATCCGTGACGTACCAACCTGACCCCTTCAGCTGAAAACCCGCTGCAGTCAGTTGTTTTTTGAACGCAGGCTTGTCACAAGAAGGGCAAACTTCCAGCGGTGCATCAGACATTTTTTGCAATACGTCTTTGGCAAACCCGCAAGCATCGCATTTGTAGGCGTAAATCGGCATAACGTTAGGGCTCTGATTCCAAGTTGCAAAGCCTTTGATTATAGGACGGCAGCTAAAAAACCCCGACCCGAACCACAATCTGCATCACAACCATGCCCAAGGCAAAGCCGATCACAGCAGACACCAAGCTTTGCAGCAAACGATTGGTGCGCTTTTGCTCCGTCAACAGTTCCTGCATCGCTTGCCCGGAATCCCCGCCCCCGCGCTTCAGATAGGCCCGCAACAACATAGGCAATTCGGGCAACAAATTGGCATAGTGCGGGGACTGGGCCTTGAGTTGCTCCAGCAGCTTTTGCGGCCCCATCTGGTTGAGCATCCATTTTTCCAGAAACGGTTTGGCCGTGGCCCACAGGTCCAAGTCGGGGTCCAACTGCCGCCCCAGGCCCTCGATGTTGAGCAGTGTTTTTTGCAACAACACCAACTGGGGCTGGATTTCGACGTTGAAACGGCGTGAGGTCTGGAACAGGCGCATCAGCACCATGCCCAGCGATATTTCCTTCAGAGGCCGGTCGAAGTAGGGTTCACACACCGCACGGATACCGGCTTCCAGTTCATCGACCCGCGTATCGGGCGGAACCCAGCCAGATTCAATATGCAGCTCGGCCACCCGCTTGTAATCGCGTCGAAAAAAGGCCGCAAAATTTTGGGCCAAATACTCTTTATCCACCTCGGTGAGTGTCCCGACAATGCCGAAATCCAGAGAAATGTAACGACCAAAGGTCTTGGGATCCACACTGACCTGGATATTGCCGGGGTGCATATCCCCATGGAAAAAGCCATCCCGAAACACCTGGGTAAAGAAAATGGTGACTCCGTCGCGGGCCAACTTCGGGATATCAACCCCCGCGGCCTTCAATCGGTCCACCTGGCTGATGGGCACACCGTGCATGCGCTCCATGACCAGCACTTCCGTGGTGCAGTAGTCCCACAGCATTTCAGGAACCAGCACCAGGTCCAGTCCGGCCATATTGCGCCGCAGCTGCGCAGCGCTGGAGGCTTCACGCACCAGATCCAGTTCGTCGTGCAGGTATTTGTCAAATTCGGCCACCACTTCCAGCGGCCGCAGGCGCTTGCCATCGGCAGACAGGCGATCCACCCAGCCCGCCATCATGCGCATAAGGCTCAGGTCCTTTTCGATCGCTGGCAACATGCCAGGGCGCAGCACCTTGACCGCCACCTCACGCTCCTTGCCTTGGCGGTCTTTGAGCACCGCAAAATGCACCTGCGCAATGGAGGCACTGGCAACCGGTTGTTGCTCAAAGGAAACGAACACCTCGTTCAAAGGCTTGCGCAACGCACGCTCAATGGTGGCGATCGCCACCTCCGAACTAAAAGGCGGCACCTGGTCTTGCAGCAGCGCCAACTCATCGGAAATATCCAAGGGCAAAAGATCACGCCGGGTCGATAACACCTGCCCCAATTTGACAAAAATGGGGCCAAGACGTTCCAGCGCCTCGCGCAATCGCTGGCCACGCGGAGCTTTCAGATTGCGCCCCACCGACACCATCCGCGACAAGGCATGCAACCACGGTTTTTGGAAACTTGTCAGGACCAGTTCATCCAGCCCGTAACGCAGAACGACCCAGACAATAAAAACACCCCGGAAGAGCCGGGTCATGCAGCGGGTCCGTCACCACCGCTGCGCGCCACTTCTGCGCGTCCACCGACGAATTGCTGCAGCGCCCGGGCGAGCGTGCGGGCCGCCTCGACCATGGTGTGGGCGGGTGCATCGCCCAGGATGCGCGCCAGGTCTTCTTCAATGTCCCAACGCACATGGTCAGCGAGCCAGTTCACGTCGGCCGCGAGCTGAACATCGCCTTCGATGCGTACAGCGGGCTTAGCACCCTGCATCAGCGCCTGGGCAATGGCCAAGGGGGAACCTTCAGTCACCTCCAGGGTCAGGTCGGCCTGGACTTCGGCGGCAGCCACATCGAACAAGCCCGCAGGCGTCACCAGCAGCTTGAAGGTGAACATGCGCCACTGGGCCAGCACCACACGCCCTTTTTGTCGGGCCAGGCGCTCCATGGCCTGGGGTTCCTGCATCAGCACATGGTTGAGCAGCAGCACTGTGCGCCGGTGCGTCTCTTCCACCGCCCAAGCAGGCGGTGCAATAGGAAGGTTGAAATTTTGGAGGAAGCCCTCCACAAAAGAAAAAGGGGACTGTGTTGCCATAGCCCCCTATTATTCCCTGAATGCGGGCCGCTTCGCCGACTATTGCAGCGCCTGCACTCCTGCCACCAACCAGCCGCCAGGGCCGCTCCGGGGTTTGGTCATGTTCCAGACCTCGCGGAATGGACTGGGTCCTGCCGATGGCTCCTCACGGATCATGCCGGAGAACTCCACGCTGGCCATGTACTCATCGGCCAACTCTTCGATACCCAACAACCTCGCCTCAATCACGACCACCTCGGTCAGATTGCTGCCCCCCCCTGTATGGGTCTCGCGCTCTGCCAGCTGGGTTTGAATCTCACGCAGCATGGTATCGGTCATCATGGCCCGCAGGGAGGACACATCGGATTTATCCCACGCCGCCTGCAGGGTCACAAAATTGGCTTTTGCGGCTTTGAGAAATCCCTCACTGTCAAAACCCGCCGGAACCCCCCAGGACTGCGAACCTGCCAAACCGGAGCCGATCATGGAGCCAGACGCTGCGGAAGGTGCCGCCTCAAAAGCCATGCTGTTGCGCTCCCATGGGCGTGCTGAGGCGTCGTTGCCCACATTTTCAGGACGGTAGGGCTTGGGTTCAGATGCCAACACGGGCGCAGGGCCCGCCCCCTGAAACGCAAAAGGACTGGCCTGCTGCGACATGGCCGGACGGCGGTTGCGCATAAACCACTTCACCGCCATCACCACCCCCAAGGCCAGCACAGCGAACATCAGAAACTGTCCCAGCCCGGCCCCCAGTCCTCCCAAGCCCATGGAATTGGCCAGCCATGCCAACCCCAAGCCAGCAGCCAAGCCACCCAGCATGGCGCCCCAAGGCTTTTTGGGTGCCGCCGCCGGTGGTGCCGCAGGTGCAGGCTTGGCTGCAGCACCGTTGGCTGCCCCTTGGGACGGCGCGGCCTCACGATTGGTCACGTTGCTGGATTGCTGTCCCACGGACTTGCCGCCGCCCAATCGCCTGGCGGCCTCCGCATTGAAGCCCGACAAGGCAAGCACTGCCGTTAAAACCAAAGCCCAAATTTTCATGATGTCTCCAAAAAAAACCGATACCTGCAGGTGAGGCTTACTTAGATATCTACAAGCCTCAGCACTTGATTCCAACATGCAATGCCACTACGCCACCTGACATGTTGTGGTAATCCACATGGCCGAATCCACCTTTGTGCATCATGGCCTTTAGCTCCTGCTGGCTTGGATGCATGCGGATGGACTCCGCCAGGTAACGGTAACTTGCATCGTCCCCGGCCACCAGTTTGCCCAATGTGGGCAGAATTTTGAAGGAATACCAGTCGTAGAGTTTTTCGAGCGGCGGTGCCACTTTGGAAAACTCCAGCACCAACAACTTGCCACCGGGCTTGAGGACACGGTTCATCTCTGCCAGCGCCACCTCCTTGTGGGTCATGTTGCGCAAGCCAAAAGCCACGCTCACCACATTGAAATAGTTGTCGGGAAATGGCAGCTTCTCCGCATCACAGACCATCGTGGGCAGAACCACTCCGGCATCCAGCAGGCGATTGCGCCCGGTGCGCAGCATGGCTTCATTGATGTCGGTGTGCACGACCTGACCGGTTTTCCCCACTTTTTTGGAGAACGCCAGCGCCAAGTCGCCCGTGCCCCCGGCAATGTCCAGCGCCTTATCCCCCTCGTGCAGATTCGCCACTTGCAGGGTGTAGGCCTTCCACACCCGATGCAGGCCGACAGACATCAGGTCATTCATCAAGTCGTACTTGGGCGCGACCGAGTCAAAAACACCGCGCACATGGCGCGCCTTCTCGGCCTCGTCCACCGATTGAAAACCAAAATGAGTTGTTGTCATGTCAAAAAAATTTACGTCAAAAATGGCCTTAGCCCTTATATACAGTGCGCAAGCAGCTATGTTATTGATAGCAAAAGCACTGTATCAATGGTTGGCACAACTGTGCCCCGCCTTCGGTGGCATGGGGGCATCCCGCTCCACCCCGGCGGCCTTGAGCTTATCGGCGTAATCCTGCCACAAACGCTCCTGCTGCGAACCTAAAAAATACAGGTAATCCCAGGAAAAAATACCGCTGTCATGCCCGTCCGAGAAACGGGGTTGCACCGCGTAATTGCCCACGGGCTCCAGCGCCTCCAGGTCCACATGGCGCTTACCAGTCTGCAGCGTCTCCTGGCCTGCCCCATGTCCCTGGACCTCGGCCGACGGGGAATACACCCGCATCAACTCAAACGGAATGCGGAAATGCGCACCGTCGGAAAAACTCACCTCCAACACGCGTGATTGGCTGTGCACCGTCAAATCCTGTGGAGTGGGCGAACCCGCTGATAAACCGGCCATTGTTAAAACCCCCAACCCATCGCAGTAGCGTGCGGCTAAAAGAACCTGAGTTTACCCGCCTCCCCCCAATCTGCGTAGCGCCCCAGCAACCCGAGGGCGCCGACCGTAAAACTACGCTGGCCGGGGATAAACAACCTTGGTATTCTCGCCATCAACATCCCACTGCCCCCCC
The DNA here is from genome assembly GCF_030697375.1 of Rhodoferax sp. GTDB lineage: Bacteria > Pseudomonadota > Gammaproteobacteria > Burkholderiales > Burkholderiaceae_C > Allorhodoferax. Next base: position 125,720 of record NZ_JAUYQD010000038.1, on the reverse strand, counting down.
CTATCCATGCAAATCACCCCATCTGCCATCGGCCTTGCAGGTCTCCTGGCCCTATCCGCCTGCACCCACACGCCACCGACCAGCCCGGAGACCGGCTACCACCTCACGGTGCTGCACACCAACGACCACCATGGCCGGTTCTGGAAAAACCGCGACGGTGAATACGGCATGGCGGCACGAAAAACGGTGGTGGACGCCATTCGCCAGGAGGTCCGCGCAGCCGGTGGGTACAGCCTGCTTTTGGATGGCGGGGATGTCAACACCGGCATACCGGAATCCGATTTGCAAGATGCCGTGCCCGATTTCAAGGGCATGAATTTGCTGGGCTACGACGCCATGGCGGTTGGCAACCATGAATTTGACAAAAGCCCGGCGGTTTTGAAAATGCAACGGGCATTGGCCAACTTCCCCATGCTGTCGGCCAATATCTACCAAGGGAGTGAACGGATGTTCGCGCCCTACAAAATTTTCAACCTGGGTGGGCTGCGGGTGGCGGTTTTGGGGCTGACCACCGAAGACACCCAAAAAATGGTCCATCCCGACAACATCCGCGACCTGAAGTTTCACAACCCGATCCAAGAAGCCGCCAAACTGGTCCCGGAGTTGCGCAGCCAAGCCGATATCGTGATTGCCGCCACCCATATGGGCCATTACGAGAACGGCAAGCATGGAACCCAGGCCCCGGGGGACGTGGAGATGGCGCGCTCGGTCCATGGCATTGATCTGGTGGTGGGTGGCCACACGCAAAACCCCGCCTGCATGAAGGCAGAAAACGTGCTGGACCGCGCCTATGTTCCCGGCAATGGATGCCAGCCCGACAGGCAAAACGGCACCTGGATCGTACAAGCCCACGAATGGGGCAAGTACGTGGGGCGCGCCGACTTTACCTACCGCAACGGCGAGTTCAAGTTGGAGAAGTATTCACTTATTCCCATCAACCTGAAAAAATCCGTCAAAACCGACGCAGGCACGGCCACATTGAAGCCCTACACCAGCGAAATTCCCGAAAACAGGACCATGCTGGAATTGCTGCAGCCGTACCAGGATTTTGGCCAACAAAAGCTTCAGTCCAAAGTGGGAAGCAGCGATGCACTGCTGCAAGGAGACCGTGCGGTGGTACGCAGCCAACCGACGTCGCTCGGGGTCCTGGTGGGCCTGGCCATGATGGAGAGAACGCGGGCCGACTTCGCCCTCGTGAACGCAGGGGGCGTACGTGACTCGCTCCCCGCAGGCACCATCACGTACCGCGACGTGCTGAAGGTCCACCCCTTTGGCAACACGATTGCCACCGTAGACCTGAGCGGGCAAGAGGTCTTGGATTACCTTGGGGTGGCCGCAAAAATGAGCCCCGGGTCAGGCGCCTTCCCACAATTGGCAGGCATCCGGCTGTTGATCACGGCGGGAATACTCAAGGAAGCCAGCATTCAGGGCCAGGCCCTAGACCCGGCCAAAACCTACCGCATGGCGATCAACAACTTCATCGCTGCGGGGGGTGATGGCTATCCCAAACTGACCGGGCACCAAAGTTATGCCGACTCCGGTTATGTGGACGCCGAAGTCTTGCGTGCCTTCATCGCATCCCATAGCCCCTTGGCAGCGGGACACTTTGAACCGGGAGACAGCGTACTTCGAAACTAGAATGGCGGCGACAGCCACCAATGCACGCCCCATGGCAATCCTGGCTGTGGGTGCATGAGATGTCCCAACGTATGAGCCCCCTCTCTCGCCGCAAAAAATTCAAGCTGATCTCCCGCCCTGAACACGCCTTGGGAAACGAGGAGCGTACAGCGCAACATCTGATTGTGGAGGGCTACGCGCCCGCGCAGATGATTGAGGATCTGCGCAAATACCAGGCCGAGTTGGAGATTCAAAACAAGGCCTTGCGCTACAGCCAACAAGAGGCGGAAGGGGCTTCGGAGCGATTTGCCACCTTGTTTTCCAACGTCCCCCTGGCCTTGATGGTGGTGGACGAAGAGGGCTTGGTGCTGGCCAGCAACGCCATGGCTTTGCGGCATTTCCAGCCCCTGGAAAGTGACCCTCCGCTGAATTTTTTGCTGCCTTTTATCAGCGCGGACCACACCGATGATGTGGCGGTTTCCTTTCTCAGCGCCAAGTCCGAAGGCACCAGCCAGATCAATGAGGTGGTTTTTCTCGCGGGCTCCAAAGGGGTGTTCACCGGTGACCTGCACATTGCCCGCATCGAAAGCCCCCAAAACGAATTGGCGCACTTCATCTGCGCCATCATTGACCAGGGCCCTTTGTTGGCCCAACGGTTTGCACTGCAAGAAAGTGCCTCCATCCTGCGGCAACGCAATGAAGATCTGCTGCTCAGCGAAAACCGCATGGCCGCCATCATCAACTCGTCGCTGGATGCCATCCTGTGCATTGATGAAAACCAGTGCATCACTGTCTTTAATCCCGCAGCCACCACCCTGTTCCAGTGCCCGGTGGACCTGGCATTGGGCAGCAAACTGGGACGTTTTTTGCCCGCAGTGGAAACGGCATTGGCATCCAACACGGTGCCGGTGCAGGCCATGCTGGGGGAATTTCAAGCCACCACGCTGCTCGGGGTCGAAATTTTTGTCGAAATCAGCGTGTCTTTTGAGCGCCGACTCAGACCGCGCCCCCCGCTCTTAAACGCACCGCTGACGGAGAAAGAGTGGCGCGCTGAAAACGGCCAGTATGGCCATGTCAAAACCATCTTCGCCCGCGATTTGACCGCCAAAAAGTTGGCCGAAGCCCAACGCCTGGCGCTGGAAACCCAGTTGCGGGAGTCGCAAAAAATGCAGGCCATGGGAACGATGGCCGGTGGAATTGCCCACGACTTCAACAACATCCTGAGCGCCATATTGGGCAATGTTGACTTGGCCAAACAAGACACGGCCTTCGATTCACCGGCGCTTCCCAGCCTGCAGGAAATCGACAAAGCCGGCCGCCGGGCGCGCGATCTGGTCCGGCAGATCTTGACGTTTAGTCGCAATGAGCGGCCCAAAAGGACGGCCCTCCAGTTGGCCGAGATCGTGCACGAAACCGCCCGCTTGGTCAAAGTAACGCTGCCGCCGTCCGTCAGCTTGCAGGTGGTCATCGCCAAGGACAGCGAGCCGGTATTGGCCGATGCCACACAGGTAGAGCAGGCGCTGTTGAATTTATGCACCAATGCGATTCTTGCCATTGGTGCCGAAAGGGGCTCGGTCACGGTGGAACTGGGGGCGGCTGAACTCGACCATGCCAATGGCAACCGCATCGGTTTAGCGCCCGCACGCTACGTCACACTGACCGTGCGTGATACGGGCAATGGCATGTCCCCCACCACCCTGGAGCGGATTTTTGAACCGTTTTTCACCACACGCCAAGTCGGGCAGGGCACCGGCCTGGGCCTCTCCGTGGTGCACGGCATCATGCAGACACACCAAGGGGGCATCGACGTCAAAAGCACCCCCGGGCAAGGCAGTGAGTTCACCCTGTATTTTCCGAGCACCCTGGAAAAGGTCGTCGCCAGCACCGAACCTGTACCTCCCACACACGTTCAGGGCCGGGGGCGGCATGTCATGTATGTGGACGACGACCAAGCACTGGTCTTTTTGGTGACCCGGGTTCTGAAACGCAAGGGTTTTGTGGTCACGGCCTTCACCGACCCTCAGGAGGCCAGAGCAGCCCTGCAAGCCAATCCCTTGGCATTTGACTTGCTAGTCACCGACTACAACATGCCCGGCTTCAGCGGACTCGATCTGTTGCGCGAGGCCAAGGAAATTCGACCAGACCTTCCAGTCGCCCTGGCATCCGGGTACGTCACACCTGAAATTGAGCACAACGCCATACAGGGCGGTGCCAGCGCCCTCATTTACAAGCCCAACGATGTCAATGAACTGTGTGAAACCGTGCAACGCCTGATCTCCGACCGCGATGCCCGCTGACACATACCCTGGCGGAGGCGAGGTTCGTGTGGTCTATGTGGACCCCAGCATGGTGGTTCTCCACAAGCCCTCGGGCTTGTTGTCCGTGCCAGGGCGGGGGCCGGACAAACAGGACTGTCTGAGTGCGCGCGTCCAACACCTCTATGCCGATGCCCTGGTGGTGCATCGCCTGGATATGGCCACGTCGGGCCTAGTGGTCATGGCACGGGGCGCGGCGGCGCAACGCACGCTGAACGATGCCTTTGCTGCCCGATTGGTGCACAAGCGTTATGTTGCGGTGGTTTGTGGCGAGTTGCGCACACCAGATGGCATTTGGCAGGTGATCGATCTGCCCATCATCGTAGACTGGCCCCATCGGCCTTTGCGGGTGATTGACCACCAGCACGGCCAGCCCAGTGTTACCCGCTGGCGCAGTGTGCGGTTCGACAAAGACCGCCAGACCACAGAAGTAGAGTTGGAACCCATCACCGGTCGGTCCCACCAACTGCGGGTGCACTTGCAGGCCATTGGCCACCCCATCCTAGGGGATTCCTTGTACGCACCGGCCACTGTCGCGGCCATGGCGCCAAGATTGTTGCTCCATGCCAGCGCACTGGCGTTTCCACACCCGCACAGTGGCATCATGGTGGCATTTGAGTGCCCTTCTGAATTCTGATGCACTGGGCCTTGTTGCCATAGGCCGGCTTCCCGCGCGCGAAGGCCTAAAATGGTGCTGTGACTACCATTTTGAATGCCGACCTCCATTGCCACTCTGTCGTTTCTGACGGCACGCTCACGCCCGAAGCTTTGGCGGCCCGTGCAAGCGCCAACGGTGTAGAACTATGGGCCTTGACGGACCACGATGAACTGGGTGGCCAGCACCGGGCCCTGGCGGCGGCCAAGGCCCACGGCATGAAATACCTGACCGGCACTGAAGTTTCTGTGACCTTTCTCGACCAAACAGTCCATATCGTGGGCCTGGGTTTTGATGCCGATGATCCACAGTTGCTGCAAGGCCTGCGCCAGACACGGGGTGGACGGGGACAACGTGCCATGGAAATGTCGGAGGGTTTGGCCAAAGTGGGCATCAAGGATGCCTATGAAGGTGCCCTGAAGTTTGTGGGTAACCCGGAACTTATTTCCCGCACCCATTTCGCCCGATTTTTGGTGGAAAGCGGCGTTTGCAAGGAAACCAACGAAGTCTTCAGGAAATACCTCACCGAAGGCAAGCCGGGGTTTGTACCGCACCGATGGGCCACACTGAAAGATGCGGTGACCTGGATCACCCAAGCCGGGGGGATGGCCGTCATTGCCCATCCCGCGCGATACAAGTTCACCCCCAACCAAGAGTTCGCGCTGTTCACCGAGTTCAAGGGCCATGGCGGCCAAGGGGTGGAGGTCGTCACGGGTAGCCACACCGCCGCCGAGTACCTAACCTATGCCGAGTTGGCCCGGGAATTCGGACTGGTCGCTTCGCGGGGCAGCGACTTCCACAGTCCCGATGAAAGCCACACCGAACTCGGCACCCTGCCCTACCTGCCCGGCAACCTGACTCCCGTATGGGACGTACTCGCATCCCGCATTCAATAAGCGGCTGAAACCGCTTTCTAGACACTCCCCACCGCATGGCGCAATACTTTGAAGTACACCCGGACAATCCCCAACCCCGTTTGCTGAAGCAAGCCGTGTCTTTGCTGGAAAAAGGGGGCCTTATTGCGGTGCCTACCGACTCCAGCTACGCCCTGGTGTGCCACCTGGACGACAAAGCTGCCGCCGACGCTTTGAGAAAAATCCGGGGGGTGGATGACAAACACCACCTGACCCTGCTCTGCCGCGACCTGAGTGAACTGGCCAATTACGCCCGCGTGGACAACCGGCAGTACCGCCTGCTCAAGTCCGCCACCCCCGGGCCCTACACCTTCATTTTGGAGGCCAGCAAAGAAGTGCCGCGGCGCGTCAGCCATCCATCCCGCAAAACCATTGGCTTGCGGGTGCCCGAGCACAAAGCGCTCCAAGACCTGTTGGCTCTGCACGGCGGGCCGCTGCTCGCCACCACCTTGATTCCGACTGGCGAGAACGACTCCTTGAACGATGCACAAGACATCCGCGAGCGCTACGAGCACCAGATTGCAGCCGTGATTGACGCCGGTGCTTGCGCCCATGAACCCACGACCGTCATCGATCTGACCGGCAGTGAGCCGGAAGTCATCCGACAAGGACTGGGTGACTTGGCGCGTCTGGGGCTCTAGATCCGGTGCCGATCTGTTTGTACGTATTCACCATCAACACTTTGGAATAAATCATCCGTGGACTTTGCAAACCTCATCCAGACCGTTGCGCTTTATGCACTTCCGGTGCTTTTTGCCATCACCCTCCATGAGGCGGCCCACGGCTACGCAGCCCGCCATTTTGGCGATAACACTGCTTGGATGCAGGGACGGATCACGCTGAATCCGGTCAAACACATTGACCCGATGGGCACCATCCTGATGCCCTTGCTGCTGTATTTCGCCACGTCCGGTGCATTTTTGTTTGGTTATGCCAAACCCGTGCCCGTTCGCTTTGGCAACCTGCGCCATCCCAAGCGTGACATGGTGTGGGTCGCCTTGGCGGGGCCCGGCGCGAATTTGGTACAAGCCTTTCTTTGGGGAGCACTGCTGTACGTCCTGCAAGGTGCGGGCATTTCAGAACCTTTTTTCCTCAAAATGTGCCAGGGTGGCGTGCTGGTGAATGTGGTGATGTTTGCTTTTAATTTATTTCCCTTGCCGCCCCTGGATGGCGGACGCATCTTGGTCGGTCTGCTGCCCTACCGTCAGGCCGAGATGGTGTCACGCATCGAGCCCTGGGGCTTCTTCATTGTGATGGCCTTGGTGATTGCGGGTGTGGTCAGTACCCTGTGGATGCAGCCGGTGATGGCGCTGACTTTCGCACTACTGGACCTCCTGTTGTCGCCCTTGTCCATGCTGGTTCGCTAATTTTTATTCTTTATTTTTCATGAGTTCTGTTCGCTTCCTCACTGGCATCACCACCTCCGGCACCCCGCATCTTGGCAACTACGTAGGCTCGATACGGCCATCGGTTCGCGCCAGCCAAACGCCCGGTGTGGAAAGTTATTACTTTCTGGCCGACTACCATGCACTCATCAAAATCGATGATCCGGCCCGCATTCAGCGCTCCACCCTAGAAATTGCGGCCAGTTGGCTGGCTGCCGGTCTCGATCCAGAAAAGGTGACCTTCTACCGTCAATCGGACATTCCCGAAATTCCCGAACTCACCTGGCTGCTCACCTGCGTGACCGGCAAGGGAGCTCTCAATCGGGCGCATGCGTACAAAGCGGCGGTGGACAAGAACCTGGCGACAGCGCAAGACCCGGACATGGATGTCAACGCGGGCCTGTTCATGTACCCGGTGCTCATGGGCGCCGACATCCTGATGTTCAACGCCCACAAGGTACCGGTGGGACGCGACCAGATCCAGCACATCGAGATGGCCCGTGACATGGCCCACAGTTTCAACCACCGTTACGGTGAACACTTCGTGCCACCCCAGGCGGTCATTGAGGAATCAGTGGCCACGCTACCCGGGCTGGATGGCCGCAAGATGAGCAAGAGTTATGACAATACGATCCCGCTGTTTGCATCGCGGGAGCAACTCAAAAAACTGATTGCTGGCATCGTCACCGACTCGCGTGCGCCCGGCGAGCCCAAGGAAGCAGAAGGCTCGGCCCTGTTCCAGATCTACCAGGCCTTCGCCAGCGAAGAAGAAACACAAATTTTGCGGCAAGACTACGCCAAGGGCATTGCCTGGGCCGATGCCAAGCAACGCCTGTTTGAGCGTATTGACCTCGAAATTGCCCCCATGCGGGAGACCTACCACAGCCTAATGAACGATCCCAACCGGGTGGAAGCGATTCTGCTGGCCGGTGCTGAAAAGGCCCGCAAAATTTCAGCGCCCTTCGCTGCCCGCCTGCGCCATGCGGTCGGCTTGCGCAGTCTGGTCACCTCGGAAGTGGCCGTCAAGAAAGTGGCTAAATCCTCCATGGCATCTTTCAAACAGTACCGCGAAAAAGATGGCAAGTTTTACTTCAAGCTGGTGGATGCCAGTGGAGACTTGTTGCTGCAAAGCCTGGGGTTTGATTCACCCAAAGTCGCGGGGCAAAGCATTGCGCTGTTGCAACAACAGGGACTCGGCGCACTGGAGGCCCTTGCCGGTCAGTTGGAGCCCTTGGGAAGTGACCATCAAGAGGCTGTTGCGGCAGCACTGGCGGGCATGGCTCGCGACGAGAAATAGCCTGCAACCATCACGCCCACCTGGCAAATTTTGCTAGACGGAATACTCCCATAGGCGCCTGGCGCCCAACACCGCGTCGGGGTAAGGCGCCCTGCCCCGTGAGCCGTTGTAGCGCCCCAGGGTCAGGAACAGATCCCCCCGCTCCCGGTCCAGGTAGTGGCGCAAAATGACACAACCAAATCGCAAATTCGTTTGCATGTGAAAGAGCTTGCCCGCGTCGCCATCACCCAACACGCGCGTCCAAAACGGCATCACCTGCATATAGCCACGCGCTCCCACGCTGCTGACCGCGAACTTGCGGAAATTGCTTTCCACCTGAATGAGTCCAATCACCAGGGAGACGTCTAGCCCCGCACGCTTGCTTTCGTACCAGACCGTCTGCAAAAATTCCTTGCGAACTTCCCACTCCGGTTTTTTTTTCTTCAACCGTTCGCTCATAGCGCCCAGCCAGCGCAGGTATTTGAGCCGTGATTCGGTATCAACAAACTCAGGAATCGGTGGAGCGGCGTTATGAATGGCAGAACTCAAGGCCGTGCGAACCGAATCCACCAGGGGTTCCTCCACCTGCCCGCCGGCCCAGACCCGCTCCTGAATTGAGAGCAGCCCACACCCGATCAGCGTGGACTGCAGGCACAAACGTCTTGAAATTCGGCTATCCGTACACACCGTTCAAGAGTTCAATTTGGCCATCAAAAAGGAAAAGGCATCGGTGAGTGCAATCTTGCTAGCCGCACTGTCACGGCGGTGCTGGTACTCGACCTGCCCCTCTTTCAGCCCCCTGTCACCAATATTGATGCGGTGGGGCACCCCAATGAGTTCCCAGTCGGCAAACATGGCCCCGGGGCGCTCGCAGCGGTCGTCCAGAATCACATCCACACCCGCCGCGAGCAAGTCTGCATACAGCTTATCAGCCGCGGCCTTGACTTCAGGGAAGCGGTCCGGGCTGATCGGGCACAGCACGACAGTAAAGGGGGCCAGCGCATCCGGCCAAATGATGCCGCGTTCGTCATGGTTTTGCTCAATGGCGGCAGCGGGCATCCGGGAAATGCCGATGCCATAACAGCCCATCTCCATGAATTGCGGCTTACCGTTGACATCCAAAAAGGTGGCATTCATGGCCTTGCTGTATTTGGTACCCAAATAGAACACATGGCCGACCTCAATGCCACGCTCAATGGCCAGTACGCCCATGCCATCGGGCGAAGCATCGCCCGCCACCACATTGCGAATGTCGGCCACCATTTCGGGCTCAGGCAAATCGCGCCCCCAGTTGGCACCGGTCATGTGGACGTCGGGCTGGTTGGCGCCACAAATCCAGTCGTGCATCGCGGCCACCTCGCGGTCCACCACCATACGCACCGGTTTCTTCAATCCGATGGGCCCCAGGTACCCCGGTTTGCAGCCGAAATGGTCTTCGATCTCGGGCAGCGTGGCAAAACGAAAGCCTGCCAAGCCTGTGACCTTACCCACCTTTACTTCGTTCATGTCATGGTCGCCGCGCAGCAACAGCAGCCACACCTGCGTTGTAACCACAACACCCTGCGTGTCCAAGGTATCGGTGGCCAGCACCAATGATTTCACCGTGGTTGGCAAGGGTACGCCCAAGAACCCCGCAACGTCGGCGCAGGTGCTCTTATCGGGAGTGGCCACCGAGGTCATCGTCTGGCTGGCGGGCTGGCGCGGGCCCGCTGGCGCCAAAGCCTCCGCCTTTTCCATATTGGCCGCGTATTCGCTGCCAGGGCAATACACAATGGCATCCTCTCCCGTAGCTGCAATCACCTGGAACTCTTCACTCAGGTCACCGCCAATGGCACCGCTGTCGGCGGCGACCGCGCGGTAGGTCAGGCCAAAACGGTCAAATATCTTGCGGTAGGCCTGCGCCATGACCTGGTAACTGGCCTTGGCTGCCGGTTGGTCGCGGTCGAAGCTGTAAGCATCCTTCATGATGAACTCACGCCCGCGCATCAGACCAAAGCGGGGGCGGCGTTCGTCACGGAACTTGGTCTGGATTTGGTACAGGTTTTTGGGCAATTGCTTGTAGCTCTTGATTTCCTGCCGCGCAATATCGGTCACTACCTCTTCGCTGGTGGGTTGCACCACGTAGTCTCGGTCATGCCTGTCTTTGATACGCAGCAACTCCGGGCCCATGCCGTCAAAGCGCCCTGTTTCCTGCCAAAGCTCGGCGGGCTGAACCACGGGCATCGACAACTCCACAGCGCCGGCGCGGTTCATTTCCTCACGCACGATGGCCTCCACCTTGCGAATCACGCGCAATCCCATGGGCATGTAGTTGTAAATGCCAGCGCCGAGCTTTTTGATCATGCCGGCGCGCATCATCAGCTTGTGGCTCACAATTTCTGCGTCTGCAGGGGCTTCTTTGAGGGTGGAAATGAGGAATTGAGAGGCTTTCATGGCTTGTCTTACTGAACTTCGCGGAATGACTGGGGGTTTCGCCCCTTGATGCACCGCAAGTGCTGTGCATAATGAACGAAGTTTAAAAATTGAGGTTTGATTATGCTTGACCGTGATGGGTTTAGACCCAACGTCGGCATCGTCTTGGTCAACCAGAGAAATCAGGTATTTTGGGGCAAGCGCATCCGCACCCATTCGTGGCAGTTTCCGCAAGGTGGCATTGACCGGGGAGAAACCCCGGAGCAGGCCATGTTTCGCGAGTTGCACGAAGAAGTGGGGCTCCACCCGGAGCATGTCGCAATCGTTGCCCGTACCCGAGACTGGTTGCGCTATGAGGTGCCAGACCGGTACATCCGCCGCGACGCGCGTGGCCACTACAAAGGCCAAAAACAAATCTGGTTCTTGCTTCAACTCATGGGGCACGACTGGGATTTGAACCTGCGCGCCACCGACCATCCAGAGTTCGATGCTTGGCGGTGGAACGATTACTGGGTTCCACTGGATGCCGTGGTCGAATTCAAGCGTGGGGTCTATGAGATGGCGCTTACCGAGTTGTCACGCTATTTGCCGCGCTACGACACCCGCAATCGCTTCCTTCGCAACAACCAACGTTCTAACGCACATGGCAGCATGCCGTGCAATGAACCAATCGCGACTGGCGCAATGGAACTCCCTCCCGGGGGGACATTTGAGCCAGACCCGGGAACCAACGGACCAACGCACCATGAAAAGTAATTCGCCCATCCATTGGGCTTTGGGTCTGTGCATAGCCTGCGTGGTGCACTGCGCCGGAGCGCAGAACACTTTGGAAAACCCCAACTGGGTTGAAGAGCAGGTTCCTCCGCCGCCTCCGTATTCCAAGGCCAATCTCATTCCCATTGAAATGCCTTTGTATGTCTCCCTCAAAATCGGAGTAGACCCCAGCACGGTAGTCGTCGGCGGGGATGGCATTGTTCGCTACGTAGTGGTGATGCGCAATGCCACGGGAACGGCAAATGCCGCTTATGAAGGAATCCGCTGTTTTACCGATGAGGTGAAGACCTATGCGCGGGTAGGCTCGTCGGGAGAATGGACTATTCATACTGACCCACAATGGAAGCCGGTGAATGACAACATGCCCTCACGGCACGCACAGGCAATTGCACGTCAGGGTGCATGCGACACCCGCCTTGCCCCTAGCACTGCGGACGTGCTGAAGGCGCTCAAGCGCAACACCAAACCGTCCAAAACCGACTGGGGATATTGAGCCCGGATTGCTTACCGGGTCAGTACCAGATTGTCTCGGTGGAGCATTTCAGGTTCAGCGGCATACCCCAGCAGCCTTTCAAACTCCGACGACGGCTTGCGGCACAAGAGCCGGGCCTCGGAACTGGAGTAATTGGCCAATCCGCGGGCGATTTCCACACCAGTCGCATCACGCACGGCGATCACATCCCCCCGGGAAAAGTCACCCTCGACCAAAACCATACCAATAGGTAACAGACTCTTGCCTTCGCCACGCAGCTTGTCGGCAGCCCCCGCATCTACGACAACCGCACCCCGCATTTGCAGGTGGTCCGCCATCCACTGTTTCCGGGCTTGCTGCTTCGGGGTTTGCGCTACCAGCAAAGTGCCAATAGACACACCCTGGGTCAGACGCGGCAAGGCATCGGTTTCACGCCCCCAGGCAATGACGGTAGAGGCCCCCGACCCAGCCGCGCGTTTGGCCGCCAAAATTTTAGTGATCATGCCACCGCGCCCAATGCTGGAACCTGCACCGCCGGCCATGGCTTCCAAGCTTGGATCCCCAGCTTGTGCCTCCTCCACGAATTTGGCTGCAGGGTCCTTACGAGGGTCAGCGGTAAAAAGCCCTTTTTGGTCCGTCAAAATGACCAAAGCATCCGCATCCACCAGATTGGCGACCAGCGCGCCCAAGGTGTCGTTGTCTCCGAATTTGATTTCATCGTTAACCACCGTGTCATTTTCATTGATCACGGGAACCACACCCAGTTTAAGCAGTGTCAGTAAAGTGGAGCGGGCGTTGAGATAACGCTCGCGGTCAGCCAAATCGGCATGTGTCAGGAGTACCTGCGCGCTGCCCAAACCATTGAGCCGGAGCTTGGTTTCATACATTTGGGCCAGGCCCATTTGCCCCACCGCTGCCGCTGCCTGCAACTCCTGGATCGCTTTGGGCCGCACGGTCCACCCCAGACGTTTCATGCCTTCGGCAATCGCACCACTGGAAACCATGATGACTTCGCGACCATCACGGATCAGATGGGCCATCTGTCGGCACCATTCTCCAATAGCCACTTCATCCAGCCCCCGCCCATCGTTGGTAACCAAACTGGATCCAACCTTCACCACAATGCGTTTGGCATCACGCAGTACCGACGAACTAAATTTCTTTGTCATATAGGCCTATAGCCCTTGAATACAGTGCGCAAGCAGCTATTGTTTTAATAGCAACCAACTAAACTTCACCATCACCCGGCGCATCACTCGTAAAGCGGGGATCCACTTCCACATAGGGTTGTTCGGCGACCTGTTGGGCTTTCACATGCTTGTAAATTTCTTTGACCAAGGGTTCGCAGCCCTCACGCGTCAGCGCGGATATCTCAAACACCGGCCCCTTGAATTTGAAACGTTTCACAAAATCTTTGATCAACGCCGCCCGCTCATCCGAAGCCACCATGTCCAGCTTGTTCAGGACCAACCAGCGCGGCTTCTTGTACAAAGCTTCATCGTATTTTTTCAACTCATTCACGATGGCTTTGGCCTGCGCAACGGTATCAATGCCTTCATCAAATGGCGCGATATCCACAATGTGCAGTAGCAGACGGGTACGCTGCAAATGGCGCAGGAACAGATGCCCTAGTCCAGCCCCCTCGGATGCGCCTTCAATCAGCCCCGGCAGATCGGCCACCACAAAACTTTGCTCCGGGCCTACGCGCACCACCCCCAAGTTGGGATGCAAAGTGGTAAAGGGATAGTCTGCAATACGTGGGCGAGCGTTGGACACCGCTGTGATGAAGGTCGATTTCCCGGCATTGGGCATTCCCAACAGCCCCACATCGGCAAGCACTTTGAGTTCGAGCTTGAGCTCCTTCTTCTCACCCGGCCACCCAGGGGTCTTTTGGCGGGGCGCGCGGTTGATTGCGCTCTTGAAGCGCAAATTGCCAAAACCACCATCCCCGCCCTTGGCGATCGTGATCACTTCACCGGGGGTCAGCAATTCATACAACACTTCGCCTGTTTCAGCATCCGTGATGATGGTGCCCACCGGCATTTTCAGTGTAATGTCGTCGCCAGCAGCGCCAAACATATCGGAGCCCATGCCATGTTCGCCACGCTTAGCGTCATGCCGCCTGGAAAACCGATAGTCGACCAAGGTGTTGAGATTCGGGTCTGCCACCGCAAATACATGTCCACCCCGGCCGCCATCCCCACCATTGGGGCCGCCAAATTCCTTGTACTTTTCATGCCGAAAGGAGACGCAACCAGCGCCACCGTCTCCAGCGGAGATATCAATGTAGGCTTCGTCAACAAATTTCATGGCATCAATCGTAGTTATAAATAAAAAACCCCGCGCAACGGCGCAGGGTTTCTCTGGGGAGTTTGCTGCAGATCAGGCTGCAGTGACGCTCACCGTATGCTTGTTCAAAGCACCTTTGACAGCAAATGACACATGCCCGTCTGCCAAAGCAAACAAAGTGTGGTCCTTGCCAATGCCAACATTGGTTCCGGGGTGGAATTTAGTTCCGCGCTGCCGAACGATGATCGCACCTGCGCTCACCAATTCACCACCGAAGGTCTTTACACCGAGCATTTTGGGCTTGGAATCGCGCCCGTTTCGCGTTGAGCCGCCGCCTTTTTTCTGTGCCATGACCTATTCCTTAGCCGACAATTGCGCCAATTAACAGTTCAGTGAACTGCTGACGGTGTCCTTGACGTTTTTGATAGTGCTTACGGCGACGCATCTTGAAAATGCGCACTTTGTCGTGCTTGCCGTGCGTCACTACCGTGACTGTAACTGATGCGCCGGACACCAAGGGTGTGCCAACCTTCAATTCTGCGCCGTTTCCGACTGCCAGAACCTGGTCGAACACAATCTCTTGGCCTACGTCCGCAGCAATCTGTTCTACTTTAATTTTTTCGCCAGCCGCAACCCGATATTGCTTGCCGCCGGTTTTTATGACCGCGTACATGTTGACCTCTTCGACTTGGAAATCTGCAAAATAATTTTTACAGAGCCCGAGAGTATAACATCTTTGCAACCGATACCAAGACCTTGGATAATCCAATGTTTGAGGGAGTCAGGGTTTCTATAATCCACCTAACAACAAACTAGTTTACTGTCTTGCAAGTCAATCCACCCGGCTCATCGACGGGGCTATCCATCGTCGAACAGGACATGCGCCAAGTTGACCAAGTCATTGCACAGAGGCTCGCCTCTGGCGTGCCCTTGGTCGGCAGCGTTTCCCATTACATCATCACCGCAGGTGGAAAACGTCTGCGGCCTGCTCTGCTGCTACTGTGTTGTGGGGCACTTGGTTTTCATGGGGACCAGCGCTTCAATATGGCCGCAGTGGTGGAATTCATTCACACCGCAACCTTGTTGCACGACGATGTGGTGGACGATTCAGCACTACGCCGAGGAAATGCGACTGCGAATGCAAAATTTGGCAATCCAGCCAGCGTGCTGGTGGGCGATTTTCTTTATTCGCGCGCTTTTCAAATGATGGTGGATACACAGAGCATGCGCATCATGCAAATTTTGGCCGACGCAACCAACGTCATAGCCGAAGGCGAAGTCATGCAGTTGATGAATATGCACAACGCCGAACTCGACGAAGCTGGCTATTTGCAGGTCATTCGATCAAAAACTGCCAAATTATTTGAAGCGAGTGCACGCGTAGGTGCCGTGTTGGCCAGCGCAGCACCAGAAGTGGAGTCCACTTGTGCCGAATATGGACAAGCGTTGGGAACCGCTTTTCAAGTCATTGATGATGTTTTGGACTACGCCGGTGACGCCGCTATCATGGGAAAGAGCCTTGGCGACGACCTTCGGGAAGGCAAAGCCACCCTGCCACTGATTGCCGCAATGCAAAGAGGCACACACAGCGAACGGGAAATTATCCGAAAAGCCATAGAAACCGGCGACCTAACCATGCTTGAGCAGGTAATTTCCATAGTCAAGACAAGCGGCGCACTGGATGTTTCCCGTAAGGCTGCACAACAAGAAGCCATGCGCGCCATCGCCGCCGCGCGACGCCTTCCCGCCGGGCCGCACACCGACTGCTTGGTACAATTGGCATCCCAACTGCTTGAGAGAAATCACTGATTGATTGAGGGCCCTTGGTATCCATTGCGGGGTGTAGCTTAGCCTGGTAGAGCGCTACGTTCGGGACGTAGAGGCCGGAGGTTCGAATCCTCTCACCCCGACCAGGATTTTTCAGTGACGCCTGGGCCTATATGCATACAGACACGGGCTCTGTTAGCGCCTGCGCTACCCAGCCCAGCTAGCACTCACTATTTCGTTGCCGAAGCAACACAGCTAGCGGTACGCGCGCATCAATGGGGACCCTAAAAACACCTTTACACCTCGCCTGCACCGAGGCAAATCTGACTCCAAATTAACCAACAGTAGCTACCTTTTAGGTTACTTTGTGCAACACCGGACGCCATCCACCACTGCATAGGATATCCTTAAGGGCTTATGGCCTCTGCTGACATTCTTCCCCGTGATTCTTCCGCTGTTGCCCTGCCTGGTCTTGGGCGGGCGCTTGTCGCCGCTGGCAAATTGGGGCAAAAATCAGCTGAGGAAACGTATCGAAAAGCACTGTCAGGAAAAAATAGTTTCATTGCCGAATTGGTCGGCTCTGGTGCCGTTTCGGCATCCGATCTCGCCCACACACTGTCTGCCGCCTTCGCGGCCCCCTTGCTTGATCTGAACGCCATTGACCCTCAGCGCCTTCCCAAAGGACTGTTGGACAACAAAATTTGCCAAGACTACCGTGTGGTCGTTTTAAGCAAACGCAGCAATCGCCTCATGGTGGCCACCGCCGATCCATCCGATCAAGCGGCCGCTGAAAAAATCAAATTCTCGACCCAATTGGGCGTTGACTGGGTCATTGCAGAGTACGACAAATTATCAAAGCTGGTCGATGCGACAACGACAACCGCAGCAGAGGCGATGGAAGACATCATCGGCGGTGATTTTGAATTTGACGACAGTGCTACAGAAGCCGTTATTGACAATGCCCAGGCCAACGTCGCCGAGGTTGAAGACGCCCCTGTCGTCAAATTTTTGCACAAAATGTTGATGGACGCCTTCAGCATGCGTGCCTCTGACCTTCATTTTGAACCGTATGAACATACCTACCGGGTACGTTTTCGCATTGACGGTGAACTACGTGAGATAGCCAGCCCCCCGATTGCCATCAAAGACAAACTGGCATCGCGAATCAAAGTGATTTCGCGCATGGATATTTCAGAAAAAAGAGTGCCCCAGGACGGTCGAATGAAGCTCAAGGTCGGTGCCGACCGGGTGATTGACTTTCGAGTGAGCACCTTGCCCACACTATTTGGCGAAAAAATCGTAATCCGTATCCTGGACCCCAGCAGTGCCAAATTGGGCATTGAGGCCTTGGGTTACGAGCCCGAAGAAAAAGAACGTTTACTCAAAGCCATTGGCAGGCCCTATGGCATGATTTTGGTGACCGGGCCTACGGGCTCAGGAAAGACAGTTTCGTTATATACCTGTCTGAATCTGTTAAACCAGCCAGGCGTCAATATCGCTACCGCAGAAGATCCTTCAGAAATCAACCTTCCAGGGGTCAATCAGGTCAATGTCAACGACAAGGCCGGGCTCACATTTGCAGTTGCCCTCAAATCGTTCCTTCGGCAGGATCCAGACATCATCATGGTAGGGGAAATTCGCGATCTAGAAACCGCCGACATTTCCATTAAAGCATCCCAAACCGGCCACTTGGTGCTCTCCACACTGCACACCAATGACGCGCCAACCACATTGACCCGCATGCGCAATATGGGGATTGCTCCGTTCAATATTGCTTCCAGCGTTATTCTGATTACCGCACAGCGCCTAGCACGTCGCCTGTGTCTGAACTGCAAAACCCCCACAGAGATCCCCCTGCCGGCACTATTGGACGCTGGCTTCAGAGAAGTGGAATTAGATGGTAGTTGGAAACCCTACAGGCCTGTTGGCTGTTCTTTGTGCAACAACGGCTACAAAGGGCGCGTGGGCATCTACCAGGTCATGCCCATTTCCGAGGAAATCCAACGCATCATATTGCGAGACGGCAGCGCCTTGGACATTGCTGCGCAGGCTGAAGCGGAAGGGGTTCGTTCTTTGCGTCAATCAGGACTGAATAAAGTGAAGCAGGGACTGACTTCGCTAGAAGAAGTGCTTGCAGTAACCAACGTCTAAAAAACAAACCGGGGACTCTATGGCAACAGCAAAAAAGGTGGACAACAAAGAAGTTGTTTTCGAATGGGAAGGCAAGGACCGCAACAATAAACCAGTGCGGGGAGAAACCCGTGCTGCCGGGGAAAATCAGGTCAAAGCTTTTCTTCGAAGGCAAGGAGTTACTCCAACCAAGATCAAAAAACGCCGCATGCGTTCGGGCAAAGCAATCAAACCCAAAGATCTAGCCATTTTCACGCGTCAACTAGCCACCATGATGAAGGCTGGGGTACCGCTACTCCAAGCCTTTGACATTGTCGGTCGGGGCAATCCCAACCCCAGCGTGACCAAGTTGCTCAATGATATTCGCATGGATGTGGAAACAGGAACCTCTTTGAGCGTTGCATTTCGTAAATTCCCGCTGTATTTCGACACCTTGTATTGCAATCTGATTGAAGCAGGTGAATCTGCAGGAATTTTGGACCAATTGCTGGACCGCTTGGCGGTCTACATGGAAAAAACAGAAGCAATTAAGTCCAAAATCAAGTCTGCATTGATGTACCCCATTACCGTGCTCATCGTTGCATTTGTGGTGGTTGCCGTGATCATGATTTTTGTGATTCCGTCCTTCAAGCAGGTGTTCACCTCATTTGGAGGCGAACTACCCATGCCTACGCTGATCGTGATTGCCATGAGCGAGTTTTTTATCCAGTATTGGTACCTGATTTTTGGTGGACTTGGTGGCGGTGTCTACTATTTCTTAGAGACATGGAAACGCAGCAAAAAAATGCAGGCAGTCATGGATCGAATCATGCGTAAGCTGCCCATTTTCGGAGCCCTGGTCGAAAAATCATGCATTGCACGGTGGACAAGAACACTTTCCACCATGTTTGCGGCAGGCGTTCCCTTGGTCGAGGCCCTCGACTCTGTGGGTGGCGCGGCTGGCAACATTGTGTATACCGAAGCCACCTTAAAAATCCAACAAGAGGTTTCCACTGGGACGGCACTCACTGCGGCTATGACCAATGCCAACCTTTTTCCGTCCATGGTGTTGCAGATGTGTGCCATCGGAGAGGAGTCTGGTTCTATTGACCATATGCTCGGCAAAGCTGCTGATTTTTATGAAGCGGAGGTCGATGACATGGTGGCCGGTATCTCCAGCCTGATGGAGCCTATCATTATCGTGATCTTGGGTTCTGTCATTGGGGGCATTGTGGTGGCCATGTATTTGCCGATCTTCAAGCTGGGACAGGTGGTTTGATGCCTATGAGTCTGCAGTGGTTAGAAGCAAGTGTGACTGGCTTACTCGGTCTATTAATCGGTAGTTTCCTCAATGTAGTGGTATTTCGTCTGCCCAAAATGATGGAGCGGCAATGGGCAGCAGAGTGCGCGGAACTGTCTGGCAATCAATTGGAGCCAGGCGAGGTATTCAATCTCACATTGCCAAGGTCCCACTGCCCTGGCTGCGGCCACCAAATCCACTGGTATGAGAATATTCCAGTGATCAGCTACATTCTTTTGCATGGACGGTGTTCCGCCTGTAAAGTCACCATCAGCCCACGCTATCCTTTAGTGGAGATCGCAACAGGTGCTCTTTTCTTCTTTTGCGCATGGCGTTGGGGGGCAACAGCCTCCGGTTTAGCGTGGTGCGCCTTTGCGGCAATACTATTGAGCTTGGCGCTCATCGATTGGGATACAACACTCTTACCCGATGACCTGACTCTTCCCCTGCTATGGCTGGGCCTGGTTTCCGCTAGCCTCCAATGGACTTCAACTGGCCTGAATGCAGCGCTGTGGGGCGCTGTCGCAGGTTACCTTTCGCTGTGGTCGGTGTACTGGGTCTTCAAACTGGTAACGGGTAAAGAAGGAATGGGCTACGGTGACTTCAAACTGTTTGCAGCACTGGGTGCGTGGTTTGGGTGGCAAACTCTCATCCCCATGATTCTCCTGGCCTCTGTTATTGGAGCTGCCATTGGTATTGCAATGAAGTTCACTTCCGGGCTGCGTGAGGGGGGGTACATCCCTTTTGGCCCCTTCCTCGCAGGCTCTGGACTGGCAGCCTTGGTTTGGGGACCTGAACCACTGCGACAAATGGCGGGACTTTGAGTGTGAATGGTTCTGTGCGACTCGGGCTAACCGGTGGAATCGGCAGTGGCAAAAGCACGGTAGCGGCCCTGCTGTCGAAATTCGGCGCCTTCGTCATTGATGCAGATGCCATTTCCAGGGCCGCCACAGCACCCCAAGGGGCAGCAATAAGGCCCATCGCGGTCCAATTTGGTTCTGGCATATTGACTGAGGAAGGTGCACTGGACCGGGAGAAGATGCGTCGTTTAGTTTATTCGGACATTTCTGCCAAGACTTTGCTCGAAGGCATCTTGCACCCCCTGGTGGGACAAGAAATATCCCGCCAAGCAGAAATGGCAGAGCAGCGGGGCTCCGTGTGTACCGTATTTGATATACCGCTTTTGGTGGAGTCAACGCAATGGCGAGAAATGTTGCACCGAATTTTGGTGATCGATTGTCTCCCCACTACCCAGATTGCACGCGTAGCGGAACGCAATGGCTTACCCATTGCCGATATACAAAAAATTTTGCTAGCCCAAGCAACGCGCGAAGAAAGGCTACGTGCAGCAGATTTGGTGCTATTCAACGATGGCATCTCAATGGATGCACTTGCCATTGAAGTTCAGGAAATTGGAGCTCAGTTCGGGCTATGATTCGCCCACCGGAAAAATCAGCGTGATCCTTTACGAATACCCATTTAATGAGCGCATTCGCACTTACCTGCGATTGGAGCATTTATTCCTCAGTTTGTCCGACCTGATGGCCCGCACAGATCCGATGGACCATCACTTCGCATTGACCACCATCTTCGAAGTGATGGATGTTGGGGCCCGTGCGGACTTGAAGTCAGATGTCCTCAAAGACCTCGACAAACAAAAGCAAATTCTCAATGGTTACCGCGGTAACCCGGCCATAGCCGAAGGAATGCTGGACCATGTCATAGAGCAACTGGATCGCTGCTTTGCGTCTCTGAATGCCCTACCAGGCAAAGCGGGACAATCACTCACGGAAAATGATTGGCTCATGAGCATTCGTAGCCGGATCGGTATTCCTGGAGGCACTTGCGAGTTCGATCTACCCGCTTATTTTGCATGGCAACACCACAGCATTGCAGCAAGGCAGAAGGATTTGCAGCGCTGGGCGTCTACCCTGGCACCGCTTGCTGAATCCATTCATCTTCTGCTCAAGCTGCTACGCGACTCCGGTTCTCCGCAAAAGGTCATCGCTCTCGGTGGGCAGTTCCAGCAAAATCTGCCCCAAGGTCGGACTTTTCAATTGCTGCGACTGGCACTGAATCCTGATTTGAATTTGATACCCGAGATTAGCGGTAACCGACTCATGGTTTCCATCCGCTTGATGTGCCATGGGGACGACGACCGGCTGCATCCGAGCACCGGAGATGGCGCGTTCGAATTAACCTTGTGCGCTTAACACGCCATCGAAAAAGCGCAATTTCTGCCATGGCGCCTGTTAACCCAAAGATCGTACGCTGCCCCACCTGCGGTGGCGATAGCGTTTATGCCCAATCAAACCCTTCACGGCCTTTTTGCAGCATCCGATGCAAAAATGTAGATTTAGGCGCTTGGGCCAATGAAGAGTTCCGTGTGCCGACCGAAGCACCACCAGAAGATGCAAGTTACGGTGATGCGAAATTGCAATGAGTCTAGGACAATTCGATTATTTTTAAGTCCAACTACCTCAAAGCCCTTTAGCCGCCTGCGCAGTCAGCTATTAAATGTGTAGCACCAGTATGGAAGCGCTCTTGTGCAAACCACCGCAATACCGGAACCGTTCCGGGCAATACCGGCTGCACCTGCACCGGCAATCGTTCCCAGGAAAATTCCTGCCCTTCGCGCATCTGCAACGCCCCCTTCCAAACCAACACTTTGCAGAAGTGCAGCCGAACCAAGGCGTGCGGGTAGTCCACCATTTCTATTTTCCATGGCTGTGCTGTGCCAATCTCAATGCCCAGCTCTTCTTGCAACTCACGGTGAAGCGCCTGCTCTACCGATTCACCTACTTCAAGCTTGCCCCCCGGGAACTCCCAGTACCCTGCGTAGTCTTTACCCGCAGGTCTAGAAGTCAGTAAAAAGGCGCCATCGGGGCGCACCAACACGCCGACTGCCACCTCGACCACCCTACGGTCAGCTCCACCTAAGCGTATTGCATGCGGGTCTGCAACCAATGGAATACAGGTCATGGCGCCGTCGAATGTCTGCCAGAAAAATCACGGGCAAACTGCCAAGCCACCCGTCCACTGCGCGAACCCCGCTCCAGAGCCCACACCAGAGCCTCAGGTCGGGCCTCTGCAATTTGCGCGGCAGGCACCGCCAAGGAAGAAAGCCAAGTCCCAACGATCTGCAAATATTCCTCCTGGTTGAACGGATAGAAGCTAACCCAAAGCCCGAAGCGCTCAGACAAAGAGATTTTTTCCTCCACGCCCTCACCGGGGTGCACCTCTCCATCAGGGGTATGTGTATAGCTCAGATTTTCAGACATGTACTCGGGCAACAGGTGGCGTCGATTGCTGGTTGCATAAATCAACACATTGGGTGTTGCCGCGGCCACGGAACCGTCTAAAACTGATTTCAGCGCTTTGTAACCTGGCTCACCATCGTCAAAACTCAAATCATCACAAAAAATAATGAATTTTTCCGGGCGCTGTGCAATCAGATTCACCAGATCTGGCAAGTCAACCAGTTCAGTTTTATCGACCTCTATTAACCGCAACCCTTTTGCCGCATAGGTGTGCAAGCACCCACGGACAAGCGATGACTTTCCAGTGCCTCGCGCACCGGTTAGCAGCACGTTATTGGCAGTGAAGCCACGGACAAATTGCTCTGTATTGCGCTGGATTTTTTCCTTTTGGACATCAATTTCCTTCAAATCGTCCAAATTCATGGCACCCAGATGGCGCACTGGTTCAATCACCCCTTGGCCCGATGCTCGTTTGCGGTAGCGAAACGCAATAGAGGCATCCCAGTCGGGAGCCTCCATCGCATGGGGCAAGGACGCTTCTACACGCGCCATAAATTGCTCGACACGCGCCAAGAATCCAAGCAATTGATCGTTCATATCACCACTCCCCCTACTCAAGAGCGGTAGTCTGCATTGATGGTCACGTATTCGTGACTGAAGTCACAGGTCCATACAGTATCGCTAGCATCACCACGGCCCAAGCCCACACGCACCGTAATTTCACTCTGTTTCATGACCCGCTGACCGTCTTCCTCGCGATAGGCCGGATCTCGTCCACCTTGGGTCGCGACGCGCACATCGTCCAGAAACAGATCAATACCACGCTGGTCCAGATCGTCAATACCCGCATACCCCACTGCGGCAAGAATGCGGCCTAAATTGGGATCACTGGCGTAAAAAGCGGTTTTGACCAAGGGGGAATGGGCTATGGCGTAGGCCACCTTACGGCACTCTTCTGCGCTAGCACCACCGTCTACCTGCACCGTAATGAACTTGGTTGCGCCTTCTCCATCCCGCACAATGGCCTGGGCCAAATTCCGTGCCACGCCCAACATGGCTTGCTTCAATGCCAATCCGTCGGTACTGTCCAGCGAATCAATGATGGCATGGGCCGCTTTGTTGGAGGCAATCACCACCAGTGAGTCATTGGTGGAGGTATCGCCGTCCACCGTGACGCGATTGAATGAACCTTCCGCCAACTCCAGCGCCAATTGGTGCATCAGGGATTGATGTACACAGGCGTCGGTGGCGATAAAACCCAGCATGGTGGCCATGTTGGGGCGGATCATGCCTGCGCCTTTGCTGATGCCCGTGATGCTGACTAAGGTTCCGCCAATGGTCACTTGTGCACCGAAAGCTTTGGGTACCGTGTCGGTAGTCATGATGCCCTCAGCAGCACGCAGCCAATTGTCGGCACGTGCATCCGCAATGGCCGCATTCAGCCCCGCCTCAATGCGGTCATTGGGCAGGGATTCCATGATCACGCCGGTCGAAAACGGAAGGACTTGCTCGGCCGAAATGTCCAGCTGTTGAGCTAACGCAACACAGGTACTGCGCGCACGTGCCAAACCGTCAGCACCGGTACCCGCATTTGCATTGCCGGTATTGATGAGCATAGCGCGCACGCCCCGCCCCGTGGCCAGATGCTCGCGGCACACCTGCACGGGCGCTGCACAAAACCGGTTTGTGGTAAAGACCCCTGACACACTGGCCCCATCGTCCAAATGCACCACCGTAAGGTCTTTGCGACCCAGCTTGCGGACTCCAGCCTCGGTCACACCGATGCGGACACCAGCAATAGGAAACAGCGTCTCAAGGTCAGGAGCAGGTAGATTGACAGGCATCTTCTTTCCTTAGGCCAGTTTGCCGTGGCATTGTTTGTATTTCTTGCCGCTGCCACATGGGCAGGGGTCATTGCGACCCACACGAGGTGTATTCGACGCGCCAGTGGCGGAAGCCACATGCACTGTTTCCGGATCAACCGTTGTTTGAACTTCACCGGTTTCAGTGGGTGCACTGTAGGTCACATTGGCAATGCTCTCGCCGCGCGTTTCCATGGCATCTGCAGCTTGCTCTAGTTGCTCACCAGATTGAATCTTCACCGTCATCAAAACTTTGGTCACTTCATTTTTGACGGAATCCAGCAACTGCCCAAACAACTCAAAGGCTTCACGCTTGTACTCTTGCTTGGGCTGTTTTTGGGCATACCCGCGCAAATGGATACCTTGGCGCAAATAGTCCAATGCACTAAGGTGGTCGCGCCAATGGCTGTCAATGCTCTGCAGCAGCACCATGCGTTCGAACTGTGTGAAATTTTCCGCACCCACTTGGTCGACCTTGGCCTGGAAAAATGCATTGGCCGCCAACACCACCGTCGCCAACAGGTCGTCGTCGGTAATGGCACTGGCCTCTGTTACCTGTTTCATCAAGTCGAGTTCCATTTGCCATTCTTCGGCCAGCACCTTTTGCAAAGCCCGCACATCCCACTGTTCCTCCACAGATTCAGGCGGGACGTATTGGTGAACCAAATCAACAAAGCATCCCTCTCGCAGTGAGGTGATTTGTGCGCTTAAATCCTGCGCATCCAAAATCGCATTGCGCTGCTGGTAGATGACTTTGCGCTGGTCATTAGAGACATCATCATATTCCAGCAATTGCTTACGCATGTCGAAATTGCGCGCCTCGACCTTGCGTTGTGCGCTCTCAATACTGCGGGTCACAATGCCAGCCTCAATGGCTTCGCCATCGGGCATTTTTAGCCGGTCCATGATGGCCTTGACGCGGTCGCCAGCAAAGATGCGCATCAGCGCATCGTCCAGACTCAAATAGAAACGGGATGATCCAGGATCCCCTTGACGACCGGATCGCCCCCGCAACTGGTTGTCAATACGACGTGACTCGTGGCGTTCGGTGGCAATGATGCGCAAACCACCCAGCGCAGTGACCTGCTCGTGGTCGACTACCCATTGAGAGCGCACGCCTTCGATTTTTTTCTGTTTGGCCGCAGTATCCAGCGTTTCATCAGCCTCAATGGCTTCGATGATTTTTTCCACGCTGCCGCCCAGTACGATGTCCGTGCCCCGACCGGCCATATTGGTCGCGATCGTGATCATTTTTGCACGCCCAGCCTGCGCCACGATGTCTGCCTCGCGTGCGTGCTGTTTCGCATTCAACACCTGGTGGGGCAATTTTTCCTTCTCAAGCAATTGGGCGATGATTTCAGAGTTTTCGATCGACGTGGTCCCTACCAAAACTGGTTGCCCGCGCTCATAACATTCGCGAATATCCTTGATCGCTGCGTCGTACTTTTCACGTGTTGTCTTGTACACCCGGTCCAGTTGGTCATCGCGGCGGCTGACCTGATTGGGTGGAATTACCACCGTTTCCAGGCCATAGATCTCCTGAAATTCGTAGGCTTCAGTGTCAGCGGTACCGGTCATTCCAGCTAACTTGCCATACAAACGGAAGTAGTTTTGGAAGGTGATGGAGGCCATGGTTTGGTTTTCAGCCTGGATCTGGACGCCCTCTTTGGCTTCCACGGCTTGGTGCAGTCCATCACTCCAGCGGCGACCACTCATCAGACGTCCCGTGAACTCATCAACGATCACCACTTCACCTTGCTGAACCACATAGTGCTGGTCGCGGTGGTAAATATGGTTTGCCCGCAAAGCGGCATACAGGTGGTGCATCAACGTGATGTTGGCAGGGTCATACAAAGAAGCGCCAGCAGGAATCAACCCGAGCTCCGCAAAAATTCGTTCAGCGGATTCATGTCCCTGCTCGGTCAAAAAGACCTGGTGACTTTTTTCATCTACCGTAAAGTCACCTGGCTTAGTAACTCCCTCGCCGGTGCGGGGGTCTGCCTCACCTTCTTGGCGTTGCAGCTTAGGGGCTGCTTTGTTGATCGCCAAGTACATATCGGTATGGTCTTCTGCCTGACCACTGATGATGAGTGGCGTTCGGGCCTCATCAATCAAGATGGAATCCACTTCGTCTACGATGGCGTAGTTCAGCCCACGTTGCACACGGTCAGCCACTTCGTAGACCATGTTGTCTCGCAAGTAGTCAAAACCATATTCGTTATTGGTTCCATAGGTGATGTCCGCAGAATAAGCAGCTTGCTTTTCCTCGCGAGGCATTTGAGGCAAGTTAATACCGACACTCAATCCCAAAAACCCGTACAAACGCCCCATCCATTGGGCATCGCGATTGGCAAGGTAGTCATTGACTGTGACCACATGCACCCCCTTACCCGTTAACGCATTGAGGTAAACAGGCAGCGTCGCGGTCAAGGTCTTACCTTCACCAGTACGCATTTCGGAAATCTTCCCGTTGTGCAAGGACATGCCACCCAGCAACTGCACATCAAAGTGCCGCATTTTCATGACCCGCTTGGACCCTTCTCGCACCACCGCAAATGCTTCAGGCAAGATCGCATCCAGTGACTCGCCTTTGGCGATACGGTCTCTGAATTCCTGGGTCTTTGCGCGCAAACCTTCATCGGTCAGCTTTTCAAACTGGGGCTCCAAGGCGTTTATGCGAGCAACAACGGTACGGTACTGTTTGAGCAAGCGGTCATTACGACTGCCGAAGATTTTGGTAAGGATGTTGGTGGCCATTGATGCAAGACTGGCCTGTCGCCCACGATGGGCTCACAGAGCAGCGCAGTCCTTTTTCTAATCAGGGTGAAATGGGGGCAATATGGCGAAAAGCAAGCGCATGCACGGGCATGCTTCACGCCAGAAAAACCGAACTATCCATTTTAGCGTTGTGCGAGAGCTGAATTAGGCGCTCCCCTACCCTGAGGCCCCGCAGCGAGCCCTGCCGAAAGATATCGCCCGGCGTTGAGAAATTTTTGCGGATCCTGTGGAACACCTTGGACCAATACTTCAAAGTGCAAATGGGCACCTGTGGAGCGTCCAGTGGTTCCTACCTCGGCAATTTTCTGTCCCCGCTTGACCAGGTCACCTTTTTTTGCGAATACCTTGGAAGAATGCGCATACCGGCTGATCAAGTCGTTACCGTGGTCAATTTCGATCATATTGCCGTATTGGGGATGAAACCCCTGTGTCACGACCACACCACCGGCCGCGGAGAAGATTGGTGTACCCGTTTCAGCCGGAAAATCAAGCCCCGTGTGCAACGCTGATTGCCCCGTAATGGGGTCGATGCGCCAACCAAAGATCGAGCCGAGAATTCCACTCTGAACCGGGGCCTGAGTAGGCACCAACATTTTTTTGATTTTTTGTTCAAACAAACGGGATTCAATCACCGTCATCACGTCTGCACGCTGGTCGGCCAATTGATCAAGGCCGTTGATTGCGGTACGCAACTCGTCCATGGAAAGATCGTGGCCAGATACCAACACCCCACCTTGGCCGGGTTTGATTTTGATATCACCGGGATTCACACCCGCGAGGCCGGAAACACGCTCCCCAAGTGACTCTAATTGCAGCATTTTTGCCTGCATTTCACCCAATTTTTTGGCGAGCACCTCAATGTTTTCACGCATAAAACGGTCGCGCTGCGCGACTTCATCCTTAACCACCATCCGCACCAGTGTGCCAATGACAGGCCAGCCTTCGCGGGCGCCTTTGAGAAAAACCCAATGGTACAAAAGTGCGGAAACCAGCATCAAAGCAAACGACAGGCTAAGTAAAAGTACTGCCAGTCTGGTTCCACTCAAGTGCAGCGCCCTGCTTCTTGCTAACCATGCATCCGTGATAATCAATTGCATCCCGAAACCTCTTAACTCTCAGGTCATGAACCGCCGCAATCATTCCATTACCCTTTTGCAGGCGACGCAAGAGTCACCTACCCTCGCGCACCTGGCTAATCTTGCAATGGAGTCGTCGGCGCGACTGAAATCCATTGAAGTATTCATTCCAGCCGCCCTGCGATCCACCGTAAAAGCAGGGCCTATTGAGGGACCGGTGTGGTGCTTGATTCTGGACAACAACGCCGCTGCAGCAAAAATCCGTCAACTCTTACCATCCATACAAGCGCATCTGCGCTCCAAGGGCTGGGATGTCAACTCCATTCGTTTGAAGGTACAAATGTCGCGCAACAGCCACTGAGTGAATGGTCTGTTGGCTATGGAGAGAATGGTGCCGATTATCGGATTCGAACTGATGACCTACCGCTTACAAGGCGGTTGCTCTACCAACTGAGCTAAATCGGCACGGACCGAATTCTACATCACCACTCCCCCGGAAAAGGCGCAATGACAAAGAAGTAGTCTATTTAATACGCGTCAGGGACGGCTTGGCTCCGCCAGAAGGACGGGGCGGCTCAGGGCTTTCCAGCTCAGTGGAAGTTGCAACACTTGCCAGCATGGGGAACGACATCCCCTGCCCAGTCTCCCGTGCATAAATGGCCAATACACGATCCACTGGGACCAATATATCCCGTGCAACGCCTCCAAATCGACCTTTGAATTCAATGGTGTCATTTCCCAAATTCAAGGAACTGGTGGCATCGAAACTAATGTTCAAAACGATTTCACCGTCCTTGACAAACTCATTGGGAACCCGAACCGTTCCATCCACCAGCACCGCGATGAACGGGGTAAATCCATTGTCGGTGCACCACTCGTACAAAGCACGAATGAGATAAGGACGCGTCGAACTAGAGTCTTTGGCATCAATCATGGCAGGGATGCAGTTATTTGCGCATTACCTTCTCTGAGGGAGTCAATGCCTCAATGTATGCCGGACGCGAAAAAATTCGCTCTGCATACTTCAAGAGAGGCGCCGCATTTTTGCTGAGGTCAATTCCGTAGTAATCCAGACGCCAAAGCAAGGGAGCAATAGCCACGTCCAACATGGAAAAACTATCCCCCAACATGAATTTATTTTTCAAAAACACAGGGGCAAGTTGCGTCAAACGGTCACGAATGTGGGCGCGGGCCTTATCGAGCGTTTTTTCATTGCCTTTGGACGCACGCGCTTCCAGAGTAGACACATGAACAAACAACTCTTTTTCAAAGTTCAGTAAAAACAGACGCACGCGAGCACGGTCGACAGGGTCGCCGGGCATCAACTGGGGATGTGGGAACCGCTCATCAATGTACTCGTTGATGATATTGGATTCGTACAAAATCAAGTCACGCTCTACCAAAATAGGGACTTGCCCATAAGGATTCATGACGCTGATGTCCTCGGGCTTGTTGTACAGATCCACATCGCGAATCTCGAAGTCCATGCCTTTTTCAAACAAAACAAAACGGCAGCGATGGGAAAAGGGGCAGGTTGTTCCTGAATACAAAACCATCATGGCGAGAGACTCCTAAAAATTAAAAAGAGTGGGCAGCCTTGGCGAACCCACTCTGAACCGATCAGACCGCATCATCTCGACGCAGCCAGAAACGCTATACCGCTTACTTGATGTCTTTCCAATAGGCAGCATTGAGGCGCCAAGTGAACAGTGTCATGACCATCAAGAACAGCAAAACCCACACCCCGACACGGATCCGTGTATTTTGGGCTGGCTCCGCCATCCATTGCAAGTAGTTCACCAGATCGCCCACCGCTTGGTCGTATTGCGCCGGAGTCATTGTTCCTGGGGTCAATTGCTCCCATCCTTTGAATACATGTGCTTCATGGCCATGTTCGGACACTGTTTCATACACCGGCACACGCTTGCCTTGCAACTCCCACAAGGCATGGGGCATGCCCACATTGGGGAACGCGAGGTTATTCCAACCAGTAGCCTTGGTGTCGTCCGGGTAGTAGGTGCGCAAATAAGTGTACAAGTAATCTCCGCCGGTGCCCTGGCCCGCAGCAGAGCGCGAACGTGCAATGACGGTCAAATCCGGAGGATTGGCTCCGAACCATTCTTTCGCTTGGCGAGGATCAATGGCGGACTTCATGGTTTCGCCCACTTTTTCCGTGGTGAACAACAAGTTGTCTTTGATTTGTTGCTCGGTCAAACCAATGTCTTTCAAGCGATTGAAGCGCATGAAGGCTGCCGAGTGGCAATTCAAACAGTAGTTGACAAACAGCTTGGCCCCATTTTGCAGGGAGGCCAAGTCATTGGTTTTGTCGGGGACTTTATCCCATGCAATTCCACCAGTATTGGCCTGCGCTCCAACCATAAAACCCAGAGCAGCCAGCAAGGATATGAGTATATTTTTCATCTGCAGTTTCTCCGACTCAATGGGCAGAAAAAGTAACACGGGTCGGCACAGGCTTGGCCTTGCCCAACGCACTCCACCAGGGCATCAAAATGAAGAAGCCGAAGTAGAACAGTGTTCCCAATTGTGAAACGCGCCCCCCAATTTCAGACGGAGGCAACATACCCAAGTAGCCAAGCACCAGAAAATCGATGACAAAAGCAGCATACATGTACTTGTGCCAGTCAGGACGGTAGCGAATCGACTTCACCGGGCTGTTGTCCAACCAGGGCAAGAAGAACAGAATGACCACGCCGCCCCCCATTGCCACAACACCCCAAAATTTGGCATCGATAGTCCACATCATGGCAACCACCGCCAGCGCAACCACACCAATAATCGGTTTGAGGAAGGCTGGCAATTTGGCTTTAAACATACCAAAACCGGCCCCAGCAAGCACACAAGCGATCAGCGCGTACATCATTTCGCTGGTGACAGCCCGCAGCATCGAATAAAAGGGCGTGAAATACCAGACTGGTGCGATATGCAGCGGTGTCTTGAACGGATCGGCGGGAATGAAGTTGTTGTACTCCAGGAAATACCCACCAAATTCAGGTGCAAAGAAGATGATGGCGGTAAAGACCATCAGAAATACGCTCACCCCAAAAATATCGTGCACCGTGTAGTACGGATGAAAAGGAATACCGTCCAATGGGTGTCCCTTGGCATCCTTAGGCGCATCAGGGCCTTTGATTTCCACACCATCGGGGTTGTTGGAGCCCACTTCGTGCAGCGCGATGATGTGTGCAACCACCAAGCCCAACAGAACCAAAGGTACTGCAATGACGTGGAAGCTAAAGAAGCGATTCAAGGTTGCATCACCCACCACGAAGTCACCACGAATCAGCAACGCCAAGTCAGGCCCCACAAACGGAATCGCGGCAAACAAGTTGACAATCACCTGCGCACCCCAGTAGCTCATCTGCCCCCAAGGCAGCAAGTAGCCCATGAAGGCCTCTGCCATCAGGCATAGGAAAATTCCACAGCCAAAAACCCAGATTAATTCACGTGGTTTGCGGTAACTTCCGTACAACAGTCCACGAAACATGTGCAGGTACACCACAACAAAGAAAGCGGAGGCGCCCGTTGAGTGCATGTAGCGGATCAGCCAGCCCCACGGCACATCCCGCATGATGTATTCCACCGACCCAAAAGCCAGCGCCGCGTCCGGCTTGTAATGCATTACAAGGAAAATGCCGGTAACGATCTGAATGACCAACACCAGCATCGCCAGCGATCCGAAGATGTACCAAAAATTGAAATTTTTGGGCGCGTAATACTCGGCCATGTGCTCGTTGTAGAGCTTGCTTAAGGGAAAACGGTTGTCAACCCAGTTCAGCAGCTTGGCCGCTGCAGGTGCATTGGGGGAGATTTCTTTCATTTCAGCCATATGGTGCTCCGTACGCTGGGGTCAGGCTTTTTTGTCTTCACCAATCAGCAGCTTGCTGTCGGAGAGGTACATGTGCGGTGGCACTTCAAGGTTGTCCGGCGCGGGTTTGTTCTTGAACACCCGGCCCGCCATGTCGAACGTTGATCCGTGGCAGGGGCACAAAAAGCCACCTTGCCAGTCATTCGGCAGCGAAGGCTGAGCGCCAGTCTGAAACTTATCCGATGGAGAGCAGCCCAAATGGGTGCAAATCCCCACGGCGACAAAATACTCAGGCTTGATGGAGCGGCCTTCGTTGCGCGCATACGCCGGCGTGAACTCATCAGGCTTGCGTTTGGAATCGGGGTCGGCCAACTCGCTCGCAATCTTGGGCAAAACCGCCAATTGTTCGGGTGTGCGACGAACAATCCAGACAGGCTTTCCGCGCCACTCCACGGTCATTTTCTCACCGGGTTTCAGTCCGGCGATATCAACCTCAACCGCTGCGCCAGCCGCTTTGGCCCGCTCAGAAGGTTGGAATGTACTCACAAAGGGAATGGCGGTTGCAACTCCGCCCACTGCGCCAGCACAGGCGGACGTAATCAACCAAGTCCGTTTGCTGGAGTCGATCTTGTGGGTGTCGACAGGGGTTTCACTCATGAGAATCCTCAATGAACATCACTACTAGGGGTAAGCCGACGATTGTAGCTGACGGCCATGGGCCGATTTCATGGGCAACTCTGCGGCGTTTGCTCAAAAGCCAAGCACTTATCAAGCCAGACAAAAGCTTTTCAGCAACGGCAAGACTATGACCAAGGTCAAGAAGACCCCACCATTTCTACAGCGCAGGACAGGACGATTTTGACTCCGATTAAATCAACCAGTTCATCAACTTGCTACCAATTAAATAGCAAACAACCAAGCCTGTACAAGGGCATTTACCAAATTCATATATGTGTACTCAAGCATCTGCCAGTGTGCGCGCCATGCGCACGGCTTCCAGCAGGCTGGAGGCGTCGGCACGCCCTGTTCCTGCAATATCAAAGGCGGTTCCATGGTCGGGACTGGTACGCACCAAAGGCAAACCCAGCGTCACATTGACGCCTTTTTCCACCCCTAAATACTTCACAGGAATAAGCCCTTGGTCGTGGTACATAGCCACGACCACATCAAATTCACCGCTGTGGCCCGGCAAATTGCGTGCTCGCATGAACACCGTATCCGGCGCCCAGGGACCGCTGACAGTGCAGCCCCGCGCACGCGCTTCGTTGATGGCCGGAACAATTGCATCCAATTCCTCCCTGCCAAACAAGCCCCCCTCGCCGGCATGCGGATTCAGTCCCGCCACTGCAATCCGCGGCGCACGCCCCAGAACTTTCGATAAGGATTCGTGGGTAATCAGCAGGGTTTGCAGAACATTATTCACTGTGACTGCATCAATAGCCTCACGCAGGGATACATGGATGCTGACCAACACGGTGCGCAACTCATCATTGGCCAACATCATGCGCACGGGAACCTGTGCAACCGTCTTACCCAGATGCAGAGCCGCGCGCGCTTGCAGCATTTCAGTGTGGCCCGGAAAATGGTCATACGGCTGTCCGGCTGCAAACAGGGCCTCTTTGTGCAAGGGAGCGGTCACGATGGCAGCAATCTCGCCACGCAAGGCGGCGTCGGCCGCCCAGAACACACAGCGGCCAGCAAACTCGCCGGCAGCCTTATTCACGCTACCCCATTCCACGGGCTCTAACGGTTCACCGATCTGAAGTACCGGTATGCAGTTCGGCGGCACATCCAGCGCCTGTGTCGGGTGCGCCAACACCGCTACCGGCAAAGCAACTTGCCCAGGGCGCGCGACCACCGCCGCCGCTCGGCGCATGGTCTGCACATCACCGGCAACAAAGCTTCCACACAGACTTTCGGCTTGCGCCTGGTAAGCCTTGGCAATGATTTCTGGTCCGATGCCAGCGGCATCGCCCAAGGTGATGGCCATGGGTTTGGGAACGTTGGTGTGGATCATGGTGTGGTGGTGTCCATCGCCTCAGGCGGGATTGTCAATATCAATGAATTCATGCTCCAGCCCCAACTGCTGCGCAGCACATGCGGCGACGGCTGGCGCGCCATACCGCTCGGTGGCATGGTGCCCGCAGGCCAAATAGGCGACGCCACTTTCGCGCGCGTAGTGCGCCTGCGGCTCAGAAATTTCGCCGGTGATGAAGGCATCTGCACCTGCGGCAATTGCTTCCTCAAAATAGCCCTGCGCACCGCCGGTACACCAAGCGATCTGCCGTATGGAGCCCGGTTTTCCCGGCACCAAGACCACCGATCTCCCCAGCACCATTTCCACTTGGCGTGCAAGATCTTGTGCACTGGCATAGGCAAAGTCAGAAACAGGCATCCCCAGAAAGCCCAATTGCTGGTCTCCAAACCGTCCTTGTGTCTGCAACCCCAATTGGAGCCCCAACTGCGCATTGTTCCCAAGCTCCGGGTGGGCATCCATGGGCAGGTGGTAGGCAAATAAATTGATATTGTGGGCCAGCAACAATGCCAGTCTTTGGCGCATCCAGCCAGTGACGCGCCCGTCATGCCCCCGCCAAAACAGGCCATGGTGAACCAACAGGGTATCGGCCCGGGCTGCAATGGCGGCTTCAATCAACGCTACGCTGGCCGTCACGCCTGACACGATTTTGCGCACCTCGGATTGCCCCTCCACCTGCAATCCGTTGGGGCAAAAATCTTTGAATCGCTCGGGCTGCAACAAACCGTCCAGCGCGGTACAGAGGTCTTGGCGGCTAGTCATGGCATGAAAGTTGTGTGTATGTCGGGGGTGTTTAGGGGGGTGATTCACCGGAAGGCTGGATTGTCCCCGATGCCACAGGTTCGGACACCAAGCTGCTATCACACCCGATGCCAGCCGCAATCCAACGCCTTGCCACGAGGCCAAGCAAGCCTCCGAGAGCAGGCATCAGCCAGCGCACAGCTGCAGGCAGCGCCTGCGCCGCAACCTCGTGCGGTACGGTAATGGCTCCACAGCGGTACGCCGTGTCAATTGCACTCCAACGCAGTGCATCACAAGCGCCCTGGCGTTTGCGCGACAAAACCATCCCCAAGGGGCAGGGTTCCGCCAAGCAACACACACCACAGCCATTGCAGGCCGCGCCCAGCCGGGGTTTGGCAGGTGCCAGCGGTTGAATGTGGATGATTTGCGTGTGGAGTGACATGTCCAAGCCGACAATGTACCGCGAGTGCACTTGCCCCCCTACAATTCCAAACCATGAAACGTTTTTGGCTACTGTTCTCCCAAACCACCACGGTGCTGCTGGCGGCGTATTTTGTGGTTGCCACGCTCAAACCGCAATGGCTGGGGCATGCCCCTACAGCGGCAAGTGGTATCACCCTACTGGAGGCGCCAGCTGGCAGCCCCGGTGACATTCCTGTTGGCAGCTTCCGTCTGGCCGCGCAAAAAGCGTCTGCTGCGGTGGTGAGTATCAACACCAGCAAGGCCGCACACCCCAATCCCAATGCGAATGACCCATGGTTTCGGTTTTTCTACGGCGACCAGGGCGGTGAACCGCAAGGTGGGCTAGGCAGCGGCGTGATCGTGAGCGCCAGTGGGTACATTCTGACCAACAACCATGTGGTCGAAGGCGCAGATGAAATCGAAGTGGTCCTCAATGACAGCCGCCACGCACCAGCCAAAGTGATCGGTACGGACCCCGACAGTGATCTGGCGGTCCTCAAGATTGATTTGGACCGTCTGCCGACCATCGTGTTGGGCAATTCGGACGCTTTACGGGTTGGGGACCAAGTCCTGGCCATTGGCAATCCGTTTGGCGTGGGACAGACCGTGACCAGCGGCATTGTCAGTGCGTTGGGGCGCAACCAGTTGGGCATCAACACGTTTGAAAACTTCATCCAAACCGACGCCGCCATCAACCCTGGCAATTCGGGTGGTGCCCTGGTGGACACCAACGGCAATCTGCTGGGCATCAACACCGCCATTTACTCCCGCTCGGGCGGCAACATGGGCATTGGTTTTGCCATTCCAGTGTCCACCGCCAAACAGGTGCTGGAAGGCATCGTCAAAGACGGTCGGGTGACCCGTGGCTGGATTGGTGTGGAGCCCAATGATCTGTCCCCTGAGCTGGCCGAGACCTTTGACGTGAAAACCCAGCAAGGCGTCATCATCACGGGCGTGCTGCAAAACGGACCGGCCGCACTGGCGGGGATCAAGCCCGGTGATGTGATTGTGAGTGTTGCCGATGCACCTGTGACGGACGTGACCCAGTTGCTGTCCATGGTGGCGGTGCTCAAACCGGGCACTGCCGCACGCTTCACCGTGGAACGTAAAAACCAAAAAATCGATTTGCAGGTCACCCCCGGCATCCGCCCCCGCCCCAAACAGGCGGCCCGCTAAACCGATTTAACGGGCAGACACTTCTTCTTCGGGTGCCTGGGTATGTTTGATAAACACCTGGGCGGCCCAAATGCCGATCTCGTACAAGATACACATGGGTATCAGCAACGCGATCATGGACACTGGATCGGGCGGGGTCACCAGCGCTGAAATGGCGGCAGCTCCCACCACAAAATAGGTGCGAAACGACTTGAGCTGCACCACCGTGACCATGCCCATGCGGGCCAAAATCACCACCACGATGGGCACTTCAAATGCCACGCCAAACGCAATGAACATGGTGATGACAAAGTCTAAATAGGCCTCAATATCAGGGCTGACGGCCACCGACACCGGTGCCATTTTTTGGATCGCCGGAAATGCCTGGCCAAAGACAAAGAAATAACAAAACGCGGCACCGAGGTAAAACAGAAAGGTACTGGCCGTCACCAAAGGCAGGACCAGCTTTTTCTCATGCTTGTACAAGCCTGGCGCCACAAAGGCCCACACTTGGTAAAGAATCCATGGCAAAGACAGGCCAATGGCTGCCATCACGGATACCTTGATGGGCACCAGAAACGGCGACACCACACCCACCGCAATCATGCGGGAGCCCTCGGGCAGCGCTTTAACCAGCGGCATCGCCAAAAAGTCGTACAGCTGGGACGGTCCAGGGTAAAAAAGCAACACCAGCAACACCGCACCCACCCCATACAAGGCGTACAGGAGGCGGTCGCGCAACTCAAAGAGGTGTTGTACGAAAGGCTGTTCGGTTCCGGCGAGTTCGTCGTCTGGTTTGACAGGATCGGTCATTGTTTCACTTAGGAACCCATTTTGCGGGGTCGAAACCGCGCCACCCGGGCCGCACCCGACAGGGCCTTGGTGCGGGTGCCGGTACGGGCCTTGTACCAATGGGGTGTGGCACCCTGCTTGAGGCGCCACTTCTTGTTGGGGTGTTTGTACTCTGGGGCTTTGGTATTGGCCTCGTCCCAGGTGGGGCTAGCAGCCAAATCCGTGGCCTCCGTCCAGGTTTTCTCAAAATCACTGGCACTGGTCTGGATCGTAGTTTCCACGTCGCGGGCAGCGTTTTCCACCGTGTCGCGCATTTTTTTGAGCTCGTCCAACTCCATGGAGCGGTTGACCTCCGCCTTGACGTCGGCCACATACCGCCGCGCGCGCCCCAGCAGGGTGCCTACGGTTTTGGCCAGTCCCGGCAGTTTTTCAGGACCGATGACCACCAACGCAATGGCGCCAATAATCGCAAGTTTGGTGACTCCGATATCAATCAATTACAGGCTTCCCACCCAGCGGCCATGTTGTACGCCGGGCTAAATGAGTCTTGGGCAAATCAAACCTTGGTTTTGGCTTCGACATCAATGGTGTCTTTGGCCACTGGTGCCGCAGCCGCGACCTGCTGCACAGAGGCCGCCGGTGCATCGGCGGCTTTGTCGGCGCCATCTTTCATGCCGTCCTTGAAACCTTTGACTGCCCCCCCCAGGTCCGAGCCGATATTGCGCAGCTTTTTGGTGCCAAAAATCACCACAATGATGACCAGAAAAATAATCAGATGTGTTGTCGAAAATCCCATGAGTCTCTCCTAACGAA
Source organism: Rhodoferax sp. (assembly GCF_030697375.1). Lineage (GTDB taxonomy): Bacteria > Pseudomonadota > Gammaproteobacteria > Burkholderiales > Burkholderiaceae_C > Allorhodoferax. The sequence continues at coordinate 87,635 of NZ_JAUYQD010000038.1, read as the reverse complement.
TTGGAACAATTTTAGTCCGTGAAGCACATGCCAGGCGAGGCGCCTTGGAAATCAGCCCCGCAACCAGGGGCGCGTACCGCCCATCACATGAAAATGCAGATGCCGCACCTCTTGCCCGCCTTCCACCCCGGTGTTGGTCACCAGCCGGTAGCCTCCTTGCGGATAGGGATTACAGCCCTCTTGCAAAGCAAGCTTGGGCACCAGGGCCATCATGCGCCCCATCAGTCCCGCGGTCTCGTGGTCCACCTGGGCCAGAGAAGGAATGTGCATTTTGGGAATGAGCAAAAAATGCACCGGTGCCCACGGATGGATGTCGTGAAAAGCGAACAACTCCTCGTCTTCGTACACCACCCGGGATGGAATCTGTTTGGCCACAATCTTGCAAAACAGGCAGTCCGGGTCGTGGTCCGGTTTGTGCAAAGTGCCCTGCTCCTGCGTCGCACCCGCCGGATGGACCGGGGAATAGTCTGAGGTCATTGGATTCCTCCTTCACGGGCCAGCACTTTGCGCATGGCTTTTTCCTCGATACCGCTGGTGCCCGCCCGGCGGTCCAACTCAGCCACGACATCGGCAGGGCTCAGGTCATAGTGGGCCAGTGCAATCATGCAGTGAAACCACAAATCGGCCACCTCGTAGACAATTTTGGCCTTGTCCGCACCATGGTCGGCATCTTTGGCCGCCATGACCACTTCGGTGGCCTCTTCGCCAATTTTCTTCAAAAAGGCGTCCGGCCCCTTGTGCAGCAGGCGGGCAACATAACTCGCAGCAGGATCGCCACCGTTGGCAACCTTGCGGCTCTCGATGACGGCGGCCAATCGGGCCAATGCGTCTTGGGAGATGTCTGTAGAGGCCATGGTCTTCTTATTTATAGATGGTTTCGGGATCTTTCAAGACTGGGTCCACACTGTGCCACACCCCGTCTTGCAAAATGCTGAAGAAGCAGCTGTGGCGCCCCGTGTGGCAGGCAATGCCGGGCTCATGGCCGAGTTGGGTCACTTTGAGCAGGATGACATCGCTGTCGCAGTCCATGCGGATCTCATGCACCTTTTGCACATGGCCCGACTCTTCGCCCTTGTACCAAAGTTTGTTGCGCGAGCGGCTGAAATACACCGCCTGTCCCAGCTCCACCGTTTTTTGCAAGGCTTCGCGGTTCATCCAGGCGAACATCAGCACATCGTTTGTGCCCTGCTCTTGCGCGATCACCGGCACCAGGCCCTTGGAATCCCAGCGGATATGTTTGAGCCAGCTCGTAGAGGGAGTGTTCATGGTTTGCATTTGCTACTTAATTGATAGCTGCTTACGCAGTATCTACGGGGGCTACAGGCTTAAAAAGCTTAAATTCTGACCGGAATTCCGCGCTCGGCCATGCGCGCCTTGGCCTGGCCCACGGTGTATTCGCCGTAGTGGAAGATGCTGGCCGCCAGCACGGCGTCCGCGCCGCCAAGCTGGATGCCGTCGGCCAAATGGTCCAGGTTGCCCACACCGCCCGAGGCAATCACCGGCACGCTGATGGCATCGGCCACGGCGCGGGTCAGCGCCAGATCGAAGCCGGACTTGGTGCCGTCACGGTCCATGCTGGTGAGCAAAATCTCGCCGGCGCCCCGGCGCGCCATCTCGGTGGCCCAGGCCACGGCGTCCAGGCCGGTGTTTTTGCGCCCGCCGTGGCTGTAGACATCCCAGCCCGGGCCGATGGCACGGCCATCCACCACGCGCAATGCATCTTCGGCAGACCGGCGCTTGGCGTCGATGGCCACCACGATGGCCTGCGCGCCAAACTTGAGCGAGGCGTCTTCAATGACCTGGGGGTTGCTGAGCGCCGCCGAATTGAAGCTGATTTTGTCAGCGCCGGCGTTCAACAGGCGGCGAACATCCGCCACCACCCGCACGCCACCACCCACGGTCAGAGGGATAAACACCTGGGAGGCCACGGCCTCGATGATGTGCAAAATGAGGTCGCGACCGTCGCTGGTGGCCGTGATGTCCAAAAACGTGAGTTCGTCGGCACCCTGGTCGTTGTAGCGGGCGGCGATTTCCACCGGGTCGCCCGCGTCGCGCAGTTCCACAAAATTGACGCCTTTGACGACGCGCCCGCCGGTGACGTCCAGGCAGGGAATGATGCGTTTAGCTAGCATGGGGGGCGGCCCAGAAAAACCTTATCCATTCAATTCGTCCGCGCGCTCTTGTGCCGCCGCAAAGTCCAAATCGCCGCTGTAGATGGCGCGGCCGCAGATCACGCCCTCGACACCTTCGTCTTCTACCGCGCACAGGGCTTCGATGTCGGCCATATTGGACAGGCCGCCGGAGGCGATCACGGGGATGGTCAGGGCCTGGGCCAGCTTGACAGTGGCGTCCACGTTGATGCCGGACAGCATGCCGTCGCGGCCAATGTCGGTGTAGATGATGGCTTCGGCGCCGAAGTCTTCAAACTTCTTGCCCAGGTCAATCACATCGTGGCGGGTGAGTTTGCTCCAGCCGTCGGTGGCGACCTTGCCATCGCGGGCGTCCAGGCCGACGATGATGTGGCCGCCAAACGCGGTGCAGGCGTCTTGCAAAAAGCCCGGGTTCTTGACCGCCGCCGTGCCGATGATGACGTAGCGCAGGCCCGCATCCAGGTAACGTTCGATGGTGTCCAGGTCGCGGATGCCGCCGCCCAGTTGCACGTCGATTTCGCTGCCCACTTCTTTCAGAATCTTGCGGATGGCCGCTTCGTTCTTGGGATGCCCCGCAAAGGCGCCGTTCAAGTCCACCAGGTGCAATCGCCGCGCGCCTTGGTCCACCCATTTGCGGGCCATGACCGCGGGGTCTTCGCCAAATGTGGTGGATTGGTCCATGTCGCCTTGTTTGAGGCGAACGCAGTGGCCGTCTTTAAGATCAATTGCAGGGATGAGAAGCATGGTGGTTGAAGTAGCTCGGGGATTGAGACAGGAAAAGGTTCAGACCGAGCGGTTGGGAGAAATCAAGGATTCCAGTGAAGGAAGTTGCGGTAAAGGGACAAACCGTGTTCGGCGCTTTTTTCGGGGTGAAATTGGGTTGCAAAAATATTATCGCGCGCAATCGCCGCAGAAAAGCGCTGACCGTAGTCCGTCTCGCCCACACTGTGGCGCGCATCAGACGGTCTGGCGTAGTAGCTGTGCACAAAATAAAAATAGCTGCCGTCCGGCACATCGCCCCACACGGGGTGCGGCTCGCCGCCATGGTTGTTGCGCCAGACCTGGTTCCAGCCCATTTGCGGCACCTTGTAACGGCTGCCGTCGGGTTGGATCTGCCCTGCCAGGTCAAACTTGAGCACTTCACCGGGAATCAGACCCAACGACGGCGTGTTGAGTTCGGCGCTGTGGTCCAGCAGCATTTGCATGCCCACACACACGCCCATCAGGGGTTTGTGCGCGGCGGCGTGCATCACGGCGTCGAACATGCCGGACGCGTGCAACTCGTGCATGCAGTCGCGCATGGCGCCCTGGCCGGGCAAGACCACACGCTCGGCGTCCATCACTTCCAGGGCGGTGCGTGCCCAGACCACCTCGACGCCGGCACCGGCTGCCACATGCATCACCGCCTGGGTAACGGAACGCAAATTGCCCATGCCGTAATCGACTACCGCGACTTTCTTCATGCTATCCTTTTCATAGCTGCCTGCGCACATTCCGCGGGGGCTAGAGGCCTATTTGACATATAAAACTAGAGGGAACCCTTGGTCGAGGGAATGGTGCCCAGGGAGCGCGGGTCCAATTCCACTGCATCACGCAGGGCGCGGGCAAAGGCCTTGAAGACCGACTCGGCCTGGTGGTGGGCGTTTTCGCCTTTGAGGTTGTCAATGTGCAGGGTCACCAAAGCGTGGTTCACAAAGCCCTGGAAAAATTCATGGGCGAGGTGGGTGTCAAAGGCACCAATCATGCCACTCTTGAAGGGCACGTCCATCACCAAACCAGGGCGGCCGGAAAAATCTACCACCACGCGGCTCAGGGCTTCGTCCAGGGGCACGTAGGCGTGGCCGTAGCGGCGCAGGCCTTTTTTGTCGCCCACGGCTTTGAAAACGGCTTGGCCGAGTGTGATGCCCACGTCTTCCACCGTGTGGTGGCCGTCGATGTGCAGATCGCCATCGGCCTCGATGTCCAGATCGATCAGGCCGTGGCGGGCGATCTGGTCCAGCATGTGGTCAAAAAAACCGATGCCGGTGGACAGGCGGCTTTTGCCGGTGCCATCCAGATTGACTTTGACCGTGATGCGGGTCTCGGCCGTGTTGCGCGTCACCTCGACGGTGCGGGGGGCCACGGTCACGGGAACTTCGGTCAATGGGTATGTCGTCATAGGGATTCCTGAAGGGCGGCCAGCAGTTGGGTGTTCTCCGCGTCGGTGCCGACGGTGAGACGCAAACAGTGGGCCAGCAATGGGTGCATTTTAGAAACGTTTTTGACCAGCACGCCACGCGCCTTCAGGCCATCGAAGGATTTTTGTGCATTTTCGACCCGCACCAAAACCATATTGGCATCGCTGTCCCAGGCGTGCACACCCGGCATGGCGCGCAGCGCGGCCAGTAGCCGGGTGCGCTGGGCGCGCAACTCGGTGGCCTGGGCGGCAAACACCTCGGCGTGCTCCAGGGCGAACAACGCGCACTCGCAGTTGAGCACGCTGATGTTGTAGGGCGGGCGCACCTTGTCGAGCTGGGCGATCAGCGTGCGCTGGCCCAGCATGTAGCCGATGCGCACGCCCGCCAGGCCAAACTTGCTCATAGTGCGCATCAGCAGCACATGGGCGTGTTGCGCGGGCTGGGCGCGGATGACGTCCAGGTAGGTGTGGCTGGAAAAAGGCTGGTAGGCCTCGTCGATCGCCACGAGGCTGCCGGCCTCGGCGGCGGCGGCGACCACCCGGGCCATGTCTTGCGCGTCCCACAGGTTGGCGGTGGGGTTGTTGGGGTAGGCCAGGTAGACGATGGCAGGCTGGTACCGGGCAATGGCCTCCAGCATGGAGGGCACATCCAGGGCGAAATCGGCCGTCAGGGGCACGCCGACAAATTCCAGCCCCTGCAGGGCGGCGCTCACGGCGTACATCACAAAACCGGGCGTGGGCGCCAGGATCACGGGCTTTTTACCGTCCGCTTGCGCGGGCACATCGCAGGCCATGGCCAGGAGCGAAATGAGTTCGTCCGAGCCATTGCCCAGCATGAGGTCGCAGCCTTCGGGCATGCCGGCGTAGGCGGCCAGGGCGTGGCGCAGGTCGTTGACCCGGCCATCGGGGTAGCGGTTCAGCGCCAGGGCGCCCAGGCGCTGGCCCAAGGCCTCTTGCAGCGCCAGGGGCAGGCGGTGCGGATTCTCCATGGCGTCGAGCTTGACCAGGCCCGCCGAGTCCTGGACGGCATAGGCGTGCATGGCTAGCACGTCCGGGCGAATGCGGCGCTGGATCAGGGCATCCAGAGGGGAAGGGGCGGAGGTGGGGGTCATGTGCAGTGCCATTCCTTGGGTTGGGTGGATTTATGCGGTGAGGGCCAGGTCGGCCGGCGTGGCCAGAAAGGGGTTGAGGATGGTCACCCCATCGATTTGCTGCAGGTGCTGCGTGGGTTGCAGGTCCACCGTCAGCACATGGGTTGCGCCCGACTGGGCAGCAGCGGCCACGATGAGCGCATCCCAGTAGTTCAGGCCAAAACGCGCTTCCACGCCCCAGGCGGTTTCCACCGTCTGGTGGTCGATCTGCCAGGGCTGCCAGAGCTGGAAGCGCCGCACCTTGGCCCGCGCATCGCCCAAGGGCATGCCAAAGGTGCGGGTGGCGGTGACGTAGTAATCGTTCAGCACCTGGGTGCTGAGCCGGCCCGCACGCCCCTGCCACAGCGCCTGCAGCCATGCGCGGGCACGCGCCTGGCGGGACGGGTCGTGCGCGTCGTCGGCGCACAGCAGCACATTGGTGTCCACAAAAACAAGGGGGCCGGAGGCCGGAAGGGCACTAGCCACGGGTCACCTCACGCTGGGGATAGGGCTGGCCGCCCGAGGAAAAGCTGGAGGTATCGGCCACCCACTCGCGCTGGGCGCGGGCGTAGGCATCGTCAAACTGCATTTTGTCGGTCAGCATCTCCCCCACCAGGCGCGAGACACTGGTGTTGCGCTTGGCGGCCTCGATGCGCACCCACTCCAGGGTGGCGTCTTCCACGGTGATGGTGACGTTTTTCATGGAATGGATGGTACACGAAATTCGTGTACCACGAAGTTCGTGTGATTGAAAATTCATTTTTACAGGGCGCTGGACGTGCAGCTCACCGTGCAAACGCTATGAATTCAATAGCTGTCTACGCACATTCTATAAGGGCTACAGGCCTATTTCTCTTATAAACATAAAGCGGCACAATACAGATCCCACCATGCCCTCCACACCCGCAGCCCCCCACACGCCCCCCTTGGACGCCCTGCTCGCAGAGGTTCGGGCCTGCACGCGGTGTGCCGCCCACCTGCCCTTGGGGCCCCGGCCCGTGGTCCAGGCCCACCCGCAAGCCCGCTTGCTGATTGCGGGCCAAGCACCGGGGCGCAAGGTGCATGCGACCGGATTGCCCTTCAACGATGCCAGCGGCGAGCGCCTGCGCAGGTGGCTGGGCCTCTCCAGCGCAGTGTTTTACGACGCGCGGCAAATTGCCATCATGCCCATGGGGTTTTGCTTTCCGGGGACGGGAAAGTCCGGCGACCTGCCGCCCCGGCCCGAATGTGCGCCCGCGTGGCGCGCACCCTTGCTGGCGCAGCTGAAAAATATTGAACTCACCCTGGTCATTGGCCAGTACGCACAGGCCTACCATCTGCCCGATCAGGGCACCTCGGTCACCGAGGTGGTGCAGTCCTGGCGCCGCACCTGGCCCCACACCCTGGCCCTGCCCCACCCCAGCCCGCGCAACAACCGGTGGCTGCAGCGCAATCCCTGGTTCGAAGAAGAACTGTTGCCCGTGCTGCGGGCCCGTGTGCAGGAAGTGCTGGCCCCGGGCGGCGCAGGCCCTGGGCCATCCACCTCCCTGTGAAAGGGACACGCCCCTAAAGCCGGGTCCCGATGGGGCCGGGGTCCCGAAGGGATCTCACGCCCACTTTTTTCCAAGCTGGTCCAGACCGGATTTTTTCAAGTCCTCGGGACTCATCAGAATCCGGAATTTGCAATCGGCCTGGAAGTTGAGAAAAAAGGGCTCCGCAAAACTGGGCACATCCGAGGAACTCTGCACGTTGATCACAAAGATTCCGCCGCGTTTCCCGTCTTGCTCGGTGAAGTAGGCCAATTCCGGCTTGAGGGTTTCCAGGATATGCCCGATCGTCTCACCCGCTTTGCCGCTTTTGACCAGCGAGTTGAAAGGCTCATGGGGGATTTCCACCGTCAATAGCATTTTCATAAGAAACACTCCTTATCAAAAACGCCACGCGGCCTATTTCCACTCCCACAGTTTTTCTGTCGTATTGCCGCTTTCGTCCACTTCGTGTTCAAAAATGCCGACAATTTTGTTGAGCCCGGACAAACTTTGGGATGTGGTTTGGTAACAAATCGACCCGCGCCAACTGGCGGCCATGCCGCGCCCGGTGGGCCTGCCGACGCCAGTGCCGGTCCAGGTCACCATTTCGCCACTCTTGGTCGTGACCAATCCCTGTCCGCTGCCGTTGAGTATGCCGTTGGGCAGGAGTGTGGAGACATAGGTCCCCACCTCGGTCATTTCCTGCCCGAGCAACTTGCCGCTGCCTTGGAACGACACCTCCATCCGCGGGCCCATACCCTCGGAAGGCAAAACCCGGAGACCGGAAATTTTGCCTTTTCCTTCACTGATCATTTCACCTAACATGATGCACCTCCTGAAGAGAGAACCTGGCTTGCCCTGGGGTATTGACCTCGCCACGCCCGGCAACCCACGGAGGCGTGGAGGTGCAGGATCACAGGGGTGCGCAAAGATTTCGCCGCCACGTCCAACCTGCGCGCCCATATTCCGGCCGAGGTCAACGTTGCACCTTGCGGTTTGTCAATTCAAAAACAAAAAGAAAAAGCTAGGCCCTAGCAGGGATAGACCGTGGCCAGCGCCTGGGTCATCACCCATTGCGCAGGCATGTCGGCTTCGTACAGGCCTTCGTTGCGTTGGAGTTCGGTGTCGAACAGGCTCTTGGCCATGCTGGGGGCCAGGCGCCGGCCATTGAGGCAAATGGTGGGGGTGGCACCGGCACGCACATCCTGGGCGTGGGCTTCCAGCACCCCTTCCATGACCCCCACCAGGTAATAACGCACGTAGTTGTCGCCCTGCTTGTCGGTCTTGGCCAGGGTGCGGAGTTCGCGCAGGGACATGGCGGAACTGGCAGTGGCGACGCTGGCACAGGCCAGCAGGAGCACCGCAGTGCGGGCCAGGGGCGTAGAGAAGGTTGAGAAGGTGGGGAAGTGCATGCCGCTTGGTCGCCCAGGTGCGTGGCTTCTTACATCGACCCCGATTCGCGCTTACTTCAAGCGCATTTCCGCAGCGCGGGCGTGGGCTTGCAGACCCTCACCGTAGGCCAATTCGGCGGCGATCACGCCCAGCACCTGGGCGCCGGCTTCGCTCACCTCGATCAGGCTGGAGCGCTTCTGAAAGTCGTAGACCCCCAGCGGGCTGGAGAAACGGGCGGTGCCCGCCGTGGGCAGCACATGGTTGGGGCCGGCGCAGTAGTCGCCCAAGGATTCGCTGGTGTAGGCGCCCAAAAAGATGGCGCCAGCGTGTTTGAGCAAGGGCTCCCAGCGGTGGGGGTCCTGGCTGGAGACTTCCAGGTGCTCGGGCGCAATGGAGTTGCTGATCTCGCAGGCCTCTTCCATGCTGCGCGTGAGGATGAGTGCGCCGCGCCCGGTGAGCGACTTGGCGATGATCTCGGCGCGCGGCATCTCAGGCAACAAACGGTCAATCGACGCTTGCACTTGGGCGATGTAGTCTTGGTTGGGGCACAGCAAAATGCTCTGCGCCAGCTCGTCGTGTTCGGCCTGGCTGAACAAATCCATGGCCACCCAGTCGGGCGGTGTGCTGCCGTCGGCCAGCACCAAAATTTCACTGGGACCGGCAATCATGTCGATGCCCACGGTGCCAAACACGCGGCGCTTGGCGGCGGCCACATAGGCGTTGCCGGGGCCGGTGATTTTGTGCACCGCCGGAATGCTGGCCGTGCCATAGGCCAGCGCGGCAACCGCTTGCGCACCGCCGATGGTGAAGGCCCGGGTGACACCGGCCACATAGGCGGCGGCCAACACCAGCAGGTTTTTTTCGCCCTTGGGCGTGGGCACCACCATGATGATTTCAGCGACACCGGCCACATGGGCGGGAATGGCGTTCATCAACACCGAGGACGGATAGGCCGCCTTACCGCCGGGCACGTAAATGCCGACGCGGTCCAGGGGCGTGACTTTCTGACCCAAGAGTGTGCCGTCTTCGTCGCGGTAGCTCCAACTTTCGCCGCAGGCTTTTTTCTGCGCTTCGTGGTAGCTGCGCACTCTTTTTGCGGCCGCCTGCAGGGCGTCGCGCTGCTTGGCCGGAATCGCATCGAACGCGGCTTTCAGTTCGGCCTGCGTCAGCTCCAGCGCCTGCATGCTGTCCACTTGCAAGCCGTCAAAACGGGCGGTGTACTCCAGCACCGCCGCATCGCCGCGCTGCTGCACATCGGCCAGGATGTCGGCGACACGCTGCTCAATTGCCGCATCGGTGTCGGCTGACCAATGCAGACGCGCCTTGAATTGGGCCTCAAATTGGCTGTCAGCCGTTGAAAGACGTGCGGGAGCAGCTAGCAAATTCATAGCAAGAGTACAGTGTTACGCGATGGGTGATTTGCCGATAGCACCGGCAAAGGCGTCGATGATCTGGCGGATGGGCGCTTGCTTGAGCTTGAGCGCAGCCTGGTTCACCACCAGCCGTGAGCTGATGTCCATGATGCGTTCCACTTCGACCAAGTGATTGGCCTTGAGCGTGTTGCCGGTGGACACCAAATCCACAATCGCGTCGGCCAAGCCCACCAGCGGCGCCAATTCCATGCTGCCATAGAGCTTGATCAAATCCACGTGCACGCCCTTGGAGGCGAAAAACTCGCGGGCAATGGCCACGTATTTGGTCGCCACTTTCAGGCGCGAGCCCTGCTTGACGGCCGACGCATAGTCAAAATCGGCGCGTACCGCCACGCTGATGCGGCATTTGGCAATTTGCAGGTCCAGCGGCTGGTACAGGCCGTCGCTGCCGTGCTCCAGCAAGGTGTCCTTGCCGGTGATACCTAAGTCGGCGCCGCCGTACTGCACGTAGGTGGGCACATCGGTGGCACGCACCACCAGCACGCGCACATGGGGCTGGTTGGTGTCCAGAATCAGTTTGCGCGATTTTTCCGGATCGTCCAGCACTTCAATGCCCGCTGCTTTCAGCAAGGGCACGGTTTCTTCAAAGATGCGGCCTTTGGACAAAGCCAGCGTGATCATGTCGCCACTCATTTGATTCTTTCGATATCTGCGCCAATGCCGCGCAGCTTGGCTTCCATCTGGTCGTAACCCCGGTCCAAATGGTAAATGCGGTCCACCACGGTTTCGCCCTCGGCCACCAGACCGGCAATCACCAGGCTGGCCGAGGCACGCAGGTCGGTCGCCATGACCGTGGCGCCGGACAACTTTTCAATCCCTTCAATCACCGACACCTTGCCGTCGATCTGGATATTCGCGCCCAGGCGCACCAGCTCATTGACGTGCATGAAACGGTTCTCGAAAATCGTCTCCGTCACCTTGGCGTGGCCGTGCGAAATGCAGTTGAGCGCCATGAACTGCGCCTGCATATCGGTCGGGAAGCCCGGGTATTCGGTGGTGCGAAAGCTCTGGGCCTTCAAACGCCCCTGCGATTGCACGCGGATACCGCCGTCCACGGCGGTGACCGTGGCACCGGCATCGCGCAATTTCTCGACCACCGCTTCCAGATGCTCGATGCGCCCATGCTTGAGCACCACGTCGCCGCCGGTCGCCGCCACGGCGCACAAAAAGGTGCCGGTTTCAATGCGGTCGGCCACCACCTGGTGGGTGCAGCCGTGCAGGGCTTCGACACCCTGGATGCGGATGCGGCTGGTGCCGTGGCCTTCGATCCTGGCACCCATCTGGATCAGCATTTCCGCCAGATCGGGAATCTCGGGCTCCTGGGCCGCATTTTCCAGAATGGTTTCGCCTTCGGCGAGGGCGGCGGCCATCAAGAAGTTTTCGGTGCCGGTCACGGTCACCATGTCGGTGGCAATACGCGCACCGTGCAAACGGGTGCGCCCCTTGGGCAATTTGGCGATCATGTAGCCGTGCTCGACCACAATATCCGCCCCCATGGCGGCCAGGCCTTTCAGATGCTGGTCCACCGGGCGTGAGCCGATGGCACAGCCGCCCGGCAGGGACACGGTGGCTTCGCCAAAGCGGGCCAGCAAAGGACCCAGGGCCAACACGGAGGCCCGCATGGTCTTGACCAATTCATAAGGGGCCTCGGGCGAACTCAAGGTGCCCGCATTCACATGCACCGAACCGTCGGCGCCCTGCTCCACCTGCACGCCCATGTTGCGAATGAGTTTGAGCATGGTGGACACGTCTTGCAGACGTGGCACATTGCGCAAAGTCACCGGCTCTGCGGTCAACAAGGTGGCGCACAACTCGGGCAAGGCGGCGTTTTTGGCGCCGGAAATCAGCACATCACCAGACAACTGGCGACCACCGCGAATCAGTAATTTATCCATAGGTATTTTTAACAGGTGCTCAGGCTTGCTGCTGTGCCCATTCGGCCGGGGTAAAGGTTTTCATGGACAGTGCGTGCACTTCGTCGCTTTGCATACGCCCCCCCATGGTGGCGTACACCTGCTGGTGGCGCTGGATCAGGCGTTTGCCTTCAAACGCGGTGGAGACGATGGTGGCATACCAGTGGCGGCCGTCGCCCTCGGTCTGGCAGTGTTCGCAAGGCAGGCCTGCGGTAATGAGGGCTTGGAGTTCTTCAGCGGTCATGGCAAATTAAGGAGAAAGGGTTAGCTGCGGATTTTGTAGCCGGTGCGCAGCAGTTGGATGCCAATGGCACTCACGGCCAGCAAGGAGAGACCCACCACACCGAGGCTAAGCCAGGGCGACACGTCACTCACGCCAAAAAACCCGTAACGGAATCCGTCAATCATGTAAAAAAACGGGTTGAAGTGGCTCACCCCCTGCCAGAACGCAGGCAAGGAATGGATGGAATAAAACACACCGCTCAGAAACGTCATGGGCATAACGACAAAGTTCTGGAACGCCGCCAACTGGTCAAACTTTTCCGCCCACAAACCGGCAATCAGGCCCAGGGTGCCCATGAGCGCGGCCCCCATCACCGAAAACGCCAGAATCCACAGGGGAGCGACAAAACTGATGTCGGTGAAAAAAGCAGACACCGCAAATACGCCGATGCCCACCACCAAACCGCGGATCACCGCAGCGCCCACATAGGCAACAAACCAATGCATGTAGGACAAGGGCGTGAGCAGCAAAAACACCAAATTGCCCATCACCTTGCTCATGATGAGTGAAGACGAACTGTTGGCAAAGGCGTTTTGCAACACACTCATCATGGCCAGGCCCGGCACCAAAAAGGCGGTGTAGCTGACTTGGTCATAGACCTTGACGTGGGCTTCCAGCGCGTGGCCAAAAATCAGCAGGTACAACATGGCGGTGAGCACCGGCCCGGCAATGGTCTGAAAAGCGACCCGCCAGAACCGCAAAACTTCCTTGTACAGCAGCGCTTTCCAGCCGGTCATGCGGATACTCCATGCACGGAGTCTTTGTTTTTGGTCATGACATCCAGGAACACATCTTCCAGATCGGCCTTGCGGATTTCCACGTCCTGGGCAGCCAAACCGGCTTCGCGCACGGCCGCCAGATAACGCTCAATTTCCAGTGCATCATGGGCAGGGAACTGCACAATGCGCCCGGTGATGCGCGCCTGGTCGGCCAGCGCCTTGGGTAGTTCGCTATCAACCTTGAAGCGCAGCACGTTGCTGGATGCCGCTTTGAGCAATTCGCTGGTGCGGTCCAGTGCCACAATGCGCCCGGACTTGAGCATGGCGATGCGGCCGCACAGAGCCTCGGCCTCTTCCAGGTAATGGGTGGTGAGCAACACGGTGCTGCCCTGTTTGTTGAGCTTGGCAATGAACTGCCACAGGGTCTGGCGCAACTCCACGTCCACACCCGCCGTAGGCTCGTCCAGCACGATCACGGGAGGTTTGTGCACCAGGGCTTGCGCCACCAGCACGCGGCGTTTCATGCCGCCCGAGAGCTGGCGCATATTGGCATGGGCCTTGTCGGCCAGGCCCAGGCTCTCCAACAGCTCGTCAATCCAGGCATCGTTGTTCTTGACACCAAAGTAGCCGGACTGGATACGCAAGGCCTCGCGCACATTGAAGAAGGGATCGAACACCAGCTCTTGCGGCACCACGCCGAGTTTGCGCCGGGCTGCCGCAAAATCCTTTTGAACATCGCTGCCCAAAACACGCACGTTACCGCTGTTGGCGCGCGTGAGGCCCGCCAAAATGCTGATCATGGTGGTTTTGCCAGCGCCATTGGGGCCCAGCAAGCCAAAGAACTCGCCCTCTTCAATGTCGAGGCTGACGCCGTCCAATGCCAAGAAGGTGCTGCCCTTGGGGCCGCGGGGCGACGGGTAGGCTTTGGAGACGGATTGGAATGAAATTGCGGACATGGGAGCCCGCAATTTTACGCGGCCACAGAACAAAGGCGTTCAGACGCTGGGAAGCAACCCTTCGATCCCATACAAAGAGGCCAAGTCCCGCAAACGGCTGGGCAAACCCTGCACTGCAAAACGTTTGCCGGCGCGCGCGCATTCGCGGCGCAACTCCAACAATACGGCCAGCGCCGACGAATCAAAACTGCGCAGCAGGGCCGCATCCACCACCACTTGGGCGGCCTCCAAACGCAGGCCCGCAGTCAACTGCGCCAAGCAGGCGCGTGCTTGTTCTTGGGTCAAAGTGGCGGGCAGACTCAGCACATCAGCCTTTCTTGTGGTTGGACTTATTGCGCTCGGCCAGCGTGGCAATCAAACCATCCAGTCCTTTGGCATTGATTTCCTGCGCAAACTGGCTTTTATAAGTTTCCACCAACCACACCCCCAACACATTGAGGTTGTAGATTCGCCAGCCCGCCCCCTGCCCGGGGGTTTTTTCCAGCCGGTAGTCCAATTGAATCGGATCACCATGGCCTTTGATCTCGGTGCGGACCACCACTTCTTTGTCTTCAGGGGCTGAGCGCATCGGTTTGATAGCAATGGTCTGGTCCGTGACCTGGGCCAATGCACCCGCATAGGTGCGCACCAGCAAAATTTTAAATTCGTCTTGCAACTGTTGCTTCTGCTCGGGCGTGGCCTGGCGCCAAGCGGGGCCTACGGCCTGGGCGGTCATCCGCTGAAAATTGACATTCGGCATGATGCGCGCATCCACCAGTGTCACCACACGGGAGACATCCCCTGTACGCATGGCTTTATCGCTCTTGATGGCCTCCAAAACGTCCGCCGACAAGCGCTTGATCAGGGCCTCTGGCGCCTCATCCTCTGCATAGGCCACCGTTCCAGCGCAGACAGACAGCAGTACCAAGGTGGAACCCAGCAGCTGGCGCAAAAAGTTTCGCTTCATAGTCATTGTGTAAAGCACTCCGGTTTCAATATAGGCATTATCTAACGGACTTGCAATGCCTGTGCTCCGTTATGGTTTGCGAAAAATTCAAGGTGCGGGTTCCGCATCCTCGTCGGGAGGATTGCCGTCATACACCCGATTGCGTTGGCGCTGAAGATAGGCATCCCGCATGAAAGAGTAGGCATCCAGCGCAGCACCATCAACCACATCCCCCGCTTGGAGGTAGGAGGCACGGGTTTGCACCGCATCCAATATAGTCAGGCCGTCACGGGTCGGTATGTCTTGAACATGGTTCACCAAATTACCCTGGCGGTCCAGTGGCAGCGCCACCACTTCGCGCAAGGTGTAAGGCCCCAAAAAAGGAAGCACGACATAAGGCCCCGCACCCACGCCCCAGCGCCCCAGCGTCAAGCCAAAGTTGGCCGTATGCCGATCAATATTCAAATCGCTGGCCACATCGACCAAACCAACCAATCCAATCGTGCTGTTGACCATCACACGCCCCAGACTGTCTCCGGTATCCTGGCCCCGCAACTGCAGTGCGTTGTTCACCACGGACCACATGTCTTCCAGGTTGTTGAAGAAATTGCCCACCCCTTTGTGCATCCACTGCGGCAACACGTCATGGTAGACCGTGGCCACCGGCTTCAGCACCGCACGGTCCACCGCGTCATTGAAGCCAAACACCCCCCGGTTAAAGGACTCCATCGGGTCGCGTGGATCGGGATTGGGTACGCTGGCGCATCCCTGCAACAGGGCAGCCAAGACCAATACACTCCATCCGGCTGCACGGACAGGCCCGCGATGAGGTATGCCCGACAGAGGGCGCCCTTGTACCTTCACGGCTTATTTCTCCCGCTCACCGGAAATACCATCGGCTGCCTTGCTGTAGAGAAATTGGCTAATCAAGTTTTCCAGCACCACCGCCGACTGGGTGGCTGACACCGTATCGCCCGCCACCAGATTTTTGTCATCGGCGCCCGGCTCCAAACCCAGATACTGCTCGCCAAGCAATCCGCTGGTCAAAATCTTCAAGGAGCTGTCTTTGGGAAAAGCAAAACGGCTCTCCATGGCCAGGGTGACACGGGCCTGAAAGGTTTTGTCATCAAACACAATCTTCTCGACGCGCCCCACCACCACGCCAGCACTGCGCACCGCGGCCTTGGGCTTGAGTCCGCCCACGTTTTCAAATTTGGCATTGACCTGGTAGGTGCTCTGAAAATTCAGGCTCAACAAATTGGCGGCCTGCATGGCCAAAAACACGATGGCCACCGCGCCAATCAGCACAAAAAGTCCTACCCAGACATCATTTTTTGAACGTTGCATTACTTCCTCTTCTTCAGTTGGGGACAGTGCCTGCGCACCCAGTGCAACGGCGGTTTGTCCCAGAAATTTTCAGGGCATCAAATCGTAAACATCAGAGCCGTCAGGATGAAATCCAGGCCCAGAACCGACAAGGACGCAAACACCACCGTTCGGGTGGTGGCGCTGGCCACCCCCTCGGGTGTGGGCTGGGCTTCAAAACCCTGCAGCAACGCAATAAAGGTCACGGCGAATCCAAACACCATGCTTTTGACGACGCCGTTGCCTACGTCTTTCCAGACGTCCACACCGCCCTGCACCTGACTCCAGAAGGAACCGGCGTCCACCCCAATCATCAGCACCCCCACCACCCAGCCGCCGATGATGCCCATGGCGCTAAAAACCGCCGCCAACAGGGGCATGGTGATCACACCAGCCCAAAAACGGGGGGCCAGAATGCGCTGCACCGGGTCCACCGCCATCATCTCCATCACGCTGATTTGCTCGCCTGCTTTCATGAGGCCAATTTCCGCCGTCAACGAAGTTCCGGCGCGTCCGGCAAACAAGAGCGCGGTCACCACGGGCCCCAACTCGCGCACCAGACTCAGCGTCACCAACAGCCCCAGCGCCTCGGAGGAGCCGTAACGCTGCAAGGTGTAGTAGCCCTGCAAACCGAATACAAAACCCACAAACAAACCAGACACCGCGATGATGGCCAGCGAATAGTTGCCCAAAAAATGGATTTGGTCCCGGATCAAACCAAAACGTTTGAACGCGCCCCCCAGGGTGCCCAGCAAACGCATGAACAGGCGGGCGCCATGGCCCACGTCGGCCAGCTGGCTGCGCGCGGAGAAGCCGACGTCACTGGGCTTGTACCAACTCATAAGGCGGAGTCCATTCCAAAATCGGCATCCACCGTGGGGCCGGGATAGTGAAAGCGCACCGGACCATCGGCCAAGGCATTCACGTACTGGTACACCAGCGGGTCGGTGCTTTGGCGCACCTGGTCGGGTGTGCCTTGTGTGGCAATTTTTCCGTTGGCCAAAATAATCACGTGGTCGGCAATGGCAAAGGTCTGCTCCAATTCGTGGGACACAAAAATACTGGTCAAGCCCATGGAGTCGTTCAGCTTGCGAATCAAATCGGCGGCAATGGCCAAAGAAATCGGGTCCAGCCCCGAAAACGGCTCGTCGTACATCACCAGCTCGGGGTCAAGTGCAATGGCGCGCGCCAGTGCAATACGCCGCGCCATGCCGCCCGAGACTTCGCTGGGCATCAAGTCCCGCGCACCGCGCAGTCCCACGGCATTGAGCTTCATCAAAACGATGTCACGGATCAGGGCCTCGGGCAAATCGGTGTGCTCACGCAACGGAAAGGCGACGTTCTCGAACACCGACAAATCGGCAAACAAGGCGCCAAACTGGAACAACATGCCCATGCGGCGGCGGGCCGCGTAGAGCTGGGTCTGGTTCATGGGGGTAACGTCCTGCCCATCGAACAGCATCTCGCCCGACTGGGCCCGGTTCTGCCCGCCAACCAGCCGCAAAATCGTGGTTTTGCCGCCGCCCGACGCCCCCATCAGCGCCGTCACCTTGCCGCGTGGCACGGACAAGGACACGTTGTCCAGAATGATGCGCTCCCCGTACCCGAAGGTGAGGTTGCGTAATTCGACGAGGGATTCTGACGGATGTGGTGGCATGTAAAAAAATAAGGCCGGGGAATACCCGGCCCGTGAATCATACGGGATTACACCTAAATGGAGGGTAAACCCGGTCTTTGTCAGCGTGGCAGTGTGCTGGAACCCATCAGGAATTCGTCCACCGCGCGTGCGGCCTGGCGGCCCTCACGAATAGCCCACACCACCAGACTCTGGCCACGGCGCACGTCACCGGCGGCAAATACCTTGGGCACGTTGGTGGCATATCCGCCTTCGGCATCGGTGCTGGCCTTGGCATTGCCACGGGCGTCCTTGTCGATGCCAAAAGATTCCAGCACGGTGGCCACCGGGTTGACAAAGCCCATGGCCAGCAACACCAGATCGGCCTGGTAGGTCTTTTCGGTGCCTGCAATCTCGACCATCTTGCCGTCCTTGAACTCGATGTGCACGGTCTTGAGGCCGGTGACCTTGCCTTTTTCACCGATGAATTCCTTGGTGGAAATGGCGAATTCGCGGGTGCAGCCCTCGTCATGGCTGGAGCTGGTGCGCAGCTTCATGGGCCAGTTGGGCCAGGTCATGGGCCGGTTTTCTTCGACCGGGGGTTGGGGCATCACCTCAAACTGGGTCACGCTGAGCGCGCCGTGGCGGTTGCTGGTGCCGACGCAGTCGGAACCCGTGTCGCCGCCACCAATGACGATGACATGCTTGTCGGCCGCCCGCAACTGGCCCTTGAGCTTGTCGCCCGCGTTGACCTTGTTTTGCTGGGGCAGGAACTCCATGGCGAAATGGATGCCGTCCAGATCACGGCCCGGCACCGGAAGATCGCGCGATTGCTCGGAGCCGCCGGTCAGGACCACGGCGTCAAAGTCTTTTTGCAACTGCGCAGCAGAAATCGTTTCCTTGGCCCAGTTAGTGACCTTGGAGCCTTTGGGCATTTCACCCACCAGCACGCCGGTGCGGATGGTGACGCCTTCTTTTTGCATTTGTTCGACACGGCGGTCGATGTGCAGTTTCTCCATCTTGAAGTCGGGGATGCCGTAACGCAGCAAACCACCCACCCGGTCGTTCTTTTCAAACAGAGTCACATCGTGGCCGGCACGGGCCAGTTGCTGCGCCGCGGCCATGCCGGCCGGACCGGAGCCCACCACCGCCACCTTTTTGCCAGTCTTGCGTTTGGCGGGTTGGGCCAGCACCCAGCCTTCCGCCCAGGCGCGGTCGATGATGGCGTGCTCGATGGACTTGATACCCACCGCGTCGTCGTTCACATTCAGCACACAGGCCGCTTCGCAGGGGGCGGGGCAGATGCGGCCCGTGAACTCGGGGAAGTTGTTGGTGCTGTGCAGCACATCAATCGCGTTTTTCCAGTCGCCCCGGTACACCAGGTCGTTGAAATCCGGAATGATGTTGTTGACCGGGCAGCCGTTATTGCAAAACGGGGTGCCGCAGTCCATGCAACGCGCGGCCTGTTCTTTGGATTGCGCCTCGTTGAGGCCAATCACAAACTCTTTGTAGTGTTTCACACGCTCGGTGACGGGCTTGTACCCTTCCTCGATGCGCTCGTATTCCATGAAACCAGTGACTTTTCCCATGATCTTTCCTGTCTAGTCAGTTGGGGACAGAGCGGATTGGCTGCGCCAATCCGCTCTGTCCCACAAGGATGTTATTTGGCCGGAGCTGCTTCTTTTTTTGTAGCTGCTTGCGCACGGCTGGTAAGGGCTGTGGCCTCTTTTCGTGCATGAATCTCGCCCAAAGCACGTTTGTACTCGTTGGGGAAGACTTTGACGAATTTGAGGCGGGACACATCCCAGGTATCCAGCAACTCGCGCGCACGCTTGCTGCCGGTCCAGCGGTTGTGGTCTTGCAACAGGGCCTTCAACTGCGTCTCGTCGCTTTGGCCACGGTGCCACAGGCTTTGGTCCATCTGGGCGGTTTGCTCGGCCGTCGTCAAGACCTTTTCCATGGACACCATGGCGGTGTTGCAGCGCTTGGCGAACTGGCCGTCTTCGTCATAGACGTAGGCCACGCCGCCGCTCATGCCCGCCGCAAAATTGCGCCCGGTCTTGCCCAGCACGGCCACGGTGCCGCCGGTCATGTACTCGCAGCCATGGTCGCCGGTCCCTTCCACCACCGTAGTGGCGCCGGAGAGGCGCACCGCAAAGCGCTCGCCGCCGACGCCGCTGAAGAAGGCTTCTCCGCTGGTGGCGCCAAACATCACGGTGTTGCCCACGATGGTGTTGTTGATGGCCACGCCACGGAAGTCGATGCTGGGGCGCACCACAATGCGGCCACCGCTCAGGCCCTTGCCGGTATAGTCATTGGCGTCACCAATCAGGTACAGGGTGATGCCCTTGGCCAGGAAGGCGCCAAAGGACTGGCCGCCCGTGCCCTCCAACTGGATGCGGATGGTGTCATCGGGCAGACCTTCGGGGTGGACCTTGGTGACCGCGCCGGAGAGCATGGCGCCCACGGAGCGGTTGACGTTACGCGCCACTTCCATGAACTGCACTTTTTCGCCCTTGTCGATGGCGGCGCGGCTCTTCGCGATCAGCACGTTGTCCAAGGCTTTTTCGAGGCCGTGGTCCTGCTCCAGGGTCTGGAAGCGGGGCACATCGGCCGGAACTTGGGGCTGGGCAAACAGGCGGCCAAAGTCCAGGCCGCTGGCTTTCCAGTGCGCGATGCCTTTGCGGGTGTCAAGCAGGTCGGATCGGCCAATCAGGTCGTCGAACTTGCGGATGCCCAGCTGGGCCATGATCTGGCGCACTTCTTCGGCGATGAAGAAGAAGTAGTTCACCACGTGCTCGGGCTTTCCAGAGAATTTCTTGCGCAGCGCAGGGTCTTGCGTGGCCACACCGACCGGGCAGGTGTTCAGGTGGCACTTGCGCATCATGATGCAGCCTTCCACCACCAGCGGCGCGGTGGCAAAGCCGAACTCGTCGGCCCCCAGCAGCGCGCCAATGGCGACGTCGCGGCCGGTCTTCATCTGGCCGTCGGCCTGGACACGGATACGGCTGCGCAGGCGGTTCAGCACCAGCGTTTGCTGGGTTTCGGCCAGACCGATTTCCCAGGGGCTGCCGCAATGTTTGATGGACGACCAGGGCGAGGCGCCGGTGCCACCGTCGTGCCCGGCAATCACCACATGGTCAGCCTTGCACTTGGCCACGCCCGCGGCGATGGTGCCGACACCGATTTCGGCCACCAGCTTGACACTGACGCCCGCATGCGGCGCCACGTTTTTCAAGTCGTGGATCAGCTGGGCCAGGTCTTCAATCGAATAAATGTCATGGTGCGGCGGGGGCGAAATCAGGCCCACACCGGGCACCGAGTGGCGCAGGCGCCCGATGTAGTCGGACACCTTGCCACCGGGCAACTGGCCGCCTTCACCGGGCTTGGCGCCCTGGGCCATCTTGATCTGGATCTGGTCCGAGCTGGTCAGGTACTCGGCGGTCACACCAAAACGGCCGGACGCGACTTGCTTGATGCGCGAACGCAAGCTGTCACCGGCCTGCAAGGGCATGTCCACCTCGACCACATCGGCACCGATCACGCTCTTGAGTGTGTCGCCCAGCTTGATCGGGATGCCTTTGAGTTCGTTACGGTAACGGGCCGGGTCTTCTCCGCCCTCGCCCGTGTTGCTCTTGCCGCCAATGCGGTTCATGGCCACGGCCAGGGTGGCATGGGCCTCGGTGGAGATCGAGCCCAATGACATGGCGCCGGTCGCAAAGCGTTTGACGATTTCCTTGGCCGACTCGACTTCTTCCACCGGAATGGCTTTGGCGGGATCGATCTTGAACTCGAACAGGCCACGCAGCGTCATGTGGCGCTTGCTCTGGTCGTTGATCAGCTGGGCGTACTCTTTGTAGGTATTCCAGTTGTTGGAGCGGGTGCTGTGCTGCAGCTTGGCAATGACGTCAGGGCTCCACATATGCTCTTCGCCACGCGCACGCCAGGCGTATTCACCACCGGCGTCCAGCATGTTGGCCAGCACCGGGTCGTCGCTGAACGCGGCCTTGTGCATGCGGATGGCTTCTTCGGCAATCTCGAAGACGCCAATGCCCTCGACACGGCTGGGGGTGCCGGTGAAGTACTTGGCAATGGTCTTGCTGGAAAGGCCAATCGCTTCGAACAACTGCGCGCCACAGTAACTCATGTAGGTGGACACGCCCATCTTGGACATGATCTTGGACAGGCCCTTGCCGACGGCCTTGACATAGTTATAAATGGCTTTGTCCGCGCTCAGGTCGCCCGCCAGATCCTTGTGGATGCTGGCCAGCGTTTCCATCGCCAGGTAAGGGTGCACGGCTTCCGCACCGTAGCCGGCCAGCACGCCGAAGTGGTGCACTTCGCGGGCGGTACCGGTCTCCACCACCAGGCCAGCCGTGGTGCGCAGGCCCTCTATCACCAGGTGCTGGTGGATAGCGGAGAGCGCCAACAGCGCAGGAATCGCCACTTGGCTGGCGCTCACGCCCCGGTCGCTGATGATGAGGATGTTCTTGCCACCCTTGATCGCGTCCACAGCCTCGGCGCACAGCGAGGCCAGCTTGGCTTCCACCCCCTCATGGCCCCAGGCCAGCGGGTAGGTGATGTCCAGCGTGTAGCTGCGGAACTTGCCTTGCGTGTGTTTCTCGATATCACGCAGCTTGGCCATGTCGGCAAAATCCAGCACGGGCTGGCTTACCTCCAGGCGCATGGGCGGGTTGACCTGGTTGATGTCCAACAGGTTGGGCTTGGGACCGATGAAGGACACCAACGACATCACGATGGCTTCGCGGATCGGGTCGATCGGCGGGTTGGTCACCTGCGCAAACAACTGCTTGAAGTAGTTGTACAGCGGCTTGTTCTTGTCGGACAGCACGGCCAGCGGGCTGTCGTTGCCCATGGAGCCGATGGCTTCTTCGCCAGCGGTGGCCATGGGAGCGATCAGGAACTTGATGTCTTCCTGGGTGAATCCGAAGGCCTGTTGGCGGTCCAGCAGGGAAATATCAGAGGCGGGCACCAGCGCCTCGCCACCAGTCACGTTGTCCAGCTTGATGCGCAGGTTTTCAATCCACTGCTTGTAGGGCTTGCTGTTGGCCAGGTTGGCTTTGAGCTCTTCGTCATCGACCATGCGCCCCTGCTCCAGATCGATCAGGAACATCTTGCCGGGCTGCAGGCGCCACTTGCGCACGATTTTGTGTTCGGGCACGGGCAGCACACCGGACTCGGAACCCATGATCACCAAGTCGTCATCGGTGATGCAATAGCGCGAGGGACGCAGGCCGTTGCGGTCCAGCGTGGCGCCGATCTGGCGGCCATCGGTGAACACGATGGAGGCCGGGCGGTCCCTGGGCTCCTGCATGGCGGCGTGGTATTCGTAATAGGCGTTGCGGCGCTCGTCCATGGTGGTGTGCTGCTCCCAGGGCTCAGGGATCATCATCATCACGGCCTGGCTGATGGGGTAGCCGGACATGGTCAAGAGTTCGAGGCAGTTGTCGAAGGTGGCGGTATCGGACTGGTCGGCAAAGCTGATGGGGTAGAGCTTTTGCAGGTCGGCGCCGAGCACCGGCGAGGACATCACGCCTTCGCGCGCCTTCATCCAGTTGTAGTTGCCCTTGACGGTGTTGATCTCGCCGTTGTGCGCCACATAGCGGTAGGGGTGGGCCAGTGGCCACTCGGGGAAAGTGTTGGTTGAAAACCGCTGGTGCACCAGGCCCAGGGCCGAGACGCAACGCACGTCTTCCAGATCCTTGAAGTACACACCCACCTGGTCGGCCAGCAGCAGGCCTTTGTACACCACGGTGCGGCTGGACATGCTGGGCACGTAATACTCTTTGGAGTGCGTGAGCTTGAGCGCCTGGATGTTGGCGCTGGCGGTCTTGCGGATCACGTACAGCTTGCGCTCCAGCGCGTCTTGCACGATGACATCGTTACCGCGGCCAATGAACACCTGGCGCAGGATAGGTTCTTTGGCACGCACCGTGGGCGACATGGGCATGTTGCGGTTGACCGGCACATCGCGCCAGCCCAGCAAGACTTGGCCTTCGGCCTTGATGGCACGCTCCATCTCCTGCTCGCAGGCCAGACGGGAGGCGTGCTCCTTGGGCAAAAAGATCATGCCCACGCCGTATTCGCCAGGAGGTGGCAAAACCACACCCTGCGCGGCCATCTCTTCGCGGTACAGCGCGTCGGGCAACTGGATCAAGATGCCAGCGCCATCACCCATCAGTTTGTCGGCACCTACCGCACCCCGGTGATCCAGGTTTTCCAAAATCTTGAGCGCGTTTTTGACGATGTCATGGGACTTGGTGCCCTTGATGTGCGCCACAAAACCTACACCGCAAGCGTCGTGCTCTTGGGTAGAAGAATACAAACCGTGTTCCTGGAGATGCTTGATCTCGGCAGCCGTTGTCATGGCGCGCTCCTAAAAAATATCAGAGATTGTGAGAATACTGCATTGCAACAAACACGCCAAGAAAAATAATGGGGGTCAGATTCCAATTATTTGTTGAATATTTCAATCAACAAATAATTAGGGACACATCAAAATTGATAGCTGTCTGCGCACCACCGACGCGGTCTTTCGCCCTATTTGGCTAAGATTTATTGACCGAAACTGGCCGCCCTGCCACATTTTTTGTCACGCGGCGCGGTGTTCTTTTTTGCAAATCCGCTACAAAGTCTGCTTCCCCCAAGGCCCAACCGCTGAGGGCCGAGTCCGTTAACGCAGCCTGTTGCACCGGGTTGATGCCGGCCTGCACCAAGGCGGCGTATGCGGCCTCTCGGGCAAATGGGGTGTTGCCCAAGCCCCAAACCAGGGCGTGCGGGGTGATAAGTTTGTCAGTACGCTGCCCCGCGTAGTGCCCATGGCTAGACCACGGGTAGTCCCGCGCCTGGGTCACCAGCCCGGCACGCACCGGATTGAGGTCGATATAGGCCATGCAGGCCAGCAAATAACGCTCGGTCTGGATCACGGTGGACTTGTAACGCCCTTCCCACAAGGTGCCACTGCGTTTCTGGATGTCATTGAAGTAACGCACATACCGCCGCCCCACGGCCTGCATCATCTGCGGCAGGCCGTCCTGGGTATGGGGCGTGGCCAGCAAATGGAAGTGGTTGCCCATCAGCACGTAGGCATGGATGGCCACGTCAAACTTTTTGGCGTTCTCGGTCAGCAAATCCAACAGGGTCTGGTAGTCCGCACTGCTGGAAAAGATGGCCTGGCGGTTGTTGCCGCGCTGGATGATGTGGTGGGGGTAGCCGGGAAGGGTGAGTCGCGGAAGGCGGGCCATAGTGCAGCGTCCATTTTTGCACGATCTTAATTGGAATCCGACCCCAATTCAGGCGCCCACCCCACCCATCCGACCGAACCCGCGACGATGGTTTGATTACTTGGGGGCTTTGGTGACCCGGACTTTGCCGCCGGTGGTCACGATGATGACGGCATCGCCAGGTGCCAAGATTTCTGCTGCCTTGGCCTGCACAATGGCACGGCGGTCGCCGCCCTTGAGTTGCACCAGAATTTCCACCGCGTCTTCACGGGTGGAGAAGCGCTCAATGGCATTGCCTGCAGCAGCACCAGCCACACCTGCCAACACACCCAAGACCTGGGCTTCACGTTGTACGCCGCTGGCGCCATAACCCCCTACCGCACCCACCACGCCGCCGACCGTCGCGCCAATACCAGATTGGCTTCCATCGACCACCACCGGGCGCACCGTCAGCACCACGCCGTCTTGCACCTGCGCCATGCGCTGCGCATCGCCACGCGCAATAACGTCAGGGCTACTGCTGGCGCAGGCGCCCAACATGGCTGCCACGGCGAGGGTCAGGGCTAAATTCACTACTTTTTTCATCAAGAACTCCACAAGAAATGGGAAAAGGCGCTAATGCCATGCTCAACGCATCAGGCAAGCGTTTCGTTGTCCGGGGCATTGTCTGCGGGCAATGTAAAGCGGGTATTAAGCAATTCGGACAAACCGAACTCCTGCAACAGCGCACGCAAGCGTTGCGCTGCCGCCCGGTTGGCGCGTCCTGAATGCCGGGCAATGATCAGTTCGTTCTTCATGCTGTGCTCCCACCCCACCAGCTCCGTCACCGTCACTTGGTAACCGCTGGCTTCCAGGTAGAGGCAACGCAGCACATTGGTGATCTGGCTGCCCATTTCCCGGGTGTGCAGCGGATGGCGCCACAGCTCGGCCAGCGGTGTGCGCGACAGAGAAAGCGCCTTGTGCTGGCTCAGGCAGCGGGCAATTTCCGCCTGGCAGCAGGGCACTAGCACCATGAACCGGGCCCGTTTTTGCAGGCCAAAGGCAATGGCGTCGTCGGTGGCGGTATCGCAGGCATGTAATGCGGTGACCACGTCAATCTGCGCCGGCAAGGCATCCGAGTGCGCCGACTCCGCCACGGTCAGGTTCAAGAACGACATGCGATCGAACCCCAGCCGCGCCGCCAACTCACGGGACTTCTGCACCAACTCCGGACGGGTTTCAATGCCATAGATATGCCCGGCCCGAGCCCTGCCCACTTGCGCCTTGAAAAACAGGTCGTACAAAATGAAGCCCAGATACGACTTCCCTGCACCATGGTCTGCCAGCGTGGTGCCAGCCGCCGTTTCAGGCAACTCCAACAACAATTTTTCAATGAACTGGTACAGGTGGTAGACCTGCTTGAGCTTGCGCCGTGAGTCCTGGTTGAGCTTGCCCTCGCGGGTCAGGATGTGCAGCTCTTTGAGCAGTTCAATCGACTGTTCTGACCTGATCTCAGGAGCAATGGCACTGGCCGCTGGTGCCGCTGTAGGCGCACCGTGGCCCGCCTGGCGGCCCGTTTTATGTGTTTTCATTCTTCCATTCTGCCGGGTACTTCGGCTTGGGGGGATGCAACGCCCGGCATTGCATGGGGACAGCCCTGCGAGCGCCCTACTCCCAAGGCCGCCCAGCCTGCGGGGCCAATGCGCTCCATGGTGGCCATGTTTTTTTCAAAAATAGTCTCTGCCTCAGGAAATGCGTCCACCGCACGGTCGATGCTGTCCTCCCGCAGCAAGTGCAGCGTGGGATAGGGCGAACGGTTCGTGTAGTTGGTGATGTCGTCGGCAGCGGTTCCGGCAAACTGGTAGTCAGGGTGCAAATTGGCAATCTGCAGCACCCCATCCAAATCCAGGTCCACCAAGGCCTGATCGGCTTGCGCCAGAAAGTCATTGAAGTCCAGAAAGTCAGCCAGACAGTCTGGCGCTATCAAAAGTGTAGTATCCCGCGCAGTCGCGTCGTGGGCTGCGAGTGCTTTTAGCTCTTGAATGAGGTCTTCCAGGAAGGCTTCGGGGGTCTGGGCGGCACTCACTGCGTAATGGATCTGCCCCTTGACGTGCACACTTTTGGCAAACGGGCACAGGTTCAGTCCTATGACAGCACGCTCCAGCCAGACACGGGTGTCATCAATGACTGTTCGGGGACTGGTGTGCATGGGTTTCCATGGTTTAGACAAAACGGCTCGTTTGGCCTACCAAGAGCTTGGCCAACTCGTCGAGTATTGCGCTTTGGATTTGCGCTGCGGGGTAACTGGTGTTCACCACCTCGAAACTCTGCAAACTCATGAGCCGGAACACCATCTTCGCTTCATCGTGGTGGGCGGTGATGGTGATACCACCACGGGCTTCGGTGGCGTAATTGAATCGAATCGCCTGCAAGGTATTTTTCTCGGGGTGCCGCACTTCGAGACGCTCGTGTTTCACGGCACCGGCCGACAGACGGGTTTCAATCCGCTGCAAATCCGGAGGAAAGTTCGCACTGACGCTGCCCGCCACCGGCACACCGTCGCGTGGCACGATGCGCCACCCCATGGCAATGTAGTCATACACCTCCTTGTCACGCAGCTGCTTTTTGCGTGCATCCACCCGAAAATCCACCAGCTTCATCACCGGCCAGGGCGTGCGGTTATCCAGCCCCAGTTGGGGCCCTGCGGGCACTATCACATTGAGTTGTTTGGCGAGCTCCACCATGTACAACCAGGTGGTTTTGGCAGCTGCTTCCGTCAGTTGGGTGTTGGCCTCACTGTGGTTTTTTTGGGCACTTTGCTCCGATTGCAAGGCTGAAGCTTGCGATTTCAATTGATTTAAAAAGCTCATGGTGAATCCCCGACTATGGTGTCTGTTGGCTTGATTTTACCGGCGCACACGGCCTAGGGCAGCAGGCGCACGCCGGTCAACCGTTCATGCTCCCGTGCGGCGAAACGGTCCGTCATACCTGCAATATAGTCGGCGACCACACGCCTGACGGCGACTGGGTCGGGTTGCTCCGCAGCACGCAAGGCGCTGGACCGTGCCGCAAATCCACTTTGCATTTCCTGTGGAGCTGCGCTATAGGCCGCAAACAAATCGTGCACCACCTGTTTGGCCTGGGCCATGGTCTGCACCACCTGCGGGTGGCGGTACAACTTGCGCAGCAAAAAACCCTTAAGAACCTGGGAACCCTCGCGCATGGCGGGACCAAAAGCCACCAGAGGCGACAGTGCGCGCACCGCCGCCACACTGTCCGGTCGAGCGACGGCCAGGGTGGCCTGGGTGCTTGCAATTACGTCATAGACCTGGGCACTGAGCATGAGCCGGATTGACTCATACAACAAGCGCCGCGCCTGCAAGGGGTCCGCCAGGTGGGCGTGCGAGGCCAAGGCCTGCTGACGAAAACCCTCAAACAAAGGCACTTCCTGCAATTGTTCCAGCGTGATCAGGCCGGAGCGCACGCCATCGTCAATATCGTGGGCGTTGTAGGCGATCTCGTCGGCCAGATTGCACAGTTGCGCCTCCAAACTAGGCTGCGCACGCGCCAAGAAACGACGGCCCACACCACCTTGGCCGTCCGCAAACGGCGGCTCTTCCGCCTCCAGCAGTGCCGCGTTGTGGCGCGAGCAATGCTTCAGGATGCCTTCGCGGGTTTCAAAGCACAGATTCAGCCCATCAAACGCGGGGTAACGCTCCTCAAGGTGGTCCACCACCCGCAAGCTCTGCAAATTGTGCTCAAAGCCTCCAAATGCAGCCATGCAGTCGTTCAGCGCATCCTGTCCGGCATGGCCAAAAGGGGTATGGCCCAGGTCATGTGCCAGGGCGATGGTTTCCACCAGGTCTTCGTTGAGCCGCAGCGACCGGGCAATGGAACGCCCCAGTTGCGCCACTTCCAGAGAGTGGGTCAAACGGGTACGAAACAGGTCGCCTTCATGGTTGAGGAACACCTGGGTTTTGTAGACCAAGCGGCGAAATGCGGTGGAATGCACAATGCGGTCGCGGTCGCGCTGAAAGTCGGTACGCGTAGGAGCGGGAACTTCCGGAAAACGTCGCCCGCGCGTTTGCGCAGGATCGCAGGCATAGAGGGCCAAGGTCATCAATTTACAGGCAAAATATGCCTCTGGCCCCCGTACATATTGCGCAAGCAGCTATTGTTTTCATAGCAACTAGATACAGCAGGCATCGATCACCTCACGCACCAACGCATCGGGTGCACCCCGCATGGTGGCCCGCGCGGGGCCGTCGATCAGCACAAAGCGGATTTCACCGCCTTCGGCCTTCTTATCCACCCCCATCAGTTCCAGATAGCGGCCCGCGTTGTCCTGCGTATGCAGTTGTGGCCCCACCACGGGCAGACCCGCCTTGTCGATCATGGCCGTGAGCCGTTGCACAAAGGCCATGTCGATGAGCCCCAGGCGTTGCGACAAATGCGCGGCCATGACCATGCCACAACCCACGGCCTCCCCATGCAGCCACGCGCCATACCCCAAGCCTGCCTCAATGGCATGCCCAAAGGTATGGCCAAAGTTGAGAATGGCACGCAAACCGGCTTCGCGTTCGTCCTGGCCCACAACCCAGGCTTTGATTTCGCAGCTGCGCTGCACCGCATGCGCCAGCGCCTGCACATCACGCGCCAGCAGGCGGTCCATATTTACTTCAATCCAGTCCAGAAACTCCAAATCGGCAATCGGCCCGTATTTGATGACCTCTGCTAAGCCGGCGCTGAGTTCGCGGCCGGGCAAGGTTTTAAGAGTGTCCAGATCACACACCACCTGCAGCGGCTGGTAAAACGCACCGATCATGTTCTTGCCCATGGGGTGGTTGATACCAGTCTTGCCTCCGACAGAGGAATCCACCTGCGCCAGCAAGGTGGTGGGAACCTGCACAAACGGCACACCACGCATATAGCTGGCAGCGGCAAAACCCGTCATATCCCCCACCACGCCACCGCCCAAGGCGAACAAGACGGTCTTGCGGTCACTGTTGTTCTGTAAGAGTGCGTCAAAAATCTGGTTCAGAGTCTGCCAAGTTTTGTATTCTTCGCCGTCGGGCAAAGTCACCAAGTGCACTGATTTATATTTGCTTGCCAATGCATGCTGGAGCTGCCGTGCGTACAGCGGCGCCACCGTGGTGTTGCTGACAATCACCGCGGTTGCGGCGGAGGGCAGTGCCGCAAATGTGGCCGACTGGCCGAGTAACCCAGTGCCGATAGTGATGGGATAGCTGC
This sequence comes from Rhodoferax sp., assembly GCF_030697375.1. Classification (GTDB taxonomy): domain Bacteria; phylum Pseudomonadota; class Gammaproteobacteria; order Burkholderiales; family Burkholderiaceae_C; genus Allorhodoferax. The sequence goes on along the minus strand of NZ_JAUYQD010000038.1, from coordinate 57,597 downwards.
GTTCGCCTAAGGCGATGGAAACCGTACAAAGAGTTGAAAGGGTCATACCCCCGAGTTTAGAGGCTCCCGCTGTAACCACACTCAGCCGCAGATTTTTGCTAGGGCAAAAAGCCGGTGCAAGCCTTCATATTGATGCGCTACTTTTGCGGTATGGCACCGGCCAACTCCAACTGCATAACGATCATATTGACCAAAGTGGCCACAGAAGGGCGCCCTGTTTCCATTACGAAATGCGCCGTCTCGCGGTACAGAGGATCACGTTGCGCATAGAGATCACGCAGACGGGCCAACGGATCTGCCACCTGCAGCAAGGGCCGGTTGACATCGTGACGCAAGCGCCGGTACAACTCTTCTGGACTGGATTTGAGATAAATCACACGCCCACGCTCGCGTAAATGCTGGCGATTGGCACTGCGCAGCACCGCACCGCCGCCAGTGGACAACACGCGCCCTGGCACCAGCGTCAAGGCATCAATCGTTTCCTCCTCGACATCGCGAAAACGCGCCTCCCCCTCCCGGTCAAAGAACTCGCGGATGGAACAGCCCAGGCGCTGTTCAATGGCGTGGTCGGAGTCAACGAAGGGAAGCTGAAGTCGCCGGGCAAGTTGGCGCCCGACGGTGGTTTTCCCGGAGCCGGGGAGGCCGATGAGAGAGATCACTAGCCGGAACGTCAGAAAGCATACGGTGAGTCAGAAAGGTGACAGGTAGTCGGCGGCTTCACATCGGTCTCAGCCACGCCTGGTTCGATAATAGTTGATCGACTAGTCTCCGTTCCGCTGGAACTAACTGTTGCCGTCAACTTATTGACAATCCACAAAGCTTCGGATTTCAAATACGTATGGTTAAAAGCAGCGATTCCGTTGGCATCCGTGGTTACAGTCGATGGCACACCGCCACCATCCGAATTCTGCGGGGTTAAGATTCCATCCCTTGATCCTGTAACAGCAGGAGGAATTGTTGGGCAAGAGCCGGCCAATGAGCCCAAAGCCAATGAAGTTCTCGCCCCATCTTCCGATGCAGATTCTAGCGAATCATTGCCATTCGCATCTTCTGCGCAATATATCGCGGTAACATTACAAATACTACCTAGTTTGAACGCAACTGGCCGCAAGCGTAAGGTGACTGTCTGACCCGCTACAGGGTTATTGTTAGCATCTGTAACCTGTACTGAATAGGCTTGTATATACAAAGTTTTGTCGGAACTTTCCCCCAGTACAGATGATGAACCAAAAGCGACAGACAATGCCTGTCCACCAATGGTCAACTGTACATTATTGCTAGATGGCGAAGTTCCGGTTTTCACAGCAGTCCCCTGCACCTTCGCCGAAACAACGATTCCGTTTGGAGTGGAGGCTGCGGTACCAGCAGTGACTGTGGCAACCGCATAGCCTGCGTTATTGGTGTAGGCGAGCGCAGGTGACAAAAACTCACCAGCTCCAGGCCCTCCAGTCATTGAAAATTCAATGGGAACGTTAGCCACAGATTGATCTGTCGTCCCATCAAACAATACGGCACGCGCCGTTAACGATAACGAAGCCACGCCGGAAGTCGCAACAGGTAACGTCGTTTGGCTCGCATTCAAAAGGATTTTATTGACGGAAGACACCGGTGGAGAAACTATCAATGTGAGATTAGTGGATCGAGACAGGCTATCGAATATAGTGACCGTGGAAGTACCGGCCTGCGCAGAAGTCAATGTAGCTGACGCAACTCCTCCAGCCACCGCAACAGTTTCGCTTGCGGTCCCATTTGCAAATGATCCTCGTGTCGCCGTGAACGTTACGGAAGTTGCCCCGGGCGCCGAAACATTAATGATTTGCGCAACATTTGTGATCATGCTTGCATTGTTTGCAGGAGACGTGACGGCCAATACTGCCGTTGCCACGCCACTGGTATAGGCTTGGGACTTGGCATCTCCCAATGCAGACGCATTGACGCTTGCACTTCCCGCAGCAATCCCGGAGACAGTCACGGTCGCAACTCCTAATGTGTTTGTCACCCCGGTGGGTGCATTCAAACCAAGAACTGAAGAGTCAGTTGCTGCAAAAGACATAGTGACACCCGACATCGGCGCACCAAATGCGTTCTTTACCGTAGCGCTCAATGTTGCATTAGAGCCACCAACAACCAGCGAGGTTCCCCCTGAATTTGTCAACGATATAGTCGCCCCAACGATGCTTATTAAACTTGATACAGGACTTGCAGTGCATCCCGAACAAGAAGCGGTCAATGTTGACGTGCGACTAGTCTGATCGGAAGAGTCCGCAATCATCGTGACGGTGGCACCTGTCGAAGTGGTTACCACTGAAGCACTGCCTAACACTACTCCATTTGTTGCTGTGAGATCAATAGTTGCACCCGATACCGCCGCATTTCCACTTGTCAATGCGTAGATGGTAAAAGTCAGAGCCGTAGTACCATCTGCACTTAAGGTGCTGGAGCTAGAGGTAATACGTATATTTCCCACACTGCTATTAGCAGTACTTGTCTGTGAAGTGGGTGGCGAGCTTGCATTCCCACCACCACCACCACAGGCCACCAGTGCGACTAAAAGCAACGTCCCCATTAAGCATTTCAATAAATTCATTCTTATAATCCCGTAATTCATCTTCGTCTGCTAAGGTTAGTGACCATTCCCGAGATCACCCAAGACTTTTGGTGTAATAAATACCAACATTTCCCGCTTCTCCGATGAGGTTGCCGTTCTTCTGAACAAAACACCAACACCCGGCAGATCACCAAAGAAAGGGACTTTATCTACAGTATTTACTTGATCCTCAGTGAATATTCCACCAATTACCACCGTACCACCATTCTCGACTAGCACCTGAGTTTGAATGTGCTTGGTGTCTATGGCATAGCCTGCAGAGGTATTGATGCCCCTGGTGTCCTTATTCACATCCAAATTGAGAATGATGTTGCCCTCAGGGGTGATTTGTGGTGTCACTTCCAACTTCAAGGATGCCTTACGGAAGGCTATAGAAGTCGCTCCGCTCGCAGAAGCCACTTGGTAGGGAAACTCTGTTCCTTGTTCAATCATAGCCTTATTCTGGTCGGCGGTAATCACACGTGGGCTAGATACAACCTTCCCTTTACCATCAGCCTCAAGCGCCGAAATTTCCAAATTAAGGAAGCGATTTGCTGCTGAGCTAAAAATTGACAACGCAAATGTCGCCCCACCCGCAACGGGCAGGTTGACAAAATTACTACTAAGGTCATTTGTTCCGCCTGCTCCGCTGCTCGCAACGGCATTTGCATAACTGGAACCAAAGGCAACTCGATTCTCCCCAGAAAGTTGGTACCCGCCATCGCCCCCCTTTTGGGCACGAAGGTCATTTCCCCCCAACTTGACACCCAACGATTTCCCAAAGGTATCAGATGCCTCAACGATTCGTGCCTCAATCATTACTTGGCGCACTGCGACATCCAACTTTGCGAGTAACTGTTGAACTTGCTCCAATTTGCTTGGAATATCCGTCACAAAAAGCTGATTGGTACGAGGCTCTGCCATCACGCTCCCCCGCACGCTCAACAAACGTGCGCTGGATGTTGTGCCACTGCCTGTTGCCGTAAGTTGCGCTGCAATATCCACGGCTTTGGCGTAATTGATTTGGAAGGACTGGGTTCGCAAAGGCTCCAGACTCTGCACTGCAGCTACAGCCTCCAAATCAAGTTTCTCTTTTGAGGAAATCTCATCTTTCGGTGCAACCCACAAAACGTTACCACTCTTGCGCATGCCCAAGCCTTTGGCCTGCAAAATGATGTCCAATGCTTGATCCCACGGCACATCTTGTAGGCGCAAGGTTACAGCGCCCGAGACTGAATCAGAGGTCACGATGTTGAAATTGGTAAAGTCCGCAATGACTTGCAACAAGGACCGAACTTCAATGTTCTGGAAGTTCAGTGACAATTTTTGCCCGTTGTACCCCACACCCTGAGTTAATTTTTTCGGATCTACTTTAATCTCTTTGACTTCAATGACAAACTGTTCGTCGCTCTGGTAGGCGCTGTGCTCCCACTGCCCCCTGGGCTCTATGACCATGCGTACACGGTCACCCGACTGGATTGTGGTTACCGATTTCACAGGTGTACCAAAATCTCCCACATCCAAACGACGACGCATACCTTCAGGAAGCGTAGATTTCATAAACTCCACCACCAAAGTCTGACCTTGCTGACGGATATCAACACCCACCTGATTGTTGGGCAATGTCACCACAATACGCCCAGCCCCTTCAGCCGTCCGGCGAAAGTCCAGATCTTTTAGAGGGGCAGAATCCCTGCTACGACTCTCAGCAAAAGTGAGCGTAGTTGTGGTGCCTGCCGCGCCAGATGAGGCCGACTCTAATGCCACCAACAACGATTTTCCTTGAATTTCAGCCTTATAGGCCACAGACTGTTTTAAGTTAAGAACCACTCTGGTACGGTCCCCCGCTTGCACAACACTGACAGACTTCAAATTGCCCTGGTTGATATCAATCGTAGAGCGACCCATGGCATTTGCAACACCTGGAAAGTCGAGCGCGATCCGGGCTGGCGACTGTATTGAAAAACCGGTCGGAACGGCCTTCAATTCCTGCGACAAATCAATGCGGACAATTTCGGTCCCACCTTGAATGGACCCACTGACGGATTCGATAACCGGCTGTGCCCCAACAGCAACGCTCAACAACAACATCACCGGAAAAACTAACCATTGCCACACATGCAGGCACACCCGCTGATTTTGCTTATTCATTTTTTTGTCCCCTCTTGCAATTGCAAGGTTGCAACGCGTTCAACCCACTCACCAACACCGTCCTGTGCGATTTCGCGCAAAGTCACCTCGGTTTCATCAATTTTGGTAACCCGCCCATAGTGCTCCCCTAAATAGTTACCCAGCTTTACTTGGTACAACAAACTATCAACCTTCACCAAAGCTACTGGCTGCCCAGATTTCAGGATACTGCCCACCAGGGTCATAGCATCAAGCGGAAAAGCCTCCAGAGGCTCCTTCCGACGTGCCAATTCTGGCGCCACTAAAGCACCATTGGCGGCCACTTGCGACGAATCTCGCTTTAAAGCTTGTGTCAGCTTTTGATTACTGAACGGTTCAATTGCCGCAGCATTGGTGTAAGCCTCTGGCTTAAACTGTTTTGGTGCCGGAATAGGTGCCACCTTCGGCCGTGTTTGATTCCGTTCCTCCACCATCCATTGACGAATATCGTCTTCTTTAGAAGACCCACAGCCAGTCAAAATTGCAAGCACGAAGGCCATCGCAAAAATATAAAAGAGCCTCATTTAGCGACTCCCTTCCCTGCAGTTGCTTTACGTTGAGAACTTATTTCGTCTTTATCCAAATAACGGAAAGTTTTGGCAGTGGAATCCAGAGTCAGGGTGTTTTCCGATTTGGGGATGATTGTCAAATTATTCAGGGTAACAATACGAGATAAGTTAGCAATATCGGACGCAAAAGCGCCGATATCGTGGTATTTTCCGGTAACTTTGATCGCAATAGGCAACTCTGCATAATATTCTTTGACCGCAATTTGACCTGGTCTAAAAAGGTCAAACTGTAAACTCCGCCCCAAACCCGCTTGATTGATATCAGAAAGCAGTGCATCCATTTCTGCCTTGCTAGGCAACTGTTTTTCAAGCTGTGTCACATACTGCTGCACCTGTTCGCGCTGTTTCTTGAGTACATCCAAATTGACAGCCTTGGTCAGTTTGGTTTTGTAATCTTCCCGAAACTTAATTTCCTTTTCTTGCTCCTGTTGCAAAATTTCTTGCGAACCGCTGAGCCAAACGAACCAAAGCACCCCAACGATAACTATGGAAGTCAGCACAAACAGTGCATTTCGTGGCAACATCGGCCATAGGGAAGGATCTTTGGGGTCAAGATCGCGAAACTGCGCAACTATTTTCTCTTGAATAGCTGATACATCAACTGTATTGGGGATCTTCATTGCCATGCGGGATCCTGTTATTTCTTTCCATCGACAATTGCAACAATTTCGGCCTTAACTGCCGCCTTTTCCGCCTCACTTGCTCGCACAAGTTTGACCCGAATCGTAAAATTCGAAACACGTTTTTGCTCTTTAGTCGACAACGCAACGCTGCCTGCAACGATTTCCACGAGATCTGGCTTACTGAACCAAGGTGTATTAGTGGCAAGGTTGCGCAATAATTCTGATACTCGCTCATTCGACTGAGCAGTTCCATTGATGGTTACCAATTGGTCAGCCTGGACCATTTTAGAAATAAAAACCCCATCCGGCAGCTGATTGACCAACTCCGTCAACAGATGCACTGGCAAATTGCGATCAGATTGCAAATCTTCCACGGCTTGCTGACGTGCACGCAACGCCGCAATCTCAGCCTCCAACCCAGCAATATCCTTGATCTGCCCCTCAAGCTTCTTGATTTCAGTTTCCAAAACCACATTGGTGTCCTGCTGCACCGATATCGCTGTTTGAAACCACAAAAAAACCATCCCAGCTATAGCCCCACCCACAAGGGCTGAAATTCCTAAAGACACGTTGAACAAATCGCGACGCCGCTTACGTGCGACCTCGCGGTGCGGAAGCAGGTTGATCAGGATCACTGCACAAACCTCCGCAAGGCTAATCCGCACGACGTAAGATAGGAAGGCGCCTCACGCGTCATTCTTTTCAGGCGAATACCATCGCCAATCTCCATGCCATCAAAGGGATTGAGAAGACTACAAGGGAAACTGGTGTGCTGTGTGACCGCCACCGTTAAACCCGGCAATGCCGCCGACCCACCGGCAAGCATGATGTAGTCAACCTTGTTGTGAGGAGTGCTAGTAAAGAAAAACTGCAGCGCACGCCCCAACTCCTGAACCATGGTGTCAATAAAAGGTCTTAATACGGACAAATCATAATCATCTGGAAGCTCACCACTGCGTTTTTTAGTTTCGGCCTCTTCTTGAGAAAATCCATATTGGCGCACTATTAACTGCGTCAATTGTGCCCCGCCAAATGCTTGGTCACGGTCATAGAGCACCTCTTCATCGCGAATGACCTGCATGCTCGTGGTCAATGCGCCCACTTCAAACAAGGCCACAATCAAACCTGCCCCCTTGTCTGGCAAGTTTTCAATCAACCGCCCCGCAGCCAGCCGAGAAGCATAGGACTCAACATCGACAATGACCGGAGTCAACCCTGCGGCCTCCGCCAAACCTTGGATATCCTGTACTTTTTCGCGCCGAGATGCTGCAATCAACACCTCCACATCGCCAGCCGACGCAGCACTCGGTCCGATGACGCAAAAATCCAAACTCACCTCATCAAGTGGAAATGGGATGTACTGATTGGCTTCTGTCTCTACTTGCTGCTCAAGCTCTTGATCAGACATACCACCGGGTAAAACGATTTTCTTGGTAATCACCGCCGATGGAGGCAACGCCATTGCGACATTTTTGGTTTTAGTGCCACTTTTTTTGACAAGCCGACGCAGTGCATCGGCCACTTCATCGAACTTCTCTATGTTGCCGTCAGTGATCCACCCTCGTTCCAGCGGCTCGATAGCACAATGCTCAAGAACGAGATTTCCGGCCTTGTCATGGCCCAACTCCACCAGCTTCACGCTAGAGGAACTGATATCCAAACCGACCATAGGTGCTGGCTTGCGACTAAAAAGCGACCCCAATGAGATCAAAACTATCCCCTGAAACAGACCGATAAAGCACCGGTCAAACTTAAGAATTCACTTCAATGCTATCAGTAAGATCATTGTCCCGCAAAGGTTTTTTCTGTTTCAACCTGTTTCAAACGTTGCCAAAAGCAGACGTTTATTTTCCAATTAGAACCCATGGCATAGTTTCGCATAGTGAATCGACAACCAGAAACAATGCCAGCGCGTGCGCCAGTAAGCGACCAGACGGCCGGTTTTTATAATGCTGACGGACCCCAATCAACTCCTTTTATGCCAACCACACCCCCCTCCCCGGAAAAGTCCACCTCCAAAACGCGCCCAGGCGGCCCGAGTCCGCATTGGCTTGTACGCATAGTTTTGTGGACTGTCGGAATTGGATTGGCCGGGGTGCTTTCTCTGGCCATGGTGATTGCACTGGCCCTGGCAGTTGCCTTCCCGAATTTACCCGACATCTCAGATCTTTCAGACTATCGACCCAAGTTGCCCTTGCGTATATTTTCCGAAGAAGGCGAGCTGCTAGGGGAGTTTGGGGAAGAGCGGCGCAACCTGGCTCCCATCGGCGAAATTCCCAAGGTCATGACCAACGCGGTTCTGGCCATTGAAGACTCGCGCTTTTACCAACATGGTGGCGTAGATTATGTGGGTGTTATTCGCGCAGGTCTTGCCAATGTGGGGCGGGTAAAAAGTCAGGGGGCATCCACCATCACGATGCAAGTGGCTCGCAACGTGTATTTATCCTCAGAGAAGACGTTTACGCGGAAGATTTACGAAATACTGTTGACCTTTAAGCTGGAGCATCTTCTAAGCAAAGACCAGATTCTGGAAATTTACATGAATCAGATCTTCCTTGGAAATCGGGCCTACGGTTTCGCGGCTGCCTCGGATACTTATTTTGGCAAGCCACTCAAAGACATCACGATTGCCGAAGCCGCCATGCTCGCGGGCCTGCCCAAAGCCCCCTCTGCCTACAACCCCATAGTTAACCCCAAAAGAGCGCGAGTTCGCCAGCTTCACATTATTGGCCGCATGCTGGAGAACGGGTTTATCACAGCGCAGGAGGCTGATGAGGCAAAGAAACAAGAGTTGAAGGTCAGAACCAGCGCCCATACAAGCCAGGTACATGCCGAATACGTCACCGAAATGGTGCGCCAATTGATGTATGCGCAATACGGAGATGAAACTTACACCCGTGGACTCGATGTGCAAACCACTTTAAAGGCATCGGATCAAGATGCTGCCTACAAAGCCTTGCGCCGCGGCATCATGGATTTTGAACGTCGCCAAGTCTACCGTGGGCCAGAAAAATACATCAACCTTCCTGGCAATGCGCAGGAGACTGACGACGCGATTGACGAAGTACTGGACGAACACCCTGACAACGGTGACGTAATGTCAGCCGTGGTACTGGAAGCAGATACCAAGAAAATCAAAGCCGTTCGACAAAATGGGGAGACACTGGAGATTACTGGGGACGGACTCAAGCCTGCGCAATCGGGCCTTTCAGATAAGGCGCCACCCAACATCAAAATTCGACGGGGGGCAGTGATTCGTGTCAGCAAAACGACAAAAGGAGGCTGGGAAATTACCCAGTTGCCTGAGGTTGAAGGTGCTTTTGTCGCCATCGATCCACGCGATGGCTCCATCAAAGCATTGGTCGGGGGATTCGATTTTGCGAAAAACAAGTTCAACCACGTCACGCAAGCATGGCGGCAACCAGGCTCCAGTTTCAAGCCTTTTATCTACTCAGCGGCTCTGGAGAAGGGTTTTACTCCATCCACCGTGGTTAACGATGCGCCTTTGTTCTTTGACGCTGGAGTCACCGGTGGACAGCCTTGGGAGCCCAAAAACTATGACGGAACGTTCGAAGGCCCCATGTCACTTCGGCGGGGTCTGGCGAAATCGAAAAACATGATCTCCATCCAGATCTTGCAATCCATAGGGACCCAATATGCACAAGAATGGATCACCCGATTTGGTTTCGAAGCGGAAAAGCATCCACCCTACCTCACCATGGCTTTGGGCGCGGGCGCCGTCACGCCAATGCAAATGGCTACAGGTTACTCCGTCTTTGCCAATGGGGGCTACCGCGTTAATCCTTGGCTGGTTTCCAAAGTAAGTGAGCAACGTGGCAAAGTGTTGGTGCAATCACAAGCACCAGCTCTGGATGACTCGGAACGCGCGATTGACGCACGCAATGCATTCTTGATGACGAGTTTGCTACAAGAAGTCACACGTTCTGGCACAGCAGCACGTGCCCAAGCGACCTTGAAACGCCCCGACATCTACGGAAAAACCGGCACCACCAACGACTCCATGGACGCTTGGTTTGCGGGCTACCAGCCAACCCTCACCGCAGTGACATGGATAGGCTACGACACCCCGCGCAAGCTCGGCGACCGTGAAACAGGCGGCGGTCTGAGCCTACCCGTCTGGATCAGCTTCATGGAAACCGCGCTCAGAAACGCTCCTGTAAACGAACCGGCTGCACCAGAAGGCGTGGTGCATGTCCGTGGCGAATGGTACTTCGATGAATTTGCCAAGGGGGCAGGCGTCTCTGGGCTGGGATTGGAAGCCAAGGCTGATCCTACGTCTCAAGCACTACCAGCTGCAGACGAAAAGAAAAAAATTCTGGATCTCTTCAAAAACTGATCACGCACGAAACTGAAGCGCCTGCCCGGCTTGGGCACTGGCATTGCGGGTGAGTTCTGCAAAAAACTCACCCTGCCCTTTGGTGTCTTGCCATTGACTATCGGTCCACCGGTAGTGGTATCCACCCGACTTGGCTGCCATCCAGACTTCATGCAGTGGTTTCTGCAAATTAATAATAATTTGGCTAGCATTGGAAAATGTCAGGGTGACCATGCTGCCTACGCGCTGGTTGTCCACATCTGCATCACTCTCATCATTGATCGAGTCGCAGCTGGCTTCAATAGTTTTGAGCAGGATTTCCGCACGATCCAAAAATTCTGAGTCGGTCATTACAATTTCACCATGTTGATTACAAAGCAAATTTTAGTCACTGCACTTATCCTTGGCGCTGGCATGCTCAATCTGTCAGGATGCGGGCAGACAGGCCCACTGTATTTGCCTGCCAAAACCACGCCCGCCAAGCCCAACTCTGACGTAACTCCGGTCGTCCCCAGGTAAGACCTGCGTCCTTTCTTGAAGCAAACCATCTGCCACATTCTGGAACCAGTGCAGCAATGCATATACGCTACTATTTATATAGCTGTCTACGCAATAAATTCGCGGGCTAGGAGGACTTTTCCCTCAAATTTTTCGCTATCCGCCAGGCCAATAGGGTACCAATGACGGCAGCGTATACAGCGACCTCTGCAAAGTTGTTTTTCCCCGCCCGCATCCAAAAAAAATGCAATAACGCCAGCAGCGCAATGGCATAAATCAGGCGATGTAAAGCCTGCCAACGCCTCCCCCCAAGCGCCCGAATCGCCCGATTGAAGGAGGTTAACGCCAGAGGGGTAAGCAGCACGAAAGCGCTAAAGCCCACCAGAATGAAGGGGCGTTTGGCGATGTCTTTGGCAATATCGGCTACGTCAAAACCCATGTCAAAACCACTGTAGGCCAGCAAGTGCAACACAACATAGAAATACACAAATAGCCCCGCCATCCTTCGAAAGCGGGCCAATACTGGCATGCCAAACGTCACCCGCACGGGGGTAATCGCCAGCACGACACACAGCATACGCAACGTCCAGTCACCCGTGGCACGTATCAAGGCCTCAGCAGGATTGGCTCCCAATTGGTCTGTCAATGCGGCAAGCAACAACCAGAGTGCGGGTAATAATGCGGCACCAAACCAAGCCGGTTTTGCAAGCCGCGTGGAAAGCCAACGGTTCATCAAGGACGATACCGACACAGTTAGTACAGTTTTTTCAGGTCCATGCCTGTGTACAACTGTCCCACTTGCGCCTCGTAGCCGTTAAACATGAGGGTTTTCCGCTTTTTAGAAAAAAGGCCATCCTCTCCAATACGCCGCTCCGTGGCTTGGCTCCAGCGCGGATGGTCTACGGTGGGGTTGACGTTGGAGAAAAATCCGTATTCATTGGGCGCAGCCTTGTTCCAGGCGGTGACAGGCGGTTTCTCCGTAAAACGAATCTTGACGATGCTCTTGCCACTCTTGAAACCATATTTCCAAGGCACGACCAAACGTAGGGGAGCTCCATTCTGATTGGGCAAAACCTCCCCATACATGCCAAAGGTCAGCAAAGTCAAGGGGTGCATTGCCTCGTCCAGGCGCAACCCCTCTACGTAGGGCCAGTCCAAAACACCCGACCGAACGCCAGGCATCGTCTTAGGGTCTGCCAACGATACGAACTCAAGGTATTTGGCGCTACCCAGCGGTTCGACGCGTTTGATGAGTTCAGCGAGTGAGTAGCCTACCCATGGAATCACCATCGACCAACCTTCGACACAGCGCAAACGGTAGATGCGCTCTTCCAATGGACTGAGTCTGAGCAAGTCGTCCATTCCAAGCCGCACCGGCTTCTTCACCAAGCCTTCGATCTCAACAGTCCACGGCGTGGTCTTCAGCGTATGGGCGCTGACTGCAGGATCTGCCTTGTCCGTGCCAAATTCGTAGAAATTGTTGTAACTGCTCGCATCTTTGTAAGAGGTTGGCTTTTCTATGGTCAAAGCGCCATCGACAACAGAAGGGCGCGTATTCAAAACCGCTAACTTGCCGGGCCGCTGGACCACGCCCGAGGTTTGCGCCAGCGCCTGCCGAGAGGCCCAGGAGGCCATGCCCCCCCCTGCCGCACCCACCGCCATCAACCTCAATAGATTGCGTCGGCCTTCATACACATGGCGCTCGGTAATTTCACTGGCGACAGGATGGTTGAAACCATCGTTTCGGGGCTTGATCAGCATATAGACTTCCTCATTTCCCCATTGGTCGCCAGCAGACAACTTTTCTTACAACGTTTTACAAGCCGACGAACCGTCTGTTGCACAGAACACGATTACCCCATGAAAAAAGGCAGACCTTCTTGCGAAAGGTCTGCCTTTTTTGGATTTGTTGCAGTCGTCAGGTTTCCCGAGAAACCCGAGCTACCGATGACGTATCAGCGCAAGCCAGCGATGTAATCCGCAACGGCCTTAATCTCTCGGTCATTCATTTTGGCGGCAACTTGGGACATTTGTGGGCTATTTTTGCGCGCACCATCACGGAATGCCGTGAGCTGAGACGCTGCATATTCCGCATGTTGACCACTCAAACGTGGGTATTGCGCGGGTATACCCGCGCCATTGGGGCTGTGGCAACCTGCGCATGCAGGCACTTGCCGATCCGCAATGCCACCACGGTAGATGCGTTCACCCAATGTCACAAGTTCTTTGTCCTTGGCAAAACCCGTTTTAGATTTTTTGGTGGTGACCCAAAATGAGATATTTTTCATATCTTCATCCGACAGGGCAGAAGCAAATCCTTTCATGACAGCACTGGTGCGCTTGTCGGACTTGAATTCTTGCAGTTGCTTAACCAGATATTCAGGATGCTGCTGCGATAACTTGGGGTAGGCGGGTGCGCCTGAATTACCGTCAGCACCATGGCAGCCCGCACAAATCGCACCAAAACTTGCCTCACCTTTGGCCAGATCTGGCTTGGCCGCCTTGGCTGGGGCAGTTCCTGTGTGCGCAGCAGGCTCAGGTGTGGCATCAGCTGCAAATGCAGAGACGGCAGATACTGCAACGGAAGCAGCAAGGATCAAGTGGGCAATCAACGTCATAGGGGTGCTGTGTCTGGTGAGCAAAACAGCGCCATTCTACAATGCAGGTCCGGGTCCCACTCTTAAATTAATGACTACAAACACAAACCCACCCCCTGCATCCCGACCCGGAGCCGCGCAAAGCCACGGCGACAAGACGGAAGCCACTGTTGCGCTTGGCTGGTTGCATACCGCAAAATTCTTGACCACTGCACCCCAATTGCACTTTCTGCCCAAGCTGGACGTCCCTGAAATCGCCTTTGTTGGCCGGTCCAATGCAGGCAAATCAACCTGCATCAATACCCTCACGCAACAGAAACAGCTGGCATTCGCTTCCAAAAAGCCGGGAAGAACGCAGCACATCAACTTGTTTTCACTGGGCAAACAAGGGGTCACCGATGCCATTTTGACGGACCTGCCGGGCTACGGATACGCCGCGGTTCCCAAGCAGGACAAAATTCGTTGGCAGCAAGTGATGGCAAACTACCTGATCACGCGCGAAAACCTGAAAGGGATTGTGCTGATGTGTGATCCGCGCCACGGTATGACCGAGTTGGATGAAATCCTCCTGGACATCATTCGCCCGCGCGTCCAGGAAGGTCTGAAATTCCTGATTGTGTTGACGAAATCTGACAAATTGACACGCAGCGAGGCCACGAAGGTGCTGTCCATCACCAAATTGCAAGCCGGTGGTGGTGAAGTCATGCTGTTTTCGGCACCCAAGCACAAAGGGGTGGACGACGTGGCGAAATTGCTGTGGAAATGGACCCATCCACAAACCGAAACGCCTGTGCCACCAACGCAAGCGCCGGAGACTCCCGTTCAATAAGGTGCTGCAGCGCCGTCAGGTCGATCTTTGAACCGTTTATGCACCCAGTAGTACTGGGAAGGCATGGCATCGATATAGGCCTGCAGGCGCACATTCATCAGGGCTGTATCGGCCACCAGATCCCCTGACGGAAAACCTTCCCACGCGGGCAAGACCTTGATCTCATACCCACTGGGGGTCATGCAGGAAATGACCGGCACCACCTTGGCGCGCCCCAGTTTGGCAAAACGGGCCAACGATGGCACAGTGGCTGCGGCAACGCCATAAAACGGCACAAACACCGACTCTTCCGGTCCGAAATTCATATCGGGCAAAAGGTACAGTGGCTCGCCCTCTTTCAAGGCAGCCAGGATGGGCTTGACGCCTTCAATGCGCCCAAACAATCGCGCCAAGCCAAAGCGTTTTCGCCCCGAAAGAATCCAGGCATCGGCCACTTTATTGGCCTGGTCGGTATAAATGGTGGTGAAACGCCGTGGAAGTTGCTGGGTCAACGCGGTCCATCCTGCGTCCAATCCAACAAAGTGCGGTGCAAAAATGACCGTGGGCGCATCACCCTGAAGTCCTTCTACGGCCCCCATTATCTGCAGCCGCTGCAAGTTCACGGAGGGCGAACCATGCCATAACCAGCCCCGATCCAACCACGCCTGGGCAAAGTGCACGAAGGTCTGGATTGCACAACGCCGAATATCCTGACGGTTCCATTGCGGAAAACACAAGGACAAATTGGTCCAGACAACCCGCCTGCGAGAAGCGATCAGCGCATACAAAACCAGTCCTAAAACGCAGCCCAAGGCGCGCACCCACTTCAGCGGCAAATAGCCGATCCATCGAATGATTTCCAACAATAGGCGAGTCAACACGACCAAACTTTCCTGTTAAGCATTTACACCAGATCTCGCGGCAGTTTGTAGCGCGCATAGCCCCACAAGTACTGACCCGGTGACTGACGCACCAAGCCCTCCATGACCCTGTTCATTTGCATACCCGCCTCGCGCGAATCGGCGGATAACCTTTCCTCAAAAGGATGCACGTGGACCACATAACCACGCCCCCATGCCAAGCGCTCGCCCCAAGCCAGCACCAATGTGGCGCCAGTCTGCGCAGCCAAACGCGACGACAAGGTCATGGTGTAGGCGTCCCGTCCAAAAAACGCCGCCCAAGTTCCCTGTCCCGTGGGGGGAACTTGGTCAGGAAGCAAACCCACGCACTGCCCCTGCTTGAGCGCCTTCAACAGCTGTTTGACACCCGCCAGTGACGTGGGGGCGGTGAGCAGCCCCGGCCGCACGCGGGCCGATTCCACGAGATCCTTAAGCCAAGACTGCCGTGGCGGACGAAACAGCACCGTCATGGGACGACCCGCTTGCCCATAACGGGCTGCATAGGCTTGCGCTGCTACCTCGAAACAGCCCAGATGAGGCGTTAAAAAAATTACGCCTCTACCGGACGACAGCGCTGCTTCAACGTGTTGCGCGCCATCCCAGAATATAGAAACTGGCTTCCCAAACCACAGACGCGGCAGCTCGCCCACCAGTTGCCCAGCGGCACCCACGGCAGGGATCCAGTCCTTGCGCGCAAATCGCGCCTGGGTGGCATTTTCAACAAAGCGCTGCCGGTACGTTGGGGATGCCAAAAATGCCAACCAGCCCAGCATCCATCCAACACCATGCAACAACCACAAGGGCAGAAAGGACAGCAACTTAAATAAACGGATCATGACTGAGATAAAATCTGCGCTGTCGCTGAGTTACGGAACTACTTGCAGGGCGACACCCACACCGGCCATCTTCAAAAAGACCGCCATTGTGCCTTGTCAATATTGACAATTCTGCTAAAGCGTTCGCCGAAGCTCCAAGGCCCAAGCAACGCGACTTGATGTTTTTTTGGAGTTAACACCTATGGCGAACGATTTTCTCTTCACCTCCGAGTCTGTGTCTGAAGGCCACCCCGACAAGGTTGCCGATCAAATATCCGACGCAATTCTGGATGCCATTTTCAAGCAAGACCCCAAGTCCCGCGTCGCGGCTGAAACCCTGACCAACACTGGTCTGGTCGTGCTGGCCGGTGAAATCACAACCAATGCCCATGTGGACTACATCCAGGTGGCCCGCGACACCGTCAAGCGCATCGGCTACGACAACACCGAATACGGCATCGACTACAAAGGCTGCGCGGTATTGGTGGCCTACGACAAGCAAAGCAACGACATCGCGCAGGGCGTGGACCACGCGTCTGACGACCACCTCAACACGGGTGCTGGCGACCAAGGCCTGATGTTCGGCTACGCCTGCGACGAGACCCCCGAACTGATGCCCGCGCCGATCTACTACGCCCACCGCCTGATGGAGCGCCAGGCCCAGCTGCGCAAGGATGGCCGCCTGCCTTTCCTGCGCCCGGATGCCAAGAGCCAGGTCACCATGCGTTATGTGGACGGCAAGCCCCACAGCATCGACACCGTGGTGCTGTCCACCCAACACAGTCCCGACCAGTCGGAAACCCAGACCACGATGAAAGCCAGCTTCACCGAAGCCATCATCGAAGAAATCATCAAACCCGTGCTGCCCAAGGAATGGTTGCAAAACACCCGTTACCTGATCAACCCCACGGGCCGCTTCGTCGTTGGTGGGCCCCAGGGTGATTGCGGCCTGACAGGTCGCAAAATCATTGTGGACACCTACGGTGGCGCCTGCCCCCACGGCGGTGGCGCGTTCTCCGGCAAGGATCCGTCCAAGGTGGACCGCTCTGCTGCTTATGCTGCACGCTATGTTGCCAAGAACGTGGTCGCTGCCGGTCTGGCCAAGCAATGCCAGGTGCAAGTGGCCTACGCTATCGGCGTGGCCCAGCCCATGAATGTCACGGTGTACACCGAAGGCACTGGCGTGATCTCCGATGAGAAGATTGCAGAACTGGTGAACGCGCACTTCGACCTGCGCCCCAAGGGCATCATCCAGATGCTGGACCTGCTGCGCCCCATTTACGAAAAAACTGCGGCCTACGGCCACTTTGGCCGCGAAGAGCCCGAGTTCACTTGGGAGCGTACCGACAAAGCCCAAGCACTGCGCGCGGCGGCCGGCCTCTCCTGAAACCTTGCGGGGCAGACTGCGACGCCTGGTGCGCAAGCTCTGTCCTCAACCGATGACCTGACCCATGAAACTTCAGACACAACGCTTCATTGACCGCTGGGTAGGCCAGTTGCTGTGCGCCGGGGTGTCTGCATGGGTGCGCTTGACCGGCCTTTGGGCGGCTCCCGCGCAACTGGGCCGAACCCCCAAGCACATCCTGGTCATATTGCTTTCGGAGATGGGCAGCATCGTGCTGGCCGGCCCCATGTTTGCGGCATTGCGCCGCCAATACCCGGGTGCCGCCATCCATATCCTGCAATTGAAGAAGAACCAGGAAGTCTCCAAGCTGCTGCAACTCACCGAACCCGAGTGCATGCACAGTCTGGACGACAGTTCGGGCGGATCACTGGTGCGCGACATTCTGAAGGTCAGTCTGGCCATGCGCCGACTGGGCCTGGACGCGGTCATTGACTGCGAGTTGTTTTCACGCGTGAGCGCCCTGCTCTCGTTTTCGACCGGTGCGCCGGTGCGGGTGGGTTTTACGCCCCACACCCAAGAAGGTTTGTACCGCGGCAGCTTTATCAACCACGCGATTCCCTATAACCCTTACCAACACATCAGCAAACAATTTTTGTCGCTGGTGGATGCACTGGAATCCCAAGGTGGCGCACCGCGCAACAAGGCAGCCCCCATTCGCACCCTGCCGGTGGACACGGAGTTGTCGGTGGAATTTTCAGCGCAAGAGCTGGCTGCCTACCGCACCCAAGTGCAAACAGACCATCCCATCACGGCCCAGCGCAGCTTGGTGCTCTTGTATGCCGGCGGCGGCATCTTGCCAGAGCGCGCCTGGCCGGCTAACCATTACGCGCGCGTGGCGCAGGGTTTGTGTGCGGCCGGTTATGCCGTGGGCCTGATCGGTTTGAAGGACGACGCCCAACTGGCCCAAGACCTGATCCTGAAAATTCGCAGCGAAGCCTGTATCGACCTCACGGGCTACACCCGCAGCATCCGCGAATTGTTGATGCTGTTCCATACCGCCCGCCTGCTCATCACCAACGACGGCGGGCCCGGCCACTTTGCGACGTTGACCCCCATCCAGACCATGGTGTTTTTCGGTCCCGAAACTGGCAAACTCTACGGCCCCCTGGGAACCCGAAACACCGTGTTGGAGTCGGGCATTGCCTGCTCTCCTTGTCTTAGCGCCTACAACCACCGATTGACGTTCTGTGATGGGGACAACCAATGCCTCAAACGCATTGCACCTGACCCGGTATTGGACCAGGCCCTGTCATTTTTGCGCACCAGCGGCGCAGGGGCCGGGACAGGCAGCACAGGTGCTGCGGCATGAGTCGGCGCACCCTGGTGCAGCGCTCCATCCTGTGGGCGCTGGCTTGGATTGAACGCTACCGCTACCTCAAGTTCGGCATCGTGGGCGCCAGTGGCACGGTGGTGAATCTGGTGGTGCTGCACCTGGGGCACGAGTACCTGTTCAATGCCATCGAAGCCTCGTACAAAAAGCCCTATTTGTCGCTGGCCCTGGCCATTGCCGTGGCCACCGCCAACAACTTCACCTGGAACCGGCTGTGGACCTGGTCGGACCGGGTACGCACCCTGGAAGCCGAAGTCCAACCGGTGAGCCTGCGATTGCTGGGCATGGAGTTTGGCCAGTACGTCACGGCATCGGCCTTTGGCAGTGCGCTGCAGTACGTGTTGACGCTGCTGCTCTCTGGCTCCATGGACTACCGACTGGCCAACATCGTGGCCATTGTTGCGGCCAGTGTGAGTAACTTTCTCGCCAACGACCGGTGGACCTTCAAACGCCACCAGGACTAGGGCGCAGCCCGAGCGCCATGCCGCCTTCGCGTCAACCCTTGCCGTGGCCCTGGATCGTGCTGGTGGTGCTGGCGGCGGCACTGTACTTGCTGGGCCTGAACAGCCCCTACGCGCCCACCAATGGCGATGAGATGGTGTACATCCACATCGCCCGCATGACGGCCGAATCCGGCCACTGGCTGCCACTGCAGTCCGAGCTGATCGGCACGCGCAACACCAAGCCACCCCTGCTGATCTGGCAAGCTGTCTTTGCCAGTGACTGGGGCCAGCACTGGAGCCTCTTTGCCCTGCGACTGCCCAGCATCGTCTACACCTTTGCCACCACCGCACTGCTGGCCTTTTTTACCCACCGCATCAGTGGCAAGGTACGCACCGCCTGCCTGGCCGCTGCACTGTACCTTTTGTATTTTTCCACCTTCCGCTACGGCCGGGTCTACCTCACTTCGGCACCCGAGACCTTCTGGCTGGCCTTGCCCATGTGGTGGGTGCTGTGGCTGCGCTCGCGGGGTGACTCGGCAAGTGCCGACGGGCGCACACCCCTCGGATGGCCGACCTACACCCTGTTTGGCGTCGCCATGGGACTGGGGGCAGCCTACAAATCCTTCGCTCTGGTGGCCCCCACGGCTGCGGCCGTGTGGTGCGCCGTCCTGCTGACCGAACCAGCAACGCGCTGGCGCGGCGTGATGCGCACCACCCTGGGTGTGACCTGGAGCGCATTGATTGGCATAGGTATTTTTGCACTGTGGTTTGTGCTGGACCCGGACCCTGCCGCCGTGTGGCAGGAATTTGTGGTGGCCGAAAATGCCGGAAAAATGTCCGGGGGTCAGGGCTACTGGCAGGCAGCGCTGTTTGGCGCCTACCCCATGTGGACGCAGTTACTGGCCTACCCGGCCAACGGCGGACTGTTGGCGCTGGTGGTGCTGGGTTTTTGCTGGGTCGCCGTATCCAAAGCCTTCCAAAAGACCACCTATGCCCAACTCGCGCCAGCACAGTGGGTGCTGCTGGCCTGGCTGGTGGTGTGGTTGGTGGTGTTCACCATTCCCAGCCAACGCTCGGAGCGTTACCTGATTCCCGCCATGCCTGCACTGGCCATAACCATGGCCTTGGCCTGGGAACGCATTGCCAAGGCCTGGTTCTGGGCCACGCTGCTGATCACCGTGCCGGCACTGGTGATGTTGGCGCGTATCGCCTGGGTGATGGGCGACATGGGCATCACCAGCACGCCTGAACTCGCTATGACATTGATAGCTGCTTGCGCAGGTTTGGCGGGGGCTACAGCCGGATTTACCTATCATTCTTGGGTCCGCAACGCCACCTTGGTGGCCTGCTTGGCGGTGTACGCCACATTCAGCCTGATGGTGGCGCCGCTGTCCAGTTCCCAAGCCGATTACAGCCCTGCGGTGCAAAGCCAGATGCAAGGCCAGCGCGTTGCCGTGCCCAATGGCTTTACCGGCCAGTACGAACGCTTTCACTTTGTGCTGCCCGGTGCGCGCATCACCCCCTACGATGCCGAAGGCCGCAACACCGGTGCCTTGTACCCGGAGATGGCCTCCGCAGAACGGCTGAACTACTTGCTCGTCCACTTTGATGCCGTGGTGTGGTTGCAAGACCGCCTGGACCAATCCGAACCCAGCTGTGTTCCCCCATGCCAATTATTAGGCTCCCGCTGGCACGTCAAAAGCCGCCACAAAGGCGGAGAGGTCACTTTGAACAACCTGTGGTATCCGCAGGAATGGCTGTTTCGGCACGAATGGCTGGTGGTGAAGACCGCACATTGACCCTTATTTGTCATCTTGGAATGACTTTCAACCCAGAAATGACAAGGGCCAGATGCTTCACGCATCTGGCCCTTTGACCTTACCTAACGATCAGTGGTTGATCAGCTGTTAGCGTTGCTGTAACGGCTGGGGTTGATTTCCCGCAGGGTCATGCCAGTCACGGGCTCAACGGTGTCACCAGCATTGCGGCTGCTCTGGGCTTTTGCCAATTCGGCGCGCACTTGCTCACGGGTTTTGGCTTTGACTGCAGAATTTTCAGCGTATTGGCTGGGGTTGATGTCCCGCATTTTCAGCCCGGTCACAGGTTCAACCACGTCACCACCATCGTCATTGCGGCGGGCTTCGGCCAATTCGGCTTGCACTTGCGCACGGGTTTTGCCCTTCACCGCAGAATTTGCCGCATAGCGGGCGGGGTTGATTTCGCGCAATTTCAGGCCGGTTATGGGTTCTACCACGTCACCGCTTGCATCGTTGATGCCGGCTTGTACATGGGCGGTGGGCGCCACATCGGCCGCCATCACGTGGCCAGCGGCCAGGGTAGCGAGGGCAAGAGCGATGGCAGAAGCGTAAGAAGTTTTCATGATGCATATCCTTATCAAGTTGAAGATTCCACTCGGGCGGCGGAATGCCGTCTGAACAGCATCGAAGGGGCGTTTAAAGATGCGTCTCGTCGATGGGGTGAACTTTAAAATTTCTACCAACAAAGAGAAATAGCTTCAGCGTCATCGATATATTGCGGAATACGCAACAATCAAACCCTTGAATTGCCGGTCTGCGGCGCTATAGACCGCTGGCGGTCAAAGCGCTGATTTCAGGCGGATTGCGCGGCGAAAAACCGCTCTCCCAACATAGCCATGCAACAGCACCCACAGCCAGGGGTCCAGCATGGCGGCCCAGACGTTGCCGGTGGGCAAGCGCAAAGCCACAAACAACAGCACCGCGATAGGTGCGACCCACGCCTTGGGACCAAGGGACCGATGGCGGTAGCCCAGCACCCAGGGTACTAAAGCCACCAGCAGCACCAGTGCGGGTGCGATGGGGCTAAAGCCCCAGGCATAAAGCGACACCGGCAATAGAGCCAAGGTATCCAACAAGAGCGCCCAGCCCAGGATGACGCCCAGCATGGAAAGCGCCAGGGCGCTGCGGTCCGTGGGCACAGGCAAGGACGGAGCCACTCTAGAGACCAGCAAACTCTCGCGTAGCAGCCAGGCGCACAAAACGACACTGCTGATGCTGGGGGCCTGAAACGCCATCCCCAGCCAATAGGCGGGGGAATACGGCCCCGGAACCCAACACCACAGGGCCACCAGCGCTGCCCCTACCCTGCGCACCCGTTGCGGCCACGCTTGCCCCTGGGCAGCAAAACCCCAGGCCAACACCACGCTCCAACCCAGGTAAAGCCACCACTGCATCGCCCCTGGGCTGGGCAGTACGGGGGACTCCACCGACACCCACTGGGCAAGCCAGGCCATGCGATCCATGTTCATGGTTTGACTCCCACAGGGGCTGCGGCGGTAAAACGCTGCCAGGCCAGCCGGTGGCGGTCTACGGTGTAGCTCAACCACACACTGCCGTCGGCCCAGGCCATGGCGGGGTAGGAGAATTCATCGTCATCCGTGGCACCGTGCTCCAGCGCCTGAAGGGGTGTCCACGCCACACCGTCGGCCGAACCGCTCAGGTCCAGCCATGCACGCGAGGCCGGTGAGCTGTTGTGGGCCAGCAGCATTTGTCCCGGTGCCAATGCCATGCCGCCCACGGCAGAGTCGGGATTCACCAGTGCCAAATCTGGCAAGTCATTCCAATTACGACCACCGTCCTGTGTGCGTGCGGCGATCACCTTTCCGCCATGCCGCTCGTCACGCATCAGCGCCAGCCACTCGGTGGGGGTCTTGGCTAGCAAGGTGGGCTGCAAGGCGTAGGTGCGACGGGAGATACGTGCCATACCCAAAAATGCACCACGGCTGTCAAATCGCAGCGCCAGCGGGTACTTGATCCCCAGCTCGAAATGCACCGGCAAAACCATGCCCCCGTCGGCCAAAGGCAGGGGTGCGTTACGCACCAAATGGCTGGTATTCCACAACCACGACAAGGGCAACACACGCACTGGCGCAAAGGCCAACTCCTGCAAGCCATTGCCATCGCTGGACTGGCGTAAATGCAGAATCCGGCTGGCCGCCCAGCCGCCCCAACCGGTAGCCACCACAAACAGGTGGATGTGGCCACTGCCGTCCATCCACGCCACCGGATTGCCCAAGCGGCGCACGCCAAACCCCAAGGCCGCGCCCAGCACATGCCGGTTGACCAAAAACCGTGCGGGAGCCCATTGCTGGGTGGCGCGGTCCCATTGCGAAGCAGCAATTTGCACCTTCGGACCGCTCTCGCGCTCGCCGGAAAACCAAAATACCGTCAACGCGGCCGGGTGGTCCGCGGGCATGGCCAGCAAGGTGCTGGCATGGGCTGCAGGCGCATCCGGGGGCATGGGAATAGCCCCTCGGCCCGTCGGCACAAGATGGTCCACGCGGAAGGACACCGGCACAGCCGGCCACGCGGCAGCGGCGGCAACAGGGGCAAGGGGACGTTGCGCCAGGTCCACGCCCAGCACCGCCCCAGCAGCCAGCACGGCGCACAGCAGCCGCCATGACAGGGATTTCAAATTCATGCGGCGATCTTAGTGGGCGTGGGGCGATCTGCCGGGCCACGCTGCAAAAAATCGCGGCGCGCGCCACAATGCATGCCTTCTTCAACGGAGGTCAACACCATGTCCCATGACACCGTCCTTCACGTCCAACCTCTGGGTTTTCTCTGGCCCACCGTGGACCCGTTTTTATTCTGCGCGCACCACAACGACGCCTACCCGCCCGGCAATGCGCAGATGGGCCCCGATGCATCGCTCGCAGGGCGCAACCTGGGCCAGGACTTTGGCCGCAAAGACGGCTGGAGCATGTACCACGGCCAGACCGTTCCCGGATTTCCGGCCCACCCGCACCGGGGGTTTGAAACGGTCACCATTGTGCGCAAAGGATTGATCGACCACTCCGATTCTTTGGGCGCGACGGCACGTTTTGGCGGAGGTGACGCGCAATGGCTCACCGCTGGCAAAGGCATCGTGCACTGCGAAATGTTTCCACTCACCCGCAGCGACCAACCCAACCCGCTGGAACTGTTCCAGATCTGGCTGAACCTGCCCGCCAAGCACAAGATGGTAGAGCCTCACTTCACCATGTTCTGGAACGAGACCATTCCACAGCAACGCTTTCTGGACACCGAGGGCCGCGCCACCACCGTGGTGTGTATTGCGGGCACTCTGGCCGGGTTGACACCGCTCCCCCCGCCCCCCGACTCCTGGGCCAGCCAAACGGATGCCGATGTAGGCATTTACACCCTGCGCATGGAGCCGGGTGCACGCTGGGTCCTGCCCGCCGCCGCCAGTGCGCAGACCCGTCGGCAGTTGTATTTTTTCAGCGGTGAACACCTGGAAATGGCCGGGCACCTTGTGCCGCCAGGCCATGCGGTGGAAGTACGCGGTGACCACGCGGTGGCCCTCCACAATGGTGAGGCCGTAGGGGAATTGCTGGTGCTGCAAGGCCGCCCCATTGGGGAACCGGTGGCCCAGTACGGCCCCTTTGTGATGAACACCGAGGCGGAGATTCGCCAGGCGTTTGCCGACTACCACCGCACCGAGTTCGGCCACTGGCCCTGGGGCCCCAGCGACCCGGTGCACCCGCGCGAGCAGGGCCGCTTCGCCCGGCATGCAGACGGACGGGTGGAGGAGCGTTAAACGCGGTTAACGCCCCGACAAGCTCAATTCCGCGCGCGGCGTCCAAGCACTGTCCGGTTGAACGGCCTTGGCCGCGCCCAGAAACAACCGTTCGGCGGGCAGTTGGCGGGATGCCAGATAGTCTTTGACGGCCATGCCCCGCTGCAAGGCCAAGTCGCGCATCGCATCCTCGTTCACAGTGATGTGGGCCAACAGCAGCGCTTGCATTTCAGCAGGTTCAATGTCTTTGGTCAGTCCCACCAGATTGCGGGGCTTGGTGATGTCGGCACGCCGGTAAACGGCTTTCAGCAAAGCGGCAGATTCGGCCGCATCCACGGTACGCACCGTGGCGGCATCCTGGCCACTCACCACCGCGCGTCGGCGTTTTTCCGCCAGCAGCATGGTATGGAGGCGCTGTGCCTTCAAGGCCTCCCGCTCCACCTCCAGGCTGGCGGTTCCCACCACCGTCATGGCCAAGGCGGGCCGGTCGTTCAGCGCCTTGACCACCTGGTCCAGACTGCGGCTTGCGCTCTCATCCAGCACACTGCTACCCGGTGCAAAACTGACCGCACTGAGGTCGTTCTCCCCAGCCCCGCCGCCCAAAGCACGGGCCAACAGGCTAAAGGGTGCGGTGACCGCTTTGACAATCAGGTTGGAGAGCACCTTCCAGACCACCGGGCCGATTTTGAACTGCGGGTCATTGAGAGATCCGCTGATGGGCAGGTTGATGTCGATCACCCCATTGCGGTCGGCCAGCAAAGCCACCGCCAGTTTGACCGGCAGGCTGTTGGGCGCACCATCCACTTTGTCGCCAAACATCAGCTGGTTGAGCACGATATTGTTGCTGGCAGTGAGCTGGCCATCGGGCTGGACGGCGTAGTTCACATCCACACTGAGCTTGCCGCGCTCAATGCCATACCCGGCGTATTTGATTGCGTAGGGGGACAGGGGCGGCAGCTCCAGATCGCGCACCCGGCCGGTGATGTCCAGCGCCAGCGGTTTGGCCAGCGGATTGACCTTGCCCCGGATGTCCAGCGATGCCGTGCCCTCGGCACGCCCCCGGATGTCCAGGTCGGCGAGTTGCACCACCCCATCCACCGCCTGCGAAGAAAACTGGCTGAGCTTGCCGGTCAGATCACTCAAATCGGCCGTGTAATTGGGCTGGATGAAGTGGTCAAAAAACAGCACCTTGCCCTTGACCAGGCTGATGGGCCCCACATGGACGATGGCGTCCGGGGACGCAGAAGCCGCAGAGGCACTGCCCGCTGCAGTCTGCGCAGCCGAGGGGTCCGACTTCACCAAGTCCTGCAGATTGAGCCGCCCGGAGGCATTCACCACCACGCGGGCGAAAAAATCCGTCACAGCGGCCTCGCGCACGTCCAGGCGCGTCGCCACACCCGGTGCCATGGTCAGTGCAAGGCCCGGCACTTGGAGCGATTTCCAACTCAGCAATTCTTCAGATGCGCTATTGGCCCGAAAGTCCTCCAGCGCCGCGTCTCCCAGCACCTGCACCTGGGGGCCGGAAGGGCTTGCCGCATAACGCAACTGGCCCTTGAAGTTGGCGTCTGCCCGCAGCAACTCGATGTTGAGCCGGTCTGCCACATAAGGCGCCAGCGCATGGGCCGGAATGTCCAGTGCCTCTAGCTGGCCTTGCACCACCACGGGGTCCCACATCACCGTGCCCCGGTAGTTCAGGGAACCCGATTCCGTGCGGCCCGCCTTGACCCGCGCCGCCACCGTCAAAGGTGCGGGCTTTTTGCCATCCAGCGCCAGATTTTTCATGTTCAGCGCCAGGCCCGACACCTCCAGGCGCACCGGCTTGGACAGGCTGCGGTCATCCAGCGCCACCGTTGCGTCATCCACCACCAGCTCAGCCAAGCTGAATTTCCAGGGCACCGCCGGTGGCGTGGAGGGGGCAGCCGCAACCGGCGCAGCCGAGGCGGTTTTGAGCCATTGCGCAAACATCCACTGCCCCTGCCCATCGCGGCGCAAGGTGGCGCTGGGCGCATGCAGGGCGATTTTCCCCACACGGCCGGTTTTACCGCTCAGGTCCATCTGGGCGTCGCGGATCTCCAGCCGCTTGAATTGGGGCAGTTCGCTGGCGCTGCGTTCACTGGCACCCCGCGCATTCGCACCAGCCGCGGGCGCAGTGTCTTTGGGGGCCTGCAGCGCGAAGTCGCGCAGGGTTGCGCGGGGCATCGCCAATTGCCACTGGCCAGCCGCCCACACGGCCTCCAGCTCCGCGTCCAGCACACCAGCAATACCGGGCTCCAAAAACTGCGCCACATAGGGTGCGGCTAAACCCAGCGCCACGCCGCCCAGGCTGGCGTGCACCCGGCCGTCCTGGTCCGTACCCTCGCCTTTGAACGCCAGACGGGCAGCTTGACCCGCGGCTTTGCCGATCGGCGACAGCGTGGCCGAACCCTCGAAGGTGGCCGCAGCGGCCAAAGGCCACTGCAGTCCCTTGGCCTGCAGCTCCAGTCCCGCCAGCGCCAGGCGGGCCTGCGGCTGAACGCGCCCGTCCGTCCACGCCACTTCCCCCCGGTGCAAGGCGAAATGCGCCAACTCCAGGGTCCAGGAACTTGGGGTTTCTTTTTTTGCACCATTTGTGCCGTTGTCCCCCGTGGAATCTGCGTGAGCAGCTCCTTTTTTTATAGCAACAGTCCGCTGCTTGGAGGTGGCCACCTCCAGATTGAGGTGCCCCGCACGGTTGCGTATGGCGCGCAACTGGGGCGCCACCACCTCCACCGTGGCCAGCTTCACCACCTGCTCCAAGGGGCGCACATCGGCCAGCACCGTTGCAATGGACTCCACACCCAGCACCTCGACCCCTGCTGTATCGGACAGCTTCAGTTTGGAAACCGCCACACGGCCCGACAAACTCACATGCGCGGGCTGTGTTTGCGCGAAGTTCAGGCGCACGTCTGCATCCACCACCGCGCTCTTGAGCTGCAGTGGCAGGCTGGCCGGCAGGTAGCCCAGGTAGGGCGCCAAGTCCATGCCGGCCACCTTCAACGCGGCCTCGCCTTGGCGGGTTTGGGCAAACGGTGTGCCTTCGGCGGCGGTGTCAAAAGCGCTGCCGTTGAGTTGAAACGCCAGCCGTGGGCTGACCTTGACCTCGCGCTGGGCGTCCAGATTGCTCAAAAAAGGCAACGCCAGTTGCACACCGCGCAGGCTGTGCTGGCGCGCGGTCTGGGTGGAACGGTCGGTGAAGTCCACAGCGCCCGCGTTCAGCGTGACGTTGTACAGCGCAAACTTCAGCGGCGCGGACGCAGGCGCGTCCGACGGTGCATTCAGGCGCTCCAGCAGGTCGTCAATGTCGTAATGCCCGCCGCCCAGGTGGGTGAGTTGCACGGTGGGCGCGTCCACGGTAACGGCGTCCAGCACCGGGGCCAGGTGCAGCAAGGACGCCATTTCGGCGTCCACGTAGATGCGGGCAATACCCAGTTGCCGACCCGCACCATCGGCGGTGGCCAGCGCGATGTCAGAGACCGTCAGCTCCAGCGACCAGGGTTTGAAATCAATCGCGCCGATGCTGAGCTTGCGGCCCAGGGCCGCACTGCCCTGCTTCTCAAGCTGGCTCTTGAGCAAGGCAGGGGCAGCGGCCCAAGCCAGCGCCCACAGCGCCATCAGACCGCCCAGCCCCCAGACCAGTCGGCGTGACCACGGGGAACGGAGAAGAATCGAAAAAATCATGGATAAACGTCTTTTTCAGTCAGGCAGGAGGGGGGGGTATCGGTGCAATGGTAACGGCCAGGCGCTGGAAATTCGGGAGAGTGTCCACAGGGCTCCCGCGCACTTGCGCAGTCTTGTCCGCCAACGTGACAAACTTCACACCCTTGGCACGCACCACAGGTGCGGCCTTGGCGCAGGGACACGTCAACACCGCCTCAATGAAAATCCCGGCTCGTCGTGGCCAGGTTGCCCAGCATCGGCGTGAGGTCCACCAGGTGCTTGGCCACGACGTGGCGGACTTCGCCGCCGCTCTCATCGTCACGCTGCCACACGCCGTACACCGCCAGCAGGCGCGCGCGCACCACTTCCTGGCGAAAGCGCTCTTTCACGGCTTTCCAGACGATCACGTTCACGCTGCCGGTTTCATCCTCCAGGGTGACGAACACCACGCCCTTGGCGGTTTGGGGCTGCTGGCGCATGGTGACCAGGCCGCAGGCCCGCACCAGGCGCCCGGTGGGGTAGTCGCGCATCTGGGCGGCGGTGAGCAGCTTCAGTTTGGACAGCGGCCCCCGCAGGATCAGCAAGGGGTGGGAGCGCAAAGTCAGGCCCACGGCGGCGTAGTCGAACACCACTTCCTCGCCCTCTTCTGCCGCAGGCAATTGCAAATTGTCCTCCTCCACCGGCACACCTTTGAGCAAACCGGGGGCGGGGGCCAGGGCGGCGGCGTCCCACACCTGCTGGCGGCGGTGGCCGGACAGGCTGGCCAGCGCATCGGCGCTGGCCAGGGCTTGGAGATCGGCCGCGTCCAGGCCGCAGCGCAGGGCCAGGTCCTGGGTGCTGGTGAAGGGGGATGGCTGGCGGGCGTTGACGATGCGTTCGGCGGCGGCTTGGCTGAGGCCATGGGCCAGGCGCAGGCCGAGGCGGATGGCGGGTTGCCCGTGGCCGCAAAGGGGGTCAGAGCCCGATTTCGTTGGAGGCTCCGGTCTCCGATGGCGTTTTTGTCCTGAATCGGGATCTGACCCCCTTTGCTCTGCCCCATCGTTCTCCAGCGTGCAATCCCAGTCGCTGTGGATGACGTCCACCGGCCGCACCTCTACGCCGTGGCGTTGGGCGTCTTGCACCAGTTGCGCGGGGCCGTAGAAGCCCAGGGGCTGGCTGTTGAGTAGTGCCGCCAGAAAGCAGGCGGGTTCGTGTTGTTTCAGCCAGCAGCTCACCCACACCAGCAGCGCGAAGCTGGCGGCGTGGCTCTCGGGGAAACCGTATTCACCAAAGCCTTCCATCTGTTTGAATATGGCCTCGGCAAATTCCGGCGTGTAGCCGTTTTTCACCATGCCACCCACCAGGCGGTCGTAGAACTTGTGCACCCCGCCCTTGCGTTTCCACGCGGCCATGGAGCGGCGCAGGGCGTCGGCCTCGCCGGGCGTGAAGTCGGCCGCCAGCATGGCGATCTGCATCACCTGCTCCTGAAAAATCGGCACGCCCAGCGTGCGTTTCAAGGCCTCTTCCAGCGCCGGGCTGGGGTAGACCACCGCGTCGGGGTTTTTGCGCGCCTGCAGGTAGGGGTGCACCATGCCGCCCTGGATCGGCCCCGGGCGCACGATGGCAACCTCCACCACCAGGTCGTAAAAACTGCGGGGTTGCAGGCGCGGCAGCATGCTCATCTGTGCCCGGCTCTCGATCTGGAACACGCCCACCGTGTCGGCCCGGCAGATCATGTCGAAGGTGGCATCGTCGTGGGCCGGAATGTCCTGCATGCGCATCGCCGTGCCCCGCCATTGGCCCACCAGCCCCAGGCAGCGGCGGATGGCACTGAGCATGCCCAGCGCCAGCACGTCCACCTTCAAGAGGCCCACCGCATCCAGATCGTCCTTGTCCCACTGGATCACGCTGCGCTCCTTCATGGAGGCGTTTTCCACCGGCACCAGGCGCGTGAGCGGCCCCTGGGTGAGCACAAAACCACCCACATGCTGGCTCAGGTGGCGCGGAAAACGCTGCAGCTGGGTGGCCAGATCCAGCCACTGCTGCAGGCGGCGCGGGGATGGAAGTTGAAAATCTTCCCGCACGCCAGAAGCATGGGCGGCAGAGCGTTCGGCTCCGTGTCCCCCGCCCGCTGCGCGGGCTCCTCCTTGACCTGCGCTGAACGCTCTGCCGCCCATGCTCCCAGCCCCGGTTGCACCTGCGCTACCCACTACTCTTTGAATAGCAAAATCCAGGCGCTCGGCCAGCACCTCGCGGCTGTACATGCCGGGGTGCTCCTTGGCCAGCGCGGTGATCAGTTCTTCGGGGATCTCCAGCGCCCGGCCCACATCGCGCAGTGCGCTGCGCGGGCGGTAGCTGATGACCACGGCGGTGATGGCGGCACGCTCGCGTCCGTACTTGGCATAGATGTACTGGATGACCTCTTCCCGCCGCTGGTGTTCAAAGTCCACATCAATGTCGGGCGGCTCATCGCGCTCCCGGGAGATGAAGCGCTCAAACAAGACATTCGTGCGCGCCGGGTCCACCTCGGTCACGCCCAGGCAGTAACACACCGCCGAGTTGGCCGCCGAGCCGCGCCCCTGGCACAGGATGTGCCGGCTGCGGGCAAACCGCACCAGGTCGTGCACGGTCAAAAAATACATCTCGTATTTCAGCTCGGCAATCAGCACCAGTTCATGCTCCACCTGCTGGCGCACACTGGCGGGCATGCCAGCGGGGTAACGCAGCAGCGCGCCTTCTTCGGTGTACTGGCGCAGGGTTTGCGCCGGGGTGTGGCCGGGCAACACGGCTTCCAGCGGGTACTGGTAGCGCAATGCGTCCAGCGTGAAGCTGCAACGCGCCGCAATGACCAGGGTGTTGGCCAGCCACGCGGGCGGGTACAGGCGGGCCAGGCGCGAGCGGCTGCGCAGGTGCAACTCGGCATTGGCTTGCAGTGCAAACCCGCACTGCGCCACCGGCTGGCCCAGGCGCACCGCCGTCAGCACGTCGTGCAAAGGCTTGCGCGAGCGCACATGCAGGTGCACGTTGCCCGTGGCCACTAGCGGCACGCCGCACAGGCGGGAGAGTTGCTGCAGGCGGTGCACATGCAGCGCGTCCTGCGCCGCTAGCGGCAACGCCGCCGCCAGCCACAAATGGATACCAAATAGGCCTCTAGCCCTTATGGATAGTGCGTAAGCAGCTTCCATTTTGATAGCAAGAGGCAGGCACAGCAAAACCTCGCAGTGCGCCAGCAACTCCCAATGCGCCTCCTGCCAGAGCAGCCGGTACTGCCCCTTGGGCGCGGCGCGGCGCGCCAGGGTGATGAATTCGCACAGATTGCCCCAGCCCTGCAGGTTGTGCGGCAAGGCCACCAGTGTGAAGCTGCCGCTGGGCGTGGCCACCACAAACTCGGCCCCCGGCAGCAGTTGCAGCCCCAGGCGCTTGGCCTCGCCATGCGCGCGCACCACCCCGGCCACCGAACACTCGTCGGTGATCGCCAGCGCGCGGTAGCCCAAGGCGGCGGCCCGCTCCACCAGCTCCTCGGGCTGCGAGGCCCCGCGCTGGAAGCTGAAATTGCTCAGGCAATGCAGCTCGGCGTAGGCCGGGGCGGTGGTCGAAGAAAGGGAGTCCATCGCTCCATGGTATCAAAATACTGTTTTTACATACAGTTTTTTAAAACTGCTGCACAAGGCATGGGGACTGGCACGCCGCGCGTTCCCCAAACAACAAAGGCCCCGAAGGGCCCTTGCGGGTGTGGCAACGCTGGCTTGGCTTCTAGACTTACCTCCGGTAGCTCAGGGCTTGCGCTGAAGCACCGCGCAACCGGAAAGCGGCCACCACCTGCACCAGCTCCTGCGCCTGGGATTTGAGGCTGCTGGCCGCTGCCGCCATTTCTTCCACCAGCGCCGCGTTTTGCTGGGTGGTCTGGTCCATTTGGGTGATGGCCTCCCCCACCTGCGAAACACCCATGGACTGCTCGTTGCTGGCCGCACTGATCTCACCCATGATGTCAGTCACCCGCTTGATACTGGCGACCACCTCGGTCATGGTGACCCCGGCCTGGTCCACCAAGGCCGAACCCTGCTCCACGCGCTCCACGCTGGCATTGATCAGCATTTTGATTTCCTTGGCGGCGTCGGCCGAGCGTCCGGCCAGGGAGCGTACCTCCGAAGCCACCACCGCAAAACCCCGGCCCTGCTCACCGGCACGGGCCGCTTCCACGGCGGCATTGAGCGCCAGGATATTGGTCTGGAAAGCGATGCCGTCGATCACGCCGATGATGTCGGAGATCTTGCGCGAGGACTCGTTGATGTCCTTCATGGTTTCCACCACCTGGCCCACCACTTCACCGCCCTTAACGGCCACCGTGGAGGCGCTCATGGCCAGCTGGTTGGCTTGGCGGGCGCTGTCGGCGTTTTGTCTGACGGTGGCGCCCAGCTCTTCCATGCTGGAAGCAGTTTCTTCCAGCGCGCTGGCTTGCTGTTCGGTGCGGGCGCTCAGGTCGTTGTTGCCCGAGGCAATCTCTGCACTGGCCGTGGCCACACCTTCCGAGCCTTGGCGCACCTGGGCCACAACTTGGGACAAACGGTCGCGCATGGTCAACATGGCCCGCATCAACTGGCCCAACTCGTTGCTGCCATACACCGGCACATCCACCGTCAGGTCGCCACCGGCTACGGCGCTGGCCACCACCACGGCTTGCGCCACCGGGCCGGTGATGCTGCGCACAAAAGCCAGCGCCAAAACAACCGCCCCCAACAAGCCCACCAACTGCAAGGCCACCACCAGGTACTCCGCGCGGTGCAGGTCACTGATACGCGTATCCAGCGCCTCGGCCAGGCTGCTCATGGCCACTGCATTGAATTCAAACAGGCCGTCGATGGTGCGGGTGAACTCGTCCAGGTACTCCGCTGCCGGGTAATTGATGTCCGTCGCACTGATCAAGGCTTGGTCGGCCACGGCCAGTGCCTTGTCCACGGTCGCGCGGCTGGCTTCGGCCCGGGCGGCCAATGCGGCCTTCATGCCAGGGTTGTTGTCGGTCGCCCGCTTGAGGTTGCGAAACATTTCACCCTGCAAGTCCAGCACCCGCCGGTTCAGCGCCCGCAGACCGCCACGGTCTTCGGGTGTCAGGGTGTTTTGAGACAGAAAACCGGTACCCCGCGCCCGCATGATGCCCAAATTTTCGGCCAACAAGGGCATATTCACCAGAGAGGCCTGGATCAAAAAATAGGCATCGGCCTTCGGGTCCAGTGACAGGCCAAACTCTCCCAAAATTTCTTCGTTGAGGACCAGCAGACTGGCCACCAACTGGCCATGGAGTTGGGTGCTTTCTGCCGATTTGAGTTGCGCGCTGGACACCCCCTGCTCCAATGTAGTCCAGCGTTGGCTCACGTCATTCCACAGGGCCAAGACATGTGCGGAGGCCCCCATGTGTTTCAACTCAGCGTCCAACGTGCCCATGTTTTGCACCACCTTGTCACGCATGCCGGGCCTGCGCTGTGCCAAAGCCGCGTTGCCATTCAGGGCCCCTGCCGACAAACCACGGTGTGATTGGGTAAATTGCACCACCTTGTTCAGCGCAAACACGGCCTTGGTCGAACTTTGCTCGCGGTTGAGCACGTCAATTTCAGCCAGTGTTTTTTGGAAATACAAGCCCAGCGGAACCGCCACCATGACCAGTGCGATGGCACCCAATACAAGAAATTTTTGGGCAAGACTGAGGCGGTGCAATAACGGCATGGTGTGTTTTCCAACGAATAGGGCATCCATTATGTTTGACTGGCGGGGCAGGCGCACTCCCCGAACGCGGCGATGCCAGCCGACACCCCGGCCAAAGACCGTGGACGCAACCGAGTGGCGTTTGTCAGCCCAGCTTGAACACGGAAACCACCTGCACCAACTCTTGTGCTTGCGACTTCAGGGTGCTGGCCGCTGCCGCCATTTCCTCCACCAGCGCCGCATTTTGCTGGGTACTCTGGTCAATCAGGGTCACCGCCTCGCCCACTTGGCGCACACCGGAGGACTGCTCATTGCTGGCGGCACTGATCTCGCCCATGATGTCTGTGGCGCGGCGAATGGCGCTCACCACCTCGGTCATGGTGGCGCCCGCCTGGTCCACCAGGGTACTGCCGTGCTCCACACGCTCCACGCTGGCATTGATGAGGGATTTGATCTCCTTGGCCGCCTCGGCCGAGCGGCTGGCCAGGGAACGCACCTCCGAGGCCACCACCGCAAAGCCGCGCCCCTGCTCACCCGCGCGGGCCGCTTCCACCGCCGCATTCAGAGCCAGGATATTGGTCTGAAAAGCAATGCCGTCGATCACGCCAATGATGTCGGAAATCTTGCGGGACGACTCATTGATGCCCTTCATGGTGTGCACCACCTGGTCCACCACCTCCCCGCCCTTGACCGCGACCGAGGAAGCACTCATGGCCAACTGGTTGGCCTGGCGGGCGCTGTCGGCGTTTTGTTTCACCGTGGCGCTGAGTTCCTCCATCGAGGCAGCGGTTTGTTCCAAAGCGCTGGCTTGGGCTTCGGTGCGGGAGGACAAATCCTGGTTGCCCTGGGCGATTTCGACCGTGGCCGTGGCCACCCTTTCGGCCCCGGAGCGCACACGGGTGACCACCTCCGTCAACGAGGACTGCATATCGCGCATGGCATCTTGCATATGGGCCACTTCATCACGCCCATCCACCGCAATGCGCTGCCCCAAATCGCCTTCAGCGATGTGCTTGAGGGTGTCGATGGACGTGCCCAAAGGCCCCGTGATGGAGCGCAGCACCATGGTGAACAACACCACCAGAATCACGGCCACCACCACCAGGGTGATGACGATGATGGTACGGGTGGAGCGGACCACTGCGCCGAATTGGTCAATTTCGGTGGCTGCAAACTTGTTGCCTTCGACCACCGTCGCATCCACACCGCTGCGGTGCTGCTCATACAAGGTATGCAACTGCGGCAGCTCGCCGCGCAAGCCATCCACCCCTTCGGCGCTGGCCTTGCCCACCACGGTGCGCACTGCGGCAATGAATTTTTGCCCTTGTTCGTGTTGGGTGCCCAAGAGCTGGCGCTCCAGCCCGAAGGGTGGGTTGGTTTTCCAGTACTGAATCCGGTCATCGTATTCTTTGGCGAGGCGCTCCACCTGCACCGCAGCCGCAGCGGGCTCCAGGCTCTTTTCGA
The DNA here is from genome assembly GCF_030697375.1 of Rhodoferax sp. Classification (GTDB taxonomy): domain Bacteria; phylum Pseudomonadota; class Gammaproteobacteria; order Burkholderiales; family Burkholderiaceae_C; genus Allorhodoferax. The sequence continues at coordinate 22,147 of NZ_JAUYQD010000038.1, read as the reverse complement.
ACATCCGCGAAACCACCAGGCGCATTTCAATCAGGTACAGCGGCGGGGGCAAGATGTCGGCCACCACGTCCTTGGACACAAAGACGCGCTGGCTGAGTTCGGTCAGCTTGGCGGAGCTCCACCAGCCCACCAAAGCACAGGTGAGGACAGCGCTCAGGCATATGGCGGTCAACCCGGCCAAGCGGGTTTTGACGGTGAGTTGTCGTAGCGCAAGCTGCAGGGTGTTCATGGTGCTTCCTTTACTACACCCCGACTGCCATCAGGGTTGTTGTTTCCACGATGCACTCCACCATCCACCTAATGCACTCTTAACCGCACCGTGCAGGAAGTTTAGTACACCGTGGGCAATATGTCGCGTTTTAAAACGGTTGACGCTGCCATGTGTCGGTGCCATTATTTGTGACGTGTGATCTGTTCGTGGCAACGGTCTGCACAGCACATGCGTCGTTGAATCCGTTTTTACACATTCTGGAGAATTGCATGAAAAAACTTCTATGGATTGCCGGTCTGGCCATCGCCCTTTGCTCCCCCGTCTTCGCCAAAACGATAGTGGCTGCGGCAGACCCATGGCCGCCGTTTGTGGACCCCACCAACCCCACCGACGGGCTGTCGCTGGAAATCGTGCGTGCGGCGTACAAAACGCAGGACTACGACGTAAAAATGGTGTACGTACCCTGGGCCCGCGCGGAAGCCGGGGTGAAGGATGGCACCTATGACATCCTGCCCAACACCTGGCACACCGACGCACGCACCAAAGAGCTGCTGTACAGCAAGCCGTACGCGGCCAACGCCGTCAAGTTCATCAAACGCAAAGGCGATCCGTTTGAGTTCAAGGGCCTGGACAGCCTCAAGGGCAAACGCGTGGGAACCGTCCGGGGCTATGGTTATGGCGATGCCTTTCTCGGCAGCACCGCCTTCGCCCGTGAAGAGGTTGTTGACGTCCTCACCAATGTCAAGAAGCTGGTTGGCGAGCGCATCGACCTCACCCTGGAAGATGAAATCGTAGCCAAGTCCATCATCGGCAAAGACAACCCCAAAATGTTGGACCAGATTGAGTTCACCAAAGAGGCCCTGTCCAGCAACTCGCTGTACGTCACCTCCGGCCTCAAGAACCCCAACCACAAGGCCATCATTGACGCCTTCAACGCGGGTTATGAAGCCATCAAATCCAACGGCACCCTGGCCGCCATCCTGAAAAAATACAACATCAGCAAATAGGGGCAAAGAACAGCGCCGTCGCCCCCAGCCTGGCTTAGCCGCCGTCGGCGTGGCGGGCGTACATTTTTTGCAGGCCGCCGATCCAGCGCTCGTAGTCCTGGCCTTTGTTGCGGTAGTACTGCGCCACCTCCGGGTGGGGCAGTACCAGGAATTTTTCACTTTGCATGGTGGCAACCACCTCTTGCGCCACGGCCTCGGGGGCAATGATGCCGTCGTGCCCCGCAGAGCCACCGTCACCGGTGACCATATCGGTCTGCACCGACTGCGGGCACAGGGCGGACACCAGCACCCCCTTGCGGCCATAGGCAATGCGCAGCCACTCGGCAAAAGCCACGGCGGCGTGTTTGGTCACCGCGTAGGCGGGCGACTCCACGATGGTCAGCAGCCCGGCGGCCGAGGCCGTCACCAGAAAGTACCCCTCGCCCCGCGCCACCATCTCGGGCACCACGGCACGGGCCGCCCACAGGTGGGCCATGCTGTGGATCTGCCACATCTTGTCCCACAAGGCGTCTTCCAGGTCCAGGCCACCCATGCGGCCCAGGATGCCGGCGTTGGAGATGTAGGCGTCCACCTGCCCGTAGTGTTGGCGCGTGGTGGCCACCAGGGCCTGGATATCGGCCTCCAGGCTCACGTCGCAGCGCACCGCCAGGCCGTTGATCTCGGCCGCCACGGCCTGCGCCCGCTCCAGGTTCAGATCGGCCACCACCACGGCGCGTGCACCGTCTGCCGCAAAGCGTTGCGCAATGGCCCGGCCAATGCCGCTGGCGCCACCGGTCACGATGGCTACTTTGTTTCGAATGTCCATGAAAAACTCCTGTGTGGAGCTTCAAGTGTCCGAGTTGGCGCCGCGCGGGTCAGCCACACAGGCGACACCCGGGGCCGAATCCACAGCATCGGCCGCCTCGGCCGCTGGCACGAGCTTTAACTGCGGATGCTGGTGGGTGAGCAACTGGAACATGGCAAAGATCGGCCCGGGCATGTTGCGCGGGTCGCTTGCACTCTCCAGCGCCTGCCAGGTGCGCGACTGCAAACCGCCCCGGCTCCCGGCCTGCACCGGGTACCCCATCAGCTGGGCGGCCTCCACCTGGCTCAGGCCGGCGGCCACGCGCGCGGCCTTGAGTTCGTCGCCACTGGGTGGGGGCATGTGCATGGAAGAGATAGGGGGCATTGCTTGCATCTGTAGAAAAGTGAAACCACTTGAGGTGGCACATCCTAAGTCGATTCTGTGTGCAAGCTGCAAGCTTTTTAACGCGGTTCGCCGCGGCGCGCGGCGGTGTAGAGCGGCATCACCGCAGGCAAGAGCGCTTCAATCTGCTGCACCCGGCTCGCATCCGCGGGGTGGCTGCTCAGGAACTCCGGCATGCCGCCCCCGCTCTTGGCCTGCACCATTTTTTGCCACAGCGCGATCCCAGCCCGCGGGTCGTAGCCGGCGCGCGCCGTGAGCTCCAGGCCAATGCGGTCGGCCTCGCTTTCGTCCGTGCGGCTGAATCGGGTCGCGATCAGGGTTTGGTAGGCGATGTCGGCAATGCTGGCGGCGCTTTGCCCCAGGCCGAATACTTCGGTTCCCACGTCGATAGCTGCCTGGGCGGCCATCGCCTGCGACACCTGCTCGCGTGTGTGCTCGCGCAGCGCATGGGAAATTTCATGCCCCAGCACCACGGCCAGCTCGTCATCGCTCAGGTTCAGCGTATCGATCAGGCCCGAATAGACCATGATCTTGCCGCCTGGCATGCAATAGGCATTGAGGTCCTTGCCACGGATCACGTTGACCTCCCAAGACCAACGCGGTGCATCGGCACGAAAAACGCTGGTTTGCGCTACCAGGCGGGCTGCAATGGCGCGCACCCGCTGGACCATCGCCCGGTCGGTATTGAGCGCGCCTGCGGCGGCGGCGTCGGTTTTCAGCTTGGTGTAGGTTTGCGCCGCCATCTCTTCGAGCTGCTGCGAGGAAACCAGCAGCAATTGGCTGCGCTGCGCGCCCACCGCCCCTGCGGAAGTGGTGGTCTGGCACCCATCCATAAACGGCACCAACATGCAGACCAGGAGGGCCGGCGCGATGCGCCGTACAGGCATGATTTTTCGCCGCATCCAGTTCATCTTTAGGCTCCTCGCGGGACTGCAACCCTGTCCATCGTCAGTGCATCCTAGGTGCGGGGGCCCCCTTGGCCCTGCGAAATATCAATGGGAAGTCTGCCGCGCAAAAGCCCCCGCACACGCTGCGCAGCCCTTGACTGGATACCATCGGTTATTTAACCAAACGGTCAACTTATGCAAAGCGCAGGGAATGTACGCAGCATTGTGGCGATGCTGATTGCGGTGGGCTTTTTTTCGCTGATGGACGCGGTGCTCAAGACCCTGGGCTCCAGCTACCCCGCCATGCAGGTGGCGGCGCTGCGGGGCCTGTCCGCGCTGCCTCTGGTGTGTGCGTATGTGCTGTGGCGCAAACAAACCCAGGGCCTGTTCCAGGTTCGCTGGTCTTTGCACCTGCTGCGCGGCGTGATGGGTGTGCTGATGCTGAGTTTTTTTGCCTTCGCCTTGCGCGAGCTGCCCTTGACCGAGGCCTACACCATCTTCTTTATTTCACCGCTGCTGATCACGCTTTTGTCGATCCCGGTGCTGAAAGAAAAAGTGCAGCCCCGGCACTGGATCGCCATTGCCGTGGGTTTTGCCGGTGTGCTGATTGCCATGCGCCCGGATGGCAGCGCCTTCTTTTCCCTGGGCGCCCTGGCGGTGCTGGCCGCCGCGGCACTGTACGCTACCTCCGCCGTGACGGCGCGGGTGCTCAGCCGCACCGACTCCAGCGTGCAGGTCGTGTTCTGGACCACCGCCCTGATGGCCCTGGGCGCCAGTGCCCTGGCCGCGCCGCAGTGGGTGGCGGTGCAAAGCGCGCACTGGCCTTTGATTGCCGCCTTGGCCGTCACCGGTTTTCTGGGCGGTGTGGCCATTACCGAGGCCTTCCAAACGGGCAAGGCCTCGGCCGTGGCGCCCTTCGAGTACACCGCCCTGGCCTGGGGCATGGGCTTGGACTGGGTGTTTTGGCGCACCTTGCCTGACATGTACACCTGGGTCGGTGGCGCCGTCATTGTCGGCAGCGGTTTGTATTTGATCCGCCACGAGCAAACGCAGGTGGTGGTGGCCCCCTAGGCCCCGCGGCCTTCCAGCGCCAGACCCGCCGCGCGCCACTCGCTCACACCGTCGGTGATTTTTTGGGCCCGGTAGCCGTGGGCCAGCAGGCGCTGCACGGCTTCGTCGGACAGCATGCAAAACGGCCCCCGGCAATAGGCAATGATGTCCCGGTCCCGGGGCAACTCGGCCATGCGGCGTTCCAGCTCGGCCAGGGGCACGGACCGGGCGTGTGGCAAGTGGGCCGCGTCAAACTCCGCCTGCGGCCGCACATCGATCACCACCACCTCGCCCCGGCGCGCCTGGGCCAACAACTCGTCATGCGTCAAAGAGGTCAAATGCTGCGGTTGGGTCACCAGTTGCTGCAGTGCCTGGCGCATCTCCCCCAGGTGTTGCTCGGCCACAGTGCGCAGCGCGATGCCAAGCTGGGCCACCCCATCGCTGCTGAGCCGGTACAGCACGTATTTGCCCTCGCGCCGGGTCTGCACCAGGCAGGCGGCTTTCAGCGCCTTGAGGTGTGCGCTGGCCAGCTTGACATCGATGCCCAGCTCGGCCGTGAGGGTTTCCACACTTTTTTCGCTTTGCGCCAGCATCTCCAGCAGCTCCAGCCGTTTGGGGCTGGCCAGGGCCTTGCCGATGCGGGCCACCTGTTCGTACAAAAGGTCTTTGAGCTGGCGTGTTTTCATGCGGTTTACTGTACCAAATCGGGCTGCGGGGCGCGGCTGCGCAACACCGCCAGCCCCAGCACCATCAGCAAGGTCAGGGCCAAAAAGGGCAGCACCGTCAGGTTCACCGCACGCCAGCCCCAGTGGTTGAGCAGGCCACCGGCCGAAAACGAGGCCAGGCTGACCGCGCCAAACATCAAAAAGTCGTGCGCCGCCTGCACCTTGGCGCGCTCACTCGGCTGGTAGGCTTCTGTCAACAAGGTGGTGCCGCCGATGAACAGGAAGTTCCAGCCCACGCCCAGCAGGATCAGCCCGGACAGGAAGTGCAAAAACTCCGCGCCGCTCAGGGCAATCGCCACATGTGCGGCCAGCAAGGCCACCCCCAGGCCCATGATGCGCAGCACGCCAAAGCGGCGAATCAGGTCGCCGGTAAAGAATGAGGGCGCAAACATGCCCAAAACGTGCCACTGGATCACGGTGGCCGAATCCCCCAGCGACTGACCACAGATTTGCATGGCCAGCGGGGTGGCGGTCATGACCATGATCATCACCGCGTAGCCCACGGCCGACCCGGCCAGGGCGGTCAGAAACACCGGCTGGCGCATGATCTCCGGCAAAGGCCGCGCCGGGCCATGGCTGTGGGCGGCGACGGGCGCAGCCAGGCTCAGGCGGCTGACCAGCAGCAGCGCCGCCAAGCTCAAGGCCGACAGCGCCAGGTACGGCACCAGAAACGGAAAGGGCCCCATGGCCTGGGTCCAGCGGGCGATGTTGGGGCCCGCCAGCGCGGCCACCACCCCACCGGCAATCACCCAGGAGATCGCCCGGCTCTTGAAGGCGGTGCTGGCGGCATCGGCCGCGGCAAAACGGTAGTACTGGGCAAAGCCCTGGTAGCCGCCCACCAGCATGTTGGCGGCGACAAACAGCCAGAAGCTGCCCAGCCAGATCGCCGTGGCGGCCGTCAGCCCGGCCAAAATGCCCAGGGCCGTGCCCAAGGCAAACCCGGGCTTGCGGCCCAGGCGCTGCATCAGCATGGAGGCCGGAATCATGGTGGCGGCCGCGGCCACCATCATCATGGCGATGGGCAAGGTGGCCAGGCTTTTGTCGGCGGCGAGCTGGAGCCCGACCAGCCCCGACAGGGTCATCACCATGACCGAGGCGGTTTGAAACAATGCTTGCGCGGCGGCCAGCAAGGCCACGGTGCGTTTTTCAGTGGAGGAAGGGTTCACGGTGGGCCCTTTCAAAACACCAGCACTTGGTCGGCCCACTCGGACCAATCGGCCAGCTCGTCCAGCGCGCCGCGGTGTGCACCCTCCATCAACTCAGCCGCCGTCATCCCTCGGGCGTCCATGCAGGTGCCGCACACCCCCACCGACTGCGCCCCGGCCCGCGCCACCTTGCCCAGCATGAGTTGCAGGTTGTAAAAACCCTCGGGCACTTTTTGGCCACCCTTGGCGGTGGCGGCGGCGTCGCCCATCAGAAACACCCGCACCGTGTTGCCTTCGCGTTTGCACAAGGCGCCCGCCAGCCGCAGGCCGTTGTAGCTGCGCTCATCCCCATAGGGGGCGCCGTTGAGAATGAACAGAACTTTCATGGTGACTCCATAAATAACAATCTAACGATTATTAGAATGTAGCACACCGCCGTAAAAAATCGTCGAGATTTTTGACACCCAGACCCGCCGGACATCCAAGCGGCTTCGCAAGCTGCTGATTTCAATGGGGTTTTTGTGTGTGGCGTGAATACTGCTTGCATGAACGCGGGAAATTGTTTCGGTGTAAAAAAACAGACCCCACAGAGCAGAGGGTATGAATCGATGTCGATGACCACTATCGCAATCCCCAGGGGCTGGGCATTTGGCGACGCGCTGGAGGGGGATGCATGCCATTGCCACTAGCTGTCGGCGCCGTCCCGCCGATTTCCGGTGAAGACGGGCCGAAAGCCCGGCTGCTCATCGTGGATGACACAAAGATGGACCGGGAATATTTCAAAGCCCTCTTCCCGCCCAGCGACTACCTCGTGCTGGAGGCCGCCGATGGGGAAGCGGCGCTGGAGTTGGTGCGACGCGAAAAGCCGGACCTGGTGCTGACCGACCTGCTGATGCCCAAACTGGATGGCTTTGAGCTGATCCGGCGCATGCGCACCGAGCCCGAGATCGCCGCGACCCGGGTCATGGTCTGGTCCGCGTCTTTCTATGCCCAGGATGCACGCGTCATAGGGGAGAATTTGGGCGTCGCCCGCTTCATGTACAAGCCGGTTGACCCCCAGCAGCTTCTCAGCGCCGTCAACGAAGTGCTGCGCCAGCCCCCACAGACCATGGCCATCGATGAAAAGACACTGGCCACCCTGGATTTTGCTTACCGGCACCTCATGAGCGACGCACTCCACAAGAAAAGGCTCGCACTGGAACGGGAAATCGAAAAACGCCAACACCTGGAAGAGGAACTGCGCCGCAGCGAACGGCGCAGTGCGGGCATTCTTGCCACGGCAACAGACGCCGTCATCACGACCGACCGGGATCAGCGCATCGAGATCTTCAACCGTGCCGCAGAGGCCATGTTCGGCTGCTCCGCCGCCAGTGTGGTCGGCACCTCGATGGAGCGATTCATGCCAGAGCGCTTCCGAGCGGCACACGATGCGTATTTCCGCCAGTTTATTGCCGGCAAGGACACAACGCGCACCATGGGGCCGCAGCGGCGCCTCGTCGGGCTGCGGGCCAATGGCGAGGAATTTCCGATGGAAGCCTCCATCTCCAAAACGCTGAGCGATGGCGACTTGCTGGCCACCGTGGTCATCCGCGACGTCAGCGCACGCTACGCCACGGAGGCAGCGCTGAAAAAGAGTGAGGAACGCCTGCGGCTGGCCCAGCTGATCGGCCGCACCGGCACCTTCGACTGGAACATGGTCACCAACACCATCCAATGGTCGGCAGAAATTGCCGCGCTCTATGGTTTGCCGACCCAAGCCTTCGAGAGCCAGTACAACACCTGGCGCGAGCGGGTCCACCCGCAGGATTGGCCCGCCCTGGAACAACGCATCCAGGAGTCGCTGCACAACGGCGTCTTCGAGAGCGAGTGGCGGGTGCTCTGGCCGGATGGCTCGGAGCACTGGCTGGCCGGGCGCACCATCGTCTACAAAGATGCATCCGGCCAAGCAGTGCGCATGCTGGGGGTGAACATCGACATCAGCGAGCGCAAGGAGCATGAAGAGCGCTTGCGCCGCATGGCCCAGCATGACGCCTTGACAGGATTGCCCAACCGCTCTTTGCTCTACGCCTTTGCCGAGCGCCTGGTTTCGGCCAAGCGCCGCATCCAAGACCAAACCGCTTTTCTATTCATCGACCTGGACCGCTTCAAACAGATCAACGACTGCTACGGGCACGACGCCGGGGACGCCGTGTTGAAGGAGGCGGCCCGGCGCCTGGCGGCCTGCATGCGCGCCGAGGATCTGGTCGGGCGGCTGGGCGGGGATGAGTTTGTGGCCGTGCTGGCGCCGGTTCGCAGTGAAGAGGTGGCCGCCAAAATTGCCTTGCACGCCCTCGACTGCCTCAGGCAGCCTTACCGGGTCGCCGGGCACGAACTGCAGGTGACGCCGAGCATTGGCATCAGCCTCTTTCCGCAGCACGGCAGCAGTGTGGAAGAACTGATCAAACGTGCCGATACGGCCATGTATGTGGCCAAGCAGCGCGGGTGCAACAACGTTCAGTTTTACCAACACGCGTTCGATGCACGCAGCGAAGAGACGCTGCGCATTGGCGAGCGACTCCACCAGGCGCTGGAGTTGCATGAGTTTGAGCTGTACCTCCAGCCGGTGGTCGATCTGGCGACGGGCAAACCGGTGGCGGCCGAAACCTTGGTCCGCTGGCCGAGCATGGCGGTGCCGCCTGCACGCTTTTTACCCGCGTCGGAAGCGGCGGGCCTGATGCCGGCCCTGGGGGTCTGGATTCTGCAGGAAGCGGCGCGCCTGTGGCAGCACTGGCGCGCACTGGGGATTGGCGCCTTTCCGATCACGGTCAACCTGTCCGAGAGCCAGTTGCGCCAACCCGACTTCCTGCAGAACCTGGCGCAGGTGATGGAGGACTACGGCATGCAGGGCGAGGACCTGGAGCTGGAGATTACCGAGGGCATGCTGACCCACCACCTCGATGAGACCTTGGCCCTGCTGCGCAGGATTCGGGAGAAGAAAGTGCTGCTGACCCTGGACGACTTCGGGGCCGGCTGCTCCAGCATGGACCACCTGACGCAATGGCCGCTCAATGTGGTGAAACTGGACCAGTCCATTGTGAAGCACCTGGGGCACGACTGCAAAAGCGCGCTGATTGCCGAGAGCGTCATCGGTATGGCCACCGCGCTGAAGCTGTCGGTGGTGGCCACCGGCATCGAGTCGCAGGAGGCGCTGGACTTCCTGAAGTCGCACCACTGCCATTTTGGGCAGGGCTTTTTTATTTGCCACCCGCTGCCCGCCGCTGAATTTGAAACCTGGTGCCTGGAACAAGCGGCGTGAAGGCGGCGTGAGGGGCGCAGCCCGCGTGGAATCAGGCAAACAGGCCGTGCAAATACCAGCCCTGCCCGCCCAGCCGGTCCCGGTAAATCCACAGCAGGCCCGCCTGCACACTGCGTGCCACAAAGTAGTCGCGCAGAACGCAGGCCGCACCGCCCTCCAGCCAGCCCGCCTCCACCCGCTGCGGCCCGGCCAGCAGGGTGAGTGGGCCCTGGTACTGCGGGCAGCCCTGCTGCACCCCCAATGGCAGCGGGGCGGCCAGCAACCAGCTGGGGTAGAGGGCCGCTTCACCCCCTATTTCAGGGTGTTTTAGGCCTCTAGCCCCCGTATTCATTGCGTAAGCAGCTCCTGTTTTTGTAGCAAATGTTGCACCTTCCGCCGCCGACCAGGGGCGCCACTGCTGCATGCGCTCCGGTCGGTGGTCGGCCTGGGGGCGCACACACAGCACCTGCTGTGGCCCCAGCCGGGCGCCCAGGCGCTCCAGCATCTGGTGCAGGCTGTCGCCACGGCGCTGGTCGTCCGGCAAGAGGCTGAAAGTCTCCCCGCTGAGCGGCTGTGTCTGCAGCGAGCGCAACCGCAGGTAGAGCACCGGGGCGGGCAAAGTGACCCGCGCCAGCTGTTCGCCCAAGATCCGCTGCAAATGCGCCGTGTCCTGCGTGCCCTGTGCGGTGCGCAACTCCAGGCGCCCCTGCGAGCCGCCGTGGTGGTGGGCGTCCACATGCAGGGCGTTGGCACGCCGCGCATCCAGCTCCCACCGCAGCTCCAGCGCCAGCACGCCGCGTTGGCGCAGCCGCAGCCACACCAGCAGCTGCGCCAACAGGCGCCGCGCGCCAAACATCAGGGCGGGGGCGGTCTCCACCTGGGCGGCCAGCTCCAGCCGGGCCTCAAACACCTCGGGCACGGTCAGCCAGGGGTACAGCTCGGGCCGCTGCCCGTAAGCCCGGTCCAGCGCATCGACCAGGCCCGCGCCAAAGCGGCGCACCAGCCCGCCACGCGGCAAGGCGCGCAACTGGCCCCAGTTCGCCAGCCCCAGGCGCGCCAGCGTGGGCAGGTGCGCGCGGGCAGCGGCCAGGGTGTGCAGGGGCAGCGCGTCCACGGCCTGTGCCGAGGCGGCACCCCACAAGCGTGCAAGCGCTACCAAAGATGTAGCGCCTTGCGCATATTCCACGGGGGCTATGGGCTGATTTGGCTTAAATATCAGGTCCAGCAGCGCGGCCCGCCCGCCAAACAGGCGCTCGCTGGCCGAGACCTCCAGCACCAGCGCATCCTCCACCCGCGCCACCAGGGGCGTGAACTGCAGCGCCCACCAGGCCAGCGCGGTGTGGGTATCCACCAGCGCGGCGGCCTGGGCGCCGTCGGGGCCGCTGGCTGCGGCCTCAGGCGCGGGCCGCAGTGCAATCCAGTGCATGGGCATGGCTGGCCGCCAGCAGCAGGGCCAGGCCCGCCGGGCGGGCCGTCAAATACAAGGCTTGGGTCAAGGGCGGGCCGCGGCGCTTGAGCACCTGCACCACCAGCGCATCGCCGGGCGGGGTGCCTTGCGCCCCCTGCCCTGCGGGCGCCACACACAGGCGCAAGGCGGCGGGGGAGGCGTCCCACTGCGCCTGCGCCGGGCGCAGCACAAACAGCAGCTTGCTGTGCTCGGCGGCCGCCATCTGCAGGCGGCGCAACTGGTCCGAGCGCGCCTGGGGCAGCCAGGCCAGCACCGCATCCACCTCGGCGCAGCGCAAGGCCTGCTCGGTCACCCACAAACGGGTGCTCGCAGCCGGCTCGGTCACCCACAGCAGCCGCTGCGCGTGCAAGCCCTGGGCCGCCAGCGCCGGGGCAAACGGCGGTTGCGGCGCCCCCACCAGCACCACCGGGCCGCTGCCGCAGCGGGCCAGCGCCGGCAGCAACAAGCGCCATTCGCTGTGCACCCCGGGGGGCTGCAAAATTTCCGTCAGGGCCCCGACAGGCCAGCCGCCACCGGGCAATTGGGCGTCCAGCAGGGCATCGCCCGTGGACAGCACCTGCGCGTGGGAGACCGCCAGCGCGTCCGCATGCCAGACCGCGGCAGGCAGGTCGGCCAGGGAGAGGGGATGCGCAGAGGCAGGCATGGCGGGGATTATGGCTTTGTACTGGTTTTATAAACAGTATAGTGGAAGGCCCGCCCCGCTCCCGCTTTTAAAGCGGTGCGATTCAAACTGATCCCAATTTCCAATTCCCGAACTTCCAACTTCTGAACTTCCGGCCCCCACTCCCCCCACCCCCCTCGCCCCGCCGGGCGAGGGGGAGCTCAACAGCCGATTTGGTGGCTTCACGCCGAATACGGAATTACGGGCGGGGCGTTTCCAATGCTGTGGTTGGTGGAGGTTTTGCACCGGCGGTCGTAGGGACATCGGCGTCGTTGGCGCGCACAAGGCTGGCGGCGGCGCGCCAGCAGCTATGGCTGGGTTCTACGATAGAGCGAGTACGGGGTGCGGAGTGTGGGGCGAGGGCTGGAGGTGTTCGATGGGTCGAGCGGCCGCGCAGCTGGCCGCCGTTGGCACGCCAGGGCTGAGCCGTTGACTACGACCCCATGCGAAAAGCCCAGGTACTCCAAAGCCGTGGGCAACATTTCCCAGTGATTGCGTATTCGGCGCGACGCAATCAAATCGGCTGTCCGTGTTAACTCCCCCTCGCCCGGCGGGGCGAGGGGGTTGGGGGGAGTGGGGGCCGGAAGTTCAGAAGTTGGAAATTGGGGCTAGAGGTGCGAGATGTGTGTCCCGATGTCCGGCCAGCGCCGGCGGATGTACACCCAGGAGCACAAGCCCAGGCCCATCATCAGCACGGAGGCGGTGGCCAGCCTCACGGTGGAATGCATCACCAGCGGTGCAATCACCCCGGCCACAATGCCGTTGGCCGTGGAGCCCACAAACATCTGCAGGCTGGAGGCCATGCCCCGGCGCTCGGGGTGCAGGTCCAGCACCAGCAAGGTCACCACCGGCACCATCAGCGCCCAGCCAAAGGCAAAAATGGCAATCGGAAACAGCGCCCAGCTGACATGGGCCTTAAACAGCCCGTTGGCCACCAGGTTCAGCACCCCAATACACAGCATGATGGAAAAACCATTGCGGATTTGCCGCTGGGGGCTGAGCTTGCCCGCCACCCGGCCGCTGATCAGGGCCCCGCCCATGATGCCGCTGATGGTAAGGATGAAGAACCAGAAAAACTGCTGCGGCTGCAGACCCAAATGCTCGCCCAAAAACACCGGTGCACTCAGCACATACAAAAACATGCCGTTGAAGGGCACGCCGCTGGCCAGCGCCAGCAAGACAAAGCGCGGGTCGGAGCCCAGCTGCCAGTACCCGGCCAGCAGGTTCTTGACGTTGAAGTGCTGGCGCTGCGTGAGGTGCAGGGTCTCGGGCAGCAGGCGGTAGTTGGCCACCCACAGCACCACGCCAATACCGCTGAGAAACCAGAAAATCGCCTGCCAGCTGGTGTGCACCAGCAGCCAGCCGCCCACCATGGGCGCAATGGCCGGGGCCACGCCAAAAAAGATGGTGACCTGGCTCATCACCTTTTGCGCCTGCGAGGGCGGAAACATGTCGCGGATCACGGCGCGGGACACCACGATGCCGGCGCCGGTGGACAGACCCTGCACGGCGCGGAAAAAAATCAGCTGACCAATACTTTGCGACAGGGCGCAGCCCACCGAGGCCAGCGTGAACACCGCCAGCCCCCACAGCACCACGGGGCGGCGGCCAAAGCTGTCGGAGATCGCGCCGTGGAACAGGCTCATGAAAGCAAAGCCGAACAAATAGGCCGACAGGGTTTGCTGCATCTGCACGGCGGACGCGTCCAGCGACTGCGCGATGCCGGAAAACGCCGGCAAATAGGTGTCGATGGAAAACGGCCCCAGCATGCCCAACAGGGCCAGCAATATGGCAAAGGCCCACTGCGGGGCACGCCAGAGTTTTTGCGCGTCGGGGTTCATGAGGGGCAGGTCTCTAAAGTCATGGCAGCATTTGAACATGGCTGCGCACAGGCCCTCATCTACAATGCAAATCACCCTTTTTCAGGAGACATGCCCCATGGCCACCATCGACAACTTGGTAGAAGACTTCGGCGCAATGCTCACCGAAGCCGAGACCCTTTTGAAACGCTCCGGCAATGAAAGCGGTGACACCGCCCGCGAACTGCGCTCCGAAGTGGAAGCCAAGCTGCTGGCCGCCAAGCTGCGCCTGCAAGAACTCGAAGGCGTGGCCATCGACGGCGCCAAAGCCGCGAAAAAAGCCACCAACGAATATGTGCACGCGAACCCCTGGCAATCGATCGGTATTGCTGCCGCAGTGGGCCTGGTGGTGGGCCTGCTGATGAACCGCCGCTAAGCACTGCGCACATCGGCATGAGCGCCCCCGAAGACCATGAAGCCACTGGCCTGAAAGCCTCCGCCACGCGGGTGGCCAACAGCGCAATGGAGCTGGTGCGCACGCGCCTGGAGCTGGCCAGCATCGAGCTGGCCGAGGAGCGCGAGCGCCTGTATGTACGCTTGGGCCTGCTCTTTTCCGGGGTGCTGCTGATCGTCTTTGGGGTCTTGGGCGTGGGTGCACTCCTCATGGTGTATTTCTGGGACACCCACCGCATTGCCGCCATCCTGGCGCCCACCCTGGTGTGCATCGCCGTGGGTGCGCTGCTGCTCCAACGCTCCAGTGCGGTGCGGCGTGACGGAGGCCTTCCGTTTGCCGCCACCCTGGCCGAACTGGACAAGGACCGCGCAGCCATCTCGGCCCAAATGTCGGCCCCCCGGTCCAACCAGCCCCCAGGGGGCGCCTCAGAGCCATGAACAAACTTGACGAATACGCAGAGCGCAAGGCCCTGCTGGTCTTGAAGTCCGACCTGGACCGGATTCGGCTCACGATCGCCGTGCGCCAGGTGCGCGCCATCTTTGCGCCGCCCGTGGCACCCGAACGCGCGGTATGGGCCGCGCCCTTGGCGGGCACACTGGTGGGCCTGGCTTTGCCGCTGGTGGGTGCGCAACGCCTCACCTTCATGGTGCGCACCCTGTCCATTGCGCTGACGGCCTACCGGGCCATTCGCAACTGGCGCACATCCAGACCACTTTGACAGGCTGGATGGCAGCCTACGCATGCTAAGCTGCCTCCTGATCGTTGCTATGTGCCCATTCACACGACACAGGAGTCCACCATGCCAGGCCTTTTGCCCCAGATCGACCCAGAGGGGTTGCTAGAGTTTTCCGTCGTTTACACCGACCGCGCCCTCAACCACATGTCGCAGCGCTTTCAGGGCGTGATGAAAGACATCTCCAGCATCCTGAAAGAGGTGTACCACGCCCAGTCCGCCGTGCTGGTGCCGGGCAGTGGCACCTTTGGCATGGAAGCGGTGGCGCGCCAGTTTGCCACCGACAAAAAAGTGTTGGTCATTCGCAATGGCTGGTTCAGCTACCGCTGGACCCAGATTTTTGACATGGGGCGCATCCCCGCCGAGTCCACCGTGCTCAAGGCCCGCCGCATCGGCGACGCCAAACAAGCGCCCTGGACGCCCTGCCCGGTGGAAGAAGTGGTGGCCACCATCCTGGAGAAAAAGCCCGACGTGGTGTTTGCCCCGCATGTGGAAACCGCCGCCGGCATGATCCTGCCCGACGACTACCTGCGCACCGTGGCCGATGCCGTGCACACCGTGGGTGGCCTGCTGGTGCTGGACTGCATTGCCTCGGGGGCGATGTGGGTGGACATGGAAGCCACCGGCGTGGACGTGCTGGTCAGCGCGCCGCAAAAGGGCTGGAGCGGCTCACCCTGCTGCGCCATGGTCATGCTGAGCCAGCGTGCCCGCACCGCCATCGACAGTACCAGCAGCACCAGCTTTGCCTGCGATCTGAAGAAGTGGCTGCAGATCATGGAAACCTACGAAGGCGGTGGCCATGCCTACCACGCCACCATGCCCACCGACGCGCTGACCCGTCTGCGCGAGGTGATGCAAGAGACACGCGCCTACGGGTTTGAGAAAGTGCGCGCCGAGCAAATCGCCCTGGGCACGCGGGTGCGTGACTTGTTCGAAAGCCGGGGCATCCCCAGCGTGGCCGCCCCCGGCTTCCAGGCGCCGGGTGTGGTGGTGAGCTACACCGAAGATGCCGGCATCCAGTCCAGCAAAAAGTTTCTGGGCCAGGGCCTGCAAACGGCGGCCGGGGTGCCGCTGCAGTGCGACGAACCCGCCGATTTCATGACCTTTCGGGTCGGGTTGTTTGGCCTGGAAAAACTGCACCATGCGGACCGCACCGTGGCGCATCTGGCGGCCGCGTTGGACCAAATTCTTTGAGCACGGCCATAGCGAGCGCACACCCAACACGCTGGATACCTTGACGCCACAAGGAGACGCCCCATGAGCACACCACACACACAGCCCTCAGCACCCAGACTGCTGATCGTTGATGACCTGGTCGCAAGCGCCCGGCTTCTCTTTCATATCTTCAGCGCAGACCATGCGGTGTTCATCGCAGCCAGTGGCGAAGAAGCCCTGGCCTTGTGCGCTGAACAGCTGCCCGATCTGATCTTGCTGGATGTGAAGATGCCCGGCATGGACGGCCACGAAGTGTTCCGGCGCCTGAAGAGTGATCCGCTGACCTGTGACATCCCCGTCATCTTTGTCACCGCCCGCAACGACCCCAGTGAAGAAACCCTGGGGCTTCAGCTGGGGGCGGTCGATTTCATTTCCAAACCCGTGAATGCGGCCATCGTGCGGGCGCGCGTGCGCACGCACCTGCTCTTGCGCAACA
Organism: Rhodoferax sp.; assembly: GCF_030697375.1. Taxonomy (GTDB): domain Bacteria; phylum Pseudomonadota; class Gammaproteobacteria; order Burkholderiales; family Burkholderiaceae_C; genus Allorhodoferax. The sequence continues at coordinate 5,896 of NZ_JAUYQD010000038.1, read as the reverse complement.
CCCTGGCGCAGGTAAAAACCCTCAACGAGCAGTTGGAAAAACGCGTGGACGAGCGCACGGCGGAGTTGGAATCCACGCTGCAACGGCTGCACGAGTCGCAGGAAAACCTGGTCCGCAGCGAAGCCAAGGCCACCTTGAGCACGCTGGTGGCCAGCGTGTCGCACGAACTGGGAACGCCCATTGGCAACAGTGTCATCGCGGCCAGCACGCTGAGCGACCAGGCCATCGAATTCCAGGTGATGGTGGAGACCGGGGCGCTCAGGCGTTCGAAATTCATGGCTTTTCTGGCCTCGCTCGGCCAGAGCACGGACCTGATCCAGCAAAACCTGCGCCGCGCCAACGAGCTGCTGCGCAATTTCCGCCAGGTGGCGGCCGACCAGGCCAGCGAGCAGCGACGGGAATTTGACTTGGCAGCAGTGGTGCGCGAAATCATCCACACCCTGACGCCCACCCTGAAGGGCCAGCCCCACCGGATCGACATGTTGATTCCCCCCGGCATCCTGATGGACAGCCAGCCGGGGCCGCTGGGCCAGATCGTGATCAACCTGATCAACAACGCCTACTTGCACGCCTTTGAGAACCGCCGCGACGGCGTGTTGACCTTCAGTGCCGACGTTCAGGGGAAGCTGATTCACATCCGCATTGCAGACAACGGGGTGGGTATTCCTACGGACCACCTCGACCAACTTTTTTTGCCCTTTTTCAGCACCAAAATTGGCCAGGGCGGCACCGGCCTGGGCATGGCGATTGTGCAAAACCTGGTGACCAAAACCTTGGGCGGCAGGATCACCGTGGCCTCAACCGTGGGGCAAGGAACATGCTTCGACATATTTCTGCCGCGCGAGTTGCCCACCACCACCACGGTCGCCTAAACCGCACAGGGCGCACATTGCGCGGCAAGGTTGGGCCTCAGCGCAGACTGACGGTCTGACTTTTCCACAACGCATCTTGCCAGCGGTAGAAAAGGCTCAGGTTTTTGGGCTGGTATGCACGAACTACGATACCGGTGCACGTTTTTTCTGAAAGCCGCCAGCAAACGCTTCACTCCCCAACCGCAGCCTTGATCCAGCGGACGATGTCGTTGCCAGCCACCCGCGGCGTGCTCAGGTGGTTGGCCTTGACTTCGAGGTACTGGCTCTTCGGATTGACCGGGAGTTGATCGGCGAAATAGGCGCGCGCACGGGTAAACATCCAGTCCTCGTCGCCAACCACGGTCAGCACCGGTGTTCCTACCGGCACGCGCGGTGCGGTGACCGACATTTCGGCATCCGAACCAGGGTCAAAGTAGGACAAGTAGTCTTTGGCCGTAATGATCACGACTTGCTGTCGGCCCTGATTGATGTCGTTGAAACGCTCGCGCGAATCGCCTTTGCCTGCGGCCACCAGGGCTCTGGCTTCATCCACACTTTCGCGCACCGCCTTCAGGGCGGGAACGGAGTAATACGCCTTAGGCGCATGGCCGGGCGCCAGCAGCACCAGCGCCTGCGCGTCGCCGCCACTGGCGGCGTGACTGAGCGCCGCAGGCACACCCATGCTGTGCCCAACGATGATGATCGTGGTGGCGCCCCGATCGCGCAAAGCCTTGACGTGCTCTGCCATTTCGGCCATGGCTTTGTTCCAGTTGCCTTCGAGGTAGCGCCCACGCGACCACGGCATGTCGGGCAGACTGACAAGCCACGCTTCGCGCTCAAAGGCGTCCTTGAGTGGGGTTAAGTTGGGGTCCTGGTTGCTGCCTGGACTCTTGCCGTGCAGCATCAACACGCCTATGCGCTGCTGCGCAGAGCCAGTGAGTGGGGTTAGCGCCGCTGGCAATGCGACACACAGCATGACAAGAATCGAGAAGATGCGACGTTGCATGGGAATTTCCTTACAGTCGGGGCAGGCACGCAGCTCTGCGCGGTGGCGGGCATGTGCGAGGCAAAAAGTTTAGCAAAAAATGGATTTGCTCGACAGCATGCAGGTCAGCCAGGGGCAGGCGCTGCGGGTGGCCGCATTGCACGGCCTGGGCATAGCGCTGCAACCGGCGGTTCTGTTGCAGGCTGATGTGCAGGCGGGCCGCCTGGTGCAACTGTTCCCCACCCATGAACTGCCCAGCCAGGCGATGAGCGTGGTCTACCTGCCCGACCGCTACCGCGCACCCGGCTCCGCCATTTTGAATACGGCGTGTCCGACCCCGCGGAGTCCGGCACCAACGGCAATCGGGGCCAAGGCCTGTTTGTGGCCAAGACCTATATGGCGAAGATGGGCGGGACGATTGCGGCGCGCAATGAGGGGGATGGGGTGAGTTTGGTGCTGGGGTTGCAGCGGGTGGTGGGGGCGTGAGCTTGCTGGGGTTTTGTGTGCCAAATGGGGCTATGGCCCTTTTGGGATGTGCGTTGGTAGCTATCGAATAGATAGCATTTCTAATCTATGGTGGAGTCGTGCTGCGCTTGGTGAAAGTCGGGAGTTTGAAAGACCGCAGTGCGGCGGAAGCAGTCATTTAGACAGGCGCTGTGAACGGCCGATCCTGAGAATTCTCAGTCTCATTTTCCATCGGAAAGCCCGTCGGCAGTCAACCAAGCAGCGGATAGGCGCCTGATCAGGACGACCTTGACTCTGTACTCTTGAGCCTGAAGGGCAGAACATTTTCCGGAAAGACTCGGACCCACTCTTCCTTGAAGAGGTCTCGGTGAACCGTTCTTCGGTACACCTCGTTGAAGTGCTCTTTGGCAAAGAGCTGGATCATCCAGCGCTGCTGATCGCCCGAGTGCTTCAAGCTGAAGAACGCATGAATGCCTACCTCAGCAATCGTTGGGCTCACGTCTTCGAAGTCCTTGCACGAGGCCACTGTGTAGGGCATGGTGTAAAGCCATGTTAGGTCAAGGTTTGCCTCTGCCATTTTCTTTCGCACACCCTCTGCTAAAAGGTCTGCTGACGTGCCAAACAAGTACCAGTCTTCGAGCGTCACGACGAGCGGAAAAATTGGCCGGTCGTTTCGCGGCCAGTGCGTGTGGCCCGCCAGTGCGTCAGCTATGTTCTTGTAGAGCTGTATGACAGCTTTCGCCAAGTAGTCCACTTGCTGACCAATGATTGCTGGGTCAACCGCTGACTTGGCGCCCACGGTCATGCGCTTGGCTTTACATTCGATAAACAAATTCGCTTGGTCGTCGGTCAATATCCAGTCCACGCCGTCTTTTCGATGGCGCCCCACCTTGTACTCACGCTCCTCATAAATCGTGAACTGACGGCTTGGAAATGTCGCACCCAGCACCTCACCCAGGTAGCCTTGAAACGAAGCGCCAAATGGGTTGTTGAAGCCTTCAGTTTGATCGATTTCGTAGAAGAGACCTTGGCTTGTTCGCTTCAAGACGTAGTAGGGAATAGGGCAATGAAGGCGCTCAGGGTGCGTCGGGTCCAGGCCCACGAGTGGTTTGGCTTCGAGCGGGTTCCAGGTGTACATCCAGGTGCAGTCGTACCTCGCTGCATCGTTGACTTTTGCTCGGAGTTCCTCGAAGGGCTGTGACAGTTTGTCAAACACCGTTTTGGAACGATCCAGCTCTATACCAAAGGGGCGGTAGTCCTGATGAGCGGATATCCCGCATTCGTGCTGTAGAAGACCCGCAGCACCAAAGCCCACGAAAAACCATTCCTTCGTGCTAACCCCAGTTTCGCGCACAAGAAGGCGCTCCACGTCAGGCTCTGAGAACACTTTGAAGTAGCGCATGAGCGCATTGAACTGACGCGGGCGCTGCCACGGAAGCTGAAGCTGGCCCGTGGGGGACAAGCTGTTGTACGCCCGGTCTGGCGTCATGTGGATACCGGCCATGTCGTTGTCGACGCGGCGCAGCATATTGAGCACGCGTACCATGCCAGGCCAGGGGCGAAGACGAAGTTTTCCCTCTGGTGTCGCATTCAAGACGATTTCGCGCGCCAGTATGGCAATCTCCCATTTGTGAAGGACGTCCTTGAGCCTGGTGAATCCTTGGCCGGCCCCTACCTTCTCATTCGAGGAGGGAAGGTCCACCGCTTGAAAGTACCACCATATGTCCTCGATTGAGCCCTGTAGGTTGTACTGGCGCAGGAGGTTTCGAAGCGGCTTGTATTGAGGGTAGTTGTTCAATGTCTGAGCCAGGTTGGAGTTACACCGAGTTTATAGACCGCAATGAGTCTGCAACAGCCCTTGGTTCGCCACCTCGACCGATATCTCTTGCGGGTCGCCATGAGCACACGCCGTGGCAACTATTGGCGATTCGCCCAGCAGAATGCCCTGAAAGGCCCTGGCTACCGGTTGGTATAGAAGCCCGTCACTCGATCTGGAGAATTTATCGATGAAAAGTACATCCAGCCCCGGGAAATATGCGCAAGCAGCTATTAAATACATAGCAAATAGGATTCGGAAAGTCCGCCGCCAATGAGCAGAACGATGCTTTGGGCGGTGTGGTTGCCGACGATGTGCAAAGCTTTGACGAGGATGGGCAGCAGATCGGCTTGGCGCCCAACACCTTGGCGAACCGGATGTCATGACGGCCGCAGAGGTTTTCGCCCTCGTTTCGGTGCCAGCAACACCGATTCTCCAATGCGTGTAGCGGCGAATTTTTGGGGTGGCGCTGGTGCCATCACCGCCGCATCGTGTGCAAGTTGTGTGATGTCCGGCATCGGGATTCCGATGCGCTCGTTCAGTCGATTGAGCCCCACGTTCCAGTGCCACAGCATTCTCGCGCCCACGCTTTCGAAACCTGGTGTGTGCTTCATGCGGTGGATCAATTCCGGCACGGTTGCCGCGACGGCGGTGCACACCAGCTCGGTCAATTTCCGTTGGCGCGGGGCATCGATGCCAAGAAACACCTGCAGGAATTGCCACAGGGGCTTCAAGTTGGTCCAGCTTTTGCGGCCATCGATGGACATGCCAGGAGGGTTGTCTGCGTAGCTGTCATAGGCCACGGTGGTCAGCATGTCATAGATGGGCGCGACGTGCACATCCTCGAAGCCGGTATACAGAAAAGCCAGATTTTTCGTATGGCAGTCCGAGTTGCCGAGTGCGTAGGTCAACAGCAGTGTGACGGCCAACTGCTCGTAGGAAGAGCGGCGGCCCTGGGGTGGAACATAGTGGCGCACCAAGCGCGCGGCGCGCTCCCAGGTGCCGTCGTACTTCTGGTCGGCGCCCATGCCCAGCAGGCTGCAAAAATCTTCGAAGCCCAGCCGCTGGCCGCTGGCCGGGTCGATGTCAAAACGCTCGACCACAAGGATTTGTCCATCGTCGGAAACGACGGTTTCTGCAACGGCGAACCCGGTGGCCTTTGCCGCTTGCATGCACAGGTGCTCGTTGAGTCCGACGAGGGGCTGCTTGTCCGAGCTGGCTTTCACGATGTGGCGCTCGGTGGATACGGTGCCTTTGCGGAACAGCGCTTTGGTTTCTGGCGTCAAGAACTTGGGGACCACCCCAGACACACCGGAGGCCGCGTACTGACCCATCAGATTCAGGAACACTTCGCGCGAAGACTCCCCATGCAGCAGCCCGTCGAGTTCATTGGCTGCGAGCTGTGGATTCGGGCTATTGCCTGCGCTGACCTGGACCCGTCCGATCATGTTGTGCCCCACAACGGACAGCAGATCAATGGAAGTTGCACCCAGATGCGGCCCCAGTTGCTCCTTGAGGATGGACAGCAAAAAGCCCTCGGGCAGGCTCACCTGAAAGAATGGATGCAGGTTGGGCCACTCCCAACTTGGGGATTGGACTGGCATCAGCAGCGATACAAAATCCTCTGCTCTGGTTCCGTGTGAGCATGCTCACCCCCCGTGATGGCATTTCAGTCCAAATCGATCAAGTTGTGTGATGGATGGATGGTTTGATCCATCACGCTTATTGAGCAAATCAGGGGCGGGGGTCGTTGACACAACGCACTTTCTGCATACCGGT
>NZ_JAUYQD010000037.1 GCF_030697375.1 Rhodoferax sp. | reverse complement strand
ACCGGTATGCAGAAAGTGCGTTGTGTCAACGACCCCCGCCCCTGATTTGCTCAATAAGCGTGATGGATCAAACCATCCATCCATCACACAACTTGATCGATTTGGACTGAAATGCCATCACGGGGGGTGAGCATGCTCACCCTTTCAGGGATTACTGCCATCAGGAAGCGGAAGATAGTGATAATTTGAGCTTATTGGGGAAAATGAACAAGAAAGCCATAAATCGGTATGAAAAGAAGGGCATTACTACGATTAGGCAGCTTTCTTACTTATTTAACCCACGCCGACGCCGAAAAAAATCGGGTGCAGTGCAAGTGGTTTTTAAAAATGAACTTCAAGCATTGGCGCTTCGCACTGGGAAAATTTATCTCCACGAAACTCCGTCAATTTCACCAAACCAAGTTGAACTATTCCTCGATATCGAAGGCATACCAGAACAAGGTTTTCAATACCTCATTGGGTTGATTGTAGTAAGGCATAGTGAAATCGAAACATATTCATTTTGGGCGAATACCTACCAAGATGAGATGAGGATCTTTGAAGAGTGTCTTGCCATTGCTGCAGCCTACGATGATGCGCCGATCTATCACTACGGTAATTATGAATCGAAAGTTTTTGGTCAGATCGCAAAAACTTATGGACTGAAAATAGATGCGTTTCAAAAAAGACTAGTCAACGTCAATACCCTCATTTATGGGAAAGTGTATTTCCCATCTAAGTCCAATGGTCTGAAGGACCTTGGCGCTCTGGTCGGCGCAACTTGGGATTCGCCAGAGGCATCTGGTCTTCAAAGTTTAGTCTGGAGATATCGATGGGAGGAAAACCGAGACGACCAATTTAAGCAAAAACTGTTACGTTACAACCAAGACGATTGCCATGCAGTGCGACGTCTATTGGGTGAGTTGCGAAATATTGGCGAAGTGGCCAAAACTAGAAACGATGTTGAATTTGCCATCGACCCGAAACAAGTCAGCACAGAATCAGGATATCTCGTTCACAGCCAACTAAAACAAATAATTGTTTCTGCGTACGAGAAACAATATCAATTGAACCGAATTTTGATTCGGCGCTTGAAAGACTCCACTGAGGAGCATAAGAAAAGTCTTCCCACAAGACAGGATCCAATCGCAACGAGAAATATACCAAGAAAAGGCGGAACAACGATTCGCGTACTGCAAAGGCGGAACTGCAGCTGCAAAGGACGTACAAAATTGACTGCTTCTGCGGAGATGGCCGAGCATGCAATCATTGAGCTTTTTTTTACGAAATCCGGATGTAAAAAAACGATTGTTAGGTTTGTCGGGAAGAAAGCTTCTTGCCCGACTTGTGGAGCTAGTCATTTGCCGCCAGCAATCCTATTAAATCGGAAACAAATATTTGGACACCAGTTTCAATCTTGGGTCGTTAATCAGCGTATCGCCATGAGAATGCCTCTCGGCGCGATTGCAATGCAAGTTGAGGATCAATTTAATGAGCACTTGAGTTCTTCAAGCATCGATTACTTCATTCAGCGATTTGTAAAAATATATGCGCAGTCTGAAAAAATTTTGATGGAAAGACTTCTCCAAAGTTCGGTTTTACATGCAGACGAAACGAAATTAAATATTAGAGGGACCAATCAATATGCGTGGGTCTTAACTGACGGTAGTCACGTCATATTTTGGCTAACTCAGACAAGAGAGACGATGGTGCTCAAAGACTTGCTCAAGGACTATAAAGGGGTTTTGGTCTCCGATTTCTACGGAGGATACGATTCATTTGGTTGCCAACAGCAAAAATGCTTGGTGCATCTGTTGAGAGACTTAAATGATGATCTATGGAAAAATCCATTCAACGAAGAGTATGAAAAATTCGTTGCTAAAGTGAGTAGTTTGTTCACCGCAATATTTGATGATGTCCATAAATATGGACTGAAGAAGCGGCACTTACAAAAGCATGTGAAGGCCATTTCTCAATTTTACGAGAAGACAATCAATATTCCTTCAAAAAATGAACTTATCGAAACGTTCCGAAAGAGGTTTGAGCGATATAGAGGTTCACTTTTTACGTTTCTTGAAGGCGATGGGATCCCATGGAACAACAATATGGCCGAACGTGCAATACGTCATCTTGCGATACAGAGAAAGATATCTGGGTTTTTTACAAAGGCAGGAGCCGATCGCTATTTGCTTTTGCTCGGCATTGCACAAAGTTGCCGATTCCAAAAGAAATCTTTTTTACGATTTCTTTTGTCCGGAGAAATTGACGTAGATATATTTAACGAAAAAAAACAGCTCCCAAGGAATGGCATGTCGAATATGTGATTGAGTTCAGCAACAGCGAAGCTGAACTGGATGCTTCGATTAGTATCTGTCCATCAAAGCGAATGGCTATGTCAACGTTAAATGTGGAAGTCCTTCGCCGCCCTATGGGACGGATGTTTTTCCACCCTATGGCGGATTGAATTTCAACATTTAACGTTGACATAGCCAAGCGAATAGGAGCGCGTGATGTGTCGCTTGGTGCTTTAGACAGTCTCGGCGTGCGTAAGGAGACGCGAAGTTGCCAATGACGATGTCGCCCGTCATCAAACTCGGCTCGCGAGCCCAGGCCGCACTTGTGGTTGCCGCAGTGTTAACCACGGTGTTGACACGCAAACCTTTGCGTACCAGCCCACCCCACCCCACCCGCGACGCATACCGGAGAACGCGAACCACGCCGTCAACCTTGCGCGAGGTCCCCGCAAGAAATATCTTTGCCACCCGGATGTTTTCCAAACAACCCCATTCCGGGGTAATGTTGAGCCATTGCAAACACCCGTCGATGACTGACTGCTGGCACATCCAAAAACGCCCCTTTTCCCCGATATATTCCAGCATCGAGTTTTATGGAATCTGCCCGTGCGACTGTTCGCTCCAACTGCCCATCTTCTCTTGCCCACACCTAGCGCTGCCACCTTCCATCCGGTGGCCGCTGCATGAGCCGTATCCCTCTAACCGCGGACGCCGTGGTGGCCTTGTCGCCGGACGACGCATCGACCAAGGCCGCGCGCGGACTGGTGGCTCCGGCCAAGTGGCCGATGCTGGGGGCTAGCGACGCGGCGGTGTGGGGCGAGTGCCAGGGCAGTGGCAGCAAGCCCTACCAAACGCAGGTGGATGTGTCGGGCGCGGGGCCTACGTTTCGCTGTAGTTGCCCCAGTCGCAAGTTCCCGTGCAAACACGGCCTGGCCTTGCTGCTGTTGCAGGCCCAAACCCCGCAAACATTTACCGCCGCTGAGCCTGCCTGGGTCAGTGAATGGCTGGCGTCGCGCCAGGAGCGGGCCGAGAAAAAAGAAGCCAAGGCCTCCGCCCCACCGGCGGTTGCCGACCCTGCGGCCAGCGCCAAGCGCGAGGCCCAGCGTGTGCAACGCATCGCTGCCGGTGCGCAAGAGTTGGCGCTGTGGCTGGACGACATCAGCCGCAAAGGTTTGGCCGCGGTGTCCGACAGTGATGGGCCTGCGTGGGCCACGGTGGCCGCGCGCATGGTCGATGCCCAAGCCCCCGGACTGGGCCAACGCGTGACGCAGGCTTTTGCGGTGGTGGGGCAGGGGCGTGATTGGCCCGCGCGCCTGCTGGGCCGTTTGGGTAATTTGCAGTTGCTGGTGGACGCCGTGGCGCAGCGCGAGCGCCTGACGCCCGGTCTACAGGCCGATCTGCGCCAGGCCCTGGGCTGGCCCATGGAGCGCGACGAGGTGTTGGCCAGCGGCGAACGGGTCAGCGACCATTGGCAGGTGTTGGCCCAGGTGCTGGTGGAGCGCGAGGCGCGCCTCACCGAGCGCCGTGTCTGGTTGCAGGGCGCACGCAGTCAACGCCGCGCGTTGATCGTAGATTTTTCGTTTGCCGGCAAAGCGTTTGAACAGGGCTGGAGCGTGGGTGTGCCGCACAGTGGCACGCTGGCCTTTTACCCCAGTGCTGATCCGCTGCGTGCGCTGCTGGCCGAGAGCAGCCCTGTGCCCGATGCCGCTCTTTTGCCGCAGCCGTTATCAAGTGACGCCGAGTGGACCGCACTGGCCACACGCATGGCCGCCAACCCCTGGGCGCAAAGCTGGCCGCTGTGGCTGGCTGCCGTGCAGTTGCAATACACGGCGGATGCCGAGTGCCCTTGGTGGTTATGGACCGACGGGCGTGCCATACCGCTGGCCATCAGCGAGAGTGATGCCTGGCAGCTGATGGCCATGGCCGCCGGTGGGCCAGTCCCCATTTTTGGTGAATGGACCGGGGAAGTGCTGCGGCCATTGACCGCATGGTCCGATGTTGACCGTTGGGTGGCAACCGGTGTGCAGGGGGACAGCATATGAACGACTGGAACGCGTTGTTACAGGCCGCATTGGTCGGTGCCGAACGCCCTTGGACCTTGCCCGCGCTTGCCACGGACGAAGCAAGCGACCCGGTGGCGCACATGCTGCGTGATGCCCATGCACAGTCCGCACCCGATACACCCGGCCTGCTGTTGCGCCTTGCTGGTGCCAAAGCCGTATGCCAACGCGCGGGTTGGACGGCACCCGCCACGCCATTGACACCTATCGCTCCGGCAGCCCCCGAATCACGCACCTTGGCCAATGCAGCCTGGAGCCAGTTGTTATCTCAGGCCGTGACCCTGGGCCCACAGCGCCTGCAACACCAGGTCTTGTTCGCAATGGACACAGCAGTCCTGCGCGCGCCGCCCGTGCTGTTGCCGGCCTTGTTACACGCAGGGCGCCAGAGCGTGGCCCTGCGCGCCCACTTGTTGCCCGTGCTGGGCGAGCGTGGCCGTTGGCTGGCACAGCAGAACCCCGAATGGGCCTACGCCTGTGGCGCACAAGAGCAGGCCGACACGCAGACCCATTGGGCGCATGGCAGCCTGGAGCAACGCTGCGCCGTGTTGCGCGCTGAGCGCGCCAGCGCACCCGCTGCGGCCCGCGAACGGTTGCTTGCCGGTTGGGAGAGTCTGGCTGCCAAAGACCGCGCTGCGCTGATTGCCACCTTGCATGTGGGCCTGTGCGCCGATGACGAAGTCTTCCTGACCCTGCAACTCAAAGACCGCGCGATAGACGTGCGCCGCACCGCCGCCGATTTGTTGGCGGCCCTGCCCAGCAGCGCCTACAGCCAGCGTATGGTGGCGCGTATGCAAGCCCTGGTGTTGAGCGAGCAGGCCGAGCCCGGGCTGGTGGGGCGTTTACTGGGCAGCGTCTTATCTAAAGCCGAGCCCCGCTGGACCGTGCAGGCCCCCAACCAGGCGGATGCCGATTGGAAGGCCGACCAACTGGAGCCCGAGCGTCCCAAGTACGAACCCCTGGGCGAGCGCGCCTGGTGGCTGTTCCAACTGACCAGCCGCACACCGTTAGCCTGGTGGACCACCCACACCGGCCTGACCCCCGCGGGTGTGCTGGCGCTGGCCAAGGCCGGTGACTGGAACGATGCGCTGTTACGCGGCTGGCACCACGCCATGTTGTGGCAGCCGGATGCCGCCTGGGCGCAGGCCCTGCTGGACAGCGCACCGGCAGCGCGTTGGGACGGCCGCTCGTCGCTGCTGGCGCTGTTGGCGCCGCAGCAGCGCGAGCAATACCACCTGGCGCAATTGGCGGCGTCGACCAACCTGCATGACGTGGCCGTCTCGTGCCTGGACGGTTGTGCGCCGCACGCCCATTTGGGCCAGGCCGTGTCCGAGCGCCTGGCGCAACTGCTGCGCCAGCACATCGACCAGGGCGCGCTGGTCAACGACTACAGCCTGCGCAACCAATTGCCCGACCTGGCCTGTGCGCTGCACCCGCAGGCGCTGCCCCAACTGGCGAACCTGCCACGCAGCGCCGAAGAGACCACGTCCTTGTCCGAAGCCTTGACCCTGCTGGAGCAGGTAATACGTAGCCGCCAGCAATTGATTCAACTGACCCAAGAAACCCCCACACCATGAGCCAAGTCCTACGCCAACACGCCGAACAACAATTTTCCGAAGAGCTGGCCAACCTGCAACAGGTCGACAAGCGCCAGCGCCCGACCAACTGGAAGCTGTCGCCCTGGGCCGTGGTGACCTATCTGATGGGTGGCAAGCTCGACAACGGTTTTGAGGTCACACCCAAATACATCGGCAACCAGCGCCTGATGGAGATTGCGGTCTCTACACTGGCCACCGACCGCGCGCTGCTGTTGTATGGCGTGCCGGGCACTGCCAAGTCGTGGGTGTCCGAACATTTGGCCGCCGCCGTCAGTGGGGACTCCACGATGCTGATCCAGGGCACAGCCGGCACCAGCGAAGAGCAATTGCGTTACGGCTGGAACTACGCCGAGCTGTTGGCCAACGGCCCATCCGACAAGGCCCTGGTGCCCAGCCCGCTGGTCAACGCCATGCGCCTGGGCAAGATCGCGCGGATTGAGGAGCTGACCCGCATCCCCGCCGATGTGCAAGACGCGCTGATCACCGTGTTGTCCGAAAAAACCATGCCCATCCCCGAGCTGGGCAGCGAGGTGCAGGCCACACGCGGCTTCTCGGTGATCGCCACCGCCAACAACCGCGACAAGGGCGTCAACGAGTTGTCCAGCGCGCTCAAGCGCCGCTTCAACACCGTGGTGCTGCCCGTGCCCGATACCGAGGACGAAGAGGTGCGCATCGTCGCCAAACGTGTGGCCGAACTGGGCCGTGCGCTGGAGCTGCCCGCCGAGCCACCGGCGCTGAAGGAAATCCGCCGCGTGGTGCAAATCTTCCGCGAGCTGCGCAATGGCCTGACCGCCGACGGCAAGACCCGCATCAAGTCGCCCACGTCCACACTGTCCACCGCCGAGGCCATCTCGGTCATCAACAGCGGCATGGCACTGGCCGGGCATTTTGGTGATGGTGTGTTACATGCGCACGACATTGCGTCGGGCCTGCTGGGCGCCGTGGTCAAAGACCCGGTGCAAGACCAGGTGGTGTGGAAGGAATACCTGGAAACCGTGGTCAAGGAACGCGGCGACTGGAAAGAGCTGTACCGCGCCTGCCGCGAGCAATTGTGAGCGCCCCGCACTGCGTTGAGTGATGGCAGATTCCACCGTTCACTATTTCGGCATACGCCACCACGGCCCGGGCTGCGCACGCAGCCTGCACGCCGCGCTGGCCGCGCTGCAACTCGATTGTCTGCTGATCGAAGGCCCGCCCGATGCCGATGCGCTGCTGCCTTTTGTGACCCATGCTGGTCTGTGTCCGCCGGTGGCACTGCTGGTGCACAGCCCGGACGACACGCACGCTTCGGCTTTCTACCCCTTCGCCGCGTTTTCACCCGAGTGGCAGGCCCTGCAACACGGCGTGCAGCGCGGCATTCCTACCCGTTTTATCGACCTGCCGCAGGCGGTGCGCCTGGCGCAAGACAAGCTCCACCGCGAGGAAGATGCCGCTACTGAAAAGATAGCTGGTCACGCAGACTCCACGGGGGCTAGCGCCCCAAAAGACTTAGAAGTTTCTGCAGAAGCCGTGTTCCCGCAGCACCATGACCCCATGGACGCCTTGGCCCACGCGGCTGGCTTTGCCGATGGCGAGAGCTGGTGGAACCACATCGTTGAAGAGCGTGGCGACAGCGAAGACCTGTTCGCCGCCATCCACGAAGCCATGGCCGCGCTGCGCGAAGAGTGGCCCGATGACGCGCGTGGCCCGCGCGCGGCCGAACGCGAGATGCAGCGCGAAGCCCATATGCGCCAGTGCGTGCGCGAGGCTGTGGGCCAGGGCCATGCACGCATCGCCGTGGTTTGCGGCGCCTGGCATGTGCCCGCACTGCAGGCCAAACACACGGCCAAGGCCGACGCGGCCCTGCTCAAGGGCCTGCCCAAGATCAAGGTCAGCGCCACCTGGGTGCCCTGGACCTACCGCCACCTGACCTGGGCCAGTGGTTACGGCGCCGGTGTCGATTCACCCGGTTGGTACGACTACCTGTGGCAGCGTGGCCAGGGTAGTAGTGATGCCGTAGCCTCGCGCGCCAGTGGCTGGTTGGCCCGTGTGGCCCGGCTGCTGCGCGAGCACCAGTTGGACTGTTCGTCGGCCCATGTCATCGAAGCCTCGCGCCTGTCCGACACACTGGCCGCACTGCGCGGCCGCGCCGAGCCTGGCTTGGAAGAGTTGAACGAGGCCGTGCGTACCGTGATCTGCATGGGAGCGTCCGCACCGCTGGAGCTGATCCACCGTGCGCTGACCGTCAGCGACCGCATGGGCCAGGTGCCGCCCGAAGTGCCCGCCGTGCCGCTGCAGCGCGATATCGAACAGGCGCAAAAAAGCCTGCGCCTCAAACCCGAGGCGCTGGAGCGCACGCTGGACCTGGACCTGCGCAATGCCAACGACCTGGCCCGTAGCCACCTGTTGCACCGCCTGCGGCTGTTGTCCATCCCTTGGGGCGAACCGACCCGCAGCGACCGCGCCAACCGCGGCACCTTCCGCGAAACCTGGCGCCTGCAATGGCAGCCCGAATTTGCGTTGCGCATCATCGAAGCCACACGTTTTGGCCCGACGGTGGAGCTGGCGGCCAATGCCTGTGTGGCCGAGCAATGTGCCAGCCTGACCCGGCTGGACGCCTTGGCTGAGCTGGTGGACACCGTGCTGCTGGCCGACCTGGGCACGGCGGTGCAAGCGGTCAGCCACGCACTGCAGACCCAGGCCGCCATCACCGGCGACGCGGTGCAACTCATCAGCGCCGTGCCGCCGCTGGCCCGCGTGTTCCGCTACGGTAGCGTGCGCCAGATGGATGGCGATCTGCTGGCAAAAATTCTGGACGGCCTGATCACCCGCGGCGCCATCGGCCTGCCGCTGGCCTGCCACAGCCTGGACGACAGCGCCGCAGAGACGCTGCGCGACACTTTACTGCCCGCGCATGACGCCGTGGGCCTGCGCGACAGCGCTGAGCCCTCACAAGCCTGGCAGCAGGCGCTACAACAAATCGCAGTGGGGGATGCCTGCCACGCGCTGCTGCGCGGCCTGAGCTGCCGCTTGCTGCTGGACGGTGGCCACATCGACCAGGCCGAAGCGGCCGTGCAGTTGTCACGCAATCTATCGGCCGGTGCTTTGCCCCTAGAGGCCGCGCAGTGGCTGGACGGCTTCTTGAACCGCAACGCCATGGTGCTGCTGCACGACGCCGCCGTGTGGAGCTTGGTGGACGCGTGGTTGGCCGAGCTGGTGGACGCGCATTTTGTACAAGTGGTGCCGCTGCTGCGCCGCAGTTTCTCCAACTTTTCGCAATCGGAGCGGCGCGAGCTCGGGGCGCGCGCGGCACAGGGCGTCAAGATCGCGCCGGTGTCTGCGCCCAGTGAAGGCGATGCCGTGCGTGCTGCACTGCCAGTGCCCACCTTGCGCTTGTTGTTAGGACTGCCTGTATGACGAATGACACTTGCATAAGTGTCTATCCGAGAACAATCCGTTCGGGCTGAGCCCGTCGAAGCCCTTGCGAGCGATTGAACTTGGTTATGGAGGATGCTTTGCATTGGCCTTCTGCTGGATCGCTTGGCATCGCTCCATCAGTGCCTCGAATGGCTCGGCGTCATCGAGGAATAAGCCGTCATCGACCATGTGTTGGTAGTCGGTAGCCAGTTTGGCCAACGCGTCGTCATCCGGTACAAGCTGGAGTCCACCTGCGACCGCTGCGTGGTAGTCGATGGCGTCGCCGTGCGTGTTCTTTTCTGCGAAGAACACGCTCTTGTGGTCAGCAACCGCCCGGGCGAGAGTTTTGTCCGCGATGGCGGCCGTGGCGAAGCCGGCAGTGTCCAGTCTTGTGACGTCGTGCCAGTGACGCGCGAAGCGGTCACCGCCGCGAAACTCGCCCTGCGCGCAAAAGACGTGAATCGCCGTAGCCTTCTCCCAGAAAGTACGCTCCGCGCGCATCACCTGTGGCGTCGCGCTGGGAAACTCCACCCCCTGCAGGTACGCGGCCGCATCGCAGCGGATAGCGCGTGGTTCGCTGGGCTCGCCGGTCGAGCGAGCACCGAACTCCAACATGACGGCGGGCGCGACGTAGCCGGTGCCAGTGGCCAGCGGCACGTAGTCGATGAACACTTTCTCGCCCTCGGCCCGTGCGGTGGCTGGTAGGCCGTTTTGCTCAAGATCCTGCTGGAGACGTGGCACGATCTCGGCACCGACCCAGTCCGACAGACGCGCACGGATCTCCTTGCTCCATTTCTTCTCCTGGCTCTTGCTGGTTGGCAGTGGTGTATCCCCAGTGCCCACCAGATCGCTGGCGATGGCGCGGATGTCGTAAGTCAGATCCACGTCTTCGGAGAAGCGCCGGATGACGCCATAGGCCTTCGATAAGGACGTGCCGCCTTTGAATACCAAGTGGTCGGCGTAGGGGCCGGCAAAGAGGTGCCGCAATGACCAGACCACCCAGATGTCTTTTTCCAGCAGATGGGGTAGGAGACCCGATGTGTTGGCCGCCACGTCCAGCGCCTCCCGGCGTTCGGCGGTGGAGAGTTGGAAGAACTCAGCCATGGGTAAGGCAGCCCCCGGCGGCGACCAGGGCGCTGATCTCTTGGGCCATCCAGGTCGGCAGGCGTGACCGCACCGAGGCGACTTCTTTCAGCTCGGACGGTGGCAATTTGGTGCGCAGCTTTTGGATCGCTGCCCCGGCTTTTTCTGGACCAAGCCAAGCCAGTGCCCGCACCACTTCGCCCGCAGCCCGCCCAGGAAAGATCAGTTGCCAAATGGGCGCGTGTCGGAATTCGACCGTTTGAGCGCCCAATTTCAATCGGCGGCTGGGGCCGGATGTGAGATAGACCGCTCGCATCGGCACCTGCGTGGTCAGGCCTAGTGCGTTGGCGGCGGCGGCACCATGCGACACGATGGTTTCGCCCCGCTGGTTTGCCAAGCCTTCGACCATCTTGACAGCCGACGGTGCGCGGATGCCGAAGCGGCTTTCGACGGGTAAGACATAGATGCCGCGCCCGGCGCGCAATAAGGCGCCGCGCTGCACGAGGCGGGACAACACTTGATCCACGGCTGCGCGACTGCCCAGATGCAACAGTTCTTTGGCGACCAAAGGCGTGCCCTCCGGCGCGCCGGTGGCATGTTCCAAGACTTGTTTGGCAAGGGTCTGCATGCTGATATCTCCTGACTGGAAGAAGTATGAGGCTGTTTCTGACACTTTTCAAGTCCTAAAGCCGAGCACAGCATCCCGCCAGCACCGCCAAAAACGGTATATTGACCATTTCCGCGTCCCCAAGGTAAGGGCCATTCCCATATGACGACACCTTCAGATTCCGACTTGACACCCGCCGCGCCCATTGAGCCCACCGACCGTCTGCAACGCTGGCGCCTGGTGTTGGGCGGCGAGGCCGATGCCAGCTGTGGCGCCGCCGGTGGCACCTTGCGCGAGATGGACCAGGCCTTGGCCGCGTTGTACGAACCCGAAGGCGCCAACGGCCTGGGCAAACGCAAAGGCGGGCGCGGCAATTCGTCGCCCAGCGTGGCGCGCTGGCTGGGCGATATCCGCAAATACTTTCCCAGCTCGGTGGTGCAAATCATGCAGCACGACGCCATGCAGCGCCTCAACCTGCGCGAGATGTTGCTGCAACCCGAAATGCTGGAAACCGCCCATGCCGATGTCCACCTGGTGGCCAATTTGGTGGCGCTGTCGGGTGTGATCCCCGATGCCACCAAGGACACCGCCCGCCAGGTCGTGCGCACGGTCGTCGACCAATTGCTGGAGCGCTTGCAAGAGCCCATGCGCAGCGCGGTTAGCGGCGCGCTGAACCGCAGCCAGCGCAACCGCCGCCCGCGCCACGCCGAGATCGACTGGAACCGCACCATACGCGCCAACCTGCAGCACTGGCAGCCTGCCTACCGCACCATCGTTGCGCAGACTTTGGTGGGCTACGGCCGCAAGGCGCGCCGGCCGCAGCGCGAGGTGATTTTGTGCATAGACCAAAGCGGCTCCATGGCGGCCTCGGTGGTCTACTCCAGCATCTTTGGCGCCGTGATGGCCAGCCTGCCGGCCGTGGCCACCAAGCTGGTCGTGTTTGACACCGTGGTGGTGGACATGACCGAAAAGCTGGACGACCCGGTGGACCTGTTGTTTGGTGTGCAATTGGGCGGCGGCACCGACATCAATGGCGCGGTGGGCTACTGCCAAACCATCATCCAGGAGCCGCGCAACACCATTCTGGTGTTGATATCCGACTTGTATGAAGGCGGTGTCGAAGCCGGTCTGCTGCGCCGTGCGCAGGAGC
>NZ_JAUYQD010000035.1 GCF_030697375.1 Rhodoferax sp. | reverse complement strand
GCGCAGGAGTTGGAAGAAATTTCTCCGGGCCTGATTGAAGAGACGCCGGACTACGCAGAGGTAGAAGTCGAACCGGCACGTACCGAAACCCGTACCGTGCAGCGCCAGAAAGTAGAGCAGCGTGAGTCTGTGCGCTACGAGGCGACGCTGGTAGACGGCCAATGGCGCAAGCTGCCCATAACCACGACCGTGGACGTGCCTCTGTTTGAGGACCACCCGTTGTTTGACGAGGCTGGGGATGCCCTCATGGAGCTTGTAGAGCCAGAGCAGGCGGAGGTACTGGGCGAAGACGGTGAGGTAGTCACACCCTTTAAGTTTGCTTTGTGGCGCCAGAGTACACACCGCGTGCCGGTCCTGGAAGACGTGCAGCAGAAGGTCGAGGTGCCCGCCAAGATCGAGCGCCAAGCCACGGGTGAGGTCACAAAGTCGGTCAAATATTCCGTGTTTGTCCCCATG
This sequence comes from Rhodoferax sp., assembly GCF_030697375.1. Lineage (GTDB taxonomy): Bacteria > Pseudomonadota > Gammaproteobacteria > Burkholderiales > Burkholderiaceae_C > Allorhodoferax. Next base: position 142,425 of record NZ_JAUYQD010000035.1, on the reverse strand, counting down.
CTCATAAAAGCCATGCAGGAGCAACAGGCGCAAATCGACACGCTGGTCAAGCGCATCACTTTACTGGAGGCCGCATGAAGCGCTCAAAGCAGGAATTCCGCGAAGACGCCACCGATGCCGTCATTATTTTCATTTTCTTATCAGTTGGACTGGGAGCATACGCATGGTTTTACTGACAAAGGTGCTCGTGGCTCTGGCCAGGGCGTTGCAGGTCACGATCTACACAGACAAGCTGCCGCCCGCCGCTGGCGGTGCGGCCAATGCGTTCGTGGTGCGCATCCGGCCCAAATACCGGGGCGATGCGGGCATCCACGCGCATGAGGCGGTGCACGTCGCCCAATTCTGGGCAGTGTCGGCGCTGGCCTGTGTAGCCTTGTCCGTGGCCTGCCACCTGGCGCAGCAACCGCCAGTCTATGCAGTACTCGGATTTGCGACCCACAGCCTGCTGTATGCCCTGGTGCCTGCCTACCGGCTTTGGGCCGAGGTGCAAGCGTATTCCGAGCAGCTGCGCCACTACCCGGATGACCGGACAGAGCTGTTTGCTGAGTACATCGCGCAGGGCTACCGCCTTGACATTTCGCCGGCCCAGGCCACGGATCAGCTACGGAGGGCGAGCAATGCCTGAGCCAACGTCCACCACTGTGGCAGTGGCCACCCTGGCCGCCGCCGGGGCGTCCATGCCAATGCTCACGCTCTTCGGCGTGCCACTGGGCCTGCGTACCGATGTGCTCATTGCTGGGCTATTGGGCTCACTTGTGGGCATCATCCTGCTCAACACCGTGCCGGGCAGCACCGACACCTGGCTCAACCTCATGCGCACCACTGTGCGACGCATGATGGTCGCTATGGCTAGTGCGATCACAGCCGGCTACCTCACACCGCTGGTATTGCTTTTGTCCAATGTGCCGGATTCGCTGCTGCTTAGCTGCGCATGTGCGGTGGGTGGGGGTGCGCAACAGGTGCTCAATTTTGTGATTCGTCGCTTGGCCCCGCCATCGGGTGGCACCGACCTGGAGGCCAAGCCATGACCGCATTACAAGTCATCCACTGGGTTGCGGCCTTCGTGGTCATGGCCGAAGCCCTCAACAAATTGGAGCGCACCGCACCCTTTGCACCAGGCCTCAGCCCCCATGCCCGCCTGGTGGATGGCCTCAAGGCTTTGGCCTGGCTGCTCTTGGCCATGGGTGCGGGTGGCGCCCTCATCGGCCCATTTCTGCAGCCGCTGGGGATAGGTGCCCAGTCCAGCCAGCTCATCGCCCACCTCAGTCCGTCGCTGGCAGAGGTATGTGTGTTGCTTGGATTTGCGGTGCTGATCGTCCGCACCAGAGTGAAGGAGGGCTGACCAAGCATTCGGCATCACTTTCCCGTTCACCAACCCGCTTTTGAGCGGGTTTTTTTATCCCTATTTACCAAGGATTTTCAATGAACCGAACCCCTGCCAATTGGTACGCAATACTGATCCGCTGCGAAGTTAAACCGACCGTCGCAGCCATCTGGTCTGGTGTCTTTGCAGCCATCATTACTGCCCGGAGTTTCAGCCAAGGCGACACCGAGCTGGACGACTTCCTCGGACAGATCTTGCATGAGAGCGATCGCCTGCAGGCCTTGACCGAAAACATGAACTACACCGCCGAGCGCCTGTGCCAGGTGTGGCCCGCGCGCTTTCCCACACAGGCGGATGCCCGGCCCTATGCCCGCAACCCTGAAGCGCTGGCCAACCGCGTTTATGGCGGCCGCATGGGCAACACCGCACCGGGTGACGGCTGGCGGTACCGCGCCCGCACGCCGATCGGACTGACCGGCAAAGACAACTATGCCCACGTGGGCCAGCTGATGGGCCAAGACCTGGTCAACAGCCCCGAGCTGCTGGAGCAACCACGGTTCGCCCTGGAGGCCTGCATCCACTGGTGGGAAGATCGCATTCCCGATAGCCTGCTGGGCGACTCGGAAAAGGTCACCAGACGTGTGAACGGTGGGCTGATCGGCCTGGCTGATCGGGAGCATCTGACGGATCTGGCGGGGGAGGCTTTGGCATGAGCAAACTCGAATGCGTGAATTGCTACAAACCCGAGGGGCTGCTGTATGGCTATGCATTCAGGTGCCCCGGCTGCGGACACACGCACATGCTGCCTGTCGGCCCCGGGAACGGGGAGACCTACGCCCGATGGTCATTCAATGGCGATCTGGACAAGCCCACGTTTTCGCCCTCGGTTTTTGCACAGGGCAACAAACAGCAATTCGACGAACGTGGCGAGTGGAATGGCAAATGGGAGATGGATGCCGCTGGTCAACCGATTCCCTATACCTGCCATTCCTTTGTGACAGACGGACGTATTCAGTTCCTGGGCGACTGCACGCATGCGCTGGCAGGCCAGACCGTCGATCTATCGGAGTCCACACCATGACTGATGCACTTCTCAAGATGGCCGCCGGCATGGCCGCTGTGCTGGCGCTCTTGGCCGCCCTGTTTTGCGGTGAGCAATACATCGAGAGCCGGGGGTATGACCGCCGTGACGCCGAGGCCAGGGCCGAAAACGAGCGGAGCAAGCGAAAGGCGGCCGACACGCTGGCCAGCGAGATCACCAAGACCCGCAAGGCCGAGCAGGCCCTGCAAGACATCACCAACACCCAAAACTTGAAGGATGCAAATCATGCAAAAACTGTCGCAGATCTGTCTGATCGTCTTCGCCGTATCGCTGGCCCTGCTGGGCGGCTGCGCGACCCGCACGCAGGCGCTGGATGTGGGGGCGGTAGTAGTGGCGCCCCGGGTGCAGATCCCGGCGCCCCCGGTGATCGTCCAGCGGACCCAGCCGAAACCGGCGGGTTACTTTCAGCGGAGCTTTCTGGACTACTTCGGGAGCGACTCCGCGAAGCCGACGACATCAATGCCGCTTACGCCAGCTGCCGGGCCGACGCCTACACATTGAGGTCTAGCGAGTAGTAACACCGTATACAAAGGCTTTTGTCACTGGATTCCAGAGCTGTCCGCCTGCATTCGCCTTATTGACCGCTGATATAAGACTGGCAGGGAGAGTCGATGAGCCATCGGCAGATGTCTCGCCGTTTTGAACAACTATGGCTTTTAGACCAAAGGCGATCAGTCTCATAAAGGCTTCTTCAATAAACGCAGGCAAATTCTGGAACTTGCTATCCAACCAAATGGTGCAGCCCTCGCCATAGCCCCGGTGCAAAGCCTCCAGGTACCGAGCTAAAACTGTTGCTGGTGTGAATGAATGAAGCGTTGGAGAAAGTTCGACTCTGTATAGCATGTGGTTTTCATGCGGCCCGACAAAGATTGCTTCACAGCATAAATTGTGTTGCAACGCAATATTGATGTTGTCTGCATCAGTTTGATTGAAGCCCATTCAATTACCTTTTTTGATTTTTTAGAACCGTCTTTACAGCTGATCTGTAAAGACAGAGCGACCGGCCAGGGTGCGTCAACACCCAAACCAGCCGCCAATCCACGATCAAGCCGTGAGCCAGCCAAGGCCCTGCCACCTCCCGGGAGGCGGGCCAAGTGTAACAACCCCCACTGGACCTACTCACAACCATGGCCTCACCCATCATTCCCTGGCTCGGCGGCAAACGCCGTCTGGCCGACATCATCATTCCGCGCTTTCCACCGCATACCTGCTACGTCGAGGTGTTCGCGGGTGGCGCGGCCCTGTATTTTTTACGCCAACCGGCTGAAGTCGAAGTCATCAACGACGTCAATGGCGACGTGGTCAACCTCTACCGCGTGGTGCAAAACCACCTTGAGGAGTTTGTGCGCCAGTTCAAGTGGGCGCTCAGCAGCCGCGAGATCTTCAAATGGACCCAAATCACGCCCTCAGAGACCCTGACGGACATCCAGCGGGCCGCCCGGTTCTATTACCTGCAGCACCAGGCCTTTGGCGGCCGTGTGCAGGGGCAGAGTTGGGGCACGGCCACCACGGCGCCGGCTGTCAACCTGCTGCGTATTGAAGAGTCACTGAGCATGGCCCACTTGCGCCTGGCCAGCGCCTACATCGAGCGCCTGGACTGGAAGGAGTGCATACGTCGGTACGACCGTCCGCATAGCTTCTTCTATATGGACCCGCCGTATTGGGAGACCGAAGGCTATGGTGTGCCATTCCCCTGGACTGAGTACGAAGCCATGGCCGAGATCATGCGCAAGATGAAAGGCAAGGCCATGCTGAGCATCAACGACCACCCGGACATTCGCCGCTGCTTTGCCGGGTTTCACACGGAGGAGGTGCCCATCAAGTACACCGTGGGTGGAGGGCAGGGCGTCGACCGCGTCGAGCTGATTATCAGCAGCTGGGATGTGGCCAGCCAGCCAGTTGGACTGTTTTGATGTCAGACCACGGCGTGGGGATACTCGCGCCCGGCGTTGACTTCCGAGGCCACCAGAGCGGTACTGGTGGCACCACAAACAATTTACCTCGGCAAACCATGAAAACACCTACTCCCGCCCAACGCGACTACGTAGCCCGCCAAGTCCGCGCAAAGGCACTGTTGGCATCCATCAGCGTAGCGCTGGATGCGCATGCCACCAAGGCCGCTTGCCAGCCCGACAATTGGGCGTTCGCAGGTGATCTGGGTGCCGCTGAGGATCGGCTGCAGGAGTTACTGGAGTTCTTTGGAAAATGACCACCGAAGCCAACATCCTGGAGCAAATCGCCCGAAAACACCTCGGTCTTGAAACGCTGGAGGAGCGCAATTCGGATCAGCTTGATTTTCACGACCTGGCTGTGTGGTCGATTGAGGCCGCTCTGCAGGAGGCGTTTGAAGCAGGCAAGCAGGCTGTCAAGTAAGCAATTTAGAAGCCCACCGGGCCGCCATCAGGTGCGGTCCGGTGGGATTTTTGCGTTTGTTGGTGCGTCTCTATTGCGTCTTAATCTCTAAGCTATTGATTTTGTTTGTATTAATTCGATCTTGTAGCCGTCTGGGTCGGTGACAAAGGCGATCACACTGGTGCCGCCTTTGACCGGTCCGGCTTCGCGGGTGACGTTGCCGCCGGCGGACCTGATTTTTTCGCAGGCCGCATAGACGTCTGGCACGCCCAGGGCAATGTGGCCAAAGGCGGTGCCCATCTCGTAGGACTCCACGCCCCAGTTGTAAGTGAGTTCAATCTCGGCGTGCTCGGGGTTGCTGCCATAACCGACAAATGCCAGCGAGTATTTATATTCCGGATTTTCCGAGGTGCGTTGCAGTTGCATGCCCAGCACCTGGGTGTAGAAGTCGATGGAGCGCTGGAGGTTGCCCACGCGCAGCATGGTGTGTAGAAGTCGCATAACGGCCATTGTCTCTGGTGTCAGGCTTGGGCGGGCGGCTTCATCTCGAAGACCAAGCAGGTGGTGGTGGCATGGGCATACAGGGTGCCGTCCGGCCCCACGATGCGTGCCTCGGCGGTGGCCAATTGCCGCCCGCAATGGATGACCTTGCCTTCGGCCCTTACCCGCGTCACCTTGGGGCCAATGGAGCGCACCAGATTCACGCCCAGTTCGGCCGTGGTGTAAGCACGCCCAGGCGGCATCATGGTGTGCACGGCGCACCCCAGGGCCGAGTCGAGCAAGGTGGCATACCAGCCGCCGTGGATGGTGCCCATGGGGTTCAGGTGGGCAGGGCCGGGAGTGCCTTGGAACACGGCGCGGCCTTCACTGACTTCGATGATGGCGAAATCCAGCGTCTTGGCGATGGCGGCGTAAGGGATCTCGCCACGCAGCATGGCTTGCATCATTTGCAGACCGGTCAAGCCGGCGATCTGCTCAGGCCGAGCAACGCCGGGGCCGGGGCCTGCTTCCATGCGTGCCAGGACTTCTTGTTCCTCGGCCAGCCAGGTTTCGATCAGGGAGAGCTTGGACATGGTGTTGCGCTTTCAGTAGTAGAAGAAGGAGTTTGAAAATAAGTTGCATATGCAACTGATGTAGGTACAATAATAAAAATGAACACCGCTGTCAAGCCCGACCTGCAAAAGCCCCTGGGTTGCACCAATCTCAAGCTGCGCCAGCTCATGCGCCGCGTGGCCCGGCATTACGACGATGAAGTGGGCAAGACCGGGCTCAAGGGCACGCAGTACTCGCTCTTGTCCTACGTGGTCAAGCTGGGGCCCATCCGTGCGGTGGATTTGGCGGCGGAGATGAAAGTCAACACTTCGACTCTGTCGCGCAACCTGCAGCCGCTGGTGGCCGCCGGGCTGCTGGCGGTTGGTCCGGGTGCCGATGCCCGCAGCCGTCTGATCACGGCCACCGAAGAGGGCCAGCGCAAGCGGGTGGAGGCGCAAGGCAAATGGCGGGTGGCGCAAGAGAGCCTGAACCACATTTTGGGCGTTCAGCGCGTGGTGGCCCTGCATGCGCTCCTGGACGAGGCCATGGAACTTTTGTCCTCGGTGGAGGTGGAAGACGGCGCTGTTTAGCAAGCCTTCGTCTTCCTCTGCCTGGCCTCAAGGCCTGTGTGTGTTTACCTGGGTGCGAACCGTCCTGTGCTGGGGATAATGCACGGATTTAACTTCAACGAAACGCAGCATGGCAACTTTCACCAAAGTAGTTCTCTTCACCGACACCGATGGCCGCGCCCAGTTTCGTGAGGAATCGGTTCCGTTGGAACAGGGCTCACCGCAGTCCCTGCTGTCAGAGTTGTTTGCGTCCGGTGGTTACCAGTTGCGCACCAGTCCGGTAGGTTTTCGCAGCCAGTTCCATTGCTCAGGCTACACCCAATGGTGTTTCATTTTGGGTGGGCAAATGGAGATTGGGATTCAGGGGGGGGTGTCACGCGTTTTCCAGCCGGGCGAACACTTTTACTCTGCCGATCTGCTGCCGGAGGGCGCCACCTTTGACCCGACGGTCCATGGGCATTGGAGCCGCCAAGTCGGTCCTGATCCGCTTATTACGCTGTTCGTACGCGGTTAACGGCTGGCCGCGCCTTGCAAAGCGCCCGACAGCAGCCGCACTGTGCCAGTTTTTGAAGTCTTGACCGCATTGACCAAGGCGTGTGCCACGTCCTGGGCCTGCACGGACCGGTAGTTGACAGGGATCAGTGGGTTGAGAGTGCGGGTCAGTGCCAAGGCCAATCGCTCCCCCAGGCGGCTGGCTTGGCCTGTGGCTTCACGGTCTCCGGCCAGCATGGATGGGCGGACAACCACCAAACGCTTGAAACCCAATAGGGAGAGGGCCTCTTCCATTTCACCCTTGACACGGTTGTAGAAAATCGTGGACTTGGGGTCCGCCCCCATGGCACTCACCACTCCTAATTTAGTAGCGCCTTGCGCATGTGCAGCGCGGGCTAGCGCCACAACAGCCTCAAAATCCACGGCCCGGAACGCGGTTTGGCTGCCAGCGACCTTGATGGTGGTGCCCAAGGCAATAAAGACGTCGTCCACATGTGACAAGGCCGTGAACGGTGCCACGGCCTTGAAGTCCACGGTGTGCTGGACGAGTTTGGGGTGCTGCAGGGGCAGCGCACGCCGCCCCACGCAAATCACCTTGGAGTAGGTCTTATCGGCTAGAAGGACCGCGAGAACCTCCCGGCCCACGAGACCCGTTGCCCCCGCCACCAAAGCCACCCGACCTTTGGCCGCCGCCGCCGCCGCCGCCGCCGCCATATCCACCACCGTATCCGCCGCCATTGGAGCCTCCGTTGCGGTTGCCACCGCCAAAACTGCCACCACGGCGAGCGCCGCGCTCAGCCATCATATCGACACTGGTGCGCATCGGATCGGGCTGGCCCTGGGGGGCACGGGGAGCGCGGGGCTCACCACCGAAGCCGCCGGACGGGCCATTGCCCATGCCGTTGCCCTGGGGGCGAGCACGGCCTTGGCCCTGGGGTGGGCGTGCGCCTTGGGGACGGGGCGCGTGTTCGCCACCCCGGCCACCAGCAAAACCGCCTTGGCCTGCATTGCCACCATTGCCTGCGTTACTGCGTGGGGCCTGACCGCCGCGACCACCGCCACCGTTGCCAGCACCATTGCCAGCACGGGCACCGCCTTGCGCGCCTTTGCTTTCGCGTACCCGTTGCAGCATCTCTGTGCGGGCCGTACGTGCAGCGGCTTGCATGACATCGCGGCTTGGGGGTTTGCCAGCACCGCCCCAAATGGTCTGGCGGCCCATGGCGATGGGTTCGGCCTTCTCACCGGCTTCGGGGCCAAAACCTTCGACGATTTTGACCTCGATGTTTTGCTTGGTGAAGCGCTCGATGTCCTGCATGAAGCCTTCTTCATCCAGACACACCAGATTCACCGCTGCGCCATCGGCACCGGCACGTCCGGTGCGGCCGATACGGTGGACATAGTCTTCGCTGACATTGGGGATTTCGTAGTTCACGACGTGGGGCAGGTCATCAATATCAATGCCGCGCGCGGCAATGTCGGTGGCGACCAGTGCACGCACCTCACCGCTCTTGAAGCCGCTCAGGGCCTGGGTGCGGGCGGACTGGCTCTTGTTGCCGTGCAGTGCCATGGCGGTGATGCCATTTTTCTCCAAAAACTCGGCCACGTTGTTGGCGCCAAACTTGGTGCGGGTGAAGACCAGCACCTGGCTCCAGTTTTGTTCCTGGATGATGTGGGCCAACAAGGCCTTTTTCTTGCCACGGCCCACGGGGTGGATCACCTGGGTGATGCGTTGCACCGTGGTGTTGCGGGGGGTGACCTGCACGCTTTGCGGGTTTTTCAGCAGGCCATTGGCCAGATCGCGGATTTCGTCGCTGAAGGTGGCGGAGAACAGCAAGCTCTGCTTGTCCTTGGGGACCAGCGCCAGCACTTTTTTGACATCATGGATGAAACCCATGTCCAGCATGCGGTCGGCTTCGTCCAGTACCAGCATCTGCACTTGGCCCAAGTCCAGCATGCCTTGCTGTTGCAAGTCGAGCAGACGGCCTGGGGTAGCCACCAGGATGTCTACGCCTTTTTTGAGTTTGGAGATTTGTGGGTTCATGCCCACACCGCCAAAAATCACCGTGCTGGAGAGTTGCAGGAATTTGCCATAGGTGCGCACAGACTCTTCCACTTGGGCTGCCAGCTCGCGGGTGGGGGTGAGCACCAGGGCGCGGATGCCGGTGCCGCCAAACTTGTTTTGTGCGCTGCGGTTCATGGCCAGCTTGTGCAGCATGGGCAGCACAAAGGCGGCTGTTTTACCGGTACCGGTTTGGGCGCCTCCCAGCAGATCGTGGCCTTCCAGGATCAGGGGAATGGCTTGGGCCTGAATGGCCGTAGGGGTCTCATAACCGTGCTCGCGCACCGCTTTCACAATGGCAGGAGCCAGGTTTAATTCTTCGAAGTTCATAGTTTGGCGCCCATCCAGGGCGCTTGGGATATCGGCCTGTCTGGGTGTCGTAACACCCAGTCAGTCAAAGGCAGATAGATTCAAAAGCGGGACGCTGATTGTCGGTCTTGTCCCCAGCAAGGTGCTGAAATTGTGGGCAACTGACGCACCACAACAGCCGCTATTGTCGCACGTCGGGCGTTGCGCGGCAAAAAATACCTTGTTCCCGGTCAATGGCGTATGCGGGGACGGTAACAATGTGTCAAAGCATTGGCGCTAGGGCCCAGCAACTGGGAGAATGGAAACATGATGAAAAAATTCATACTGCGGCGCCTCGGGGTGGCGCACGATGCCGGCAGTGCCAAGCCCTCGTTGCAAGCGTGTATCGAGGCAGTGCTGGAACAAAGCGATGCTTTGGTGGACGATGTTCTCAACGGTTTGCAGGCTGCGGTGATGGCGGCCAAGAACAAACCCCTGTATGGGCAAATGCGCCCGGCGGGGCAAGAAGCAATCGTGGCGCTGGCGGTCCAGCGCGTGGCGGTACAAAAGACTTTCGCTACGGCATTGCGTGCCGCCACGTACGGGGGCGACAAGCAACGGGTCAATGCGCAGGCCACGGTGCGGTTTGATGATTTCCAGTTCCTGGAAGAAGAACAAATCGACGCCAACATCGAATTTGCATTGACGCAGCAAGAGGTTTTGCAGGCGGTGGACGATGTGCTGCCCACGCTCAACGCCCTGGTCAGCAGCCTGTTGGGTTGGGTTACCGTGCAAGCGCATTTGAATCCGCTCAAGCCGGAGTCCTTTGTTTACGCCTTGCGCGAGACTTTGTCACAGCATGTGCCACAGGAGGATGCGCGCACTGCTCTGATGTCATCAGCCGCCGGTTTGTTAGGGGTCAGTTTGCGGCAGTTGTACCGGGAAGTTTCCGATTGGCTGCGCTCCCAGGGGGTGGAGCCAGTCGGTCCGGTGGCCGCATCGGGAGGGGGATTGGGTGCGCGCAGCAAAGCGCCAGAAAATTCGGTGACACGTTCCTTGCTGACATTGGACAAGCTGCGCCGCCTGTTGTCCGGTGAGTTGGAAATCGGTGCACAGGTGGGGGGGGCGGGTGACTTCACCCACACCGTGCCTGCGTCGTTTGCTGCGCTGGAGGACCTGAAACTGGTGGAGCCCATGATGAAGCGTTTGGCCGAGCGCGCGGGTCAAAATGCGGCACTTGGCCTGAAGGCCCCACCGGTGGCGGCGCGGGGTGGCAAAAGCGTGCACCGTGAACATGCCCAAAGCAAGTACCTGGGGCGCCAGTTGGGCGAAGAGGTGGTGCGCCTGATGCTGGAAAATCTGATGCACGACCACCGCTTGTTGGCTGCGGTGCGCCAGAGTCTGCATTCCATGGAGCCGCTGCTGATCAAGCTGTCGCAGTCAGACGCCCGCTTTTTCAGTGAGCGCCAACATCCTGCCCGCCAGTTTTTGGACAAGATGACCCATCGAAGCCTGGGTTTTTCTTCGCCCGAAGAGCCGGGATTTTTAAATTTTCATGCGTCATTTGAGGCGGCGATCCAGCAGCTCTCGGTGGGCGAAGGCGACGCGGCCGCATTTGCCGACGTATTGCGCGGACGGGAGGCGCATTGGGCCCGCGACGAACACGACCAGCGCCAGCACGCAGAAGAAGCGGCACGCGGCCTGTTGCATGCCGAGCAGCGCAACCTGCTGGCGCAGCGTTTGGCCGAGGACTTTTCCGCGCGGTTGGAGAAAAAAACCATACCCGAAATGGTCATCACCTTCTTGCGTGGACCGTGGGCGCAGGTGGCGGCAGAGTCGCAACTGCGGTGTGTGGATGGTGCCGTGGATGCCGATGGCTATTTGGCGCTGGTGGATGACCTGATCTGGAGTGTGCGCCCGCGATTGGCGCGGCGCAACCGGGCACGCCTGGTGCAGATGGTGCCCGGCATGCTGGTCAAGATGCGCCAGGGTTTGGAGCTGATTTCCTACCCCCAAGAGCGCATGGTCGTATTCTTTGATGAACTGATCACGTTCCATGAAAAGGCCTTTGACAGCCCCCGACCCGGACCTTCAAGTGACGACACGACAACGCCGACGGCGGCGACCCATGAATCCGCCGTACGCAGTGTGGGCCTGCCCCCCGATGAACTCTGGATCGTGGACGAAGAAGCAGGTGATTCGGGGTATTTGGAGGAAACCCCGCTTATGCCGGAAGGGGAGGGGGAACCACTGGAGGTCCCTGACCCGATGGAACAACAGTCGTGGTCAGCGGACAACCTCAATACCGGATCTTGGGTTGACTTGGCATTGGGTGGACAGTGGGTGCGTGCCCAGCTCACCTGGGCCAGCCCGCACCGTACCTTGTTCATGTTCATTTCCAGTGGTGGCCTGGCGCACTCCATGTCCCGGCGAACCATGGACCGCCTGCGAGGTTTGGGCCTGATTCGCCTGGTATCGGATGGGCGGGTCATGGACAACGCGCTTGATGCTGTAGCCCAGGCGGCTTTGCGCAACAACCTCGGACGGCCGCAAGAAGGGCAATAATTCCCCCTGCGTCTGACCTGCTGGGCGGCGTCTTTCTGTGCAGCAGTCGATAATGCTGCCTTTACTCCCGATAAATTAGTACAGCAATGGCCCAATACGTATTCACGATGAACCGCGTCGGCAAGATCGTGCCGCCCAAGCGTCATATTCTTAAAGACATTTCTTTGAGCTTTTTCCCAGGCGCCAAGATTGGTGTGCTGGGTACCAACGGTTCGGGCAAATCCACGCTGCTCAAGATCATGGCTGGGCTGGACAAGGAAATCGAAGGCGAAGCCCAGCCCATGGCCGGGTTGAACATCGGTTACCTGCCCCAGGAGCCTCAGCTCGACCCCACCCAAACCGTGCGTGAGAGTGTGGAGTCTGGCATGAGCAAGGTGTTCGCCGCCAAAGCCCGCTTGGAAGAGGTTTACACCGCCTATGGTGCCGAAGACGCTGATTTTGATGCCCTGGCCGCCGAGCAGGCCGAACTGGAAGCCATCATCGCCACCGCCGGAACGGATTCCGAGCACCAGTTGGAAATTGCCGCTGATGCCCTGCGCTTGCCCCCATGGGACGCCAATATCGGCGTGCTCTCCGGTGGTGAAAAGCGCCGCGTGGCGCTGTGTCGCCTGTTGCTGTCCAAGCCCGACATGCTGCTGCTGGACGAGCCAACCAACCACTTGGATGCCGAATCCGTGGACTGGCTGGAGCAGTTTTTGCAGCGCTACTCCGGTACCGTGGTGGCTATTACCCACGACCGTTACTTCTTGGACAATGCCGCCGAGTGGATTTTGGAGCTGGACCGGGGCTCCGGTATCCCTTACAAGGGCAACTACAGTGACTGGCTGACGCAAAAGCAAGCCCGGTTGGAAGCCGAGCAAAAGGGTGAAGAGGCCCGTGCCAAGGCCTTGAAGAAAGAGTTGGAGTGGTCGCGCCAGAACCCCAAGGCCCGCCAGGCCAAGAGCAAGGCCCGTCTGGCCCGCTTTGAAGAACTGAGCGACTTTGAATACCAAAAACGCAACGAAACCAATGAAATCTTCATCCCCGTGGCGGACCGCCTGGGCCAGGAAGTTATTGAGTTCACCAACGTCACCAAGTCCTTTGGCGACCGGGTGCTGATTGACAACTTGAGTTTCAAAGTGCCACCGGGTGCCATCGTTGGCATCATTGGCCCCAACGGGGCTGGTAAATCCACACTGTTCAAAATGATTGCGGGTCGCGAGAAGCCCGATTCCGGCGAAGTCAAGATTGGCCAGACGGTCAAGATGGCCTTTGTGGACCAGAACCGTGACGACCTGGCCAACGACAAGACCGTCTGGGAAGACGTGTCCGGTGGACTGGATATTCTGAACGTGGGCAAGTTCCAGATGGCCAGCCGCGCCTATTGCGGCCGTTTCAACTTCAACGGTGCGGACCAGCAAAAACGCGTCGGCACCTTGTCGGGTGGAGAGCGTGGCCGATTGCATCTGGCCAAGACGCTGATCGCGGGCGGCAATGTACTGATGCTGGACGAACCTTCCAATGACTTGGACGTGGAGACTCTACGTGCGTTGGAAGACGCCTTGCTGGAGTTTGCCGGCACCTTGATGGTCATCAGCCATGATCGCTGGTTCCTGGACCGCATTGCCACCCACATCCTGGCCTGTGAAGGCGACAGCCAGTGGACCTTTTTTGACGGCAACTACCAGGAATATGAAGCCGACAAGAAACGCCGTTTGGGTGAAGAAGGCGCCAAACCGAAACGCATGCGCTACAAGGCGCTCAAGTAAGTTAGGGGTTTGGGGGGCATCCGGCCGCAGAGAAAGCCGCAGTCCCCACATCAATGGGTCACCATGCAAGCCAGCACACCGCCCGCCGCACAGCACCAGGCCCTGTACCAGGCCACTCTTGAAGAAGCCGCAGCCGGTGGCGCTGCGCTGATGGGCAAATTGGTGGTGGCAACCAGCAGGGCGTTGTACACCCGTGAGCTGACAGCACGCACGGCGTATGAACGGGATGCCCTGATTGCTTTGGGCAAATTGCTGCAAGGCAAAGACGCGGAACTGCGTTCTCAGTACCCCAAGGCGTTGCTGGCGGCTTTCACCAATCCCGAACAGGCGAAAAAGAGCGGCCCGCTGTCGATGGCCGGGGTGCACTTCGACCAGTTGGAGCTGATGGACGAGGGGCAGGTACAGGAAAGCGTCGCTATGGCGCGGGCACAGCAGGTGGCGTTGATGGCGGTGGATGCCAGCTTGGCCGACTTCAACACCCTGATTTGCAGCACATTGGGCATGCGAACGGTACGGCCTGAGAGCAATCCCTTGCGACCTGAAGCCTATGTGAATGCCCTCAAGCAAGTGGTGGAGCAGATTGATGTGCCGGGTGCGACCCGCATGGACTGGATTTCCAGTATGAGTGTGGCCCTGGGGCCGGAGCTCAATCTGCTGTACCGTGCGCTGGCGGAAAAGTTGAGAGGGCAAGGGGTGGTGGCCGCAGGGTATGCGGTGGTTCAAACCGCCGCCAGTGCGGGGGTCGGTGTTCCCGGCAGCGTTTCGCTGGATACGCATCACTCAGCTCCATCCGTTTGGGCGCCACAGCCCAGGAGGGGTTTCGCCGGGGGGCTGGTCGATCCCGTTGGCTTGGTGGACCGGAAGAGGTCTGCCAGTGCGCCAGAGTCGTTGCGTGGCGACGATGAAGCGCTTTTGACGCTGGATAAATTGCGCCGACTGCTGTCCGGCGATTTGGAGCCCAAGGTCCCGGTCAACCGGCTGCAGTCGTTTGCCCAGCAGTTTGCGCGCCAATTTGAAGGCAACGATTTTGAGGCGTCGGCGCCAGCTTCCGATTTTGCATCCACGGTGCCTGCTGCGTTTGAGGCGCTTGCAGAAATGAAGCAGGTTGACCAGGTGGTGCGCCGTTTGGAACAGCGCCAAGGCGCTGTGCAGACGCCAGGGGTCAGTGACGACTCTCCGGTGGAAGCGATTCGGGATGTGCTGCGGCGCACGGCCACCGGTGTGGCACAGGCGCTGAGCCTGGAAGTGGTGACCCTGATGGTGGACAACATGGTGCGAAACCCGCGCCTGCTGGAGCCCATTCAGCGCTTGATTGCAGAGCTGGAGCCCGCGCTTTTGTTGCTGTCGTTGGTAGATCCCCGTTTTTTCACCGACAAACAACACCCTGCGCGTGAGCTCTTGCAGGAGATTACCCACCGCAGTCTGGCTTATGAATCGGTACAGGCTTCCGGATTTTCGGCATTTTTTGCCAACTTGGATCAGGTGGTGACACCGCTGGCGAGTGCCACCATTGAAAACACCGAGCCCTTCGAACGGGTACTCGCGGAATTGCGGGAGACTTGGCGCATCGAAGCCTTGGACAAGGAACGTGCCCGTGAAGCTGCCGTGAAAGCTTTGCAACATGCGGAGCAGCGCAATCTGTTGGCCGAAAAAATCGCCCGCAAAATTGACAACCACCCCGATGCTGCCCGTGTGCCGGAAGTGGTGATTGATTTTTTGTGCGGTCCCTGGGCCCAGGTGGTGGCGCAGGCACGCATTGCAGGGGGGGCTGATTCCAAAGCCGCCGACAAATACCAGGCACTGATTTCGGCCTTGCTCTGGAGTGCACACCCTGAACTGGCGCACAAAAATATCGCCAAACTCACACGCTTGGTACCTTTGCTGCTCGCGACCTTGCGCGATGGTTTGGAGACCATCCATTACCCTGCGACCAAAACCAGTGCCTTCTTCGAGGTACTGATGGGCTTGCACCAGTTGGCGTTTCAGGCCACGGGTAAGTCTCTCGTGTCGGTGGTGCAGCTTGGGGCGCTACCCCAAGTGGATGCCCAAGCACCCACTACCGCGCGGGCGCGCCAGATCGAAGATGGCAACCCCTGGGTTGCACCCGGGGAGGCGCAAGCTTCCAACTTCATGGAGTGGCCCGAGCTGCCTCTGCCGCAGACGCCAGAAGCACCGGTGGCGCTTGAAACATTCAGTGCGGCGGCGGATGTGGACATGGATGCCTTGCCTCTGGGGTCCTGGGTGGAACTGCTGGTCAAGGACCACTGGGTGCGCACACAACTGACCTGGGCCAGCCCGCATGGCACCTTGTTCTTGTTTACCAGTGTGTTTGGGACTCCCCAGTCCATGACGCGCCGGTCCCGCGACAAACTGGCGCAGGCGGGCCAGCTGCGCGTGGTTACCGGGCAAACGGTGGTAGACGGCGCGCTGGACGCCGTCGCCCAGATTGCCATGCGCAACAGCGTGGACACTACGTTCTGAGCAGTTTCTGGCGCACCAGCTCAATGTGGTTGCGCAGGGCGTAGAGTTCGTCTGCATAGGACAGCGGTACGATCACTTTCTCCACCCGGCTTTCCAGGGCCTTGAGTTCTTCCAACAACTCCGATGTCTGCGCACTGCCCGCTTCCCAGCGTTCTTCCAGAGAGCGCAACTGGCCGTACCAGCGAAACACCCGTGAGCGCACCCGAAATTCATACAGCGGTGGGGCAATTTTCCCCAAGGGCAACAGCACCGCCACGATGATCCCCAGCGCCAACCACATGCGTTCCACCAGATTGGCCCAGGAAAAGGGCAAATAGCGTTGCAGCGTAGGCACGCCGGAGCGCAAGGTGCGCTCGGCCTCCGGGGCCAAGGTGAAATCCGTACCCGCGGCTTTGGGGAACTCGTGGGCCCGATTGAACCAGCCCGCCGTGCCGTGCAGCGACAAGGTGGCTTGCGACATCAGTTGCAGCAGTGCCGGATGCACCCCGTCGCGTGCCAGCAGGGTGGTGGTGGTGGCGATCAGGTGTACATCCTGCGGTGGCAGGTTGCGTGCCAAATCCACCACGCCTCGGGGCAAAGTCACGGGTGTCAGAAAGGACAGTCGGCGCGCATACGCCTCGTTTTGTCCAAAATCCATCAGCCGAATGCCGGGCGTTTGCAGCAGCATTTGCACCATGGGGGATTCTGGGGCCGAGGCAAACACCAGTGCATCCAGCTGACCTTCCAGCAATTTCACGGTGGCGGGCGTTTGCTCCAGCTGGGAGAGTTGCAGGGCTTTGTTGTCCAGCCGGTTCATCTCGAGCAGAGTGGCCATCAGATTGGGCACGCCGCTGCCAACCGTGCCCACATTCACCCGCAGATGGCGCAGCTGCGGGAGTGATGTCAAACGTCCGGTGCGGGTGACTTTGAGGGCCGCGGCTTCGCGGTAAAACAGCCAGACGGGTTCCAGAAACAGGCTGCCCAGGGAGGTGAGGTCGGCATCGCGGTCTGGCTGGGGCAGGGCGGTCCCCCCTTGTACAAAGCCCAGGTCGGCCCGCCCCTCACGCAGCATCTGCAGGTTGTCAGAGGAACCTTCACTGGGCAGCAACACCACGTCGATTCCGTTGGTGGCCAAGGCTTTGGCATAACGCGCACCAAATTCTGCATAGGCGCTTTGGTTGGGGCCGGTGGCCAAGGTGATGCGCTGAGGCGGTGTGGGGTTGAGCCACCCGTACGCCAGCCACAACAGGGCCACGGCCACCAGCATAAAAGGACTGGCCGACGCCGCCAGATCCCGTAAGGACATCAGCACATAGCGTATCGATTTGGACATACGGAGGATTTCAATAATTATTTAAAGGCAAAAAAGTGTCGAGGGCCGTGATCTGCAGGTGGTCGTGTTAGGCCGCCAGGGCTGCTACCGTGCCACGCGTTGCACCGGGCCTGGACGCACAGCCACTGCTGGACGACCCGTGGGAGCGTTGCGCCCACGCATGGGGATGCGTGGCTGGCCGTATGCGGTAAGTCGTCCTCTGTCTTGCCCATTGACGACAACTTGTTGGTCGGATGCGGGGCGTATCGTGGCCCCTTGCAAGAGCAAAGAAGCGCTTACAGCGGATGTTCTGCGTAGAACTTGCCGCCATGGAAGAGCAGCGGTGAGGCGCCCGTCTGGTGGCTGCAGCGCTCCACCTCCCCGACAAAAATGATGTGGTCACCTTCTTGGTAGCGGCTGCGGTTGAAACACTCAAAAGTCGCCGCAGCCCCTTGAATCAAGGGCGCACCGCCAGCACCCGGCACGAATTGGACCCCCGCAAAGCGATCGCCACCCTTGGCCGCAAACTGCTTGGCCAGTTCTTGCTGGTCTGCGCTCAGAATGTTAATGGCGTAGTGGGAGCCGGTGCTGAATGCCGCAAATGACACGGCGGATCGGGCCAAACTCCACAGCACCAAGGGGGGGGACAGGGATACGGAGTTGAAGGAGTTGGCAGTCAGCCCGATAGGGATGCCGTTGTCTGCGCGTGCGGTAACGATCGTGACGCCGGTGGCAAACATGCCAAGCGCTCCCCGAAATTCAGACGGTGAAAAACTGGGTGGACGGGCCTGCGATGGGCGAACTTTCGAGAGCATGGACGCAATTTACCTGAAATTTGTGTCGGAATCATGCTCGACCAGCATCAACCCACCGCACTGTATGGCCGAACTACAATCGATGCATGTATTTTCGAACCCTGTTTGTCACGACTTTTGCTATGTTTTCAATAGCTGCTAGCGCAAGTACTACAAGGGCTTGTAGTGATTTTTCTTCAAAAATCCCCAATTTGCGTCCGACTCTGTGTGAGTCTGCGGAACTGCAGGATATGAAAGCCCGTTCGGTGCAGGGGCGCACGATATGGGGACGCGATATCAAGCCGGACGATGCCAAGCTGCGGGTGTTGGTTTTGGGGGGGATCCATGGCGATGAAATGTCGTCGAGCTCGCTGGTGTTTCATTGGATTGAATTGGCCAGCACGCCGCCTGCAGATATGCACCCATCCATCCATTGGCGATTTATCCCGACGCTCAATCCCGATGGTTTGTTCGCGCGGCCCTCTAAACGCGTCAATGCCAACGGCGTTGACCTGAACCGCAATTTCCCCACCCCCAACTGGGCACGCAATGCCAAGGCGTACTGGGAAAGCCGCACCAAGCGTGACCCCCGCCGCTGGCCGGGGCCCAAGCCCTTGTCGGAACCCGAGTCGCGGTTTTTGTACGAGCAAATGGACACCTTCAAGCCCAACCTGATCGTGAGCGTGCATGCGCCATTCGGTCTACTGGATTTCGACGGCCCTTCCGTTCCCCCAACCCGCCTGGGGCGCTTGTACCTGGACCAGGTGGGCATCTATCCGGGGTCTTTGGGCAACTATGGTGGCATTCACAAGGGCGTGCCCGTGGTGACCATTGAGCTGGGGAGCGCCTCGCGCGCGCCCTTGGATTCGGAAACGCGCCAGATGTGGCTGGATTTGCTGCGCTGGACCTCGGACCGCCTGGGTCCGGGTGTGTCGGTGGCGTCCCCCTAGCACCTCGGCAGTTTTTAGTGGCCCAGGATTTTCGATAAAAAGTCCCGGCTGCGCTCGCTTTGCGGGTTGTTGAAAAAATCGTGGGGGTTGTTCTGTTCCACGATCTGGCCTTGGTCCATGAAGATCACGCGGTCGGCCACGGCCTTGGCAAAACCCATTTCGTGGGTGACACAAATCATGGTGATGCCCTGGCTGGCCATCTCGATCATCACGTCCAGCACTTCTTTGATCATCTCCGGGTCCAGCGCAGAGGTGGGTTCGTCAAACAGCATGATCTTGGGTTTGAGGCACAGGGCGCGTGCAATGGCCACGCGCTGCTGCTGACCGCCGGAGAGCTGCAAGGGGTATTTGTGGGCTTGCTCGGCAATACGCACCCGGTTGAGTTGCTCCATGGCCTTTTCGTCGGCCTCTTTCTTGGGCATCTTGCCCACCCACATGGGGGACAGCGTCAAGTTCTCCAGCACCGTAAGGTGGGGGAATAGGTTGAATTGCTGGAACACCATGCCCACCTTTTTGCGGACATCGTCAATCGCTTTGACGTCGTCGGTGAGTTCAACGCCATCGACGGTCAAATGGCCTTGCTGGTGTTCTTCCAGGCGGTTGATGCAACGGATCAGGGTGGACTTGCCGGAGCCCGAGGGGCCACAGATGACGATGCGCTCGCCTTGTTTGACGCTGAGGTCAATGTCGCGCAACACATGGAAGCTGTTGCCATACCATTTATTAACTTTGTTGAAGGTGATGATAGGTTCTGACATGGTGCAGTGCCGGGTAAATAGGGAGAGGTGGGGTCGGGGAGTGCCGGGCGTTTAGCGCAGCTTCGATTTGTTGACCTGTTTTTCGATCCACAGGCTGTAGCGCGACATGGAGAAACAAAATACAAAGTAAATCATGGCAATGAAGAGGTAGCCTTCGATCCGAAACGGGCGCCAGTTGGCATCCGAGTTCATGGCCATGCCCATGGCACCGGTGAGCTCGTACAGGCTCACGATGGCGACCAGCGAGGTGTCTTTGAACGTGGAGATAAAGTTGTTCATCACACCTGGGACCACCATCGCCAGCGCCTGTGGCAGCACAATTTTGCGCTGGGTTTGCCAATACGACAGGCCCAGTGTGGCTGCGGCCTCGATCTGCCCTTTGGGAATCGCTTGCAGCCCACCCCGAATCACCTCGGCCATGTAGGCCGCGGCAAACAGGGTGATGCCCGCCAGCACACGCACCAAGACGTCGATCGAAAATCCCTGTGGCATCAGGAGCGGGAACATGAACGAAGCCATGAACAACACCGAGATCAGGGGAACACCCCGGATCAGTTCCACATAGACGGTGCACAGGCTGCGGATCGCAGGCATACCGGAGCGGCGCCCCAAGGCAATGCACAGGGCGATGGGAAAAGCCATGGTCATGGACAGGGATGCCAGCAAAATCGTCAGGGGCAGACCGCTCCACAGATCGGTGTCTACTTGGGACAGCCCCAGCACGCCACCACGCATCAGACAAAAGTAAACCGCCAAGCCCGCCACCCACACGGCGGCTAACCAGGGCTTCCAGCAGGCACGAATACAACTGGTGACGATGAGTGCGAGCAGCAAGGTGGTGCTCAGCAAAGCACGCCAGTGTTCCTCAAAAGGGTAGCGTCCAAAAATGATAAAGCGAAATTTCTCCCGCACCACACCCCAGCAGGCACCGCTGGCGGCATGGCAAACATCAGAGTCAACAATCCACACGGCGTTCGCAATCGCCCACCGGTAGAGCGGGGGCAGCAATGCCAGCAGCACCGCACCAACCACGGCGGTGCCCAGTGCAGTTTTCCAGTCATTGAAAAGATTGGATTTGGCCCAGGCCAGCACACCTTCGGTTTTGATGGGTGCGGGGCGGGGGGCGATGGTTTGAAACGTTTGTGCGCTCATAGTGTGTCCTTAACGTTCCTTGATGGCGGCGCGCGCGTTGTACCAGTTCATCAGAATGGAGGTAAACAGCGAGGTGCTCAGGTACACCAGCATGATGATGGCGATACATTCCACGGCGCGCCCGGTTTGGTTGATGGCGGTGTTGGCGATAGACACGACATCCGGGTAACCAATCGCGACCGCCAGGGATGAATTTTTGGTCAGGTTCAAATACTGGTTGGTCATCGGCGGGATGATGACGCGCAGGGCCTGGGGCAGCATGACCAGGCGCATGGTTTGGCCGCGGCTCAAGCCCAGTGCGCTGGCCGCCTCAGCTTGGCCGGTGGCCACGGCCTGAATGCCGCCACGCACCACCTCGGCCACAAAGGCGGCGGTGTAAACGGTCAGGCCCAGCAACAGGGCCAAAAATTCGGGGGTGAGTGAGCCGCCGTTTTCAATGGCAAATTCACCCTGAATGGGGGCATTGACCTCCATCGGTGCTCCGCCCACTACCCAGCCCAGCAGGCTGCACACCAAGACGATGGCGAGTGGCGCCCAGAACATGCTTTTGATTTTTCCGGTCTGTTCAAAAGCGTGCCGTGCATAACGACGGTAGGCCCATGCGGCCAGCAGGCCCGCCACCGCTCCCCAGGCGGCCCACAGTTGGCCAGTGGCCCACACGGGAATCGGGAAATTCAAACCGCCCTTGCTCAAAAACAAGGGGCCCAAGGTCCAGGGCTCGGTGGCGGCTGGCAACACCTCGGTGAACAGCAGGTACCACATCAGCAGTTGCAGCAGGACGGGAATGTTGCGGAACAACTCTACGTACACCACACACAAACCGCGCACCAGTGCATTGCGCGAGAAGCGTCCCACGCCGATGAGCGTGCCCAACAGGGTGGTGAGAAAAATACCGACCACGGCCACCCGCAAGGTGTTGCTCATGCCGACCAGGTAGGCGCGCCAGTAGGGTTCACCTGAATCGAATGTAAAAAGACTTTCACCAATGTCAAAACCGGCTGCACCCGTGAGGAAGTCGAAGCCGCTTTGAATGCCCCGTGCCCGCATATTGGTTGCGGTATTGTTGGCGAGGTAGAAGACCGCCAGGGCGATTACGACTACCGCGACGAATTGGTACACCAATGCCCTGAATGCTTGGCTGCGCCAGGAAAAGGTCTTTTTGGGAGGTGCTGAAGATGAGGGTGTCGAGGGGTCAGACATGGCAGCCCTTGTGTTGAGGAGTGTTGCGTGGCATGTGAAAAGGGCAGTGCAAAACGTTTGCAACTGCCCTTTTGTCAGGTAGCAAAAGGCTTGCCACCCGTGCGTGGACTGCTCTTAGCGGATGGGAGGCGCGTATTGAATGCCGCCCTGGTTCCACAGGTTGTTGAGGCCGCGCGGCAGTTGCAGCGCCGATTTAGGCCCGACGTTGCGTTCAAATATTTCACCGTAATTGCCGGTGGCCTTGACTGCGCGTGCCAGCCACTCTTTGTCCAGGCCCAACAGCTTGCCGGTGTCATCGGTGGTGCCCAGGATGCGTCCTACCACAGGGTCGGTGCTGGACTTCATTTGGTCCGCATTGCCTTGTGTGACGCCGTATTCTTCGGCTTCCAGCAGACCGTAAATCACCCACTTGACAATCGCTGCCCATTCGTCATCGCCACGGCGCACCATCGGGCCCAGGGGTTCTTTGGAAATCAGCTCGGGCAGGATCAGGTGGTCTGCAGGGTTCTTTGCGGACTTGTTGCGCACCGAGGCCAGGCCGGACGCATCGGTGGTGTAGGCCACACAGCGGCCCGCGAAGTACGCACCTTCGACGGCGTCGAGTTTTTCAAACACCACGGGTTTGATACTGAGTTTGTTGGCTTTCGAAAAATCAGTCAGATTCTTTTCGGTGGTGGTGCCTGATTGCACACACACGGTTTGCCCCTTGAGTTGCTTGGCACCCTTGATTTTGCTTTTGACGGGGACCATGAAACCCTGACCGTCGTAATAGACCACGGCCGTCTGGGTCAGCCCCAGCGATGCATCACGGGTCAGCGTGAAGGTGGTGTTGCGTGACAGCATGTCCACTTCGCCGGACTGCAAGGCCGTGAAACGGGCCTGTGCGACCAGGGGAACGTATTTCACCTTTTCGCCGTCGCCCAAGGTGGCAGCCGCCACGGCGCGGCACACATCCACGTCGATGCCTGACCATTTGCCGTTGGAGTCTGCCGCGCCAAAACCAGCCAGCCCGGTGTGAACGCCACAAATCACTTGACCACGCGCCTTGATGGCGTCCAGTGTTTTTCCGGCGTGGGCTGGGGCTGCTACCACCGCGCCCATCGCGGCGACAAGGGTGGCAATAACTTTGACTTGATTCAGATTCATGGGGAGTGCGCTCCAGTTAAAAAGAGGGGGATTCAAATTCAAATCGCGACAGTTGTTTGCCGCATTGTTCTGTGGCCGAACTTTAGCGCCACAGCGATGGTGCGGGGCTCAGGGTTTACGCTGGTAATTCATGCAAAAAAATCATAATTTGATTCCTTGGCAGAAGGGCTCCGCGTGGTGCTCACACCAGTTCAAGGCGGTGTTTCAGGGCGGTCGGTCTTGTCGGCGTCGAACTGCAGGAAGCGATCTTCAATGAAATTCTTTTCGGTTTGGTTGCGCTGAAATGCCTGTTCCAACTCGTCGATGCGCACCAGCAGGGATTTCTCACGCGCGGCAAGGACATCAATCTGGTCCTGCTGGCTTTCGATCAAACCGGACTGGTCAATGCCACCACCGCCAGCACCCGCAAAGGCGTGGTTGTGAACTTGCTCTCGGATGTCGTCGAGCCGGACTGCATTGTTCTCTGCAAGCATCTCTGCAGCTTTGGCGCGCTCCCGTGCCTGTTTGAGCTGCGCCTCCAGTTCTTCAGTACGCTTGATCAGGTTGTCAACGACCTCTTTTTTGACGCCTTTGACTTCGTTCAGTTCTTCTCGTAACTCCCGATTGGACGACGTGGCGTCTTTCAGTCGGTAGGCGGTTTGGTCAATTTCGTCTTGCAGCTGGTGGTTTTTGGACAAGGCAGCGTTCAGATCCGCGTGCAACTTGGCGCGAATGTCTTCGGTGACGCGGTCCGCGTTGGCGCTTTCACCTGCACGGGAAGGGTCCTCTTGTGCTGCAGTTGCTGGCACCGTGTTCTTTTGCAGGCGTTCTCCCAGCAACCGAATTTGGGATGAAAGCTCGGCGAGGGTGCGGCTGCCAGATGTCTCACGCGACAAGTGGGCGTCATTGAGCCTCTCCATTTCGATGACGGAGCGCCGCGCCGCCATCAGCAAGTGTTTGCCTCCGTCCATGTTTTGATGGGCCGCCTTGAGTAGTTCGTCGCGCCCTTGCTCCGTGGCGTCCACGATGCGGTACAGCAAAAAAGCCGCACCCACTAAAAATATGAGGTTGCATAGAAAAACAAAACCCAGCGAAATGTTGAGCCAGTTCATGCGGGCATCACAAAAAATGCCATGCGGCCTTCACCGTAGCCAGGTATGGACAACCGAAAATCAGAGCGGTTGCTGGGCTGCGCCAGCACTTCTGCAAGCTTGGAGAAGGTGTTTTTGACCACGCTCGCCTTGGCCAAGGTGATCCCCCAAGCGGGCTCGCCGGACGACTGGGTTAAACACTCGGCCACGGTTTTCAAAAAATCGTGGGCCCGGTCCATCATCGCCGTGTCGGGGTGCCCCGTTGCCATGGCGGCGCGCACATCCAGAGGATTCTTCCGGGCGCTGCCGCCGCCCACCATGCACAGGGCGTTGGCATCCAGCATGCCGATCGCGTAGACCCCCTTGCGTTCGTTGGCGCTGTACAGGCCCAGCAAAATATTGGGCGTCAGCTTATCGAGGGCCATTTTTTCGTGGGGGATGAGCCGAAAGGGGAGATTGCCCAGGCACACGGACAGTTGTTGCTGTAGGGCCTCCGGTGTCACGGGATCGGCATTCTTTTTCAGATCCCCGGCCCCCTCGGGAGCGGCGGAGGGTGGCGCAAGGGGCGCGGGCTCGGCAGTGGCCGTTGCGGGAGCCCCAGCAATCTTGGCCAGGTCCTTGACCGCTGCGGTGACGACGGCTACCAATTCCGCATCGTCAAAAGGTTTGTGCAAAATAAACATGGCCCCGTTGGCCACAGCCTCATTCAGCAGCGCGGGCGTTCGCTCGGTGGTGACAAACCCCACCCGGGTTTTTTGGTGCCCCATTTGCCGCATGGCTTGCACCATCTCCAGCCCGGAGACTTTGGGCATATGCCAATCGGTGATCACCAGGTCGGGCAAAAAGGAGCCCATGAGGTCCAAGGCCTGCTCGCCGTTCAGCGCGGTTTGCACCTCAATCGGCTGGTAGCCGCATTTTGAAATCGCCCGGCGAATGATGGCCTGAATCGCACGACTGTCGTCCACCACCAAGAACTTCAAAGGCGAAGACAAGAGAATGGGTTTAGTTTCCATGGGCGGATTTCACGGGAGTGGGCATAAGGAATCGAACACCACGACCAGCAAAGGGGTGGAGTGGACACAACTTTGGTAAATTTCCGTCACAACGCTGTCTCGGTATATTTTTTCGTAATTTTGCGCTTCCAGCATGAGCGGCAGGCCAATGCTCACATCTTCGTTGCCACTGAGGTGCATGGCTATGCAGTCAGAAAACACATTACACACCTCGGCACAGGCGTCTTTCAAGTCCTCGTCGGGAATTTCATAGGGCAATACGCCAAACATGTTAGCGGCAAGCGTGAGTGCGTCTTTGCGTTGAATCAATACGCCCAAACCGCAGCTTGCCTGGTTGGCGAAGAGGGTCAGAGGCATCAGGTAGCTGAATTCCGCATACGGCGGCGCACTGGGCGGGGCGGCGATCAGGTCAAATGCCCTGGATTCGCCACTCAACAGCTCCCATTCGCGGGCCAGTCGGGCCGCAACCTGGGTGGTATTCCTGACGGTGGTGGACGCGGGCATGGCAGGAACAGAAGGGGTGCCCTGGGGTGGACGGGCGCAGTATCAACGCACTGGCCCGCCCTGTCAACTGGCGCGGGTCGCTCAGTTGGCGGCGACTTGCAGCACCAGTTTGCCGAAGTTTTCGCCATTGAACAGCTTGAGCAGGGTGTCGGGGAAGGTGTCCAGTCCCTGCACCACGTCTTCCTTGCTCTTCATGCGGCCGTCCTTCAGGTAAGCCGCCATTTCGGCCACCGCCAGGTGGTAGCGGTCGGCGTAGTCGAATACCACGATGCCCTCCATGCGGGCGCGGTTGACCAGCAAGCTCAGGTAGTTCTTGGGGCCTTGCACGGCGGTGGTGTTGTTGTACTGGCTGATGGCGCCGCAGATGATGATGCGGGCCTTGCGGTTGATGCGGGCCAGCACGTGGTCCAAAATCTCGCCGCCCACGTTGTCAAAGTAGATGTCCACGCCTTGGGGGCAATGCGCTTTGAGGCCATCGCGTACCGAGGATGGGCCGGCCTTGTAGTCGATGCAGGCGTCAAAGCCCAGCTCTTTCACCACCCATTCGCACTTGGCCGCGCCGCCGGCAATGCCGACCACGCGGCAGCCCTTGATCTTGGCCATTTGGCCCACGGTCTGGCCCACCGCACCGGCAGCGCCGGACACCACCACCGTCTCGCCGGCCTGGGGCATACCAACATCCATCAGGCCAAAGTAGCCGGTCATGCCAGGCATGCCCAGTACGTTGAGCCACTGGGTCAGGGTGCCGACGGAGAGGTCGATCTTGACCAGGCCGTTGCGTTTCATGTCGTCCTTGGCGAGCGTGATGTACTCCTGCACACCAAAACCCGCTGACACATAGTCGCCCACGGCGTAGCGCTCGTTTTTGGAGGCAATCACCTGGCCAACACCGCCGGCGCGCATCACTTCGTTGATGCCGACGGGGGGGATGTAGCTTTTGGCGTCGTTCATCCAGCCGCGCATGGCGGGGTCCAGGGACAGGGCCAGGGTTTTGAGCACCACGCCGCCCTCGGCGGGTTCGGCCACCGCCTCGGTGGTGTGGCTCCAGTTGGCGGCCGTGGGCATGCCGACGGGGCGGGCAGCCAGGCGAATTTGGTGGTTGACGAGGGTGGAAAGATCGCAGGGGGTGGCGCTGAGGGTCATGGGACAAGGCTCCGTTAAAGGCTGAGTGGCGCATGGTATCGCCCAGCGCTTCAACCTGGCGTTGCCAAGGTGACAGGCTTACAGCGGGGCCTGGGTTGTTTCGATCTCGGTCTGTTCATCGGTGTCGGAGCAGGTGGCGCCGCCACAGCCGTGCAGGGTTTGGGTGGGGGGCGCCTGGGGCCGGTGGACCTGTCCCGTGGTGGCGTCATAGCCCACAGAACGCAGGTGCAAGGCCAGGGCGGCGTCCATGCTTTGGGCATGCTGGGGAAACCAGACACCCAGTTCGTCGGCCATTTGCCGCACCACGGCGTACTCTCCGGTGACGCCGCGCTTTTCCCCCTCCCGCATGACTTGCAAAATGACTTTGTGTTGCGTGGCGTGGCAGTTGCTGGAGGAAAAACCGGTGGATTGCATCCACTGGTCCTCGCGGTCAAAGTGGTCCTGGGTGTGGGCAATGAGGGCCCGCCAGGCGTTGAGCAACTGGCCTTCGGGCGCCTGCACCACCGTGGCGAGCAAATCCACAAACTCATGGTGGGTGTCGTCCATCAAAGGCAAATCCAGAGCGAGGGCTTCGCTCCAAACCAAAAGGGGACGGGGTGTGGCCTGCGTCATCGTGGGTTCTCCAAACTTGAGGGCGCAGAATAGCCGTATTCGGGCCAGAGGAATTTGACCCAAGTCACATGCAGGGCGCTTTGCTGCCCGGATAATTTGCCGCCGTGCACTGGCCAACCACACTCGCTATGACCATTTCATTCCCTCCTCCTTCCCTGGCCCAGCCCGACGCGCTGGGTGCCGTGCTGCAGCAGCAGGGCTACGCGGTGCTTGACGCGGCCCAGGTCAGCGCCCTGTCTGCGGTGCCCTTGGCCGCGCTGAGCCTCTGGCGCCCGCTGTGGGATACGCTGCCGGCCGACCACTACTTGCGCGATGGCGGGCGCTACCGGCGCCGGCGGCACTCCAGTTTTGTGGTGCAGGGTGCGCAGGTGACCCTGGTGCCCCACCGGGCGCACTGGCAGCCGGTGGCCTACAACGCGCTGCACGGCGGCATGCAGCGGCACTTTGAGCCCATGGACCTGACGCTGGTGGAGGGCTCCGCCTGGCTTGGCGTGTTGACCTGGTTGGGGGCGGTATGTTCGCAACTCAAGGGCACACAGCCCTGGTATGTGGAAGCGCACCAGTTTCGCATTGACACCACCGACGGCATTGGCCGGCCCACGCCCGAGGGCGCCCACCGCGATGGGGTGGACCTGGTGGCGGTGTTCATGGTGGCGCGCCAGGGTGTCAAAGGCGGTGAAACCCGTGTGTTTGATGCGGCCGGTCCCAATGGGCAGCGCTTTACCCTCAGCGAGCCGTGGTCGGTGCTGCTGCTGGACGATGCACGCGTCATCCACGAGTCCACGCCCATCCAGCCGCTGGCGGCAGGGGGGCATCGGGACACCTTGGTGGTGACCCTGCGCGCGGGTGGATTCCAGGATGAAAAACCCGAGTGAATGGTGGGCGAGTACCGCTAAGATGCGCGTCACCACACGCCGTTAACGAAGGCAGCAGCCCCCGAGGAGACCCATGTCCTGTTCCCCCGAAGAACTGAAGAGAAAAAGCGACGACTTTAGCGCCAAGTGGGATTCTTTCGCCCGTGTTCCGGGCTTTGATGGTTTTGTCGAGTTCGCGGTCGCCGCGTCCAGCATCACCGAGTTCCTGGATGCCAAAGGGCTGTCGGGCCTGCACCAAAGTGCCCATGCGCTGGAACAAAAGGTGTTGTCCCTGTTTGACCACTGGGGTGCTGAAGCGATGCCCGCTGCCACCCTGGCGGATTTGGAAGCCCAAATTACCGGTTTTGGTGAGCGCGTGCAGGCCTTTATTGATGGCAATTCATCGTCCATCGTGGAGCGCCGACTGCACCCGGAGGTGGATTTACGCACCGACCTGGCGCCACCCAAACGGATCTGGTTCGTCACCGACACGCCACAGGACTGGATCGACCTGACCGGGCAGGCGGGTTATTTCAACATCCAGGCCGATACCTGCAGCCTGGCACAGTGCCTGGAATCCGGCCAGGAATCGGCCGTGGTGCTGGTGGACGCACAGGGCCTGGAGCCTGCGGCCTTGGTGGCGGGGGTGCAAGCCCTGCGGGGGCGCTTCTCGGCCAGCCACATCGTGGGGCTGAACCTGGCGTCGGACTTCGAGAGTTTGAACGGGGCTTTGGGGGCGGGCTGCGATTTTTGCTTTCCCCGTGCCACGCCGCATCCCGTCATCATGGACCGCATCGTCAAACTGTGCGGTAACGAAGAAGAGGCGCCGTACCGGGTGCTGGTGGTGGAGGACTCCAAAACCGCCAGCGCGCTGATCCGGCGCACCCTGTCCGAAGGCGGCATTGAGTCGATGGCGATTGCCCGCCCGCAGGAGGTGCTGACCAGCCTGGGCAGCTTCCAGCCGGATTTGATTTTGATGGACATGTACATGCCCGGATGCACCGGTGTGGAGGTGACCCGCGTCATCCGCCAACATGCCGAATTTTTATCGACCCCGGTGGTGTACCTGTCGGCCGATACCAATGTGGCACTGCAGGTGGACGCCCTGCGCCTGGGCGGCGACCATTTTCTGACCAAGCCCTTCAACCCGGTGATCCTGAATGCCGTGGTGAAAAGCAAGATCGAACGTTACCGCGCCCTGCGCCGCTCCATGTATTTGGACAGCCTGACCGGGCTGCTCAACCACACCACCTCCAAGCAGCGGCTGGACACGGCGCTGGCCGCCGCCGCCACGGAGGGCACGCCGCTGTGTGTGGCCATGCTGGACATCGACCACTTCAAGAAGGTGAACGACAGCTACGGCCACCCGCTGGGCGACCATGTGATCCGCAGCATGGCCTGGCTGCTCAAGCAGCGCCTGCGCAAAACGGACGCGGTGGGGCGTTATGGCGGTGAAGAGTTTCTGGTGATCTTGCCGGGCTCCAATGCGGCACAGGCCTGCCAGTTGCTCAACGCCATCCGCGTGGACTTCGGGCAGATCCGCCATCCGGTCCCCGACACCTCGTTTGCCTGCACCTTCTCCGGTGGTGTGGCGCAGTGGGCGCCGGGCGTGAGCGCGGAGGACTTGATCAAGCAGGCCGACGAGGCGCTCTACCAGGCCAAGCGCGCCGGGCGCAACCAAGTTTTATAGGTTAAATCGGGCTCTAGCCCCCGTATTCATTGCGGAAGCAGCTATTTAAATAATAGCAACTGCGCCTGCTCAGACTCCCGCAAACCGCGGTGATTTCGCGTCCAAAACCCGTGCCATACTTGCCCTCATACGGGTGAATTTCCTAGCTGTCCCCGCCCGCCATCTGGCTTCACTTCCCTCCAAAGCTCCCGCAGTGCCCACCAAACTCAAGGGGTTCATCCTTACCCGCCGCTGGTGGGACACGCCGACGGGCACCGACATCGAGTACTGGCTGGCAACGGACGCTGGGCCGCTGAAAGTGCTTCTGACCGCCCAGACGTCGGTGGCGTTTGTTGAAACCCGGTTCCGGGCGGCAGTGGAAGCACAGATTGCCGCCATGCCCGGCGTGCAGCTACGAGAACTCGACCTCAAGACCTTTCAGCAAGGCCCGGTCCTCGGGGTCTATGCCAAACAGTTTCGCCAACTCGGGCAACTGGCACGCAAGCTCCAGCCGCAAAACATTCCTCTGCTCGAAGCCGACGTTCGCCCCCATGACCGTTATCTGATGGAACGCTTCATCACCGCGGGCGTATCGGTGGAAGGTGGCCGGACCGAGCAGTCCACCGTCACAGACTGCAAGCTCAAGCCAGAGCCGGACTTTCGCCCGGTGCTGAAGCTTGTGTCCCTGGACATAGAGACCAGCGAAAACGGGGAGTTGTATTCCATTGCGCTGGACGGCATGCCAGAGCGCGTGGTCTTTATGCTGGGCGAGCCGCCGCCGGAACCCGCAGGGCCTTTGGACTTTGCGCTCATCTACCTGCCAACCCGCAAGGCCATGATTGAGAGCCTGAACGACTGGTTCGTGCGCAACGACCCCGACGTCATCATGGGGTGGAGCGTCATCCAGTTCGATTTGCGGATACTGCAGAAGACGGCTGACGAACACGGGACTGCGCTGCTGCTGGGCCGGGAGCGCCAGCCCATTGCGTGGCGGGCCCATCCGGGCAAGCAGGGTTATCTTTTTGCCCCCACGCCGGGCCGGGTGATCGTGGACGGTATCGAGGCGCTGCGGGCGGCGGTATGGAGTTTTCCATCGTTCAGCCTGGAAAGCGTTTCGCAGGCGCTGCTGGGCGAGGGCAAGGCCATAGGCGATGAATACGACAAGATGGCCGAGATCAACCGGCGTTACCGCGAAGACAAACCGGCGCTGGCCATCTACAACATACGCGACTGCGAGCTGGTCCTGCGCATCTTCGAGAAAGCGCAGTTGCTGCAGTTCGTGATGGAAAGGGCGCACACGACCGGTCTGGCCGCCGACCACTTTGGCGGTTCCATCGCCGCGTTCAGCCACCACTACCTGCCGCGCATGCACCGCCTGGGCTATGTGGCACCCAGCGTGGGCGAGATCCAGCGCAAGGCCTATCCGGGCGGCTACGTGATGGACTCCAAACCCGGCTTCTACGATTCCGTGGTGGTGCTGGACTACAAGAGTCTGTACCCCTCCATCATCCGCACCTATTGTGTGGACCCGGTGGGTTATGCCGAGGGCCAACACGCCAGCAACCCCGAAGGACAAATCCAAGGCCCGATGGGCACACTGTTCTCGCGCGAGAAACATTGCCTGCCGGAAATCGTGACCACGCTCTGGCGCAGCCGCGATGAAGCCAAGAAAGTCAAGAACGAACCCCTGTCGCAGGCGCTGAAGCTGCTAATGAACTCCTTCGCCGGGGTGTTGGGCGCCAGCGAATGCCGCTTCTTCAACCCGGAGCTGGTGTCGGCCGTGACCCTGCGCGGGCACGAGATTGTGAAGCGCACGCAGGTGCTCGTGGAGGACCGTGGTTATGAGGCCATCTACGGTGACACGGACTCCATCTTCATCTGGCTGGGGCGCACCCACAGCAACGCAGAGGCGCACGCCGTTGCCGCAGAACTGGTGCGCGATATCAACGCCTGGTGGACGCGGACGCTGCGCGAGGAGCAGGGACTGGAGAACTTCCTGGAAATCGAGTTCGACACGCACTACACCAAGTTCTTCATGCCCACCATCCGCGGCTCGGACGTCGGCAGCAAGAAGCGCTACGCCGGCTTGAGCACCGACGCGGCGGGCAAGGAAGAAATGGTCTTCCGGGGGCTTGAGATGGCCCGCAGCGACTGGACCCCGTTGGCGCGGCAGTTCCAGGAAGGCTTGCTCTCGCGCATCTTCCATGACCAGCCCTACCGCGCGTTTGTGACCGACTATGCACACGCCACATTGGCAGGCGCCAAGGATGGGCTGCTCATTTACCGCAAACGCCTGCGCCACCGTCTGGATGCCTACCTGGTCAATGTTCCGCCGCAGGTGCGTGCGGCTCGGATGGCAGACGCCTACAACCTCAGCGTGGGCCGGCCCATGCAATACCAGAACGGCGGCTGGATTCAGTACGTGATGACGAAGAACGGGCCTGAACCGCTGGAGGCCCGCCAGTCCCGCGTGGACTACGAGCACTATTTGACCAAGCAGCTCAAGCCCATTGCAGACGCCATCCTGCACCCCATGGGGGAAAGCTTCGCGGCGCTGGTTTCTTCCCAGCGAAGCCTCTTCTAGTTCTGAAGCTACAAGCCCGTGATTCAAGCCGCGCGCTGGTGCGGTACTGCGTGGCATTTCGCACCGCGCCCACCGCATTTCGCGAATCGCACATCCTGTACCGTCGCAAACAGCTTCTCCACCAGGGTGGGCGCTGGCAAAGTTCAGCCATCGAATACCCACTACTTACGGAGAAACCACCATGTTGATGCAAATCTTGACCCACACCCCCAAATGGATTTTTGTACTGTTCGTTGCCCTGCTCTGGCTGGGCCTCCTGCAAATGAGGCCTCGCAGCGCAGGCCTGAACCGCATCACCATCGTTCCGCTGGTCATGACCGGCTTGTCGCTCTACAGCGTGACCTCGGTCTTTGGCGACACGCCCCAGGCACTGCTGGCCTGGATGGTTGGCGCCATGGTCGCATCCACCACCAGCTACCAGATGCTTGGCGACAGCAACATCCGCTACCACGCCGCCAGCCGCCGCTTTCTGCTACCCGGCAGCGTGGTACCACTGGCCTTGATCATGGGCATTTTCTTCACCAAGTATGTGGTGGGCGTCTTCACCAAAATGCAGCCATCCCTGGTCCTTGACAGCAACTTTGCGTTGAGCGTCAGCACCGTGTACGGCTGCTTCAGCGGTATCTTCCTGGCCCGGGCTGCCAAACTCTGGCGGATAGCCCTGGTCCAGACGAATGGAAATGCGCAAAGCGGTGCCCTTGCCTGAACCATGGCCGGTGCTGTTTCCAGCATTCGCACCCGGATTGCGAAGCGGGTCGAAAAAGGCAAATGGAGCCAGGAGCGCGCGGCACAAGCCAGCTGCCGCCTCGTTGCCGTGCAGCACCTCTTGGCGTTGGCGGACACCCGCCTGGTGGTGGAGGCGATTGTCGAGAACCGGCAAGCCAAGCAGGCCCTGTACAGCGAACTTTTATAGGTCAAATATGGCTCTAGCCCCCGTACTCATTGCGGAAGAAGCTATTAATTTAATAGCGACAGTGGGGCGGCCTGCGACTCAGGCCAGGTCGCGAATATGGCTGGCGACGACCTGCAACTGGGCCGCGTCCATGCGCACTATGAATTTCCGGCTGACCGAGTTGATGAGTTTGGCCGCCCCGGACAAACCCAGGCGCGCGGACTGCTCGGTGAGAAAACCGACTT
Organism: Rhodoferax sp.; assembly: GCF_030697375.1. GTDB lineage: Bacteria > Pseudomonadota > Gammaproteobacteria > Burkholderiales > Burkholderiaceae_C > Allorhodoferax. Next base: position 108,536 of record NZ_JAUYQD010000035.1, on the reverse strand, counting down.
CGGCCCGTTGTAGCGCCCGCAGGAAGTAGTAGTCCAAGCCCACGTCAACCAGCTCCGCCACCAGATCGGCCAGGGCCTCGGCATGCTGGGGCTGGGTGGGTGCCGCGTCCAGTGCGTCCAGCACGGCAGTGGTTTGCTTGCGCAGGGCCTGGGAGTGGTAGAAGCGCAGCGACGGTTCTGGCGCCGCATCGGCCTTGGCTGTTTTTTTGGCCAGGGTCGTGGCGGGGGTTTTGGGGGTGGTGGTCATGCGCAGGGCTCCAGAGGTTTCAAGAAGGTCGGGTCAGGAAGGCAGGGCCGACACCTTTTTGGGCGGCAGGGTATAGGTCAGAATCCGCGCCATCACCGTCCAGTACTGTTTGAACAGGCTGCCCGTGTTGTAGAACAGGCCGTATTTTTCGCACAGAGCCTGGATTTTGGGTGCCACCTCGGGGTAGCGGTGGGCGGGCATGTCGGGGAACAGGTGGTGCTCGATCTGGTGGCTCAGGTGGCCGCTCATGATGTGGAACAGGCGCGATCCGGTCAGGTTGCTGGAGCCCGAGAGTTGGCGCAAATACCAGTCGCCCCGGGTTTCGTTGCGGGTGTCTTCCTCGCGGTAAATGGCCACACCTTCGGTGAAGTGGCCGCAAAAAATGACCACATAGGTCCACAGGTTGCGGATCAGGTTGGCGCAGAAGTTGCCTGCCAGCACCCGTGGGGCGCTCCACAGCGCCAGCGCGGGGAACAGCAGGTAGTCCTTGAACCACTGCTTGGCGGTTTTGGTGACAAAGCGGTTCAGCCGCGCCTTGAACTCTTCCTTGGGCATGGCGCCGTGGGTGTAGCGGCCAATCTCCAGGTCGTGGGAGCCCACGCCGTACTGGAAACCCAGGGCCAGCAGCAGGTTGGCCAGGGGCTGGAACCAGTGGCGCGGCTTCCAGCGCTGCGCCTCGGTCATGCGCAACAGCGAGTAGCCCAGGTCGCGGTCCTTGCCCAGGATGTTGGTGTAGGTGTGGTGGGTGACGTTGTGCGAATGGCGCCACTGCTCGCCGTCGCAGGCGATGTCCCACTCAAAGGTTTGTGAATTCAGTGTGGGGTCGCCGGTCCAGTCGTACTGGCCGTGCATCACGTTGTGGCCAATTTCCATGTTGTCCAGGATCTTGGCGCTGGCCAGGGCCAGCACGCCCGCCACCCAGCTCAGCGGTCCCACGCCAAAGTGCAGCAGGGCGCGGCCGCCCACTTCGCTGGCGCGGCAGATGCGGATCATGCGGCGGATGTGGTCCACATCGGCCTGGCCCAAATCGTTCATCACCCCGTCGCGGATGGCATTGACCTCGCGCTCAAACTGGTCGACCTGCTCGCGGCTCAGGGGATGGGGTTTGGCAAAACTCATGGCGTTCTCCTTGAAAAAGCAGGGGTGCAAACAGGGGATGTAAACAGGGAATCAAAGGTCCAGCGTGACATCGGAGCGCGCTGCCGAGATACATAGGCGTATCAACTCGTTGGGGGCGCTGGAGAGCTCGCTGGTCTGCAGGTTCTCCACCGTGCCGCTGGTTTTGGTGCACTGGCAGGAGCGGCATATGCCGATGCGGCAGCCGTGTTTGGGGCTGAGCCCGGCGCGTTCGGCTTGCACCAGCAGCGCGTCGCCGCCCCGGGTCGTGAAGTCCTGGGCGCTGGCCGCACAACGCACTTTCACCGGGGTGCCGGGGCTGGATGCGGGCAGCAGGGGCGTGGTGGCAAACCGTTCGCTGTGCAGCGGCGCGGCAATGGCGGCGTCTTGCCACAGGCCGTGCACCGCCTCCATAAAGGCACTGGGGCCACACATCCAGGTGGCACGCTGGTCCAGGTCGGGCACGGCCCAGCGCAGGGTGTCTGGCGTGAGGCGTGCGGCCGTGGCGGTGAAGTGCGTGATGCGCTTCAAAGCCGGAAAGCTGAGCGCCATGCCATCCAAGGCCTGGGCAAAGATGGCGTCGGCGGGCGTGCGGCAGGCGTGGAAAAACACCAGGTCGCCCGCGTACTGGCGCGCCTGCAGGTCGCGCAGCAGGGCCATCACGGGGGTGATGCCGCTGCCGGCGCTCAAGAGCAGTAGCTTTGCCGGCAACTGTGCGGGCAGCACAAAGTCACCCGCCGCCTGGCTGAGGGTCAGCACATCACCAACCTGGGTGTGCTCGTGCAAATAGTTGGACACCAGTCCGCCGGGCTGGCGCTTGACCGTGATCGCAAGACGGCGGGCGCCGGGGCGTGACGACAGGCTGTACACCCGCTCCACCTGCCGGCCCTTGATCTCGACCCGCACCCGGACAAACTGGCCCGCCAGGGCTCCGTTCCACAGTGCGTTGGGCTGCAGAACAAAGGTCTTGGTGTCCGCCGTCTCCTGCGCGATGCGCACCACCCGGGCCCGCACGGTGGACAAAGACAGCATCGGGTGCAGTGCCCTCAGGCTATCCTCCACCGCGCCGAGCCGGACAATCGATTCCACCCAGGGGTTTTGCAGAGCCGCTTTCAAAGGCGCGGTGAGGGTCTGGGCCCAGGTGGAGGGCACGTTATGGTCTATAACCGTCATCTGGAAGTCCTTTCTGGGGGCGTTGGCTTGTGGCATGGTTAATTGTGTACGTTTGTACACGCAATGTCTATACAAACGGCTTGATTTAGAGGGCTTTGCCAATATGCAATGGATAAGACATTGTTTTTATTGGAGAAATTGTTAAATTTAAACGGGTACATCTGTACACATGTAGAGGCAAGCGGCGTCGTTTGCCTGAACTATGGAGAGTCAACACATGCCAGTTCCGTCGTCTGCCGCCAAGCGCCAGGACACCCTGACCCGCAGTGAGCGCAAAGACCTGACCCGCGCCAGCCTCTTGCAGGCCGCGCTGGACCTGATTGGCGAGGGGCGCAGCTTCACCAGCCTGGGCATCCGCGAGATTGCGCGTGAAGCGGGTATGGTGCCCAACGCCTTTTACCGGCATTTCCGCAATACCGATGAGCTGGGGCTGGCCCTGGTGGAAGAGATGGGCATCACCCTGCGCCGTTTGCTGCGCGAAGCCCGCCAAACGGGGGTTGCGCCCAATGACATGGTGCGCCGCTCAGTGCAGGTGTATTACCAGTACGTCAAGCAAAACCGCTTGCAGTTTTTGTTCATTTCGAGCGAACGCTCGGGCGGCAGCCGCATTTTGCGGCTGGCCATCCGCAACGACGTGATCCACTTCACCAATGAAATGGCGCAGGATTTCCGCCGCTTGGGCGTCTACCCCGACATGCCCACCAGCAGCCTGCAGATGGTGTGCGGCTTGATCGTCACCACCATGCTGGCCGCCGCGCCTGAAATTTTGGACCTACCGCCCGAGCAGCCGCTGCTGGAACAGGAGATGACCGAAAACTTTGTCCACCAGTTGCAGGTGGTGCTGCTGGGGGCGAGTTGCTGGAAAGAGAAGTCCAGCCGCAAAAATACAAGCGAAATTGAGCGCTAGCCCCCGCAGGTATTGCGTAAGCAGCTATAAAAAACAGAGCAAATGCCAGGGGCTGCACGTCCATTCCCCGGCAACAAAAATCTGCACGGCAGTAGTGATTCGTCAGCTTGGCGCCAAATTGGGGTGCCAGAATGGCTCAGCGAACTCTCCATACCGTTAATTTTGAGGATACGGGCATGTACACGAGCGGCGGACGCAGAATTCTGACAACTCTGATCCTGTGCGGGGGCTGTCTGCTGTCGTCTTGGGGGTGGGCTGCCGACCAGGCGCTGGAGCTTCCTCTCGGTGCAACGGCACCGGTATCACTGACGGAATATTTTTCGGTGTTGGAAGATCCAGAGCGGGCGTTGACGCTGGCCGATGTGCAGAAAGCCGATGTTTCCGGGCGCTTTGTGTCGGGTTTTCCGGCTGGGGATGCGCTGAATTTTGGCTACAGCCGGTCCGCTTATTGGTTACGGCTGACGCTGAAGAACAGCAGTGACCAGGCGCTGCAACGCATGCTGGAGGTGCATTACCCCGGTATCACCAGCATCCAACTCCACCAGCCCACGGCGGGCGGGCCTTCGGTATCGGTGGAGACCGGAAGCGTGATGCCCTTTGCCACGCGCCCCTACGCCAATCGTTTTTTTGTGTTTCCGCTGAATGTGGCGGCACATACCCAACAGACGATGTACCTGCGTATCCGTTCCTACGGCCCGATCACCCTTCCAGCCCGGCTGTGGGAGCCCCAAGCGTTTCATGCCTATGAGCGCAGTGATTACATGGCCCAGGCATGGTATTTCGGCATCGCTGCGGCGATGATTCTGTTCAATCTGCTGCTCTTTGTCGCACTGTGGGATGTGGCCTATTTGCTGTACGTTGCGTTTGCCACCAGCATGGCACTCACCATGGCCGCACAAAACGGATTGGCCAAAGAGTTTTTGTGGAATGACTCTCCGCTATGGTCGAATATCGCAAGCAGCGTGGGGTATTCCTATTCGCTGGCGGCCTTGCTGGTTTTCATGCGCTATATCCTCCATACGCGCCAGGTCATCCCCTATTCGGACCGCGTGTTGAAACCGTTGGTAGGCCTTTTTCTTGCGGCGCCGATTGGTTTTGGCTTGGCATTGCCCGTTTTGGTCAAACCTGCTGCCCTGCTGTACGGAGCGACCGGAGCCCTGGTTTTGGTCATGGGTGTGTGGTGTGCTATCAAACGCCAACGCAGCGCCTATTTCTTTTTGGCGGCGTTTGCCGTGCTGTGTTTGGCCGCCATGGTTTCCGTGCTCAGGGCCTTGGGGTGGCTGCCCACCAACCCCTTCACGGTGAATGCCTTGCAGTTTGGCTCGGGGTTGGAAATGATGCTGCTGGCCTTTGCGCTGGCCGACCGCTTCAACGCCATACGCCGCGAAAAGGCGCTGGCCCAGCGTGAGGCCCTGGTGGCGCAGCAGCGGCTGGTGGAGTCCTTGCAAGCGTCCGAGCGTGTGCTGGAAGAACGGGTGCAGCAGCGCACCGCCGAGCTGGATAGCAAAAATGTGGCGTTGACGCAGGCCATGTCCTCACTGGAAACGGTCGAACGGATCGCCCGCCACGACCTGAAAACTCCGCTGGGCAGCCTCGTCGCCGCCCCGGCCTTGCTGCGCGCGGGGCGTGTGATGAATGCGCAAGAGGAGCGCGTCCTGGGCATGATGGAAAGCGCCGCCAACCGGGCGCTGCACATGGTCAACCTTTCCCTGGACCTGTACCGGATGGAAAACGGGAACTATGTGGTTCAGCCTGAATGTGTGGATTTGACAGCCTTGGTCAAGTCCGTGTTCCAAGACCTGGACGCCCATGCGCGGTCCAAATCGGTGTTGATGGAAGTCACGGACCAGTGGGGCCATGTTTTTGCCAGCGCCGAGGAGTCCTTGTGTTACTCCATTGTGGCCAATCTGGTCAAGAATGCGGTGGAAGCGGCACCGGAGCATTCGGTGGTCCGTGTGGCGCTGCACGGTGGCCCCATGGCCAGTATGCGTATCCACAACCAGGGTGCGGTGCCGGCATCCATGCGGGAAAGGTTTTTCACCAAATATGCGAGCGATGGCAAACAGGGGGGGACCGGGCTGGGGGCCTATTCCTCGCAGTTGTTGGCCCGGGTGCAAGGTGGCAGACTGTCCATGGAAACATCCGATGCCTTGGGGACCACACTCACCCTGGAGTTGAATTCTTGGCCGGGCGGCGCAGACGCTGACTTGCCTGCCTCCGTGGTTGCCAATGGGGCTACGCCTGTGGAGCACGGGCCCCAGGCGCTGGGGCCACAGAGGGTGCTGGTGGTTGACGATGACGACTTCAACCGCATGGTCATGCTGGCCCAGCTGCAGTACGCAGCGCTGGAGGTTGAATCCGCCATCAATGGCTGTGAGGCGCTGGAAAGGGTCATGCACCGTCGTCCCCATCTGATTTTCCTGGACATTGAAATGCCCATCATGGGGGGGCTGGAGGCGCTCCAGCGGATCCGTGACTTTCAGGCCCAGGCCGCGCAAAAGCCCAGCTTCATCGTGGCGTACTCTGGAAGTGACGACGCCCAGAGCCACGCCAGGTACCTGGCGCATGGCTTTGACCATTGCCTGAACAAACCCGGCACACAGCATGCTTTTCTGGCGCTGTTGCACGCATCACAAGCGCGTATGGAGTGACAGCCCTGGCGCGGTGGTGGATGGCTTCAAAAGGTGGTCCATTGTTCGTCGGTGTGGTGTGGGGGCATGGGTTTGACTGCCGCTACCCGTGCGGATGTGAGCTGGGCCAGCAAGGACGGTTGAATGCGCGAGACGTTCGGTGCGCGATGGGGCCCACGGCGCTCAGGGTCGCGCCCCAGGTGATGGCTGGATTGGCGTAGTGGAACCGCCACACTGGCGGGCCCACCCTGCCGGTGGTCGCCATTCAGCGTGAACACCGCCACGGACTGCACCAGTTGCTGGGCTTGGCGCTGGAGGCTATCGGCGGCAGCGGCGCTTTCTTCCACCAGCGCGGCGTTTTCCTGGGTTGCTTTGTCGATATGCGATACGGCTTCGCTGACTTGGGCCACGCTGGCGCTTTGCGCTTTGCTGGCAGCGCTGATGTCTTCCATGTAATCCGCCACGCGCTGGATGGCGGTCACGATGTCTGCCACCGTCATTCCCGTCTGCTCCACCAGTGCGGACCCTTCCTCCACCCGCTCGACGCTGGTGGCTACCAGGCGCTTGATTTCCTTGGCGGCGTCGGCACTGCGCTGGGCCAGGACGCGCACTTCGCTGGCTACCACGGCGAAGCCGCGGCCTTGCTCCCCCGCACGGGCAGCTTCTACGGCGGCGTTGAGCGCAAGGAGGTTGGTCTGGAACGCGATGCCGTTGATGACATGGAGAATTTCTGCAATCTGCTGGCTGCTGGTATGGATGCCTTGCATGGTGAAAATCATTTGCTGGACCGCCTCACCCCCTACGATTGCCAATTTGGCGGCGGCTTGTGCTTGTTGGTTGGCTTGCTGGGCGTTGTGGGCGTTGTTTTTGACGGCCGAGTCCAGCTCGTGCATCGACGCAGCGACTTCTTCCAACGCGGCAGACTGCTGTTCAATGCGCCGACTCTGCTCCAGGCTGCCCTGCGCGATCGCCGTACTGTCGTTGGCCACGCTGATGGCGTTGTTGCGCACGGCGCCGACGATGGGCGTGAGATTGTTTTGCATGGTGGCCAGTGCCCCCATCAGCTGCCCGATCTCGTTGCTGCCACGCACCGGTATGGAGACCGTCAGGTTCCCCTCGGAGGCAGCGCGTGCGACTTCCAGCGCCTCATGCACGGGGCCGGTGATGCTGCGCACACAGGCCAGCGAGAGCACCACGGCCGACATTGAGGTGGCCAGCAGCAGGCCCACGACCAGCATCGAGTTTCGCCACAATTCACTGGCCCGTTGGTCCAACAATGCGGTGACCGCATGCAAGGCCACGCCATTGAAGGTGTACACCGCATCGATGGTGTTGGTGAAGTCCTGGAAATACACATTGGCCGGCATGCTCAGTTCGCGGGCATTGATCAAGTTCTGATCCGCCATGGCCAGTGTCATGGCCACCTGCGCCTGCAAGGATTGAACCTTGCTGGCCATGGCCTTTTTAAACGCGGGATTGCTGGAGTTCGCCTTGTTCAGGTTGCGCACCATGGCGCTGAACAGTTCATTGGCGCGGGTCTGAGTCGCCGACAAACTGCCGCGTTTTTCCAGCGGCAGGTTTTTGTTGGCCAGAAATCCGGTGCCCTGGGCGCGCAGTTGGCCCAACCGTTCGGCCAGCGCTGGGGCTTCGCTGAATGCCGCAAGAATCAAGGCATAACTGTCAGGATGGGCGTCGTAGGTGAGGGAAAACTCGTCCAGGACATTGTCGTTGAGCTCCAGGAGTTGGGCTATCAGTTGCGTGTGTTGTGCTGAACTCTCCGCAGAATTCAGTTTACGGTCCGCCACGGTCTGTTCCAGCGTGTTCCAGCGCCGTTTGTGCTCACTCCACTGCGCTACGGTGTGTGCCGAGGCGCCGGCGGTTTTCAGGCTGTCCTCCAGTTGGACGATGGCTTGGGCCAGCGAATCGCGGGTATCCGGCCGCCGCTGGGCCAGCACCTCGTTGCCACCCAGCATGCCCGCCGCAATGCCGCGGTGCTGCTGGGTCAGTTGGACGACCTTTTGCAGTGCCATCAAGGGTGCACCGCCTTGGGCTTCCCGTTGGGCCATGTCAATCGCGGGCAGTGCCGTCGAAAGGTACAGCCCGGTGGGGAGTACGGTCATCAGCAACGCCATGGCGCCGAGGATGAGAAATTTTTGCGCCAGGCTGAGGCGGTGAAGAACGGGCATGGGGGCTCCTAACATCGGCGAGCAGGCCTGATCGGACTGGCTACCGGGTTGACTCAAGTAGCACCCTCTGTGAGCCCGTCAAGAGCTTGTGGAGGAAGGCCAGCAATTGGAGTAGCCAATGCTAGGCGTCGCCGTTGTTTGCAGATTGATAACTCGCAAGCACCCTATCCCGGTGGAGGCATTTACCCAGGTTCAGAGGTTTGACCGGTTGACTTGCGTTGCGCCAATGCCAATGAAAAAAGCAGTTCCTCTTGCGAGGAACTGCTTTTATTTACCTGAAAACCCGCACCAGGCGGCTTTTCAACTCAGTGTTTCAAGAGGTCACTGCCGGGATGGCTGTGGCGCTTAGCCGCACTGTCCCACATAGCCGCAGGCGGTGCAAAAATCGCAGCCGTCTTTGTGGATCACGGTGGGGTTGCCGCACTCGGGGCAGGTTTTGCCGGCCATGGTGTGGCTTGCTGCTTTGTCTTGCGGTGCGTCCAACACCCCCATATCGCGAAGGGGGTAACCCTCTTCGTTTAACACACCCAGCATGGCGTAGCGGTGGATGATCAGACGCGCCATGTAGGCCACGGTAGACGGCCAAGTTTGCTGGCGGCGTTCGCCATGGGGCAGGCCGGGCACAAAAGCCATGAAATGGCCCAGGGGCTCCGCGTAGTTGAGCAACTTGCGCAGCTTCATGCCGATCCAGGCTGGGTCGATCACACGCATGTCCAGCGACAACAGACGGGCCAATCCATCCAAAGCGCGGGGGTAGTTGCCGGAGAAGCCCACGGCGCAGGGGCGTGTCACCATATTGCCATCCGCACCCGGCAAGGTGACTTCCTTGAGTGTCAGGGTGAAGGCTTCGCCCGTGGCGGCGTTGTCAATGTCCACCGACCAGGCCAAGGTGCCCGAAGGGCCGGTTTGTGGCTCGGCACGGCTGAACATGGCGTTGAGCACGGGGGTATTTTGCGGATTGTCCGCACCCGCAAAGGCGTTGAGCTGTTCGCAGCGCCAGCGGATGACCGCTGCCGTGGCCGCCACCACACCGGGGAACAGGCGTTTGTGGCCATGGGGCGGGAAGGGCATCTCGAAGGCGTGCTCTTCGGCCACGGTGGACAGTGCATCCAGCTTGAGGCGCAACCAGGCGGGGTCGTTGGTCCGCAGGTCCATGGAGAGGGTTTTTGCCAAAGCGCCCAAGCCGCGTGGCTCGTCCGTGCCATTGACCCACACTTCAAAAGGTTTGGGTTGCTGGCCTTCCCCCGGGGCCAATTCACCCACAAACAGTGCAAAGTCGCCAAAGGTATGGCGCACCATGAAGGTCCAGGCCGGGTTGCCGCCGGGCAACTCAGGGCGGTTGGGCCAGCGCAGGGACGACAGCACGGGTGCGGGCAGCTTGTCCAGCGCCAGGCGCTGGTTGGCATCGGCAATTTGCAGGGGCGCAGCGGCGGGTGCAGCGCCCACACTCAGGACCGAGCCCAGCACCGAATTGGGCCGGTAGGTCGCCAGCCCTTTGAGGCCGGAGCTCCACGCATCCATGTACAGATTTTGGAAATCCGCATAGGGGTAGTCGGCCGGCACATTGACGGTTTTGGAGATGGCGGTGTCAATAAAAGGCGCCACCGCAGCCACCATGGAGGAGTGGTCCTGTGCGCTGAGTTCCAGTGCCGTGACAAACGCAGGCGTCAATGCCGCGTCTTTGCCCTTCAGGTGGCGGTACAGACGCCAGGCGTGGTCTTCGACCGCGTATTCCTTGAAGCTGCCGTCGGGCATGCGCTTCTTGCGGGTATAGGTCCAGCTGAACGCTGGCTCAATGCCGTTGCTGGCGTTGTCCGCAAATGCCAGGCTGATGGTGCCGGTGGGTGCAATGGACAGCAGATGCGAGTTGCGCAAGCCATGGGTGCGAACACGTTCCTTGAGCGCCGCGGGCAGGCGGGACGCAAAACTGGGTCCGCTCAGGTACAGGTCAGCATTGAACAGGGGGAAGGCCCCGCGCTCTTGGGCCAGCTCGACCGAGGCGTCGTAGGCGGTGTCGCGCATCAGGCGCGAAATGTGTTCGGCGATGGTCCGGGCGGCTGGGGTGTTGTAAGGCACGTTGAGCATGACCAATGCGTCCCCCAGGCCGGTAAAGCCCAAGCCGACACGGCGCTTGCTGCGTGCTTCTTCTTGCTGTTGCGGCAGTGGCCAGACGGTGGCATCCAGCACGTTGTCCAGCATGCGTGTGGCCACGCGCGCCAGCTCGGCAAAGCCGGCATCGTCAAAGTGTGCTTTGTCGGTAAAGGGTTTGCGCACAAAACGGGTCAGGTCGATGGAGCCCAGGCAGCAGCAGCCATAGGGTGGAAGGGGCTGTTCGGCGCAGGGGTTGGTGCTGGCAATGGTTTCGCAGTAGGCCAGGTTGTTGTCGCGGTTGATCTGGTCCAAAAACAGCACGCCAGGTTCGGCATGGTCGTAGGTGGAGCGCATGATCTGGTCCCACAACTCCGTGGCCCGTATGCTGCGGTACACCCATTGCGCGCTGCTTGATTCACCGGGAACGGTTTCCTTTTGGTAGGCTCCCGCGGCGACTTGGCCTTGTCCGGGGCGCGCGTGGTGCACCAGATCCACCATGGCATCACTCTGGACGGCCTGCATGAACGCATCGGTAATGCCCACCGAAATATTGAAGTTCTTGAGGTCGCCGGCATCTTTGGCGTGGATAAATTCTTCGATGTCGGGGTGGTCACAGCGCAGCACACCCATCTGTGCGCCACGGCGTGCGCCGGCAGACTCTACCGTCTCGCAAGAACGGTCAAACACCCGCATATAGCTGACAGGCCCGGAGGCACTGCTTTGGGTGCTGCCCACCCAGGCCCCGCGGGGGCGGATGCGGGAAAAATCATAGCCCACACCGCCACCACGGCGCATGGTTTCGGCCGCTTGGGTGAGTGCTGTGTAAATGCCGGGGTGCCCATCTTCCTCTTGGGCAATGGAGTCGCCTACGGGTTGTACAAAACAGTTGATGAGTGTGGCCGCCAGATCGGTGCCTGCCGCCGACTGGATGCGCCCAGCGGGTAAAAATCCCCCTTGCAAGGCGTCCAGAAACCGGGCTTCCCATTGCTCCCGCTCGGCCGGTACTTCCTGCTCTGCAAGGGCGCGCGCCACGCGTTGGTTGACGTCCAGAATATTTTTCTCATCCGCCTTGGCGTATTTTTCCAATAACACTTCTTCGCTGATGGCCTGGGCGGGTAATTGCATGGTGGTGGAGGGGGGGGCAGATTTGAGAATTTTGGGCATTGAAATGAACTCTTTGAAATTTGACGCGCAGCGACGCGCATCGTAGAACCAGGTACCCGCCTATCTCTTGACCTCACTCAACCTTCCGGCAATCTTGAGATAGGGTTTACCTATCGATGGGAAGTGTTGGTTTGGAGTAAGCCCAATGGTGCAAACCGGGTAGGAGCGGCTTCGGCCAGTTTATGCAGCGATCTGTCCCCGCAAGGGATTTTGATGGCAGAACAAGGGATCAACGGGGCCGCCATTGTAGTGCAGCAAGCGGACCTTCAGCCTTCACGTCCATCCAACCGCGGTCGGCCAAACCAGTTGCCATAGCGCCAGGCCCAGCCGCAGCCAGCGACCGTCCACGCGGCAATGGCCGTGAGCAGGAGGATGGAAAAGGCGTCTGACCACAGGGCGGACAGTACCCGCAGCAGCACTGCCAACTGGAGTGTCCAATACAGACCCCAAGCTGCGTTGTCTGCGGCAACCGGCCGCCCGCTGTGGCCGCTGCTGACGCGAGACGCCATGGCGAACATGGTGGCGCCGAGGTATCCCATGGTCATGGCGTGCAAGGGGGCGAGACCCAAAGAGGTCTGGTTTTGGCTCAAGGCCATCAAGGCATGCGAGACCGCCTGCAGTGCCAGCGCAATACCCAGCCAGAGGAAACCGCCATGCAGCATGGCCAACAAACGTATCTTGAGGCTTTGGACCAGCCCCCACCGTACGGCAAGCCACAGCATCAGGATGGCTGCGGGCGTTTCGACGGTGATTTGTAGCCAACGCAAGCCTACGGAGTCCGGCCGTAGCCAAAATTCCACGCAGGCCATGACACCTTCGAACCAGAGCACACCCACCATGCACCACAGCAGCCAAAGCGGTCGCCAAGCGTCCAGGACGGGAACGGCGCTGGCGCTGAAGAAGGGAATCATGCGGTGGGACACGGCAGCGAAGACCGTGGCCACAAACATCCAAAGTGCCCCCTGGGTTGCGGTATGCACCAGGATTGGTTCACCCAGGGCCAAACCGCCCACGGCAACCCACATGGCAATTGCGCCAGCCGTGCTGGCTACGACGACTACGGTGGCGTGAATTTTGTCTTCGGCTTGGCTTGTGTACCAAAGGGTGGCAAATTGAAGGGTTACCGAGGACCAAGCCAAGGCGACCAGAACCATACCCAGGCCAACTAGAGTTGCCGAAACATGAAAGCCCACGATACATAGGGCCCAGCCGATCAGCGTGGCCGTTATATAGCGCAGCAATTTGGTGGCAGAAACTGCGGGCATGGCCAGCCATTTGGGGCCGGCCGTGAACAAAAACCCGGCAAAAAACAAGGGCATGAACCCCAAGGTCATCAACAGGGCATGTGCGGTAGCAGGAGCCAGCATCCACGGAACTGCCACACCCAGGTGGCGTGCAAACAACATGGTGCACCACCAAATGGCGCTCATTCCCAGCATCACGGAACCTGCAAAAAAAGCCAAACGGTGGGGGGCCGCCAGGAGCCACTTCGGTCGCCAGGTGGTGTCCATTGGCGGGCGAGTTTGCGCAGCTTTCAAGCTGCCTTGGTGGGGTGGAGGGTTCAGAGGTTTGAGTGCCATGGCGCAAGGTTAACCGGTTGACAGCGACGAAAGTCTGCTGGTGCATGGCTTTCAACCTCTCTCTGGATGCGTCGCAACAAAACGCGCCCAGGTGTGTAGGGGTAAACCCAGTATTGGACGCATGGGCGGGGGGCCAAGGCGCGGGGCGATGGCGAATGGTTGAATTTTTGGGCCTACTGCGGGTAAACTGCAACGATGAAAAAGCTTGTCGATGGTCTGGCTCGTATGAGTGGTCTGCGTGACCGCGATGAACTGGATTTTGCGTTTATCCGCCTGGTTGCGGATTGCGCTTCAGACAGCGTTGATTCCACTTGGCTTGTGCGGGTCGTGGGCGACGGTGAAGACCGGCGTTGCTTGACGCGGGCGCGCCTGGATGCGCAGCATACCCAGCCTTTGCGTGACGCAGCTTGGACGAATTGGGATGCGCTTCCCAAGTTGGTCGATTTTCCTGGGCGACAAGAGGCCTATGAACGTGGCAAGGTCGTTCATGTGGGGAGTGGCCCCCATACAACGATATTTCCCATTGGTGGTGGTCAGGGTGTGTGGGCTATATTGGAAATCGAATCAAAACTTGCTATTTCGGCGCAGACAGAAGCGGTCATAGAGGGCATAGTTTTAACCTATCAAAACCTTCATGGTCTTTTGGACTATGGAGAAAAGGATGCACTGACAGAATTGCTCAACCGCAAGACCTTTGATGGCGCCTTTTTTAAGGCTACGGCGGAGCAAGATACTTTTGTGGCGGATGAGGAGCATCCTGATCGTCGCATGGCGGGACCGAACGGCAGTTACTGGCTTGCCATGCTTGATATTGACCATTTCAAACGGGTCAATGACAACTTTGGTCACCTGATTGGAGACGAGGTGCTGTTGCTGATGGCGCGGCTCATGAGGAGTAATTTCCGCTTTCATGACCAGTTGTACCGTTTTGGCGGAGAAGAGTTTGTTATTTTGATGCGGTGCGATAACGCGGGAGATGCAAAAAACGCTTTGGAGCGTTTGCGTAGCAGTGTGCAAGCGCATGTTTTCCCCCAAGTAGGAACCATCACCATCAGTATCGGTTTTTCTGTGTTGAGGGAAAACGATACCCCGGGTGGTGCATTTGGTCGCGCCGACAAGGCTGTTTATTATGCAAAAGAGCATGGCCGCAACCAGGTGTGCAGTTTCCAAGAACTGGTGCTGGCAGGTGAACTGGTGGAGCAGGCCTCTGAAGCGATGGATGTTGACCTTTTTTGAGTTTTTTCGATAGAAATCTAACCATGAATATTTCCAGTTTCGATGATTTGCTGATGGCAGCAAGGCAGCAAGAAGAGCCACAGCGTTTGCTTTTTGTATTTGCAGGGGCAGAACTACCTGCCGACAGTACGGCGGCCCAACGCGAGCGTTTTCAGGCCGGGCAGGGCGGTGCGCTGGTCCCACTCATGTGTGTCGACAAAACCCCCGAAGAATTGCCCAGCTTTGCAGACTTGGTACGGGAATCCAGCCAGTTTGGACAAGAATGGAGCATCGTTTTTGCCGCAGCAATGTCCGGTAGCGCCGGGGTTGCACCCAGCAGTGAGGCCGCCGAAAAGCCTTTGCAACGAATGGTCGAAGCGATTAAGGCGGGAACGCTGGGAACGTATATTCCATTTGATCGCCAGGGGCAACCGGTGATGCTCGGCTAGAGACGCCTGCCTGAGGCGTGTATCCCACCCATTCTCTTGCGGGGAAAGCGCGGCATATTGCCGCTTGGGCCCTGTGTTTGGGCTATGTTATTTGTGAGTCACCATGAAAGCACTGTTTGTCCTTTTGCTGCTATTGGGTTTGTGCCAGTCTGGCCAGACCCAAAACCTGGAGCGAGGAAAGGAAATCAATGGCACCTGCGCAGGTTGCCATGGCGAGTTTGGGCAGGGCGGAAAGCGTGGCGAATACCCCCGTATCGCGGGGCAGCACCAAGCCCACATCATGGACCAGTTACGGGCATTTCGAATGCGTACCCGTGTCAACCTTCCGATGTTTCCCTACACACAGGAGCGAGAGCTGTCCGATGCCGACATCGTGGATGTGTCGGCCTATCTGGCCTCGATTGAACTGCCTACGCAGTGGCCTGAGTTCAAGGACAGCGACGATGCCTTGACACGTTTGACCGCTGTGGACAAGGTGATGATTATTCCGCGTGCACCCGGCAACGTTGACAATGGTCGCGTGATTTTCCAAAAG
The DNA here is from genome assembly GCF_030697375.1 of Rhodoferax sp. Lineage (GTDB taxonomy): Bacteria > Pseudomonadota > Gammaproteobacteria > Burkholderiales > Burkholderiaceae_C > Allorhodoferax. Next base: position 93,243 of record NZ_JAUYQD010000035.1, on the reverse strand, counting down.
GAATGCGTCACCTGCCATGCCCGCGATGGCATGGGGCGTGGCAAATTCCCGAGATTGGTGGGGCAATACAGCAGTTACCTTCGGAAACAAATGGATGCCTTTGTTCGTGGTGAACGGCCGCACGATGAAGAGGAAACGGGCGGTATTCTTAATCAACTCAAAGAGCAGGATTTGCAGGACTTGCTTGCCTATTTGACTTTGATTCAGGTGGTTCAGCCTTGATTTTCGCGATCACATCTTTCCCGATGGAGCACAGCCGATGAAGCCTCACATACATTTCTGGCCATCCATTCGGGTGTGGCTGGCTTTATGGTTGGCGTTGCAGGTGACATGGGCTTTCTCACAGCCCGCGACTATGGATGTAAACGAGTTGCCGATTCATGACGCAGCACGCATGGGTACACAGCAAGAGTTTGAGAAACTGCTGAAGGCTGCACCACAAAACCGTGACGCACGCACCAGCTTGGGATCGACCCCCTTGCATTTTGCAGCGATGAATCCAGACACCGGGCCACTCAAGGTGCTGGTGGCCGCAGGCGCTAACCCTAATGCGCGAGACAGTGAAGGCCGCACACCTTTGCATATGGCCGCTTTTACCATACACACGGCCCATGCCAAATTGCTGCTGCAAGCCGGAGCGGACCCTCTTTTGAAGACCGAAGCAGGGCGTGACGTCTTGAGCTTGGCGCGCAAGGTCCGTGCGGATGAGGTGGCTGGTGAAATCTCGCTCTGGATTCTCAAAGGCTGCAAACCCGGGCGGGCGTGTTAATGCCGTGCCAGCGGTTTTTGCGAATTTTCGCGCTGCTCTGGACACTTGTAGGTACCAGCTTGTTTACGCCACTTTCGGTGGCCGCCGATGCGTCTGTGTTGCCAGAGATCGTGGTGTACGCACCCAGTCCCTGCCTTGCCTGTATCGATTGGGCGGATTATTTGCGCCGATATGGGTTTGTGGTCACGATCGAAGAAAAACTACAGCGCGATATGCCGCGGATCAAGCGCTGGCTCAATGTCCCGTCCCAGCTCGAATCGGTGCACACGGCGCGGGTCGCCGGCTACTTTATTGAAGGGCATGTGCCAGTTGAAGACATCGTGCTTTTGCTGAAGGAGAAGCCCAAGGCGCGGGGGCTGGCAGTGCCAGGCCTGCCGGGTGGTGCGCCTGGGCGGGAAAGCTACAACCCGGTGTGCGACACGGCGTGTACCATTCTGGATAACACGGGTCAGGAGCGGGATATTAAGCGCGAAGCGTTCAACACGCTGTTGATTGGACCGGATGGTCGCAGCAGCGTTTATGCCCGGCATTAAGCGGTAGGCTTATTGCGCGGACACCCCTAAACTCTCCGCGTACAGGCCCAGCCCCCATTGCAGGTCTTCGTCGCGTGGCTGTGGATTGTCATGCTGGCGCACCGACTGCACGATGAGTCCGTCCCCACGGAGACGGTACTGTGCTTCCATCCGCATTTGTTCGACGGGGTCCGCGTCAAGCCACACATGGCAAATGCTGTGTGGTAAAGCTATCTGTAGCGGTGTGTTGCCCCGGGTGAGGGCTGAAATCTGCAGGGCTGCTGCGGAGCCAAGTCGGGTAGCGATGTGTGCCGTTTTGGGGTAGTGGCCGAAGAGGGGGGAGACAGCGTCTAGCAAATCTCCAGCCAGATACACGCGGTCATCGGCTAGTGCGCGCAAGTGAACGGGGTCAACACCCGCCCATCGGCTTGGTTTTCCTTGTGTGTTAAGGCCAAGCAGTCCTGCTTGCTCTACCAGGGTGCTCGCACGCATGGGCGGAAGCAAAATGGCGTGGTCAAAGTGCATCTCACCGTCTTCGGTGCTGAGCCTGCGCCCAAAGGGGTCAATTGAGCGAAGGTTCGTATGGGGCCTGTACACAATCTGGTCAGCGTAGCGATCCGCAAACAGCCGTGTGAAGCGGGATATACCGCCACCGGCATCAATCACCGTCAGCTTGCCGGGAATACGTTGTGTCTTGAGTAGCCAGGCAATCAGTAAGGCGCGCTCGTAGGGGGCAGGCGGGCAGCGAATGGGAGGGGGCGGTATGGTCATCACCAGATCACCGCCGCGAAATCCGTCAAGTCTGCGCTTGAGTAGGTCCAATTCGTTGCTTAAAAAACCGGCAGGGAAGTGTTCCCGGGCTTGGTTGGTGGCACGGGCATCTTCGCCAAACCATGCGGCGTAATCGTAGTCAACGCCTGCGGCCAGGATCAACCAGTCATAGGCGAAATGCCCTTCCGTTGTATGCACTTGTCGCTGAATTCGGTCGATCGCCAATACTTCGGCCGGCACAAAGCGATAACCCAGCGAGTGTGCTAACTTCGCCAGATCGATCCGTGGCATTCGCTCCGGCGTACGGCCGACCAGCCAGGGATTGCTCAATGGCAGTGAGCGCAGCATGGGGGTGCGGTCAATCACCAAGACATCCAATTCGGGCGCGCTACGGCGCAATTCGCGTGCCGCACTTAGCCCAGCCCAGCCGCCGCCAATCACCACCACCCGCAAGGCTCCACGGGGAAGTGTTGAGGGTTCGCTGTCAATGCCCGCGGCCAATGCGGTCCAGGCCAGCCCGGCGCCTCCCAGCGATGCCAGGAGTGTTCGGCGTTTCATTTGCCGTCCGCTTTCAGCCAGTGTTCTATGCGGGTGGCTACGTCTTTCACAGCCGTGCCGTAAGCAATCTTGCTGAGTAATTGACCGTCAGGACCCAGCAGGAACATGCCGGCCGAATGGTCTATGGTGTAGATGTTGGCGCCGGCGCCGGGCTCTTGTACTTTGGTAAATTGCACCTTGAAGTTGTTGGCCGCCCAGCGTACCAATTCGGGACTTCCGGTCAAACCCAAAATTCGCTCGTCAAAGTTGCGGGTATAGGCTGCAAGAACCACCGTGGTGTCACGTTGGGGGTCTACCGTGATGAATATGGGCTGCAGGTGCTTGGCCCGTGGTCCCAGTGCAGCAAGTACCTGCTGCATCTCGACCATGGTGGTCGGGCAAACATCGGGACAGGAGGTAAATCCAAAAGCGACAAGTTGAAAGCGGTCACGAAAATCTTCAGACGTTACTGCACGGCCGTGGCTGCCCAGCAGCAAATAACGTGGTGCTGCACGTTCCTGTTCGATCGGCTCGTCGGTATTTGCAAGCGCAACGTCCGCAGCAGCAGTCGTTTGTGAGATGGCTGGGCTTGCCAATGTCGCCAGCACGGGCAGGATCAGAGCCACCAGCGTGCGTTTTTGTACTCGGATACACATGGCTATTGGGTACCTGACGAGGATGCCGAGGAATTTGGCGTGATGACCGGGGGGAGGGTCGCTTGCAGCCGCTGGGCAAGAGTGTCAAGCCGAGTCGAGAGGGCTGCGCTTTCTGGACAAGCCACGGCACTACGGGTTTGCGCAAGATAGCTTTGTTTTGTGCCCTCATCGAAGACGGTGCCAAATCGTGCGGTTTTGGGCGCATGCGCCAGCATCAACGCTTTGGCGCGCTGCGCAGCCGTTAGATCCTGGCAGGCCAGCGCTTGGCCATTGATTTGTGACAAGTCGCTGATGGCTTGTAGGCCAGCGTCCGCTTGGGCATGGACCGCAGCCAGTAAAGCGTGGCCCATTCCCAAAGCAATGAGAAAACGTGTACGGTGTTTCATGGTCATGATTCCTTGGTGGGGATTGTTTATTGCATCCGTGGTCGTGTGTCTTGCAGTACACGGTGTGGAGAGCTGAAAGGCGCCAGTCGTTCCAAAAAATCCAGCAGCTCAAAAGCCGGACTATTGCGAAAAAATCCAGCCATAGGTGTTTCCATCCAGATGCGGTCAGCGTATAACAGAATTTCGTGCGGTGTGTCGCCGATTTTGTTATGGTCCCGATCAAAGCCCTGATAATCATCCCATTGGTTGCCAATCCACTGGTTGGCGCTGCCCGCACCCGGCGCGCTGATGGCTACGGTTGTCAGGTTATTGGCAAATCTGTTATCGGTGAAATAGTAGCCACCCGCCTCCCCATAGAAAAACATACCGATGATGTTGTGGGCAAAATGGTTCCCGCGCACCGTCAATTGACCTTCTCCGGCCACTGCCGTGCTGACTTTCAACCCGACAGAGCAATGCAAGACCTGGTTGTATTCAATCAAGCTGTCATCGCTTTCGCGGATCACAATGCCTGCACCGCCGTCGGCGATCGCATGGGCGACGTGGTTTTGTCGCAGTGTCAGATGGTGGGAGTACAGCACCACAATACCGGTGCCCGTGTGGGTTAGGCGGTTGCCCTCGGCTTGAAGGTGGGGCGAGAAGATGACGTGCATCCCGTAGCGGCCATCAGTGAATTGGTTACGCAACAATTGGTTGTTGGGTGAGTTGATGAGGGTCAGGTCGCGACCGCGTGTGAATTGGTTGTTCTCGACTCTGTTGTTGCTGCTGTTCCACAGCCGCAGCGCGTCCCCACGCAAACCGGTTGACAGCGGTTTGCCTGTGACACGGTTGCCTTTGACCAAAGATTGGCGCACGCTTTTAAGATGAATACCAAACAACACGTCTTCAAGTTTGTTGTCCTCAATGCGAAGGCCATCACCCTGTAACTCCAACCCAGCGTCGATGCGGTCTTGAGAGTCACCACTGCCCCGTACATGCAGGCCACGTAGCGTTACGGCGTTGGCCTTGATACTCAGCACCGTGCTGTGACCATCGCCTTGGATCAGGGCCTGTGGGTCACCCTCTAGAGTCAGTGGGCGATTGATGGTGGCTGGCCCCAGGTAGACACCCGGTGCCAGGCGAAGGGTGCCACCTGTGGGGGTGGCGTCGATCAAGGGCTGTAAGTTATGCGGTGCGGCAAGTGCCAAAGGCATCCACAAAGTCAGCAGACAGCTCCACGCGACACTGCCTAAGGTTCGCATCAAGAGCTTGCGGGAATGGTGGCAGGGCCGTGTTTTCCAGCGTTGGCGCGCATCAGTAGTACGAAGATGATGGCGCCGCCATTCATCAGCAGTGCGTACACCACACTTGGAACACTCATGGTCGGTGATTTCAGCAATTCAATGCAAACGTAAATACCCAATGCCGAATTCTGAAGACCGCATTCGGTCACCACGGAGATACGATCATTTCGTGTCAGGCGAGCCTGCCAACTTAGTAGCCAAGCGCCTGACAGGATTAGCAGATTGAGCAGCAAACCGGCCAGCCCAATGGTTCCCAGATGGCTCACCAGTACCTGACGCTGGTCCCAGAAAGTGCTTAAAACGATGAGAACAAACAAGCCTGTGGAGATGCGCCCAGCCACAGGCTCCAAACGTTTCACGCGTTGGGTTTGCCATGCCCGTAAAGCCATGCCAGCCAATACCGGCACCGTGGTCAGCAGAAATATTTTGCGAACCATTCCGCCCAAGGGAAAATCGACATTCAGTCCGGTTGCCATGAATATGTGCATGGCGGCATTCACCACCAAAGGCAGTGACAGCATGGCCACAACGCTGGTCACGGCAGTTAATGAAATGGACAAGGCCACGTCGCCACGCGCCAGTCGGGTCAGCAGCCCAGAACTGACACCGCCGGGGCACGCAGCCAGCACCATCAAGCCCACCGCCATGACCGGATCAAGATGGGTGGCCCAAGCTACCAGAAGGCCCAGGAGAGGGACCATCAACAACTGGCCGATCAGCCCTGCGACCAGTGCGCGTGGCCGTTGCATGACTTTCTTAAAGTCGTCTGTACACAGGGTCAGCCCCAGATAGAACATGATGAAGGCCAAGGCCAGCGGCAGCAAAAAGGTGACGATTGAAATGCTCATAAAAATACCCCCACAGATAACAAAGCTCCAAGGATCAGTCCAATCTTGGCGGTGGCTGCCAGCTGAGTGTTGAGCGCGGCACCGGTGGAAGCCTGGCGCAGTTGTTGTGCCAAGCGCAAGCAGTAAGGAAGGGCAGACAGCGTCACCAGTACGCCCATGCGGCCCCGCGAGGCCAACAAGAGAATCAGGCCAAATGGCAGCAGCAGCATGGCAGCGTAAAGATGGCACGCGCGCGCCCTGCCCAGCCGCGCGGCCAGTGTTCGCCGACCGCTGCGCACATCCGCTTCGAGGTCCCGGTAGTTGTTGACCAATAGGACGGCGGCCGCTGGTAGGCCGACCACCGTGCCACACAGCCAGGCATCCAGCGAAGGCGTTCCGCTTTGAAGCCAGTGGCTTCCTGCCACCGCAACCCAGCCAAAGAACATCAGCACCACTGCCTCGCCCAGCGCGGTGTGGGAGATGGGGCGGGGTCCACCGGAGTAGGCCCAGCCCGCCAAAACGGAAGTTGCGCCAGCCAGAAAAATCGGCCATCCCCCGTGCGCCACCAGGTAAACGCCAATGGCGACTGCCAAGCCGAAGCTCGCATAGGTGGCGCGGTGCATGCTGTTGCTGCTCACCCAGCCGGCAGCAGTCACGCGCAGCGGGCCAATGCGGTCAGGACGGTCGGTTCCGCGTTCAAAGTCAACCACGTCATTGTGCAGGTTGGTCCCGATCTGAATCAACAGGGCACAGACCAGTGCAGCGACCAATGCCGGCCAGTGCTTGGCGCTGGCGTCCGCCCATGCCAGTGCGGTGCCTAGTACAACCGGAGTGATGGCAATACTCAAAGTGCGCGGTCGAATGGCCGTCCACCAAATGAGCACCATGCTGGCAGGCCTGGTCAACAGCATGGAGCTGGGATCAGTTTGCATGTTGGCGTGTACCGAAGTGCAGGCAGGCGATACCAAACGAAAGGTTTTCCCAACGCACATCGGTAAACCCCGCTTGCTGCATCAGATCGGCAAAGCCTTGCTGATCCGGGAAACGCCGAATCGATTCAATAAGGTACTGGTAGGCCTGCGGTTCACCGGCCACAGCAGCACCCAGCCGAGGGATCACAAAAAAAGAGTACAGGTCATACAGTGGTGCAAGCCATGCGACCGGGCGGGAAAACTCCAGGCAGACAAAACGCCCTCCTGGTTTGAGTACTCGCAGGATCTCGCTCAAGGCCTGTGTCAGGTGGGTCGTGTTGCGCAGCCCAAAGGAAACCGTTAACAAATCAACACTGCCATCAGGTAGTGGCAGTTGCTCTGCTTCGCCAGCCAACCACTGAAGTCCCCCGCTGCCAGGGCGCTGGCGCCCGACTTGCATCATGGCCAAGCTGGGGTCGCAGACCACCACATGCCTATTGCGACCCAATAGCAAACGGGCAACGTCACCGGTTCCTCCCGCCAGGTCAAGCACCCAGCCTTTGGCAGTGGACACGCGTCGGGACAGCGTGCGCTTCCACAGCCGGTGGATGCCCATGCTCATCAGATCGTTCATCAAGTCATAGCGCGGTGCCACGGCGTCAAAGACCAGTCGAATGCGTGCCCGGCGCTGCTCGCTGGTGACAGACTGGTTGCCAAAACTGTGGCTGATATCGGGGGTGTCGTTCATGGGATCAACGCAGTGCCCGTTCCACGGAGATATCTAACTGCTCGCGCGTCATGGCCCCCATCCGGCTGGCGACCACGGCGCCCTGACGGTTAATAACGACCGTGAATGGGAGTCCGGCTTTGTCATTGTTCAGCGAGCGCATCAAATCTATGCCACTTTGGCGCGTCAAATACACCGGGTAATTGACGTCATAAGCGCGGGCAAAATCGCGCACCGGTTCAGCGGCGCTTTCGATATTGATGCCAATGACATCCACCCCCGTCTTGCGCTGCTGCAATGCAACCAGCTCGGGAATTTCAACACGGCAGGGGGCGCACCAGCGCGCCCAAAAATTGACAACCATCGGGCGTCCGCGATGGGAGGAAAATTGCACCGGTCGATTGTCCAAATCGTACAGTGTGGCAGCAAAGAGTGCTTCGGTATTGATGCGACTCGCTTCGTCCAAAACCAAACCTGTGCGGGTGTTCGCTTTTTCCTGTGCCACGCTTGCCGCGCTGGCAAATACCAGAAGCAGCGACAGTATGGAACGCCTGAAGTAAAGCATTAGGGCAAATCTCCACGTCGAAACAGCAGGAAGCCGGTGAACGCCGCCCCAAGGCCCAATAGAGCAGGGTAGGCAAGCGCAAATACCTTGTATCCCAGAGCTCCAAACAAATCCAAAATTACATAGGCTGAAGGTCCCAGTACGATCAGTTGCGGGTCGAACATGGCAAGTGCTGCGGTGCGAAAGACCTGCAGTGGATTGGCCAGGGCCAGGGTGACTGCCAATTCAGGCGAAATTTTGCCCTGGATCATGACGCCCAACAAGATCAGGTCTAGAAATAAGAGAAAGGTTAACCAGACCAAAAAGGCGGCGCCCTGGGCCATGTCGGTGCTACGCGCAAGCGCTGAAATCAACATACCAATGCCCAAAAAACAGGCGGCCATTACCGCAAGTAAGGCGGTGTAATAGCAAAAAATACCCCAAGGTACATCGATGCCCTGCACCAGTGCGATGACCACGGCAAGACCCATAGCCCCAAACACCGGCAGGAATATCACCAGATAGCGGCCCAGAATTTTTCCCCAAAACCATGCGGCCAAAGAAATCGGCAGAGACAGCAGGTATTCGTACACACCGGCCTCTCGGTCACCGGCGACCGAACGTACGGTGGTGATCAACACAAAAATCGGAAGTATGGCCATGGTGAGCTGAATGTAGGTCACCAATAACCGCGATAGGCCGATGAACCCCAGCACACGTGATTCGGTCAGTCCAAACAGGAAGAGCAGTGCAACGATGCCGCCAAATACCAGTGAGTAAATGAGGAACCATCGCGCATGCAAGGATTCAACGATGTCGAGTTTGGCAGTCAGCCAGAGTTGTTTCATGGGGAGTGAATGGGATTATTGGGGGGCGTTTGCAGTACGCGAACGTGAGTCGACCGATTCAGACAGACAATCTGCAGGCAGCATGCCCGACGTTTTCTGGCACATACTTTCAAAGCCAATCGAATCTGTGAGCGGTTCGCCAAAAGCGGCATAGTTGTATCCCATGGGCGAGGTTTTTCCACTGAGGTAGTGGGCGCTTCGTGCATTCAACCACCTTTCCCCCTTGCCACTGAAATCTGCAACCCAGAAACGCGTGGCGGCGTCGGTGAGCCAGGGGTACTCTTTCAGCTTTTCAGAGCGCCAAGTTGTGGCGCAGCCAATGTCGTCAAACTTGAATGCCAGATTGTTGGAACCGCCACGAATCTGAGATGTAAATCGCCGGTCAGAAATAGCCATTTTGCAGCGGGTACAGACATCGCGGTCCCACTTGATGGGTGCCATTCCGTCAGGCCAATGGCCTTCTTCAGCGCAAGCTGACAGCAAGGCAGCCAGCGGTGTAAGCGCAAAGCCATAGGCTATGAGGTTGCGTCGTTTCATGGATCAATCTCCGACAGGGAGACTTCAGTGACGACGGCAACATAACGCGACACCATGCCTAGAAAACGCAAACGGTCGGGCCCTGCCACTTGGCCTTCCCATTGGGTCTCCTCGGCATCAAGTGCCCGAAAGTTCCACTGCCCGAGTGCCTTGGCCAGCGCGGGCTCAGGTTGCCGCGACACCAGGCGACCCAGCAGCATGCCGGTCAGAGAGGTGTCATTGGCCATTCGTTCATCAAGCACTACCTTGCCCAAATCGAGTTCAACCACCCGATTGACCAGTGCAGATACCTCATTGATACGGTGGCTTGATATCAGCATCGTCGTACTCTCAGCGCGTTCGGCCAACAATTCAAAGAAAATCTTGCGCGCTTGCGGGTCAAGGTTGGCAGCAGGCTCGTCCATCACCAGGACCTTGGCATCGCGTCCCAAGGCTATGGCGATCAGAAGTTTTTGCTTCATGCCTCCAGAAAGCTTGTTGAAGGGGCGTGACAAGATATCGGTAACATCCAGGCCCAAACGGCTGGCGACCTCATGTACGCGGGTGGGCAGGGTGTTGCACAACGCGGCTGCAAAATTGATCAATTGGCCCACCGGCATTTTGAGCGGTGGTGGCAGCTGTGGAACGAAACCAATCAAACCCAGAACGTCTGTGCGTTCCTGGCGTGGGTTGCGTCCCTGAATGAGAATCTCACCGTCGTGTGTGTATTCACCAAGCAGGCATCGGATGAGCGTGGTTTTGCCCGCACCGTTGGAACCAATCAAGGCGACGCGCTCGCCCAAGCCCACCTCCAGATCAATACCATCGAGGATACGGGCGCGTCGGAAGGATTTGGTGACGTGTTTGAAGCTGATCACGGTGTATTTCAGTGTGGAAAGTGCCGTCAGTGCCCAGTGGAGGCAGCCGGTTTAGAGTAACTTGGAGAGGCCTTTGACGTCGAATTTAAGTGATCCTGTCGGACAGGTGTCAACGCAAGCGCCACAGCGCGTGCAATCGGGCCCAAGCGAAATTTCAGTGTCCACGGCACGGCCTTTGATCACGGTATCCAGTACGTGTGGAACCAGGCACACCTTGCGGCAGTCACCTTCATGGAAACAGCCCTCCAAGGTGTATTTGATGCGCACGGGTGAAACGATGCCAACAACCCCATAGGTCAGGCCGATGGGGCAGGCATAGCGGCACCACGCGCGTCGAGAGATGGCAACCTCAAACAACAATAATGCGAGCACCCATAACATGGCCAGTCCAGGTCCATAGATGATGGCTCGGGACAGTATTCCGGTAGGGGAGATCGCTTCAAATACGGTATAGCCTGTACCCAATGCGGCGATGGCAAAGACCACCCAAAAATAGGACCGTAAACTGCGACTCATGGTCTGGTCAGACACCAGTTTCTTACTTGCCATCCATAGGTGCAGCTTCTCTGCCCATTCGGCCAGAAAGTGGTATGGGCAAACCCATGAGCAAAATGCCCGACCACCCATGAGCATCCAAAATGCCATGATGGTGAGCGTGCCGATGACCAAATTCACAATGATGTGTTTGTGCGCCAGCATGACCTGAAGCGCAGAGTTAAGGTCAATCAGGTGAAATCCGACAAAGCGTGAGGCCGTCAACGCACCTTCAAGTATCTGAATATCAAAACCAAACGACACCGCGAACAGTAGGTTTGCGGCTATTAACACTGCCCAACGCCGATTGCGCCATGTGTTGCTGCGTGGCTTTTCGTGGGCCAGCAGAATTGCCGCTCGAACTTCGACCTTGTTGGCCATGCGTTTGAGCTCGTGAATTTTCTGCGCGCGTTCGGTAATGACCGTTGGCTTTTTAGGCTCGCGGCCAAACATGATCGCGATTTGATCGAAAAAACGTTGCCAGCGGATGTCTTTCATGCTTTCCATACCTCCCGGGCTTCAATCACAATGCTGGCGGACTCCGTTGGGCAAACCATTTCGCAGACACCGCACCCGACGCAGGGTTCATGCACCACGGGTTGACGCTGGGTTTTTCCATCTACTGTAGTCAGGGTTTCTATGGAAATTGCGCCGCCAATCGGACATTCACTGACACACAAATTGCATTCTTTGACATCGTACGGATGGTCTGCTACCAGAATCGGTTTCCAGCGGTCAACGTCCATGTAACGCATGCGACCCTTGAAGTCGGCACCGCGTGCTTGCCCTTTGAACCCTTTGCCCTGTGTCGCGAGACAGGCTTCCGGCCGCGCCAGCCGCGCCACTCCCATGCGCTCCTTCAAATTGAGCGTAGGCTCCGCATCCTTTTCCTTGGCTTTGAGAATGGGTTTTCCGACCAAGGGCGCACCTACTCGCATCGGCAAGAAAGCAGGTTTGATGTAGGCCAGTGACCCGGTTGGGCATGCCAAAATGCATTGCACTGCATCACAAGAGAAATCGCAGGCTTGCTGACGCGGGTCGATGTACGGTACGCCGACACCAAAGCCATCGACTAAATCTGCCAGCTTGATTGCCTGCACTGGACAAACTTGTACGCATTGACCGCATTTGATGCAGGAACCAAGAAGATCTTTTTCGTCCAGCGCGCCAGGTGGGCGCAGGCGTTTTTTTTGCGCGTAGGCGAGTGGTAGATAGCCTGACAGAGCTGCGCCAAGTACGCCTCCTGCGAGCAGTGCCGTGCGTAGCCAGCGGCGCCTGTCTTGCCGCGTGGTCCGTGGCTTGGTATTGCGTTGTGGCTTGGCGTCAGGAAGGTTGTCTGTCATCCGCGCACCTGTTTGGGTTTTACAAAGCGAGGCTGTTCGTCTTTCAGTGTGAGCTCCGGCGAGGAAAACGGTGCCAGCCGCTCAAGAAAGTCCAATAGTTCGAGTACCGGTGCGGTTTTGAAAAAACGCGCTGCTGGGAGTTCGATCCAAATTTGGTCAGCATAGGCATACAACTCATATGGCGTGTCGCCTTGCCCATCATGGTTGCGATCAAAACCAAGGTAGTCGTCCCAAAAATTGCCACGCCATTCGTTTAACCCGGCCTTGCCCCGCCCGGCTTGCACCACGTTGGTGAGGTTGCCCTCAAAAACATTGTCTGTGACGATATTGCCACCGAGTTCACTGGTGAGTTGCATGGCAATGCCGTTGAAAGCAAATCGGTTGTTCCGAATCCATATCTTGCTGTCTGGTTGAAAGGGAGACAAGTCTGAGCCAATGCCCACAGCACAGTAAACGATCTCATTGCCTTCGATGACCGTGTTGCTGGCCTCCTTAAAGCCAATGGCCATGCCGGTAGCACCTGTGGCGTGCGAGATCAGGTTGTTGCGAAGGATGCCACCTTCGGTATACATGAAATACACCCCTACAGCGTTGTCGTAGAAGCGGTTGTACTCAACGGTATTGTTCTTGGCAAACATGAAATGAATCGAATAGCGGCTTCGCATACCCAAATTCCGACGGTATGTGTTGTCATTCGAATACCAGGCCACCATATCGCGCGAATCCACAATCTCATTGCCTTCGATCAGATTGCGATGGCTGTACCACAGCCGGAGCCCATCCCCGCGTATCCCTACTTCAATGGGTTTGGACCGCACCTTGTTGTTTTTGACAGTGTTGTCATTGGACTGCTTGAGGTCGATGCCGAAAAGACAGTTGTCGATGACCAATTGTTCAATGTTGTTATTGTGGCCGCGCACATCCAAACAGGAGTCATCTGTGTCGTGTGAGTCACCTGAGCCGGTAAGGTGCAGGCCGCGCAATGTGGCATTGTTGGTCACCAGTGAAAACACGGTACCTTTGTCCCCTGAATCAATGGTGACTCGCCCGCCGCCTTCAATTGTCAATGGCTTGGTGAGCTCTACAGGCCCGGCGTAAATGCCGGGGGGGGGGCGCAATACCGAACCCGCTGGCGCTGCATCGACCAGAGCTTGGAAAGGACGCAGCCCGTGCACGCGCTTATTCCGCTCGTACAGGGGGAAGGTCGGTTTGGGCCGATCTACATTGACACGCGGTGCGGTTGATAGATCGGCGTTGGCGCCAAAGGTTTCGGCCTTGTCGGTTTCGTTGCCGATCTCAGTTGGGCCCGCAATCAGGAGCGTGGAAGCTAGCAGTAAGGCTGGCAATAACGGGAACCAACGACGAGATATCATCCTGGCGTTTTCTCCGTGCCATCACGCATTTGGCGTCGACGCAGCAGTAGCGCCAGCGTCAGACAAACAAACACAACAACCAACAAACCGTAGCCCCAATAAGGGTAGGAGTAGGTGGAAAACTGCGCCACTTTACCTTCGCCAAATACCGTAGGCATGAAGGGTTTGACGGTGAACGCGCCCCAGGGATGCATGTTGTGACCAAAGAACCAAAGCCAACCGGCATATTCAATGAGGAAGTACAGCGGCAACAAACCAGGCACCAAGGGCAACAATAACGAAAACTTGGGAAAACGGGCTACACCCGCGACCACAATCACCATCGCGGCCATCAACCCGGCCATCATGATCTTGCTGTACAGGGCGACGTTATCGCCCCAAATTTGAATACGGGCGGGTTCGTTGAAAAAGGTCGCGGCTTCTGCCATGTAATTTTTGACGTGGTTGTCCAAATGGCCTAGCGCGAATTGATCTACGAATACCCAAGCGGCAACAGCCACAAATCCACCAGAAAGCACCAAAATGCGGCGCTTTCCCTCTGGGGTAATGAAGCCTAGAAGCATCACAGCGAAAAAACCGAAAAAGAACTTGGCCAGAGGCTTCTCTACAGGCGCGCCGGTGGCTATTGGGAACATACCGACGTAATGATTGATGGTGTTCATCTCGTGAACACAATCCAATCCAGCGGCGTTTTTGTTGACGTCTTTTTTGGCATCCAGAATGGGGTTGTAGCGCTCCGAATCTGGACCCATGTCAGCTTGCATGGTTTCCTGACCCATGCGTGTGCTCGCTCCCACGGCACTGCATCCATTTTGTACTCCGTCAAAATGGAAGTGAATGCGAATGCCGTCAGGAAAGGCGTCTTTCGGGTAGTTGGGTGCCGTCAGCGAGACCCACCATATAGGCGCAAAAAAAGCACCAATCATGGCGGCCAAGGCAACCAGGGTGAGTGCATTGATCAGGCGATTTTGTTGGGTCTGCGCTTGCATTTTTGCGACCTATTTCTTTTTCGAGGGCTTGGTGGCCGCACTTGCCTTGCACATGGAACCAGGCATGCTCAAACTAGCCTGGTAGGCCGAGATGGCAACCAGTTGAGAGTTGTCGTATTTTTTGATGATAGCGACCATATCTGGGTTGGCATTGCGACGCTTGCCATCACGGATTTCGGTCATTTGCCGCAACAAATACTTGTAATGCTGGCCCGCCAATACGGGATAGAACTTTTCCTTGACGCCTTCACCATTGGCCTTGTGGCATTCAATACACTCTTTTTCGTACATCGCCTTGCCATCCACAATTTGCTTTTCGGCATCCGGGCCTTCATATTTTCCGTGGTCCACAGGAATGCATAGGCTCTCAATATAAGACGCTACATGGGCGAGTTCCTGCGCATCGGTCAGTTCCTTGGCGAACGGGTACATCGTGGGATTGTCCCGCAAGCCAGCACGGATGTCGGCCATTTGTTTGATCAATACGGTGGTGTGTTGACCGGCCAGCTGCGGGAATGTTCCGTCAGGGCGACCGGCTCCCGAGGGCAGATGGCAGGCTCCGCATACTTCGTAACCCTCTTTCCCTTCTTTGGGATTTCCTTTGAGCTTGAGTGCTTCAATTTTTTCGCCCTCTTGGGCGTTCCATTTGTAGTCTTTGGACTCAATACCCGCCTGTACGGCTGCAGGCGGACCGCCTGCAAAACAGATGGCGGGAGCCAAGGCCAGAGAAAGGGCTAGCGCAAGTATGTTTTTCATTTCGAATACTCCAGATACGGTTGATTGCTATGTCAAATCACTTGAGTTTGGAGAGGTATTGGGCCAGTTCCTTGATTTCGGTGGCCGATACCAAGTGCATTACACCTTTCATGGCTGCACTACTGCCATTGGCACGTGCACCGCTTTGAATATCAAGCATTTGCTGTTCAAGGTAAGCTGCGTTTTGGCCTGCAATTTTGGGGTAGGCTGCAGTCAAAGGCTTCTTGCCTTCTTTGCCGTGACAGGCGATACAGGTTTTCTCTGCGTAGAGTGTTGCCCCATCGGCCATTGCTACGTTGGAGGTCAGTGCGACCAACGCGGCTACGAAAAATATTTTTGTATTCATGGTTTTACCTATTTAAAAGACTTCGGGGGATCGAACTGGTCGATCCCCCGATTTCAGGCTCGCTCAAGAGCGTTTATTTGACTTTCTTGGCGCCGTTTTGCTCCAAGAATGTTTTGGCCCGCAGACCCAGGTCAGCGGTCTTGACTTGGTATTGCCAGACTTGTTCAGCCCACAGGTTGGCGTTTTCCCAGTCTTTCTTGGCTGCAGCTGCTTCGTGCTTGGCCTTGATGTCCTTGGTCTTTCCAAGTTGGTCAAAGGCATCTTCTACCATCGCCACGACCTCTGGAAAGTCCTTGTAATTGACACTGGTGATGTACGCCACCACCGAATCAATAATGGCTTGGGTGTCAGCAACTTTCTTTACGGTAGCCTTGTAGTCGGCTTCGGTGTAGTTTTGCGCTGCCAGGCCGGTCTTGGTAGGTTTCCATCCCTTTGGCTTGACCAGCAAGTAACCTTGCATCTCAAGGTGCAACGCAGAACAGAATTCAGTGCAGTAGTAAGGATAGACACCTTCTTTGTCGGCCTTGAATTTGACGGCAACTGTTTTTCCGGGCTCAACCGATGCATGCACATTGAAGGTAGATACGGTGAAGCCGTGGGTTTCATCCTGCGCGCGCTCTAGGTTGGTCAGGTTGATTGTGACTTCATCGCCGACTTCGACCTCAATAGTTTCAGGCGTGATATGTGAGCGAATCAGCGTACCAAATACTTCGACTTTGTTGCCCTTCTTCACAATACGCTCTTCACCTGCTTTGGCTGCTCCAGGATGTGGCTTGTCGGTACGGCTGTCGGTGCCGACCTTATAGCGCACCGCTGGTTTAAGCTTCTTGGCATCGATTGCCACAGCGTAGTGCGGCTCACCCAATGGCAGGGGCATGTCGTACAGCAACTGCATCTTGTCGCCACTGATGTCAATCAGTTGATGGCTTTGCGGATGCAAGGGACCCACAGGAACAAATCGATCAATCGCCAGCTTATTCAGCGCCACCAAGTATTTGCCTGCAGGCTTGCTGGAGTCACCTTCCATCGTCATCAAGTGGCCGATGTTGTAGTGCACGCTGACTTTGTCAAGGACCTTGCCTTCGCAGTAATCCCACTTGGCAACTTGTGAATCCACATACAAGGACGTGTAGGCCGTGCAGGCTTTGCTGTCGTACTGTGTGTGCAGTGGTCCTAGGCCCAAAGACACTTGGGTTTGTAGTGCATCCTTCATTGCAATCACAGGAATGCCATACGCGTCCTTGGATTCGAACTTGCCAGACTTGATGGCAGCCTGAATCTTCTCAAAGCTGTAGACTGACACGTGGGTGTCAAGTTTTCCCGCGATGATGATCTTTGTTCCGTCCGGGGATACGTCAACACCGTGTGGTGACTTGGGCTCAGGAATCAGGAAAAGCACACCTTCTTTGATGGCAGTTTCCATCATCAGGACGTTATGGCCGTTGATCTTCTTGGCTTTGCCTGCTGCCACCAATTCGGCTGCCTTTTTCCAATTGATAACATGCAAATAGTCGGTGTCTTTGGCTGAGCACCCGGCCTCATAGGGTGGACGGCCCTTTTCAATACCACCTACATAGCGCTCGGAGCAGAAGGAGTTGGTGAATGACCAGCCCTCGGATGCACCCTTACCAGCGTCTGAAAGGTCTTGTGAGTACGGAGGAAGCTCAAGCGAAAATGATTTTTCGGGTTGGATCCGGCCTTCTTTGCGGTCAAACTTCCAGTAAGTGATGCCACCGCGGTACTTCTCGTTGAACTCCTCCAGGGGATAGAACTTCTTGTTCTCTAGTGGAGATGCGTATTGAGCCGCCTCAATCACATATTCAGAGTTGGTGGTCACGAAGGCGCCACCGTGCTCGGATTTGAAAATGGGGTTGACAACAATTTGTTTGGTTTCAAAGTCGCGCAAATCAATCACAGCCAGCCGTGGGTTGGCTTTGTCATTGATGAACAGGAACTGACCATCGTATTCGCCATTGGTTTCGGAGATGGCGGGATGGTGGGTGTCACCCCAGGTGATATCTTTGCCATCAATGCGACCCTGCTTGAGTACCGCTTTTGAGCTTTCGTCGAAGCCGTAACCTTGCCATGGTTCGGGGGTGAACACGCCGATGTATTTCAAAATGCGCATGGAAGGGATTGCGTAGACAATCACCTGGCCTGATTGCCCGCCGGAACTGAACGCGACAAAATCATCTCGCTTTCCGGTGGGAACATAAGTCTTTGCTGCAGCCAGCAAATCTTGCTGGCTCAGCCCGCGCTGTTTTAAAACATCCTGCAGCGAGTCAGCCGACCAGGCGGCCGTGGTGGCCAAACCCATGCCTGCCGCCATCAGCGAGACAGCCAGTTTGCTCAATCTCTTCATTCGCATCTCTCCTAGTTGGTTACGTTAATACCAATGTCACTCATTCCACCAGCGTGGAACTAAGAACTGGTTTCCAGTGAGGTGGATAACGCGTTTGATTCTAAGAATGCAGTTTGAAGTGCAACTTAATTCAAATTAACTTCTAGGGAGCGATGCAGATTCTGTTGATTTGAATCAAGGAGATTGTGAATATTTGTGACTGCTTCGAATTTCAATAAATGCGCGGCAGGATTTGTTGGCGGAGCAGGTAGTACATACGCCCTTGGCTGCCTAGGGTCTTGCTTTGGGCTGAGCCAGCGTAGCTTTTGCCCGCGCGTCCGCAATCTCGGTTTTGACTTGCGACGCATCGCTTGAGCTGGGGTCCAGTACCGTGAGTACTTTTTCCCAGTAAGAGATAGCCAGTGGGTAGTCGGTGCGCCGATAGGCGGCCGAAGCTGCCATCATCAATGCCATGGGATGCTGTGGGTTCAGTGCGAGCGCTTTGGTTACCAGCACCAGCGGACGTCCCTCCAGGTTGTTGCCGGCACGCATGGCCAATAGATCAGCATATTGGGTGAGTAAATTGGCATCGCTGTCGATCAATTTTCCCGCGTTCACATAGGCTTGTTCGGCCTCCGCTAGACGACCTTGTACTTTGTATGCCCGAGCCAGTCGCGCCCAGCCAGTGAGGTCTTCGGGATTGGTTTTGAGACGCTCTGCCAGGCGTTCAACCATTTGGTTGATCTTTTCTTGGGTCATGGGCTCCGTCGTAGCGGGATCGACAGGCGGCAGCTTGGTCGCATCATTTACGGCACCTGTCCCATTTTGGGTTCCTTGGGGTGCAGTCTTATTCGATGTGGACATTCCCATCTTGGTGCGTGCTTCAGCAATATCGGCTTCAATTTGTTGTGCATCGGGTGAGCCGGGTTCCAAAACTGCGAGTAAATTTCCCCATTGCTTCACTGCAGTTGGAAAATCGGAGCGCCGATAAGCCGCTATTCCAGAAATCATTAGCCCATTGGGGTGCTTAGGGTCCAGAAGCAGAGCCTGGTTGACCAGTTGCATTGGCTTCCCTTCCACGCTGCCAGTACGGCTGGCGAGCAGATCGGCATACTCCACCAAAAGGTCTGCATCGGTGTTAATGAAATCACCTGATTTTTCAAAGGCCTGTTGCGCCTCCTCCAAACGTCCCATGACCTTGTAAGACCGCGCCAACATGGCCCATCCTTTGGGATTGTCTGGATTGGCCTTGAGCCGTGCCGCCAGGGTTTCGACCATCTGGACGATTTTTTCATTGCTGGCAGTTTGTGTTGCAGCAGGGTCAATTGCCGAAGGGGTACCCAGCCACCAGTACATGCCCGCAGTGCCCAATGGCACCAACAGTGCAATCACAACAGCGGTACGCTGGGCCGTTAACAAGATGGGTCCCTGGACCTGTAGAGTCGGGGGGGGCTCTTGGGTGTCGTCCAACAGACGCAACTGCAGTTCGTCTCGCGTCGTCTCATAGTCCTGTGGACTGATGGCCCCGCGCGTCAAGTCGCGCTCCAACGCTTGCAATTGGTCACGGTAAATGGCCGCATTCAACCGCTGACTGGATACCGCCGTCCGTGTTGTGGGAAGCAATAGTGCACGTACCAGCCAGGCTACCACCAACAGCGTCAGTATCGCTGTGGCTACTATAAAACCGCTCATGAAGGAAGTTCCGTATCTTGGAGAAGGGCCTGCGCCTTTTCACGCTGGGCTGGGTCGAGTGCGGGAGCCGCTGCGCTGCTTTGGCTGCGTCGCACCATACGTGCCAGCCCTACCAATGCACCGATCAGCAAAAGAAAGGGCCCAAACCAAAGCACCCAGGTAATGGGTTTCACGGGCGGGCGGTAGCGTACGAAGTCACCATAGCGGCTAACCATGAAGTCCATGATTTCGGCGTCGGTTTTTCCCGCTTTGATCAGTGTGCGAATCTCACGGCGCAGGTCTAAAGCCAAATCCGCCCGAGAGCCCGCCAAAGACTCGTTTTGGCAGACCAAGCACCGCAGTTCCTCAGAAATTGCCATCAAACGCTGTTCCAGCACCGGATCTTCAGCCAGCGGTGTCGCCTCGCCCGCATAAGACGCCGTGCTGGAAATGATCAGCACCAAGAGAATCCCCAACCAGTACTTCAAATTCACTTTTGCAACTCCCGCACCAATGGGATGATTTTGTCGCGCAGGGCCTCATCGGTTACCGGTCCGATCTGTTTGTAGCGAATTACCCCCGCTTTATCGATCAAAAAGGACTCAGGCACGCCATAGACACCATAGTCGATGCCAATGCGCCCGTCCTTGTCCGTCACGGTGATGTCATAGGGATTGCCAAAACGGGCAAGCCATTTCAATCCATCAGTCTCTTTGTCCTTGTAGTCCAGCCCAACGATGGGCAAGGTCTTGGTTTTCGCAAACTCCATTAGCACGGGGTGCTCTTGTCGGCAGGCGACACACCACGATGCCCAGGTGTTGAGCAACCAAACCTGACCCAACATGTCTTTGGCGGAGAAAGGCTGGTCAGCTGCCTGCAGCCGGGTTGTTGTAAAAGCAGGAGCCGCCTTGTTGATCAAGGGGGACGGAACTTCGCGGGGGTCGCGGGTCAAACCGATGGCCAGAAAGACCACCAATACCAGGAAAATTCCCAGAGGAATCATTGCCTTTTTCATACCAGTGCCCCACTCTTGACTGGCGTGGCCGCAAAGGATGCGGCTTTCTTGCGGTAGCGCCTGTCCAAAGCGGCCATCGCACCACCCAATGCCATCAACAGGCAACCACCCCAGATCCAGGTAATAAATGGTTTGTGGTAGACCCGCATGGCCCAGGCGGGGTTTTTGCCATCTTCGAGTCGCTCACCCAAGGAAACGTACACGTCACGGACCAGGCTGGTGTCAATGGCAGCTTCTGTCATTGGCATGGTCGAGGAAAAATAAATCCGCTTTTCAGGATGCAATGTTCTGAGAACGCGGTCTTCACGAATCAACTCCACATCGCCCACGTCGGCGTGGTAGTTCGGGCCAGCTTCGGTACGAATGCCCGTCAAGCGAAAGGTATAACCACCAACTGATACGGTGTCGCCGATGACCATACGCACGTCTTTTTCGGTTTCATATCCCTTGACCATGGTGATGCCCACGACACACACCGCAATGCCAACGTGGGCTAAGTGCATCCCCCAATAGGATATGGGTGTGGATTTCCAGTTCACGGTGTTCCTGAGCTGCTGATAAATCTGCAGCAAAGACGCCAACACAATCCAGAAGGCCAAAGTCAGGCCTAGCGCTGCCAGCGCCGACCAGGCGCCAGCCAACAGCGGTGCGGTGCTGCCTAGCACCACGGACGCAATGCCTACGGGGCTCAGTCTTTTCGCCAGTTCGGTGGCACTGTCGCTCTTCCATCGGGCAAAGGAGCCGACCACCATGAACAGCAGCACCGGGACCATGATGGGTGCAAACACGGAGTTGAAGTAGGGGGGGCCTACCGACAGTTTGCCCAGATTCAGTGCGTCTACGATGAGCGGGTACAAGGTACCCAGCAACACACTGGCAGCGGCGGTGGTCAGCAGTACGTTGTTGACCAGTAGAAATGTTTCGCGCGACACCAAGGCAAATGAACCACCTGATCGCACTTTGCTGGCACGCATAGCGAACAGCGTCAACGAGCCACCCACGACAACAGATAAGAACAGCAGAATGAATACACCCCGTTTGGGATCGCTTGCGAAGGCATGTACGGAGGTTAATACCCCTGAACGTACAAGAAAGGTTCCCAGCAAGCTGAGAGAAAATGCGGTAATCGCCAGCACGATGGTCCAGTTCCGAAACAAACCACGCTTTTCCGTCACCGCCAGCGAATGCATTAACGCGGTGCCCACCAGCCAGGGCAGGAATGAGGCGTTTTCCACCGGGTCCCAAAACCACCAGCCACCCCAACCCAGTTCGTAGTAGGCCCACCAGGATCCGAGCGCAATCCCCAAGGTCAGGAAGATCCATGCGGCAGTCGCCCACGGCCTGGACCAGCGTGCCCAAGCGGCATCCAGGCGGCCATTGAGCAAAGCGGCAATGGAAAAAGCAAAAGGAACGGCAAAACCCACATAACCCATGTACAGCATGGGGGGGTGGAATACCAGCCCGGGGTCTTGCAACAGGGGATTCAGATCGCGCCCATCGGCGGGCACATCACTCAAGCGCAGGAACGGATTGGACGTGATCAGCATGAATAGCAAAAAACCTACGGCAACCAGGCCCAACAGCCCCAATACGCGCGACACCATGGCGTCGGGCAACTGGCGCGAAAAGATGGATACCGCCAGCATCCAGGAGGTCAGCATGAAATGCCACAACAACAAGGACCCTTCGTGCCCACCCCACACCCCCGCCACGCGGTACAGACCTGGCAACTTGGAGTTGGAGTGCTGCGCTACATAGGAAACTGAAAAGTCGTTGGTATAGAAGGCATAGGTGAGGCACCCAAAAGAGAATGCGGTCAGTAGCCAAAGGGCTTGTGCGCCAGGTCGTGCCAGCGCCATCCAGTCATCGCGCCCCTGCTGTCCGCCAATAACACCCAAAAGTCCCAGTGCCAGTGCCACAAACAGGGCCAGGATCAACGCAAAATGGCCAATTTCAGGAATCATAATTTTTATGCAGTTGGGATAGCGCCGTGTAGCCGCGCGTATCGATAGTCAGTCACACCGAAACTTCATTTGAGTGTTTTGATGGTTTTTTGAGCCTCATCCACCGCATGTTGTGCTTCGGGAGGCATGTAATTTTCATCGTGTTTGGCCAGAACCTCAGTTGCGGAAAACTTGCCGTCGTCCCCCAATTTTCCTTGGGCAACCACGCCTTTGCCTTCACGAAACAGGTCGGGCAGGATGCCGGTGTAGGACACGCTGACTTCCTTGACAGTATCGGTCACCACGAAGGCAACAGTCAGGTTGTCACGTTTGACCGAGCCTTCTTTGACCATGCCACCAACGCGGAAGGTGCGATTCTTGGGGGCTTCCCCCGACGCGATCTGGCTGGGAGTGAAGAAAAATACCAAGTTGCTTTCGAAGGCGTTGAGCACCAGGTAGGCTGCGAGCCCAAGTGCAGCCAAGCCCCCACCAATCAGGGCGGCACGTTTGTGACGAGGTTTCATGAAGTTGTGCTTTCTGAACACAGTTCGTTGCGGAGATCGTGTAATAGTTCCGTCCGTCGGTTGCGAATTACGACCATTTCAATCAGCATGACCGCTGCGGTCAGCCCAAAGCTGCCCCACACGTAAAGGGCATAGCCGCCCATGGCAAAGAACTCGGAAACACTATTCCACTGCATGTTTGACCCACTCCGTATGACGTTCACGCTCCAGGATGATGCTGCGCACCCGTGCCAGCGCTGCTGCAATGCTGTACATCCAAAAAGCGACCACCATTACCAGCATTCCCGTCAGCATGGTGCTGGCCATGGATGGGGCGCTGGTCAGTGAAACCGATGCCCCCTGGTGCAGGGTATTCCACCACTTGACTGAAAAATAGATGATGGGCACGTTCACGACGCCTACCAGCGCAAGCACGGCACACGCCTTGTCGGCGCGGCGCGGGTCATCAATACTTGACTGCAGCGCGAGAAAACCCAAATAAAGAAACAGCAAGATCAGCTCAGAGGTCAGTCGCGCATCCCAGACCCACCAAGCGCCCCACATCGGCTTGCCCCACAAGGCGCCGGTGACCAGTGACAAAAAGGCAAAAAGCGCGCCCGTGGGCGCCAAGGCGGAGGCCATCATGCCGGACAGGCGTGTATTGAAAGCCAGCCCCAAGCCAGCCCAGGCCGCCATGACAATGTAGATGAACATGGACATCTGCGACGCAGGGACATGCACAAAAATGATTCGGTAGCCCTGGCCTTGCTGGGCATCCGTGGGGGCCACAAAAAAAGAAATCCACAAGCCAACCGCCATCAAGACGGCAGCCAGCGCCGCAAACCAGGGCCACATGCGGCCCGCCAGAAAATAGAAATTTTGAGGCGAAGAAAATTTAAACCAGTGAATTACGCGAGTTTTCATTCCAGGGAAATTCTTAAGGCGGCCGTCGTGGCCAGGGGTGCAAAAAATAGGGAGAGCACCAATAACGCAGCTAATAGCGAAAGATGGCCGCCAGCTCCCAGGCCGGCGGCGTCAGCTTCTACCGCGCCAGCACCAAATATCAGGACTGGAATATACAGCGGCAAGATCAAAAGCGACAACAAAACCCCTGCCCCTCGCACGCCCAAGGTCAGGGCGGCACCGATGCTGCCGACCAGGCTCAGGGTAGGGGTGCCCAACAGCAGGGACAGCATCAGAATGCCCAGTGCCCGACTGTCCAGCCCAAATTGCAGGCCCAGCACAGGAGCCATCAGCACCAAGGGCAGCCCTGACAATAGAAAATGGGATAGCGCTTTTGCAGCCACCAGCAAACCCAGCGGGGTGGGGGACAGCGCCATTTGCTCCAGGGAGCCATCAGCGTAGTCTGTGGCAAATAGGCGTTGCAAGGAGAGCATGGCAGCCAGCAGTGCGCTGACCCACAGAACGCCTGGGGCCATGCGCAGCAAGAGTGCCGATTCTGGCCCCACACCCAATGGAAACAGGCTGGCGATCACCACAAAAAATACCAGAGGTGTCAAAACCTCTCCTTTTTGGCGCATGGCCAGGGACACCTCGCGCCGCAATACGGCAAGCATGACCGACGCCAAGCCCAGTGGTTTGAGTGGCAAAGCCCTCATGCACGTAGTTCCAGCAATTGGGCTGGCACGGACCCGATGTCCACCTGCTGGTGGCTTGTCAGAACGGCTACGCCTCCTTGGGATAAATGCCCAGCAATCAAGTCGGCGAGCATGGTCACCCCGGCTTCGTCCATCGCCACAAAGGGTTCGTCCAGCACCCACAGCCGCGCTTGGCTCAGCGCGAGTCGGGCAAGGGCGACGCGGCGTTTTTGCCCCTGGGAAAGATGCCGGGCTAACTGTTGGCCGCGCCCGCCCACGCCAAACCGGACCAGCACTTCTTGCGTTTGTATGGGGCTGGGGGCAACGCCACCCAAGGCCGCACTAAAGCTCAGATTCTCGTTGACGGTCATGGATTCTTGCAGCGCGTTGAGATGGCCGAGGTAACACAAGTCTTGCCGGTAGGATTCACGCTGGGAATGGATCGGGATGCCGTTCCAGTAAATATTGCCGGACTCGATGGGAGCCAAACCGCAGACCATGCGCAAGAGGCTGGTTTTCCCCACTCCATTGGCCCCCGCCACATAGAGCCAATGCCCCGATGTCAAAGTGCAGTCAATGTTTTGAAAGAGCTGTCGTCCGCCTTTGCTACAGCCGAGCTTGGAGAAGGATAGTTCGGATGCGGTTTTCAATTCGTGAATTCACAGACGCAAAGACCAGGATTTTACGGTAAGAACTATTCTGGACCCCGTGAATTGGCGCGGCCCGGCGACGCTTTTTGACTTCGGTCAGGTATTGCTGATCTATCCACGATTCGTGCACTGTTGTTGTGGATAGTTAATCTAAGTCAAGGACGAAGGCCGGGGGGCACAAAGACAATCATTCCGCTCGAATCGAATTGTTGCAGCCGTCGTCGAGCCCAGATTGCCACCCCTGTGGTGGGTTGGCTGCAAGGTACCATGGAGTAAGAATTATGAAGTTCCCCCGTCTTTCTAGCATTGCCGCAGCGGTGATGCTGACAGGCCTTGCAATTCCTGCAGTGGCGCAGGAGAAAAAAGTCGAAGCCCCATTGATGACGGCCTCCGAAAAGGAAGCTGCCAAAAAGATTTACTTTGAACGTTGCGCAGGTTGCCATGGCGTGTTGCGCAAGGGTGCGACCGGCAAGAACCTCGAACCCCATTGGACCAAGACGGCCAAGGATGGCACCAAGACTGAGGGTGGCACGCTGACCCTGGGCCAATCCCGTCTTGAAAAAATCATTGGCTACGGCACCGACGGTGGCATGGTGAATTTTGACGACATCCTGACCAAGGAAGAGTTGTCCCTGATGGCGAAATACATCCAGAACACACCGGATGTGCCCCCAGAGTACAGCTTCAAAGACACCATGGACTCCTGGAAAGTCATCGTGCCTGTCAAGGAACGTCCCACCAAGCAAATGAACAAGTTCAATCTGAAGAACATGTTCTCAGTGACTTTGCGTGATACAGGTGAAGTTGCCTTGATTGACGGCGATACCAAGGAAATCCGCAGCATCGTGAAAACCGGCTATGCCGTGCATATTTCCCGTCTGTCGAAGTCAGGTCGCTATGTGTATGTGATTGGCCGTGATGGACGCTTATCGCTGATCGATCTGTGGATGGAAAAACCAGGTGTTGTTGCGGAGGTCAAGATTGGCTTTGATGCCCGTTCCGTGGATACCTCGAAGTTCAAGGGCTTTGAAGATACGTACGCGATTGCCGGATCCTACTGGCCGCCTCAATACGTGATCATGGATGGTGACACCTTGAAGCCACGCAAGGTAGTGAGCACCCGCGGCATGACCGTAGATGGCGAGTACCACCCCGAGCCCCGCGTGGCCTCGATTGTGGCCTCGGAGATCAAGCCGGAATGGGTGGTCAATATCAAGGAGACCGGACAGATCCTGTTGGTGGACTATTCCGACATTGAGAACTTGAAGACCACTACGATTGCTTCAGCGAAATTCCTGCACGACGGCGGTTTTGATGCGTCCAAGCGTTATTTCCTTGTAGCGGCCAATGCTTCCAACAAGATTGCGGCAGTGGACTTGAAGACGGGCAAATTGGCGGCGTTGGTTGACGTGGCCAAGATTCCCCATCCAGGGCGTGGTGCCAACTTCGTGCACCCGAAATTTGGACCTGTCTGGGCGACCGGTCACCTGGGTGCAGACGTCGTTACCTTGATCAGTACGGCTTCGGATGATCCCAAGTTCGCCAAATACAAAGAATTCAACTGGAAAGTCGTGCAGGAAGTTAAACACGTTCCCGGCAACTTGTTTGTGAAGACCCATCCGAAGTCCACCCACCTGTGGGCTGATTCGGCACAAAACTCGGACAAGGAAACGGCGGAGTCGGTGACCGTTTGGAACATGTCGGACTTGTCCAAGCCCTTCAAGACCATCAACGTGGCCAAGGACTCTGGATTGCCCGCCACCAAAGCAACCCGCCGTGCAGTGCACCCCGAGTACAGCGCCGATGGTACGGAAGTCTGGATTTCCCTGTGGGGCGGCAAGACAGACCAGTCGGCCATTGTGGTGTACGACGACAAGACCTTGACCCTGAAGAAAGTGATTACCGATCCCAAGATGATCACACCCACGGGCAAGTTCAATGTGTACAACACGCAGCATGACATCTACTAATCAACAATGCATGTTGTGATGTAGCGATAGAGGGGCGAAAGCCCCTTTATCCATTGCGTTCCCATTGGTTTTTATGTGAAGTTTGGAGAGTTTAAATGGCGTCAAAATTTGGTGACCTGTGGGCAACCCTGAAAAGACCAAGTGCGAAGTTTTCGTTGCTTACCTTGCTGGTCGTCGGTTTTTTTTCCGGGATTTTCTTTTGGGGTGGATTCAACACCGCCATGGAGGCTACCAACACGATGGAGTTTTGTATTTCCTGCCATGAAATGCGGGACAACGTGTACCAGGAATACAAGCAGACGATCCACTACAAAAATCGTACGGGAGTGCGTGCCGTTTGCTCGGATTGCCATGTACCCAAGGATTGGTCGCATAAGATGATTCGTAAGATTCAGGCCAGCGCCGAGGTGTGGGGCAAGTTGATGGGAACCATTGACACCAAAGAGAAGTTCGAGGCGAACCGTTTGCGTTTGGCCGAGCATGAATGGGCGCGGATGAAAGCCTCTGATTCGCGGGAGTGCCGCAACTGCCATAGCTTCGACGGCATGGACGTCGAAAAGCAAAAACTGCGCGGCGCCAAAATGCACAAGATTGCCCAGGATGAAAAGCAGACGTGCATTGATTGCCACAAAGGCATTGCACACCACAAACCCAAGGGCATGAAAGAAGATGAAGACGAGTAATCAGCAAACCGATTGACGACTTGATTGATGCCGATCCGCTTTAGAACCTTAGAAAGGAATATTTCAAATGAAAAAAACGACTGTTTCCATGCTTGTGCTGGGTACCCTGTTGACCGTGGGTTCGCAGATTGCATTTGCCGCTCCCGATTGGAGCAAGGTGCCCAAACGTGACATCAATGTGTTCCACCCCGGAGTGACTCCCATCGAATGGGTGGGTAAGAAGTCCGACCACAGCGGAACTGCGGGTTTAAAAAAAGGCGAAACCTGTGTGGGTTGCCATGAAGAAAAGGGCACGCTGAATTTCAACTTCAAACGCCTGGAAGACAAGGAATTGGAGCCCAAGGGCGCTCCTAAAACGATGATGTACCCGGTGGGCGTTCAGGCCGCCTACGATGCCAGCAACCTCTACATTCGTTTGACGTTCAAAGCGCCTTCGGGCGGTGCAGACAAAGGTGACAAGGACAACGAAGTCAAGGCCGCAGTGATGTTCCCGGATGCCAAGGTGCCACAGGCTTCCCAGGTCGGCTGCTGGGCCTCTTGCCACATTGACGCACGCACGATGCCCGGTGCGGATGACAAGAAAACCAAGTACGCCAAGGACGGCGCTTACGAACTGATGCAGTGGAAGAGCGTCAAGGGTGCCAAGGTGGTTGATGGCACGGTGAGCACTGAGCGCAAGATGGACGGCGGTGCTTTGGGTGCCAAGGCCGAGGGTGCAAAAAGTGGCGACACCTATACGGTGACTTTTACGCGCAAGAGCCCTGGCGAAGGCAAGACCATTCCCTTCGGTCTCGCGATCCATGGAGATCACGCGACCGGACGTTTCCACCATGTCTCTTTGGGGTACACCATTGGATTGGGTGCAGAGGGTGATGTGAAGGCGACCAAACAGTAAAACGGCAAGTTCCGGAGTCAGGATGTACTCTGGCACATTGCATCTGAAACGGGTGTTGGCTCACGCTGCACTCGTTTTCTTTTGGGTACCTCCATTGTCTGTATTTGCGCAACAGACGGTGGAGGTGATCATTCAGGGCTACCAATTTCAACCAAAGGTGGCTCAGATCCAGGTGGGCGACACCGTGAAGTGGGTGAACCGCGAAAAGCGGACCAGCCATTCCGTTGTTTTACCGAGTGATCAAGGGGGAGAATCCGAGCGATTTTTCCCCGATGAAAGTTGGCAGCGCCGCTTTGATACACCGGGCCACTACGCCTACCACTGTGGCCCCCATCCTGAGATGGCAGGTGAGGTGATTGTGAGTGCCCCCTAGTTGCCTTCTGCCCCCTTCTCTCATAGTGCATGTAGTGGTGCGCAGGAATAATTTCTTGGAGTTGTTAATGTCAAGCCGTGCTCGTCGATTCAGTTCTTTTGCAGCGTATGGCTTGGGGAGCTGTCTGTGTGGGATGTCCATGGCATGGTCTGCGCTGGCTGCTGCACCCCTGAGGCCAATGGGTGCAGGAGAGCCGGCGGTGCAGTCGTCGCCAGCGCCAGTGGGTCAATGGGATGCGTCCGATATTCGTGCCTCATGGCAGGTGTGGACGCCGGGTGTTGCTGGCTCGTCTACTGCGTGTCCCACACACGCTGTTCCTGGCTGGCGCACCGTGGCGATAGACGCTGGTGCTGCCAGCGTGCATATTGCGGGGGGCGGCACCGCGACGCGGCATCTTGCACTGCGTGAAGAGTTGTTGCCGGAGGTGCACTACCTGCCTGACGGGCGTTACGCGTTGATGGCCACCCGCACGGGATGGGTCTTGCGTCTGGACTTGGAACTGGCACAACTGGTGGCGGAAGTCCGTGTGGGTTTGCTCACCAATGGAACAGCGTTGTCAGCACCCCGTGCGGGGCACCCGGGCTTGTTGGCGATTGCTAATGGGGAGCCACACACCTTGGCCGTGTTGGACGAACAACTTCAACTCATCAAATTGCTGCCAGTCATCGACAAGGCTGGCGGCACCTCCTCCGGGGTTGCTGCCATTCAGACTGCGGCGGCCCGCGGAAGTTTTGTTGCGACCTTGGCGCTTGTGCCCGAGTTGTGGGAGATTAGTTACCAACCCACGGCGCCGGAAATCGGCTTGGGCCTGGTGCACGATTTTCAGTACCGCGAGGGGCAGTTTGTGCCAGGTTACCTGAATCCACAGCGCAGTGTGTTGCCTACTCCAGCACGGGAATTCTTCCTTGCGGGTTCGGGCCATGAGGTGATTACGGCCCATGGCGGAGCCGATTCGCAGCACTCTGGCGCCGGTGCGCGGATGCGCATAACGCATCTGGACACACGCGGCAAAGTGGCGGAACTCACTTTGCCGGGCTGGCCTGCTTTGGACCGTTCCCTGTCTTGGAATAGCAAGGGCCAGGAACGTTTGGCCGTGCCCAATACGAGCCTGGGTTTGGTCAGTATCGTGGACCCCAAACGGTGGGCGCTGTTGGGGCACTTGCGCACCGACGGGCCTGTGCGGTTCGTGTCCACGACGCCGGAGTCACCCTGGTTATGGATTGATTCCGGGGCCCTCCCTGGCGCGCCCTTGAGCACGCTGAAGGTCGATAAAACCTCGTTGGACGTGGTGGAGGAAGTGGCTGATGGCGCGGGCAGCGCAGCCATCGGAAAATTGGCAGGCAAGGCCGATGCATGTGCCTTGTGATGCGCGTGTTCTTGCTATGCGAAAGTTCGGTAGAAATCAAGCACTGGCTTGCACAGACTTCGGTGGCGTGAACCATTGCAGCCTTTGGTTGAGTGCAACGACTTGCCCCACGATGATCAACGACGGGGATTTCAGGGCTGCAGCGCGCGCCAAGTCTGGCAGGGTTTCCAGTGTGCCGGCGATCACCTGTTGCCGTTGGGTTGTGCCCCGCTCCACAATGGCTGCAGGCGTGGTGCCGGGCATGCCATGCAAAACCAGTTGCTTGGCAATTTCCGCCAGTGCACCCAGCCCCATGTAAATCACCACGGTCTGGCTGGGGCGTGCCAGTGCAGGCCAGTCTAGGTCCAGCGTGCCATCCTTAAGGTGTCCCGTTGTGAATACACAGGACTGCGCATAGTCTCGGTGGGTCAGGGGAATGCCTGCGTAGCAGGAAACACCACTGGCGGCGGTAATGCCCGGGACCACTTCAAACGCCACGCCTTGGTCCACCAACACTTCCAGCTCTTCACCGCCGCGTCCAAATACAAAGGGATCGCCGCCTTTGAGCCGTACGACTTTTTTCCCTTGTTGGGCCAGTTTGACCAATAACACATTGATCTCGTCCTGCGGCAAAGTATGGCGGTTCATTTCTTTGCCGACATAGATTTTTTCGGCAGTGTCATGGATGAGGCGGACCACCCCTTCACTTACCAGATTGTCGTAGACCACCACGTCGGCTTGTTGCAGTAAACGGGCTGCTTTGAGAGTCAATAACTCAGGGTCTCCAGGCCCCGCCCCAACCAAGTACACGATGCCTACTGGGGTGGCGTTGTGTGGGTTTTCGCTTGGTTGTTGTTCTTCTGCCAGTAGATTGCTCACGGAGTTTCCCATTACGTTTTCACCTGTCTTGCCAACGTTCCATCGCAGCTCGCCCTAGCGTGAAACCAAGTTCCCGGGCCGTTGCGCGTGTCTGTTGTTCACTCGCCAAATTATGCTGTGTTCTGGAATGGACGAACACCGAATGCGGTGAAATTCTTGATGCGTATCAAGTCCATTATCGAAACTTTTGCATTACCTGGTAATTCGCCCAAATCGAGGCCTTGCAGCGGGATAATTTGACTCGGTATCCAAATGGCGAGATCTCTACCGTGTCAGCAAAACTGTCAGTGACCCAACAATTTAATCCTGGTGTGCGTATGGGTGTGGCAGCGCTTGGTTGCTTATGTTCGTTTGCGGTTTTTGCAGCGGAGCCAGCCGCAGAGTTGACCACAGGCATTGGTGCGGAACGGCGCATGGAGTTGGTCACGCTGGTTCGCCAGGACTGCGGGTCCTGCCATGGCTTGACGCTCAACGGCGGGCTTGGACCGGCCTTGCTGCCGGACGCTTTGCAAGACAAGCCTGCGGAATACCTGAAGTTTGTCATCCTGCGGGGGCGACCCGGCACGGCCATGCCACCTTGGCAGCGATTCTTGACTGACGCAGAGGCGCAATGGATTGTTTCTAATTTGCAGAAAGGTTTCCCCAGTGGTCGCTAAAAAATTGCAGGCGGTATGGCTTGCCTTGGCCTTGTTCACCGTGTCTGGCTGTGCGGGACCTGCGTTGCGGGGGACGGGGGATTTGGGAGTCATCATTGAACGCGCCACCGGGAGCGTGCAGATCGTGGACTCCAGCAAACGGGTCGCCATTGCCAGCGTGCAGGGTCTGGGTGACCTGTCCCATGCCTCGCTGGTGTATTCGCGGGATGGCCGTTATGCCTATGTGTTCGGGCGTGACGGCGGCTTGAGCAAAGTGGACCTGTTGCGGGGCGTGATTGAGCGCCGTGTGATGCAGGCGGGCAACAGCATCGGTGGCGCCATTTCCCAGGATGGCACCCTGGTTGCGGCGCAGAACTATGTACCCGGTGGAGTGAAGGTGTTTTCCGCAGACACACTGGAGTTGCTGGCGGATGTGCCCTCCACCTTTGGGGATGCGGAGCAACGTTCCAAAGTGGTGGGCTTGGCGGACGCCCCGGGCAACCGTTTTGTCTGGAGCCTGTTTGACGCAGGAGAGATCTGGGTGGGGGATTTTTCTGAACCCACCAAACCACGTATCGAGAAATTCAAAAATATTGGCAGCCAACCTTACGACGGGTTGATTACGCCCAATGGCCGCTTCTATCTGGCAGGCCTGTTCGGTGAAGATGGAATGGCTTTGCTGGACCTGTGGCACCCTGAGCGGGGCGCGCACCGCATTCTGAACGGTTACGGCAAGGGGCAGGAAAAACTGCCGGTGTACAAAATGCCGCATTTGCGTGGTTGGGCAGTGGCTGGGCGCTACGCCTATGTGCCCGCCATTGGCCGCCACGAGGTCTTGGTTTTGGACATGGAAAGCTGGCTTGAAGTGGCGCGTGTCAAAGTGGCTGGGCAACCGGTCTTTGTGATTGCCCGGCCGGATGGCCGCCAGGTGTGGGTGAACTTTGCGTTCCCGGACAATGCCAACGTCGATGTGATCGATGTCGAGCAAGGCAGCGTGGTGAAGCAGTTGACGCCAGGTAAGGCGGTCTTGCACATGGAGTTCACGCCGCGGGGGGAATCGGTCTGGGTTTCCGCGCGGGATGACAACCGGGTGGTGGTGTACGACACCCAGAGTTTTGCGCAACGGGGGGTGTTATCGGCGGAATCGCCCAGCGGCATCTTTTTTACCACCCGTGCGGCGCGCATCGGGTTCTGAGGCCAGCATGGAACCTATGCGCGAATCAAAGCAGGTGCCCTTGGCAGCCCTGGAGGCCGTGGAGTTCGCGCTGCTGAATGACTTTCAGCGGGATTTTCCTTTGGTGGCGCGTCCCTTTGCCGAACTGGCCCAGCGTTTGGGTGTCGATGAGGACACGGTGATTGCCACTTTGCAGGCCCTGCGCCAAAAGGGGGTGGTCAGTCGCATCGGCGCAGTGTTCCGGCCGAACGTGGTGGGTGTCAGCGCTTTGGCGGCCTTGTCCGTGCCCGCCGCACGTTTGGAAGAGGTTGCAGCCTATGTGAGTGCGCTGCCCGAAGTCAACCACAACTACGAGCGTGAGCACCGTTTTAATCTGTGGTTTGTGGTGACCGCCGCGTCTGCGGCCCATTTGAAAAAGGTATTGCAACAAATTGGGGCCTCCTGTGGATGCGGCCCTGTGCTGGTGCTGCCCCTGCTGGAGCAGTTTCACATCGATTTGGGGTTTGGTTTGGCGCCTACGAACTCGCCTTATTTTCAGTACGAGTCACCCAGCCGACACAACGTGGCAGCGATTGAAATGACGGTGGCGGAGCGTTCTTTCATGGCTGCTCTGCAGGCGGGTTTGCCGCTGGTGTCGCGGCCATTTTCCGCACTGGGTTGGACCGAGGTCGATGCCATTGCGCTGCTCACGCGGTGGACCGCATTGGGGGTCATTCGGCGCTTTGGCGTGGTGGTTCGCCACCATGAATTGGGCTTTATGGCCAACGCCATGGTGGTGTGGGATGTGCCGGATGATGTGGTCAGTGCGATTGGCCGGGGCATCGCCGATTCCAACCGGGTCAGTCTGTGTTACCGCCGGCCGAGGGCGCTACCAGACTGGTCGTACAACCTGTTTTGCATGATCCATGGCAAAGATCGTCAGGAGGTTGAGCAGCGCATTGCGGCCTTGGTGCTGGCTTGCGGATTGCAGTCGTACCCCCATGACATTTTGTTCAGTCGCCGTCGCTTCAAACAATGTGGTGCGCGTTATGTCACCGATGGGAATCACGCAGCCTTGCCGGAGTTAAGCAGTGGAACAAATTGACCGCGACATCATCAATGGCCTGCATGGTGGGCTTGCGATCTGCGAGCGACCGTACCTGGAGGCTGCGCAGCGCCTCGGACTGAGCGAGGACGAACTGCTCACGCGCTTGGGTGCACTGTTGGCACAAGGCACGCTGACGCGCATCGGACCGCTGTACCAAATTGAACGCATGGGCGGCGCCTTTACCTTGGCGGCGCTGCACGCCAACGCCGAAGACTATGAGCGGGTTGCACAGTGTGTGAATGCCTTGCCCCAGGTGGCGCACAACTATGCACGTGAGCACGAACTCAATATGTGGTTCGTAATCGCCACTGAGACTCCTGGTGAAATTGAAGACGTCATTGCCCAGATTGAGCGTGCGACGGGCTGCAGTGTCTTCAACTTTCCCAAGTCACGCGAATACTTCGTGGAGTTAAGGCTGAAAGCATGAGCACCCCACCTAGCACTCCCCCGCTGCAATCGGTGGACGAAATCGACCGGGCCATCATTGTGGCCACGCAAAGCGGCCTGCCCCTGGTGGCGCGCCCTTACCATGCCATTGCCGAGAGCCTGCAACTCGACCCAGAAGAAGTCATGGCGCGCATGCGTCGGCTGCAGGCGGTGGGCGTCATTCGCCGTTTGGGCGTGGTGCCCAACCACTACGCCCTGGGGTACCGCGCCAATGGGATGTCGGTCTGGGATGTGCCCGACGCACAAGTCGATGCCTTGGGGGCCGCCGTGGGCGCCTTTGACTTTGTCAGCCACTGTTATTGCCGCCCCCGGCGCTTGCCGCAGTGGCCGTACAACCTCTTCGCCATGGTGCATGGCAAGAGCCGCGAGGAGGTGGAACAACAAGTGGCACACATTGCAGACTACCTGGGCGACCGGGTGCGCAGCCATAGCATTTTGTACAGCACCCGTATTTTGAAAAAAACCGGGCTGCGTCTGGCGGGTCAGAAGACCGCCGAATAGAGGAAACCATGTTTCGAATTACCCAATACATGCGAGAAATCGCCAACCCCACCCCATTGGGCCCCAAGCGCAACCCACCCGGTCCGGTGGTGATCTGGAACCTGATTCGCCGCTGCAACCTGACGTGCAAACACTGCTATTCGATATCGGCAGACAAGGATTTTGCGGGTGAATTGAGCACCGCCGAGGTCTATGGCGTCATGGACGATTTGCGCGGCTTTCGGGTGCCTGTGCTGATTCTTTCGGGGGGCGAACCCTTGTTGCGCGACGACATTTTCGATATCTCCCGGCGTGCCAAGGAGATGGGTTTTTACGTGGGCTTGTCGAGCAACGGCACGCTGATCGATGAGTCCAATATCGAGCGTATTGCCGCCATTGGTTTTGACTACGTAGGCGTCAGCCTGGATGGCATCCGGGAGACCCACGATGTGTTTCGCCGCAAGGAAGGCGCGTTTGACGCATCGCTGCACGGTGTCCGGCTCTGCCGCGATGCCGGCATCAAAATTGGGGTGCGCTTTACCCTGACGCAAGACAATGCGCACGATTTGCCAGCCTTGCTGCAGTTGGTGGACGATGAAGGCATTGACAAGTTTTACCTGTCCCACCTCAACTACGCGGGGCGCGGCAATACCAACCGGGGGCGCGATGCCTTTCTGAACACCACCCGCAAGGCCATGGACTTGCTGTTCGACACCTGCTGGAGCCATATTGAAAAAGGCGTCGACAAGGAGTTTGTGACCGGTAACAACGATGCCGATGGTGTGTATTTGCTGCACTGGGTACGGCGTCATTTTCCGGAAAAAGAAGCGGCATTGCGCGCCAAGCTGGCGCAGTGGGGCGGCAACTCGTCGGGCGTCAATGTGGCCAATATCGACAACCTGGGCAATGTGCACCCCGATACCTTTTGGTGGCACCACAACCTGGGCAACGTGCGCGAGCGGGCGTTCTCCGACATTTGGCGCGATACCTCGGACCCGCTGATGGCGGGGCTCAAGGCCGTTCCGCGCACCATCAAGGGCCGCTGCGGTGACTGCAGCTATTTCGACGTCTGCGGCGGCAACACGCGGGTGCGTGCCTTGCAACTCACCGGAGACGCGTGGCAGGAGGACCCGGCGTGTTATTTGTCCGACGAAGAGATCGGCCTGGTGGGTGCCGCGCGCGAGCGCGTCCCGATGAAACCCTATATCGGCGTGCGCCAAGCGAGGCAAGCCCAATGAATGCAGCGCTGATTTCCAGAGTTTTCTTGGGGCTGGTGGTGGGGGTGATGGGCGCGCCGGCGAGTCGGGCCGAGACGGACACGCAGCAGGTTTACCAGACCCACTGCGCCTCCTGCCATGGCGTCGATCGATTGGGCGGGGCGGGGCCAGCTTTGTTGCCCGGCAACCTGGAGCGTTTGCGCCGTCCAGACGCGCTCAAAACCATTGCGCAAGGGCGCCAGGCGACGCAGATGCCCGCCTTTGGAGCCCTCTTGTCATCGCAAGAAATATCGGCGCTTGCCGAGATGATCTATACGCCGCTGGCCAAAACACCGACCTGGGGCATGGACGAAATACGGGCATCCCGGATTGAACATGTCAAAGCCGCCAGCTTGCCGAATAAGCCGGTGTTCAAGGCGGACCTGCTCAATTTGTTTGTGGTAGTCGAAATTGGCGACCATCACGCGACCATTTTGGATGGGGACAAGTTCGAGGCCATTGCCCGCTTTCCCACCCGCTATGCGCTGCACGGTGGCCCGAAGTTCTCGCCCGATGGTCGTTACGTTTATTTTGCGTCGCGGGATGGATGGATCGCCAAATACGACATCTGGAATCTGACCTTGGTGGCAGAAATCCGTGCCGGCATCAACGCGCGCAATCTGGCGGTGTCCAGTGATGGTCGCTTTGCCATGGTGGCCAACAATTTCCCCCATACGCTGGTTGCACTCGACACCCGCGATCTGTCGCCCATTCGCGTCATAGATGTCAAAGACGACAGCGGCAAGTCCTCACGCGTGTCGGCTGTCTATGACGCCGGACCCCGCAAGAGTTTTGTTGCGGCCTTGAAGGATATTCCGGAAGTTTGGGAGTTGAGTTACGCAGAGATCAGCCCCCAGGGCTCGGAGTTTGCTGCGCCGCGCCGCATCAAGCTGGATGACTATCTGGACGACTTTTTCTTCGATCCTTCCTATGAACATGTGTTTGGTTCATCCCGTGGTGGGCAGGGGCGGGTGGTCAACCTCAACAGTGGTGTCAAAGTCGCGGCGGTGGACCTGCCGGGATTGCCGCACCTGGGCTCAGGCATTACTTGGAATTACCAAGGCATGCCCGTGATGGCGACCCCCAACCTGAAGGACGGTGTGGTGTCGGTGATTGACATGGGTTCCTGGAAAATCATCAAACAGGTTCCCACCCTGGGGCCGGGTTTCTTCATGCGCAGCCATGAGAACACGCCTTATGCCTGGGTGGACGTGTTCAATGGCCAGAAGAACCGCGATGTGATCCAGATTCTGGACAAAAAGACGCTGGAAATTGTCAAAGAGTTAAAACCGGTTCCAGGCAAGGTGGCCGCGCATACCGAGTTCACCCGCGATGGCAAATATGCCTTGGTCAGTGTGTGGGAGAACGATGGTGAGCTGGTGGTCTACAACGCCAGCACACTGGAGGTGGTCAAGCGGATCAAGATGAACAAACCTTCCGGAAAGTACAACGTGTTCAACAAGATCACCCGCTCGGAGGGGACCAGCCACTGAGAGAAACTCCGCCATTCGGGGGCGTGGTTTTGCTATGAAAAAAGTAGCTGCTTGCGCTTATTCTGCGGGGGCTGCAGCCACTTTTTGCTTAAATTATTGCGAACCGTAACCGGCCAGGCGTTGTACGTCAAGAATGCGGATCTCGCGCTTGTCGATCTCGATCAGGCCATGCGACTCCAGCTCGTGTAACACGCGCGAGAAATACTCCGGTGTCAGCGACAGGCGTGAGGCAATGGTGGCTTTGCTGACGGGCAGGGACACGGTGACGATGCCAATGGTGGCGGTGTCTTCGTCTTCTACATCCCGAAGCAGGTAGCCAATCAGGCGCTGCATGCCGCTTTGCAGGGAATACCCCTCGACATCCTGCACCAGCCCATGCAAGCGGCGCGAAATACCGGCCAGCATGTGCATGCAAAAGCGCGGGTCGCGTTCCACTTCGCCAAACACTGCATGCTTGCTCACGCTGATCAGCAAGGTGTCGGCCAGGGATTGGGCGTTCAAGATGTAGGGCCGTTCAAGAAACATCATGGCTTCGGCAAAGCTGTGGCCAGGCCCTATCAGTTCAATCACTTTTTCCTGGCCTGCCGGAGAAGCGACATATAGTTTTACCTGACCCACCACCACCACATGGAATGCTTCGCAGGATTCCCCTATTCTGAAAACCATGTCACCGCGGGTGAGCCGCCGAATATGGCAACCCTGGGCTATACGATCGCGCTCCACATGGGAGAGATCGCTGAACATCGGCAGTACCGATAGGTAACGCGGAATGTCGAATTGTTCAACGTCCATTTTCATTTTTTGCCCCGTGGCTCGGTAAAGAAGGGTAAAGCGAACTGATGATTGTAGTGTGCGGTGTGCCGCTGGACTATCGCGCCAGGGTGGCCCATGCCTGTGTCAAACGACTGACCAAATCCTGTGGTCGGTGTACCAGTGCATAGCCTTCACGACCGAACAAAAACGGAAGGTAATCGTGTGCGGTTTCATCCACCGTCACACAAAATGGAAAGAGTCCCGCAGCATGCGCTTCGTGAATCGCCTGGCGGGTGTCCTCAATGCCGTAGCGCCCTTCGTAGATGTCCAGGTCATTCGGTTTTCCATCGGTCAGCAGCATCAACAGGCGGCGGCGCTCGGGCCGCTCCGACAGCTGCAAGGTGGCATGGCGAATGGCCGCGCCCATGCGGGTGTAATAACCAGGCTTGATGGCGCCCACCCGCGCTTGGGTGGTGCCGTTCCATGTTTCTTCAAACCCTTTGAGGCGTTGCAAGCGCACATGCTGGCGGCGCACCGAACTAAAGCCCCAGATGGCAAAGGCGTCCCCCGTAGCGCTAAGCGCCTCGCCAAATACAAACAGCGCGTCACGAATGACATCGATGACCCGGACCTGTGAGGTGGCATAGGCATCGGTGGAGAGGGACAAATCTGCCAGCAGCAAGGTCGCAAGGCTGCGGTCACACTTCGCCTGGCGGGTGTACACGGGTGGGGTGTCACTGCGCAGCCCGCCATGACCCAACTGGTCGGTATTGAAGCGCACC
Source organism: Rhodoferax sp. (assembly GCF_030697375.1). GTDB lineage: Bacteria > Pseudomonadota > Gammaproteobacteria > Burkholderiales > Burkholderiaceae_C > Allorhodoferax. The sequence goes on along the minus strand of NZ_JAUYQD010000035.1, from coordinate 53,764 downwards.
CACGCATCCAGGTCGATGGCGTCGCCACTGTCTTGTCCATGCTGGGGGCGGGGTACGTCGCGCATGACTTCCAGCCGGCGCCGCAAGCGCTTGGCCGTGAGGCGCAGGGCAGGGGGGGGCACATAGGGGGCGGCGTGCCGCACCTCCATGGTCTGCACCACACAGTGCTCCGCTTGCAATACTTGGCGTCGGTAGTCCCATTCGGGAAGACGCAGACCCGGTCCCAAGGGCAGGTCGTCCGAGCTGCTGCTGGGCAGATCCAAATCGAACTTGACGCGTGATGCCAGCGTTTGACCGTCGGGTGCCGTCGATAGTTTGTCCATGTCGTTGGCCGCTTGGATGGCGTTGCCATCGTCTTCGTCGTCGGTGCTGCGGTTGACTTGCACCATTTCACTCCACGACATCAAGGCTTCGCCCCGAAAGGGCAGCACCAGGGGATTGCGCCCATCGCTTTCCTGGGTGCGTTGGGTACGCCTACGCTTCTTGTCTTCGGCTGAATGCGAAGCCGCAGGGGCATTGGGATCATTTTTTGCCGCATTTCGGATGCCGTCAGCGGTCAAGGCATCACCTGCCCCCACCCACATCCACACGGGCGCTACATCCGTGGGCCCAATCAGGCGAACAATGGTTTCTTCGTCGCACAACGCTGATTGAACTACCGCTTCGGTCGCTGCGGCTTCACCTCGCAGTTGCGATAGCTTGGGGCGTTGCGCCAGGTGTGCGCTTAACAAGCTTTGGTGTCGGGCCGCGAAACCGGGGAAGTAATCCAGTCCCCTTGCCGTGGCGCACCGGTTATCGGACACCCAATTTCCGGTGTGGGTGTAACTTGCGGATTGGATCGCGAGCCACAGGTACAGGTCACGGTTCAGTGCCTGGTCGTCAAACACTGCCAGCGACGCAGGAAGTGCGAGTACGTCGGGCTCCAGCAGTGCCATGTCGGCTCGGCGGCCACTGCCTGCAACCTTCTGCAACCAGTTGCGTGGGCCTCCCACACGCTGTTCTGAGGCAGGCGCCAGACGCAAGGCCGACGAGCCGCCTGCCGCACGAAAGAGAATGCCAATGGATTTTTGAACATCGCTGAGATGAACCACCGCTTGCGGATGCGTTTGCAGCGCCAGCTTGGTGACGGCGTTGTGCCACCAGCGTCCAACCATTTCTTCCATCAGTGTCGCCCCATTTGGTCTCTGCGGCGCTGGCGCAGGGTTTCGCGCAGTGCATCAGCGCCTATTTGCCATTGCAAGGTGGGTTCCCGTTGCTGGGCCTGTTGCGATGTATCGCAAGCCGTGAGGCATTGGCCGCATTGCACACAGGAAAACATCATGCGTTTGATATTGCGCGGATTCAGACGCATGGGGCAGGCATTGTCGCAAGCCGAGCCCCGTGGTTGATCGCAGGTTTTGCAATCCCGTGCGCGCTCACGCGCAAAGGCAACCACCATGCCGCGCGGATTGGCCATCCACGCCAAGCTCTGAAAGAGGCCGACGGCACATCCAAACCGACAAAACAAATGCCTGGCGAACGCAAATTCTGCCGTGAATACCAGGCCGCCAATCACAATGAAGCGGGCCTGGTTGGGGGTGAGTGTGCCCTGCACCAGGCCACCCCAAATCACGTTGGGCGGCAGCAGGTAGCTGACCAAGGTAATGGACCACAAAAAGCCCATCACGGTGCAACTGAGGGCAAAGAGCGGCCACCAGCGCGCGTTGGGCTCCATGTTGGCCCATGGGGTGGTACTGCGGTCCCACAGGCTCAATTTTCCACAGGCGCGATGCAATAGATTGTTGAGTGTTTCAACCACTGAAAAATGGGGGCATAACCACCCGCAGTAGAGGCGGCCATAACGGTAGGCCACCCCCAAAAAAATACCGATGAAAACAAGGGCCGGTACAAAGGCGCGCAGCACAATGCCCATGCCGGCTTGTGCTGCACTGATATCACCTTTTGCCAATGCGTCGATTCCCAAGGTCCACCGCATCCCCAGAAACCACAATTGCGTTTCGTACAGGTCGAAACGCAAAAGGTTCAATGCAGGTGCCAGGATGAAAAGTAAAAAAAACGCCGCTTGTGTGGCGTTGCGTACCTTCTGGAGCCGTGCAAGCTGACTCGTCGGCTGATCTGTGTTGGCCCGACGTTCTGCCAGGACCAATAGGTCAGGAGGCATCGCCAATCAAGGCGCGCACGACCTCGCCCAAGGCATCGGCCGTTGCGGCGTCGTCCGTCAATGCGTCAATGATGGCGGCCCGGCAGGCCACCTGCATGGGTAAGCCCGAAGCCAGCAGGCGGCCGGCCGAAACGAGCAGCCGCGTGCTGACCGTTTCTTCAAGGTCATACTCGGTCAGGCATCGGAATGATTTTGCCAGTCGCACCAACTGCGTGGCGCTTTGGACGGGGATGCCGGTTTCTGCTTGCACAATAGCAAGTTCGACTTCAGGCGTTGGATAACCCATGCTCAACGCCACAAAGCGTTGTCGGGTGCTGGGCTTAAGACCCTTGAGCAGGTTTTGATATCCTGGATTGTAGGAAATCACCAGCATAAATTCGGGAGGCGCTACCAGCTCTTCACCGGTTCGCTCAATCGGCAAGACGCGCCGATCATCGGCCAATGGATGCAGCACGACAGTGGTGTCCTTGCGCGCTTCCACCACCTCATCCAGGTAGCAAATGGCACCTGCCCGGACTGCACGGGCCAGCGGCCCGTCGGACCAGATGGTGCTGCCGTTGCCAATCAAAAAGCGACCCACCAGATCCGAAGCGCTCAGATCGTCATGGCAAGACACGGTAATGAGGGGACGCCCCAGCCGTGCTGCCATGTGTTCGACGAAGCGGGTTTTTCCGCAACCTGTGGGGCCTTTGATGAGCAGAGGCAACTGCTTCCTCCACGCGTGTTCGAAAAGGGCGCATTCGCCTCCTTGTTGTGCGTAGAACGGTGCGATTGCCATCTGCTGCATGCTTCTTTTCCTTAAGCGCGTTTGGGCGTCAGGTTGGAAGCGCCACTGATCACAGTGTCTTCCTCATCACCTGGTTTTGCGAAGAAGCTGAACAGGAAGGTCAGCAGTCCCAGCAAGAATCCAACACCACCGGCCATGCGCAACCAGTAGAAGAAGCGGAGCTGGTCTTGTGTGGCCATGAAGGACATTGCGTTTTCAGTGGGCATGCGTTGCAGCCACACTTGCAGAATGCCTGCGCCGGTCAGCGCCAAAACCATCAGGGCCATGCCGATCGTCATGATCCAGAAGCTCCACATCTCAATGTTTTGCGCACGGCGGCTGTTGGCTTCACGTCCACGCAGTGTTGGCATGGCGTAGCTGATCATGGCAATCACCACCATGACGTAGGCGCCATAGAAAGCCAAGTGACCATGCGCTGCGGTGATTTGCGTGCCGTGGGTGTAGTAGTTGACAGGGCTCAATGTATGCATGAAACCCCACAGACCAGCACCCAGGAAACCTACGACTGAGCAGCCCACAGCCCACAGCAAAGCGGCTTGGTTGGGGTGCTCCCGACGGCGGCGCTGAACCATGTTGAAGGCAAACACCGTCATCATGAAGAAGGGAATGGGTTCCATGGCAGAGAAGATGCTGCCAATCCACTGCCAGTAGCCAGGCAAGCCGATGAAGAAGAAGTGGTGGCCGGTACCTAGAATGCCGGTGATCAGAGCCATGGCAATGATCACATACAACCATTTGTCAATCACTTCACGGTCCACACCGGTGGTCTTGATCAAAACGAATGCGAGCAAGGAACCGAGAATCAGTTCCCAAGTGCCTTCAACCCACAAGTGCACCACAAACCACCAGTACATTTTGTCGCGAACCAGGTTGGCTGGATTGACAAAGCTGAACAGGAACATGAGCGCCAAGCCCCACAAGCCCATTAACAACACCAGGGATATGCTGGTCTTGCGGCCCTTGAGCACCGTCATGCTGATGTTGAACAGGAAGCCCAGTGCAACGATCACGATGCCAAGTTTGGTGGGCAAGGGTTGCTCCAGAAACTCCCGGCCCATCGTGGCCAGCAACTCGTTGCCGGTCAGCTCTGCCAGCTTGGCATAGGGCACTGCGAGATAACCCACAATGGTGAGTCCGCCCGCTGCCAAAAAGACCCAGAACAAGACCATGGCCAGCTTGGTGCTGTACAGCTCTGTTTCGGATTCCTCAGGAATCAAATAGTAGGCAGACCCCATGAAACCAAACAACAACCAGACGATCAACAGGTTGGTGTGAACCATCCGAGCCTGGTTGAATGGAATATAGGGAAAGAGGAAATCGCCGATGACGTATTGCAGACCCAGTGTGATACCGAATACGATTTGGGCGGTAAATAAGACAAGGGCGGCCACGAAGTAGTACTTCGCAACTCCTTGAGATTTGTATTTAAGTGTTGTCGCTTGCATTTGAGTTTCCTTGTTCGTTCAGACGTGCTTCAACGATTAGCCTTCAATATTCGGTGGCCATTTTTCGGTATTGATGTTGTTCGTCCACTTCAGGAACTCCACCATGTCATTCAACTGGTCTTCAGTGAAGTTGAATTGCGGCATCTGGCGGCGCCCAGGGGTGTGTGTCGGTTGCGAAGCGATCCATGCCTTGATGAAGTCGCCGCCACGGCGTTTGTAAACATTGCCAAGCTCAGGTGCAAAGTAAGCGCCTTCGCCCAGCAGCGTGTGGCAGCCAATGCAGTTGCGTGTTTCCCACAATTTTTTGCCTCGCTCTACCGCAGGGGTGATGGCCTCGGCGTTGGATCGGGCAGGAATTTTTCTTTCGCTGTCAAATATGAGCGCAGCAAATACAAATATGAAAAATACGGACCCTCCGTAAAACATATTGCGGGCCATTTGCTTGGTAAACCCGCTGCCTTTAACTTGATTCATTTCTTTGAACTCCTGAAGTTTGATTCGCTATGGAGCGTATCGGTTGACGGAGAAACAGTCCTTGACCCGGATTAAGAATTGACGCAAATTAGATTTTGCCGGCCACGAAAGAATCGCCAGGTTTTGCAAGATGTGCATAGCTGTCATCAATCTCGTTGAAGACGGGGCTTGCGATGGAATCTTCAACTTCGTGGTACGGACCTGTGCCGCTGTGCGATGCGGTAGACGCGGGGACAAATTGGCCGCTTTTGACGTCGAACACATGCACTTCGCCGTCTTCAATGACATAGTGCCAGCCGTGCAGGGTGATGGCCTTGGCCTCCACTTGTTTGCGTACCATGGGGTAGCCCATGAGGCGCTCCAGTTGCAACACCACGGCGCGTTGTTCCGTGCGACGCAACGCTTCCATGGTGACTTGCACCGGCAGGGCGGCTTCGCGGCCCAAATTCAGCCAAGCCGCCAGGTTTCTGGCTTGAGGATCAACGTCCTCATAGAGCGCACGTATGCCACCGCAGTGGCTGTGCCCGCAGACCACGATGCGCGAGACCTGGAGGTTTAACACCGCGAACTCAATGGCCGCCGAGGTGCCGTGGTAACCGGCTGATCCGTCGTAGGGTGGCACAAACGCCCCCACATTGCGAATCACGAACAATTCTCCGGGCCCCGTGCCCGTCAGGAGATTGGGTACCAGGCGCGAGTCGGAGCAGCCAATAAAAAGAATGGTGGGGTGTTGACCATCCTTGACCAGATTTTGAAATTGCTCCTGCACCCCCGGGAATGTATGTTCGTGAAAACGTCGCAGGCGTTGCAGGAGCTCGTCAGGCATGTAAACCCCGTTGGTCAAAATACTTACTGAACCAAAGGGGTATCCGCAGCTTCGAGATCAACCCCCTCAATGGCGGCTTCGCCGGCCAACAATCGCAGGTACTGACGTAAAGCCGTGACGTAGGTTTTTTGTCGCAGGGCCATGGTGACCGCTCCGCGCACCGCCTCAAATGGCTGCTCTACGCCGGGCATACGCTCTAACACCTCGACCACATGCAAGCCAAAACGGCTGTGCACCAAACGTGGCAGTACACCGACTTCTACGTGTCCAAACAGCTCCTTGGCAAATTCGGGCGCGCAGTCCGATGCGACCAGCCAGCCCAACTGACCCCCTTCGGCCCCGCTAGGGCAGTTTGACAGCGTCTTGGCCGCCGTCGCAAAAGCATCCTCCGCGTTCTTGCCATCGTGGCAACGCACGTCGAGCAAGGTGGTCTCTGCGCGGCTGCGCAGTGCACCAACGTCAACGCCTTGCGTGACTGCGAACAAGATGTGGCGAACGTTGATGCGTTCGCCCGTGGAGTAGATCGCCTGGTGGGCGCTGTGGTGGCGCCTGCAGGCTTCTTCGGACGGGTCGGGAATGGCGAGGTTTTGTTCCAGCAAAGCTTCGATTGCGCTGGTGGCCTCTTCACTGAGAACGCCGTCTGGCGAAGGTGTATCGCTGGCAGCGAGCAAGCCTTTGGCGATGGCTGTCTGGCGGAGCAATTCCGAGCACGCACGCTGGCGCAACTCGTCGGCGGACAGGGTATCGTCCGCCGTATGCAAGGCCACACCGTTGATGCTTGCAATGGTGGTGCTCACAGGTGTTGCGGTTTGCATGGTGATTCCTTAGACGCCGGCGCCAGGACGGCGTGGCTGATTGTGTCCAGCAGGCACGTTCAGGCGGCGGGCACGTACCACTTGGTAAGGACGAACCAGATAGGCCGCAGCACCAAAGCCGCTCCACACATGCACCAGGCGGGTGAACGGGAAGATAAAGAAAATGCTCATTCCCAAGAACATGTGCATTTTGAAAATCCAACCTGCCTCAGACAACAATTCAGGAGCACCAGGTTGGAAAGTCACGATGTGCTGGGCCCAACCGGCCAATTTCATCATCATGCTGCCGTCCATGTGCTGTCCGGACAATGGAATCGTCGCCAAGCCCAAAGCCAGTTGCAGCCACAACAGAACCAGTAAAACGATGTCGCTGGTTTTGGAGGTGGCGCGGATGCGTGGTTCAGAAAGACGGCGGTGCAGCAAAATCGTAACGCCGATGAAGCCCAACGTTCCCGCAATGCCACCGCTGACCATGGCCATCAGTTGCTTGGAACCGGCCGTGATGAAGTTCTCATACACAAAGTGTGGTGTGAGCATGCCAAAGAAGTGGCCGAAGAACAAAAACAACACCCCTACGTGAAACAGGTTGCTGCCAACCCGCAGTTGCCCGGCTTTGAGCAACTGGGAAGAGTCACTCTTCCAGGTGTATTGGTCCCGATCGAATCGGATCAGGCTGCCCAGCAGAAAAACCGTGAGGCAAATATAGGGATACAGACCAAACAGAAAATTGTCGAGCGCGTTCATAGTGATACTCCTGTGGGTGATGCGGTCTTGGCACTTGCTTGTGCTGCATCTTTCTTGACGAAGTGAATAGGTTGAGCCTGGCCAGGCTTGGATTGACCTTTGGAGGAGCAGCCATCGAACACGGCGGGCTCTTCCCAGGCGGAGTCAAGCGGTTCATCTGCCACGACTTTGACGGCGTGGGCGGTCTCGCCTGATAGCTCCAGTAGTGCGCCCAATACGCTGGCATAGGCGCTTTGGCGTTGCTGGAGGGCACTGAAGATGGCATTGAAGATGTGCGTCATCTCGCCCAGGAAAGCGCGGGCTTCCTTGGGGGGCTGGGTGGACACAAATTCAAGCACCACGGGCAAATAGTCCGGCATTTCGCCAGGCGCAAGGAACAAACCGGCTTTCTCGTAGGTTTGGGCCAGGTCGATCATGGCGGGACCCCGGTCCTTGGAGTCCCCGTGCACATGTTCAAACAGGTGCAAAGAGGTGGCGCGCCCGCGGTCGAAAATCTGCACGTACTCGGCTTCGTTTTCAAGCGCGTCGCCGCGCTCCAGGTTCGCCATGAGTGCGTCGAGTTCCGCCATGCGTGCAGCCGGAACGGTGTTGTCCGAATGCAGTGCCTGGCGCATGCCCGACAGATGCTCTCGCAATGCTGCGTCTGGGTAAGACAGCAGCCGCGCAAGCACCCGCAAAGAGGTGGATGCGTTGGGGAGTTGCGACATGGTTAGACCTCAGCCTTGATCGGGATGGTGCGCCGCTTGGTGCCACCAAACAAGCTCGTCTCGCCTGCGCCGTCGGAGCAACCATTGCCAAACGAGAAGCCGCAACCGCCACGCACATCAAAAGTATTTTCCGCGTATTCACGGTGTGTACTTGGAATGACAAAACGGTCTTCGTAGTTAGCGATAGCCATCACATGGTACATCTCTTCCACTTCGGCCTGGGTCATCTGCACTTGGTCCAACGCAGCGGTGTTGATGCGGCCATCCACATGTTTTTCGCGCTGGTAAGCACGCATGGCCAGCATGCGCTCCAGTGCCCGCTCTACGGGTTGCGTATCGCCCGCCGTGAGCAAGTTAGCCAGGTACTTGACCGGGATGCGCAGTTGTTTGACATCAGGAATTTGACCGTTGACACCGATGTGCCCTGCGTTGGCGGCAGCGCTGATGGGTGAGAGCGGTGGCACATACCAGACCATGGGCAGCGTGCGGTACTCGGGATGCAGTGGCAGGGCGACTTTCCAGTCCACAGCCATTTTGTACACCGGGCTCTTGCGTGCAGCTTCCATCCACTTGTCAGGGATGCCGTCGATGCGTGCTTGTTCAATGACTTTGGGATCATTGGGGTCCAAGAAGATGTCCAGCTGTGCCTGGTACAAATCGCGGTCATGTTCCACGCTTGCAGCTTCCTGAATGCGGTCCGCATCATAGAGCAGCACGCCAAGGTAGCGGATGCGGCCGACGCAGGTTTCGGAACACACTGTCGGCATTCCGGCTTCAATGCGGGGGTAGCAGAAAATGCACTTCTCGGCCTTGCCCGACTTCCAGTTGTAGTAAATCTTCTTGTAGGGGCAACCGCTCACGCACATGCGCCAACCGCGGCACTTGTCCTGGTCGATCAGCACAATGCCGTCTTCTTCGCGCTTGTAGATGGAACCGGACGGGCAGCTGGCCACACATGCCGGATTCAGGCAGTGTTCGCACAGGCGCGGCAGGTACATCATGAAGGTGTTTTCGAACTGGCCGTAGATGTCCTTCTGGATGTTGTCGAAGTTCTTGTCCTTGCTGCGCTTGGAGAACTCGCCACCCAAAATTTCTTCCCAGTTGGGGCCCCATACGATTTTTTCCATGCGCTTGCCGGTGATCAAGCTGCGTGGACGTGCCGTTGGCGCGGCCTTCATTTCTGGCGCCGAGTGCAGGTGGTCGTAGTCGAAGGTGAACGGCTCGTAGTAATCGTCAATCTCGGGCAGGTTGGGGTTGGCGAAGATGCGCATGAGCAGCTTCCACTTGGCCCCTTGGCGTGGCTCGATTTTGCCGCTAGGCAAACGCTGCCAGCCGCCATTCCATTTGTCTTGGTTTTCCCACTCTTTGGGATAACCAATGCCGGGCTTGGTCTCCACGTTGTTGAACCAAGCGTATTCCATGCCGGGACGGCTGGTCCAGACGTTTTTGCAGGTGACCGAGCAAGTGTGGCAACCGATGCACTTGTCCAGGTTCAGCACCATGCCGATTTGTGCGCGAATTTTCATTTGTAATCTCCTTACGCGTGGGCTGTGGTTGAGTTGTCGGTCGAACTGGGTTCATCGTCCAGCCAGTCCACTTTGTTCATCTTGCGAACCACCACAAACTCATCGCGGTTGGTTCCGATGGTTCCGTAATAGTTGAAGCCGTAGCTGAATTGGGCGTAGCCGCCAATCATGTGGGTGGGCTTGAGCACCACGCGGGTGACCGAGTTGTGGATACCACCGCGTGCACCGGTAATTTCCGAGCCAGGAACGTTGATGATTTTTTCCTGGGCGTGGTACATCAGCGTCATGCCGTTATTCACCCGTTGGCTCACGACCGCACGCGCTGTAATCGCCCCGTTGATGTTGAACAGTTCGACCCAATCGTTGTCCACCACACCAATGGATTTGGCGTCATCTTCACTGAGCCAAATCACCGGACCACCCCGGTTCAGTGTCAGCATGTGCAGGTTGTCACTGTAGGTGGAGTGAATACCCCACTTCTGGTGCGGCGTGATGAAGTTCAACGCAATCTCTTTATTGCCGTTGGATTTGATATTCTGAATACCTGCGGTGGTCTTCAAATCCACGGGTGGGCGATAGCTGGAGAAACCTTCCCCGAACGCAGTCATCCATGGGTGGTCCATGTAAAACTGCTGACGACCGGTGAGGGTGCGCCATGGGATCATCTCATGCACGTTGGTGTAACCAGCGTTGTAAGACACCGTCTCCGACTCAATACCGCTCCAAGTGGGCGAGCTGATAATTTTGCGAGGTTGTGCCTGCACATCGCGGTAACGGATTTTTTCGTCTTCGCGGTACACGGCCAAATGGGTGTGGTCCAAACCGGTTTGTTTGCCCAATGCTTCCCAGGCCTTCACGGCTACATGCCCGTTGGTTTCCGGTGCCAATTGGAGAATGACCTCGCAGGCATCGATATCCGTCTCAATTTTCGGCATGCCGCAGGAAACGCCTTCAGCGGTCACAAAGCCGTTCAACTCGCCGAGTTGTTTGACTTCAATTTTTGTATCCCAGTTGATGCCCTTGCCGCCGTTGCCAGCCTTGTTCATCAATGGTCCAAGCGCTGTGAAACGTTTGTACACATTGGGGTAATCGCGCTCAATGACGGTCATATTGGGAGCGGTCTTGCCCGGGATCAGGTCGATCTCGCCGCGCTTCCAGTCCTGCACGCCAAAGGGTTGTGCCAGTTCAGCAGGAGAGTCGTGCATCAGGGGCGACAGCACCATCTCGCGCTCCACGCCCAGGTGACCCACGCAGACTTCGCTGAATTTTTTGGCGAAGCCTTTGTAGATATCCCAGTCGCTGCGTGACTGCCATGCAGGGTCCACCGCTGCCGACAGCGGGTGGATAAAGGGGTGCATGTCGCTGGTGTTGAGGTCGTTTTTCTCGTACCAGGTGGCGGTCGGCAAAACGATGTCGGAATACAGACAAGTGGTGCTCATGCGGAAATCCAGCGTGATCAGCAGGTCCAACTTGCCCTCAGGCGCTTTGTCATGCCACACCACTTCGGTGGGCTTGGCGTCGTCCGTGCCCAAATCCTTGCCCTGCACGCCGTGGGTGGTTCCCAACAGATGCTTGAGGAAGTACTCGTGTCCCTTGCCGCTGGAGCCCAAAATATTGGAGCGCCACACAAACATATTACGTGGCCAGTTGTCTGGGTGGTCTGGATCTTCGCAACTCATCTTCAATGAGCCATCTTTCAAGCTCTTGACTGTGTAAGCAACGGGGTCCATACCGGCGGTGACGGCATCACGCACCACCTGGAAGGGGTTGGTTTTCAACTGGGGAGCAGAAGGCAACCAGCCCATGCGTTCGGCACGCACGTTGTAGTCGATCATGCTGCCGCCGTACAGCTTTTTGTCGGCCAGCGGAGAAAGAATTTCTTCGATGCCCAATTTTTCGTAGCGCCACTGGTCGGTGTGCGCGTAGAAGAAGCTGGTGCCATTCATTTGGCGGGGTGGGCGGACCCAGTCCAAGGCAAATGCCAATGCTGTCCAGCCGGTTTGCGGGCGCAGCTTTTCTTGTCCCACATAGTGGGCCCAGCCGCCACCGCTTTGGCCGATACAGCCGCACATCATCAGCATGTTGATGACACCACGGTAGTTCATGTCGGCGTGGTACCAATGGTTCATGGCAGCGCCAATGATGACCATGGATTTGCCGTGCGTTTTGTCAGCATTCTCGGCAAATTGACGCGCCACGGTGATCAGTTGTTCACGGGGTGTGCCGGTGATGCGCTCTTGCCAAGCCGGTGTGTAAGGGGTGTCGTCGTTGAAGTCCTTGGCGGCCAGTTCGCCGGGCAAGCCGCGGGCGACGCCGTAGTTGGCCACCTGCAGGTCGAACACGGTCGCCACGAGCGCTTCACGTTTGTCGCCATCCTTGCCCAGCGCAATACGTTGCACAGGCACGGTGCGTACCAGAACATTGTTGGCGCCAGCGCCTGTTGCATTGTTGGGGAAGTGCTCGCTCACAATGCCACCGAAATAGGGGAAACCTACCTTGGCGGTATCGCTGCTGGGGTTTTCACCTTCCATCACCGACAACTTGAGTTTCACCTCATTGCCGTGGCGTGCTTCTTTGGCTTCAAGATTCCACTGGCCTTCATCGGCACGGCCATCTGGTCCCCAACGGAAACCGAGGGCGCCATTGGGCAATACCACTTTTCCGGTGTTATCCAGGGCGACGGTTTTCCACTCGGGATTGTTGGTGGCGCCGAGCTTGCCGTTGAAATCGGATGCGCGCACATAGCGGTCTGGCACCATCACCGTTTCACCGGAGGGCAGCTTGTGCTCTTTGAGCATCACCAGCATGGGCATGTCGGTATAGCGACGCACATAGTCGTCAAAATACGCGCTACGGGCTTTGCCACCGTCAGGGAAGTAGAACTCTTTCAGGATCACATGGCCCATGGCCATGGCCACGGCGGCGTCAGTGCCTTGTTTGGGTTTCATCCAAATGTCGGACAGTTTCGCGACTTCGGAGTAGTCCGGTGTGACTGCGACAGTCTTGGTGCCTTTGTAACGCACTTCGGTGAAGAAGTGAGCGTCTGGGGTGCGGGTTTGGGGAACGTTGGAACCCCAGGCAATGATGTAAGTGGAGTTGTACCAGTCGGCCGACTCAGGCACATCCGTTTGCTCACCCCATACCTGTGGGCTGCTGGGAGGCAAGTCGCAATACCAGTCGTAAAAACTCAGTGGAACACCGCCAATCAAACTCAAGTAACGGCTTCCTGCACCGTAGCTGACCATAGACATGGCAGGGATGGGGGAGAACCCTACAACCCGGTCAGGGCCATGCTTCTTGATGGTGTAGACATTGGCTGCGGCGATCATTTCGTTGACTTCGTCCCAACCGGAGCGCACAAAGCCACCCAAGCCACGTACGCTTTGGTATTCCTTGCGTTTGGCGTTGGACGTGGCGATGGAGGCCCAGGCATCCACCGGGTCCATGGACAAACGGGCTTCACGCCAAAGCTTGAGCAAGCGACCGCGTACCAGCGGGTATTTCACGCGGTTGGCGCTGTACAGGTACCAGCTGTAGCTCGCACCGCGGGCGCAACCACGGGGCTCGTGGTTGGGCATGTCCCAACGGGTGCGGGGGTAGTCGGTTTGCTGGGTTTCCCAGGTAACGATGCCGCCTTTGACATAAATCTTCCACGAGCAAGAGCCCGTGCAATTGACGCCGTGGGTAGAGCGCACGATTTTGTCGTGCGCCCAGCGGGTGCGGTAAGCGTCTTCCCAAGTGCGGTCTTCACCATTGGTGACGCCATGGTCACCAGAAAATGGCTCACTGGGTTGTGAAAAAAAACTGAGTCGGTCAAGAAAGTGGCTCATGGTGTTCCTCTTTGAAATGGTTTCTCAAAATGTTGAGGACAGGGCCAACTACTTTGTAACGTAGCTTGGATCTGCCCCGCAATGTTTCGGGTTAAGGGTTTTTGATTTCTGAATCGGCGCGCAGGTAGAACCACCAGTTGATTACCAGGCACACCGCGTAGAACACGGCGAATCCGTACATGGAAATCTGCGGGGTGCCCGCCTTGATTTGGGCTCCAATGACCACGGGGGCGATGAAGGCACCATAGGCGGCAACGGCAGAAGTCCAGCCCAGCACGGGGCCGGCTTGTTGGCGATCAAAAATAACGCCAATGGTGCGGAAGGTGGAACCGTTACCAATACCGCTGGCTGCAAACAACAGTACAAACAACCACATGAAGGTTGAGAAGTACTGCTCTGGGGTTGCTGACGCATAGGCTTGCATCATCACGTAGCCCACGGCGCCCGAAGCCACCACCATCACCGCAGAGATGACCTGGGTGACGATGGATCCGCCTACCTTGTCCGCAATCCAGCCACCGACCGGGCGAATCAAGGCACCAACGAAGGGGCCGATCCATGCGTAAGTCAGTGCGGAGGGTGCATTGGGGTTCTTCAGTGCGTGTTGCATGACACCCGCGGCGTCTGGGATGTGGCTCACGCCGAAAATCACCGTGATAGACAAAGGCAAAGCCATGGAGAAACCGATGAACGAACCGAAGGTCACGATGTAAAGCAGTGTCAAAGACCAGGTGTGCTTGTTCTTGAAAATCTCAAACTGCTTGGCAATGTTGCCTTTCATTTCTCCAAAGGCCGCCAGCTTCATGGCGCCAAGCGTGGCGACAATGGTCAACGGCAGGGCAACCCACATGTTCAACAGGCCCAAGCCGGTTGGAGCGGGCAAATAGAGGTACAGGCCCAAGGCGCCAATCACACAGGTGATGCCCCACAGATAAATGATCTTGCTGAACGCGGCAATGGTGCCGCCGTAGTTGGGCGACAAGGGCAGCAGGTTATTCATGCCAAACCAGGCAGCGATGACCAAGGGCGTCAAAATGGCAGCCCAGATAAAGCCGGCGTTTTGAATGAAGGTGGGGGTGCCCGCCAGAATCTTGCCCAAGATCCAACCGCTGTCTTTGGTCAACACCATGGAGCCACCACCTACGGCACCGAACAGGCCGACGGTCATGACCAAAGGGATCAGGATTTGCATGCTGGTCACACCAAAGTTGCCCAGGCCGGCGTTCAGTCCCAAGCCCGTGCCTTGCAGCCGCTTAGGGAAAAAACCGGTGATGTTGGACATGGAGCAGGCAAAGTTGCCGCCGCCAATACCCGACAAGAATGCGCAGGCCTGAAACACCCACAGTGGCGTGTTTTTGTCTTGCAATGCAATGCCGGTCCAGGCTGCTGGAATGATGAGCAGCAAGGAGGTCAAGAAGATCGTATTGCGTCCACCAGACAGGCGAATAAAGAAGGACGCCGGAATGCGGAAGGTGGCACCCATCAGGCCTGCAATGGCCGTGAGTGTGAACATGTCAGCCGGTTTGAACGGAAACCCCAGGTTGATCATCTGCACGGTGATGATGCCCCACATCGCCCAAACGGCGAAGGCGCATAGCAGGTTGGGAATGGAGATCCAGAGGTTGCGGTAGGCAATGCTCTTACCGGTGGATTCCCAGAATCTTTCGTCTTCCGGGCGCCAGTCGGAAATGTCCGCGCTCGAATACGGTTGGTTGCTCATTGTTTTCTTTCGAGAAATGAAAATTAGTTTTGCAGGCTAAAGGGGGTGGCGTCCTTGCCCATGAGGTGGCTGCGACGGACTTCGGTCCAGTACATCCAGATCAGCGAAACCCACACCACGCCATACATCAACATGAACGCACTGGAGCGAATGCCGGTGTAGTCCATCAGGGCGCCAAACATGATGGGAAGTACAAACCCGCCCAAGCCGCCAGCCAAACCCACGATGCCACTGATGGTTCCAATATTGCCGGTGTAGTCGTCGCTGATGTACTTAAAGACGCTGGCCTTGCCGAAGGCAAAGGCAATGCCCAGGATGAACATCAGTGCAGTAAATGCATAGACATTCAAGCCGACATGGAATGTTTTGGGCCCGGTGATGGTGGTAATAGTGAAATCCGTTTGGGGATAGCTCAGCAAGAACAGGCAAATCCAGCTCACCCACATCACCCACCAGGTCACGCTGTGTGCACCCCATTTGTCAGACATCCAGCCGCCCACGGCCCGCAGCACACCGCCGGGGAGCGAGAAACAAGCGGCAAGCAGGGCGGCAGTGCGGATCTCCAGCCCAAATTCACCCACGTAGTACTGCACCATCCACAGCGAAAGCGCGACATAGCCACCAAACACAATGCTGTAGTACTGGCAGTACTTCAGCACTTTGGGGTCTTTCAGCGCCTTGAGTTGGTCTGTAAATTTGATATGGCTGGGAACCAGGTGGGCCGGGTCACTGTGGCTGAACATCCAGAACAGCACCACCGTACCCGCCATGATGGCTGCATAGACCTGTGGGACCATGGTCCAGCCAAAGGCCACCACCAACGCGGGCGCTACAAACTTGTTGACCGCTGCACCGGAGTTGCCGGCGCCGTACACACCCATGGCGAAGCCTTGCTGATTTCTGGGAAACCAGCGTGCCACATAAGGGGTCCCCACAGAGAATGAGCCGCCTGCCAGTCCGACGAACAGGCCGATGGTTAGGAAATGCCAGTAGGCGGTGGCGTAAGACATCAAATAGATGGCCGGAACCGTGAGTGCCATCAAGGTTGCCATCACCACGCGGCCACCGAACTTGTCGGTCCAGATTCCCAGTGGAACGCGAATCAGAGAACCGGTGAGCACTGGGGTCGCCATGAGCAAACCGAACTGCGTGGAATTGAGGTCGAGTGCCTTCTTGATGGGGATGCCAATCACACCGAACATCATCCAGACCATGAAACACACTGTAAATGCCAGTGTGCTCACAATCAGCACCGAAAGTGCTTGCCCTTTTTTAGTCATGTCAAAGACTCCTTTGTTACCGTTACATGACTGTAGGTAATGGAGGGTCTTTGCGGTATCCCCCTGAAGAAGCAGGGAGGCGACTCCTTGGAACTATGGTTTTTTGCGGAGGGTAGTTCTATAGAACTACTCCTTGCGAAATCGCAATATTGTTTGTTTTAGATCAAACCAATTTCTGTCGCAATGACGGCTGCATGGACGCGTGTACTCACGTCCAATTTGCGCAGCACATGTTGTACATGGATCTTGACGGTGGTCTCGGCAATACCGAGTTCCCGGCCAATTTCCTTGTTGCTGGCACCCTGGGCAATGGCGCGCAGAATGTCGCGTTCACGGGGTGACAAAGTGGCCAGTGGTGAAAGGGGTTGGGCCGGTGGCGGCGTCTGTTGGTTGGACTTTTCGGCCGCACCGCGGTAGGCGGACACCAATTTGCTGGTCATTTCGGGGGCAATCACGCTTTCACCCCGAACTGCACGTTGAATTGCGCTGATGAGCGCCTCCCCTTCGATCGTTTTGAGCAAATATCCAGCCGCTCCCCCCCGCAATGCTGCTGCGAGATCAGCCTCATCTTCACTGACGGTCAACATCAGAATACGGGCGTGTGGTGCCGCTTCAAACAGTGCGGGCAGTGCATCCACTCCGTTGACCCCTGGCAAATGGTTGTCCAAAAGTATCAGGTCGGGCTGCAAATCCTGGGCCCGACGTTGGGCTTCTCCGGCGTCACCGGCGTCCCCCACGACCGTGACCTGGGGGTCTCTCGAAAGCAGTGCAGTAAGTCCGCGCCTGAACAAGGTGTGGTCGTCCACCACCAGAACACGGATGGGGTTGGGAGGGCAAGCGTGTGTCATCGGCAGATACAGGAGTGAGTCGGATACATGTTAGTGCACAGAAGCGGCAGGCATGGGGGCCGCAGTCTGAGCGATGGTTGGCGGCAAGGAATGGGCCGGCGGGGGCAGTGTCAGAACAACAGAGCTGCCGTATTCTGGTGTGGAGATGACCTCCATCGTTGCGCCAATGCGCTGGGACCGCTCCGTCATGATACGCAGCCCAACATGGGTCTCTTTCAACTCATGGTTGTTGGGGTTGAAGCCAATGCCATCGTCGCGTACTTCGAATTGCCATACGGGCTGCTGTTGTACGTTGATCCAGACCTGTGACGCACGCGCGTGCTTGCGCACATTGGACAAGGCTTCCTGCACAATATGCAGCACCTGGATCTGCAGGTCTGGCGACAGTGGCATACCGTGCCCGGTAACGGTCAGCGTGGTTTTGAGACCGGTTTGGTGCTCAAACTTACGCAGGGTGGTGGCCAGCGCGGGTTCAATGTCCTCGCTGTTGGTGCGCGTGCGAAAGTGCATCAACAACTCACGCACATCGCCGTAACACTCGCGCACACCGGCGTCTATTTCCTCCAATACGGTTTGTATTTCCGTTTCGTTTTTTGACTTGAGTGCATCACGCATCAATTGCACCTGAATTTTCAGAAAAGCCAGTGACTGGGCAATGGAGTCGTGTAATTCACGCGCCAGAAAGTTCCGTTCGCCAGAAATGGCCGCTTCTCGGCCCATTGCGTGCAGGCGCAGATTCTCCATGGCGCTTGCCAGGTGGCTGTTGAGTGCCTCCAGCAGCGAGCGTTCGACGGCCGTGGGAGACACCTTGGCATGGAAAAACAGATCCACCTCGCCCAGCAGACGCTCTTGCAGTCGAATGGGAACATTGACCACCGTACCAAATCCGGCCTTGGCACAGTGCTTCTTCGTATGCAGCGGCAATGCATGGATGGGAATGACGGTCAAACCGGTGGCAGAAGGGGTGCCGCAATGGCAGTCGCCAGCGTGTAGGCATTGTTCGTCCTCGACCATGGAGGCGGGTAAGCCGCTGGCTGCCAACATCATGTAGCGTTTGTTGGCTTGGTCGGACCAGCGCAAGGCCACACCATCGGCGCGGGCAATGCGCATCATGCGCTGGGAATAATCTCGGGCCAGGTCTTCCAATGAGGTGGCTTGTGCGACCAAGGCGGTGACTTCATAGAGCGATTCCAAGCGCTCCCGTTTTTCTTCGAGTTCGGCCGTTTTCTCCAAAACCTTGCTTTCCAGATTGCGGTACATGGATTGCAAATGCTCGGCCATACCGTTGAAGCCTTCCGCCAGCGTGCCAAATTCATCGGTGGTCACACGGTCAACGCGCGCACCAAAGTCGCCTCCCTGAATCTTCTGGATCGCTTGTTTGAGCTGATTGAGCGGCTCAAGGACAAACAGGTAGCCGGTGAAAATCAGTACAGCAGCCCCCAAAACGGCCAGCACCAGCACCCCCATTTGCAACATGTGCAGGATGGCAGTCCAGCGTGACATGTGTGCCTCAATACTGCCCACAAAGGTGTCAATGTCTGCCGCGAAAGCCGTGGTGTTTCCGCTCAGTTCGGCTAGGTTCGTGGCGGGCTGTGCAAGCCAGCGTGTTTGAAAACGCTGCCAGTCTTGCTCCACGGTAGAAAAATGATGGCGCACATTGCTGTCCCAGGGGACAAACAGGGGGCGTTCGGGGTCTCCATTGCGTAAAAGCGTGAGACTCCCGTTGAACTCTTTGATGTGCTGCGGCAACGCTTGTTGTCCACCACTGCCTACTGCCAGCGCCATGCGGTAGGCCTGCATTCGCATGCGACCAGCCTCATTCACCGTTGCCGCGCCACCGTCCAGTTGCCAGCTTACCCACAGTGTCAATACCGTCGAGAGCAGCGCCAAAAGCAAGAACGGTGTTCCGACCAGAGTGAGCTTGGCGCCCAGGCTCCAGCGTGCTTGCGTGGCGGTCATATGGGGAGGGGAATGCATAACAGAAGCCTTAATGCATTGCGCTGAATAGCGGTCATTGGGAAAGAAATCGAATCATAAAGCTTCTTGCAAAAAACTAACCTGCATCAATGTTTTATTTGCCTACGTCGCTAAAGTGGTCTTTAGTCATTGAATCGTTTTCCCGCGCACTGCGCAGTTAACCATGGAAGGCAACGTTTTGAATATTTCCAGTGCCATCGTGTACGCAAAACCGGCCCAAGAGCAGGTTTTGCGTACCCAATTATTTCAAGTGGCGGGCGTAGAGGTTCACGCCAGCACCGATGACGGAAAGCTCATCGTCACCATTGAAAGTGACAACGACCGAGCCGCCGTCGACACCTACGAGGCCATTGAACGCATGGACAGCGTTCTGTCGGTGGCCATGATTTTTCAGCAAACCGAATCCAACCCTGATCAGGAGCTATTGAAATGCAAGTAACCCGTCGAGATCTCATCAAGGCCAATGCGGTCACCGCGGCCGCCACCGTGATTGGCATCAGCGTTCCCGGTGCCCAGGCGCTGGCGCAGTCCGGCGCAGCCGACGGCGTGCGCTGGGACAAAGGCGTCTGCCGTTTTTGCGGAACGGGATGTGGTGTGCTGATTGGTGTCAAGGACAACCGCGTGGTGGCCACCCAGGGGGACCCGGATGCGCCCGTCAACAAAGGGCTGAACTGCATTAAAGGTTATTTCCTGTCCAAGATCATGTACGGCAAAGACCGACTCACGGAACCGCTCTTGCGCATGAAGGACGGCAAGTTTGACAAAAATGGGGACTTCACCCACGTGAGTTGGGAAAAAGCCTTTGACGTGATGGAAGAAAAGACCAAGGCCGCGCTCAAGGCGGGTGGCCCGAAATCCATTGGCATGTTTGGCTCTGGTCAGTGGACCATTTGGGAAGGTTATGCGGCCGTCAAGCTGTTCAAGGCGGGTTTTCGCTCCAACAACCTGGACCCAAACGCCCGCCACTGCATGGCCTCTGCGGTGGCCGGTTTCATGCGCACCTTCGGCATCGATGAGCCCATGGGTTGTTATGACGATGCCGAGCACGCCGATGCCTTTGTGCTGTGGGGCTCCAACATGGCCGAGATGCACCCCATTCTGTGGTCACGCATCACCGACCGGCGTCTGACCGCCAAACACGTCAAGCTGCATGTCTTGTCCACCTTTGCGCACCGCACCTGTGAACTGGCCGACAACGAACTCATCTTCAAGCCGCAGACCGACCTGGCGATCCTGAACTACATCTGCAACCACATCATCCAAAGTGGTGCGGTCAATGAAGAGTTCGTCAAACGCAATGTCAACTTCCGCAAGGGCGTGACCGACATTGGCTACGGCCTGCGGCCCAACCACCCGCTGGAGGTGGTGGCCAACAACAACGGCTACCCCGGCGCAGACGGCAAGCCCAAGGGCAACCCTGGCGCATCGGCCCCCATGACGTTCGACGAGTTCAAGCAGTTTGTGTCGGAGTACACCCTGGACAAGGCGCACGAAATCTCTGGTGTCCCCAAGGACAAGCTGGAAGCGCTGGCCAAGGTGTATGCCGATCCCAAGACCAAGGTGGTGTCCTACTGGACCATGGGCTTTAACCAGCACACCCGTGGCACCTGGGCCAACAACATGATCTACAACATCCACCTGTTGACTGGAAAAATTTCCGAGCCCGGCAATGGCCCGTTCTCACTCACAGGCCAACCCTCGGCCTGTGGCACCGCTCGCGAAGTGGGTACTTTTGCCCACCGCCTGCCGGCCGACATGGAAGTGGTCAACCCCAAGCACCGGGAAATTGCCGAAAAGCAATGGAAGTTGCCTGCGGGAACGGTGCCGGACTGGATTGGCTTGCACGCCGTGGCACAAAGCCGTGCGCTCAAGGACGGCAAGCTCAATTTTTACTGGACCACCACCACCAACAACATGCAGGCGGGGCCCAACATCAACGGTGAAATCTGGCCGGGCTTTCGCAATCCGGCGAACTTTGTCGTGGTGTCGGACTGCTACCCCACAGTTTCCGCCATGGCAGCCGACCTGATTTTGCCGTCCGCCATGTGGATGGAAAAAGAAGGTGCCTACGGCAATGCCGAGCGCCGCACCCAGTTCTGGCGCCAGCAGGTCAATGCGCCGGGCAAGGCCAAGTCCGATTTGTGGCAGTACATCGAATTCTCCAAGCGTTTTACAACCGATGAAGTGTGGCCCGCCGAGTTGCTGGACAAAGCGCCGCAGTACAAAGGCAAGACCTTGTACGAGGTGCTCTACGCCAACGGCCAGGTCAATAAATTCCCCGCATCCGAGATGCAAAAGGGATTTGAAAATGACGAGTCCAAGGAGTTGGGCTACTACTTGCAAAAGGGCTTGTTCGAGGAATATGCCGAGTTTGGCCGCGGCCATGCCCATGACCTGGCCCCGTTTGACACCTACCACAAGGCCCGCGGCCTGCGCTGGCCGGTGGTGGACAACAAGGAAACGCTGTGGCGCTTCCGCGAGGGGTTTGACCCGTATGTGAAAAAAGGCGAGGGCGTCAAGTTCTATGGCAAGCCCGACGGCAAGGCCTGGATTTTTGCCCTGCCTTACCAGCCCGCCGCCGAAGCCCCGGACGCAGAGTTTGACCTGTGGCTTTCCACCGGGCGGGTGCTGGAGCACTGGCACACCGGCTCCATGACCCGGCGCGTGCCCGAGTTGTACCGCGCCATGCCCGATGCCTGGCTGTACATGAACCCTGAAGACGCCAAAAAGCGGGGCCTGCAGCGGGGCGACACGGTCAAGATTTCCACCCGACGCGGAGACATCAGCACCAAGGTGGAAACCCGGGGCCGCAACAAGCCACCCGTGGGTTTGGTGTTCATGCCCTTCTTTGACGAGCACCGTTTGGTGAACAAGCTGACGCTGGACGCCACCTGCCCGATCTCCAAAGAGACGGACTTCAAGAAGTGCGCCTGCAAGGTGGTCAAAGCCTGAGAAATCCGATAGGCCTATGCACATAGGCCCCTGCCTACTGTTGCGTACCGCTTGCTTGTTGTCATGAAATTGCCTGTCCCCCCCCAAACAGAAGCCCGCCGCCAGTTCATCTTCGACTCCTTGAAGATGGCCTGCGGTGTGGGTGCGATTGGGTTGGGCTTGGGCCTGTACAACAAACAAGCCAAGGCTTTGCCGGCGGGGGCCATCCGCCCGCCGGGGGCCGGATCGGAGCAAGACTTTCAGTCGGCCTGCATCCGCTGCGGACTGTGCGTGCGCGACTGCCCCTATGACATTCTCACGCTGGCCACGCCGGAGCAGCCCGTGGCCACTGGCACGCCCTTTTTTGTGGCCCGCGCCAAGCCCTGCGAAATGTGCGAGGACATCCCGTGCATCAAGGCCTGCCCCACTGGCGCGTTGGACCCCCAACTGACCGACATTACCCTGGCCAAAATGGGCTTGGCCGTCCTGGTGGACCATGAAACCTGTCTGAATTTTTTGGGCATGCGCTGTGACGTGTGTTACCGGGTGTGCCCGGCCATTGACAAAGCCATCACGCTGGAGGTGCAGCACAACGAACGCACCTCTAAACACGCCATGTTTTTACCCACGGTGCATTCGGACCAATGCACGGGCTGCGGCAAATGTGAAGCGTCCTGCGTGCTGGACGTGGCCGCCATCAAGGTCTACCCGGTCAAACTGGCCAAGGGTGAACTCGGCGCGCATTACCAGTTGGGCTGGGAAGAAAAACGCAAGGCGGGTAAATCCTTGGTGGAAGATAAAAACCTGGTGGACTTGCCGGACCGCATGCCAGACGGCATGACGCTTCCGGGCCACTCGGACCCCGGCAGCGCGCTGCCGAGTGCACTGCCCCTGGAGGCCCCGCGATGAAACAGTTTGCCGACACCGTAGGCCGGGACGCGCGCGAGGCCAAAGGCTGGTGGGGTGCACACCGCTGGCTGGTGCTGCGCCGTGTGTCGCAAGGCAGCATCCTGGCCTTGTTCATGGTAGGGCCCTGGTTGGGCTGGTGGCTGGTCAAAGGCAATCTCAGTTACAGCCTGACACTGGGCACTGTGCCCTTGACCGACCCCCTGGTGTTGCTGCAATCCTTGCTGGCTGGCCATACACCCCAGCGCAACGCGCTCATCGGTGCGGCCCTGGTGCTGCTGTTCTATGCCCTGGTGGGCGGACGTGTTTTTTGCGCCTGGGTGTGCCCAGTGAATGTGGTGACCGACACCGCCAGTGCCTTGCGCCGCAAACTCGGAATCCGTGGCGGAGGCGACATGCCCCGCGCCACCCGCTACTGGATGCTGGCCTTGATATTGGTACTGGCAGCCACCACCGGCAGCATCGTGTGGGAACTGGTCAACCCGGTGTCCATGCTGCACCGGGGGCTGATTTTTGGCATGGGCGCGGGCTGGTTGCTGATCGCGGTGATCTTTGTGTTTGACCTCTTTGTCATGAAGCGCGGCTGGTGCGGCCACCTGTGCCCGGTGGGTGCCTTCTACAGCGTGTTGGGCAAAAGGAGTGTGCTGCGTCTTTCCGCCAGCAAGCGCGAGGCCTGCAACAACTGTCTTGATTGTTTTGCAGTGTGCCCAGAGCAGCAGGTCATTCGCCTACCGCTCAAAGGGGCTGCCAAGGGCGTCAGCCCCCTTATTTTGTCCAGTGACTGCAGCAACTGCGGACGCTGCATGGATGTGTGCTCCAAAGATGTTTTTTCCTTTGGCACCCGGTTTTCGTCCCCTGTTTCAACCCTGCCCGGCACCGACCCCAAGTTGCCGATCTGATCCTTAAGACCTTTCACTTGTGGAGACCCCCTCATGAAAACGACCCTCAAACTTTCACTGGCTGCTGTTTTGTCTGTGGCGGCATGCTGGAGCGTCGCCCAGCCAGTCAGCAGCATGCGTGGCAGCGAAGTTTCAACCTCCGACTCGGCCCCGACCGAGCAGCCCTATCTGGGCAGCAAACCGGGGGCACAAAAGGTGATTGTTCGCACCTTCAAAGAGCAGCCTCCCTTGATTCCACACAAGGTCGATGGTTTTGATGACATCAATGCCACGGACAACGCCTGCCTGGACTGCCACATCAATGACAACTTCCGGGGGCAAAAAATTCCCCGCGCGGGCAAAAGCCATTTTGTTCAGAAAGCGGACCCCAAAGCCGCGCCCGAGTTGAACATGTTGCGTTGGCAGTGCAACTCCTGCCATGTGCCGCAAGTCGATGCCAAACCCTTGGTGGAAAACAGCTTTAAGGGCAACCTAGGTAAGTAACGTAGTCCGCAAGCCCAGGCCGCACGCGGGGCGGCTTGTGTTTGCTGACTGTGCCGATATTGAGGCAGCACACCGCCTGTTCATGGGGCTGCAAACCGAACAGCGCGCGTAAATGGGGGGAGGCCATGGCCTGCCCGCTGGTCAGGCCTGCACCAAACCCCGCAGCCTGTGCCGACAGCAGCATGTTTTGAATCGCACACCCGAGGGACACCAGACGTTCCGCATCGCTCACATCCGCCGCGCTGGACTCTGGGTGTTCGGCACCCCGCCCAGGTGCTGTGCCCGCCTGTGCGCCCTGGTCCGTCAAACGGGCAATCGCCATGATCAACAGCGGCGCACGGTGCGC
This sequence comes from Rhodoferax sp., assembly GCF_030697375.1. Lineage (GTDB taxonomy): Bacteria > Pseudomonadota > Gammaproteobacteria > Burkholderiales > Burkholderiaceae_C > Allorhodoferax. The sequence goes on along the minus strand of NZ_JAUYQD010000035.1, from coordinate 29,059 downwards.
CTTCTCGCGGGCAGACTCCAGCTGATCTGGTGATGCCTGGGGATCACGGTCCAGCAGCGCTTGCCCAAAAACCTCTGACAGCCGCCCCCGCTGCTCTGCAGGGACGACGACGAAGCGCCAGGGCCGCAGCTGCCCATGGTCCGGGGCCGCCGCCGCGGTCCCCAGGATCTGCTGCAGCTGCAGTGCAGACGGGCCAGGCTCCACCAGCCGTTTGGCGGAAACATTCTGGCGCGCATGAATCAGGGCGCTGACAGAGTCCAATGTCGCAGGGCCATGGGGTGTATCCATCAGGCAATCCCTTTCTTTGAATGATCGGATTGATCTGGAATTGAAATCAGGACACGCGCTCAAAAATGGCCGCAATGCCCTGGCCGCCGCCAATACACATGGTCACCAGGGCATAACGCCCGCCAATGCGTTCCAACTCGTACATGGCCTTCACGGTAATCAACGCGCCGGTGGCGCCAATCGGGTGACCCAAAGAGATGCCGGAACCATTGGGGTTCACCTTGGCGGGGTCCAGACCCAGGTCACGGGTGACGGCGCAGGCCTGGGCGGCAAAGGCCTCGTTGGCCTCGATCACATCCAGATCGTTCACGGTGAGGCCCGCCTTTTTCAGCGCCAACTGGGTGGCAGGCACGGGGCCAATGCCCATGTACTTGGGGTCCACACCGGCGTGGGCGTACGCCACCAGGCGCGCCATGGGCTTGAGCCCGCGCGCTTTGGCCGTGCCCGCTTCCATCAGCACCACAGCGGCAGCCGCATCGTTGATGCCCGAGGCATTGCCGGCGGTAACGGTGCCGTTTTCTTTCAGGAAAGCGGGCTTGAGCTTGGCCATGTCGGCAGCAGAACAGTTGGCGCGGAAATGTTCGTCGGTGGCATAGGCCACGTCGCCCTTTTTGCTCTTGAGCATGACGGGCATGATTTGCGAGGTGAAGTAGCCCGCCTCGGTGGCGCGCTGGGCGCGGTTGTGGCTCTCCACCGCAATCGCGTCCTGCTCTTCGCGGCTGATGCCCCATTTGGCGGCGATGTTTTCAGCGGTCACACCCATGTGGATGGTGTGGAACGGGTCATGCAAGGCGCCCACCACCATGTCCACCATCTTGGTGTCCCCCATGCGGGCACCCCAGCGCATGTTCAGCGACGCGTAGGGCGCACGGCTCATGTTTTCTGCGCCGCCGCCAATGGCGATATCGGTGTCGCCCAGCAAGATGCTCTGGCTGGCCGAAACAATGGCTTGCAGGCCCGAACCGCACAAGCGGTTGACATTGAACGCGGGTGTGCCCTCGGCGCAGCCGCCGTGGATGGCTGCCACGCGCGAGAGGTACATGTCCTTGGGCTCGGTGTTGACCACATGGCCAAACACCACATGGCCGACGTCGGCGCCATCCACCTGGGCGCGTGCCAGGGACTCGCGCACCACCTGCGCCGCCAGCTCGGTGGGGGGGATGTCTTTCAAGCTACCACCGTAGGTACCAATGGCGGTGCGCACAGCGCTGACGACGACGACTTCACGGGACATGGGAAAACTCCTTGAGGTTGAAAAATGGGGGCGCGCGGCGCGCTGGGGCTGTCAGTTTGCTGCGCAATCTGCATCCGCAGGGCCTGCAGAGCGCTTGCTTGGGATTATGGAGCAGTCGAACGGCCGAGTTGGGCCGTGAAAGGCCGCGTTTCACTCGCAATGCCTCCGCATTGGCAGGGGTATGCTGCGGGTTTTCAACTAGCAGGAGCCTGAGTGATGGACTTTCGCCGTATTGCCCTGGTGGCTTTTCTGCTTTGGGGAACTTCCGTTGCGGCGAAGCTGCCGGTGCGCAATATGACGGTGGAGCTGCGGGTGGTGGTGCAAGCCGAGGCAGACCGTACCGTGGTACGCACCCAGCCCGTGCAGGAGCGCGACCTGGACATCCAGAAAGTCTTTGTCATGAACGGCGAACGGGCGCAGGTGAAATTGAACCGTTCCCTGCCCCTGCAGTGGGTCAAAACCGCGGCCTCCCGCACTTCGTCCGCCACCACCGCAACCGGTGACACCGCCAGCACCGAGAGCAAGGGCGTGGAAAACGCCACCACCTGGGTCGATGCCGGGCAGGGCCTGGCCGTGCAAGTGCGCTGGCCGGGGGGGAAACAGCCGGCCGTGGTGGAAGTGGAGGTGGACACCACGGCGGCAGAGGCGCATGCCGAACACTCTGTGCCAGCCCAGGCGCGCAGTCGTTTTGCCACCACGGTGGCCGTGCCGCTAGGGGAGTGGTTCACCATTGCGGTGACGGGGCCCAAAGCGGCTCCCGAGCAATTGGGGGTGTATTCCACCCGTGCGGTGGACGCGGACGCGGCCAAGCTGGTCCAACTCAGGGTGCTGGCACCCTGAGGCCTGCTTAGAGCGCTTTAAACCGGTGTACTACCGCCCGTGCTCTTGCCCTGCACCACCAGGTCCGCCAGCATGACACTGGACTTGCGCAGGCGGCCCGACAAGATGCGTGCAATGTTGCGGTAAATGATGTGGGCGCTTTCGGGGTTGGCGTCGATGCGATCACGCTCGAAGCGCATGGTGACGCTGTCACGCACGGCCAGCACGGTGGCGGTGCGCACATCGTCGCGCACCAGCGCCATTTCACCAAAACACTCACCAATGCCCAAATGCGCCAGCACCACGTACTCGCCATTGCGTTGCTTGAGCACCGTCACCTCGCCCGCAATGACGACGTAAAACGCACTGCCCATATCGCCTTCTTTGAACACCGGTTCGCCGGCCTTGATGGGGTGGTGGTCGGCGCTGCCCAAGGTTTGCAGCAGGCAGTCGTGGCTCATGCCTCCAAACACCGGCACACGCTCGGCAATTTTTTGCACGATGGCCGGATCGAGCTTGAGCCCGCTGGGGCGGGAAAGCACCTGGGCGCGCACATTCTCTGCAAACATTTGAACAACGGTGGGGTCAATCTTCAGGGCCATGGCAGGGGTTCTCCGTATGCTTTTTTGCCGATGCTCAGCCACGCACATCGGCCACAGGCTGTTCACCAAAATCGGGGCGCGCCAGATAAGCCAGTACCCGGCTGGCCGCCTCGGCGGGGCGGGTCAGTTGGCCGCGCAAGTGCAGATTTTCAAAACTCTCGCGGTCCGGGAACTGGGCGGCGTCCGCCTGGCGCAACTGTACTTGCATGTCGGTGTCGATCACGCCGGGGGCCAGCGAGCATACCCGCGCCCCGTGGGAACTTTGCGCCTCGTCCAGCGCCATGCAGCGGGTGAAATGGTCCATGCCCGCTTTGGCCGCGCAATAGGCCGCCTGCGACGCCATGGCGCGGCGCCCCAGGCCCGAGGAAATGTTCAGCACCTTGCGGGGGATATGCCAGTGCTGGGTGGCATGGAGGAAGGCACCGCACAGCAGCAGGGGGGCTTCCAAGCCGACGCGCAAGGCATTGGCCAGTTCGGCAGGGTCCGATTGGCCCAGTGGCGCAATGGGCGGAATGAGCCCGGCGTTGTTGATCAGCGTGGCGCTGGCGAACTGCTCTGTCGCGTGGTTTTGCAGCCAGAGCAACAGGCGCTGTGCTGCTGGCACGCTGTCATTCAGGTCCAGTGTCCATTGCTCCAGCGTGGCACCGCAGGCGGCCGCCTGCTGCACCAAGGCCGGGTTGGCGTGGCGGGAGATGCACAGCAGCGTGCGGCCAGGGGCCAAGAGCTGCTCGGCCATGGCCAAACCCATGCCGCGCGAGGCGCCGGTGAGGATGGTGAGGTGTGGGGTCATAGGGGGTAACCGGGAGTTGGTGCTCTGTTTTGCTATTAAATTAGTAGCTGCTTGCGCATATGTTACGGGGGCTAGGGCTTATTTTTCTGTTGGCGTTGGCATCCCTGGGGTCGTTCAGGGCCAGGGTCGTGCGCCAAAGGGGGATGATCCATCCAGGAGCCGCAAAACTCCTTGATATATCCCCGGGATGGGCTGATGGATGCCAACTTTTTTAAGCATGAAGAAGTGAGGGTGCCCGCTGTGCCTTGCGCAAGATAGTGCCAGTGTAGGGGCATTTTGGGAGGCGTTTAGTTCTGCTTTACGTGGGAGAAGCCAGCCATGTGAACCGCACGCTGGGGCTCTATTGTCTATAACCTGCAGAGCGGGCGTGAGGCTAAGATGGCTAGATCAAAACGGGCGGGTAAAAAATGAACTTCGAATGCTACGAGCGGGAGGGCAGGGAGGCGTACGCCTCCCTTGCAGCAAGGATTGCGGAAATTCTGACTGCAGCTATCGGAGCCGAGGGGGGCTATCGGTTCCAACAAATAAACGTGAGGGCCAAACAACCCGATTCGTTGCGCAAGAAGCTCGAAGAGCGCGGCTTTTCAGCAACGATGACGCTTGAGAATGACATTAAGGATCTCGCCGGCTGCCGCGTCATCTTTTATACCAACGGCGACGTTACGCGGTTTATCAACTCTGGCGTCATCGAACAGAATTTTGAGGTACTGGACTACAAGCTCCACCATCCCGGCCGCACAGTTGGAGATGCAGCCGAGCTCTACATTTCCAATCACTATCTCGTCAGGCTTCGGCCTGAGCGCATCGCTCTGCCCGAATATGCCCGCTTCGGTGGAATGCGGTGTGAAGTACAGATTCAGACAATTCTCAACCATGCATGGGCGGAGATGGCCCACGACACTATCTACAAGGCGCCCACTCTTTGCGACTTCGGCGGCAAGGAGTTCGACGGCATTAAGAACCGAATGCAGAAAATCGCACGCAAATATCTTCTGCCTGCGGGCTATGAATTTCAGAAGATTGCAAGCGACTTTCAGCGACTCATCGAAGGCAAAGCCCTGTTTGATGGTGTTGTTTTGGAGGCGATTGTTGATGCGGTGGACAACAATGCTCGCGCCGATGCGCTTGAAACATTCGCTGAGAACGTGCTTCCGTTTTATGACGATTTGCCAACGATCTATTCCGAGATCGTTGCGCAATTGCTCGTTGCCGCTGACCGTGCCCGGGTAGCTAAACCTATCGCAATCGAAACACCTTATGGTGCCTTGCGGGCAAAAACCTACATTGATATTGTCAAGGCCATCGCCGACATCCTTGCCCGATACCGCTATCTCGATGTTGGGGTCACGTTTGGCGCACTCTGCACGCTTTATGGCTGGGCTGAAAATGAGGGCGAAAAAAAGCCGTTACTGGAACTGGGCCAGGCGCTTGCCAAGCACCAGATGCAGGTCTGGCGGGAGCACGGCCCGATTGCCCAGATGATTTTGGTCGAATGCATGGAGAGACTCCGCGAGGACGAGTGCTGTGGGTTGGGCCCACTGCTGACCACGATGCTTGGAGAGATGCTGGGCACAGAGGTTAGTGGCACGACGAACAGTTCTTCCGCTGTGACGATTCACCGCGGTGCGGTGGTTGCGTCCGATGCACTTCGTGGCGTCCGAACCAAGGCGATTAACCTGCTGAAACACCTGTTCGCGCTGGCAGCAGGAGACGATCAGCGCAGTGCCGTTCTGCTGGCGTTCCAAGCTGCGACGCGCACCCCCTTCAGCGTCATGTACAGCAACGCGCTAGCACAATCTGTGATGGACGACACGCGAACCATCCTGGAGTTCCAAGCAGACATTGCACCGATGTTAAGTCTTGATCTGCGGCAAACGACCGAGGAACGGGTCCATCGCAGCTACCAGATATATGCAGAGCTACCCAAGACGATGCGCGATGATCCAGATCTCGTCGCGGCAAGTGCACGGATACAGGTGGCGGCACTTGCGTTCCGCTGTGTCGCCAACGCCGACCCCGATTTTGTGATTTACAAGACCCTGGTCGGGTTCAATTCGGTGTTTCCGCCCGCTTGGGAGGGCAAAGAGTTCAACTATGAGCAAGCGGGTGCGTACCGGTCCAATCAGGTCGATACGCTGCTTGCATCGGTCGATGAGGCCAGCGCGGATGTCTGGTTCGACAGAATCAGCCGCTATGCACGGACCGAGTCCAATGACCACGCTACATTTCCAGTCTTTGGCGATTTCCTCGAAAGGTTGGCGGAGGCCCAGCCGTCTATCGTCGTCAGCTATCTTGACCGACTCGAAGGACCGCTCGCGATATTTCTGCCACGTATGCTCGCCGGGTTGATGCGGAGTGTGGGGTACGCGCAAGCGCGCAGGCGAATCGACGTGTGGCTTAGTGCGGGTGAACATACCGACCATATCGCTTGGTACCTGCGGTTTGCGAATCCATTCGATGAAGCCCTGCTTCACCGTACGTTCGACAGCGCGGTCCGCCATGGCGGTGGCGGTTCGGTACGTAATGTGCTGACCGCGTCCGTCAACCAATTCGCCGCCCATCCCGGCACACTGATTGAAGAAGTATTTCTTCCAGCGCTCCGTTACCTCAATGCGGCAGGAAACCTCAGTTGGGTTCGGATGCCTTGCTTCTCCTGGCTTGGAAGTCCGATCATTCGGGCGCTCAACGAAGAGCAGGCAAACGTGGTGCTCGACGCGTTGGTTCCCTATCCCGATCTCGAATATGAAGCCGAGCACATCGCAGCCGCCATCGCCGAGCGTTGGCCCGCAAGCGTTGTCGCATTCCTTGGAAAGCGGCAGACATTTGCGCGAGCAGGTACTGCGCCAAAGCACTATGACGCAATACCGTTCGCAGTACATCAACTCCAAACACCGCTTTCCGCCATTCCCGATGTCATGCTGAACGGCGCCCGTATTTGGTTCGACTCCGATCCTCGGCACTTCACCTATGACGGGGGAAAGCTGCTTGCCTCGGTGTTCCCGGAGTTGTCGAACGGGCTTGAGGCACGGCTTATGGCTTTGATTGTGGGTGGTAACGAACAGGATTTGGCATTCGCGCTGGGCGTTCTGTCCGCTTTTGAAGGAAAGGCTTGCGTATATACGCTTGTACGCGTGATCGTTGCCACGCTGAATCCCGAGAGCCAATTGCTGAGCAAAGCCCGATCGGCTTTGCTCGCATCAGGTGTCATCTCTGGTGAGTTTGGATTTGCGGAGCTGCACGCCCAGCGAAAAGACTGGCTCGGGCCGTGGCTTGATGATCCGAGTGAGAATGTACAGATGTTTGCCCGCAGGCAGATTCACGAGCTTGACCGGCAAATTGCAGCAGAGACCCGTTCCGCCGAGGCGTCGATTGCAATGCGCAAACTCAATCACGGCGAAGAGCTAGATGTCGGTGACGCGAGTGCCGGATGATGATTCCTTGGCCGATCAACGCAGGACCGTTGCTTGTCTTCGTCAAGAACATTCCGCAGGCGTAACCTTGACGAGAGGGGCAACTGCAAAGCTGTCTGAAAATCTGAATAGATCCCATGGACATAAATGCAAGTGTGCCCCGCAATTGAATCAACCCAGCTAGAAGCTTGTTTTGCTATAAAGTTGATAGCTATTTGCGCAATATTCACGCGCCAGAATGCTTTTTTTCTCCCGCTTAAACCTCCGCCCCCTCCACCAAAAACCGCACCCGGCGCACGCCATTCCACTCGTCGGCGTCCAGCCTAAAGGCCAGGGTCACTTTGGCGGGCAGCGGGTCGGTGTGGCCGAACCAGATGCCGTCGACCGGCTGGCCCTGGTGTTTGAGTTTGAGGGCGAGGTGTTTTTCACCCACCAGGCGTTGCGACACCACCTCCACCTCCTCGCTGAAGGTGGGGGCGGCGAAGCCCTGGCCCCAGACTTCCTTGTGCAGGGTGTCCACCAGGTCCACGCGGCGGTACTCGGGCGCCAGCGGGCCGTCGGTTTCCAGGCGGCGGGTCAGGGTGGCAACGTCCAGCCATTCCTGGGCGACTTCGTTCAGGCCCTGTTCAAAGTCGTCAAAGTGCTCTTCGGCGATGGTGCAACCCGCCGCCATGGCGTGGCCGCCAAAACGCAGGAGCACGCCGGGGTAGCGTTTGGCCACCAGGTCCAGCGCATCGCGCAAATGGAAGCCGGGGATGGAGCGCCCCGACCCCTTGAGTTCGTGCTCCTTGCCGGGGGCGGCGCTGGCGGCAAACACAAAGCTGGGGCGGTGCAACTTGTCTTTGATGCGCGAGGCCACGATGCCGACCACGCCTTCGTGGAAGTCGGGGTCGAACACACAGATGGCCGGCGGCGGTTCGTCGCCTTCGTCAAACAGGCCTTCGACGATGTTCATGGCCTGCTCGCGCATGTCGCCTTCGATCACGCGGCGCTCGCGGTTGATGGCGTCCAGCGTTTTGGCCAGTGCGTCGGCGCGGGCCGGATCGTCGGTGGTCAGGCATTCAATGCCCAGCGTCATGTCGGAGAGGCGGCCGGCGGCGTTGATGCGCGGCCCCAGGGCAAAGCCAAAGTCGAAGGTGGTGGCCACCGCAGCCACGCGGCCGGATGCTACAAAAAGGCTAGCTAGTCCCGCAGGCATGGCGCCGGCCCGCACCCGTTTGAGGCCTTGGGCGACGAGGCGGCGGTTGTTGGCGTCCAGGCGCACCACGTCGGCCACGGTGCCCAGGGCGACCAGCGGCAAGAGGGTGTCGAGTTTGGGCTGTGTGGCGGCATCAAATACCCCGCGCGTGCGCAGCTCACTGCGCAAGGCCAGCAGCACGTAAAACATCACGCCCACCCCGGCGATGGATTTGCTTTGGAACGTGCAGCCGGGCTGGTTGGGGTTGACGATGACGTCGGCGTTGGGCAGCTCACTGGCGGGCAGGTGGTGGTCGGTCACCAGCACCTGCAGGCCCAGGCGTTTGGCGTGGGCCACGCCGTCCATGCTGGCAATGCCGTTGTCCACGGTGATGAGCACATCGGCGCCCTGGTCTTTCACGCGCTGGGCGATGGGGGCGGTCAGGCCGTAGCCATCGACCACGCGGTCGGGCACCAGGTAGTTGACGTGTTGGGCGCCCAAAGTCTTAAGGCCGCGCAGGGCCACGGCGCAGGCGGTGGCGCCGTCGCAGTCGTAGTCGGCCACGATGCACAGTTTTTTGTCTTGCGCAATGGCGTCGGCCAGGAGGGTGGCGGCGCGGTCAATGCCCAGCAGGGTGCTGGGCGGCAGCAGGCGGGCCAGTGCGTCGTCCAGCTCGTCGGTGCCGGTGACACCGCGTGCGGCATACAGGCGTGCCAGCAGGGGGTGGATACCGGCTTGTTCGAGCGTCCAGACGGCGCGGGGAGGGATGTCGCGGGGAAGGATGTTCATAGGGATCGCAATATTTCTTGGGGTTTGACGGGCGCCATGCGCCGCAGCAGGCGGTCCCAGGGGCGCAAGGGGCGGTGCTCCAGCGTCAGGGCCTGGGTGTCGCTGCACAGGGTGAGTTGCAAGGGGCCGCCTTGCTGCAGGCGTTCCACGTCGTGGGCCAGGGTGGACGCGTCCAGCGCATGCCAGGCGCTGACCCAGGCGGCGGCGTCATCGGCCAGGGCGGGTTGGCGCAGGGCGTCGCGCAGCGTACAAGGCGTGGTTTGCACTGGCGCGCCATGGGGCCCCTGGAGGGTGCCGGTGCCACTGACCCAAAAGGCGTTGACCGCGCTGAGGTGGAAGTTGGCGCGCTGGTCGTTCACGGGGTGGGTGTAGAGCAGCATCTGCATTTCGTTTTGCAGGCGCCGCAGGGGCTTGGCCTGGGCTTGGCGCGGCAGCCAGGGGTCCACCACGCGGCCAGCCACCCGGTCCAGTGACGCGGTGGGCAGGTTGGCAAACACGGCGCCGTGCGCCAGCCAGCGGGTGTGGGTCTGCCCCGGTGCATGGGCGAACAGGGTGATGCCGTCTTCGGCAAAGTAGGGCTGCATGGCCAGGTACAGGGTTTCGGCGTCCCGGGGCGTCAGCGCCAGTTGCAGAGGGTCCGCCATATCGACGTGGTCGGATTGCACCGTCCAGTGGCAGGGCGTGACCCAGGCCCATCCTTTGGGGCCATGCAGTGCCAGCAGATCCAGGCGCTGGGCCTCTTGTGCGGCCCAGGGGATGAGCCCATCGGCCCCCTCCAGGCCGGCGGCTTGTGCCTGGACCCGTTCGTAAACCGGGGTCAGGTCCTGGGCCTGACCCTGCAATCGGGCGCCGGGGCTTAAGTGCCGCAGCAAGCGGCCCAGGTTGGGCAGCACCAGGTGCGGCAGGGCCGCTTTGCAGTGGGGGCCGGGGGGCGCCGCGTAAGTGATCAGGGTGTGCATGGGGGCTATTGTCCGTGAACCCAGCTTGGGGTGCAGCGCAGATGCCACAATTCAGGGGTGAAACAAATCCCCTACGAATTATTGATTGGCTGGCGCTATACCCGCGCCGGCCGGGCCACCCGGCGCAACGGGTTCATCTCCTTCATTTCCGGCGTCTCAATGCTGGGCATTGCCCTCGGTGTGGCGGCGCTCATCATCGTGCTGAGCGTGATGAACGGCTTTCAGAAAGAGGTGCGCGACCGCATGCTGGGCGTGGTGTCGCACATCGAGGTCTATGCCGCAGGCGGCCAAGCGCTGCCCGATGTTAACCAGACCCTGGCGCAGGCCAAGGCCCACCCCGAGGTCATCGGTGCTGCACCTTTTATAGCAGCCCAGGCACTGCTGGCGCGGGGGGAAGACATGAAAGGCGTGATGGTGCGCGGCATTGACCCGAGCCTGGAGCAGGACGTGACCGATCTGGCCGCAGGCGCCCAGTCCGCCGTGTTGAAGCAGTTGGCGCCCGGCGGTTTTGGCATGGTGCTGGGGGCCGAGTTGGCGCGTTCCCTGGGCGTGCGCACCGGCGACAAGGTGACGCTGGTGGCACCCAGCGGCCAGGTCACACCGGCCGGTGTGGTGCCGCGCCTGAAACAAATGACGGTGGTGGGGGTATTTGACTCCGGCCATTTTGAATACGACTCGGCCATGGCATTCACCCATTGGGAAGACGCCGCCAAAATCTTCCGGCTGGAAGGCCCCTCTGGTGTGCGCCTGAAACTGCGGGATCTGCACCTGGCACGCCAGGTGGCCGACGAGCTGAGCCGCACCCTGAGTGGCGAGCTGTATATCCGCGACTGGACGCGCCAAAACCGCACCTGGTTTGCCGCGGTGCAGGTGGAAAAACGCATGATGTTCATCATCCTCACCCTGATCGTGGCGGTGGCCGCCTTTAACCTGGTGTCCACCCTGGTGATGACGGTGACCGACAAACGCGCCGACATCGCCATTTTGCGCACGCTGGGGGCCAGCCCGGGCTCCATCATGGGCATTTTTGTGGTGCAGGGCGCCATGGTGGGGGTGATAGGCACCCTTGCCGGGCTGCTGCTGGGGCTGGGGGTGGCCTTCAACATCGATGTGATCGTGCCCGCTCTTGAACAACTGCTGGGCGCCACGTTCTTGCCCAAGGACATTTACCTGATCAGCCGCATGCCCAGTGACCCGCAACAGGCCGATATCGTGCCGATTGCGGTGATTGCCCTGGTGCTGGCTTTTGTGGCCACCCTGTACCCCAGCTGGCGCGCCAGCCGGGTCAACCCGGCGGAGGCCCTGCGTTATGAGTGACGGTATGAGTGATGTGATTCCAAAAATCCCCCCTGCTTTGGGGGCCGCGCAGTACCGCATGGTCGCGGATTTAACCCAGACAGCCGCACCCGCCGCTGCCTCCACCGAAGTGGTGTTAACCGCCCAGGGCCTGACCAAGCGCTTCGCCGAAGGGCGGCTGGATGTGACGGTGCTCAAGGGCGTGGACCTGCAGGTCCACCGGGGGGAAACCCTGGCCATTGTGGGCGCCTCCGGCTCTGGCAAAAGCACCTTGCTGCATTTGCTGGGTGGCCTGGACGCGCCCACCAGCGGTTCGGTCGATCTGTTGGGCCACAAGCTGGTGGGACTCAGCCAGGCCGAGCAAGGGCGGCTGCGCAACCGGCACCTGGGTTTTGTCTACCAGTTTCACCATTTGCTGCCCGAGTTCAGTGCCCTGGACAACGTCGCCATGCCATTGACAATTCGGCGTCTAGCCCCCGCAGAATGTGCGCAAGCAGCTATAAAAATGCTAGCAAAAGTGGGCTTGAAAGAGCGTATGCACCACCGCCCGGCCGAACTGTCGGGCGGCGAACGCCAGCGCGTGGCGATTGCGCGGGCGCTGGTCACCAACCCCGACTGTGTGCTGGCCGACGAGCCCACCGGCAATCTGGACCGCGCCACGGCGGACGGTGTGTTTGCGCTGATGCTGGAGTTGGCACGCGAGCAAGGCACGGCCTTTGTGCTGGTGACCCACGATGCCACTTTGGCCGGGCGCTGCACGCGCCAACTGCATCTGGTGCAAGGCCAGCTTGCGGGCGGCCAGTAACTTCGCTGAGACTTTCTACAGCTATCCAGTAAGGAGCCAATTCGAACTCGCCAAGCTCGAATGCGGCACTTTGCCCGCGCCCGCTGTGGCGGTTGCGGCTTACATCTCCACTATCGTCTGGAAGCCCCCATAGATCAGGCGTTTGCCGTCAAAAGGCATGGGGTTGGCTTGGGAGGTCATGCGGGGATCGGCCATCAGTTGTTTCCATCCCGCGTCGCGCACTTCGCGCGAGGGCCACACGACCCAGGAGAACACGACGGTTTCGTTCTCTTCTTTCTTGACCGCCAGGGGGAAGGAGGTGAGTTTTCCGTCCGGCACATCATCACCCCAACACTCCACCACCTTCAGTGCCCCGAACTCCTTAAAGAGGGGCGCGGCCAGCGTGGCGTGCTGGATGTATTTTTCCTTGTTCTCGGTGGGCACTGCGGCCACAAATCCATCGATGTATTGCATGTTTATCTCCTTGTTTCTGGGTTGCATCAGGTTGTGGGTTCACCGACATCCAACTCCCGCACCGGCCGTACTTCCACACTGCCGTATTGCACCGGCGGGATCTTCGCGGCCAGGCGAATGGCATCGTTCAGGTCCTTGGCCTCCAGCAGGTAAAAGCCCGCCAGCTGTTCCTTGGTTTCGGCAAAGGGGCCGTCGGTCATGGACAACTGGCCATTGCGAATCCGCAGTGTGGTGGCGGTTTCCACCGGGTGCAGGGGTTCTGCGGCCAGCAGATGGCCGCTCGCTTGCAGGCCCTTGGCGGCCTCGAAACACACCGCGTCCGGGCAGGCGCTCCATTTTTCCTTGGACAGGTAGACCAGGCAGAGGTACTTCATGGCGCCGCCACCGCTTCTGCCTGGATGCGCAAGGCGACGTCCATGTTGAAGCCATAGTCCTTTCCAGCGGATAGGCCAAAGGCGTCACGGTTGAAACTGCCGCTGGCGTCCGCACCACACAGCTCGCGTTTGAGCATGGGGTGCGGGACACACTTGAAACGCTGGATGCTGAGGTTGACCGGGTGCGTCTGGCCATTGAGCGTCAGCTCGCCGGTTAGCTGCGTCGGGTTGCCATCCACAAATTTTTCCAGTGTGCCTTTGTAGATGGCGCGGGGGGACTTCTTCACGTTGGAGAAGTCTTTGCCGGTGGCCCAGGCATTCATTGCCGGGAGTCCGAAGTCGATGGAGGCCAGATCAATGACGATCTCCACCGTGCCGGTGCCGGCGGCCCTGTCCAGCACCACGGTGCCGGAGTTCTTGTTCATCTTGCCCCGCCAGAACGAGACACCCATGTGGTCGGCCTCAAAACTGGGGTAGGTGTGGGCGGGGTCTATGGTGTAGTTGACCGGTGCGGCCATCGCGCAGCCAGATACCAGGGCCAGCGCGGCCCACAGGGTTTTCGGAGGGATCTTGATCATTTGGAGGTCTCCACATGTTGGGCAAATTTGTTCAGAATGGATTGCCAGCCGAAGCGCTGCTGTTCCACCGGATGTTCGCTCTCTGCATCAAAGGTGGAGCGTACGGTCACGCCATCGGAGCCTTCGATAAATTCGACGGTTCCGCTCCGGTCACCAAAGGTGTATTCGATGCGTTGGTGCGGCACGACCTTGGTGTACGTGCCCGCAAAATCAAATCCAAAACTACCGTCCTTGGCCTCCATGCGCGACGAGAAGGCGCCGCCCTCGCGCAGATCGACGGTGGCCTTGGTGGTGTGCCAGTCGTCGGATGCGGCGTTCCATTGGACGATGTCGGCCGGTGTGGTGTAGGCGCTCCAGACCCTGGCGACGGGCGCGTGGATAAGGGTTTCAACCGTGATTTGCATAAGAAGGGTCCTTTGCTGTTGGGTGCCGTTGGGCGGCAGGTTTTAAACAAACTAGTCGATCGGGCCGGGGCCTACTCGACATCCACAGAAAAAATATTTTTGATCAGCTTGTTATTTCAGACAACCGGCGCTCCAGGAACCGGCGTTCGGGCTCCAGCTGCACCAGTGCCAAAGCCGCTTTGTAAGACGCGCGTGCTTCCTCCCAGCGCTGCAGCCGGCGGCACAGATCGGCGCGCGCCGCGTGGGCCAGGTGGTAATCCTGCATGGCAGGGAGGGTGAGGAGTTCGTCCACCAGAGCGATGCCCTGCGCACACCCGCTGTGCATGGCTACGGCGACCGCGCGGTTGAGTGCCACGATGGGCGAAGGCTCCATCTGCAACAACTCATCGTAGAGGCCAACAATCTGGCCCCAATCCGTCTGGTCGGCGGTTTGAGCCTCCGCATGCACCGCGGAAATGGCGGCCTGCAAGGTGTAGGGGCCTATGCCGGGCAGGTGCAGGGCTTTCTCCACCAGGGCACAGCCCTCGGTGATCAGCCCGGTTTGCCAAAGCGTGCGGTCCTGTTCTTCCAGCGGTATCAAATTACCGGCACCGTCGGTCCGGGCGGCGCGGCGCGACTCATGGAGCAGCATCAGCGCCAGCAGACCATGGACTTCGGCCAACGGCGGGGGCGGCAACACGGTGGCAATCAGCCGGGTCAGGCGTATGGCCTCGCCCGACAGGTCTGCGCGGGTCACCAACACACCCGACGATGGCGAATAACCCTCGTTGAACACCAGGTAGAGAACCCGCAACACACTGGCCATGCGCTGCGGAAGTTCATCGGCTTCCGGCACGCGGTACGGAATTTTGGCGTCCCGGATTTTGGCCTTGGCGCGGACGATGCGCTGCGCCACGGTGGTCGCAGGTATCAGGTAGGCGCGGGCGATCTCCTCGGTGGTCAGGCCACAGACCTCGCGCAAGGTGAGCGCCACCTGCGCGTCCGGCGCCAGCGCGGGGTGGCAGCAGGTGAAGATGAGACGCAGCGAGTCGTCTTCTAGCTCGGCAGATTCGTCGGTGGGCAGCGTTTCATCGGCAATCGCCTCCAGGGGCTGCTCCATGGTTTCCGTGGACGTGAAACGCGCCTGCCGGCGGATGCTGTCAATCGCCTTGAAGCGCCCGGCAGACACCAGCCAGGCCGAAGGGTTGCCCGGCACGCCGTGTTCGGGCCACTGCTCCAGCGCGGCGCGAAAGGCCTCGTGCAGCGCCTCTTCCGCCAGATCAAAGTCCCCCAGCAGCCGCACCAGCGAGGCGAACACACGCCGCGCATCGCGGCGGTACACAAGGTCGATCTCCTGTAAGGTTTGGGCGGTGGGCATTCCACGAGAATATCGCAAGCGGCGTGCCCGAGCGCGCCGCAGCACGGCGACTTCTTCACTGACGTTGAAGCAGGGCACGGCCTTTGTGCTGGTCACCCACGACGCCACGCTGGCGGCGCGCTGCACGCGCCAATTGCACCTGGTGCTGGGCCAGCTTGCGGGCGGCATCTAACTTACATGAAACTTTCGGTTTTCTGACGGCACGGCCTGTTTAAGGGTTTGCCGGGGGGCGGGAAGTGGGGGGTGGGTTCTAAGCTCCACGCACATTTCTGGAGTTGAACATGAACATGCGCTGGTGCACAAAAATCGTGGCGGTGGTGGGCTTGGCGGTGGCTTGCGGGCTGGCGGGCGCGCAGGTGGCCAAACCCCTGCGCATCGGCCTCATCGGCCCCTTCACCGGGCCGTCTTCGGATTTTGGGCTGCCCATGCGCAACGGCGCCATGCTGGCGATTGACGAGATCAATGCCGCCGGTGGTTTCATGGGCCGCATGCTGGAGCTGGTGGTGAAAGACGACGCCGCCACCCCTGAGGTGGGCTTGCAGCGCTCGCAAGAGCTGATGCAGGAGCAGGTGGCCGCCACCATCGGTTTTTGCAACACCGGCGTGGCGATGAAGTCGCTGGAGGTGTTCCAAAATGCCAAATCGCCCCTGATCGTGCCCTGCGCCACCGGCACCCCCATCACCACCAAGTACCCGGCGCCCGAGAGCTATATTTTTAGAACCTCGGCGCGTGACGGCATCCAGGCGCCCTTTGTGGTGGAGGATATCGTCGCGCGCGGCTGGACCAAAGTCGCCATCTTTGCGGACAACACCGGCTACGGCGAAGCCGGCATGCAGGACGTGGTGAAGGCGCTGGCCCGCAAGGACCTCAAGCCGGTCTTCATCGCCCGCTTTGACTTGGGCGTGAAAGACCTCAAGAGCGAACTCAAGGCCGCGCAAGAGGCCGGCGCCAATGTCATTTTCAGCTACACCGTCGGGCCAGAGGCGGCCGTGGTGGCCAAGGGACGCCAGGCCCTGGGCTGGAAAGTGCCGCAAGTGGGGGCTTGGCCTTTGTCGTTTCCATTGTTCATCGACGGCGCCAAAGAGGCGGCCGAGGGCGCCTTGATGGCGCAAACCTTTGTGGCCGAGCCCAGCAACGAGCGCCGCATCGCGTTTTTGAGCGCCTATGCGCGCAAGTACAAAACCCGCAAAATCACCGTGCCCATGGCGGCGGCGCAGGCCTATGACACGGTGTACCTGCTGTCCTATGCCATTTTGTCCATACGCAACGGGGATTTGTCGGGCCCCTCCATCAAGACGGCACTGGAAAACTTTCCCCGGGTGTACTACGGCGTGACGGCCACCCACGAGCATCCCTTCAGCCGGGACGATAAGGATGCCATTACCAGCAACATGCTGGTCATGGGCATGGTAAAAAACGGCGCCGTATCCTTTGCGTATGCAGAGGACAAAACCCGCAACCTGTTTGTGCAACGCAAAAAATAGCAGCTGAAACATAGCCCCCACCCCATGCCATGGATAGACACCCACTGCCACCTGGACGCCCCCGAGCTGGCGGTGGATGTGCTGCAGGTGCGCCAGCGGGCCAGGGCGGCAGGGGTGGTGCACTGCGTGATTCCGGCGGTGGAGATCGCCAACCTCGATACGGTGCGCACCTTGGCCCATGCAGGCGGAGACAGCTATGGCCTGGGCATCCACCCGCTGTGTGTGGCACGCGCCCGGGATGACGATCTGGCTGCGCTGGACCGGCAACTGGCCGCCCACCGGGACGACCCCCGCCTGGTGGCCGTGGGGGAGATTGGCCTGGACTACTTTGTGCCCGCGCTGTGTGAAAGCCCCTTGCGCGAACGGCAGGAGCATTTTTTGCGCGAACAGCTCAAGCTGGCCCGCAAATACCAGCTGCCCGTGGTCTTGCATGTGCGCCGCTCGGCCGACCGCCTTCTCAAACACTTGCGCGAGCTGGGGCGTGGCGGCCCACCGTGGTCAGGCATCGCCCACGCCTTCAATGGCAGCGCGGTGCAGGCGCAGGAGTTCATCAAGCTGGGTTTCAAACTGGGGTTTGGCGGGGCCGTCACCTATGAGCGGGCCTTGCAACTGCGCCGCCTGGCCCAGACCCTGCCCCTGGACGCACTGGTGATGGAAACCGATGCTCCCGACATTCCCCCCCATTGGCTCTACACCACGGCACAAAGCCGCAGCCTGGGAACGCCCCAGGGGCGCAATGAGCCGGCCGAGTTGCCGCGTATTGCTGCGGTGGTGGCCGAATTGCGCGGCATCTCGACCGAAGCCTTGGCCGACGCCACGACCCGCAATGCCTGCCAGGCTTTGCCGCGGCTGGCTGCCTTGCTGGGGTGCGCCGCGCTGGGGTGACAGGGACTTGAAACCGGCGTAGCATGGTCTTGCACCCAGCGCCTTGGTGCGGTCCTTGAGGAACCCACGTGGAGATTCAGATGAAAAAACCAGTCTTGGTCGCGTTCGTCACCCTGTTTGCGGCCTTGACCGCCTTCGCGCAGAAGATCACGGTGGTGACCGAAGAGTACCCACCCTACAACTATCTGGACGGTGCCACCAAGAAAATTGTGGGGCTATCCACGGAAGTGGTGGAGGAGGCGTTCAGGCGGGCCAAGATTGAATACCAAATCAGCATGTACCCGTGGGCGCGGGCTTACCAAGTGGCGCAAGATGACCCCAATGTGGCCATTTACTCCATTGGCAGAAGCCAAAAACGGGAAGCCCTGTTCAAGTGGGTGGACGTGATTGCCCCCTACAACGTGTACCTGTACCGGCTCAAGGGCCGCACCGATATCAAGGCGACGGATCTGGGCGGGCTGAAGAGTCTGCGGATTGGTGCGGTGCGGGAAGACGTGCGGGCCCAGTATTTGGACAAGGAGGGCGTGAAAATGGATTTGGTGACGGAAGACGGCATCAATGCCAAAAAACTCGCCGCCGACCGGATTGACCTGTTTCCTATTGATGAAATGGGGCAGGTGGCTCTTTACAAGCGCGAAGGGCTGGACCCGGCCAGCGTGGTCAAGGTCCTCAAACTGGAGGCCTTGTCCTCGGGCCTATACCTGGCGTTTAGCAAAAAAACGTCGGACGACTTCGTCAACCGGTCCAAAAAAGCACTGCAAGAGATGCAAAAGGACGGGACCATTGACAAGATCAAAGCCAAGTACCTGAAGTAGCAAAAGCTGGGTTGGGAGCGGGGCGCCAAGCGCGCCCAGGCGGGTTTTTGGGCCTCCGACAGGGGGCCATCCGGCGCCGTAGGCGGCTGCTGGTATAAATCCCCATGGCAAAAATTGACACACTGAACCTGCCCGAGGTGAATTTCTCGGAAGAAGGCCCATTTCGGCACCTGCATTTGGGTAGCGAATGGATACAAGGCTCCATGCTGGTGGAGGCGCCCACGCTGCTGGTGCACGAATACATCCAGCGCATGATGGCGTGGCTGCTGTTTGTGGACCCCACCGGGGTCGGCAAGCGCCAAGCGCTGCAGTTGGGGCTGGGCGCGGGCTCGCTCACCAAGTTCTGCCACAAAGAGCTGCGCATGAAAACCACGGCCATTGAACTCAATCCCCAGGTCTTGCACGCCTGCCGTGGCTGGTTCAAGTTGCCCCAGGACAACAGCCGCATGCAGGTGGTGCTGGCCGATGCGTCCCAAGAGATCAAGCTGCCGCGCTGGTTGGGGGCGGTCGATGCCCTGCAGGTGGACCTGTACGACGAAGAAGCCGCAGCCCCCGTGCTGGACAGCGAAGATTTTTATGCCGACTGCCGCAGAGTGCTGACCGAGGACGGTTGCATGACGGTCAATCTGTTCGGGCGCACCTCCAGTTTTCAAAAGAGTGTGGACAAAATGGCCGCCGCCTTTGGCATGGACGCGATCTGGGCGTTCAAGTCCACCCGCGAAGGCAACACGGTGGTGATGGCCCAGCGCACCGCCTCGCGCCCCAAACGCGCCGTGCTGGCCGAGCGGGCGGAGGTCATCAAGGCGCAGTGGGGCTTGCCCGCCGACAAATGGGTGCGGGTGTTCAAGCCGGTGCAGCCATGAACCCCGCGCAAAAGTCCCACTCCAAAAGCCATGCCTTGACCGCGTCGGCCCATGTCGGCCCGGTGGATTGGCGCCATTTGGTGGAGTGGCTGCAGCAGGACGAGGTGATTTCGGACGAGGAAGCGCAGCGCACCGTGTCGCGCTGTTCCCAGGCGGAGAGCGTGCAGCACCCGCTGGTGCGCCTGGCCAGTGTGTCGATGCGCCGCGCCCAGGACCAAAAGCCGCTGGACATTGAAATGCTGACGCAATGGCTGGCCGCACGGGCCCAATTGAGCTATTTGCGAATTGACCCGCTCAAGGTGGACGTGGGTAAAGTGGCCGATGCCATGGGGGCCGTCTATGCCGAGCGGCACAAAATATTGCCGGTGCTGGTGACCCCCAGCGAGATCACCGTGGCCACGGCCGAACCGTTCGTGACGGACTGGGTGGCCGAGGTGGAGCGCCAGTCCCGGCGCAGTGTGCGCCGCGTGGTGGCCAGCCCGCAAGAGATCCAGCGCTACACGGCCGAGTTTTATGCCCTGGCCAAGTCGGTGCGGGCCGCCGCCAAATCGGGCACCAACAACAGTGCCAGTTTTGAACAGCTGGTGGAGCTGGGCAAAACCAACAAACAGCTGGACGCCAACGACCAGGGCGTGGTGCAGGTGGTGGACTGGTTGTGGCAGTACGCCTTTGACCAGCGCGCCAGCGACATCCACCTGGAGCCCCGCCGGGAACAGGGCGTGATCCGCTTCCGCATCGATGGCGTGTTGCACCCGGTGTACCAGATGCCCATGGGGGTGATGAACGCCATGACCGCGCGCATCAAGCTGCTGGGGCGCATGGACGTGATCGAAAAGCGCCGCCCGCTGGACGGGCGCATCAAGACGCGCAACCCCCGGGGCGACGAGATCGAGATGCGTATCTCCACCTTGCCCACCGCCTTCGGCGAAAAAATGGTGATGCGGATTTTTGACCCGGACAACGCTGTCAAAGACCTGGATGCCCTGGGTTTCTCTGCCCACGATGCCCAGCGTTGGGAGCAGTTGGTCAAGCGGGCCCACGGCATCATTTTGGTGACCGGCCCCACCGGTTCGGGCAAGACCACCACGCTGTATTCCACCCTGAAGCGGGTGGCCACCGAAGAGGTCAATGTCAGCACGGTGGAAGACCCGATTGAAATGATCGAGCCGGCGTTCAACCAGACCCAGGTGCAGCCGCAGCTCGACTTTGGTTTTCCGCAAGGCCTGCGCGCGCTGATGCGCCAGGACCCCGACATCATCATGGTGGGTGAAATACGCGACCGCGAAACCGCCGAGATGGCGGTGCAGGCCGCGCTCACGGGGCATCTGGTGTTTTCCACCCTGCACACCAACGACGCGCCGTCTGCCGTGACCCGTTTGACGGAACTGGGCATTCCGCCTTACCTGATCAATGCCACTTTGTTGGGCGTGCTGGCGCAGCGCCTGGTGCGCATCCTGTGCAAGCAGTGCAAGGTGCGTGATGAAGCGGCCAGCCGCGAGGCGCTGGGGGAGATGGTTAAGCCCTGGCAAATCAACGGGGCGTACAAAGCCTACAAACCGGTGGGCTGTGTGGACTGCCGCATGACGGGTTTTATGGGCCGCATGGGTTTGTACGAATTGCTGGTGGTGTCGGAGGCCTTCAAGACCCGCTTCAGCGCCGACCCCGGCATCGACGCCTTGCGCCGCCAGGCGGTGACCGATGGCATGCGCCCGCTGCGTTTGGCGGGTGCCTTGCGGGTGGCGGAAGGTTTGACGGTGATGGAAGAGGTGCTTGTCTCCACGCCGCCCTTGAGTTGAAAACACCGACCTGGAGAAGAGACTGTTCATGAATATAAAAAGCCAAAAAGACTTTTTTTCCGGCCTGCTGTTTATGTGCACTGGCGTGGCGTTTGCCTGGGGCGCCAGTGACTACACCATCGGCAACGGCGCCCGCATGGGGCCAGGGTACTTTCCGCTGGTGCTGGGCATTTTGCTGGCGGTGCTGGGGGCCATGCTCACCTTCAAGGCCCTGGTGGTGGAGACCATGGATGGCGACCCAATCGGCCGCCTGGCATGGAAGCCCTTGTTTTTCATCATCGCCGCCAATCTGGTCTTTGGTGCCCTGCTGGGTGGTTTGGCACCGATCAAACTGCCTGCGATGGGGCTGGTTGCCGCGATTTATGCGCTGACCTTCATTGCCAGCCTGGCCGGTGATGCGTTCAAGTTCAAAGAAATCCTGGTGCTGGCCAGCGTGCTGGCCTTGGTGAGCTACCTGGCCTTCATTCTGCTGCTCAAGCTGCCGTTTCTGGTTTGGCCGGCTTTCATTACCGCCTGAGGACTACGCCATGGACTTGATTGCCAATCTGTCGCTGGGGTTCGGGGTGGCGTTCACCGCCCAAAACCTGATGTACGCCTTTGTCGGCTGCCTGTTGGGCACCTTGATCGGTGTGCTGCCCGGTATCGGGCCCCTGGCCACCATTGCCATGCTGCTGCCCGCCACCTACGCCTTGCCGCCGGTGGCGGCGCTCATCATGCTGGCGGGCATTTACTACGGCGCGCAGTACGGCGGCTCCACCACGGCCATTTTGGTCAACCTGCCTGGGGAGTCGTCGTCCGTGGTGACGGTCATTGACGGCTACCAGATGGCACGCCAGGGCAGGGCGGGCCCGGCTTTGGCCGCTGCGGGGCTGGGCTCGTTTTTTGCGGGCTGTGTGGGCACGCTGATCTTGGCGGCGTTTGCGGCACCTTTGACCGAGTTGGCTTTTAAGTTTGGGCCCGCCGAGTACTTTTCCCTGATGATTTTGGGCCTGATTGGCGCGGTGGTGCTGGCCTCGGGCTCGCTGCTCAAGGCGGTCGGCATGATCGTGCTGGGGCTGTTGCTGGGCATGGTCGGCACCGATGTCAACTCCGGTGTGGCACGGTTCACCTTTGACACCCCGGAGTTGACCGACGGCATTGGCTTCATCGTGATTGCCATGGGGGTCTTTGGTTATGGCGAAATCATCAGCAACCTGTCCAAACACGAAAGCGAGCGCCAGGTGTTCACGGCCAAGGTGTCTGGCCTGATGCCCACCAAAGAGGACTTCAAAAACATGCTTCCTGCGGTGCTGCGCGGCACCACCTTGGGCTCCATTTTGGGCATTCTCCCCGGGGGCGGTGCGGTGATGGCTGCGTTTGCCGCCTACACCCTGGAGAAACGGACCCGGCTTCGCCCCGGTGAAGTACCGTTTGGCAAGGGCAATATCCGTGGCGTGGCAGCGCCTGAGTCGGCCAACAACGCGGGCGCCCAAACCTCCTTCATTCCGCTGCTCACCCTAGGCATTCCGCCCAATGCCGTCATGGCTCTGATGGTGGGGGCCATGACCATCCACAACATCCAACCCGGCCCGCAGGTGATGACCAGCAACCCGGAGTTGTTTTGGGGCCTGATCGCCTCCATGTGGATCGGCAACGCCATGTTGGTGGTGCTGAATTTGCCCCTGATCGGCATCTGGATCAAGCTGCTCAGCGTGCCTTACCGCTGGCTGTTCCCGGCCATCGTGCTGTTTTGCGCCGTGGGCGTGTACTCCACCAACAACAACACCTTTGACATCTGGATGGTGGGCCTGTTCGGCATGGTCGGCTACCTGTTTCACAAGCTGGGCATGGAGCCCGCGCCGCTGCTGCTGGGCTTCATTCTGGGGCCCATGATGGAAGAGTATTTGCGCCGGGCCTTGCTCTTGTCGCGGGGTGACTGGAGCGTGTTTTTGACCCGCCCCTTGTCGGCGGGCCTGCTGGCAGCCGCGCTGGTGCTGCTGGTATTGGTTCTGATGCCTTCGGTCAAGTCCAAGCGTGAAGAAGCATTTATAGAAGACTGATGGATTGACCGACTGTTATGCATAGTCCCACACACCACCTCCAACAACACCCCCACCGCGTCGCACTGCACAACGAAGTCCATGCCCGCCCACCCGTGGCCATGGGCGCGCCCCTGAGCATTTCGCATGTGGTGATGGTGTGTGACGCGGCGCAACGCGAGTTGAGCCGCGCCCACATGGCCGCTTTGGCGCGGGACCACCACCTGCCGCAACCGGACGCGACCTCCACCCATATCCGCATGGACTTTGGGCTGTTTCGCGTGCGCTGGGAATTGCACACCGAATTTGTGACCTGGACCTTTTCGCGGCCCTTGAATGATGAGCAATTTGGTGAGCGTGATCCAGAGGCTGCGGTGGAGAGCATTCCCCAGCAATGGCTGGCGGGCCTGCCGGGTCAGTGCCTGACGGGTTTGCATGTATGGGTGCTGCCGTCCAAGACATTTGGAAGCAGCTCCCTGGTCAAAAACGTGCTCCACGAGGACACCTTGGTGGCATCCACCGTGGCCGACGGTTTTGGTGAGGTCTATACCGACTTTGCAGTGCACGCCGACGGGTTTTCGCGCATGGTGCTGCTGGCCGACGGCCTCACGCCCCGGCGGCTGGGGCGGCTGGTGCAAAGCCTGCTGGAGATAGAGACCTACCGCATGGCGGCCCTGCTGGGCCTGCCGGCCGCGCGGGACGCCTCGCTGGTGCTGGCGTCCGCAGAGCGTGAACTGGCGGAGCTGGCCGAGGCCATTCGCTCCGCCACGCGCGACGATGAGCCGGTGCTGCTGGACCGCCTGACGCGTTTGGCGGGGCAGGTGGAGAGCCAGCACGCGGCCACCCACTCCCGTTTTTCCGCCAGTGCGGCCTACTTTGAACTCGTGGACAAACGCATTGACGACATCGCCGAGTCCCGCTTGGCGGGCATGCAGACCATTGGCGAGTTCATGGAGCGCCGCTTGACGCCTGCGCGCAGCACCTGCGCCTGGTCCAGCAAACGCCAGGACGCCTTGTCGCAGCGGGTGTCCCGCATCAGCAACCTGCTGCGCACCCGGGTCGAGATTGAGCAGCAGCAAAGCAGTCAGGCCCTCTTGGCCACCATGAACAGCCGCCAGGACCTGCAGCTCAAGCTGCAGTCCACGGTCGAGGGCCTATCGGTGGCCGCCATCACCTACTACATCGTGGGGCTGGTCAGCTACCTGGCCAAGGGCGGCCAGCATTGGGGCTGGCCCTGGAGTGCCGAGTTGACCGCCGCGGCGGCTATTCCCCTGGTGGCCGGAGGCGTGTGGTGGTCGCTGCGGCGCTTGCACCAGAGTGTGTTCAAGACTTGAACCTTGGGGGTCATAGAGTTTGTCAATCTGATTGATTGGATCAATCAAACCCTAAAGTGCCATAGGGCGTTTAATATTCATCCAGTTCATTTGTAGAACTTAACCCAAGAGGAAACCACCATGTCCCTGATCAATACCGAAGTCCAAGCTTTCAAGAACGATGCATTCCATAACGGCAAGTTCGTGACCGTGACCAACGAAACCCTCAAAGGCAAGTGGAACGTGTTCATTTTCATGCCCGCCGCCTTCACCTTCAACTGCCCTACCGAAGTGGAAGACGCTGCTGACAACTACGCCGAGTTCCAAAAGGCCGGTGCCGAGGTCTACATCGTCACCACCGACACCCATTTCGCCCACAAGGTGTGGCATGAGACATCGCCCGCCGTGGGCAAGGCCCAGTTTCCCCTGATTGGCGACCCCACCCACAAGCTGACCCGTGCGTTTGACGTGCATATCGATGAAGAAGGCTTGGCGCTGCGCGGCACCTTCATCATCAACCCCGAAGGCAAGATCGTGACCCTGGAAGTGCACGACAACGCCATCGCCCGCGATGTGAAAGAAACCCTGCGCAAGCTCAAAGCGGCCCAGTACGTGGCTTCGCACCCCGGCCAGGTGTGCCCCGCCAAGTGGAACGAAGGCGCCAAGACCATCACGCCTTCTTTGGATCTGGTCGGCAAGATCTAAGCTTTCTCTCCGAGACGGCAGAGCGCTTAGAGCGCTCACCCGCCGGACTGCGTCAAGGCCCCCAGCGCCTTGCCGTCCGGCTTTTTTATGCACGAAAACAGGCTGTAGCCCTTATACAATAAGCGCAAGCAGCTACCAAATTAATAGCAAAAGGAAGCCATCATGCTCGACGACACCCTTAAAACCCAGCTTGCCGCCTACCTGGAACGCGTGACGCTGCCGATCGAGATGGTGGCCTCCCTGGGCGACGACAGCAATTCAGTGGAAATGCGCGCCTTGTTGCAAACCATTCAGGGCCTGCGCAGCGACAAGATCACCGTCGCCTACGACGGTCAGGATGCGCGCAAACCTTCTTTCTCCTTGAAACGTGCGGGCACGGACACCCAGCTGCGTTTCGCCGGACTGCCCCTGGGCCATGAATTCACCTCGTTGGTGCTGGCACTGCTGTGGACCGGCGGCCACCCGCCCAAGGTCGAGCCAGCGGTGATTGAGCAGATCAAGGCACTGGAAGGGGACTTCAATTTCGAGGTCTATATGTCGCTGACCTGCCACAACTGCCCGGACGTGGTGCAGGCGCTCAGCCTGATGGCCATTTTCAATCCCAAAATCAAAACCACGGTGATCGAAGGCGGTGCTTTCCAAGACGAGGTCAAGGCCCGCGAAATCATGGCCGTGCCCATGGTGTTCCTCAATGGGCAGGTCTTCGGCTCCGGCCGCATGATGGTGGAAGAAATTGTGGCCAAACTGGACACCGGCGCCGCCCAGAAGGACGCCGCCAAGCTCTCGGCCAAGGCGCCGTATGACGTCTTGATCATCGGTGGTGGCCCCGCGGGAGCCGCTGCCGCCGTGTACGCCGCCCGCAAAGGCATACGCACCGGCGTGGCCGCCGAGCGCTTCGGGGGCCAGGTGAATGACACGCTGGCCATTGAGAATTACATCTCGGTGCTGGAAACCGACGGCCCCAAATTCGCCGCCGCCCTGGAAGCCCACACCCGCGCCTATGACGTGGACATCATGAACCTGCAGCGGGCTGAAGCCTTGATTCCGGCCAACGAACCTGGCGGACTGATCGAGATGCGACTGGCCAACGGCGGCTCGCTCAAGTCCAAGACGGTCATCCTGTCCACCGGCGCCCGCTGGCGCAACGTCAACGTGCCCGGCGAGCAAGAGTACAAAAACAAGGGCGTGGCCTACTGCCCGCATTGCGATGGCCCCCTGTTCAAGGGCAAACGCACGGCGGTGATCGGTGGCGGCAATTCCGGTGTAGAAGCGGCGATCGACCTGGCCGGCATCGTGGCCCATGTCACGCTGGTGGAATTTGCGGACCAGCTCAAGGCCGACGCCGTGCTGGTGAACAAGCTCAAGAGCCTGCCCAACATCACCATCCACACCAACGCCCAGACCACCGAAATCACCGGTGCCCAGGGCAAGGTCAACGGCCTGCGCTTCAAGGACCGCGCCACCGGCGTGGAACATCTGGTGGAACTGGAAGGCGTGTTTGTGCAGATCGGCCTGGTGCCCAACACCGAGTGGCTCAAAGGCACGGTGGAGTTGAGCAAGTTTGGCGAAATCATCGTCGATGCCAAAGGGCAGACCAGCGTGCCGGGCGTGTTTGCGGCCGGCGACTGCACCACGGTGCCCTTCAAGCAGATCGTGATTGCCGCTGGAGACGGCGCCAAAGCCGCCTTGAGCGCCTTTGACCACCTGATCCGCCACTGAATGCGCATTTACCTGGCCCCCATGGAGGGGCTGCTGGACTGGGCGCTGCGCGACATCCTGACCCGTGTGGGCGGGGTGGACCGCTGCGTCTCCGAATTCATCCGCGTCACCCACACGCTGCTGACCGAGCGCACCTTTCTTCGCGTCATGCCCGAGCTGGCCAACGGCGGCTACACGCCATCGGGCGTGCCGGTGCGCGCCCAGTTGCTGGGCTCCGACCCCACCAGCATGGCCGAGAACGCCGCCCGCCTGGCCGAGCTGGGCCCCCACGGCATCGACCTGAATTTTGGCTGCCCGGCCAAAGTGGTCAACCGCCATGGCGGCGGCGCCGCGCTGCTGCAAGACCCGGAGCTGCTAACCCGCATCGTCTCCGCCGTGCGCCGCGCCGTCCCGCCGGACATGCCGGTGTCGGCCAAGATGCGCCTGGGCTTTAACGACGACAGCCGCGCCGTGGAGTGCGCCCAGGCCCTGGCCGACGGCGGCGCCGACGAGCTGGTGGTGCACGCCCGCACCAAGGCCGACGCCTACCGCCCACCCGCCTACTGGGAGCGCGTCAACGACATTCGCTTAGGCGTCAACATCCCTGTGGTGGCCAATGGCGAAATCTGGACCGTGGACGACGCCCGCCGCTGCCGCCAGGCCTCCGGCTGCGATCACCTCATGCTGGGCCGTGGCATCGTCACCGACCCCGGCCTGGCCCACGCCATCCGCCGCGAACTGGGGCAGCCCCACAGCATCGATGAACGGCCCGTGCAGGACACGGCGCCGCTGGTGCCCTGGGCGGACATACTGCCCCTGCTGGGCGGCTTCTGGCTGCTGGTGGTGGCCCGCCTGGAGCGCCGCCAGCAGGCCGGGCGCCTCAAGCAGTGGCTCAACTTCATGCGCCACCGCTACCCCGAAGCGCAAGAGGCGTATGACGCGTTGCGCACTCTGCACGACCCGGCGCTGGTCGCGCAGTGGCTCACGCAGCACGGTGCGCTGGATGCGAAAATGCTACAAAATAAGTAGCTGCTTACGCACATTCCACGGGGGCTACGGCCATATTTCATCATTGAGAATTCAGGGTGCGAACGCACCCAGTGCACCCAGTGCGTCCAGCGGGCTGGCCGTGCCGCCCGCTGCCACCTTGAGTACATGGGTGTAAATCATGGTGGTTGATACATCGGAGTGGCCCAGCAGCTCCTGCACGGTGCGGATGTCGGTTCCGGCTTGCAGCAGGTGGGTGGCGAAGGAATGGCGCAGGGTGTGAACGGATACCGGTTTGTGAATGCCCGCCTGCCCTACTGCTTGCTTGATGGCCCGTTGTAGCCGCTGTTCATACAAATGGTGTCTGCGCTCAACGCCTGACCGTGGATCAATAGCCAGCGTGGGCGATGCAAACACCCAGTGCCACGCCCAAGACTGCCCTGCCCGAGGGTACTTGGACTCCAGCGCGTGTGGTAAATACACGCCGGGTCGTTGTGCATTGCGATCCGCCGTCCACAAAGCGCGAGAACTGGCAAGCTGCACCCGCAAGGCGGATTCCAGAGAATGCGGCAGCATCACCACGCGGTCCTTACCGCCCTTGCCGTCACGAACAATGATGACGTGACGGTCAAAGTCCACGTCCTTTACACGCAAGCTCAAGCCCTCCATATGACGCATACCAGTGCCGTAAAGCAACCGGGCCAACAGCCCGGTGACTCCATCCATCAAGGCGAGCATGCTGCCCACCTCTTCACGCGTCAACACGGATGGAATGCGCTTGGTCGGCGTAGGCCGACCAATCTCTTGCAGCCACGGCAGCTCTTGTGATAACACTTCTTTGTAGAGATACAGAATCGCGCTCAGAGCCTGCCGGTGGGTTGACGGGGCAGCTTTGCGCTCATTGGCCAGCATGGTCAAAAACTGCTCTACCTCAAGCCGACCCATTTCACGAGGATGGCGCAAGCCATGAAATCGGATGAACCACCGCACCCAATACAAGTAGGTTTTTTCCGTACTCAGGTGAGCATGCTCACCCCCCGTGATGGCATTTCAGTCCAAATCGATCAAGTTGTGTGATGGATGGATGGTTTGATCCATCACGCTTATTGAGCAAATCAGGGGCGGGGGTCGTTGACACAACGCACTTTCTGCATACCGGT
>NZ_JAUYQD010000050.1 GCF_030697375.1 Rhodoferax sp. | reverse complement strand
GGCCCTGCTCAGCCATTCCAACTTTGGCAGCAGCAACGAGCCCAGCGCGGTGAAGATGCGCAATACCTTGGCCCTGCTACGCCAGCAAGCGCCCGGATTGGAAGTGGACGGCGAAATGCACGGGGATGTGGCGCTGGACGGGGACGCACGCAAGGCGCTGATGCCCAACAGCATCTTGTCGGGCGATGCCAATCTGCTGGTTTTACCCAACATCGATGCGGCCAACATCTCCTACAACCTGCTCAAAACCGCGGCGGGCGGCAATATTGCCATCGGACCAGTGCTGTTGGGAGCCGCCAAACCCGTGCATATTTTGACTGCCAGCACCACCGTACGCCGAATTGTGAACATGACAGCCCTGACCGTGGCAGATGCAAATGCAGTCCGGTAAGGGTATTTTTATAAGTTAGCGCATACTGTCAAGCAGAAAACCCTACAAGGCCCTGCCTATATTTTAGGCAGGGCCTTGCTTTTATTGGCCAAATACACGACACTACCCCCATGTGTTTATCGGGTTTACCCGAAGTAGTTTGAAGGGTTTTGTGGTGCGCAGAGGTGTTTTGAATTTTGCGCTTAGCGGCTTATTGCTATTCACAGTTGCAGTCGGCGGTGGTGTACAGGCCAATGAGCCCACACGATCCCAAGGTGGCGCAACTGTTGCTTTGGCTAGCCTACCCGCTCAGGGCCATGAGACCTACCAACTGATACATCAAGGTGGTCCTTTTCCTTTTGAAAAGGACGGTGTGGTGTTTGGCAATCGGGAGCGTCTGCTACCTGGCCAAAAGCGCGGTTATTACCGCGAATACACCGTAAAAACGCCGGGTTCGCGTAACCGGGGTGTCCGGCGCATAGTGTGTGGAGGACCAAGCACCACACCCGTAGCCTGTTTTTACTCGGCCGATCACTATGCGAGCTTTCGCAAGATCGTGCCCTGAGTTTGGTTTTGTCAATTTTGGAAAGTGAAGGAAAAATGAATATGTCACTTCGTCAAGAAGCTGCACCGCAAGGTGCCATCACGGAGGTGCCTTTAAAAGGGGTGCGGACCAACATCGTCCAGTCGATCCGTGCCTTTCGGGTACAGGAGTTGCAGGACGCAGCCCAATCCCTGGGACAGCATTTCCTGTACGCCAATCTGGCCACAGCCCAGACCAAGCAAGACGTACTCGACTTGATCAGCCAGCAATTCATGCTGGCCGTCCATGTGGGCAAGAACTTTGATGCGCTGTACGACAGCATGACCGACCCGGTGCACAAGTCCGGCCCCCAGCCTGGCTTCATCGTGGTACTGGAGCACATCCCGGCCAATGTCAAATTTGACAAGGAAGCACGCGAGCAGTTGCTGGACATCTTCCGCGACACCGCAGACTATTGGGGGGACCGGAAGATTCCGTTCCGATGCTTCTATTCTTTTCTGTAGCCCGTTCTGCACACACCAGCCAAGCAGAACGGGCGAAAGAGGCAAGCAGCGAATCCGCAAAAACCGAAACGGTTGCCGGAGTAGCCCTGCAAACAGAAGCCGGCGAGAAAATGCCGACCGACAAACTATTGGATGTGTCTCCTCTGGCCTTGCGCATGAGCAGTCCGTTCAACTCGGGGTATTGGTTGGCAGCGGCCTGATTCCCCCGTTACCAAAGGCCGTGGGAACGGCCATAGGGTAGCCAAAAAGCCTGTTGTTTCAACAGGCTTTTTTTTGCCTATGCTGGTTTGAGCTTTTGCACCAGATCCACGTAGTCGGCCACCGGCACTTCTTCGGCGCGCCGTTGCACATCAAAAGTTCCGCCAAACTGCTTTTCGTCCAGCCACCGGCCCAGGGTGTGGCGCAGCAGTTTGCGGCGCTGGCTGAAGGCCACCTGCACCAATTCACTCAGCAGCGCCACGTCCAGCACCGGCGGGTGTGCCAGCGGCAGCATGCGCACCACCGCGCTGTTGACGCGGGGCGGTGGCTCAAAGCTCTCAGGGGGCACAAACAGCACATTTTCCATGGCATAACGCCATTGCAGCATGACGCTCAGGCGGCTGTAGTCCGACGTGGCAGGGCTGGCCACCATGCGGTCGATCACCTCTTTTTGCAACATGAAGTGCTGGTCTTCAATGACCTCCACAAAGTCCAGCAAATGGAAGAGGATGGGGGTTGAAATGTTGTAGGGCAGGTTGCCGACCACACGCAACTTCTCTGCGCCCCCCAAAGGCACATCCGCTTTTGCTACTGTTTTAATAGCTGCTTGCGCACTGTTTACCTGGGCAAAGTCCACTTTTAGCACATCAGACTCGATGACCGTCAGTTGGCCATGGGCGCGCAGCCGCAGGGCCAGATCGCGGTCCAGCTCGATCACGGTCAAGTGCCCCAGGCGTTCCACCAGAGGCTGGGTCAGGGCTGCCAGCCCGGGTCCAATTTCCACCATGCGCTGCCCCGGACGCGGATCGATGGCCTGCACAATGGCATCGATGATGCCGCCGTCCGTCAGGAAATGCTGGCCAAACCGTTTGCGCGCGACGTGTTTCATAGTGAGGGCGCTTCGCGCATGTCAACAAAGGCGCGGGCACGAATATCCTGGGCCCAGGTCGTGAAGGCTTCTTCGTAGCGCAGTGCGCGCAGTTGGTTGCGCACCAACTCACGCAATTCGCGCGGGCTCAAATCCACCCGGCGGCGCTCGACCACCTGAATCAGGTGCGCCCCAAAACGGGACACCAGCGGGTTGCCAATCTCATTCTCGGCCAAACGGTCCATGGTTTCTTCAAACTCCGGCACAAACATGCCCGGCTGGGCCCAACCCAGGTCGCCCCCGTCGGGTGCACTGCTGTCTTGGGAATACTGACGGGCCAGGCTTTCAAAAGTGGCGCGGCCGGCCAGGATGCGTTTTTTGAAATCGGCCAACTGGGCCAACGCGGCGGCCTGGGTCAGCTGGGCGCTGGGGCGCAACAGAATGTGCCGGGCGCGGGTTTGCACCACGGTTTTGGTCAACACCTCTGGGGTGCGTTTTTCAATGACTTTGAGAATATGGAAACCCGCCCCGGAGCGGACAATGTCGGACACCGCACCGACATCCAGCTTGGCAGTGGCCTGGACGAAGGACGGGGGATAACGGTCCGCGCGGCGCAGCCCCAATTGCCCGCCTTTGGAGCGGTCGGCCGCCGACACTTCCGTGACCAGGCGCTCGAACTCTTCACCATTGAGGATGCGCTCCAACAGTTTCTGGGCCTGCAGGAAAATCATGGCAGCTTGCTCCGCAGACGCCTTCTCCGGCACCGCAATCAGGATCTGCGCCAGGTTGATTTCCTTGCTGAACGGGTCGGTATTGTTGGCTTGCTGCTCTTGCAAATACCGGTCAATGTCCTGTTCCGAGATGCGAATACGGGACTCGATTTCGCGCTCGTGCAAGCGCGACAGCATTTGCTGGTCACGCAACTGCCTGCGGAAAGCCTCCAGGTCTATGCCGTCCTTGGCCAAACGCGTGTGCAGTTCGGCCACGTCCACCTGGTTTTGGCGCGCCACGGCCTGCTCGGCCAGGTCAATGGACGCCTCGTCCACACGAATGCCCATGTCGCGTGCGACTTGCAGTTGGGCGCGGTCGTTGATAAAGCGCTCCAGCACCCGCTTGCGCAATTCTTCGGGGGCAGGCACCGGCTGACGCGCTTGCTCCAGTTGCTTGGTGACACGCAGCACTTCGGCGCGCACTTCCGCGTTGGTGATGGGGTCCGAGTTCACCACGGCCACAATAAAGTCGGCAGGTTGTGCCGTCTTCGCCTGCGCAAGCGCAAGCCATGGGGCAGAAAGACAGACAAGGGCCACGGCCCAGGTGCGAAAGTTCATGGTTTTCAATCGTAGTTACTGAAGCGGCTGTTCGTACTGCCGGTTTCACGCAAATTTTGGTACCGCGAGATGTTCGTGGTCAAGGTTTTCTGGGGACTGATGCCCAGCTTGCCAAACCCGACAAATTCCAGCTGGAACATCAGGCTTTGGGTCGCGGTAGAGGTGCTGGTTTGAACCCTCTGAACCACCACACGCCCCAGCCAGCAGCCCGCATCGTACTCGACCCCAAAAATGGTGTCGACCAGCCGCCCTTCGTTCAGGCTGTAGTTCATGCGCCCCACGCTGTAATAACGCCCGACCCCCTGGCCCCGGCCTTCTCCCAGGTCCTGCCCCCGCTCACCCCAGAGGTCATTGAGCGGCCACTGCCAGCTCACGTCCAGTTGTTCACTCAGGTCCCGCTGAAAGCGGTAGGCCGCGTTGACCACCCGGTAGCTGCCCGGGCTATACCGGGTGCCGAGGGTGGAACGCACCGACTGGTCGGTTTTGGCGTTGTACTGCACGGTGGAATCCAGCAACCAGCGCTCATTGACGTTGACCGACGCGCCCAGCAGCACATCGCTGAAGCCCGCCAGGGACGGTGCCGTGGCGGAGTTCAAGGTGACCTGCTGGTCTTCAAAACGCAGGCGCTGCGCCAAACCAAACCGGGCGATCTGGGCGCCCGTCTCGGCATCCAAAAACCGGGTGCTCAGCCCCAGGGTCAACAAATTGTTGTCCGAGATCTTGTCGTGGCCCACGAAGGCGTTTTCGGTGTAGATGCTGGCAAAGTTGAAGTCGTGGGCGCCGGTGTCGTAGTTGGGCAGCAGGCTTTGCTTGCGGTAGGGCGTGTAGACATAAAACGCACGGGGCTCCAGGGTTTGCACCAGGTTGCGGCCCCACACCGAGGTGTCCCGCTCCAGAACCAGGCCACTGTCCAGGCTGAACGTGGGCACCGTGCTGGTGGCCGAACGGTCTGCATTGGCCAGTGCGGCGTCAAACTGGTAGGCCGTGGCGTGCAACTGCAATTTGGGGGTAAAAAACCCGGCGGGCGCCAACCAGGGTCGGCTTAGCTGCAGCAAGCCAAAACCCCGCTGGGTATTGGGCTGCAGGGTTTTGAGGCGGTCGGCATCAAACTGGGTGAAATCGCCGTCCACCGACCAGTCGAAGCCTTGCACGTTGGTCTGGGCGTAGCGCGCCGTCAGCTGGGGCACACGGTCGTACGGCGGCACAATGGGCGCCGCAATGTCTTGCAGGGTTTGCCATTTCAGCACCTGCACGCTGCTGGAGAATCCCCCCTGGGCCCATGTCGTGACCACGGAGCTGGGCAGCAGCCGCTGACTGAGCGACCCGCTGGCACGGGTGAAATCGCGCCAATAGTTGTCGTCGCTCACCCGGTTCACCTTCAGGTTCACATCCACATTGCCAACGGAAGACAGTCCCGTGTCCACGCTGCCCTGGTGGGTGTGGGCCACGCCCCAGCGGTCGTCGGCGCGCAACTTGTCGCCAGGCATGTAGTTGACCCGCGCGGTACCGGAATACGTGGCTTCCAGGTAACGGAACTCCCCGCCCCAGTCCACGCCCCGGGAGGTCATCAGCGTGGGCGTGATGGTGGCGTCACGGTTGGGGGCGATATTCCAGTAATAGGGAACCACAATTTCCGAGCCATTGACGTTGTCCACCCCCAGGGTGACGGGTAAGACACCGGACCTGCGCTTGTCGCTGAGCGGAAAGCTGATGGCCGGCACCGGAAGGATGGGCACCCCCTTGAAGCTGAGCACCGCGCCCTGCGCAATGCCAATTTCCTCTTCGTTGTCCAGGTTCAGGGTGGTGGCCCGCAGTATCCAGTCCGGCATCCAGTCGGGACCCGGCAGACGTCGGCAGGTGGTGTAGGTGGCGTCGTGGATCACCGTGTGGTTTTCATCCAGGAAGTCCGCGCGTGTGGCCTGCCCGTGGGCATCGTTTTGCAAAAATTGGTAACGCGGCGCCTGAAAGAAGCCCTCAAAGCGCTCCACTTTGAGCTCCAGCAAGGGGCCTTCGTAGACATTGCCCATGCGGTTGATGCGCACATGGCCGGTGGCGCGCGCCAAGTCGGTGGGCTGCTCATACTCCAGACGGTCGGCCCGGATGGTGGTGCCCGCCTTGCGCAGCACCGCATCACCCTCGATCACGGTTTCCTGGTCGGGGTGCCCTTGCATGTGGTCCCCAAACAAGAAAACCGGGGCTTGGCTGCTCTGGGCGGGTGCAATACTTTCCTGCAGCAGGCCGCTGGGGCGCAGGATCAGCGCATCTTCCACCGGTGACGGTTCTGGCTCTGGCGCCGTTTGCGCGTGCACCACCACAGGACCGCTGCAAACCATGCAGACGAGCAAGGCCAAACGGGTCAGGGGAAGGCGGGGCGAACCGGGATTCTGGTCGCGCGACGGAAAACGCATGGGTGCAGGGCGGGGTCAGGTGGAGCTTTGTAGAATGGATTATCCATGAGCCCAATGCCCCCCCTCCCTACTGCCCCCCAATATCCCCTTGTGTGGACCGACCCGCAACGCGCAGCGCTCTTTGAAACCTGGTTCCAGCAGATCCAGCCTGCGCACCAGCTGGTGCGGGCCTCGCTGCGCCTGGCCTCGGCCGATGCCAGTTTTCGCCGCTACCTGCGGGTGGACACGCCGACCGGCAGCTTGGTCATCATGGACGCCCCCCCCGCCAAGGAAGACTGCAAGCCCTTTGTGCGGGTGGCCCAACTGATGGCCGACGCCGGCATCAAGGCGCCCCAGGTATTGGCCTGGGACGAAGCCAACGGCTTCATGCTGCTCCCCGACCTGGGCACCCACACCATGATGCAGGTGATGGACCCCCAGGCCCCGCCGCCGCTGGATTTGTACCTGCAGGCCGTGGACACCCTGGTGCAATGGCAGCTGGCCTCCGCCGAGGGCGTTTTGCCCCCCTACGACCGCGCATTACTCGCGCGCGAACTGGAGCTGTTTCCCCAGTGGTACATCACCGAGTACCGCCAAGTCACCCTGGATGCCGCGCAACGCCAGACGCTGGACGAAGCCTTTGCCTGCATCATGGACAACAACCTGGCCTGGCCCAGCGTCTATGTGCACCGCGACTTCATGCCCCGCAACCTGATGATGCCGGTGGGACTGGCCCCTCACAACACGCATCTAGGCGTGCTGGATTTTCAGGACGCGGTCTACGGGCCCATCACCTACGACATTGCCAGCCTGATGCGCGATGCCTTCCTGAGCTGGGACGAAGACTTCTGCCTGGACGTCACCATCCGTTATTGGGAAAAGGCCCGCAAGGCCGGACTGCCCGTGGGCGACGACTTTGGCGAGTTTTACCGGGGGGTGGAGTGGATGGGCCTGCAGCGCCACCTGAAAGTAGCCGGTATTTTTGCCCGCCTGACCCTGCGCGATGGCAAACCCCAGTACCTGGCCGACACGCCGCGCTTCATTGGCTACATCCGCGCCACCTGCGGGCGCTACCGGGAACTCAAACCCCTGCTGCGTCTGGTGGAGGAGCTGGAAGGCGTTTTTGTGCCCAATATGCTCGCCTTTCGCAGACCTCAAGCGAAATAGGGCTCTAGCCCCCGTCAAAACTGCGCAAGCAGCTATTTATTTCATAGCAAAACGATTGCCCTGACCATGCCCCGTTTCTTCTGCCCCGCCCCTCTCGCCACCGGCGCACTGGTGGATTTGCCCGCCGGTGCGGCGCGCCATGTGCAGGTGTTGCGGCTGCAGCCTGGCGACCGCATCACGCTGTTCAACGGCGGGCCGGGGTGGGAGGGCAGCGCCAGCACCGGTGGCGAATTCGACGCCACCGTCACCCACATGGGCCGCAGTGACGTGCAGGTGCAGGTGGACGCCCACCATGCGGTCGAGCGCGAAGCCCCGCGCCAGGTGCATTTGCTGGTGGGCATGCCGGCCAACGACCGCATGGACTGGCTGGTGGAAAAAGCCACCGAGCTGGGCGTGGCCAGCATCCAGCCGCTGATGACCGAACGCAGCGTGCTGCGCCTGAGCGGGGACCGGGCCGAGAAAAAAGTGGCGCATTGGCAAAGTGTGGCCGTGTCGGCCTGCGAGCAATGCGGTGGCAACCGGGTGCCGGTGGTGCACGGCGTGATGGCCTGGGCCGCCTGGGCCAAGGCCCACGCCTCGGTTCCGGCGGGGCATGCGCGGCTGTTGCTGTCGCTGCGCCCGGGTACACGGGGTTTGCGCAATGCCATCGCTGCCTGGGACCAGGCGGCTGGCGCCGCAGCGGATGCCATCACCTTTTTGTCCGGTCCTGAAGGCGGCCTGGGCAGCGCCGAGGAAGACCTGGCCGCCGGCTGCGGCTTTGCCCCCGTCACACTGGGAGCGCGCGTGCTGCGCGCTGAAACGGCGGCGCTGACTGCCTTGGCAGCGCTGCTGGTGTAGAGCGACCACTCCATAGTCCGAATGGACTAATAGGTCCATTCGGACTATTGGAAAATCTGCGGGCCTCAATACACTGTGCTCCACAGCGGCAGGTGCCTGCCGCCGCCCACCAGTTTGTCGCCACATCACGCCATGCGCCAGGGTGACAAGACCGCAACGATCCCACAGGAACATCGCCATGTATTCCATCAAGAGCAAAGCGCTGCTTGCGGCCATTGTGGCCCTGGGCACCGTACAAGCCCAGGCAGTGCAAGCCCAGGCATTCCCGACCCCAGGCAGCTACACCCAAGACTACGCCACCGTCTGGTTCACGGAGGAGGTATCGGCCACGACCAAGCTGTTTCAGTACGCCGTGATCAATCTTGGCACCGAGGCCTACCAGGAGCGGACCTTCAATTTGGGCGGCAATCCGCAAATCTTGCACACCGACTGGCGCAGCGACACCCCCTATATCAAGACCTACGAAGTGCCCATCATCAGCGCCTTCGCCTACGGCGCGATCAAGCAAGACACCATCCAGTCACCCGATGGCTGGTCTTACCGGTTCATTGACACCAACGCCAACCCGGGCAGTTGGACCAACGGCACCGGAGACCACCGCTTCGACAATCCGTACCGCGTGATGCAGTGGTATGTGGACGACAGCAAGGCCCAGGACGGTGACCTCGTCACGCACATGGAAAACAGTGGCATTCGCCCCGATGGGGGCAGCCTCACGCGCGAAAATTTGACGGAGTACGTAGCGGACGCGGCCAACAACCATCTGGCCTATGGCGGCGGTGGATGCGGGCTGACCATTTGGCACGAGGCCTGTTACGGCAAGGGCTTCAGCTTTGAAGCGGTCGCCGGTAAATCGCTTGGACCCGACCAGACCTCCTGGTCTCTGGTCACCCGTATGGGCGGTTTTGACACCGTGGTGCAACCCTTGCCGCCACGCCTTGGCGACCCCGACCTGCCGGTGGGCAACCATGGTTTGAGCTTTGACGGCGGCATTGCCACCGTATCGGCGGCGCCAGTACCGGAACCGGAAACCTTTGCCATGTTGCTGGCGGGCCTGGGGGTTCTGGGCGCGGTGGCACGCCGCAAAAACCGCAAAGCTGCAGCCGCCGTTTAAGGGCTGCTACCGAGTGCGCAGCGGGGCCAATAGCTACTCCATGGACGACACGTAGGCCACTACGGCGTCGATGTCGGCGTCCGTCATCAGCTTGGTGCTGGAGGCCATGAGCGGGTCGGTGCGTGCGCCTACGCCGGCGCGGTAGCGCTTGAGTGTCGTGTTCAGGTAGGCTGGCTGCTGCCCTGCGATGCGGGCAAATTTTTCATTGCCGCGCCCATCCTCGGCATGGCAGCGCCAGCAAATCTTGTTGAAATAGTCCTTGCCCTTGGCCAACAGGGCGGGGCTGGACGCCGATTTGTGCACCACCACGTTCTGGCGCGCATAAAACAGCACCATGCCAACTTTTTCATCACTCTTCAGTACCTTGATCATGCCTTCCATGAAGTCATTGCGGCGCTGGCCGTCCGCAAACTTGCGCAGTTGCTCCAACAGGTAGGCCGGGTTCTGGCCCGCCAGGTTCGGAATGTCGGGCTTGGTGCTGTTGCCCCCCTCACCGTGGCAGTTGGCACAAATCGCCGCAACCTGCTCGCCACTCTTGTACAGCGTCTCCGCCAGTTTGGGGTTGGCTTCGACTTCCTTGAGCCGGGCGGCCAGATCGACATCGGCCGTTGCTTTCCCTCGAAGGGACTGCGCCAGCGTGGGTACCGCCAGAGTACCCCACAGCAATCCCACCAGAACCCCCACCACCATCCGATTTGAAATCACACATACCCCTATTTGATTTGTGGGTATTTTAGGCGCCAGACCGTGTATGAAATGACGAAGGTCAACAAATTAGTGCCCAAAGTGGCGGTGGGCAGACATAAGCTTGATCTACAGCAACTTCGGCCGAGCCCCCCCAAGGGTTCTGCTACCGAATCCGCGGCTCGGCCAGCAGTTGTTCCGGCAACGTGAAATAGGCGGCCGTGGCACCCCGGCACGCCCGCGCCCGGTCCAACTCGTGGCGGGCCACCGTACGCAGGTGCACCTCGTCCGGGCCATCCATCAAATGCATGGCGCGGCCCCAGGTCCAGAAGTAGGCCAGGGGGGTGTCGGGCGAGAGGCCCATGGCACCAAACACCTGCATGGCGCGGTCGACCACCCGGGTCTGCAGCCGCGCCGCCACCACCTTGATGGCCGACACATCCACCCGGGCCTGGGCGCGTTGCGCCTCGCCCTGGTCCAGCCGCCAGGCCGCGCGCAGAACCAGCAGGCGGGCCTGGTCGATTTCCAGGCGCGACTCGGCAATCCATTCCTGCACATTGGCAAAGTCGGCCAGGTACTTGCCAAACACATGGCGCTCCAGCGTGCGGTCGCACAAAAGCGCCAGCGCCAGTTCGCACTGGCCGATGGTGCGCATGCAGTGGTGGATGCGCCCCGGCCCCAGGCGCGCCTGCGCCATGGCAAAGCCCGCACCTTCCTCGCCCAGCAGGTTGCCCACCGGCACCCGCACGTCGGAGAACACGATTTCGCAATGCCCCTCGGGCGAATGGTGCTGCATGATCGGAATATTGCGCACCCGCGTGACGCCGGGCGTGTCCAGCGGCACCAGCACCATACTGTGGCGGGCGTGCTTGGGGCTGTCATCGTCACCGCTGCGGCACATCACGATCAGCAATTGGCACTGCGGGTGGGCGGCGCCGGTGATGAACCACTTGCGGCCGTTGAGCACCAGTTGATCACCGTCACGGCGCACGCGGGTTTGCAAATTGGTGGGGTCGGAGGAGGCCACATCGGGCTCGGACATGGCAAATGCGGACCGTATCTCGCCCGCCAGCAAAGGGCGCAACCAGCGCTGGTTTTGCGCGGGCGTGGCGAACAGGTGCAGCAGCTCCATATTGCCGGTGTCGGGCGCGCTGCAGTTGAACACCTCCGAGGCCCAGGGCAGGCGCCCCATCAGTTCGGCCAGAGGGGCATATTCCAGGTTGCTCAAACGTTCGCCGGGCTCATTGGCGTGCAGGCCCGGCAAAAACAGGTTCCACAGGCCCTCCGACTGGGCCAAGGCCTTGAGGTCTGCCATGAACGGCGGCGGAAAAACACCCTGCGCCACCGCGTGGTGCCAGGCGCCGTTGTAGGGCAACAGATAGCGGTCCATAAAGCCTTCCAGCCGCTGCCGCAGCGCCTGTACCTTGGGGGAATAGTCGAAATCCATACGCTGCCTTTCACGGTGGCGCGGGAATCGCCGCCACTTGCGACACAAGTCTGCCAAAACGCAAGCACTTTGGCTGTCACGTGGGTGCGGACTTGGCTCTAATCTGGCCATCCTTTGCGCTAACTGGGGGTGTGCGCCTGTGCGCCGGGAAAATAATATTTTTGGCTCATTACTCGAAGGAGGGAATCCCATGAAAACCGTTGTCGGCATCAGCCTGGGTGCCAGTGACCAGAATTTCGAATTCACCACCCCATTTCTGGGCGAAAAAATGCAGGTGCGCCGCATCGGCACCGACGGCAGCGCCCCCAAGGCGGCCAAGCTGCTGAAAGAATGGCAGCAGAAAGCCGACACCATCGGCCTGGGCGTGCTCAAGGACAGCTACAAGGCCGGCGCCCACCGCTTCATCGAGAAAGACAGCGCGCGCCTGAAGGCCGTGGTCACGCGGGTGCCCGTCACCACCGGCGGACGGCTGGGCGACATTTTTCAGGAATGGGCGGTGCGCCATGCCCAGATCCAACTGGGCAACTACTTCAACAACGCCCGTGTGTTGTTTTTCTCTGGCATGAGCAACTACAAGCTGGCGATGTCCCTCTCGGAGTACACCAGCAACCTGCAGTTTGCCGACCCGCTCGCACAACTGGGCGTACCCAAGCTGCTCTCCTCGCTGGAGGCGCTGCAGCTCTACACCACCGGCGCGCACTACGTGAAAGACTGGACCCTGCCCGCCAAATTGGCCCAGGGGCCGATCCAGGAGTGGACGCGTTTTGTCTTGCGCCGGGCCATGCACAAAGCCACGGTCATCGTGGCCGCCGCGCACGAGCTGGACGAATTTGGCATCGAAGAACTGGCGGGCAAGACCATCATCACCTCCACCGCCAGCGACGAACGCATTGCCCAGTGGAAAGACAAGGGCGTGCACCTGGTGATCGACGGCTCGCCCTTTTTGTTCAACCATGTGCTCAGCCCCAACCTGCTGGACGCCATGATCGTGGCCGCCACCGGCAAGAACCCCGACGACATTCTGGAAGACGACTACCTGGAGATCATCACCAGCCTGCAGATGGCGCCGCGCATCATTTACCCCAACGGCTTCAAACGCGTGAACCGCTTTGCCTTTGTCATCCACCCGCTGTCGCAGGAGTATTTCAAGAAGGTCAAGCCCATCGAACTGCTGTCGCAGGTGTCGCCACCGGTGTTCATGAACTCACTGGAAAAAATCATGGCCTATGCGCCGCCCTTTGTGTACTCCAAGGTCAGCGGCATCCGCTCGCCCACGGGCGTGGAGGCCGAAGGCTGGCTGATCTCGGTGGGCGGCACGCCCAAGGAAATCATGGCGCACAGCCCCGAATTCACCTACCGCCGCCTGCTGGACGCCGCCGCCATGGCCAAGCGCTTGGGTGCGCAGATCATGGGCCTGGGCGCCTTCACCAAGGTGGTGGGCGACGCGGGCCTGACGGTGGCCAAACGCGCGCCGCTGCCCATCACCACCGGCAACAGCTACAGCGCCTCGGGCGCGTTGTGGGCGGCGCACGATGCGCTCTTGCGCATGCGCCTGCTGCCCGCCCCCCAGGGCAAGGGCCGCGTGCAGTTCAAGGCCATGATCGTCGGCGCCACCGGGGCCATTGGCTCGGTCTGCGCCCGGCTGATGGCCAAGGCCGCCGAAGAGGTGTACCTGGTGTCACCCGAAACGGCCAAGCTGCTCTCGCTCAAGGAATCCATCCTGCGGGAAACCCCCGACGCCAAGCTGTTCTTGTCCGCTCAGGCTGACAAGGACATCGCCGCCATGGACATGGTCGTGACCGCCACCTCGGGTGCGGGCAAGAAAGTGCTCGACATCCGACTAGTTAAGCCCGGCTGCGTCATCACCGACGTGGCCCGCCCGCTGGACCTGCCTCCCGAAGAGGTGGCCAAACGCCCCGACGTGCTGGTGATCGAGTCCGGCGAAATTTTGCTGCCCGGCGAGGTGCAGATGAAAAACATCGGCCTGCCCAAAAACGTGGCCTACGCCTGCCTGGCCGAGACCATTGTGCTGGCGCTGGAAGGGCGCTTCGAGAACTTCACCGTGGGCCGTGGCATCGAGTGGGAAAAGGTGCGCGAGATCTACCAACTCGGCCTCAAACACGGCATGCAACTGGCCGCCATCTCGGGCGTGAACGGGCCGTTCAGCGACGACGACATTGCCAAGGTGCGGGAGCTGGCGCTGGCGGCGCGGGCGCGGCAGGCCTTGCAGCCTGTGAAGGCGGCCGCACGCAAAAAGGCCAGCGTTAAAGTGCCTGCTACGGCGGCAGCGGCCAAGAAAGCAGCATCGGCAAAGCGGATACGGGTTGCTTGATCCTGTCCACGATCAGGGGCTGGATGGAGGTCAAATAGGCCTCCAGCCCGCGTATTCATTGCGTAAACAGCTACCAAAATAATAGCAACTTTTCGCCATGTGGTGCCTGCGGGAATTGCCCAACCAAGGCCCCCTCCAAACTCATCAGCGCGTCCAAATTGGATTGTGGAAGCGTCCAAATTGGATTCATAACCAGGCTACGCCGAATGGCCACATAGTGTTCGTGAAGTGGTTTAACGTAATAATGACCGGACCACAACCTAGTGCGGCGAAGCCGCCTCCTTCAGGTGTGGGTCCGTGTCGATTGACATGTTATGTCTCATCAGAGGTATCAAGCCTGAGCTGGTAGACCATCTACCGCGCTCTTAGTCCTGCTGCATAGATTTCCATTACCCGACGTGCGTTTGCCTTTTGCGCCTCAAGTGGTGTTCCCGGCGTGACAGGCAGGACAAAAGCAAACTGAATCAGTCGCCCTGGCACAGTGACGAATCGGCTCAAGCTGATGGTCGGCTTCGTTTCCGAATCAGCGGTCAATTTGAAACGCGCTGCCGGGAAGCAGGGCGACCCAATGCGGTTCGGTACGAAGATATCCAATCCTTCACCCCAAGGTGTACCTATACGCTCAAGCGTCGGTTGAGCCGACGTGCCTCGCAGGTTGTCACGTTCACCAGCTACCGCTGCACCCAGTGCCTTCTGAGGTGTGTCAAACGACGGAGGAAGTTCGGTCACCATCACCGCCGCCATCGGATCATCCAAGTCGTTCCGCGAGAGAAGGAGATAGTGGTCAACGACCTTCCGCCCATGGTCATCAAAAGCGAGCTTGACCGAGTTGATCGGCAACTCCGGAATGCTCGGAATAATAAATTCCATCTGTAGGTTCGGAATCTTCACGATGCCAGTGCGTCCAATCTCGGCGGCGTCAGGACTGCGGACGCTCTCGTGCGCCACAA
This sequence comes from Rhodoferax sp., assembly GCF_030697375.1. GTDB lineage: Bacteria > Pseudomonadota > Gammaproteobacteria > Burkholderiales > Burkholderiaceae_C > Allorhodoferax. Next base: position 666 of record NZ_JAUYQD010000050.1, on the reverse strand, counting down.
AGCCATTGCATGAAAGCTGCTTTACCAGCCATACCGATTTGAGTGGACCTGACTCGGTCGGTGTCTGTGCGTGCACTACATGGCTAGCGCCGAGCGAAATGCATAGAAGGAGAGCGGTTGCAAGGCCTGAAATCAAAGCACGCGGCGTGGGGAGCAACATTTTTAGAACCTCAGTGGAACGGGGATATAACGTGATGTAGATGGGCGGATATGCTGGGATCCCAGGATATCTGACGGGATATACCCGAATTCCAACCGGCGATACCGATACCTCATCAAGCGGCAAAGCCCATGGCTTCGAGGTTTGTCGCCAATTTCACAAATAGCTGAAGTCATATCCATCCCTGTAAACCTTGTCGCCTATCTTGGCGAAATTTGGTGAACATCGAGTGCGCGTCTTGCGATGTCTGATTTGGTCAGAACTATAGCCCAAGGGGCCAGGCGACTGAACGACTCCGTCCGCTGCAATGCGGATGCATCCCCTTCTCAAAACGCCCCTTGAACCGGCGAAGAGAAATAATGATCGGCGGATTCAAGTACGAAGTGCACCATTCAGAAAAGGGTTGGGCCAAGAGTGAATAGGATGCGCTCTTTGCGACCAGCCAGTCTCAATGAAGCACCATGACCTACAAACACTTGACCCAAGAAGAACGATACCAAATTCAC
>NZ_JAUYQD010000027.1 GCF_030697375.1 Rhodoferax sp. | reverse complement strand
TCGGGTGGAGCCACGGGCGATCAAGCGACGATCAAAAAATCAGCCGTTCTTGACGCAGCCACGTGACGTGCTCAAAGCACAATTGCAGGCACAGCGGGAACGCAAAATGGCTGGCGTTTGGGCTTAAGGTAGTGCCATTGGGGCCAGGCTCCATTTAAATAAGGCTCCATTTAAATCAGGTTCCATTAAATCCGCCGCCAAAACATTCCCGCCCGCACACCCCACCAGGCAAGCGAAAACCAATGGCTTCAAGTGTTTGGCTTTTGATTTCATACTGGTTTTTGATGGAGGCGATAGGGGTGCCCGCCATCCTAACCGCTGCTCTACCCCCTGCACGGCAAATCAAATAGCCACCAGTTGCCGCACCCCATCGGCTTCCATGTTCTTGCCCAGCCCCCTAGCCAGCACGGCGCCGCGCTCCATCACCACGTAGTCGTCGGCCAGGTCCTGCGCAAAGTCGTAGTACTGCTCCACCAGCACGATGGCCATGTCACCCCGGTCCGCCAGCATGCGGATCACGCGGCCAATGTCCTTGATGATGCTGGGCTGAATGCCCTCGGTGGGTTCGTCCAGAATCAGCAATTTGGGTTGGGCGGCCAGCGCCCGCGCTATGGCCAACTGCTGCTGTTGCCCGCCCGACAAGTCGCCGCCCCGGCGTCCCAGCATTTGTTTCAGCACCGGGAACAACTCGAACAGCTCGGCCGGTATGGGGGTGCCGGCGCTTTTGGTGGCCAGGCCCATGCGCAGGTTGTCTTCCACGGTGAGGCGGCCAAAGATTTCTCGGCCCTGTGGCACAAAACCGATGCCCGCGCGCGCGCGTTCGTAAGGGGTGGCCTTGTGGATGGGCTGGCCGTCGAATTCAATGGAACCCGTCTTGATGGGCACCAGGCCCATCAGGCATTTGAGCAAGGTGGTTTTGCCCACGCCGTTGCGGCCCAGAATGACGGTCACTTTGCCCAAGGAGGCTTGCAGGCTCACGTCCCGCAGGATGTGGGAGCCGCCGTAGTACTGGTTGATGTTTTTGACGTTCAGCATGTTTTTCGCCTCGACGGGCCGCCCCTAGAGGCGAAAGCGCCCCCTCGGGGGGCAGCACAATACACGGAGTGATAAGCGTGGGGGTTCATTTAGCGACCCAAATAGACCTCGATCACCCGCTCGTCCGCCTGCACCTCGGCCAGCGTGCCTTGCGCCAGCACCGAGCCGTCACACAGCACGGTCACGATGTCGGAGATGGTGTTGATGAAGCTCATGTCGTGCTCCACCACCATCAGCGAGTGTTTGCCCTTGAGGCTGAGGAACAGTTCGGCGGTGCGCTCGGTCTCGTGGTCGGTCATGCCGGCCACGGGTTCGTCCAGCAAAAGCAGCTTGGGGTCTTGCATGAGCAGCATGCCGATCTCCAGCCACTGCTTTTGGCCATGGCTCAATACGCCGGCCAGGCTGAAGGCGCAGTCGGCCAAATGGATGGTGTGCAAGACCTCGGCCAGCCGGTCGCCCTGCGCCGAATCCAGCTTGAAAAAGACCGACGCCTTCACACCCTTGTTGGTCTTGAGCGCCAGCTCCAGGTTCTCGAACACCGTGAGCTGCTCGAACACCGTGGGTTTTTGGAACTTGCGGCCAATGCCCAGTTGCGCAATTTCGGGCTCGGTGTAGCGCAGCAGGTCGATGGTGCTGCCGAAAAACACGGTGCCCGAGTCGGGCCGGGTTTTGCCGGTGATGATGTCCATCATGGTGGTCTTGCCCGCGCCATTGGGGCCGATGATGCAGCGCAACTCCCCCGGCGCAATGTCCAGGGAGAGGTTGTTGATGGCCTTGAAGCCATCAAAACTCACGGTCACGCCGTCCAGGTACAGGATGCGGCCGTGGGTGATGTCCACTTCGCGGTCTTTCACCACGCGGCCAATGCCTGCCGAACGGCCACCCGATTCGGTTTGCTGGGATTGGGCGGCCAGCGCGGCCATGCGGGCTTCGATGCGGCGTGCGCCTTGCTCCATCAGATCGGGCGTCATTTCGCTCCCCCCTTCGCCTTCAGTTTCTTCACGAGCCCCACCACCCCATCGGGCAGGAACAAGGTCACACCAATGAACAGCGCCCCCAAGAAGTACAACCAGAATTCGGGGTAGGCCACCGTAAGCCAGCTCTTGGCACCGTTGACGATGAAGGCGCCCACGATGGGCCCGATCAAGGTGGCGCGCCCGCCCACCGCCGCCCAAATGGCAATCTCGATCGAATTGGCCGGGCTCATTTCGCTGGGGTTGATGATGCCCACCTGCGGCACATACAGGGCGCCGGCCACGCCGCACATCATGGCCGAAATGGTCCAGATGGTGAGCTTGAAACCTATAGGGTTGTAGCCCGAGAACATGACGCGCGTTTCGGCATCGCGCACCGCCTGCAGCACGCGGCCAAACTTGCTGCCCACCAGCCAGCGCGCCAGCAGCAGGAAGGCCAGCAGCGTGGAGGCCGTCAGCACAAACAGCGTCATGCGCATGCTGGGCGTGGCAATGGGAATGTTCAAAATCCGCTTGAAATCGGTGAAGCCGTTGTTGCCGCCAAAGCCGGTTTCATTGCGGAAGAACAGCAGCATGGCGGCAAAGGTCATGGCCTGGGTGATGATGGAGAAATACACCCCCTTGATGCGCGAGCGAAACGCAAAATAGCCAAACACAAAGGCCACCAGCCCCGGCACCGCCACCACCAGCAACAGCGTCGCAACAAAGCTGTCGCTCAGTGTCCAGTGCCAAGGCAGCGTCTTCCAGTCCAGGAACACCATGAAGTCGGGCAGATTGCTTTTGTAATTGCCGTCCAACCCAATCTGGCGCATCAGGTACATGCCCATGGCATACCCCCCCAGCGCAAAAAACAGGCCGTGGCCCAGGCTCAAAATGCCGGTGTAGCCCCAGATCAAATCCATGGCCAGCGCGCAAATGGCATAACACATGATCTTGGCCACCAGCGCCACCGCGTAGTCGCTCATGTGGAACACGCTGTCAGCCGGCACCACCAGGTTCAGCACCGGCACCAGCGCACACAGCACGATCACAGCGGCCAGCCAGGCGCTCCAGCCGCCGCGTGTGAGCAGCGGGCCTTTGGGGGGAATGGTGAATGTGCTCATGCTTCTGCGCTCCTACCTTTCATCGCAAAAATGCCTTGTGGGCGCTTCTGGATGAAGATGATGATGAACACCAGCACCGCAATCTTGGCCAGCACGGCGCCGGTCCAGCCTTCCAGAAACTTGTTCAGCACACCCAGGCCCAGGGCCGCGTACACCGTGCCGGCGAGTTGGCCCACGCCGCCCAGCACCACCACCATGAAGGAATCGACGATGTAGCCCTGCCCCAGGTCCGGCCCCACATTGCCCACCTGGCTCAGCGCACAGCCCGCCAGCCCGGCAATGCCCGAGCCCAGGGCAAAGGCGTAGGTATCGATGCGGGCAGTGTTGACCCCCATGCACGCCGCAATGGGGCGGTTTTGCGTGACGCCACGCACAAACAGGCCCAGGCGGGTTTTCTCGATCAAAAACCACACACCCACCAGCACGGCGATGGCGAAGCCGACAATCACCAAGCGGTTGTAGGGCAAGGAGAGGTTGCCCAGCACCTGCACGCCGCCACTCATCCAGCTCGGGTTTTCCACACCCACGTTTTGCGCGCCAAACAGGGTGCGCACGCCCTGCATCAGCACCAGGCTGATGCCCCAGGTCGCCAAGAGGGTTTCCAATGGGCGGCCATACAAAAAGCGGATCACGCTGCGCTCCAGCGCCGCGCCCACCAGGGCCGAGGCCAAGAAGGCCACGGGCACCGAGGCCAGCAAATACCAGTCAAATGCACCGGGCAGGTACTTTTGAAACAGGCCCTGCACCACATAGGTGGCGTAGGCGCCAATCATCATCAGCTCGCCATGGGCCATGTTGATCACGCCCATCAGCCCGTAGGTAATGGCCAGGCCCAGCGCCACCAGCAGCAGGATGGACCCCAGGCTGATGCCGCTGAAGATGGCGCCCAGCCGGTCGCCCCAGGCCAGGCGCGACTCCACCTGGTGCAGGCTGAAGTGCAAGGCGCCCTTCACCCCCGGGTCCTGCTCTATTTGCAGCCGCTCGATCAGCAGGGTTTTGGTGGCGGCCTGCGGGCTATCGGCCAAGAGCTTGGCCGCGGCCAGGCGTTTGGCGGGGTCGGCGCTGCCCAAGAGCGCTGCCGCACGCAGCAGGCCCAGCCGCTCCTTGATGTCGGGCACCGTTTCTTGCGCAAAGGCCTGGTCCAGCAGCGGCAGTTTGCTTTCGTCTACCTCGCCCTGCAGGGTTTTGACCGCCTCGCGGCGCACCGCCACGTCGGGCGACAAGAGTTTGAGCGCGGCCAGCGCGCTGTCGAGCTCACCGCGCATGCGGTTGTTGTTCATCACGTCTTCCGCCGTGTCGGGCAAAGGGGATTGCGTCCCGGTGACCGGGTCCACCGCCTGGTCGTCTTTCACGATCACGGGTTTGCCATCCACCACCTTCACGGCGTCCTCCGCCAGCGCCTGGATAAACGCCACCGTCTTTTCATCCGCGCCGGCCACAGCGGCACGCAGCGCTTCGATGCGGGCATCGCCCTCACCTATTGCAATGGCTTTTGTGGCCTCAGCCGTTATGGAATATGCGTGACCAGCTATCAAAAGAATAGCAATAGCAAAAATATTTCGGATCGGCATAGTGCAACCTGTAACTTCTATGGCGGCCACGCTCCCCAAGAGGGGAGATGGCCGTAGCAAGCGGCCCGTGGTGGGTATCCCCATCGGGCCGCGCAGCAGGCTGGCGCCTTACTTTTTCACAGGTTCATCCGGCTTACCGGCATTGCCTTCGATGTAGGGCGACCAGGGCTTGGCTTTGACTGGGCCGGGTGTCTTCCACACCACGTTGAACTGGCCGTCGGCCTTGACTTCGCCGATGAACACGCTCTTGTGCAAGTGGTGGTTTTTCTCGTCCATCTTGCTCACGATGCCGCTGGGCGCCTTGAAGGTTTGGCCGGCCATGGCGGCAATCACCTTGTCGGTGTCGGTGGACTTGGCTTTTTCAACCGCCTGCTTCCACATATTGATACCGATGTAAGTGGCCTCCATGGGGTCGTTGGTCAAAGGCTTGTCTGCGCCGGGCAACTTCTTGGCCTTGGCGTAGTCGGACCACTTCTTGATGAACTCGGTGTTGGTCGGGTTCTTGATGCTCATGAAGTAGTTCCAGGCCGCCAGGTGGCCCACCAGCGGCTTGGTGTCCACACCGCGCAACTCTTCCTCACCCACGGAGAAGGCCACCACGGGCACGTCCTTGGCCTTCAGGCCCGCGTTGCCCAGCTCCTTGTAGAAAGGCACGTTGGAGTCCCCATTGATGGTGGACACCACGGCGGTCTTGCCACCGGCGGCGAATTTCTTCACGTCCGCCACGATGGTTTGGTAATCGGAATGGCCAAACGGGGTGTATTTTTCGTCGATGTCCTTGTCGGCCACGCCTTTGCTCTTGAGGTAGGCGCGCAGAATTTTGTTGGTGGTGCGGGGGTACACATAGTCGGTGCCCAGCAAGACCCAACGCTTGGCGCCGCCGCCTTCCTTGCTCATCAGGTAGTCGACCGCGGGAATGGCCTGCTGGTTGGGCGCCGCACCGGTGTAGAACACGTTTTTGGACAGCTCTTCACCCTCGTACTGCACGGGGTAGAACAGCAGGCCGTTCATTTCTTCCACGACCGGCAATACCGACTTGCGCGACACGCTGGTCCAGCAACCGAAGATGACGGCCACTTTGTCCTGGCCCAGCAACTGCTTGGTCTTCTCCGCAAACAGCGGCCAGTTGGATGCGGGGTCCACCACCACAGGCTCCAGCTTCTTGCCCAAGACGCCACCCTTGGCGTTGATCTCGTCAATGGCCATCAGCACGGTGTCTTTCAACACGGTCTCCGAAATGGCCATGGTGCCCGAGAGGCTGTGCAAAATGCCGACCTTGATGGTGTCCGCCGCGTGCGCGGGCAAGCTGGAGAGCGTGGTAAGGGCGACGGCAGCAGTAAGTGCCTTGAGTGTGAAACGACGTGAATTTGTGCGTTGCATGGTGACCTTTCCGTAGTTAAAGAAAAACCGGCTTCGCTACGCGGGGCCTAAGGGCCTATTCCCTGGGGTTTAGGCAGGCTTTGCGTAACGATGGAGTGACTTTAGGGAAGGTCGGGGGAAGGGGAAATACGCCGAGTGGCGTATGGGGGGCTATTGGTCAGTAGCCCTCCTTTCGAAGGCTCGCATCAATATCTTCTCGCTTGCCTTCACGCGCATAGCTTTTCTCGATTTTTTCCAGTGTGGCTGTAAACATCCGGTGCCGACCACCTTGCACCAGTTTGCCGATTGGTTTATTGGCGCGCAGCCCCGTCGGGTTGCCAACGCGTAGGCAGCAACTCCTCAATACGGCTGTAGGGATGCGTAGGCAAACGCGTCAGCACATCGG
>NZ_JAUYQD010000025.1 GCF_030697375.1 Rhodoferax sp. | reverse complement strand
GATTCGGCCATGGGCGATTGGTCGCAAGAATTGGCTCTTCAGTGGCAGTTTGGCCGCAGGCGCACGCGCCGCCGACATCATGAGTTTGATCCAGACGGCCAAGATGAATGGCATTGAACCGCTGGCCTATCTCACCGATGTGCTGACGCGTTTGCCTACGCATCCCTACAGCCGTATTGAGGAGTTGCTGCCTACGCGTTGGCAACCCGACGGGGCTGCGCGCCAATAAACCAATCGGCAAACTGGTGCAAGGTGGTCGGCACCGGATGTTTACCCCGATACCCTCCAGCAGTTCGTTTGAGGATGTGTCGGCAACCTCGGGGAATGCCTTGCCTTGCGCCTCGTATTGCGCCTCAAGGAAGCTGCGGAGCTGGGTTTGCTGGGATGGGGAAAGGTTGCGCGTTTCGTTGCGAAACTCGCTGATGTAGGCCTTGGAGAGGCCGGTGTTTTCGGCAATGGCGGCGACCGTTAGGTCTAGGTCTTTGGCTGCTTGCCGGATTTGCTCGGGCGTAACGCTCTTGCGCGCTGTGGTCATAAGGACTCCAATCAAAAACGAGAAAATTCTCGAATTTGATTCTGAGCCTTTGTTTTGAGATTGTCAAATCTTTTTCGAGATTTATCTCATTTTTGATTGCTATTTGCTTTTTGGTGGGCGTTTTTTATTGCCTTGGTCAACTTTATCCGCCATCTCGCCCAGGTCCTTCCATTTGCGCTCGCGTATTTTTTCCTTTTCTATAAGGTCTTCTTCGTCCATTTGGTTTGGATCAAACGTTTTTCGCCTCCCATTCACGAGACGCAGCGCTAAGGTCTTCTTGTGTTCTCGATCTGCGCGTGACTCGCCCTCTACCACGCCTTCTTCAATGAGAACATCTTTAATGACACTCCGTAGGTATTCGTCGAGTGAGAACTCCCAACCTGAATAAGGGTCTGGCACGTCACCATAGAACAAAAAAGTGATCGACACTCCAAAGGCTTGGGAAAGCAACTTGATCTCGCGATATCCTGGAAACGAGTCACCATTTTCGTAACGCGAAATTGATACCTTTGACACGCCTTCCTTCTCAGGGTCGATCTGTTTGGTGGCCTGACTTATCTCACTTAAAGTCCAAGAAAAGTTTTCTCGTAGACCTTTTAAGCGACGTCCTAGTGCTTGTTTTTCGGGGTTTACCGACTCTGAAATTTCGTCCACTGGATGCCTCTATATATGGTGTCGAGAGGAGCTAGACCTCTTCTACAAATTTTGAATTTTGCAAGCTTACTCGAATGATATCAATATCGAGAAAAGTCTCGTTTTGTAGAATTAAAATGCACTAAGCCCTTGTGGCGGTTGGAAAATCAATAAGTTTGAAAATCCTTGTGTCGGTGGTTCGATTCCGCCCCAGGCCACCAAACTTAAAAAACCAACCCTTCAAAGGTTGGTTTTTTTTCGCCCAAAGGATTTGCGCCATGAGTTTTCCACTCGATCCAGACACGGTTTCCCACGGCATTCAGCTGGCAGTTGCCCCCGTTTTCCTGCTGACCGCTGTGTCGGGTTTGCTCGGCGTGGTGGCCAATCGACTGGCCCGCATCATTGACCGGGCACGCCTGCTGGAGGACCGCATTGGCGGCACTGCCAGTTCCACGGAAGTGGACGCGGCGTACCTGGAGTTGGGCCAATTGCGTACCCGTGGCCTGTTGGCCAACGGCAGCATTGGGCTGCTGACCTTGTGCGCCTTCCTGATTGGCGTCACCATCGTCGTTCTGTTCCTGGGTGAAACCATCGACTTTCAGATGCTGCGTATCTCCATGATCAGCTTCCTGGCGGGGGTAGTGTGTTTTCTGTTGGCTTTGCTGTGTTTTATGGTGGAAACCTGGATTGCCACCCGCCTGCTCAACTTTGGACGTTCCCGCCGGTAGCACTGGGGGTACTGGTGCCTACCACGCGGGCCACCTGCACGACGCAGTCGTAAAAGGTGGGGCCACGTCCCAGGTCGGTGAGTTTTTGGCTGGTGAGCTGGTTCACATTGGTTCCATTCAACCCCAGTTTGCGCCACCAGATGCCCAGGCCGTTGACCACGCCGTCGCGCGCTCGGGGGCTGACTTTTGCAGTGCAGTGGTACTCGCCCCGGTCGTTGAACACCCGCACCACGTCGCCCGATTGAATGCCACGCACCTGGGCATCCTCTGCACTGATTTCCAGCAGCGGTTCGCCTTCGATATCGCGCAGACTTTTGACATTGACAAAGGTGGAGTTCAGAAAATTGCGCGCCGGGGGTGAAATCATGGCCAGAGGGTATTCGGCCCGTACACCGCCTAACTCGTAGTTGGGGACGTGGTTTGGCAGACCATCCAGGCCCCGGTTTGACAGGCGATCGCAAAAAAACTCGCACTTGCCGGATGGGGTGGGAAACCCGCCCTGTGCAAAAGGAGCTTCAGGCATCGGCAGAGACACAAAGCCCTTGTCCAGCAGCACCTCAAAATCCACCGCCTGACCGTAGGCCGCACGGCACAAGGTGAGGTCGTCGTCCGCAAAACAGGGGTCACCGAAGCCCATGTGCTGCGCCAGATCCCGGAAAATCTGCGTATTGGTTTTGGCCTGGCCCAGGGGCGCGATCGAGGGGCGGTTCAACAGCACATCGGTGTGGCCGTAGCTCAGGTGCACGTCCCAGTGCTCCAGTTGGGTGGTGGCAGGGAGGATGTAGTCTGCGTAGTCGGCTGTGTCGGTCAGGAAGTGCTCCAGCACCACCGTAAATAAATCTTCGCGCGCGAAACCCTGCACCACCTTGCCCGACTCTGGGGCCACCGCCACCGGGTTGCTGTTGTACACGATGACGGCTTCGATGGCCGGGCCAAACTCCGGGCTGGTTTTCCGCAGCAAGTCGTCTCCAATCGTGACCATGTTGATGGTGCGCGGCGTTTTGCCGGCCAGCAAATCCGGGCGCTGCAAGGCGGCGCGGTCCACTGGGAAGGCGCCCGAGCTGGACAGCAGCAAACCCCCCGCGCGGTGGCGCCAAGCCCCGGTCAGTGCGGGCAGGCAGGCAATGGCACGCACCGCATTGCCACCACCGTGTACCCGCTGCAAACCGTAGTTCATGCGGATGGCGGCCGCCTGGCCTTGAACGTAGGCCTGCCCGTAGTCCCGCGCCAGTGTCTGGATCTGTTCTACCGCCAGCCCGCACACCTGGGCGGCACGTTCTGGCGGCCATTCCAGGGCGCGGGCGCGCAAGGCCTCCCAGCCCACGGTGTGGTTCTGGATGTAGTCGTGGTCCAGCCAGTCGTTGACCACCAGCTCATGCATCATCGCCAGCGCCAGCGCGGCATCGGTCCCCGGCAACAGCGCCAGGTGTTCATGGCATTTGTCGGCGGTTTCGGTGCGGCGCGGGTCGATGCAGATCACTTTGGCGCCATTGCGCTTGGCGGTTTGTACATGGCGCCAGAAGTGCAGATTGCTGCCAATGGAGTTGCTGCCCCAGATCAGGATCAATTTGGATTCGGCAAAAAACTCTACGCGCATGCCCACCTTGCCGCCCAGGGTGTGCACCAAGCCTTCACCGCCGGCGGTGGCGCAGATGGTGCGGTCCAGTTGGGAGGCGCCCAACTGGTTGAAGAAGCGTGCGGCCATGCTTTCACCCTGCACCAGCCCCATGGTGCCTGCGTAGCTGTAGGGCAGGATGGCTTGGGCGGAGTCCGGGGCACGTTGCGCGATGTGTTGCAGGCGCTGCGCGATGTCTTGCAAAGCACTGTCCCAGCTCACGGCTTCAAATTGCCCGGAGCCCTTGGGGCCGGTGCGGCGCAGGGGCTGCAAAACTCGCTCGGGGTGGTAGGTGCGTTCGGGGTAGCGCGACACCTTGGTGCACAGGGCGCCGTTGGTGTGGGGGTGGGCCGCGTTGCCGTGCACCTTGATGGCGACGCCGTCGTGTACGGTGGTGACCATGGAGCAGGTATCGGGGCAGTCGTGTGGGCAGGCGCCGACCACGTAAGAAGGGCCATTTCCTGTGGGGAGGGAGGTTGATGCATTCATGCCTGGCATGGTAAAGCCTGCAGCGCAATAATGGCGCATGAACCTGATTCAATCTATTGTCAACAGTGCCGCAGAGATCGCCGTCTTGCGCCGTGACCTGCACGCCCATCCTGAACTGTGTTTTGAAGAAGTCCGTACCGCCGAGGTGGTGGCCAGCCAATTGACCCAATGGGGGATCCCCGTGCACCGGGGGCTGGGTGGTACCGGCGTGGTGGGCATCGTCAAGGCGGGCAGCTCGCCGCGTGCCATCGCCCTGCGGGCCGATATGGACGCCTTGCCCATGCAGGAGTTCAATACCTTTGACCACGCCAGCCGGAACCCGGGAAAGATGCACGCCTGTGGGCACGATGGCCATACCGCCATGTTGCTGGCAGCGGCGCAGTACTTGGCGACAGAACGCCATTTTGACGGTACGGTCTATTTGATTTTTCAGCCCGCAGAGGAGGGCGGCGGTGGGGCTCGGGAAATGATCAAAGACGGGCTGTTTGAGCGTTTCCCGGTGGAGGCCGTGTTTGGTATGCACAACTGGCCGGGCTCTCAGGTGGGCAAGTTTGCAGCCAGCAGTGGGCCGGTGATGGCGTCCAGCAATGAATTCAAGATTGTGGTGCGGGGCAAAGGCGGGCACGCCGCCTTGCCGCACAACGCGCTGGACCCGGTGCTGGTGGCCTGCCAGATGGTGCAGGCCTTCCAGACCATCATCAGCCGCAACAAGAAACCGATTGACGCCGGGGTGATCTCGGTCACCATGATCCATGCGGGTGAGGCCACCAACGTCATCCCCGATGCGTGTGAGCTGCAGGGCACGGTGCGGACTTTTACGCTGGAGGTGCTGGACATGATCGAGCAACGTATGCGCGACATTGCCAGCCACACCGCTGCGGCCTATGGTGCGCAGTGTGAGTTTGAGTTTGTGCGCAACTATCCGCCTACGATTAACGCAAGCAGGGAGACTGAATTTGCGCGCCGGGTGATGGCCAGCATCGTGGGTGAGGACAATGTGGAGCAGCAAGAGCCCACCATGGGCGCCGAGGACTTTTCTTACATGCTCATGGCCAAACCCGGTTGCTACAGCTTTCTTGCCAACGGGGACGGCGACCACCGCGCCCTGGGCCATGGTGGCGGCCCCTGCATGCTGCACAACCCCAGCTACGACTTCAATGACCACCTCATCCCTCTGGGTGCGACCTACTGGGTGCGTTTGGCGGAAGCTTGGCTTATGCCAAATGTGGGAGGTGGGTATGATCCATACCCTTCAAAGTAACGGGAGTCGCCATGACAGACTGGAGTGAGTTGAACTCTCGCGCAAAGCCAGTCGGCTTGCCGTTGGCCGCCCGGCGGCAAACGTCCCCCGGGAATATTCGCTATACCTTTGTGCACGACGACGTGGAGGTCGTCGACCCTTCGGTAGATGCCACGGGGCGATTTTTTGTGTCGCCGCGCGAATACGGTTTTGCCATTCGGGGGTTTAAGGAGGGGAAAACGGCTTGGGCCCGTGACTTTGGCAACGGCACCATGCTGGTGGTTAATGCCGACGGCCAATCGCATGTGTTGTCGCCCAAATTGCCTGCGCGTATTTTGTTCGTTGCGCCGGATGGAGCCTTGCTGCAAGACAGCGGTACGGATTTGCGGCAGCCGCAACGGGTGCCTGACTTGGCGACGGTGCGCCTCACGGTCAACGTGACATTTGATTTACACGGCGAGTCGCCCGAGGTGGCCCGTACCATTCTGATGCGCATGGTGGACCAAGCCATTCTGGCCGGGCCGCCGGCTGACCAGACCGAGGTGACCGTGGTGGAGCATGGGTTTGAGTTGAGCACGGTGCTGTCCGACGAGCGGCGGCGCTCCACCGATACCGATTTTTCCCAGTTGCTTGATATCTGAGCCACCGGGCCTGGGGCGCGCCCCTCAGCTGGGAAACCGGCGCTGCGCCATTTGCAATAGTCCCTCGAAAATCAGATTGTCCACCAGCTCGAAGGGCACCGACATGCTGGGGGCCATCTTCCAGCCCGCGCCGCCGGTCATGATGCATTTGGGCTCCACGCCGCAATGCGCGCGCAGGTGCTGCACCATGCACTGCACCGCGCCTGCAATGGCGTAGGTGCCGCCGCTGGTCAGGGCGTCGCTGGTGTTGGTGGGGAATTCGCGCACCTCGCCGGTGGGCACGTGCAGGCCGGCGGTGCCGGACTCCAGGGCGCGTAGCATGATGCCGTGGCCCGGCAAGATCAATCCGCCCAAAAACTTGCCATGGATGTCCACCGCTTCCACGGTCACGGCGGTGCCGACCATCACCACCACCATGGGGCGCGGATCGCCTTGGGCCAGCATGTGGTGGTAGCCGCCTATCATGGCGACCCAGCGGTCGGCGCCCAAGCGGGTCGGGTGGTCGTAGCCGTTGCGCAGACCCGCCTCCGATTCGCTGGCCACCACCCACTGGGGGGCGACTTCCCACAACTCCATCTGGTCCTGCACCCGTCGCTTGACGGCGTCACCCGCCACCACGCAGCCCAGAATGTGGGTGGGCGCCTTGAGCCCAGACCATGCACCTTCGGCCAGCCGGTCGATGTTTTCCAGAAACTCGGCCCCTTCTGCCAGGAGGGGAGCCCCCGCGCGGGGGGCAGCGTACAGGGCCCACTTCAAGCGGGTATTGCCAATGTCCAATGCGAGAAACGTCATGCCGTGTTCAGCCTTGTCGCCAAGGAAGGCCACGCATGCGCCATCCGCCTTGGTGCCCCCGCTGGGCCTGGCTGTCCAGGTCACCTTCAAAGCCTTCCAGAATGTTGTAGGCCTCCAGGCCCAGCTCGCTGGCGCGCTTGGCGGCGGCAACGGAACGCACACCGCTGCGGCACAGCAGCACGGCCTTTTTTCCGACGGGCACAGCAGCACGGATGGCATCGTCAAACCCGGCGTTCATGACCATGCCGGGCCATTGCTTCCAAGCCACCGCCACCGCGCCGGGGACAAAGCCCACCCATTCGCGCTCGGCATCGGTGCGCACGTCGATCAATACAGCGTCTCCTGCCTGCCACCACGCACAGGCCAGCTGTGCGGATACATCGCCGGCATAACCGGCGCCAGCACGCACCGCGTGGGGGAGGGTGCCGTCGGCACTGCGGCCAAAGGTTGGACTGTCCGGGGGCGGAACTGCACTATCGCTGCACTGGGGCTGGGGGATGTGGGGTGTTTGCATGGTGTTTTCGACGAAAAGGGTTCCACAAAACGCGGATGGCTTGGGTTGTGACTTTAAAGGATTTCGGCTGGAGGGCTGTCCCCCAGGGCAGGCAGTGCGCTGGAGCACGGGAGTGCAGTACCACCACCACACCGCAGCCCCGGAAAAACCGGGACAAATTCACGAACAACGGGTTTAGTTGGCGCTCAAGGGGCGGTGCATTTCATTCCCGGGGGCAATCGGGATGTAATCACCCCAAGGCCTGCATTGACCAGGGTGTAGCAAAGGAAAAAATAATGAGCACGATCGATATCACGGTGGCGGAGCAGCCCAGCACGGTTCAATCCCCAGACAGGGCAGCAAAGCCCAGCACGGCGGTACAGCACATACCGGGGTTTTATGTCGGAACCACCTTTATTCCAGACAGCGCTCCAGTACCGGGCACGGGATTGGCCCCGAGCAGCCCCATGGAAATAGCACGGCAATGGACGGCCGCCGCCAAACGCTCCAGCAGCCCGCGGTGACACGCCAACAGCGCTGAAAACAAGTCCTGTTCGGCCAGAATTTTCCTGAGGTGCTGCCAATGTAAGCCGTGGTGGGGCTAAATGGTTTACAGTTGACGTTTACGTAAACGTCAACTCCGCCCATTACCATGACCGATTTGTCCGCTGAATTCAAGGCCCTGGCCAACTACCGCCCTACCCACAAAGTCCGTTTTGTCACGGCGGCCAGCCTGTTTGACGGGCACGACGCGGCGATCAACATCATGCGCCGCATCCTGCAGGGCATGGGCGCCGAGGTGATCCACCTGGGGCACAACCGCAGCGTGGACGAAGTGGTGACCGCCGCCTTGCAGGAGGATGTGCAGGGCATTGCCATCAGCTCCTACCAGGGCGGGCATGTGGAGTATTTCAAATACATGGTGGACCTGCTCAAAAGCCGGGGCGGCGCACACATCAAGGTGTATGGCGGCGGCGGCGGTGTCATCGTGCCCAGCGAAATTGCCGAGTTGCAGGCCTATGGCGTGACCCGTATCTTCAGCCCCGAAGACGGCCAGCGCATGGGCCTGGCCGGCATGATCGGCGAGATGGTGATGCGCTGCGACCAGGACCTGAGCAGCTACGCCCCTACCGATCTGACGGCTATCCAGGGCCATACCGAATCCAGCTGGCGCGCACTGGCCCAGTTGCTCACCGTCATCGAAACTTCCAAGGTTAATGAGGCTCTAGCCCTTGAAATACGTGCGCAAGCAGCTACTAAAAAGATAGCAGTTGTGGGCATCACCGGCACCGGCGGTGCGGGCAAGTCTTCGCTCACCGACGAGTTGATCCGCCGCTTGCGCCTGGACCAGAACGACAGTTTGCGGGTGGCCGTCATTTCTATTGACCCCAGCCGGCGCAAGAGTGGTGGCGCGCTTTTGGGCGACCGTATCCGTATGAACGCGATCTCTCCCTGGCAGCAGGGCTCCCGCGTCTTCATGCGCTCCCTGGCCACGCGCGATTTTGGCTCCGAGATCAGCGCCGCCCTGCCCGACGTGATCGCCGCCTGCAAGGTGGCGGGGTTCGATTTGATCGTCGTCGAGACCTCCGGCATCGGCCAGGGCGACGCGGCCATCGTGCCGCTGGTGGATGTGCCCCTGTACGTGATGACGCCCGAGTTTGGCGCGGCCAGCCAGTTGGAAAAGATCGACATGCTGGACTTTGCCGAGTTTGTGGCCATCAACAAGTTCGACCGCAAAGGCGCCAGCGACGCCCTGCGGGATGTGGCCAAACAGGTGCAGCGCAACAAGGAAGCTTTCACCACACCGCCCGAGCAGATGCCGGTGTTTGGCACCATGGCCGCGCGCTTCAACGACGACGGCGTGACCGCGCTGTACCAGGGCCTGCTGCCCCGCCTGCAAGCGCTGGGCGTGCCGCTGCTGGAGACGGGTGTGTTGCCCCGTGTGAATGTGCGCCACAGCTCCAACCAGACGCCGGTGGTGCCGGCTGCCCGCACGCGCTACCTGGCCGAAATCAGCGACACGGTGCGCGGTTACAAAACCCGCGCCCGTGCCCAGGCCCGCATGGCCCGCGAGGTGCAGCAGCTGCGCGCCTCGGGCCGCATGCTGCAAGAGGCCAACCCGGACAAGACCAACGCCGTGGGGGCCGTACTGGATCTGGCCGTGCTGCGTGAGGAGCAGTTGGGCGCGCCCGAGCGCAAGCTCTTGACCCAGTGGCCCGAAATGCAAAAGGCCTATGCCGGGGACGAATACGTCGTCAAAATTCGCGACAAGGAGCTGCGCACCGCGCTCACCACCAAGTCGCTGAGTGGCACCACCATCCGCAAGGTGGCTCTGCCCACCTTTGAAGACCATGGCGAAATTTTGAAATGGCTGATGCTGGACAACGTGCCCGGCAGCTACCCCTACACCGCCGGCACCTTCGCCTTCAAGCGCGAGGGCGAGGACCCGACCCGCATGTTCGCGGGTGAAGGCGACGCCTTTCGCACCAACCGCCGCTTCAAGCTGCTGAGCGAAGGTATGGCGGCCAAGCGCTTGTCCACCGCGTTCGATTCGGTCACGCTCTATGGCAACGACCCCGATCCGCGCCCGGACATCTACGGCAAGGTCGGCAACTCGGGCGTGAGTATCGCCTCGCTGGACGATTTGAAGGTGCTGTACGGCGGCTTTGACTTGTGCAACCCGGCCACCAGCGTGTCCATGACCATCAACGGCCCGGCGCCCAGCATCCTGGCCATGTTCATGAACGCCGCCATCGACCAGAACCTGGAGAAATTCCAGGCCGACAACGGCCGTGAGCCCACCGACACCGAAGCCCAAAAAATCCGCGAATGGGTGCTGGCCAATGTGCGCGGCACGGTGCAAGCCGACATTCTGAAAGAAGACCAGGGCCAAAACACCTGCATCTTCTCCACCGAATTCAGCCTGAAGGTGATGGGCGACATCGCTGAGTACTTTGTGCACCACGACGTGCGCAACTTCTACAGCGTGAGCATCAGCGGCTACCACATCGCCGAAGCCGGCGCCAACCCCATCAGCCAACTCGCCTTTACGCTCTCCAACGGCTTCACGCTGGTGGAAGCCTACCTGGCGCGCGGCATGCACATTGACGACTTTGCGCCCAACCTGAGCTTCTTCTTCTCCAACGGCATGGACCCCGAGTACACGGTGATGGGCCGCGTGGCGCGGCGCATCTGGGCCGTGGCCATGAAGGAAAAATACGGCGCCAACGAGCGCAGCCAAAAGCTCAAATACCACATCCAGACCAGCGGGCGCAGCCTGCACGCGCAGGAAATCCAGTTCAACGACATCCGCACCACGCTGCAGGCCCTGATCGCCATCTACGACAACTGCAACAGCCTGCACACCAACGCCTTCGACGTAGCCATCACCACGCCCACCGAAGAGTCGGTGCGCCGCGCCATGGCGATCCAGCTCATCATCAACCGCGAGTGGGGCCTGGCCAAGAACGAAAACCCGGGCCAGGGCGCCTTCATCATCGAAGAGCTGACCGAGCTGCTGGAAGAAGCGGTGCTGTCGGAGTTTGAGCGCATCGCCGAGCGTGGCGGCGTGCTGGGCGCCATGGAGACCGGCTACCAGCGCGGCAAGATCCAGGACGAGTCCATGCACTACGAGATGCTCAAACACACCGGCGAGCTGCCCATCATCGGCGTCAACACCTTCCGCAACCCGCACGGCGACCAGGTCATGGACAAGCTGGAACTGGCCCGCAGTACCGACGAAGAGAAGCAAAGTCAGCTCAAACGCCTGGCCGATTTCCATGCCCAGCACGCCGCCGAATCCCCCGCGATGTTGAAACGCCTGCAACAGGCCGTGATCGACAACAAGAATGTGTTCGAGGTGCTGATGGACGCGGTGCGCTGCTGCTCGCTGGGGCAGATTACGAATGCGCTGTTTGAGGTGGGGGGGCAGTACCGGCGGAATATGTAGGTTGATGGCTTGGGTTGGGAGCCAAATTGGCCTCCAGCCCCCGAATACATTGCGCAGGCAGCTATTAATTCAGGAGCAACTGGTGTACGCCCAGCGGCTTGGCTTAAAAAGTCTCCCAGTCCTGATCGCCGCCCGCAGACGTTGGCTTCTTCGCCGCCGTGGCCATTTTGGATGGGGTGGCCGCTGGTGCGCCAGCCTTGGCTTTCAAGGGCGCGGCCTTGGCCGCAATTCTCAATGGCGAGGCCGGCAAGGTTTTGCGGGGTGCTGGTGCAAGGGGCCTGGGCGGTGTGGGGGCACTGTAGGCCGCGCGGCGCGGGCCTTGTGCGGGGGCTCGGTCGCCTTCATCGGAGACAAACACCGCCACGGTTTGCACCAATTCCTGTGCCTGGGACTTGAGGCCCCCGGCCGCTGCGGCCATTTGCTCGACCAGCGTGGCATTTTGCTGGGTCGCCTGGTCCATTTGCGCCACGGCTTCGCCGATTTGTGCCACGCCGGAGGCTTGCTCCGCGCTGGCGGCGCTGATCTCGCCCATGATGTCGGTCACCCGCTTGATGCTGCTGACCACTTCGGTCATGGTGGTGCCGGCCTCGCCCACCAAAAGGGTGCCACGCTCCACCCGCTCCACACTGGCGTTGATGAGGGATTTGATTTCCTTGGCAGCGTCGGCCGAGCGGCCCGCCAAAGAGCGCACCTCCGAGGCCACGACCGCGAAGCCCCGGCCCTGCTCGCCCGCGCGTGCGGCTTCCACGGCGGCGTTCAGCGCCAAAATATTGGTCTGGAAGGCAATGCCGTCGATCACTTGAATGATGTCGGAAATCTTGCGCGAACTCTCGTTGATGCCCTCCATGGTCAGCACCACCTGCGCCACCACTTCACCGCCCTTGATGGCCACGGTGCTGGCACTCATGGCCAATTGGTTGGCCTGGCGGGCGTTGTCGGCAGATTGGTTGACCGTGCTGGTCAGCGCGGCCATGCTGCTGGCGGTGCGCTGCAAGTTGCTGGCGGTTTGTTCCGTGCGGTCGCTCAGGTCCTGGTTGCCGTTGGCAATTTCGATAGAAGCCAACTCCATGCTGCTGGAGCCCGCCCGCACGCTGGACACTGCCGCGTGCATGCGCTGCAGAGTCGACTGGAGCACCTTGCCTCCGGCGGTGTGTGTGTTTTCAGCGGACACATTGAGGGCAATGCCCTCGGACCGGTTGACCAGTGTGATCAAGCGCAGCAGCTCTTCGCCCTCCCGGGAGGATCGGCTGATGTGGATGGCCAATACGACCTCGACACCCGTCTGAATCACCACATACGCCGCATGCAGAAGAATGCGCAAAAAACTGGGCTCGGTGGTGCAATACAGGCCCCATCCCGCCGCCTGCATGCGGTCAAATGCCACGTGGTGGAGGGCAAACAAGGTGGCGGCAAACACAATGACGCGCCAGTCCAGGTAGACCATCAAGAAGGCCAGCACCACAAAGACGCCAAAGTGCAGCTCGATCATGCCGCGCGACAACTGGATGTGCAGCGCCACAAAGGCGACCAGCACAAAGGCGAGCACATAGCGGCAGGCCGGCGTGTTTTGGGTCATCGCATAACCGACGCCCGCCAAAACCAGCAGCGCCAAGGTGGCACCTATGGCCAAGCCGGATTCCACGAACTGCAAACCCATGAGGACGCTGGCCACGGCACACAGGCCAATGGCAAACATCAGCACGCGGTCGCCCAATTCCGTCAACGCGGAAACGGGCCTGAAAGACGCATCTACATGGGGCATGTATCACTCCTTGAATATTGTTTTCACACCGGAGTGGCAGTCTAAAGCGGAATCGCAGCCCGCGCATGCGGGCGGTTCAATACTTCAGCGCGGTGGCCTTGCCCCAAAACACCCGGTAGGCAAACACCGTGTAGGCCAGAATGACCGGCACCACGACCACCACGCCGTAAAAAATCACCATCAGCGATTCGGGGGCGCTGGCGGCTTGCCAGAGGGTCAGGCGGTCTTCCACCAGCCAGGGGAACAGGCTGTAGCCCAGGCCATAGAAGGCCAGCAAGAACACCCCCACGGTGGCGGCAAAGGGCACGCCGATGCCGTATTCGTTGCCCTGGGCCAGGCGCACCGGCAGGCGCTTGACGCTGCGCGCAATCACCCCCAGCAGCACGGCGGTGACCAGGGGGATGGGCAACAGCAGCATGATGTTGGGGAAGGCAAACCATTTGCCAAAAATGCGCTGGCTCACCAGCGGCGTGACCACCGAGATGGCCACCACCCCGGCCGCCGTGAGCCACAGGCTGGCCTGGGCCCAGCGCACGGCCTTGCGCTGCAAGGCGCCTTCGGTTTTCATGATCAGCCAGCCCGCACCCAGCAGGCAGTAGGCCGCCACCAGGCACAGGCCGATCAAGGCGCAAAACACCGTGGTCCAGGCGTCGCTGCGAAAGCCGGTGATGAGCCCGCCCAGCATAAAACCCTGCGCCCAACTGGCCAGCACGGAGCCCAGGTAAAAAGCGTTGTCCCACAGGGGCTTGTGCTGCGCCCGTGCCTTGACCCGAAAGTCGAAGGCCACGCCGCGCAGCGTCAGGCCAAACAGCATCAGCGCCACCGGCAAGTACAAGGCCCCCAGGATGACGCCATGCGCCGCCGGAAACGCCACCAGCAGCACCCCCACGCCCAGCACCAGCCAGGTCTCGTTGGCGTCCCAGAACGGGCCGATGCTGGCGATCATGGCGTCCTTTTGGGCATCGTCGTCGGCGCGGCGCAGCAGCATGCCCACGCCCAGGTCGTAGCCGTCCAAAATCACATAGATCAGCATGGCCAGCGCCATCACGGCGGCAAAGGCCAGGGGCAACCAGCCTTGCGGCTGCGACAGGTCCGGGATCACAGGATTAAGCATGTTTTGGCCCTCCAGCCGGCGTGGAATGTGCGGTGGGCGCTCCTGAATCGGTAGCGTTCGGCGCTTGAAGATGCTTGGCCGCGGCGCTGCTGGCCAGGTGGAACACCACCGACACATAGGCCAGCAGCAAGGCCAGGTACAGCGCGAGGTACATCGCCAGCGTCAGTGCAATACGCGGCGCAGGCACCTGCGACGCCGCGTCGGCCGCCAGCAGCAGGCCCTGCACCAGCCAGGGCTGGCGGCCAATCTCGGTCACATACCAGCCGGCCACCAAGGCCACCCAGCCGGCAAAGCTCATGGCCACCAGCACGCGCAGCAGCCCCGCGTGGGGCGCGCGCCCGGCCCGCGTTTGCCAGGTGCCGAACCAGCTCACGGCCAGCATCAGCAGGCCCACGCCCACCATCAGGCGAAACGCAATGAACAGCGGCGCCACCGGCGGGTGCTGGCTGCCAAAGGCGTCAATGCCTTGGATCTCACCATTCCAGTCGTGGGTCAGGTAGAACGACGCCAGCTTCGGGACAGCCACTTCAAAGCGGTTGCTCTGCGTGGCGGCATCGGGCCAGGCGAACAGCACGGCGGGCGCGCCGCTTTGCGTCTGCCAGATGCCCTCCATGGCCGCGATCTTGGCAGGCTGGTGCTGCAAGGTGTTCAGGCCATGCAGGTCGCCCACGCCAATTTGCAGCGGAATCAGCATCGCCGCCAGCACCAGGCCGGTGCGCAGGCTGGCACGCACCTCGGCGCCTTGGTCGCCCTTGCGCCAGCGCCAGGCGCTGATACCCGCCAGCAAGAAGGACACGGTGAGGCCGGACGCCAGCAGCATGTGGGTGAGGCGGTAGGGAAACGAAGGGTTGAAGATCACCTGCCACCAGCTGGTCACATGCGCTTGGCCGGCGATCATCTCGAAGCCGGCCGGCGTGTGCATCCAGGAGTTGAGCGCAATGATCCAGAACGCCGACAGCGTGGTGCCACCGGCCACCAAGAACGTGGCCGTGGTGTGCAGCCGTTCGCTGACCCGCCCGCGCCCAAACAGCATGATGCCCAGCATGGTGGCCTCCAGAAAGAAGGCGGTGAGCACCTCGTAGGCCAGCAGCGGCCCGGCCACATTGCCCACGGTGTTCATGAAGCCCGGCCAGTTGGTGCCAAACTGGAAACTCATGGTGATGCCGCTGACCACGCCCAAGGCAAAAGTCAGCGCAAAAATCTTCACCCAGAACTGGTAGGCGTCCATCCAGTGGGCCTGGCCGGTGCGTACGAAGCGCAGCTTGAAAAACAGCAGCACCCAGCCCATGGAGATGCTGATGGTGGGAAACAGGATGTGGAAGGTGATGTTGGCGGCAAACTGCATGCGCGCCAGCAGGAGGGGGTCTAGGCTGTCCATGGTGGGGTGCTCACTCGGTGTGTGTGGGGGGCAGTGTGGAGACCGGGTCCAGCGGCGCGGGTTCGGCCGCCGTGCCCGACATGCCAAACACCTGCTTGACCTTGTCCTTCATCTCCAGCAGTTTTTGCACCTTGGCGCCCATCTTCATCAGGCTGGCCAGGGTGGCGGAGTCCATTTTTTGCACCTCGTCCAGCCAGTCGGTCATCAGCTCGATGAAAGCATGCATCTGGCGCATGCGCTCCTGGGCGACGCGTTCGTCCTCCCCGCCGGGCGTCTCCATCAGCGCGTCGCGCAGCATGGACAGGGTGGGGTCGATCTCGCGCTTGCGCCGCTCCATGGCCAGGGTGCGAAAGATTTGCCACACGTCTTGCGGCGACTGGAAGTATTCGCGCCGGTCATTGGGCAAATGGATCAGCCGCACCAGGCTCCACGACTGCAGCTCCTTGAGCCCCATGCTCACATTGGAGCGCGAGAAGTTCAGCGTATCGGCCACCTCATCCGCGTTGAGCGGCTTGGCCGACACGTAGAGCAGCGCATAAATCTGCCCCACCGTGCGGTTGATGCCCCAGCGGCTTCCCATCTCGCCAAAATGCAGCACAAAAGATTGGGTCAGCGGGGGTAGGTTCATAGGGGACTTTGATGCAGATCAAACTTTTTGAATTTTCAGTATTTTCTGAAATTACAGGAACTCCTTGCTTGGGTGGACTGAGTGCCCGGCATCGGTGGAGGGTTAATGGCTTGAACGCGCCAGGCGCCACGCCCGCTCAGGCGGGCGCCCAATCGGCCGGAATGCGGGCCCCCTGGCGTGAAGTGCCTTTGGCCCTGGGCGGTGCGGACTGGCTTGACACCGTGAACGCGGCGGCCGCGTCGGCGCTGAACCACACCTTGGCGCCCAAAGGCACGCTCCAAGTGTCATGCGCGTTGAGCCACACGTCACGGGCGTGCCCTTCCAGCGTTAACCAGATGCAACCCCGGGTGACCTGGACCATGTCGCCCGCTCCCAGGCGCAGCGCGAGGGGTTGCGGTGTATCCAGATGGAAGTGTTGGCTGTTGTGCATGGTGAACTCCTGACGGTGGGTTGAAGCGCAATAGGCTTGTGTCTGTTGACGCTGTCAGTGTAAAATTGATACCGATACAGTACCTGTACAGTTAAGCGGATAGATTGTGTAACTGGCTAGGTATTAACACCAATACAGATGGTCTATGCCCATGCCCACATCCCCCTCCAATTCCGCCCCGGCCACCACGCTGGCCGAGCAAATCGTGCAGTGGGCCACCCACCGCATCCAGGAGCAGGTGTTTCGTCCCGGCATGCGCATGCCCTCGGTGCGCCAGTTGGCTCTGGACCGCGGGGTGTCCCGGTTTACCGTGGTCGAAGCCTATGACCGGCTGGTGGCGCGCGGCTATCTGCAGGCCCGCCAAGGCTCGGGTTTTTTTGTGCGCGAGCGTGCCAGCAAAACGGTGCGCCGCCCCAAAGCGTCCACGCCACTACCGCGCCCGATTGACATGGGCTGGCTGACACGCAATATGCAAAGCGGCATTGCGGCCGATATGTCGCCCGGTTTTGGCTACTTGCCACCAGAGTTGTGTGGCGGCGAGCTGATGCGCTCCGGTCTGCGATCGGTGTCCACCACCCTGGGCTTGCAGCTCTCCCACACGGCGCTGGCCAAGGGCTATGCACCGCTGCGCGAGCAACTCAGCCGCAAGCTGGAAGAAATAGAAATCGCCAGCACGCCCGCGCAAATTTTGACTACGTCCGGCTCCACCCAGGCGATTGACTTGGTGGTACGGCATTTCTTGCAGCCCGGCGACACGGTGGTGGTGGGAGACCCGGCGTGGTCTGCCCAGCTCGCGTCTTTGGCCATGCTGGGTGTCCATGTGCTGGGCATGCCCTATACACCGACAGGGCCGGATGTGAAAGCCTTGGCCGAAATGGCCGCCACGCACAAGCCCAAGATGCTGCTGATCAACACGCCGCTGCACAACCCCACCGGCACCCTGCTGAATGCGGCGGCGGCCTATCAGATATTGCGCATTGCCGAAGCCCACGACATGGTGGTGGTGGAGGACGATGTCTACGCCGACTTTCTGCCCAACGGCGTGCAGGCCGCGCGGCTGGCCAGCCTGGACCAACTCAAACGCGTGATCTACGTGGGCAGCTTTACCAAGAGCCTGGTGCCCACCATCCGGGTGGGCTACCTGGCGGCCAGCGCCGATCTGGTCGAGTCCTTGGCCGGGTTGAAGTTATTGACGTCCTCTGCCACGCCCGAGATCAACGAACGCATCGTCTACCAGGCGCTCACCCAGGGCAGCTACCGCAAACACAGCCAGCGCGTACACGCAGCACTGGACGCCCTGCGCGAGCCGGTCTTTAAGCGCTACGAGGCCATGGGCTTGAAACCGTTTTGCCGGCCGCTGGCAGGCTTTCTGGGATGGTTTGACACCGGTGTAGACACGGCCAGCCTGGCGGCGCTCGGCCTGGAAGCGGGTTATTTGCTGGCGCCCGGCGCCATCTTTTCCCCCCAACAAACACCCAGCACCTGGATGCGCCTGAACATCGCCACGAGCCAAAATCCCGCCATGCTGAAGTGGATGGCCAAAACGCTGGACCAGTTGCGCACCACGCAGGCCCGGGCAAGCACCAGCTCTTCACCGACGCCTGAAAGTTAGTCGGTCAGTGAAAAGGATTGCGTGGTGACAACCCCGAGCGGGGTCGTCACTTTCACCGTCAAGACGCCACTTGTAAAAGGGTTCAAGCAGGCGCCGGCCGCATCCTGCATGGCATCGCTTTGGAGGCCCACGAAATAGGTCCAGGCTGCGGAACTCGGCTCATTGGTGTTCGGTACGGTAAAGCTGCTGCCGCCCGCGATGACGGCGCCCACCGCGCTGAAGTCAATTTTGGTGCCCGCAGGCAGGATATTCCCGGCCAAGGTGTTTCCGGGGAAGGTGGTCGGATTGTTGTCGCGGATGGCCACGCTGAAGATTCTTGCCGTATTGGCAAACGGTGTGTTGTTGACGCAATGGTCGAGCGCCACCGGGACCGGGCTCAAGGGCGTTATGACCGCATTGCTTCCAGAAAATACCAGCACAAACGATTCGCGTACATGGACGGTTGGCGTTTTTCCGTTCGGCGCCGATTGCAAGACGCCATTGTAAAAACCATCCCCCGCGCTGTTCCACAGTCCGTCTCCATCGCTGTCGATGAAGGGCTCCCCCCCTGCGGGCACCACTGCGTTGGCAATGCCGTTGTTGACGGCTTGGGCTTCCCCGTTGGCAATGGCACGGTCGTCGCGGAATGGCTCACGCAGATCTTGGAAAGACTCACCGACGTCGTACCGGTTGATGCCATCCTTGACGCTGGGATCGTCGGTGAAGCCCTCTTCACCCAGGGCATAGGCGAGCACGGTGCTGCGGCCATCGCCATTGCTGGGGTGGGGGTTCTGGCAGATGAACCGGACCGTGCATTGGCCGGAAATACCGGCTTGCAAAATGGCGGAGCCGTCGGTGAGGGTGGTTTGGTTCAGCCCTGTGAGGCACGACGCATCAATCGCGCCCCCCTCGGTGGTAAAGCTGACCGCCGTGCCATCGGGAACGGGATTGTTGAAGTGGTCCGCGACGAAGGCGGTGACCGTCGTGAAATCGGTGCCGTCGTGGTCTGCGCATTCGATGTTGTAAATCTTGGGGACCACGGTAAAACTGTTCTGGTCCGGGATGCCGGTAGAGACCACCAGTTGGTCTGACACAGTCGATAGTGCGCTGCCCCTGATCGTGGCCAGCACACGCACCGGTGTATTGACGACCCCGGCCGCAACGTTGGTGGAGACCGTGCCGTCTGCACCGGAGGTGGCAAATGCCGGATTGACGGCAAGGCCCCCCACGGTGGTCGTGAGACCGAAATCCACGCTTATTCCGGCCACCGCGATACCGTTGTTGTCCCGAACCTTGAAGCTCACCACCGCGCTTTCCTGGCGGCCAGCACCACCCGTGCCTTTCATCGCAATGTTTTGCGGCAGCGCAGACACAAAAGCGATCTGACCGGCCGTTGCGGGCAACACCGTCACGGACCCTGTCTGGGCAAAGGTTGCGCCGCCCAAGCGGGTGGACGCCGTGATGGTGTCGGCCCCGCCACATCCTTTGTCCGTATAAGAGGTGCTTGCCACACCGTTCACCGTAGTCACCGGCGAGCTGATTGCAGCTTTTCCAGCGGAAGCGCAGGGGGACGTGAAACTGACCGACTGCGCGGGAGCGAATGGACTGCTTCCATTCAACACCGTGACACCGATGCTGCTGGTGCCACCAGCCGAGAGGGTGGCGGGCGCTATCGTCAAGAGGCTGAGTGTGAGTGTCGGAAAGGCCACTTCGTAGCCGACCGTCCCCGTGGTCGTCGTGCCGCTTGCCATGGCGCTTGCCGTCGCCGTGAAGGCGCCCGCTTGCGACCCCGCTGGCAAAACGACCTTGGCCATGCCGCTGGCATCGGTCAGCGCGGTGCCGGAGGACGGCACGAAGACGCCGGTGGTATCGCTGGTGGTAAAGGCGACGGCCACATTTGCCAGTGCGCTTCCTTGGGCGTCTATGACCCGCGCTTGCAGTGTTCCAGCATGTTCAGGAGACACCTGGCTGCTGGCCGCTCCTGACGCGTCGACCAAAGAAAGCTGCAGCGCAGCCGAACCTGTCGCCGCTACCTTGGCCGCCGCGGCCACGGAGTTACAAGGGTCGGGGTTGGCCATCGTCGGGGAGCAACTGGACGCGGCGACGCTCTCCCCGCCGCCGCACCCCACCAGTGCTGCCGACAGTAAAACCGACAAGATTGCCATGGTTGTTCGCATGAAACCCCTCCCTGATTCAGCCGCTCGTGTGGTGGTCAATACCCATGCATTGACTCTGGCAAGTTCTGGTTTCCTTGCATGGCCAATCCATAGCTTCCATGTTAGGAAGCCGGGGGGCTGGATGCGAGGGAGGGTGCGCGGTGGACGACGAGAGTTTTGTCCCGGGCTTGTCAGGACCTTTGTCACGCTCTGGCCGCCAGGGAGTGCTGTGGCCGTCGAGTCAATGCAAGTGTTGATCCATCGCAATACTTGCGATGGTGCGCTTCCTAGAATTGGTCTACGGTCCCCGGGATAACGTGGCTCCGCCAAATCCGAAATGAATCCATTCTTCAATGTCCAGCGCACTCGGTTGACCGCCGTGGTGCTGCTGTTCGTCTGGGGCATGGTTTTGGCCATGGGGGTGGCGAATGCGTGCCTGGTCACGCAGGGGGAGTGGCACCACGGCCACGCCTCCCTGACTGCTACCTCGGCCGACGCTGACACACACGGCCACTCCCGCCCGGCGGACGCCGCATTGTGCCTGGATGTCTGTGCCGCAGAGCAGGCCACTTTGGTCAAGGCCAAGCAGCAGTTCGATAGCCCCGTGGGGGTGGATGCCGTGCCTGCGCTCGCGGTGTCTGGTTTTACGGTTGCGGTGGTCGATGGGGACGTCCCACTGAAGACTGCAGGTATCCCGAACTGGCCCGAGCTTTCCGTGGCCATCCGCTTCTCGCGGCGCACGATTTGACTTGTCCCCCGCAGGCCTGTGGCCCAACGCGCTGGTGGCGGGGCCATAGGTCGGCATCTACTTTCGAAAGACCCCATGGGGGGTTCGCCGGGTCGTTTTTTCTTTCCTGTTGTTTTTTGAATGGAGATTGTTATGTCCTACCTTTACCGCACCGCCATTTCCCTTGCCATCGTCGCCAGTTCCTTGGGGGCATGGGCGCAAACCGATGCGCAACGCCCCCAGAAACCTTCCGCGGAAGCCAGCGGCCAAGTGGACAAGGCGACCAAGGCCACCCCCGCAAAAAACAAGGCACAGCAGACCATGGCGGCCATGGACAAGCAGATGAAGGCCATGCGCGAGATGCATGAAAAAATGATGAATGCCAAGACGCCTGAAGAACGCAATGCGCTCATGGCGGAGCAGATGAAAGTCATGCAAGAGGGCATGGGCATGATGGGTGGAATGGGCATGGGCATGGGCATGGGTGCCAAGGGCGGCATGGATGCCGATGCCATGAAAGGGGGCATGCCGACCGACATGGAGAGCCGCACCCAGATGATGGAAAAACGCATGGACATGATGCAGTCCATGATGCAGATGATGATGGACCGCATGCCCGCACCGGCGGCCAAGTAAAGGCGTTCGCAGCATGGACCACGATCCTGTGGGGCAGGAGCTTCCGCCTGGCTTTTGGGGCTCACGGTATGCCATCGGTCTGGTCGTGGTCGGGGCGATTGCGGGCTACTTTCTGCTGACCGAACACCTGGCGCATGTCGTCGGCGCTTTGCCCCTGCTGTTGCTGCTGGCCTGCCCCTTGATGCATGTTTTCATGCACCACGGCCACGGGAGGCATGGCCATCACTCCAAACACCACCCCGGTGGTGACGGATCGGAGACCGAGCCGCAAAAATCCAAGCAACCCAAGCCGGGAGGTCCCCCATGAGCCACGAACCCTCTGCCTATGGGCTGTGGACCCTGGTGATTTTCAATGCGGCCATTTTCATCATGTTTGCCTACAGCTTTTCCAAACCCGCCAGTGCTCGGGATTGGCGAACCTTTGGCGCATTTGCCGCTTTTGTGGTGGCCTTGTTCGTGGAGATGTACGGCTTTCCGCTCACCATTTACCTGCTGTCGGGATGGCTACAAACCCGCTACCCCGGTCTGGACATCCTCAGCCACGA
Organism: Rhodoferax sp.; assembly: GCF_030697375.1. Classification (GTDB taxonomy): domain Bacteria; phylum Pseudomonadota; class Gammaproteobacteria; order Burkholderiales; family Burkholderiaceae_C; genus Allorhodoferax. The sequence goes on along the minus strand of NZ_JAUYQD010000025.1, from coordinate 68,073 downwards.
TGCCGGGCACCTGTGGTCCACCTTGCTGGGGGCCCAAGGCAACCCCCACTTTGGCGTCTTGCATATTGCCAGCTACATCTTCCTGGCCTGGGGCTTTTTCCTGCTGTCCAGCGCGTGGAACGTGCTGTACCACGCCCAGCGTCGGCATGCGCTGGCCACGGCCGGACCCTACGCCCGGATTCGCCATCCCCAGTACGTGGCCTTTGTGCTGATCCTGCTGGGCTTTTTGCTGCAATGGCCGACCTTGCTGACCCTGTTGATGTTTCCGGTGTTGTTGCTCATGTACGCCCGCTTGGCGGTGACGGAAGAGGCAGAAATGCGTGCGCAATTCGGCGAAGCATTTGACAGCTATGCCCGGCGTACACCGCGCTTCATTCCCCGTTTTTTTCACCCATCACGCATGGCGTGACGGTAACGCAAGTCATTTTGGAGATCGCACATGTTTCATGATTACGGGTACATGGTGGGGATGCATACCTTCTGGTGGTTTTTCTGGGTGGTTGTGGTGATCGCCATCGTCTTTTGGGGGCGTGGAGATAGCTGGGCGCGTCGGCAGCGTCCACGCGAAACGCCCCACGAGTTGCTGCAGCGCCGCCTGGCCAACGGCGAAATCAGCCCGGAAGAGTACGAAAAACGCAAAGTTATTCTGGACCGGGATTCTTAGGGGGCGCCCAAGACTGCAAGGAACACCATGTCTGACGAACCGCTGCCGCTTCACGCCGAGAGTACGGCCCTGGTGCATGCGCCTGTCGATCGGGTGTTCGATTTTTTGGACGACCCGATGGCCTTGTCGTCGCACATGCGCAAGCCGTCCGCCATGATGATGGGCGCGCGCATGGCGGTGGAGGTGGACAGTGGTGGCGGGCGTGTGGTCCACTCCAAAATCCGCATGCATGCACACCTGCTGGGCATGGCGCTTTCGCTGGAAGAAGTGGTCACCGAGCGCCAGGCGCCCCATAAAAAGGTCTGGGAAACCATGGGCACCCCGCGGCTGCTGGTCATCGCGCATTACCGCATGGGGTTTGAGCTCACGCCCCAAGGCGAAGCGTCTTTGCTGCGTGTTTTCATTGACTACCGTTTGCCGTCAGCGGCTCCGGGTTCCTGGCTGGGGCGTTGGCTTGGCGCTTATTACGCCCGCTGGTGTATCCAACGCATGGCCGGCGATGCGGCACGCCATTTCAACTCCACCCTACCCAAGGACCGTCGGATGTCCGCATCTGCCAAATGACGTCCCCCCTCAGCACGCTCACCGATCCGGTGTGCGGCATGGCCGTGACAGAGAAGTCAGCCCACGCGCAGCAGCACCAAGGGCGTACCTACTATTTTTGCAGCGCCAAGTGCAAGGCCAAGTTTGCTGCCGACCCGCAGCAGTACACCCAGCCCCCGCCAGCCGCCCAGCCGCCATTGCCGCCGGTCCCTGCGGCCGCTGGCACGGTGTACATCTGCCCCATGCACCCGGAGATTCGCCAGGACCATCCTGGCACCTGCCCCAAGTGCGGCATGACGTTGGAGCCCATGCTGCCCGCTTTGGATGCGGACGAGAACCCCGAATTGCGCGACTTTCAGCGCCGCTTCTGGGGGACCCTGCCGCTGACGGCCATCGTCTTCGTTCTGGCCATGGTGGGCCACCGCTTCCAGTGGATGGACATGGCGCTGCAGAGTTGGGTGGAGCTGGTGCTGGCCACTCCCATCGTGTTGTGGGCGGGCTGGCCCTTTTTCCACCGGGGGTGGCAATCGGTGGTGAACCGCAGCCCCAATATGTGGACCTTGATTGGGCTGGGTACGGGGGCGGCCTTTGTCTACAGCGTGGCGGCCACCGTGGCACCGCAGGTGTTTCCGGCTTCTTTTATGGCCATGGGGCGCGTCGCCGTGTATTTTGAAGCGGCGGCTGTGATCATCTCGCTGACCTTGCTGGGCCAGGTGCTGGAGTTGAAAGCGCGCTCGCAGACCTCCGCCGCCATCAAATCCCTGCTGGGCCTGGCGCCCAAGACCGCGCGGCGCATCCGCGCCGATGGCACCGAAGAGGATGTGGCCTTGGCCCATGTCCATGTCGGCGACCTCCTGCGCATCCGCCCCGGGGAAAAGGTGCCGGTGGATGGTGTGGTGACCGAAGGCGGCAGCGCGGTGGATGAATCCATGCTGACCGGAGAGCCGGTGCCGGTGAGCAAACGCGTGGGCGACAAAGTCATCGGTGCAACACTCAACACCAGCGGTGCGCTGGTGATGCGCTCCGAAAAAGTGGGCTCCGCCACCGTACTGGCGCAAATCGTGCAAATGGTCGCCCAGGCGCAGCGCTCCAAAGCGCCCATGCAGCGCATGGCCGACGTGGTGGCGGGCTATTTTGTGGTGACGGTCGTCACCCTGGCCCTGCTGACATTTTTGGCATGGGGCGTGTTCGGTCCGGAGCCCCGCTGGGTCTACGGGCTGATCAACGCGGTGGCGGTCCTGATCATTGCCTGCCCCTGTGCCTTGGGGCTGGCCACGCCCATGTCCATCATGGTGGCCACCGGCCTGGGCGCCACACGTGGCGTGTTGTTTCGCGACGCTGCGGCCATCGAAAACCTGCGCAAGATAGACATCCTGATCATTGACAAGACCGGCACCCTCACCGAGGGCCGCCCGGCCTTTGACCGTGCCGTGGCCGCCCCGGGTTGTGATGCCGACGAGGTGCTGCGCCTGGCCGCCAGCCTGGACCAGGGGAGCGAACACCCCTTGGCCGATGCGATCGTGCGCGCGGCGCGGGAGCGGGGCATGGTCTTGGACAAGCCGGACCACTTTGAATCGGGCTCGGGCATTGGCGTGCGGGGGCAGCTGGGCGGGCGCACGTTGGCGCTGGGCAATACCACGCTGATGGAGCAACTCGGCGTTTCGGTGGCGCCTTTGGTGGCGCAGGCGCAGGCCCTGCGGGCCGAAGGCACCAGCGTCATGCACCTGGCGGTGGATGGGCAACTGGTGGGGCTGTTGGCCGTGTCCGACCCCATCAAGGCCAGCACGCCCGAAGCCTTGGCCACGCTCAAAGCCGCGGGCCTGCGCATCGTCATGGCCACGGGGGACGGCCTGACCACGGCCCAGGCGGTGGGGGCGCGTCTGGGGATCGATGAGGTGTATGGCGAAGTCCAACCGCAGGACAAATTGGCGCTGGTGCAGCGCTTGCAAAAAGAGGGTCGCACCGTGGCCATGGCGGGGGACGGCATCAACGATGCCCCGGCGCTGGCCCAGGCCGATGTGGGTGTGGCCATGGGCACCGGCACCGATGTCGCCATGAACAGTGCCCAGGTGACCCTGGTGAAAGGCGATTTGCGCGGCCTGGCCATCGCGCGCGCCTTGTCAGAAGCCACGGTGGCCAATATGCGGCAGAACCTCCTGTTCGCTTTTCTGTACAACGCGCTGGGCATCCCGATCGCTGCGGGGGTGCTCTACCCCGTGACCGGCTGGCTGCTGTCGCCCATGATCGCGGCCCTGGCCATGAGTTTCAGCTCGGCGTCCGTGATCGGCAATGCACTGCGCCTGCGTTCCCAGCGGGAGCCCTAAAACACCGATGACTTAAGGCGTTGCGTGGGCGGCGGGTGACGGCGGGATCAGCTTGCCTCGGGCGATCAGCTGCAGTGTTTTGGCCGCCAAAAAGAGGATGATGCCGCTGGCCAGCAGCAAGGCAATGCCCCCCACCAGATGCGGCCAGTTGCCCCGGCGCACCACTTCAATCACCCCGCCAGCCAGCGCCGCCACGGGAAAGGAGAATGACCAAAAACCAATGGCAAAGGGTACGCGGCTCCACCAGTGCCAGCGCGCCATCACCGCCACCACCGGGCCGGCGGCAATGCCCAGCCCCACGATGAGCACCTCGCCCGGCAGGCTGGGCCAGATGGCACCGGCCACCAGGGTGGCCACCGAGGGCGGCGCCAGTTCAATGCCGATGGTCGGGCGCAGGGCCTCGGGCATGGCGCCTTCAAACAGGCGGTTCAGCACACGCGCCTCCAGCAAGGCCCAGCTGGCCAAGCCCATGCCAAACAGCAAGGCGGCCCAGCCGGGGTAACCCAGGGTATTGAACGCCATGGCGCCCACCAAGCCGCCGGCCACCGGTGGCAAATACAGGGCCGGAGTCACGGCCACGGCCGGCAGATTGCCGGTGGCCAATAACGCGACGATGCGCAGCGCCACCACCCCTTGCACGGCCAGTGCGCCCAGGGAAAACAGCAGCCAGCCCAGGTGCCGGGGCTGGCCAAAATACACGGTGCACATCATCAGGGACAAGGGGATAAGGGCCAGCAAGGAGCCCACCAGCGGATGGGTGAACTCCCCCTTGATCACCTGGGGATGCCGCCAGGCCTTGGCGGCGTAGGCGAGCAGCAGCAACACCAGAACGAGCAACGCCAGACCGGCAATGGCATCGCCAACGGGCAGGGCCACCTCCCAGCCAAAGCCCAAGGCGCGGCGCCAGGTGCCCGCCAAGGCAAACAAGCCCACCGGCATGGCAAACAAACCCACAGGAAAACGGGCAAGGCGTGAGAGCGGAGGACTGGACATGGGCATTTTTTAAAAAAGAAAGAACAGACGATAACGTGGGGCCGCTCACGATGGTGCCATGAGCGCGTCTTGCACCGCCCACAGGCGGTCTTGCCCCCATACGGCCACATCGTTCACCCGGAACGAGGGCACGCCCCACAGGCCCAAGGCAAACATCTCGGCGCGGTTGGCCTCGGCCTCCAGGCGCCAGCCCGGGTCGGTCAGTGCGGTCTGGGCCTGTGCCCAGGACAGGCCGGCGCGCTCCACGATGCGGGCCAGGTCGCGGTCGCTCCCGGCGTCCAGCCCTTCGCTCCACACCCCTTGCAGGAAGGAGAGCACGTAGGCCTGGCCTCGGCCTTGCGCTTGTGCCAGCGGAATGAGGGACAGGCCGCGTTCGGTGGGTTGGCCCACCGGGTCGTTGAGCCGCCCAAACGCAATGCCCCGCAGGCGCGCTTCGCGGGCGGTGTCGAACACGATGTACCGGCGTTTTTCGCGTGGCACGGGCAGGCCGCGCATCACCATGGGCAACACAAAACGCAGGCGCACCTCGGCGCCGGTCAAGCGCCCCAGTTCAAATACGCGCGCCGCCACAATGGCCGAGTAGGGGCTACGAAACGAGAAGAAAAAGTCAATCGGCGCCGGCTTGCGCAGGGCCACCGCCTGGTGCAGGTCCACGCTGGGCGGGAACAGGCTGCGCTTTGCGCCCGGGTCGGCGGCATCGGTTTGCAGGCCCAGTGCTTGCAGCCGGGCTTCCAGGTGGTGCAGGCGGTCGATGCCCCAGTACCATTCCCCACCGTAGTACAGCATGGCGCCCAGGTAGTGCCCCCATTGCTGGCGCAAGCGGTCGGCCTGTTCACGCGTTTCCTGGGGATCGGAGGGCTGCACGTCGGCGCCGGAATGGGCGGCGGTGGCGGGTAAACCGTGGTGCGCGGCCAAGAGTGCGGCGTCGCGCTGGCTGTAGGCCACCAGCTTGGCACGCTCGGGTGCGGCCGCATCCGCCGGCGGGCTGACGAGGTGCGTTTGAATCGCAATGTGGTAGCGCGCCTGCAGCTGAGGCAACACGGACGAGAGCAGGGCGCTGTAGGGGTCGTCGCTTTGGTGGAAGTAGTGCAGCACATGGGGTTCGCCCCGGGCCGCCCGCCGTTTCTCGAAGGCCGCCCGCTTGTTTTCCAGCCGCTGCGGCGAGAGCAGGTGCGCCATCACGATGGGGGTGAGCCAGGTTTTGAGCGACATGGCCTAGCCGCCGGTTTGGGTATTCAGCGTGTGCGCCAGCCATTGGCACAGTGCACTGTTGGGGTCTTCAAAGCCATGGATGGCCGTGAAGTGGTCTGCCCCCGGGATCGCCCGCAGTTCTGCCGCGTTGCCGGCGGCCTGCCATGCGGCGTGCAGCACGCCGGACTGGCGGGAAAATTCCGTGGTTTCGTTGCCGCCCCAGGTCATCCACACCGGGGTACGGCAAGGCCGCACCGTGAAGGCGGGCGAGTTGCGCCGGATGGTGCCCTCATTCAGCTGAATTTGCGGTTGCAGGTAGCTGTAGCGCAGCGGTTCCAGGTCGTACAGGCCGCTCACCAGCACAGCGCCTGCCAGCGGGTCTGGTGGCAGGCCGTAGTCTTCGGCCCAGCGGGTTTGCAAGCACATGGCCGCCAAGTGGCCACCGGCTGAGTGGCCGCCAATGGCCGCGCATGTGGGGTCGCCTCCATAGCGGGCGATGTTGCGCAGCGTCCAGGCCACGGCGGCGCGGGCCTGGCGGGCGATTTCGTCGATGCTGACCTGGGGGCACAGTGCGTAATTGATGACCACGGTGGTGATGCCCAGCGGCTGCAGCCCCAAAGCCACGCCGCTGAAGTCCTTGCTGGACAGGGCGCGCCAGTAACCGCCGTGGATGAAAAGAAAGACCGGTGCGTTGGGCTGGGCTGCGGGGAAGATGTCCAGTGTCTCTGCTACGGTGGGGCCGTAGGGTACGTCCAGCACACAGGGTAATTGGGTTCTGGCCTGTTGCGCTTGCGCCGCGTAGTGCCGCATGGGGTCTGCCGTTGGCGCCAGGGCCAAGGAGGGGTTGTACTGTGCGTCGATCTGCGCCTGGGAGACAAAGTCACGGTACAAAAAATGCATGGTGGTTCCGCAGAGAGTGGTGTGGCCCCATTATCGGGCTACGCCACCTCTGGTCGAGCCCCCACCGGGCCCGACATGAGGCTGTACCTGCTTAGTTCAGGAAGTCGGAGTCGGCCAGGGCTTCCATGTCTTCCGCGTCGATGGCGGCGTCAAACGCAGCGCGGCTGGCCAGGGCTTCCTTGGTGTAGGGGATCAGCGGTTTGTCCAGCGGGCGCAGTTTGTGACGGCGCAAACCACGCAGCTGCTGCGAGCGTTCCATGGTCTGCAATACCAATTCAGGTTCCATCATCAGGCTGAAAGGATTGAGTTCAAGGGCGATGGTTTTCATGGTGGTTCTCCGGTGGTTTCCAGCGCCTCCAATTACTTTAGCGCTTAGGACAACTGTAGCCACACCGCATTGAAACTGGAGTCAGGAAGTCTCTAGAAAACGTGTAGGAAATTGCCCTACAGAGAAACCCTGCCCCAAGCCCTTTCCAACCCAATTTTCGCCCCTGTTACATGACCCGCACCTTGACACTTTTTCCCTTGATCTTGCCCGCGTTGAGCTTGGCGCAGGCCGCATTCGCCAGGCTGCGCTGCACCGCCACAAAGGTGCAAAACTCGGTCACCTGGATCTTGCCGATCTGCTCGCGGCTGTAGGCCGGGCCCCCTTCGGCGCCGGTCAGTGCGCCCAGCACGTCACCTGCGCGCACTTTTTCCTTGCGCCCCCCCAGAATCTGCAGCGTGGCCATGGGCGGCTGCAGCGGGCCATTTCCGGTCGGGGTGAGTTCGTCGAGTTTGTGCCAGGTGGAGGGTTGGTTTTGGTACTGCTCGATCTTGCCCACAAAACCCATCTCGTGCATGCTGGCCAGGCTCAGCGCCAGGCCAGACTCCCCGGCGCGCCCGGTGCGGCCAATGCGGTGCACATGCACCTCGGGGTCGGGCGTGATGTCCACATTGATCACCGCTTCGAGCTGGGTGATGTCCAGGCCGCGCGACGCCACATCGGTGGCCACCAGCACCGAGCAACTGCGGTTGGCAAACTGGGCCAGAACCTGGTCGCGCTCGCGCTGCTCCAGCTCACCGTACAGGGCCAGGGCATTGAAGCCTTGTTCCTGCAAATAGGTCACCAGGTCTTTGCATTGCTGCTTGGTATTGCAAAACGCCAAGGTGCTGATGGGGCGAAAGTGGTTGAGCAAGAGGGCCACGGTCTCTAGCCGGTTGGCGCGTGTGACCTCGTAAAAACGCTGCGCAATCAGGTTCTCGGCGGCCGGTGCTTCCACCTGGATCTGGATTGGTTCGCGCATGAACTGCTTGGCCAATTTTTCGATGCCTTCGGGGTAGGTGGCGGAAAACAGCAGGGTCTGGCGTTCTTTGGGGCATTGTTTGGCCACGGTGGCGATGTCGTCAAAAAAGCCCATGTCCAGCATGCGGTCGGCCTCGTCCAGCACCAGGGTATTCATGCCTTCCAGCGTCAGGTAGCCGCGCTCCAGGTGGTCCATGATGCGCCCGGGTGTGCCCACCACAATGTGCGCACCGTGTTCCAGACTGGCGCGCTGGCCGCGCAGGGCGATGCCGCCGCACAGGGTCACCACCTTGATGTTTTCCTCGGCGCGTGCCAGACGGCGGATTTCGGTGGTCACCTGATCGGCCAGCTCGCGCGTGGGGCACAGCACCATGGCCTGCACCGCAAACCAGCGCGGATTGAGCTTGGCCAGCAGCGCCAGGGCAAAGGCGGCGGTCTTGCCGCTGCCGGTTTTGGCCTGGGCGATCAGGTCCTTGCCCGCCAAGGCAGGGGGCAGGCTGGCCGCCTGGATGGGGGTCATTTCCAGATAGCCCAGTTGTTGCAGGTTGCCCAGTACAGCGGGGGAAAGGTTCAAAGAAGCAAAAGAAGTCATGCCCCGATTATCGGGGGCGCCGTGTGGTCAGCGCAAAAAAGTGGGCCGATCGCTACAAATTTGCTAGCTTTCTGCGCTGTATCCACGCGGGCTGCGCATGGATTTGTGCCTGAACTCGGGGGCGGATACGGGGCGGCTATTTTTGATAGCATTCCCACCTTGGACAAAGGTCTTGTCTCTATTTGCCATTGGGGAGTGTGTATGCGGTCCGTTTTTGTCAGTTCCTTGCTGTGTGCTGGTTTGTTGGTCGGCTGCGGCAGCATGGTGGTCAACCCCGTGACGGGCGAGGAGGAGCGCACGGTCATGGACGAAAGCGCTGAGGTTGCCGAAGGCCAAAAAGAGCACCAGCAGGTCTTGCAGGAGTACGGGGCCTACGCCAACCCGGCGGTGCAGGCCTATGTCAACGACCTGGGGCAGCGGCTGGCGGCGCACTCGCACCGCACGCAACTGGAGTGGCACTTCACCGTGCTCGACAGCCCCGAGATCAACGCCTTTGCCTTGCCGGGGGGCTATGTGTACGTCACCCGCGGCATCATGGCCTACCTGGACAGCGAGGCCGATCTGGCTGGCGTCATGGGCCACGAAATTGGCCACGTCACCGCCCGCCATGGCGCCCAACGCGCCACCCGCCAGCAAAACGCGGGGCTGGGCGTCTTTGCCGCCAGCGTGCTGGGCGCGGTGCTGGAGAGCCAGGGGGTGAGCGGCGCCGGGCGCATGGCGGGCCAGGTGTCGCAAACCGTGGCGGCGGGCTACGTCGCCTCCTACGGGCGGGACCAGGAGCTGCAGGCCGACGGCCTAGGGGCCGAGTACCTGTCGCGCAGCCATTACGACCCGCGCAACATGGTGGACGTGATCACGGTGCTGAAGAACCAGGAGCGTTTTGCTGCCGACCAGGCCCTGGCAGAAGGTCGCCCCGCACCCGCGCGGGGCGATTGGCTGGCCTCGCACCCGTCCAACGACCAGCGCCTGCAAACCATCACCCAGCTGGCCAGCCAGTACCAAAGCCAGGGCGGCTACAGCGATGAGGGGCGTGCCCGTTATCTCAAAATCCTGCAGGGCATGGCTTTTGGCGACAGCGCCAGCCAGGGCCTGACCCGGGGGCGCAATTTCTACCACACGCCCTTGGGTTTTGCGCTGACCGCGCCGCAGGGCTGGCGCATCCAGAACGAGCAGGACAAGTTGAGTCTGGTCAACGCCGCCGGCGACGCGGCCTTGGTGGTGCGTCTGGTGCCAGGGCAGGCGGGCAAGGCGCACACCGACATTTTGCGCAGTGTGCTCAAGCCCACCCAGGGGCGCACCGAGTCCGTCACGATCAACGGCCTGCAGGCCACCCGCTTTACCGGCACGCGCCAAAACGCCCAGGGCCAGGCGCAGGCGCTGGAGGCCACGGTGGTCAGTGGGCCCAATGACGCGGTCTACCTGCTGCAGTCCAGCGCCAAAGATGCGCCAGCGCTGCAGCGCGCGCGGGCATCGCTGCGGGAGGCCGAGGGGAGTTTTCGCGCCATGACGGCACAGGACCACAGTGCCGCCAAACCCTGGGTGATCCGAACCGTGGCCTACCCCAAAGGCGGCTTTGCCGAACTGGCCAAAAATTCGCCCATTGCCAACCCGGAAAAGCAGCTGCGCCTGATCAATGGTTACTACGCCGGTGGGGAGCCTAAGCCGGGGCAGTTGGTGAAGATGGTTGAGGCTTTTTGATTGCTATTGTTTAGATAGCTGCTTGCGCTTGTTCTAAGCGGGTTCCAGGGTCTTTTTATATATTTCTAACCAAGGATTCACGTGATGCACGTCGCCAAACACAAAATATGGGTGCAACTCCTGTCCACCATCGGAGCCGCCCTGCTGGTGGTCTGGACCGGGGTGATTGTCTGGCAGGGCTACGTCTACCGTGAGGCAGCGCTCAAGCAAGCCGGTGATTTCTCGCTCAGCATGCACAACGCCACCATGGCCGGACTCACCGGCATGATGGTGACGGGCACGGTGGCCCAGCGCGATGTGTTTCTCGACCAGATCAAGCAGCTGGGCACCATCCGGGACGTGCGGGTCTTGCGCGGCGAAGCGGTCAGCAAATCTTTCGGCCCTGGCAACGGCAAGGATGACGCCAGCCCCGACGCGCTCGAAAAACAGGTGCTGCAAACCGGCAAGGAAGTCGTCCAGGTCGAGACCGATGGCCAAGGCGAGTACCTGCGCACGGTGCGCCCGGCACTGGCCTTGAAAAATTCCCTGGGCAAGGACTGCACCACCTGCCACCAGGTGCCGGAGAACACGGTGCTGGGGGCTGTCAGCATGAAAGTGTCGCTGGATGAAGTCAATGCGGGTCTGGCCGATCAGCGCCTCAAATCGATCCTGGCGGCCATCCTGACCTCCATTCCGGTGCTGATGCTGATTTACCCCTTTATCCACAGAGTGGTCACCCAACCGCTGGAGTTGGGGGTCGGCGCTGCCCGTGGTATTGCCGCCGGCGATTTGACGCAAACCATCGTCGTCAATTCGGGCAATGAAGTCGGCGCCTTGCAGCAGGCGCTGAACGACATGAATGCGAGCCTGGTCAAAATCGTCAGCCAGGTGCACACGGTGACGGACACCATCTTCAGCGCCTCCCGTGAAATCGCAGGCGGCAACCGGGACCTCTCCACCCGCACCGAGTTGCAGGCGAGCAGTTTGGAAAAAACGGCCGCGTCCATGCACGAATTCACGTCCACCGTGAACCAGAATGCCGACAACGCGCGCCGGGCCAACCAGTTGGCGCATTCGGCGTCTGAAGTGGCGGTCAAAGGCGGTGCCGTGGTGTCCAAGGTGGTGGACACCATGGATTCCATCAATGCCTCGTCCAAAAAGATTGTGGACATCATTGATGTTATTGATGGCATTGCCTTCCAGACCAATATTCTGGCTTTGAACGCCGCTGTAGAAGCCGCCCGCGCGGGCGAGCAGGGGCGCGGCTTTGCGGTGGTCGCCTCCGAGGTGCGTTCCCTGGCCAAACGCTCCGCCGATGCGGCCAAAGAGATCAAGACCTTGATTGACGACTCCGTGTCCAAGGTCGATGCCGGAGGGGCGCTGGTCCACCAGGCGGGCGCCACCATGGCGGAAATTGTGTCCAGCATCAAGCATGTGACCGACATCATGGGCGACATTGCGGCCGCCAGCGCGGAACAAACGGCGGGCATTGAGCGTGTCAACAATGCCATCACCGAAATGAACAGCGTCACCCAGCAAAACGCCGCACTGGTGGAGCAGGCTGCCGCAGGCGCCCAGTCTTTGCAGGACCAGGCGGGCCATCTGGAGCAGGTGGTGGGTGTCTTTAAACTGGATGGCACACAGAAACTCCTCAAGCTCCTATGAACCCACTCCATATTTCCACCCAGTTTGACTCTGGCGCCATTGAGGTTGTCAGCCTGGATGACCACCGCAACATCCAGCTGAACATTCGCAAGGACAATGCAGCCGACTTTGCGCAGTGGTTTCACTTCAGCCTGCACGGTGCTGCGGGTTTGCCCATTGTGCTGAAGTTTTTGAACGCGGGCGACTGTGCCTACCCCAAGGGCTGGGAGGGTTACCAGGTGGTGGCCAGCGTGGACCGGCAGCACTGGTTTCGCATCGACACCCAGTTTGACGGCCAGGTGATGACGGCGCGCATGACCCCGGACCGCCAGTGTGTGTACTTTGCCTACTTTGAGCCCTACAGCTACGAGCAGCATCTGGACTTGCTCAGTTCGGCCGGCATGTCCCCCCTGGTGACCCTGGAGCGCCTGGGCAGCACGGTGGAGGGGCGCGATATGACGCTGATGCGGGTGACCGATGCCCACAGCGCCACCCCGCTGGCACAGAAGAAAAAAGTGTGGCTGATCGCCCGCCAGCACCCCGGCGAGACCATGGCCGAATGGTTTGCCGAAGGGTTTCTGGAGCGTCTGCTCGACCCCCATGACGCGGTCAGCCGGGTGCTGCTGGACCGTTGCATGTTTTATGTGGTGCCCCACATGAACCCGGACGGCGCCGTGCGGGGCAATCTGCGCACCAATGCGGCTGGGGCCAATCTGAACCGCGAATGGGCCGAACCCAGCATGGAGCGTTCGCCCGAGGTGTTTTTGGTGCGCCAAAAAATGCTTCAGACCGGCGTGGACCTGTGCCTGGACGCCCACGGCGACGAAGGTTTACCCTACAACTTTGTGGCGGGCTCGGAAGGCACGCAGGGCTACAGTCCGCGTCTTGCCGACCTGGAAAACAGTTTCAAGAACCACTGGTTGGCCACCTGCCCGGATTTTCAGGACGAATACAACTACGGCATCTGTGCACCGGGGCAGGCCAACCCCACCCTGGCCACCAACTGGATTGCGCAGCAGTTTGGCTGCCTGGCCCTCACCATCGAGATGCCTTTCAAGGACAACGCCTACCTGCCCGACCCCGCAGTAGGCTGGAACGGCGAGCGCTCCAAAAAGCTGGGGGCCAGTGTGCTGCAGCCTTTGCTGGCGCTGCTCTAGACCGAAGGCGCGTTCCTTGCCCGTGCTTGCGCGCGGGACAAAAATCAAAACCCAGGTAACAAATCTTGACATCCTTGGGATAGCAAGTAATTTAAGACAGATCCTTTTAAAAAGGAATCGGTATGTCCTGGCTCCCGTTCAAGGCAATTCGCCACGGTTTTTCCGTGTCCTGCGTCCGCGCGGCGGGGGGTGTGCTGGGCTTGGGCGTGTTCTGTTGCCATGCAGCCGTGTCCACGCGCGAACTCGCCAACCTGTCCTTTGAAGAGTTGGCGGATATCCGTATTACGTCGGTCTCCAAAAAGGGCGAACGACTGGGCGACGCGGCGGCATCGGTATTCGTCATTACCCAGGAAGACATTCGGCGCTCGGGCGCAATCAGCCTGCCCGAAGCGTTGCGCCTCGCGCCCAACCTGCAGGTGGCGCAGAGCAGTGCCAATGACTACGCGATCAGTGCCCGTGGGTTCAACAGTGGAACGGCCAACAAGTTGCTGGTGCTGGTCGATGGACGCTCCGTCTACACACCTTTGCATTCTGGTGTGTTTTGGGATGTGCAAAACGTGGTGCTGGAAGATGTGGAACGCATTGAAGTCATCAGCGGCCCGGGTGGCACGCTGTGGGGTACCAATGCGGTCAATGGCGTGATCAATGTGATCACCCGTTCCGCCAACGATACGCAAGGCACCTTGGCGGGTGCAGGCGCCGGGAACCGCGGGGCCGACGCCGTGCTGCGTTATGGTGGGCCCTGGGGGGAGGACGGCAGTTACCGCGTCTATGGCAAGTACGCGGACCGCAAGCACACCGCCACGGCCAGTGGGAAAGCGGTGGATGACGCCTCGCACATGGCCCAAATGGGATTCCGCATGGACTGGGGCCGGGCCAGCGACCAATGGACGGTGCAAGGCAATGCCTACGACGGGGGGGCGGGGCAGCCGACACCGAGCGCCACTGTCACGCGTGCCGGGTTTTCGATTGACCCCATTCGGCTTGCGGGCATCAATCTGCTGGCCCGCTGGGAGCGAGCCCTCGACCGGGGCGCTAGCGTGAGCGTGCAGACCTACTACGATGGCACCAAGCGCACCATTCCTCCGATCTTCAGCGAGTCGCTCGACATTGTGGATGTGCAAATCCAGCACACCTTGCCTCCACTGGGCATACACGCGCCCATATGGGGCTTCGGGTACCGTTACGACATGGACCGGGTCGTCAACAGCCCCTTCATTGCCTTCTTGCCGGCGCAGGTTGACCAGAAATGGGCCAGTTTGTTTGTTCAGGATGAAATGCGCTTGCATGACGACCTGCGGCTGACCCTTGGTGCGCGCTTCGAGCGCAACGACTACACCGGCAATGAATTTCTGCCCAACGCGCGGTTGGCCTGGAAAGTGGCGCCGGACCACCTGCTGTGGGCTGCGGCTTCGCGCACCGTGCGTGCACCGTCGCGCCTGGATCGCGACACATTCGTTCCCGGTGTTGCGCCATTTGTACTGGCCGGAGGACCCGATTTCCGCTCCGAAATCGCGAACGTGTATGAAATTGGCTACCGAGGGCAGCCGATTCCCCACTTGTCGTACTCGGCGACAGTCTTCCATGCAGACTACGACTATCTGCGCACGCTGGAAATGGATTCCAGCTCCCGAACATTTACTCTCTCCAACCGAATGGAGGGCCACACCAGCGGCCTTGAAATGTGGGGAACTTACCATGTCACGCCCGCATGGCGATTGCGCGGTGGATGGACTGTGCAAGGGGTGAGTTTGACGCTTAAACCCGACAGCAACGACCAGACTTCGCTCCTTGCCATTGGCAAGGACCCAGCCCACATGTGGCAATTGCGCTCTTCGCTCGACCTTTCCGACCAGAGCGAGCTGGATGTCGGTATTCGCCACGTCGCCGCCTTGTCGAACCCGGAGGTGCCCGCGTACACCGTTTTGGACATCCGTTACGGCTGGCGTCCGCGCCCGGGCTTGGAGGCTGCGGTGGGGGTGCAAAACCTGGGCGGCACGGGCCACGGGGAATTCACCGATGTACGCACGCGCAGCGAGCTGGCGCCCGGCCTGTTTTTCAAACTGGTCGCCCATTTTTGAACGGTGCAGCCGCCAACGTGAAAAACACCATGAACCGCCCCCTCTCTCTACCGGCCTGTTGGCAAACCCTTGGGTGGAGTGTGGTGTGCGCCCTGGTCCTTGTCCTGAGCATTCCACGGGAGGTGGGGGCGCAAGCAGCGCCACCTGCCACGGAAATCAGCCGTCAGGTCAAGGCCGCTTATCTTTACAAATTCACCAGCTTCGCAGAATGGCCCAGCGGGGCCTTTGCCAATCCCACCAGCCCGGTCGTCATCGGTGTGATGGGGGACGACACCTTGGCGGGTGAATTGGAGCAAGTGGTCGCCAGCCGTACCGTCAACGGTCGGCCGCTCTCGGTGCGCAAGTTACGGCGTGGCGAGGATTCGCTGGACGGCGTGCACATGCTGTTTGTGGGGCGCGTAGACAAGAGCCGTTTGGCCGAGATGCTCGCCACCCTGAAAGGCCGTCCCATTTTGACGGTGACCGATGCCGACGACGCCCTGACGCTGGGCAGCATGATCAATTTTGTGGTGACCGGCGAGCGCTTGCGTTTTGAGGTGGCACTGGCGACGACCGAGGTCAGCCGCATCAAGATCAGTGCGCTGATGCTGGCCGCCGCGTACCGGGTGGTGAAAGAGCCATCGTGACGCTGCCTTTCCGTTCGATCCGGCAAAAGCTGCTGGGGATTGTGCTGGTAACGACCTTTGTGGCGCTGCTGATCGCCTTCCTGGGGTCGGTCGCGATCCACCTTTGGGTGTTTCAGCGCAATCTGATGGCGGACATGAGCACACAGTCCGAGTTGCTGGGCCGCATGACTGCGCCCGCGCTCGTCTTTGATGACCCGCGGCTGGCCACGGAGAACCTCCGGCTGCTCCAGTTTCGCTCCCAGATACGGGCCGCCGCCATCTACAACGAGCGCGGCAGCCTGTTTGCGACCTATGCCGTGCCAGGCGAAGCCAGCCGCTTGCCGACGTTTCCTGAGGCCGATGGCGTGCGGGTCGAGGGGCAGAATTTGGTGGTGTTCAAACGCATCGTCAAGGACGGTGCCATTCTGGGCACTGTCTACCTGCGTGTGGACTATGACCTGCGGGGCAACATCCTCAATGATGTCAACGTGGCGGTGATCGTGTCCGCCGTCGCCATGGGGATCGCTTTTTTCATGATTGCCCGCCTGGAACGGGTGGTCACGCGTCCGATTTTTACGATCGCCAGCGTCGCCCGCGAGGTGGTGGCGCAGCGCGACTACTCGCGCCGCGCTGCAAAAATAAGCAATGACGAAGTGGGCCTGCTGGTCGAGTCGTTCAATGGCATGCTGGCCGAGATTGAGCGGCGCACGGCCGACCTGGAGGCATCCAATCGGGAGATTGCCCGTGAGTCTGAGGAACGCAAACGCGCCCAGCAGGAGGTGATGCACCTGAATGCCGATCTTGAAAAACGGGTGGCTGATCGGACGGCCGAATTGGAGCGTTCGAACCGGGAGCTGGCGCTGGCGACCACCGCAGCGGAAAATGCCAACCAGGCCAAGTCGGAGTTTTTGTCCAGCATGAGCCATGAACTGCGCACCCCGCTCAACGCCATTCTGGGGTTCTCCAAAATCATGGTCACCGACAGCATGCCCACCACATCGGAACAGAAGAAAGAGTACGCCCACCACATCCTGAAGGCGGGCAGGCACCTGCTGACGCTGATCAATGAAATTCTGGATCTGGCCAAGGTGGAGTCGGGCGCCTTGGCATTGTCCTTGGAGCCTGTTCTTCTCGCCGAAGTGATGCAGGAATGCCAGACCTTGATCGAACCGCTGGCCCGCCAACGCGGTCTCCAGACGATGTTTCCCAACGACGTTGGCTTGAGCGTGCTGGCGGACCGCACGCGATTGAAACAAGCGCTGCTGAATCTTCTTTCGAATGCCGTGAAATACAACCGGGAAGCTGGCGCCATCGTCGTCGATTGGGAGCCAGGCTCCGCCGGGCGGGTCCGCATTTCCGTGCGGGACACAGGCCTGGGCCTGAATTCCACGCAAGTGCAGGCCTTGTTTCAGCCCTTCAACCGTCTGGGGCAGGAAGCCGGCAAGGAGGAGGGCACCGGGATCGGGCTGGTGGTGACCAAACGTCTGGTGGAGTTGATGGGCGGCACCATCGGGGCGAGCAGCACCGCTGGGATCGGCAGCGTGTTCTGGATTGAGTTGCGTGCGGTAGGCCCGATTCCCGCCCTGCCGACCAAAGACGTGAAGCTGGAGCGGGAACCGCTCCAAGCGCAGCTGCCACTGCATGACGCATCGAAGCAGACGCTGCTGTACGTGGAAGACAATCCGGCGAATTTGCAATTGGTGGAGGAAATCATTCGCTTCCGCTCTGATTTGCGCATGCTGTCGGCGCCCGATGCCCACCTTGGCATCGAACTGGCCCGGGCGCACCGGCCGGATGTCATTCTGATGGACATCAACCTGCCAGGCCTGAGCGGTGTGGATGCCCTGAAAATTTTGCGTTCGCTCCCCGAGACCGCGCATATTCCGGTCATCGCCGTGACTGCGAATGCGATGCCCCGAGACGTCAGCGCAGGGCTGCACAGTGGTTTCTTTCGCTACATCACCAAACCGATCAATATCGACGAGTTGAACGCGGCCATCGACAGTGCGCTGCGTCCGGCGCGGGCCCCGGGGGAGGCGCCTGCGCTGTAGCCGCTGTATTCATAAACCTTGGTACAGTGGGCGCTTCAAACGCAAGGCGGGGCGCGACCCTGCCCAAGAAGGTTTTTTATGAATGTAGATAAGCGCGGGGGGCTGGCTTCTGTGCTCATGGTGCTGCTGTTCGCTCTTGCGGGGTGCGGCACGGTGCCGCCTCAATATGCTCCATCTGCCAATGCAGGGGATGTGCCCTCACGGCTCTCGCAAGCGCAGTCCAACGAAGTGACGGTCTATGCCATTGGTTTGGTGGGTACGCCCTACCGCTATGGCGGCAATACGCCGGAATCGGGCTTTGATTGCAGTGGTCTGATCGGCCATGTCTTTCGAGCGCGGGGCGGCGTTGCCTCCCCGCGCACCGTTGCCAAGCTGCAAACTTGGGGGCAGTCCGTGCCGAGAGATTCCGTCCGCACGGCGGATCTGGTTCTGTTCATTCAAAGTGGCACGGCCGTGCACGCAGGGATTTATGTGGGAGACGGTCGATTTGTCCACGCCCCGTCCACCGGTGGGGAGGTCCGGCTGGACGATTTACGCTCCAAATACTGGTCTTCCCAGCAAGTTGCATTCCGGCGGCCCTGACAAAGCGCCCCTTGACCAGCCGCCAAGTCCCCCCCCCTTCTTCCTGTACTTGCCGCATTAACAAGGGTTAATGCATTCGCGCGCGGAACCCTCCACACTGGCACCGCGGCTGAACCGGCCGTTTTACCGGAGCGAGTGCATGACTTTTCCCACGGGCCGCCAAGGCCTTCCGACCCATAGGCGCAGATTTCTTGGCAGCGGCCTGGCCATGGGTATGGCAGCCCTGGGCGAGGTGGCCACCGCCGCAGCGCCGCCGCTACCACTGGCCTCCCGCATGCCCGATTCGATGAAGACCCTGGGGGGCGCGGACCTGGCGTACGGCCAGCCCTCGGCCCACGAGCAGTCCGTGCAAAGGGTGGCCCACCCCAGCACCGCGCAGACGGCGGGCTTTGCCATCTGGCGTACCCCTTTGCAGCACCAGCGCGGCATCATCACGCCCAGTGGCCTGCATTTTTCGGTGCACCACAATGCCCTGCCCGAGATGGCGCCGGACCGCCACGAATTGATGGTCCATGGCCTGGTGAAGCGCCCCCTGCGCTTTGATGTGGAGCGCTTGCTGCGTTACCCCATGGTCAGCCGCATCCACTTTCTGGAGTGCGCAGGCAACTCGGCGGCCAACGCCCTGTCGCCCACGGCGATGAACCAGACCCTGGGCGATTTGGCGGGCGAGGTGTCCTGCGCGGAGTGGACCGGTGTGCCTCTGTCCTACCTGTTCAACGAAGCCGGTTTGAAGGAGGGCGCCACCTGGGTGGTGGCCGAAGGCGCGGACGGCGGCTCGCACAGCCGCAGCCTGCCCTTGTCGGCCTTGCTCAAAGACGGCTTTGTGGCGCTCTACCAAAATGGCGAGCGCCTGCGCCCCTCCCAGGGTTACCCCATGCGCCTGTTCATGCCGGGCTGGGAGGGCAATGTCAACGTGAAGTGGCTGCACCGGCTGGAGGTGACCGATCAGCCGGCCTATACCAAGGACGAGTCCGGGCTGTACACACAGGTTTTGGACAATGGGCAGATCGAGCGTTTTGCCTTCCACATGGACGTCAAGTCGGTCATCACCCATCCCTCGGGCTTGCAAACCCTGCCCGAGGCCCGGGGTTTCTACGAAATCGGGGGGCTGGCCTGGTCCGGCCACGGGCGCATTGCCAAGGTGGAGGTCTCGGTGGATGGTGGCAAGTCCTGGGCGCTGGCGCAGTTGCACGCGCCGGTGCTGGACCGCGCCTTCACCCGCTTCACCCTGCCCTGGCAGTGGGACGGGAAAAAGGCCACCTTGATGAGCCGCGCCACGGATGAGCACGGCCGCAGCCAGCCTTCGCGCAGCGAATGGAAACGCAAGTACGCGATGCAGTCTTTCCACCACTACAACGCAGTGCAGGCCTGGCGCGTGGGGACGGATGGCCGCGTGGAGAACGTCTATGCGTAAACGCGGGGTTCAGCGCCCGGGTCAACTGCTGCTGGGGGGCGTGCTGCTTGCGGCAGCCGTGCAAGCACAGCCCTTGGCTGCGCCCGATAGGCAGCCAGCCCTGCCGCTGATCACACCGCCGATCATCGGCCTGGGCCAGCCTCTGCCGCAGGCGCACATCGACCGTTTCTCCATCACCATTTTTCCCGATGGGCGCAACTTGCCGCCCGGGCAGGGCAGTGTGGCCCAGGGCGCCCGCCTGTACCAGGCGCAGTGCGCTGCCTGCCACGGCGACACCGGCATAGAAGGCCCGGCGGCGCGGCTGGCGGGCTCGGACGGTTTCTTTGGCTGGAGCGACCCTTTGCGCGTGCTGCGTATCCGCAGCAACCCGCTGCTGGTGGTGTCGGTGGGCGCGCGCTGGCCCTATGCCACCACGCTGTTTGACTATGTGCGCCGCGCCATGCCGCACCATGCGCCCAAGAGCTTGACCGACGACGCGGTGTACGCCCTCACGGCGCACCTGCTGCACCTCAACGGCCTGGTGCCGTCTACTGCCGTGATGAACCGCGAGGCGCTGCCGCGTGTGAGCATGCCGGGCCTGGCCAAAACCGTCTCGGCCTGGCCCACCCAGCCCTAGGGGGCGCGGCCCTGATGGACCATGCCCAGCCGTGCCCGGATGCGCGAGAGCGAGACATTGGAGATGCCCAGGTAGCTGGCCACATGGTGAATCGGGATGCGCTCCACCAGGGCGCTCTGGTCTGCCAGAAAGGCCGTATACCGGGCCTGGGGTGAGAGCGTCAGCAGGTCCGCTTCCCGGCGGGACTGGTGGGTGAACAAACAGCCCATGGCTTCGTCCAGCAAAGGCTGGATTTGTGGAAACTGCTGGTGCCAGGCCAGCAGCGTGGCGTGGCCCAGCTCCACCGTCTGCGTCGGCTCCAGGGCTTCGATGGTGTAGGGGCTGGGATGGGTCACGGGCGGCATGCTGCCACCCACCCAGGCACCTTCGGCATGGAAAGAGCGGTTGCGCTGCGTGCCTTGTTCACTCAGGTAGTAACAACGTACCAGGCCTTGCTCGATCAGCCAACTGCGCGTGCAGCTTTGTGCGGCCTCTTGCAGCACGGCGCCGGGGGCGAAGGACTTGCGGGGCAGCGCGCGCCATTGCGCCGCGACCGCTGGCTCGGTGTGAATCAGCCGCTCCAGCTCGGAGGGCTGGCACAGTGCGCAGTTCAGTGCCATAGGCACACCGTGAGGGGGAGGGGATTCGACTGCATGCGGCCAAGTATCGCAGCTTGGTTTGCCCTGCACAGCACGGGACTTCGCCAGCGTTGACAATGGACGCCGGGCCTTGCCCTGTACATCGGACCCCTCACCACAAGCGTAAAACCATGCCAATCCTCATTGCAACCGATATTCACGGCATCACGGCGGAGCTGCGTTCCCTGCTGGCCCCTTTGGGCCGGGATGCAGTCTTTGTGTCGCCATGGGACACGGATGCATGCCCCTACGCCAACGAACAAGAGGCCGTTTCGGTCTTTATTGCCCAAAATGGCATCGCCTCCTATGCCGAGAAAATTGCCGCAACGGCTGGCCAGGGACCCGTATTTCTCATCGGTTTCAGCGTGGGGGCGACCGCGGCATGGGTGTACGCGGCACAGCACGACTGCCATCCGCACAGCCTGGCAACACTCTTCTACGGGTCGCGGATTCGTGACTATTCTGGGTTGATCCCGAAGATCGCGGTTACCGCCGTATTTGCGGAACAAGAGCCCTCCTTCTTGCCCGCAGAGCTGGCCCAGGCTATTGCACGGGACCCTGTGCGTGCCTCTGTTGAGCCGGGTACCTTGCACGGTTTCATGAACCCCTGTTCTGCGCACTACGCACCTGCCGCCTGTGCCAGGTATCTTCAAGCGCTGATCACCGAATCCGCACGGCATCACCAGCTCCTTGGAGCCACTGCGGGCGGCATCTCCAAAGGCCGCTAAGGCCACTAAGGCGGTGCACACGCTGGGGATGTCCATGCTGTCTTCCTGCATGGCGCCATCGCCGACAATGGCGCCATGCATTCCACCTCCACCCCCCACGCGCCCGTTCACGCATTCGAGGCGCTCACCCCCGACCTGGTCATGGACGCGCTGGCCAGCGTGGGGCTGTATGGCGATGGCCGCCAGCTGGCCCTGAGTTCCTATGAAAACCGGGTCTACCAGTTGCACCTGGAAGACGGCCCGGCGGTGGTGGCCAAGTTTTACCGCCCCGAGCGCTGGAGCGAGGCGCAGATTCTGGAGGAGCACGCCTTTGCCGCCGAACTGATGGCTGCGGAGATTCCCGTGGTGGGGCCGCTCACCCTGAACGGCAGCACGCTGAACCACTTTGGCGGCTTTGCCTTCAGCGTCAGCCCCAGCCGGGGCGGGCGTCCGCCCGAGCTGGACGACCCCGACGTGCTGGAGTGGGTCGGCCGCTTTCTGGCGCGTATCCACGCGGTAGGTGCCGCCAAGCCCTTTGTGCACCGGCCCGCGCTGGACCTGCAAAGCTTTGGCATCGACTCGCGCACCTGGCTGCTGGGCCACGACAAGGTGCCGCTGGACGTGCAATCGGCCTGGGCCAAGGCCTCGCAAGATGCTATTGATTTAATAGCTGCTCACGCTTATTTTACGGGGGCTAGAGGCCAAAATGGCTCCGAATCTGCGCCCATTCGCACCCTGCGCCTGCACGGCGACTGCCACCCCGGCAATATTCTGTGGACACCGTTGGATTCGCCCGCCAGTGCCGGACCCGGCCCGCACTTTGTGGACCTGGACGACGCCCGCAGCGGCCCGGCCGTGCAAGACCTGTGGATGCTGCTCAGCGGCGACCGCCAACAGCGCAGCCGCCAACTGGGGGCGCTGGTGGACGGCTACGAGCAGTTTCGGGAGTTCGACCGACGGGAGCTGGCGCTGATCGAACCCTTGCGCACCCTGCGCCTGGTCCATTACAGCGCCTGGCTGGCCCGGCGCTGGCACGACCCCACCTTTCCCATCAACTTCCCGTGGTTTGGCTCCAGCGACTACTGGCAAGGCCAGGTGCAGATGTTGGAAGAGCAGATGGAAGCCATGCAGGAAGAACCGCTGATTGTTTAGTCCGCAACGCAAAGACGCTATTTTGCGAATACGCAAGCCCATTTTGTCGCTGTTTTCTTAGAGTGAATTCGGCAGTGCATGCCGTTCGGTCATCGCCGTGGCGGGTGTGCGCCGACACCAAAGAGGAGCGCACCATGGAACAAATTTGGCTCAAAAACTACCCTCCCGGGATTCCCGCCGCAATCAACCTAGAGGAGTTTGCTTCGCTCAGAGATTTGTTGCGCAGCAGTTGTGAGCTTTTTGGCGACTCGCCGGCGTACAGCAATATGGGCGCATCCCTCTCCTACAGTGAAGTGGACAAGGCCAGCCGCGACTTCGCCGCCTACCTGCAAAACGGCCTGGGGCTGCACAAGGGGGACCGGGTGGCGCTCATGCTGCCCAACCTGCTGCAGTACCCTGTGGCCCTGTTTGGCGTGCTGCGGGCCGGGCTGGTGGTGGTCAACGTCAATCCGCAGTACACCGCGCCCGAGTTGGAATTCCAATTGCAGGACTCCGGTGCTTCGGCCATCGTGGTGCTGGAAAACTTTGCCCATACCTTGCAAGAGGTGTTGAACAAGAACCCGGCTCTCAAGCTGCACGTCATCACCACCGAGGTAGGCGACCTGTTTCCCGTGGTGAAGGAGTTGCTCACCAACCTGATGGTCAAGTACATCCAAAAAAAGGTGCCGCCCTGGGAAATCGCCCATACGTCGGAATTCAACGCCGCCTTGCGCGCCGGCGCCGAGCAGACCCTGCACCACGTTCCCTTAAGCCACCGCGACATTGCCTTTTTGCAGTACACCGGCGGCACCACGGGAGGTGCCAAGGGGGTGGTGCTGACCCACGGCAACATGGTGGCCAATCTGCAGCAGGTGGGGGCGTGGCTGACGCACGGCCTGCAAGACGGCAAGGAGGTGTTTCTTTGCCCCTTGCCGCTGTCCCATATTTACGCGCTGAACGCCTGTCTGGTGTTCATGATGATAGGGGCGCACACCCTCCTGGTCACCAACCCGAGCGATATGCACGCCTTCATCCACGACCTCAAAAAGTACCCGGTGACCGCGCTCATTGGCGTCAGCACCCTGTACCGCGATTTGCTGGATGCGCCTGAATTTTCCGAAGTGGATTGGCGTGCGCTGAAGGTGGCCAACGCCGGTGGCATGGCGGTGCAGCGTGTGGTGGCCGAGCGCTGGAAAAAAGCCACCGGCCTTCCCATCATCGAGTCCTATGGCTTGACCGAAACCTCGCCCGGGGTGACGAGCAACCCGCTCAACATCGTGGAGTGGACCGGCACCATTGGCATGCCTTTCCCCTCCACGCAGGTGGCGGTGCTGGACGAGCGGGGCAAAGAACTGTCTTTGGGCGAAGTGGGCGAGATCGCCGTGCGGGGCCCCCAGGTCATGGCAGGTTACTGGAACCGGCCCGACGAGACGGCCAAGGTGTTCACGTCCGAGGGGTGGCTGCGCACCGGCGACATGGGGTTCATGGACGAGCGCGGCTACTTCAAGATCACGGGCCGTAAAAAGGACATGATCGTGGCTTCAGGCTTCAAGGTGTTCCCCAACCAGGTGGAAGACGCCGTGGCTCTGCACCCCGATGTGGCGGAAGTAGCCGCCATCGGTGTGCCCGACGCGCGGTCGGGTGAGGTCGTGAAGATTGTGGTGGTCAGAAACGATCCGACCCTGACCGAACATGACTTGCTCGTGCACTGCCGCAAACACCTGGCGGCCTACAAGGTACCCAAGATCGTCGAATTTCGCAGCGACCCCCTGCCCAAGTCCAGCCTGGGCAAGATCTTGCGCCGCCAGTTGCGGGAAGCGCCCATTGGCACCGCGGGCGGGGTGCTATCTGCCGTACGGAGTGGCGAAACGGTGCACTAGCGCCACCGGTGAGCTGCCCCCCGGCGCACCCCGTTGGCCTATTTGGAATAGTCCGCGATCAACTTGGTCAAGACACCGGCTTTCTTGGCGTCTTCAATGGCAGTGTTCATCTTGGCGATGAAGTCCGCCTTGTAGCTGGCATTGTTGGTAACGCTGTAGCCAATGAAGGCGTCCTCACCCGACAACTCGACGGCTTCATGCAGTTTGAAGTTTTTGAACTCGGGGTCGCCGCGCAGCCCCTTGGCGCTGTGGATCACGGACATGCGGTCATTGGCATAGCAGCCAATGCGCCCGGCGTTCAGCTTTTTGATATTGGCTTCGTTGCCCTTGACCTCTTCGGTCTTGATCTTGCCGGATTTGGCGGCAGACACCATTTTTTCACCCAAAGCAAATCCCAAATTGATACCGATGGTGAGCCCGGCAAAATCATCCGGGAAATTTTTGCGTGGCGTTTTCATGACCTCATCGGTGCAGAACAACACCACGGTTTCCCGAAACAGCGGCGTGGAATAGGGCTGGATGAACTTGCGTTCCTTGTTGAAATAGGGCGGGAACAGGGCCAGTGAATCGCCTTTTTCCAGGTTTTGCAGGCCTCGTTTCCAGGGCACGGGCTGCAGGCTCACCTCGTAAGCAGGTGCCAGCTTTTCAGCGACTTTTTTCAAGAAATCGACGTAGATGCCTTTGTGCTGTCCTTTTTCCACGTAGGAATAAGGCGCATAGTCATCGTCCGCTTCCAGCACGACTTTTTCAGCGGCAGTTGCCTGACCCGCCAGCATCGCACAGGCAAAACCGACAAACAGAATATTTCGCATGAAATTTCTCCCAATTGAACAGACCCACAACTCCCTGAATGCAGTGTGGTTACCTCCAGGGTTTTGTCAAGGTGGGTAAACACCGAGGCGCAGCCAAGCTCCCTTGGTTGCGCCTGGGGCGCCGGTTTGTCCTGGCGGGTTCAGCCGCTTATTTGCCGTTGATGGCCAGCAATTCCACTTCAAACAAGAGCGTGGCGTTGGGTGGGATCACGCCACCGGCGCCGCGCGCACCGTAGGCAATGGATGCCGGGCAGGTGAGCTTGGCTTTGCCGCCGACCTTGATGCGCTGCACGCCTTCGGTCCAGCAGGCAATAACACCGCTCAAGGGGAATTCAATCGGTTCACCGCGTTTGTAGGAGCTGTCGAACTCCTTGCCATCGGGGAAGGTGCCGCGGTAATGCACCTTGACCTTGTCGCTGGCCGAGGGGCTGGCACCCGTGCCGTCCTTGAGGGAGCGGAAGACCAGGCCGGAGGAGGTGACCATGGCGCCGGCTTCTTTGGCGGCTGCTGCGGCCACTGCGTCTTGGGCCCACAGGCTGGCGCTGGACAAGGACAGTGTCAGCAGGGCGGCGCTGAGGGTGGCAATGCGAAAAACAGTTTTCATGGGAAAGTTTGGGGTTGGATGAACGAAAGAAAGGGTGATTGTCGCTGGCTGCTGGGGTGCACCGGCAAAAGCCCTGCCAGACGTGTCCGTTCGTACTTCTGAACCTCCTCCACGGCATACCGAAGTTCGCCATCCACCTTGGCATACCGCGGCCCCAACCCGACGGCGCTGGCCAGGCGGATCGCCATCTCGGACTTGTTCCAGCGCTTGGCCAGATCGTGGGGTGAAAGCGGTTTGTTCAAGCTGATTTCCATGGGTGTCTCCCTGCGCCGTAATGGAGGTGATTGTCGTGTCGGCAACCTGTGGGGAAATGGAAGAGGTATGGTGGTTTTGGGGGGTAATTCCAGCGCTGATTGGTGGTGATTGAATTTGAAGTTGGCTTTGCGCGGGTTGGCTGCCCGCATTGCAGTGAAATTCGAAGGCCGAGTACTCAACTGTTCTGGGTGCCAGCAAGTATGCTGATTCATTTGTGAAGCGCTTCGAGCAATGTATTATTTGGGGAGTTGATGAACCTCGCTTCGGCTGCGACCGTTCCCCCTTTAATCTGTAAGCACGCCAACGTTTGATGTGCGTGAAATTTTGACCATGAAACCTACCCAACTCTTCGTACTCATCTCGATCTTTGCATGTGCAGCAAGCTTGGTCGGTTGCGCTTCCAACCCAGCTCCGGATACACCTTCATCAGAGACAAGAGTGAGCGCTCCGTCCACAACCACTCAACAGTCTTGGAAAGTTGGAGCCTTTGCCGTCAAATGGATAGACAATCCGGATTTCCAAATCAATTTGGCGCGCACTGTCCCAGCAATTTTCAATACAGTTGTACAAACTTCCGCAGAAGCGAAGGGGGCTTGGACGCCTGGAAACTATCAGCCACTTGCACAGGGAATTCCTGAATCAAGCAAGAAACTTGCGGATGCATATTTCGCTGAACTATTGCGTCTCCATCGGGATCTCTCTGCCAATTACCTTACGACAGCTTTGAAATCCAAAGGGGTGAAAGAGGGAGGCGAAATGATCATTTCCATTACGCCGGTTTCCGGATATCAGAGCATAGATGGCTGGGGTACCAACATGGTCTTGCGAACCGAATTTACCTCGTCCGTGAGCTCCAAAACGAGGATCGTGGACGTCATGATTGAAAGTGGAATCCATTGGACTGGCGTAGCAAACGCCTCCAAACCAACTGCCGCATTTGTTGATCAGTACATCTCAAATTTGATGTCTGCATTGAGGGACGCAAAAGCTTTTTGAGAGAAGGGTGCTACCGCCGGGGCATTTAGCCATCGGGAGGGAGTTGCCATAAAAAAGCCCCGCCAGTCTCACAACTGCGGGGCTTTTCCTTTGCACTTTTGCTACTAATTCAGTAGCTGCCTACGCAATGAATACACGGACTAGAGGCAGATTTTGCCTCTAAGTATCACACCAACAGCGCATTCACCCGTTTCACATACGCTGCCGGGTCGGCGGGCAGGCCGCCTTCGGCCAACAGCGCCTGGTCGAACAGGATGTGGGCCAGGTCGTGGAAGTGCACCGAGCCGTCGAGCTTTTTCACCAGGGGGTGTTCGGCGTTCACTTCCAGCACGGGCTTGACTTCCGGTGCGGTCTGGCCGGCTTGCTTGAGCATGCGGGCGAGCTGGGTGCTCATGCCGTCGTCTTGCACCACCAGGCAGGCGGCGCTGTCGACCAGGCGGGTGGTGACGCGCACGTCTTCGGCCTTGTCTTTGAGCGCTTCTTTCAGTTTGGCCAGCAGGGGCTTGAAGGTCTCGGCGGCTTCCTCGGCGGCCTTCTTTTCGGCTTCGTCTTGCAGCTTGCCCAGATCGACCGCGCCCTTGGCCACGGATTGCAGCGGTGTGCCGTCGAAGTCGTGCAGGTAGTTCAGTGCCCACTCGTCCACACGGTCCGTCATCAGGAGCACTTCGATGCCCTTTTTCTTGAACACTTCGAGTTGCGGGCTGTTCTTGGCGGCAGCTGCCGTGTCGGCGGTGATGTAGTAGATGGCTTCCTGGCCTTCTTTCATGCGCGCCTTGTAGTCGGCCAAGCCCACGGTGGCGGTGTCGGTGGTGCTGGAGGCGAAGCGCAAGAGCTTGGCCAGGCGTTCCTTGTTGGCGAAGTCTTCGCCCAGGCCTTCCTTGAGCACGGCGCCAAATTCGCTGTAGAACTTGGTGTATTTGCCCGCGTTCTTTTCGGCCTCAAGCTTGTCTTCGGCGCTCAACACGTCGGTGACACCGTCTGCACCGGCCTCGGGCAGTTTGTCGTGTTTAGCCAGGTCTTCCAGCATGCCCAGGACACGTTTGGTGCAGCCTTCGCGGATGGCTTTGACGTCGCGGCTTTCCTGCAGCAACTCACGGCTCACGTTCAGGGGCAGGTCGGCGGAGTCCACCACACCTTTGACAAAGCGCAGGTAGGTGGGCAAGAGCGCTTCGGCGTCGTCCATGATGAAGACGCGTTTGACATAGAGCTTGATGCCCGCCGATTTTTCGCGGTTGAACAGGTCCATGGGCGCTTTGCTGGGGATGTACAGCAGCTGCGTGTACTCGGTGCTGCCTTCGACCCGGTTGTGGGTGTGGGCCAGCGGCGCTTCAAAGTCGTGGCTGATCTGTTTGTAGAACTCGGTGTACTGCTCTTCGCTGATGTCTTTCTTGGCGCGCGCCCAGATGGCGTTGCCCTTGTTGGCGGTTTCCCACTCGCCAGTCTTGACCATGCCACCGGGTTGGCGGCCGCCTTGTTCGTCGCTGGGGTTGATCAGCTCGCCGTCTTTCCACTCTTCCTTTTCCATGAGGATGGGCAGGCTGATGTGGTCGGAGTATTTGCCGATGATGCTTTTGAGCTTCCAGGCGGATGCATAGTCCATGGCGTCGTCGCGCAGGTGCAGGATGACGCTGGTGCCACGCACTGGGCGGGTGATGGTCTCCACCTCGAAGTCACCAGCACCGCCGCTGATCCAGCGCACGCCCTCAGACTCTTGCATGCCGGCGCGGCGGGATTCGACGGTGATCTTGTCGGCCACGATGAAGCCGGAGTAAAAGCCCACGCCGAACTGGCCGATGAGCTGGGAGTCGGCCTTTTGGTCGCCCGAGAGCTTGCTCACGAAATCCTTGGTGCCGCTCTTGGCGATGGTGCCCAGGTGGTCGATGGCCTCCTGCGCGCTCATGCCGATGCCGTTGTCGGTGATGGTCAGCGTCTTGGCGTCTTTGTCAAACGTGACCTTGACCTTCAACTCCGAGTCGTTCTCGTACAGGCCGCCGTCGTTGATGGCCTCAAAACGCAGTTTGTCACAGGCATCCGACGCGTTGGAGATCAGCTCGCGCAGGAAAATTTCTTTGTTGGAATACAGCGAATGTGTGACTAAGTGCAGCAATTGGGCAACTTCAGCCTGGAAGGAAAGGGTTTGCTTGGTCATGGTGGAAAAACTAAGGGTTTTTGATGGAAAAATCAGGGCCAGCACGCAAAACTGCGTGTCAGGAGGCCGCAAGTCTATCT
Source organism: Rhodoferax sp. (assembly GCF_030697375.1). Classification (GTDB taxonomy): domain Bacteria; phylum Pseudomonadota; class Gammaproteobacteria; order Burkholderiales; family Burkholderiaceae_C; genus Allorhodoferax. Next base: position 38,523 of record NZ_JAUYQD010000025.1, on the reverse strand, counting down.
TGGGGTTGAGGGGGTTTTTTCAACCTCGAACATGGCAATCAAAAGGATGCAATACATGATCAGCAATGGCAAAAAATGGTCCGCCGAGTTTATCGGCACTTTCTGGCTGACTTTGGGGGGCTGCGGCAGCGCGGTGCTGGCGGCGGCTTTCCCGGGGGTGGGCATTGGTTTGCTGGGGGTTTCCCTGGCGTTTGGCTTGACGGTGTTGACCGCAGCCTACGCCTTGGGTCCGATTTCCGGTGGTCACTTCAACCCCGCCGTGTCCATTGGGCTGGTGGTGGGCAAGCGGTTTTCTGCCTCCGAGTTGCCGGGCTACATCATTGCGCAGGTGCTGGGGGCAGTGGCTGCTGCGGCGGTGCTGTATTTGATTGTTTCCGGCAAGGCCGATTTCAAAGGGGTGGGCGGTTTTGCCAGCAACGGTTATGGCGCCAACTCGCCCGGCCAGTTCAGCATGCTGTCGGTGCTGGTGTGTGAGGTGGTGATGACGGCCATCTTCCTGATCGTCATTTTGGGCGCCACGGCCAAGAATGCGGCGGCAGGTTTTGGTGGTCTGGCCATTGGCCTGTGCCTGACCTTGATTCACCTGGTGTCCATTCCCGTGTCCAACACCTCGGTCAACCCGGCGCGCAGCACCGGCCCGGCCCTGTTCGCGCAAACCGCGGCCCTGGGCGATTTGTGGTTGTTTTGGGCGGCCCCCATTGCCGGTGCCGTGCTGGGTGCCTGGATCTACAACGCACTGCTGGCGCAGGACTAAAAAACAAGCGCCCGGTGGGGCCGGGGGCTAAAACTGCTCGTGCGGCGCCAGGTAGCGCCATTGGCCCAGGGGCAGGTTGCCCAGCATCACATTGCCGATGCGCACCCGCTTGAGTCCCACCACCTTCAGGCCCACCAGTTCACACATGCGGCGGATCTGGCGCTTTTTGCCTTCGGTCAGCACCACGCGCAGTTGCTCGGGGTTTTGCCAGGTCACTTTGGCGGGCTTCAGGGCTTGGCCGTCCAGGCTCAGGCCGTGGCGCAGCAGGCGCAGCTTGTCCGCCGGAAAGACCGACTGCACATCGGTGCTCACCGGGTCGTCGTCGTCAATGCGGCTGAGCTGCGTGGGTTTGCCGCCGTAGGTGGCGGCCGCCGAGGTGGCCGCCGCAGCGTTTTCCGTGCCGGTGTACACCACGCGCACCAGATACTCCTTCTCCATCACCGCATCTTCACCAATCAGCTGGCGCGCCACGCGGCCGTCTTGGGTGAGCACCAGCAGGCCGGTGGAGTCGATGTCCAGCCGCCCGGCGGGCACCAGGCTTTGCAATTGTTTGGGGTGGAAGAAGAAGCGGGCGTTGTCCTCGGCCCAGCGGTTGTGCGGCTGCACCAGGGTGATGGCGGGCAGGTGGCCGTCTTCGGCCTGGCCGCTGACCAGGCCCAGGGGCTTGTTGATCAGCACCGTGACCTGGTTGGCCTGCTGGCCCTGGGCCTGTTTATGGATCTCGATGCGCACATCGGGCTTGATCTGCATGCCCATGGTGGCCACTTCACCGTTGACCTTGACCCAGCCCTTGGCAATCCACTCGTCGGCCTCGCGGCGCGAGGCCAGGCCCAGCTCGGCCATGCGTTTGTTCAGGCGCAGGGTGCCGTTGGGACCGAGCGCCGCCGTGTTGGCCTGCCCGGCAGGCAGGCCCGCGCGGGGACTGGGTGCGCGCCCGGGGGGCGGTGCTGCGCGGCGGAATACGGGGGGGCGGTTGGTGTCGGTCATTTGCTATAAATTTCGTAGCTGCTTGCGCACATTTTACGGGGGCCAGAGGCCTATTTTCCTTGAAAAACCTGGGAGCGCAAGGCCTGCAGGTCCAGCACCCGCAAACCGCCGTATTCCACCCGGATGCTGCCTTGGGCGGCAAGCACGGTCAACGCCTCGTTCACGCGTTGGCGCGACAGGCCCACCAGGTAGGCCAGCTCCTGCTGGGTGATGCGCAGCACCGCACCCACGCCGGGGTAGAGCACCGGGTTGAACAGGGTGGCCAGGCTGCGCGCCACGCGGATGTCGGGGTTGGTCATGCGGTCGATTTCGCGTGCAGCGATGAACTGGCCCAGGCGCTCATTGAGCTGGTTCATGACAAAGCGGTTGAAGCCAATGGAGTGGTCCAGCAGCCAGTGGAAGGTGTCCACATGCAAACCCGCCACCAGGCTTTTGCGCAGGGCCTGGATGTTGTAGCGGTAGGTTTCGCGCTTCATGGCCGTGCCTTCGCCAAACCAGCCGCCCGGGGGGACGCCGGTGAACGTCATGGTCTGGCCCTCGGCCGTGTCGCTGCTCATCTTGAGCAGGCCGTCCACCACGCCAAACCAGTAGGTGACCGGGCGGCCCATGCGGCAGATGTAGTCGCCGGGGCTGGCGTCGGCAATTTTCAGGTCGTCCACCGCCCGTTCGCGCTCGGGCGCCGCGAGCAAACGGATCCAGGGAATGGCATCGAGCTCGGCCGTGGTCAGTCGGCGGCGGCGCTGGTAAAGCGGGTTGTCGGAGTGCATGGTCGGATGGCAGACGAGGCGCTGTAAGTTGGCGATAAGTGAAGGGAAAACACCTACTGAGTTTCGTTTGAATTGTCGTTCAAATGACAACTTGGCGTCAAACTCGTGGCTAATAATTGCGGCCATACCAGCGCCCTCTTGCATGCAATTGGGCTAATGACGGGCGAGACACGGTGACAAGGATTCGGGATGCAAACGACTTTTCCTCAACTCTTACTGCAGCACGCAAGCAGCCGACCTACGGCTGCGGCCATGCGTGAAAAGGAATACGGTATTTGGCAGTCGCTCTCCTGGGCTGACCTGGCCACCATGGTGCAGCACCTGGCCGCAGGCCTGCACCAGGCGGGTCTGCGTCGCGGGGAGCACATGGTGGTGGTGGGGGCCAACCGGCCACGCCTGTATGCCACCATGCTGGCCGTGCAATCGCTGGGGGCGATTCCCATTCCCCTGTACCAGGATGCTGCGGCGCTGGAGTGCATCTTCCCGATCAACAACGCCGAGGTGCGTTTTGCCTTTGCCGAAGACCAGGAGCAGGTGGACAAGCTGCTCGAAATTCGCGAGCAATGCCCGCAACTGGCGCACCTCTTTTTTGACGATCCACGTGGCTTGCGCAACTACGATGAGCCGGGGCTGGCGTCGGTGGACGAGTTGCTGGCGTCGGGCAAAGCGTTTTCTGCCTTGCACGGAGACTTTTTGAAGACAGAAATCGACAAAGCCCAGCCCAACGATGTGGCGGCCATGTTCTTCACCTCGGGCACCACCGGCAACCCCAAGGGGGTGGTGCACACCCACAACAGCCTGCTGAACCGCGCCAAGGCCGGAGCCGATTTTGACAAGTTGACCGGCGCGGACGAGGTGCTGGCCTACCTGCCACCGGCCTGGATCGGGCAAAACATTTTTTCCTATGCGCAGTGGCTGGCCTGCGGTTACGTGGTGAACTGCCCCGAGTCGGCCGCCACGGTCACCATCGACCTCAAGGAAATCGGCCCCACCTACTACTTCGCCCCGCCCCGCGTGTTCGAGGGCTTGCTCACCAGCGTGATGATCCGCATGGAAGATGCGGGCACTATCAAGCGCGGCATGTTCCATTACTTCATGGACGTGGCGAAACGGGTGGGCCCCGCCCTGATGGATGGCAAGGAGGTGGGCTTGGTGGACCGCCTGTTGTACGCCCTGGGCAATGGCCTGGTCTACGGCCCCTTGCGCAACAACCTGGGCTTTAGCCGGGTGCGGGTGGCTTACACAGCGGGCGAGGCGATTGGCCCCGATTTGTTCACCTTCTACCGCTCCATCGGCATCAACCTCAAACAGCTGTACGGCTCTACCGAAACCGCCGTGTTTGTCTGCCTGCAGCCCGACCACGAAGCCCGCGCCGACACCGTGGGGGTGCCCTGCGCCGGGGTGGAGATCAAGGTGGCCGACAACGGCGAAATTTTGGTCAAGTCGCCCGGTTTGCTCAAGGAGTATTTCAAGAACCCGGAGGCCACCGCCGAGGTGCTCAGCGCCGACGGTTGGTACCACACCAGCGATGCGGGCTTTATTGACGCACACGGCCACCTCAAGATCATTGACCGCGTCAAGGATGTGGGCCGCATCAAGGGCGGTGCCTTTGATGCCGCCATGTTCGCGCCCAAGTACGTGGAGAACAAGCTCAAGTTCTTCCCGCACATCAAAGAGGTGGTGGCCTACGGCGATGGCCGCGAACAGGTCTGCGTCATGATCAACATCGACTTCGATGCGGTGGGCAACTGGGCCGAGCGGCGCAACCTGCCCTATGCCGGCTACACCGATCTGGCGCAAAAGTCCGAGGTCTACCAGCTGATCAAAGAGTGTGTCGAGAAAGTCAACGCCGACCTCAGCGTGGACACCATGCTGGCGGGCTCGCAGGTCAGCCGCTTCCTGGTGCTGCACAAGGAGCTGGATGCCGACGACGGCGAGTTGACCCGCACCAACAAGGTCCGCCGGGGCTTTATTGCCGAAAAATACGATGTGCTGATCGACGCCTTGTACGGCGGAAAAACATCGCAGTTCATCGAAACCGTGGTCAAGTTCGAAGACGGGCGCACCGGCAGAGTCAGTGCCACGCTACGGCTGGACGACGCCAAGACATTCACCCCGGTCAAAGCGGCCGCCTGAATTTCAACAGAAGCACCATGGCAACTAAAAAAATCGGCGACGTCATTCTTGCCGTCAACAACATCTCTTTGAGTTTCGGCGGCGTCAAGGCGCTGACCGACATTTCCTTTGATGTGCGCGAGCACGAAATTCGCGCCATCATCGGGCCCAATGGCGCAGGCAAGAGCTCCATGCTCAACTGCATCAATGGCGTGTACACCCCCCAGCAAGGGGCCATCAGCTTTCGCGGTCAAACCTTCAGCCACATGGACAGCCACCAGGTGGCTGTCATGGGCATTGGCCGCACCTTCCAGAACCTGGCGCTGTTCAAGGGCATGAGTGTGCTGGACAACATCATGTCCGGGCGCAACCTGAAGATCAAAAGCAATCTGCTGATGCAGGCCTTGCGCATTGGCCCCGCCCAGCGCGAGGAGTTCCACCACCGCGAGGCGGTGGAACGCATCATCGACTTCCTGGAAATCCAGGCCTACCGCAAAACCCCGGTGGGCCAGTTGCCCTACGGCCTGCAAAAGCGCGTGGACCTGGGCCGCGCCCTGGCCATGGAGCCGCAGGTGCTGCTGCTGGACGAACCCATGGCCGGCATGAATGTAGAAGAAAAACAGGACATGTGCCGCTTTGTGCTGGACGTCAACGACGAGTTTGGCACCACCGTGGTGCTGATCGAGCACGACATGGGCGTGGTGATGGACATCTCGGACCGCGTGGTGGTGCTGGACTACGGCAAGAAGATCGGCGACGGAACCCCGGACGAAGTACGCAACAACGAAGAAGTGATCAGTGCCTATTTGGGTACCTCACATTAACTGCAACGAACTAGAAAGAGGAGGGGCGTAGCGAGCAGCATTCAGGCTAGGCGCACGGAGCGCAACCACCGGAACGTACCTTGGGGTACGTGAGGATGGTGAGCACCGCGCAACAACGCATGAAGGCTGCGCAGTAGCCCACACTATGGCTTTTTTTCTTGAAACATTGCTGGGCGGCCTGATGGCCGGCATGTTGTATTCCCTGGTGGCGCTGGGCTTTGTACTGATCTACAAGGCCTCGGGCGTGTTCAATTTCGCACAAGGGGCCATGGTGTTGTTTGCCGCCTTGTCCATGGCGCGCCTGGCCGAGTGGATACCGGCCGTGACGGGCATCACCCATCCCATTGCCGCCAATGCCTTGGCGTTTGTTGGGGCCGGGGCCTTGATGTTTGTGGTGGCCTGGGTGATTGAACGCCTGGTGCTGCGCCATCTGGTGAACCAGGAAGGCACGACCTTGCTGATGGCCACCTTGGGGATCAGCTATTTTCTGGACGGCATCGGGCAGACCATTTTTGGCAGTGACATCTACAAGATCGACATTGGCATGCCCAAGGAACCCATCTTCGCGTTCGAGGGCATGTTTGAAGGCGGTGTCTTGATCAACAAGGAAGACCTGTATGCGGCAGTCATCGCCGCCGTGCTGGTGGCACTGCTCAGCGTGTTCTTCCAAAAGACCGCAACCGGCCGCGCCCTGCGGGCGGTGGCAGACGACCACCAGGCCGCCCAGAGTATTGGTATTCCCCTGAACCGCATCTGGGTCATTGTGTGGTGCGTGGCGGGTGTGGTGGCCCTGGTGGCCGGCATGATTTGGGGCAGCAAACTGGGCGTTCAGTTTTCGTTGACCACTGTGGCGTTGCGTGCACTGCCTGTGGTGATTTTGGGCGGCTTGACCTCCGTGCCCGGCGCCATTGTGGGCGGTCTGATCATCGGCGTCGGTGAGAAGTTGTCCGAGGTGTTCCTGGGCCCCTATGTGGGCGGTGGTATCGAGATCTGGTTTGCCTATGTGCTGGCCCTGGTGTTTCTGCTGTTCAGGCCACAGGGCTTGTTCGGCGAAAAAATCATTGACCGCGTTTGACCATTGTGAGATTTTGTGGGACAGACCGTAGCCACCTCCGGTGGGCCAGCGCTGTCCTCAACTGATTGAGAGAAACCCTATGTTCTACAGAGAAAACGGCCAGTACAAGACCAGCTACCGCGCAGACCAGCAGATATTCCCCATTGCGCAAGACCGCTGGGCCATCCTGCTGTTGATCGCTGCGGCGTTTACGGTGGTGCCCCTGGTGGGCAGCGACTACATGTTCCGCGCCATTTTTATTCCGTTTCTGATCATGTCCCTGGCGGCGCTGGGGGTGAATATTCTGGTGGGTTACTGCGGGCAAATTTCCCTGGGCTCGGGGGCCTTCATGGCGGTGGGTGCCTACGCGGCGTTTAATTTCTTTGTGCGCATTCCGGGCATGCCTTTGCTGCTGGCCTTGGTCTTGGGCGGCTTGTGTTCCAGCGCCTTCGGCATCCTGTTCGGACTGCCCAGCCTGCGGGTCAAGGGGCTGTATCTGGCGGTGGCCACCCTGGCTGCGCAGTTTTTCAGCGACTGGATGTTCTTGCGTATCAAGTGGTTTACCAATGACGCGCCCTCGGGATCGGTCTCGGTATCGGGCCTGCAGGTGTTTGGCATGCCCATTGAGAGCCCGATCTCCAAATACCTCTTGTGCCTGTCCATTCTGGTGGTGCTGGCCCTGGTGGCGAAAAACCTGGTGCGTGGTGCGGTGGGCCGGGAATGGATGGCCATTCGCGACATGGACGTGGCCGCTGCGGTGATCGGTATTCGCCCCATGTACGCCAAGCTCAGCGCGTTTGCGGTCAGCTCGTTCATTGTGGGCATTGCCGGCGCGCTGTGGGGCTTTGTCTACCTGGGGGCGTGGGAGCCCGCCGCCTTCTCGGTGGACCTGTCCTTCAAGATGCTGTTCATGGTGATTATTGGCGGCATGGGCTCCATCATGGGCAGCTTCTTTGGCGCCGGCTTCATTGTGGTGCTGCCGATTTTCCTGAACCAGTTTCTGCCTTTGCTGGGCAGCGCGGTGGGGGTGGAAATTTCCACGGCCGGTATTTCCCATGCCGAGCTGATTATTTTTGGTGCCCTGATCGTGTGGTTCCTGATCGTGGAGCCGCATGGTTTGGCCAAGTTGTGGGCCCTGTCCAAACAGAAGCTGCGCTTGTGGCCCTTCCCGCACTGAGTTTGATTTTTTACCGCGTTGTTCGTTCATTAACCACAGGCATACCAATGCCGAACTTTAGGAGACTTCCATGAAACTTCGCAACATCGTTGTGGCCAGTGTGCTGGCCGCCGCCGGCGCTGGCGCGTTTGCCCAGGCCAAGGAGCAATTCTTCCCGGGTCTGCCTTACCGCACCGGTCCCTACGCCCCCAATGGGGTGCCATGGGCCAACGGCTACTCCGATTACCTCAAGCTCACCAATGCGCGCGGTGGTATCAATGGCGTGAAGATCATTTATGAAGAGTGCGAAACCGGCTACGACACCGCGCGTGGCGTGGAGTGCTACGAACGTCTCAAGGGCAAGAATGGCGGGGCCACGGTGTTCCAGCCTTTGTCCACCGGCATCACTTTTGCGCTGACCGAAAAAGCCCCAGGCGACAAGATCCCCTTGATCACTGCAGGGTATGGTCGCAGCGAGAGCCAGGACGGAACGGTTTTCAAATGGAACTTCCCTTTGGCCGGAACGTACTGGTTGGCAGCTGACGCCCTGGTCCAGACCATCGGTAAAAAAGAAGGCGGAATGGACAAACTCAAGGGCAAAAAAGTCACCTTGGTGTACCACGACTCTCCGTACGGTAAAGAACCGATCCCTTTGTTGCAGGAGCGTGCTGCCATGCACGGTTTCAACCTGCAATTGCTGCCGGTGACTGCCCCTGGCGTGGACCAAAAAGCCACCTGGTTGCAAGTGCGCCAGGCCAAGCCAGACTATGTGCTGCTGTGGGGCTGGGGTGTGATGAACTCTACCGCGCTCAAGGAAGCGCAAGCCACCGGTTATCCCCGTGAAAAGATGTATGGCGTGTGGTGGTCGGGCGCTGAGCCCGATGTGAAGGACGTGGGTGAAGGCGCCAAAGGCTACAACGCCGTCACCATGCAGCACGGTGCCGAGCCGCAATCCGCCGTGGTGAAAGAAATCCTGGAAAAGGTTCATGGCAAAGGCCAGGGCACCGGTCCCAAGGAAGAAGTGGGCCAAGTGCTGTACATGCGCGGTGCTATGAGCGCCATGCTGTCGGTGGAGGGCGTGCGCCGTGCGCAGGAGCGTTTTGGCAAAGGCAAGTGGGTCAGTGGCGAGCAGGCACGCTGGGGTTATGAAAACCTGGCGCTGGACCAGAAAAAACTGGATGCCCTGGGCTTTGCGGGCGTGATGCGCCCGATCAGCACCTCGTGCGCCGACCACATGGGTTCCAACTGGGCACGTGTGCACACCTGGGATGGCAAGAAATGGGAGTTCTCCTCTGACTGGCTGCAGGCCGATGAGCAAATTCTCAAGCCCCTGGTCAAGACCACCGCAGCCAAGTACGCGGCCGACAAGAAGCTGACCCCCCGCACCCCTGCGGACTGCCAGTCTTGATAGCACCCCCGTTGCCCGCTCACTGCGTGTAGCGGGCCTCCCCCCTCAAGGGGGCAACACCAGCGGCCCGGCGAAGCCGGCTCCGCGGTGTTTCTGGAAGGGGTGGCTTGCTTCGCATTGCCACCATTCCAGAGGTCCGCAGGTGAGCTGGCGGCTCTTGGGAGCCGCCAAATGAAAGGGTCGTTGTGCGGGCCTTTCATTTGGTTTGAATGGAACTACCACTATGAGTGATACGAAAAAAATCGTTCTTAACGTCAACGGCATTGAGGTCATTTACAACCACGTGATTCTGGTGCTCAAGGGCGTGTCCCTGCAAGTGCCGGAAGGCGGGATTGTGGCCATTCTGGGGGGCAACGGGGCGGGTAAAACCACCACCTTGCGGGCCATCTCCAACCTGCTTGCCGGGGAGCGCGGCGCGGTGACTAAGGGGTCCATCGAGCTGCGTGGCGAGCGCATCGAAAATCTGTCTCCGGCCGATCTGGTGCGCCGGGGCGTGGTGCAGGTCATGGAAGGGCGGCATTGTTTTGCCCACCTGACGATTGAAGAGAACCTGATGACCGGCGGCTACACCCGCAAAAGCAGTGCCGAAGTGGCTGCGAACCTGGAGAAGGTGTACAACTACTTTCCCCGCCTGAAAACGCGCCGCACCAGCCAGGCCGCCTACACCTCGGGGGGCGAGCAGCAGATGTGTGCCATTGGCCGCGCCCTCATGGCCAACCCCAGCATGGTGTTGCTGGACGAACCGTCCATGGGCCTGGCGCCGCAAATTGTGGAAGAGGTCTTTGAAATTGTGAAGGACCTCAATGCCAAAGAAAAGGTCACCTTTTTGCTGGCCGAGCAGAACACCAATATGGCCCTAAAGTACGCCGACTATGGCTACATCATGGAGTCCGGCCGCGTGGTGATGGACGGCGCGGCCCAGGATTTGCGCACCAATGAAGACGTGAAGGAGTTCTACCTGGGCATGGGCGGGGGCGAACGCAAGAGTTTCAAGGATGTGAAGAGCTACAAGCGTCGCAAACGGTGGTTGGCTTAGAGGAGGCTTGGTTCCATGGAGAATTCTCATTTTGACGCGCTGGAAGCGCGCGACCCGGCGCTGCGTGAAGCGGCTTTGATGGCGGCGCTGCCTGCGCAAATCGGGCACGCCCAAAAGTCTTCAGCGGCTTTTGCCGCCTTGCTGGCGCATGTCGATCCCTTGGTGGTGGTGGACCGTGCTGCGCTGGCCCGGCTGCCGGTGGTTCGCAAGCACGAGTTGCAAGCGCTGCAGCAGGCAGCCCGCGCCCAGCAGCCTGGCGCAGTGGCCAGTGGCGATGTGTTTGGCGGCTTCAGCACCCTGGGTTTTGGCGCGGCCATGCCCCGTGTGTTCGCCAGTCCGGGCCCGATCTACGAACCCGAGGGCACTGCGCGGGACTACTGGCGCATGGCGCGGTCCATGCATGCCGCAGGTTTTCGCCCGGGGGAGCTGATCCACAACAGTTTCAGCTACCACTTTGTGCCGGCCGGCTCGATGATGGAAACAGGCGCCCATGCCATGGGTTGCACCGTGTTTCCCGGTGGCACCGGACAGACCGAGCAACAGGTGCAAGCCATGCGCGAGTTGCAGCCTGCCGGGTACATCGGCACGCCCAGCTTTTTGAAAATCATTGTGGAAAAAGCCGCGGACATGGGGGTGACGCTGCACAGCGTCAAGAAGGCCATGTTTGGCGGTGAGGCCTATCCCCCGAGCCTGCGCGACTGGTTTATGGAGCGCGGCATTGCGGGCTACCAGTGTTATGCCACGGCGGACCTGGGGCTGATTGCCTATGAGACCGTGGCGCGCGAAGGTTTGGTGCTGGACGAGAGCGTCATTGTGGAAATCGTGCGTCCCGGCACCGGCGACCCGGTGGCACCGGGCGAAGTCGGGGAGGTGGTGGTGACCACGCTCAACCCGGCTTACCCCTTGGTCCGTTTTGGGACCGGTGATCTATCGGCTGTGCTACCGGGGCCTTGCCCCACGGGGCGCACCAATGTCCGCATCAAAGGCTGGATGGGGCGGGCCGACCAGACGACGAAGATTCGTGGCATGTTTGTGCACCCCAAACAGGTGGATGACATCGTCAAACGCTTCCCCGAGGTGGCGCGGGCACGCCTGGTGGTTAGCGGTGAGATGGCCAATGATGTCATGACCTTGCAGGTGGAAACCGCCTGCAGTGGGCCAGACTCCTTGGTCGCCAAAATTGGGGAGGCCATTCGCGATGTCACCAAGTTGCGCGGCCATGTCGAGGTGCTGTTGCCGGGCACTTTGCCCAACGATGGCAAGGTCATCGAAGACGCGCGCAGCTACAAATAGGCTTGGCCGTGCCGCCGCGGCGCGGCCTACACCCCCCAAACGATTTCCTTGCCCGCTTGCTGGCAGCGTTTGAGCATGGCGATGAAGGGGGTTGCACGCAGGCGCAAGGAGATCCCTTCGGGGCGCTGCGGCGCCTCCCCTTGCTCCTGGGCCTGCTTGGCACGTGCCTGTTGTGCTGCTTCATCTTCTGCGATTGCGGTTTCCAGCGCCACAATAGCGGCCTGCATGTGTTCGGGCAATAAAATGCCTTGGGTCACTGCGGATTCGTCTTTGCCAATGATGCGCAGTATTTGCCGACCATTGGGTTCTAGCATGATGAGGTCGCCGGTGACCTTGGATTTAAATTTATACATTGAGACAAAAGGAGATCGTTGGTGGCAAATCTTCACATACGGCGCGAGCATGCCCTGGGACTGCTGGCCGCGCGCAAGGTCGCGTTCAAATGGGCCGAGCAGGTGGAGGAAGAGTTTGACATGGAGTGCACCTATGAAGAAGGCGACGTGTCCGATGTGGTGACGTTCACCCGCTCGGGGGTGAACGGCACTTTGAAAGTTCTGGCCGACCACTTTGAACTGGACGCCAAATTGGGTTTTCTGCTGGGCGCTTTCAAAAACCGTATTGAAGCCGAGATCGTCAAAAATCTGGATGGCTTGCTGGTGGCCAAGGCCGCAAAAAAACCCAGCCCCAAGAAGAAATAAAACTGCACTGATGCTATTGTTTTTATAGCTGTTTGCGCAGTATCCATGCGGACTGTAGCCTATTTAGCTTAGGGATTCGATCAGATCGATGTACTGCTGCATGGCGTCCTTGTCTGCAGTTCCCTTGAAGCCATTCCAGGCGTCCCATTTGGCGCGTCCCACCATGTCGGTGAATCCGGGTTTCTTTTCGGTGTTGTCACCGGCTGTCGCTTGTTTGTACAGCGCATAGATTTTGAGCAAGGTGCCGTTGTCGGGGCGCTCTGTCAGGCTTTTGGAGCCTGCAACTGCGGCTTCGAATTTCTTTTTCAGATCTGCCATGGGTTTCTCCGTTGGGTTTGAATGAGAGAGTGATCAAAGGTCCACACCCGACGCGTCTGGGTGTTCGGCCCATATCTTAAGGTGCGTTTTGCCTGCAAAATAGCGCGGCGTGCAAAGCGTCTGTGAAATGCTTGCCCTTTTTACCGATTTCCCTTTGTTCTGGAGTTTGCATGGTGACCCGAGTGACTGCCCACAAAATCGGCCCCAAGGTATCCCGGGCCGCACGCAAGACGGCAAAGGGGGTGCAGCAAAATGTGGCCGATGCCGTAGTGGGCGCCCTGGGGCTGCATGGCGAACGCATGAGCAAGGTGGATACGGCTTGGTTGCGCATGGATTCCCCGTCCAACCTCATGATGATCGTGGGGGTGTGGGTGACCAAGCCCGGCCTCCGGTACGACGATTTGCGCGGCCGTATTGAGGAGCGATTGCTCAAGTACCCGCGTTTTGTGCAGTGCGCAGTAGAGGACTCGGCCGGCGCTACCTGGATCAACGACCCCAGGTTTGACCTGGGCAACCACTTGGTGGTCGAGAAGTTGCCCAAGAAGCCAGCCGGACGGGAGCAAGAGGCCTTGCAAAACCGTTTGGCCCAGCTGACCATGGAGCCGCTGAACAAGCAACACCCGCTGTGGCGGTTCCATCTGGTCGAGAACTACAAGGGTGGCTCGGCCTTGTTGGTGCGTATCCACCATTGCATTGCCGACGGCATTGCCCTGATTTCGGTGATGCAGTCCCTGGTAGACGGCGGATCGCCCCCCCCCGATGCACCCCATCGCGATGCCCGCCGCGCAGGGCTAGAAGGGGCGGAAGATTGGATTGCTGACGCCCTGCTCAAACCCCTGACCCATATGACAGTGCGCGCCTTAGGCGCGGCTGGTGAGGGGCTCGTACGATCCTTGGACTTGCTGATGGACCCCCAAAAGGGCATGGAAAAGGGGGTGCATGAGTCGGTCGATTTGGCCAAGCTTGTATTCCATGCCGCCAGTGATTTGGCAGCGTTGGCGCTGATGCCCGACGATTCGCCGACCCAGCTCAAAGGCACCCCAGGCCTGGGAAAGCGGGTGGCCTGGTGCGCACCGATACCTCTGGTCGAGGTCAAGGCGGTCGGCAAGGCCCTGAATTGCTCTGTCAACGATGTGCTGATGAGTTGTGTCGCCGGGGCACTTGGCAATTACCTGCGGGAACACGGCGAGGTGGTTCTCGACAAGGAAGTCCGCGCCATGGTGCCGGTGAATTTTCGGCCCTTGGACCAGGCTTACAAATTGGGGAACCAGTTTGGACTGGCGCCCGTGGTGCTGCCCATTGGGCTGGACAATCCGGTCGAGCGCCTCTATGAAATGCGTAAACGCATGCGCGAACTCAAGGACAGTATGCAACCCTTGCTGGCTTTTGGCTTGCTGGCGGTGGCGGGCTTGCTCAACAAGTCCACGCAAGATGCCATGCTGGGTTTGTTTTCCAGGAAAACCACGGCGGTTTTGACCAATGTCCCGGGGCCAGTTTCCAAGCTGAAAATTTGCGGTGCAACACTGGAGGAAACCTTGTTTTGGGTGCCTCAGAGCGGTACGGTCGGCCTGGGCATTTCCATCTTGAGCTACGGAGGCGGTGTGCAGTTTGGTGTCGTGTCCGACGCTACCTTGTGCCCGAATCCCCAAGAAATCATCGACCAGTTTGAGCCCGAGTTTGCCAAACTGGCCTTGCTCACCTTGATGTTGCCGTGGGGGGACTAGCGCAGAGCGATCCCGCCCATGCCGGTGGGCTTGCTTAGTTCGCCAGCTCGGCTTGCGCCAGTTCCACGTCCAGCCGCTCCATGGCGTCCATGGCCTGTGCGCGAGCGACTTGCTCGTACAGGCGTGTGGCCTCGTCAATGCCCTTGTCGCCCTCTAGCATGACCAGCGCGTTGGCGTATTCAATCAACGCAACGGTGGATGCTGGCGTGAGGTTCAGCCCTTGCTGAAATAACTTCAGGCTGGTTTCTTTTTTTGCGCCATACGTCATGTTGCCTATCAAGGCACCTACCTTGTCAATCACTTCGGCGTGAAAAGCGCCCAGGCCAATGTGGGCGTCGGCGTGGTTCGGCTGCAGGCGAATGGAGGTTTCCATGGCAGATTTGACCTTGCGGCCAATGCCTTGCGCCAGTGCCTTGGCCACGCTGATGCCTTGGCTGTACCGGCTCAGGGCATAGCCTTGCCAGTAATACGCGTTGGCGTTGTTGGGTTCTGCGCTGGCTTGGCTCGCAGCACGCTCGGCCACTTGCATGAAAAGGCCCAATTTGGTTTTTTCATTGGGCTCCAGGTAGTTCGCATAGATGCAGGCGGCCTTGTTGGCCACCGTGGTGCCAGCGGGACCTGCCTTCAGCCCCGTTTCTACGGCTTCCTGAAACTGGCCGCTGTGAAACAGCGCCCAAGCGGCCAGCACATTCTTGTCTTTGGGCAAGGGCTCCTGGTCGCCTGCATGAAGACGTTTCCAGTTTTTCTTGACGCCAGCAGGATCAAACGGGTAGTCGTCGGCGTGGATGAATGTGGTCCAAATGGCCATCGTAGCGGTCTCCTCGGTGCGCCTAGGACGCGGTGTAAGCGCCAGCCAGTCTTTGCAAATGGGTGCGTTGCTCTGCTTCCAAATAAGGCACCAACAGGTTCAGCACATGGTGCGCGCCGCGCATCAGGGCGGCTTGTGCACTTCCGGGCTCCAGCGCATTGCGCGGGTCTCGAACGTACTCGAAGCTCAACCAGTAGGTCAGCACCACGACCATGCTGGTGGCCGTGGCCTCCACTTCGCGTGAATCAATCCGTACGGCGCCGGCACGGCTCATGCTGTCCAGCAAGGCCTTGACAGACCGCGTCTTGTTTTTCAGCACCGATTGAAAATGGGTCTCTAGCCGTCGGTTCTTGCTCAACAGGTCATTCAGGTCGCGGTAGAGAAACCGGTGTTCCCAAATCAGCTCAAAGAGCGTGTGCATGAAGAACCAGGCATCTTCGACATCTCGCACATCGTCGCTGGCGTTGAGCAAGTCGTTGAGTGATTTTTCGTAGCGATCAAACAGGGAGTTGATCAGCTCATCTTTGGCCGGATAGTGGTAATACAAATTACCCGGGCTAATGCCCAACTCAGCCGAAATCAAGGTGGTCGATACGTTGGGTTCACCAAAGCGGTTGAACAACTCCAGCGTGACTTCAAGGATACGTTCTGCAGTGCGGCGGGGGGCTTTTTTGACCATAATTTTTTCTTAATGGGACGGATGACGTGCTGCTGTTGCCAATGCATCGGCGATGTCGTCCATGACTTCTTGCAGCGTTGCAATGGCCCGTCCCAGTCGGGTGTTGGCTTTTGCGGGCGCTGACAGATGCCGTTTGGGATCGTCCAGCACGTTGTGGTTCAAGCTGATGCCATGGCGTTTCAGTTTGGCGGACAGCCCCGTCTTGCGGGAGCGTAGCATCTGACGTGTTTGTTGGTAGGCGTGTTCGGCCAAATGGCGCCGCTGTGCGTAGCTGAAGGTGTTGGCCAGGTACAACTCCGGGTCCCGGTGGTCTGGTTCAATCAGAATGATGTCCGTATCGGGGTAGGTGTGCTCGTACTGCTTCATGCCCAACTCCATGCGGGAGTGGATCATGGAGCGAAACGTTTGGCTTAGCACCGCAGGTAGGCCTCCATCCACTATGCGCGGAATCCATCGTTTCTCGGATGGCAGTCCTTGTTGCATTACTTTGGCAACGCGCGGTGACGTGGCGTCAAAGGGAACCAATGGGTTCAGGCAAATCATGAGGTCCACACCATCTTCCAATGCCACGGAAGCATGCATGGTTTTTTTCAGCGCCCCGTCTACAAAGTACTGGTCATCGATTTCCACCGGGGGAAACAGGCCTGGCAAAGCCGAGCTGGCTTGCACAGCCTGCGATATGGGGATGTGGTCCCACCCCGGACGACCAAATGGAGCGGGCTCCCCGCTGTCCAAATTGGTGGCGACCAAAGTAAGTTTGGTTTTGAGTTTGCGAAAGTCGTTGGTCCTGCCTTCGCGGCTGAACAGGCGGGCCAATTGCGTATCGACCTGCCGATTGGAGAACACGCCGGTCGGCAGAGCGGGGCCCAGTCGTTCCAATGCCTGAACGATGGACTTGCGTCCCAGCGTCATGTGCCATAGGGCTGAAAGGATCAATCCGGGCAGCATGATGCCGCGTCTGGCAAATTCACCATAGGCGGGCTCCATCAGCCATGACGGATCAAAAGTTTCTGAGGGCGTACTGTCATTCTCAATAAATGACGCACACAACTCGCGCGGGGTGATTCCGTTGGCCAATGACGCCACAATGAAGCCGCCTGCGGAAACGCCGACGTAATGGTGCAATTTGGTGAAGTCCAAACCGTCCAGGGACTCCTCCAGCGCGCACATGGCTCCTATTTCGTAAATTGCACCCAATGGCCCCCCCCCAGACAGCGCCAAGGCGATCTTTGGTGGCCTATTTATTTCTTCATTCATATGTGCAAAGTGTAGAGCGCTGATGGGCTTGTTTTTGTTGCAATGCAACAAGTGAATATGGGTCTATGTGGCGGGACAAAACGTACCGCAAAAAAAAGGGCGCCTTGGCGCCCTTGGAGGATTGGCTCTGAGCCGCCAAAGCGGACTATTCCGCCTGAGTGGGTGCTGCTGGGGCGGCCGCTGCGGTTTCTGTCTTGCGTGTAGAGGCTGCGCGTTTTGTTGTTGCTTTGGCGGCAACTTTGGCCTTGGCGGCCGCTGTCTTGGCGACAGCCGCTTTGACGGGGGCTGCGCTAGGTGCGGGTGCCTTGGCAGACATCTTTTGAACGGCCTTGTTCAGTTCGTCAATGCGGGCGATCAGCGCAGCAATATCTTTGGCCGAAGGAACGCCCAGCTTGTTCAAGGCTTTGGCCACGCGCTCTTCAAAAATGTTTTCCAGTTTGTCCCATTGGCCCGACGCCTTGGACGAGATGTCGGTGGCCATGGTGGACATCTTGCTGGTGGCTTCAGAAATTTTTTCTTCTGCAGCCGCTTTGGTTTTGCGCTGGATGCTGACGCTGTCCTTCACCAAGGTTTCAAGCGCCTTGGCGCCTTCTGCCTGCGCCTTGGTGAATGCGCCCAAACCCGCTTGCCAGATTTGCTGCGCCGAGTCTTTGACGGAGCCTGGCAATGGCACGCCAGTGGTTTTTTGTGTTTTGGATTTTTGCAGCTTTTTGACCATGGGGTACTCCAGAAAAGAGGGGGTAATTTTTGCGAAACTGGCTTGCTATTGCACAAGGAAATGTAGCGCCTAATTCCGACTGTACGCGCAGAGCTGGTAAGCGTGTAGGTGCTGCTTTCTAACTTCCTGGCTTCAAATCTTTATTTGATTCACGCAGCGTACAGATGTTTGCCGATGCTCGCTGAAAAGAATGGCGGGCGGGCTTATGCCTGCATTTTGACCGACAAGGATTAGCCATGATAATTGGGGGCGCTGCCGCGCTCTTTTTAATTTACGCGTATGACCCCGTCAAATTCACCAAGCTCCCTCCCCAAAGTCGCCCTCATCACCGGCATCACGGGCCAAGATGGCTCTTATCTGGCTGAGCTGTTATTGGACAAAGGTTACGAGGTTCACGGGATCAAGCGCCGGGCCAGTTCGTTCAATACGGACCGTATTGATCACATCTATCAAGACCCCCATATCGACAATGCCCGCTTCAAGCTCCACTATGGCGATTTGACGGACACCAGCAATCTCACCCGCATCATCCAGCAAGTGCAGCCAGATGAGGTCTATAACCTCGGTGCGCAGAGCCATGTGGCGGTAAGTTTTGAGAGTCCAGAGTACACGGCCGACGTGGACGGTATGGGCACTTTGCGCTTATTGGAAGCCATTCGCATTCTCGGGTTGGAGAAAAAAACGCGCTTTTATCAGGCATCCACCAGTGAACTCTATGGTTTGGTGCAGGAAACACCGCAGCGAGAAACAACCCCTTTTTATCCCCGTAGCCCATATGCGGTGGCCAAGCTTTATGCCTACTGGATCACGGTGAATTACCGTGAGGCCTACGGCATGTATGCCTGCAACGGCATCTTGTTTAACCACGAGAGCCCGCGCCGTGGTGAAACCTTTGTCACCCGCAAAATTACCCGCGGTTTGGCCAATATTGCCCAGGGTTTGGAAAAATGCCTCTATATGGGCAATATGGACGCGCTCCGCGACTGGGGCCACGCCAAAGACTATGTGCGCATGCAGTGGATGATGCTGCAGCAAGAAAAGCCGCAAGACTTTGTGATTGCCACGGGGGTGCAATACAGTGTGCGGGATTTCATTCTGTGGTCTGCGCAAGCCCTGGGTATTACGGTAGGGTTTGAAGGGCAGGGTGTGGGCGAGTGCGCAGTGGTACTCGCCATTGCAGGGGGGAATGCACCGGCCCTGAAAGTGGGGGATGTGGTGGTGCGGGTTGATCCACGCTACTTCCGCCCTACCGAAGTAGAAACTCTTTTGGGGGACCCCGCCAAGGCCAAACGCGAGCTCGGATGGGTGCCAGAGATTGCCGCGCAAGACATGTGCAAAGAAATGGTGGCGAACGACTTGGCCCACGCCAAACAGCATGCGCTGCTCAAAAGCCATGGGTACAACGTGAATGTCAGCCATGAGCCCTGAAAAAATCTACATTGCCGGACACCGAGGCATGGTCGGCAGTGCCATTGTGCGTACGCTTTTGGCCCAGGGCGTGCCGCAGGCCAGCCTTGTCACCCGTACCCATGCTGAACTGGATTTGTGCAACCAGGCTGCTGTGCATGCGTTTTTTGCCCAGGAGCGGCCTACGCAGGTGTATCTGGCGGCGGCCCGCGTAGGTGGCATCCATGCCAATAACACCTACCCTGCGGACTTTATCTATGACAACCTGATGATGCAGGCCAATGTCATTCATGCGGCCCACACCCATGGTGTGCACAAACTGCTGTTTTTAGGCTCCAGTTGTATCTACCCCCGCTTGGCGCCACAGCCCATGGCTGAGGACGCCTTGCTGACCGGCCCTCTGGAACCCACCAACGAGCCCTATGCCATCGCCAAGATCGCGGGGATCAAGCTGTGTGAAAGTTATAACCGCCAGCATGGGCGCGATTACCGTAGTGTCATGCCCACCAACCTGTACGGTCCAGGTGACAATTACCATCCGGAAAACAGCCACGTCATCCCTGCGCTAATACGCCGTTTTCACGAAGCCAAGGTGAGCGGGGCGCCCGAGGTGGTGATTTGGGGGACTGGCACGCCTAGGCGTGAGTTTTTGTATGTGGATGACATGGCGACTGCCAGCGTGTTTGTCATGCAACTCCCCGTATCCACATATCAGGCCCATACCCAGCCCATGCAAAGTCACATTAATGTGGGTTTTGGCAGTGATATCACAATATTTGAATTGGCCAACGCGATAAGGCTGGCCGTAGGTTATGCAGGGCACATCAGTTTTGATGCCACCAAACCCGACGGGACGCTTAGAAAATGGATGGATAGCAGGCGACTGATCGACTGGGGTTGGCGTCCCACGGTTGCATTAAGTCAGGGACTGCGGAACGCCTACTCTGATTTTCTGAGGACGACTGCCGATGGTGTGCTGTGAAGGATGGGTGCTTGTAAAAGTTTTCATTTCGGATTTTGGGGATTCGATTTGAAAATATGTGTCCATCATAATTTTATGGACCCGTTTTTAGAGGGCGAGCATGGCAATAGAATGGCCAACACCTTTAAAAACCACTCCTTATATGGAGTGTCTGAATAGACATGCAGACGTGATCGCTGCAGTTATTATTTTTTTAAAGTAATACTTTGCGATGCAGTCTTGCACTGATTTAAACTAGCAATCCGATCCTATTTTTCCTTGGAGATAAGCGTGACCAATTTGATGGATATTCAAAGCCAAATCGAAAAACTGCAAAAACAGGCCAATGAAATCAAGGCAAAGGAGTTCCATAACACGGTTCTGGAGATTCAGGCCAAGATGCAGGCCTTCGGTATTACCGTCAAGGATTTGCAGGGCGGGAAACCTGCCAAGGTCACTAAAGGCGGGCGTGGGAAACCAAAACTGGACATTGCCAAGACTCCCAAAGTATCTAAAAAATCCGCTAATCCAGTGGCCGCAAAATACCGGGGCCCCAATGGTGAAACCTGGTCTGGCCGGGGACTCACTCCGCGCTGGCTGGCCACGTTGATCGCACAAGGCCAAAGCAAAGAAGCATTCGCGGTCGGTGCATAACCCTTCCAATTGGGAGC
Source organism: Rhodoferax sp. (assembly GCF_030697375.1). Classification (GTDB taxonomy): domain Bacteria; phylum Pseudomonadota; class Gammaproteobacteria; order Burkholderiales; family Burkholderiaceae_C; genus Allorhodoferax. The sequence continues at coordinate 17,888 of NZ_JAUYQD010000025.1, read as the reverse complement.
GCTACCGTGGCAGCAGTTGCAGCGGGAGCTGGTAGCGCTGCAGTTGGCGGCTGCTCACAATGGTGTGGTCGCCATCAAAGCTTTTTCTTCAGCATGGTCAGGGCTGCCAATGCAACTGATCCATGTTCGACTGTCGTGAGGCCTGCGCGTTGCGGCAGAATTTTCTACTGGTTCAACGAACCCCATCTTTCTGATCTCCCACCACCATGTCCGAACCTAGCAGCGTAGCCACTTCCCCCATCGCCCCCCGTGACCAGGCTGAAATTTTGGCCCAGGCCTTGCCCTACATTCGCAAGTTCCATGGCAAGACCATGGTCATCAAATACGGCGGCAACGCCATGACCGACCCCGCCTTGCAAAAAGCGTTTGCCGAAGACGTGGTGCTGCTCAAGCTGGTGGGCATCAACCCCGTGGTGGTGCATGGCGGCGGGCCGCAAATTGAAAATGCGCTCAAACGCCTGGGCATGCAGGGCCAGTTCATCCAGGGCATGCGCGTCACCGACGCTCCCACCATGGAAGTGGTGGAGTGGGTGCTGGGTGGAGAGGTGCAACAAGACATCGTGGGCCTGATCAACCAGGCCGGTGGCAAAGCCGTAGGCCTGACCGGGCGCGATGGCGGCATGATCCGGGCGCAAAAGCTCAAGATGCTGGACAACGCCGATCCCAGCATTGAACACGACGTGGGCCAGGTGGGCGACATCGTCAGTATTGACCCCAGTGTGGTCAAGGCGCTGCAGGACGATGCCTTCATTCCTGTGATCAGCCCCATCGGTTTCGGGGAGAACAACGAGAGCTACAACATCAATGCCGATGTGGTGGCGGCCAAATTGGCCACGGTATTGCATGCCGAAAAGCTGATGATGCTCACCAACATCAGTGGTGTGCTCGACAAGGCGGGAACCCTGCTGGTTGACCTGACGGCCCGCCAGATCGACGAGTTGTTCGCCGATGGCACGATTTCCGGCGGCATGTTGCCCAAGATCAGCGGTGCCCTGGATGCCGCCAAGAGCGGCGTCAATTCGGTCCACATCGTCGATGGCCGGGTGCCCCATGTTCTCCTGCTGGAAATCTTGACGGACCAGGCCTTTGGCACCATGATCCGTTCCCACTGAGTACCGTATCTGTCTCACTTTTGCTATTGATTTAATAGCTGCTTGCGCTTATTCCTCATGGGCTGGAGGCCTGTTTCATGCGACTTTTACTGGTGGAAGACGATGTCATGGTGGCCAGTGGCATCAAGCTGGGACTGTCCGACGCGGGGTATGCGGTGGACTGGGTTGGCAGTGCCGAGCGCGCCTTGGAAGTCACCAAGATGGAGTCGTTTGACCTGGCCGTGGTTGACATCGGCCTGCCTTTGATGGATGGCCTGGCCCTGACGCATCGCCTGCGCAAAGAGGGGCACGCCATGCCGGTGTTGATTCTCACGGCCCGCGATGCCCTGCACGACCGGGTGCAGGGGTTGGACATGGGGGCCGACGATTACATGGTCAAGCCTTTTGAGTTGCCCGAACTGTTGGCCCGCCTGCGTGCGCTGTTGCGCCGTTCGCAGGCAGCCACCTCGGCCACCCTGACGTTTGGCCCGCTGGAGCTGGATACCGCGCACCGCATGGCGTGCATCCGTCCCATGCCCTCGGCCACGGCCACCGCGGCCTCGCTGCCAGCAGCCACGGTTCCTATAGAGCTGGGGCCGCGCGAATGGACGGTGATGGAGTATTTGTTGCTCCAGGCGCCCAAGCCCGCCAACAAAGACAAGCTCTTGCAGGCGCTGACGGGTTGGGACAAGGAAATCACCCCCAATGCGGTCGAGGTCTACATCTCGCGCCTGCGTGGCAAGTTGGAGCCCCACGGGATTGCCCTGCGCTCGATTCGGGGGTTTGGTTATCGGCTGGAGCTGATGCCACAGAGCGCTGATCCGGGCTCGGTTGCCGACGCTTTGCCCAGCGAATAATGCCTGCCCAGTCTGGCATGACGTCGGGCCTGCAGCGGCGTTTGCTGTTGCTGCTGTTGGTGCCCCTGTTCTTGCTGGCGGCCCTCAACGCCTGGTTTGATTTTCGTTCCGCCGGCAGTGCGGCCTTGCAACAAGACCGCCAATTGCTCAGCCTGGTGCCGCTGTTGGCGGATTCGGTGGTGGCGCGGGGCGCCATGGAAGGCGATCCTCCGGCGCTGCTGACGGCGCCGCCGGTCGATGAGTTCCTGAACGAGCGTCCAGGCGTGGCGGCTTTTGCCGTGTTGGGCCTGGACGGCGATGTGCAAATCGGCAGCCGGTGGCTGAGTGGCCCCCTGCCGACCACCCGCGAAGCCGAGTTTTCCAGTGAAGAGTATGGCGGTGTGACCTACCGCATCGTCAGCCAGCGGGTGAACACGGTGGCCGGTGAGTTGGTGGTCCGCATGGCCGATGGCTCGGACCCTCGCCAGCAATGGCTGCACCTGGTGTGGATCAAGGTGGTCCTGCCCAACGTGGTGCTGGTGACCGCAGCCCTCTTCGGGATGAACTGGGCAGTGCGCCGCGCCCTGCGACCTTTGCTGGAGCTTAAGGAAGCCGTGGAGCGCCGCTCACCCAGGGACCTGAGCGCCTTGGACCCGCAGGCCTCGCCCGATGAAGTACGCCCTCTGGTCTTGTCGCTCAACCGCCTGTTCGACCTGGTCAATGCGCAGGCCGAAAGCCAGCGCCGCTTTGTCGCCGACGCCGCGCACCAGTTGCGCACGCCGTTGGCCGCACTGCAAGCGCAGGTGGAGGCCTGGGCGCAGACGGTGAACCGGGGCGGGCAGGCGGACTGGCGCGACCGCTCGGCACCCACCGGGGATGGCGGGGCGGCCCAAGGGGCCTCGGAAATCACGCTCAGCGCCGACCAGATCAATAAACTGCGCAACGCTGCACGGCGCACCTCCCAGTTGGCGAACCAGTTGTTGGCCTTGTCCCGGGCAGATGCGCGCAGCAGCCAAACGCAAGCCATGCAGCGGGTGGACCTGAAGCAATTGTGTGAGGTGCAGTTGGAGAACCACCTGGATGCGGCCGCCGGCAAGGACATCGACCTGGGAATGGACTGCATGCCCGCCCATGTCAGCGGCCACGAATGGTTGTTGCGGGAACTGCTGGGCAATTTGGTGGACAACGCGATCAAATACACGCCTGCCGGTGGACGTGTCACACTGCGGTGCGGGATGGGGCCCACCGACGCACCGGGCGGCACACAAGCCTTTTTGGAAGTGGAAGACGACGGCCCCGGGGTACCCGAGGCCGAGCGGAAAAAGGTGCTGGAACGTTTTTACCGCGTCCAAGGCGCCCAGGGCGATGGAAGCGGGCTGGGTCTGGCCATCGCTGAAGAAATTGCACGCGCACACCGTGGCAATCTGAGCATCGAATCCGGTGGAGGAGGGCGTGGATTGCGGGTTGCCCTGTGGCTGCCAGCCTAGGTGAAACCCTAGCCAGGGCTGTGCGAGAATCATTGCACACCACCGCCTTGAGCACCATGCCAGACGCCACGCCCCTTGCCGACCTTCAGAACCACGCGACACTGCAAGCGCCGTCCGCGGCGGATGCCGGTGTGGTGCCCGGCCGCAAGCGTCCCAAGCCTGGAGAGCGGCGGGAGCAAATTCTGCAGGCCCTGGCCAGCATGTTGGAGCTGCCGGGCGGGGAGCGCATCACCACGGCCGCGCTGGCCGCACGACTGGAGGTCAGCGAGGCGGCTTTGTACCGCCACTTTGCCAGCAAAGCGCAAATGTTCGAGGGATTGATCGAGTTCATCGAACAGTCGGTATTCACACTGGTCAACCAGATTGTCGAGCGCGAGCAGTTGGCCAATGACGGGGCGGCAGATGTGGGGGCCCGCCAGGCTGCCAAGCTGATTGCGATGCTGATGCAATTTGCCGAAAAAAACCCCGGCATGGCCCGTGTCATGGTGGGGGATGCGCTGGTGTTCGAAAACGAACGCCTGCTGGCCCGCATGAACCAGTTTTTTGACAAAGTGGAAGCCACCTTGAAACAGTGCTTTCGCGTCGAGGTCTCTGCGTCTGGGCAGGACCTTTCCACCATGGAGCCCGGCGTACGCGCCTCGGTGTTGGTGGCCTTTGTGGCCGGACGCCTGCAGCGCTTTGTGCGCTCGGGTTTCAAGCGCTTGCCTTCGGAACGTTTGGACCTCAGTCTGCGCCTGATCCTGGGGTAAACCCGCCCCATCCTTAGAAAGATTCCTCTAGATCCTTCGATATTTTTCGGAGGGCGAGGGGGAAATGCTGCAAAATAGCACGATCGTTCTATTTAATGTTGCATTGATTCCATGACTGCCGTTTCTCCCCTTGACCACCCGCCCCGTGCGCCCGCTTCTGTGCGTCCGCAGTCCGGGCGCGCTTCGCACAAAGGGCAGCAAACCAAGCTGGCCATTGTGGAGGCTGCGCTGCACCTGTCCACCCAAATCGGCCTGGAGGGTTTGAGCATCGGTGTGTTGGCGGAGGCCACCCACATGAGCAAATCCGGCGTGTTTGCCCATTTCGGGTCACGCGAAGAATTGCAAATTTCAGTGGTCCGCGAGTATTTCAATCGCTTTGAGCAGGAAATTTTCTACCCGGCGCTGAACGCGCCCCGGGGCTTGCCACGGGTGCGTGCATTGTTTGCCAACTGGATGAAGCGGGTCGCCGTGGAAATCGAGTCCGACTGCATCTTTATCAGTGGCGCGGTGGACTTTGATGACCGTCCGGGCCCGGTGCATGACGCTTTGGTCACCTCGGTGCAGACCTGGCTGGATGCCTTGCACCGTGCCGTGGTGTTGGCCAAAAAATGCGGGGATTTGCTGCCCGAAGCCGACGAACGCCAGGTGTGTTTTGAGATCCACGGCCTCATTCTGGCGCTGCACTACGAAGCACGTTTTCTGAAAACCCCGGGCTCGATTGCACGCGCCAACCAGGGGTTTGACAACATTCTCGCGCGCTACGGTGTTCCCCAGGACGCCCCAGCTTCAACCCCTTCACTTCACCCTACCCACATTACCAAGGAGTAATCAGCATGCCTACCTATACCCCGCCCCTTCGCGACATGCAGTTTGTCATGCATGAGTTGCTCCACATCACCGACGACCTGAAGCAAATTCCGCAACACGCCGATATCGACGCCGACACCATCAATGCGGTGCTGGAAGAAGGCGGAAAATTTGCGTCGGAAGTCATCTTCCCACTCAACATCTCGGGCGACGCCGAAGGCTGCACACTCAACCCCAGCACCCATGCGGTGACCACCCCCAAAGGGTTTAAAGAAGCCTACAAAACCTACATTGACGGCGGCTGGGCTGCCCTGGGGTGTGACCCTGAGTTCGGCGGCCAGGGATTGCCGCTGGTGGTCAACAGCCTGTTCTACGAAATGATGAACAGCGCCAACCAGGCCTGGACCATGTACCCGGGCCTCACCCACGGTGCCTACCACGCCCTGCACACCCACGGCACCGATGTGCAAAAGCAGACCTACCTGCACAAGATGACCAGCGGCGAGTGGACCGGCACCATGTGCCTGACCGAACCCCATTGCGGCACCGACCTGGGCCTGATGCGCACCAAGGCCGAACCCCAGGCGGACGGCACCTACAAGATCACCGGCAACAAGATCTTTATCAGCGCCGGCGAGCATGACATGGCCGACAACATCATCCACCTGGTGCTGGCCCGCCTGCCCGACGCGCCTCCCGGCATCAAAGGTGTCAGTCTGTTCATCGTGCCCAAGTTCAACGTGAACCAGGATGGCAGCTTGGGTGAACGCAACGGCATCTACTGCGGCGGCCTGGAGCACAAGATGGGCATCCGCTCCAACGCCACCGCACAAATCGTCTTGGACGGCGCTGTGGGCACCATGGTTGGCCAGCCCAACAAAGGCATGCAGGGCATGTTTGTGATGATGAACTCCGCGCGTCTGGGCGTGGGCAACCAGTCACTGGGCCTGACCGAAGTGGCGTACCAGAATGCGCTGGCCTATGCCAAAGACCGCATCCAGATGCGTTCGCTCACCGGACCGAAGGCCAAGGACAAGGCCGCTGACCCCATCATCGTGCACCCCGATGTGCGCAAGATGTTGCTCACCGCCAAGGCCTATGCCGAAGGCGGCCGCGCGCTGCAGGCGTTCTGTTCCATGTTGCTGGAAAAAGAGCACGGTCACCCCGATGAAAAGGTGCGCAAGGACTCCGGCGAAATGCTGGCCATGCTCACGCCCATCGTCAAGGCCTTCCTCACCGACAACGGCCATATCTCCACCAATGCCTGCATGCAGGTGTTTGGTGGCCATGGCTTCATCAAAGAGTGGGGCATGGAGCAGTTTGTGCGCGACAACCGCATCAACATGATCTATGAAGGCACCAACACCATCCAGTCCCTGGACCTGCTGGGTCGCAAGATCCTGGGCAACAACGGCGCCACGCTGCGCAAGTTTGGCAAGCTGGTGGGCAAGTTGGTGGAAGAAGAAGGCGTCAACGAAAAGATGGCCGAGTTCATCACCCCCATCGCCATCCTGGGCGACCAGATGACCAAGTTCACCACCGAAATCGGCTTCAAGGGTTTCCAGAACCCCGACGAAGTGGGCGCCGCCGCCGTGGACTACCTGCGCGTCGCGGGCCACCTGGTGTTTGGTTACTTCTGGGCCCGCATGGCACAGGTGGCATTGCGCGAGATTGCCGCAGGCAATACCGACCAGTTCTACCTGGCCAAGGTGCAGACGGCGCGTTTCTACTTCGCCAAGCTGTTCCCCGAGACCGCCACACTGATGCGCACCGCACGGACCGGAGCCAAGGTGTTGATGGACACCGATGCGGTATTTGCCTAAACACGCGGTCTAACGCGTCCAATTTTTCCAATCCAAACAAGGGGAATTCTTATGGTTCGTTCAGCAATGGCTGCGGTCTTGGCTTTGTCATCGGCGGCGGCCATGGCGCAGATGTCTCCGGTGGGGCTGTGGAAAACCATCAGCGACACCGATGGCACCGTCACCTCCGAGGTGCGCATCGTCGAAACGGCCGGTGTCCTCACCGGAAAAATCGAGCGCAATCTCGGCCCCAAGGCCAAACCCGATGACAAGTGCATCGAATGCAAAGACGACCGTAAGGACCTACCCATTGCCGGGCTGGAAATCATCCGCAGTGCCAAGAAAGCCGATGCCATGGAGGTGTGGGAAGGCGGCAACATTGTTGATCCCAACAACGGCACGGTCTACAAACTCAAGATGACGCCCATTGAGGGTGGCAAGAAGCTGGAAATCCGCGGCTTCGTGGGTTTCTCCTTTCTTGGCAGAACCCAGACCTGGATTCGCGTGAACTAGTCACTTTGCGGGACAGACCGTAGCGGCATGGCCGCACGCTCTGCCCTCAACAAACGAATAACCTTGCTCAATGAGAGGAACTTTTATGTCCCGTTTCCAAGTTAAAAAAGTCGCCGTGCTCGGCGCCGGCGTGATGGGGGCGCAGATTGCGGCCCATCTGGTCAACGTCAAAGTGCCCGTGGTGCTGTTTGACCTTCCCGCCAAGGAAGGTCCCAAGAACGGCATCGTCACCCGTGCCATTGACGGCCTGAAAAAACTCAAACCCGCGCCCTTGGGTGTGGCGGAAGACGCGGTGCTGATTGGCCAGGCCAACTACGAAGAGCACCTGGAGCAGCTGCGTGACTGCGACCTCATCATCGAGGCCATTGCCGAGCGCATGGACTGGAAACTGGACCTCTATAAAAAAATTGCCCCCTACATTGGCGCCAACACCATCGTGGCGTCCAACACCTCGGGCCTGTCGATCACCAAGCTGTCGGAAGCGCTGCCAGAAGAAATCAAACCGCGTTTCTGCGGCATCCACTTCTTCAATCCCCCCCGCTACATGGCGCTGGTGGAATTGATCAACACCCCCACCACCGAAGCGTCTTCTTTGGACGCGCTGGAAGCCTTTGTCACCAGCAATCTGGGCAAGGGGGTGGTGCGCGCCAAGGACTCCCCCAACTTCATCGCCAACCGCGTCGGTATCGCCGGCATGCTGGCCACCATGAAAGAGGTGGAAAACTTCGGTCTCACGTATGACGTGGTGGACGACCTCACGGGCAAGAAACTGGGCCGTGCCTCCAGCGGCACCTTCCGCACTGCGGACGTGGTGGGCCTGGACACCATGGCCCACGTCATCAAGACGCTGCAAGACACCTTGAGCATCGAGACCGATCCGTTTTACGCCAGCTTTGCCACCCCCGAAGTGCTCAAGACCCTGCTGGAAATGGGCCACCTGGGCCAAAAGACCAAGGCCGGTTTCTTCAAGAAGGTGGGGCGCGATGTGTCGCGCTTTGACCTGGCCAGCAAAGAGTACGTGCCCGCCGGCCAAAAGGCCGACGAGGTCTATGGCCGCATGCTCAAGAAGCCGGCCGGCGAGCGGCTGAAACTCTTGCGCAATGCCGAAGGCAAAGAGGGCCAATTCCTGTGGGCCATTCTGCGCAACAGCTTCCACTACGCCGCCGTGCACCTGGCGTCTATTGCCGACAACGCCCGCGATGTGGACTTCTGCATGCGCTGGGGCTTTGGCATGAAGCAAGGCCCCTTCGAGTTGTGGCAAGAAGCCGGCTGGCTCGAAGTGGCCAACATGGTCAAGGAAGACATCGACGCAGGCAAGGCGCTGTGCAGCGCACCGCTGCCCGACTGGGTGTTCCAGGGCCCCGTGGCCGAGGCCGGTGGTGTGCATACACCCGCCGGTTCCTGGAACCCATCTACAGGCCAGTTTGTGGCACCGCGCAGCCTGCCGGTCTACCAGCGCCAGCATTTCCCCGAGAGCGTGCTGGGTGCCAATGCACCTTCGGCCGCCACGGCGGGCACAACCATCCACGAAGACGAAGCCATTCGCCTGTGGACCTTGGATAACGAAGTGCTGATCGCCAGCATCAAGACCAAGATGCACGCCATCGGCGCCGGGGTGATCGAAGGCCTGGACAGCGCCATCGACCTGGCCGAAAAAGACTACCAGGGCCTGGTGATCTGGTCGCCCGACGAAATGTTCTCCGCCGGTGCCGATCTGCAGTCCATGCTGCCCGCCTTCATGATGGGCGGCGCCAAGGCCATCGACGGGGCTGCGGCGGAGCTGCAGCGCGTGATGCTGAAATTGCGCTACGCCAACGTGCCCACCATCTCCGCCATCCGTGGTCTGGCCCTGGGTGGCGGATGCGAAATGGCCGTGTACTCCGGCAAACGCGTGGCCGCCATGGAAAGTTATATCGGCCTGGTGGAAGTCGGTGTGGGCCTGGTGCCCGGCGCCGGTGGCCTGACCTACATTGCCCGCCGTGCGGCGGAGAACGCGGCCAGCTCGACCGGCAAAGACATTGTTCCCTTCCTCACCGAAGGCTTCACCGCCGCAGCCATGGCCAAGGTGGGCACCAGCGCGCTGGAGTCGCGCAAGCTGGGCTACCTGCTGGACAGCGACGTGGTCGTGCCACACAAGGACGAACTGCTGTTTGTCGCCATCAACGAGGCCAAGGCCATGTTCGCCAGCGGCTACCGCGCGCCGCACAAGCGCCAGTTTGCCGTGGCGGGCCGTAGCGGTGTGGCCACCATCAAGGGCTCCCTGGTCAATATGCGTGACGGTGGCTTCATCAGCGCGCACGACTTCCACATCGCCGGGCTGATCGCCGAAGTGGTGTGTGGCGGCGACGTGGACGCGGGCTCTTTGGTCACCGAGGAATACCTGATGACCTTGGAGCGCAAGGCCTTCTGTTCCTTGCTGACCAATGCAAAAACCCAAGAGCGCATCATGGGCATGATGTCCACCGGCAAACCGGTTCGTAATTGATGAAGCTACTGCGCGGCTCCCATGCGGCGTTGGGCGGTGCTCGCAATCCTCACGTACCGAAGTACGTTCCGGTTGCTGCGCTCCGTCCGCCTTGCCTGAGAGCCGCTCGCTACGCTTCCTCAAATACGAACCCCATTTCGAGTACCCACATATGACTCATGCTGCCGTTTTGAAACCAAACCGCTTGGTGCGTTCGCTCAAGCAACTCGAAGTTGTGCCTGCGTTTGCACGGGGCTGGGCGCGCAACCTGGTGTTGCGCCGGGCGGTGCCGTTTACCGGCACGGCGGGCCTGGACTTTGCCGTGATGACGCCCGAGCGCGTGGAGGTTGCCATTGCCAATGATCGTCGGGTGCAAAACCACATCAAGGGTGTGCACGCGGCGGCCATGACGCTGCTGGCCGAAACCGCCACCGGCATGGTGGTGGGCATGAATGTGCGCGACGATTGCCTGCCGCTGGCCAAGGAGCTCAAGGTGGCCTTCAAGAAGCGCACACAGGGGGCACTGCGCGCGGTGGCGACCTTGACCGACGCGCAGCGCGCCTTGATGCAAGAGAGCGACAAAGGCGAAGTGACGGTGGCCGTGCAGGTGAGTGACGAATCCGGCGCACAGCCGATTGAGTGTGTATTTATCTGGGCCTGGATACCGTCGGGCCCACGCAAGACCAGTGAACCATCGGGTGCCAAACCGCGGGCTGCGAAGCAGGTCCGCGCTGCCCTTAACTGACAAGGAGCCAACATGAAACAAGTTCAAGACGCCTACATCGTTGCCGCCACGCGCACCCCCATCGGGCGTTCGCACCGGGGCTTTTTCCGCAACACCCGGCCCGACGACCTGCTGGTCAAGGCGCTGCACGCGGCCCTGGCGCAGGTGCCCAGCCTGGACCCCCAATCGATTGAAGACCTGATCTGCGGCTGCGCCATCCCCGAAGGCCAGCAGGGCCTGAACATCGCCCGCATCGGCGCGGTGCTGGCCGGTTTGCCCACCAGCGTGGGCGGCATCACCGTCAACCGTTTTTGCGCCTCCGGCCTGTCGGCGGTGCAAATGGCGGCCGACCGCATCCGCGTCGGCGAGGCCGATGTGATGATCGCCGCTGGCGTGGAGAGCATGAGCATGGTGCCCATGATGGGCAATTCACCCTCGCTCTCGCCCACCATGTTTGAGCGTGACGAAAACATCGGCATCGCTTACGGCATGGGATTGACCGCTGAAAAAGTGGCCAACCAGTGGAAGGTCAGCCGCCAGGCGCAAGACGAATTTGCGGTGGAGTCGCACCGCCGCGCCCTGGCCGCCATGGAAGCCGGCCACTTTGCGGACGAAATCACCCCCGTGGAAGTGGTGGACCGCAGCCCCGACCTGGCCACCGGGGAAGTCATCGAAAAACGCCGCATGGTCAGCCTGGACGAAGGGGCCCGTCTGGACACCACCGTGGAAGGTCTGGGCAAGCTGCGCGCGGTGTTCGCTGCGCGGGGTTCGGTCACGGCGGGCAACAGCTCACAAACCTCTGATGGTGCGGGCGCACTGATTTTGGCCAGCGAGAAAGCGGTCCACCAGTACGGCCTGAAACCCCTGGCGCGTTTTGTATCGTTTGCGTCCAAAGGCGTGCCCCCCCACATCATGGGCATTGGCCCGATTGAGGCGATTCCTGCGGCCCTGCGTTACGCGGGGCTCAAGCAAGATGCCATCGACTGGTTTGAATTGAACGAAGCCTTTGCTGCACAGTCGCTGGCGGTCATCAACACCCTGGGTCTGGACCCCGCCAAGGTCAACCCCATGGGCGGCGCCATTGCCTTGGGTCACCCCCTGGGCGCCACCGGCGCTATCCGCTCGGCGACCGCCATCCACGCCTTGCACCGCAACAATCTGAAATACAGCATGGTCTCCATGTGCGTCGGCATGGGGCAGGGGGCTGCAGGCATCTTCGAGCGCGTCTGATCCGCAGGGATTTCCAAGCCACCTGCGGGTGGCTTTTTACATGGAGTGGTGTATGACAGCTGAAACTTCTGTGTTGAAAACCCCGGAGGCAGCGGCGGTGACCGTGCACACCCACACCCTGGCCAGCACGGGCGGCGCCCGCATCGCCGTGCGGGACTATGCCGCACCCACTGTGGCGCCACGGGGGGCGGTGGTGGTGGCCGGTGCCATGGGGGTGCCGCAAAACTATTACGCACCCCTGGCCCAATGGTTGGCCCGGCAGGGCTGGCGCGTGCACACCTTTGACTACCGGGGCTCGGGCGATTCGCGTCCCGACACGGCCCATGGCGGGCTGCGGGGGTTCAAGGCGGACTTGCTGGACTGGGCGCGCGACTACGAAGCCGTGGTGGACCATGCCCACCAGGCCAACGCCGGCCAGGCCGTGCACCTGCTGGGCCACAGCCTGGGCGCGCAGTTGCCGGGGCTGATGGGCAATGGGCACAAGGTCAGTGGCCTGCTCGGCGTGGCCACCGGCAGCGGCTACTGGCGCGAAAATGCGCCGCAACTCAAACACTCGGCGCTGTTCCTCTGGTTTTTTCTGGTGCCCGTATTCACGCGGCTGTTTGGTTACTTCCCCGGCAAACGCCTGGGCGCCGTGGGCGATCTGCCGACCGGGGTGATTCGCCAGTGGCGCCGCTGGTGCCTGAACCCGCGCTACAGCGTGGGTGCCGAGGGCGAGGGTGCCCGCCAAAGCTACGCACGGGTGCAGTTTCCGGTGCTGGCCCTGGCGATGACCGACGACGAGATGATGACCGCCCAAGGTCTGGAGAGCCTGATGGCGCTGTACACCCATGCGCCGCGCCGTGTGCTGCGCCTGGCCCCGGCCGACGTGGCGGTGCGGCGTCTGGGCCACTTTGGCGCTTTTCGCGACGAGCATCAGGCGGTGCTGTGGCCCCGTATCCACCAGTATTTGAGCAACTTACCCCAGGCGGTACAGGTATGACCCTACATCTTTTTGACCAGGCAACCACCCTGGAACGCCAGGCCGACGGCGCTTGGCTGGGCCACACCAGCCCGGCCTACGCCAACATGGTGGGGCCGTTTGGCGGCATCACCGCAGCCCAGGCCCTGTGCGCCGTGCTGCGCCACCCGGAGCGCCTGGGCGACCCGGTGGCGCTCACCGTCAACTTTTGCGCGGCGGTGGCCGACGGGGCCTTTGTGGTGCTGGCGCGCCCGGTGCGCACCAACCGCTCGACCCAGCACTGGGTCATTGAAATGCAGCAGGAGGGCCAGGCGGTGCTGACCGCCACGGCGGTGACCGCGGTGCGCCGCGAAACCTGGAGTCTGGACGAAGAGGCCATGCCCGCCTGCCCGCCGCCCCACGCAGTGGCGCCGCCTGCGGAGCGTGCGCCCATGGAGTTTGTCAAGCGCTACGAGCAGCGCCCCATCACCGGCGGCATGCCCACGGTGTGGGACGGCAGCGGCGACAGCAGCCTGACCCGGCTGTGGGTGCGCGACTACCCGGCGCGTCCCCTGGACTTCGCCTCGCTCAGCGCCCTGTCGGACATCTTTTTCCCGCGCGTCTTCATCCGCCGCTCCACCCTGGTGCCGGTGGGCACGGTGTCCATGACGGTGTATTTCCATGCCGATGCCGAGCAAGTGGCGCAAACCGGCAGCGGCTACCTGCTGGGCCAAGCGCGGGCGCAGGCCTTTCGCAACGGCTACTTTGACCATACCGGCCAGTTGTGGAACGAGGCCGGTGTCCTGCTGGTGACCACCCACCAGCTGGTGTATTACAAACAATAAGCATTTCTGAACCCGCATTTTTGCCAGGAGACCTATGTCCGATATCTTGATCGACACCGCCGACGGTGTCATGACGCTCACCCTGAACCGGGTGGACAAGAAAAACTCATTCACCCAGGCCATGTACGGCACCTGCGCCGACGCACTGGCGCAGGCGGCTGGCGACCCCGCCATCCGCACCGTGGTCCTGCAAGGCCACCTCACGGTGTTCAGCGCGGGCAATGACATTGGCGACTTTCTCACCCGGGCGCCGTCCACCCAGGACTCACCCGTGTTTCGCTTCCTGCGCGGCATTGCCCAGTTCCCCAAGCCCCTGATTGCGGCAGTCTGCGGCCCGGCGGTGGGTATCGGCACCACCTTGCTGTTCCACTGCGACCTGGTGTACGCGGGCGACAACGCGGCGTTTTCCATGCCCTTTGTCAACTTGGGCTTGTGCCCCGAGGCGGCGTCCAGCCTGCTGGTGCCGCAGATGATGGGTTACCACCGCGCCGCCGAAGCCCTGCTGCTGGGCGAACCCTTCATGGCCGAAGCCGCACTGGAAGTGGGTCTGGTCAACCGCATCGTGCCGCCCACCGAAGCCAATACCGTGGCCCAGGCCCAGGCGCGCAAGCTGGCGGCCAAACCGCTGGCGGCGCTGGTGGAGACCAAACGCCTGATGAAAAAAGGCCAGATGGCGCAGGTGCTCAGCGCCATGGCCGAAGAGGGCGAGAGCTTCGGGCGCATGCTGCAAGAGCCGGCGGCCAAAGAAGCGTTTACGGCCTTCATGGACAAGCGCAAACCCGATTTCAGCAAAGCCTGAGTTTCGTCAAGGCCAAGACGGGTGTTGCCCTGACAATTTAAGCAAAACTGGCCTCTGGCCCCCGTAGACATTGCGCAAGCAGCTACTAAATCAATAGCAAAACAACCACCAAGGAGACGTTATGAGTGATTCAAGTCCAGCCAAGCCGATCAGCCTCCAGGGCAAAACCCTGTTCATCACCGGCGCCTCGCGCGGCATCGGCCTGGCCATTGCCAAGCGCGCGGCGCTGGATGGCGCCAACATCGTCATCGTGGCCAAAACCACTGAGGCCAACCCCAAGCTGCCCGGCACCATCTACAGCGCCGCCGCCGAGGTGGAAGCCGCCGGTGGCCGCGCCCTGGCGCTGTCGGTGGACATCCGCGACGAAGCCGCGGTGTTGGCCGCCGTGGCCCAGGCGGTGGAGACCTTTGGTGGCATCGACATCCTGGTGAACAACGCCAGCGCCATCAGCCTGACCAACACCGAAGCCACGCCCATGAAGCGCTTCGACCTGATGAACGGCGTCAACGCCCGTGGCACCTACCTGTGCACCCTGGCCTGCCTGCCCGAGCTCAAAAAGTCCGCCAAGGCCGGGCGCAACCCGCAGGTGCTGACCATGTCGCCGCCCCTCTCCATGCAGACCCACTGGTTTGCACCCCACACCGCCTACACCATGGCCAAATACGGCATGAGTATGTGCACCCTGGGCCATGCGGGCGAGTTCAAGAAGTTCGGCATTGGTGTCAACAGCCTGTGGCCGCGCACCGCCATCGCCACCGCCGCCATGCAGATGATTCCGGGTGTGGACATTGCGCTGTGCCGCAAACCCGAGATCATGGCCGACGCCGCCTACTGCGTGTTGACCAGCGCCAACAGCAACACCGGCAACTTCTACATCGACGACGCGGTGCTGGCAGCCCACGGGGTGACGGACCTGGACCGCTACGCCGTGACGCCGGGCAATACCCGCTTTCTGCCGGATTTCTTTGTGGATTGAGGATGAAATAGGCCTCTAGCCCCCGTATCCATTGCGCAAGCAGCTCCTGAATGCATAGCAAACGCTGGCGGGCTCTGGGCGTTGTTGTGCTGCTCGCCGTGCTGGGTGCTGCGCTGTGGTGGCTGCAGCGGGCGGTTCCCGTGCCATCCCTTGCCCCGGTAGCGCCCCTGCAGTTTGTCGGCAGCGCCGCCTGCGCCCAGTGCCACGCCACACCGACCCAGGACTGGAGCGGCTCGCACCATGCGCTGGCCATGCAGGAGGCCACGCGCGCGGCGGTACTGGCGCCCTTTGGCGGGGAGCGCTTCACCCACGGCGGCGTCACCTCCACCTTCAGCCAGCGCGCCAACAAGTTCTATGTGCGCACCGATGGCCACGATGGCCAGTTGCGCGAGTTCGAGGTCACCCACACGTTGGGCGTGACGCCGCTGCAGCAGTACCTGATTCCGGTGGCCAAGGGGGGCATGCAGGCGCTGGGCATCGCCTGGGATGCACGGCCCCGCGCCCAGGGCGGACAGCGCTGGTTCCAGCTCCAGGCCACAGAACGGGTGAAGGCCGGGGACGAGCTGCACTGGACCGGGCGCCAGCAAAACTTCAACTTCATGTGCGCCGAGTGCCATGTGACCCAGTTCAAGAAGAACTTCAACCCGCAAACCCGCACCTTTGCCAGCACCTGGTCGGAGATGAACGTGGCATGCGAAGCCTGCCACGGGCCGGGTTCCGGCCATGTGGCCTGGGCGGACTCTGCCAAGAGTCCGTACTCCTTGTCATCCCGCGCCAGCGACCCCGGCAAGGGGCTGGCGCTCTCGCTCCATGAGCGCCAGGGCGTGTCCTGGAGCATCCACCCGCAAACCGGCAATGCCACGCGCAGCCCGCCGCAGGCCAGCCCCGGCAGCGCGCGCCTGCCCGGCCAGGAGGTGGAGATGTGTGGACGCTGCCACGCCCACCGCAGCCAGTTCAGCGATGACTACACACACGGCAAACCCCTGCTGGACACCCATGTGCCCTCGCTGCTGGCGCCCGGCCTGCACTGGCGCGACGGCCAGATGCGCGCCGAGGTCTACAACTACGCCTCCTTCCTGCAAAGCAAGATGCACCAGCAGGGCGTGAGCTGCAGCGACTGCCATAACCCGCACAGCCTGAAGCTGCGCGCCCCCGGCAACGCCACCTGCTTCCAGTGCCACGCCTCCGCGCAATACGAGGCGCCGGCACACCACCACCACACAGAAGGCTCGGCGGGCGCCAGTTGCGCCGCCTGCCACATGCCCACCACCACCTATATGACGGTGGACCCGCGCCACGACCACAGCATCCGGGTGCCCCGGCCCGACCTGTCGCAGCGCCTGGGCACGCCCAATGCTTGCAGCCAATGCCATGCCGACCAACCCGTGGCGTGGGCGGCGCAGTGGGCCGGCCGCTGGTACCCCCGGCTGCAGGAGCGCCCCACGCCGCTGGCCGAGGCCCTGCATGCCAGCGAGGTGGGCCACTTGGAGGCCCCGCAACTGCTGCAGGGCGTGGTAGCCGACCCGCTGCAAAGTGGCATGGCGCGGGCCAGCGCGCTGGCCCGTTTGCCCGCGCCCCGGGACCGTGCCGAGGTGGAGCGCCTGGGCGGCCTGCTGAGCGATGCCGACCCGCTGGTGCGCCACACGGCGGTAGAGGCGCTGGCCACCACGCCGCTGGAACTACGTGCCCGCCTATTGCTGCCTTTGCTGGCCGACCCGGTGCAAGCGGTGCGCATGGCCGCCGCGCGGTGGCTGGCCGGTGCGCCGCAGGGGACCTGGACGGTGCAGCAACGCGCCGATTTTGAGCGCGCCTTGGGGGAATACATCGCGGCCCAGCAGTTCAACGCCGACCGGCCCGAGTCCTACAGCAACTTAGGTTTGATGTATGCCGACCAGGGCCAGTGGAGCCAAGCCGAAGCCGCGCTCCAAACCGCCATCGCGATGGCCCCGACGCTGGCGCTCCCCGCACTCAACCTGGCCGATGTGTACCGGGCCATGGGCCGCGAGGACCAGGCCCAGGCGCTCATGCGTGGCGTCATCCGGCGGGAGCCCAAAAACGCACTGGCCTTCTATGCCTTGGGCTTGTCCTTGTACCGGCAGCAGCGCAGTGCCGATGCCGTGCAAGCCTTGCACACGGCGGCGCGGCTGGAGCCGCAGAACCCGCGGTATGCCGCGGTGTACGCACAAGCCCGCGAGGCCGCCGCCCGCCCGCACCCGCGGGGCGCGGCCACGCCCTGAGGTGGCACTACTCCGGGATTTTTCGGCGCTGCTTGGGCCTTTGCCGGTGGGTCCAGGGCTGGAGCTGCTCCAGCAAGGCCTGCACTAGCGCTTGGAGCTCCCCCACGCGCTCCAGTGCGTGCGCACCCTGGCCTTGGGCGTGCAGACAGCACAGTTCGCTGCCCAATGTGTGGATGTGTTGGTGCAGGGTGTCAACCATGGCAAAGGACGCATGGGCGCCGTGCAGGGCCATGCCTTTCTTGGCAAGCCAGCCGCCGAAATGGCACTGCGCCGGGTCCAGCTCGGGCGGCGTATCGCGCTCGCCCCGCAGGTGGCTCTCGATGGCCTTGACCCAGGCCTGGTGCTCCACGCAGGCAAACAGCAAAGGCAAATCGTCCCGGCGCATCAG
>NZ_JAUYQD010000019.1 GCF_030697375.1 Rhodoferax sp. | reverse complement strand
GATGTCAATGATGCGGTATACCGGCTCAATCACAGGCCTCGTAAATGTCTGGGCTGGCGCACACCCCACGAGGTCTTTTATGGCCTCAGAATGACTCCGATTAAACTTCCCACTGATGCACTTTGTAGTTGAATCTGCGATCAAATTCAGCTGTAACCCGCGTATTCATTGCGTAATAAGCTATGAAAAGCATAGCGATTTGCATACCATGCAATTCTCCGAAAATGCCGCCGCCAAGCTGAGGTCTGCCAATCTCCCCTATGGATGCATGCGTTGCCCGCCACGCGGTAAAGTAGTCCCATGCACCGCAAACCTCTCTTGGCCCACGGCCGCGCGTTCGCCCACATCGCCGCTTTTCACCCCGAACTCACGGCCTTACGCCGCGACCTGCATGCGCACCCCGAGCTGGGGTTTGAAGAGCTGTACACCGCGCACCGCGTGGTGGAGTCGCTCAAGGTGTGTGGGGTGGATGCCATCCACACCGGCATCGGCAAGACCGGCGTGGTGGCCCTGATCCACGGCCGGGAAAAGCCCACGGATGCCAGCCCCGCCCTGCTGGGCGTGCGCGCCGACATGGACGCGCTGCCCATGGCCGAGCACAACGAGTTTGGCTGGAAATCCACCAAGGCGGGCTTGATGCACGGCTGTGGCCACGACGGCCACACCGCCATGCTGGTGGGTGCGGCACGTTACCTGGCGGAGACGCGCAATTTTTGTGGCACCGCCGTACTGATTTTTCAGCCGGGCGAGGAGGGCTACGCCGGGGCGCGGGCCATGGTGCAAGACGGTTTGTTTGAACGCTTCCCGGTGCAGTCGGTCTACGCCATGCACAACTGGCCCGCCATGCGCGCGGGCACGGTGGGCATCAACCCCGGCCCCATGATGGCGGCGGCGGACCGGGTGCGTATCGAAATCACTGGGCGCGGCGGCCATGGCGCGCACCCTTACCAAACGGTGGACCCGGTGCTGGTGGCGGCCCACATCATCACGGCCGTGCAAAGCATTGTGTCGCGCAACGTGAAGCCGGTGGACAGCGCGGTGATCAGCCTGTGCGCCATGCACGCCGGGGACCTGAACGCCATGAGTGTGGTGCCCGGCAGCGCCACCCTGGTGGGCACGGTGCGCACCTTCAAGCCTGCGGTGCAAGACCTGGTGGAGCGCCGCCTCCAGGAGCTGTGTGTGGCGGTGGCGCAGGGTTTTGGCGCCAGCGCCACGGTGACGTTTGAACGCATGTACCCGGCCACCATCAACACCGCACCCGAGGCCCAGTTTGCCGGGGACGTGGCCGCCGCACTGGTGGGTGAGGACCAGGTGGACCGGCACTTGGAGCCCAGCATGGGCGCCGAGGATTTTTCCTTCATGCTGCAGGCCAAGCCGGGGGCCTATTTGCGCCTGGGCCAAGGGCAGGGTGACGGTAGCGGTGGGGCCTGCCTGCACAACCCGCTGTACGACTTCAACGACGAGGTGCTGCCGCTGGGCGCGGCGCTGTTTGCGGGGTTGGTGGAGCGGGGGCTGCCTGCGACGCTACAAGCGGTCTAAGGGAATCGCCCAAAGGCCATCTCCAACCTCGTACCGCGTCCAAATTGGATTCATATTTTGGTGCGATTCAGAAATTTCTCTGGGGAAGATTTCTTTCAGCCACAACGTCGGCGCCGCGAGGCGGTAACCTGCCGCTGCGTGTCCGCACCGAGCAACCTGTCGGGCGTCACGGGCTTATGCCCGACTTTGCTCTGCCTGATAGAAAGCCATCTTGGGCGCTTCCACAGCACACTCCGACAAGGCAACAACAAATTGTCGTGATGCGGGAACCTTGAAATGTGTCTGGAGCGACGCATGGTCCGCCCACTCTTCCAGAAAGACGAGCCGGTTCGGATTCTCACAGTCCACGTGCACCGCGTGTGAGATACATCCCGGCTCTGTCCGAGAACGATGAACGTGTTCGAGACTCAACTCCTGAGCTTGCGCCATACGGCCGTCCCGAACCAATACGCTTCCAATAACTACGATCATGAATGCACCTCTTAATTCAAACTTTCAGAACGCACAGTGTAGTGACACCCAAACGGGCGGGGGTATGCACCCCCTTCTCAAAACGCCCCTTGAATCATCGAAGAACAATGAGGGGTCGAATGGGGGCAAATCCTGCTTCCGCCCGCATAGAACAGGCGCAAGCAGCTCTCAAATCAATAGCGCAAAAGTGCGTCTGGCAACTCAAATACCTGATACCAAGCGGCGTCAACGACGATGTGCTGCCGCTGGGCGCGACGCTGTTTGCGGGGCTGGTGGAGCGGGGGTTGCCTGTAGGTCCATAGGGGTATCAGCGCATACCACACGCACCCGGGCCGTCCGGGTGGCCGCACGACCCGCAAGGCCCTGGCATTGCGGGTGCGGCTGAAGCCGATGCGCTGGGGGTGGCAAAAACGGACAGCAATTTTTCCAGCGCGGTGGACTGGCAACTGGGGCATTGGGGTACGGTGTCCGAGCGCACCAGCGCTTCAAATTGGTGGCTGCAGTTGCTGCAGGCGTATTCGTACATCGGCATTTTTTTACTCCAGGTTTTGGGGCGGATTATCGGTCCAGGCAAGTGCCTTCGACTTGGTGGCTTGGATGCCCGAAGGAGGCGGGTGCGGGATGCAGTTGCTGCAAATTGAAAGACTGTTTCAGGCCCAAAGCGGGTCTAGCGATTGGTGGTCTGCTGCTCCACACCGTCGTTCACAACTATGAACGACGGATGGCTTTGGGTTGAACACTTCGTTAAAGCGAGCACCCGTTATCGGCTGGTAACGGACATTGCGACTATCCGAGTACAGACTAGCCTGGATGCATTGCATACTCGTTGAATATAGACTGCACGGCCTTCCCAATATCTTCAAAGTACTTGGACATATTGGGATTGGTCGACGTTAGTGCAAGTGCTTGCATAGTCTCCAAATTAACTGTTCGAAGATGCTTCCCTGTATCGGAGGAATAGAAAGCAATTGCCATCTGCAATTCCTCGACAGAAAGTCGCTCGGCGTAGTCTGCTGCGAGTTTGGATTTCACTGATCCGGAAGACATCTCCGCGCAGACTCTTTCGTGATAGGTCTTATAGGCTGCTTCAATGCGCGGCCAATAGATCGAGCTTGGCGTCAACGGGCCAAATGCAGACTTATTGTTGCGAAACATAACATTCGGATCGAATAGCGTTCCGGAATGCTGTTTACATTGACTATCAAATGATGAAAAGCCCGCTGTTAGATCGACCAATTCAACAAGTTGTTTTCCAAGTTCAAATTTTCCATTGGAAGTTTGTGCGTTAACAGATGTGCTAATTGCAAAAGCGATTACAAATAATTTGAAGTAATGCATGTCGTTGTGATGAGTTGAACATTATCAGCTTTCGCCGCAAGCATGAAGTCTACGACCGCCTGCTGACCGGCACCCATGTGAACTCCCTGTCACCAGCCAGCCGTGAGGGGCAGGTTACGCACCGATACGGGTGCACCTTCTTTTCACCCCCTTGAATCACTGATGAGAAATGTGGTCAAATTCAGCTGCGGACCGCACAGAGAAAGCGCAAGAAGCTCTCAAATCGATAGCAACAAAAGTGCGTCTGGTAACTCAAATGCCCGACGCCAAGCGGCATCCATCCTTGAACACTGCCGCCACGTTAACGCAAGAATATCTTTGTAGCATCCAGTTCCGCATGCTCAAAGGCCGGGACGAAATCATCCAGCTCCTTGGTATGTTCTTGATGGATTTTGCATTCATAGCGCCCCCGCGTCCGGCGCCGGTTTACGGGTGCGTACGCGCTTGGGCAGTTGCTCGTCCATCAGGGTCAAGCCAATCACGTCGTCCCCTGTGTCCAGCAGTTGGCCCAAGCGGTCCAACTCGCCAAAGACCTGCAAGGCACGCGCCACGAAATGCAGGGGGATGCGCGGGTCGCCCTTTTCCAGGCGCCGCACGGTGGCCAGGGACGCGCCGATGCGTTCGGCCAAAGACGCCTGCGTCAACTGGCGCCGTCGCCGGGCCAGTGAAATGTCGCGCCCCAGCTTGAGGATGGCCCGTTCCACCGGCAAAGGCATCGGCAAGGTGCTTGCCATATAGACCCCATAAGATACTTTAATTGACTTAATGTATCAGATGGGACGTATTATTTCTATACCAACTCAATCCTTGAACACCGCCGCCCGTTTGCTCATGTTGGCCGTCATGGCTTCCTGCAAGTCGTTGCTCATCAGCATGGCGGCGTTCCAGGTGGCGATGTAGTTCAGGCTGTCGGCCACCGTGTGGTCGCGGGCGTAGGTGATCATTTCCTTGCAGCCGCGCACCGACAGGGGCGACTTGGCGGCGATGGTGGCGGCGATCTCGTGCACTCCGGCGTACAAGGCGTCGCGTGATTCGAACACGCGGTTCACCAAACGCATTTCGCGTGCTTCGGCGGCGGTGAAATTGCGGCCGGTGTAGGCCAGTTCGCGGGCCATGCCTTCGCCCACCAGCTTGGGCAGGCGCTGCAGGGTGCCCACGTCGGCGGTCATGCCGATGTCGATTTCCTTGATGGTGAAGTAGGCGTCTGCGGAGCAATAGCGCATGTCGGCGCAGGTGATCAGGTCGATGCCACCGCCCACGCAGGCGCCGTGGATGGCGGCCAGCACGGGCTTGCGGCAGCGCTCCAGGCTGGTCAGGGTGTCTTGCATGTCCAGGATGACGTGGCGCAGGGCTTCGCGGGTGCGGCCGTCGCAGTCGTTGTGAATTTGCGGGCCAAGGGCCATCATCATTTGCAGGTCGATGCCGGCGGTGAACAGCTTGCCTTCGCCTTGCAGCACGGCGACTCTGGCCTCGGGGGTGGCGTCCACCCACTGGAAGGCCTTGCGGATTTCCTGCCACATGGCGGCATTCATGGCGTTGGCCTTGTCCGGGCGGTTCAGGCGCACGGTGGCGATGTGGTTTTCCAGGGTGACTGACAGGGTTTCATAACTCATGGGGGTACTCCTTGAAAGCGATTGCAAATTATTGGGCTTTGGCGGCTTTGTAAGCCGACAGGTAGGGGGCCAGGCGTTTGCCCATTTCGTCGCCCAGCGCTTGCAGGCCGCTCATGGGGCGCACCATCACCTCAAACTCGACAATTTTGCCCTCGGTGTCGAACTGGACCATGTCGATGCCCTTGAGCGCCTTGCCGTCCACATTGGCGGAGAATTCCAGCACCACACTCAGGCCATCGGCACTGGCCAGTTCGCGGTGGTAGGTGAAGTCTTCAAACACCTTGACTACCGTGCCCAGAATCAGTTGCACCGCCTGCGCGCTGGCGTAGGGGGTGTGCGCCATGGGCGAGCGGAACACGGCCTTGGGGTGCAGGATGCTGCCCAGCTCGCTCAGGTCGCCCTGGGCCACCATGCGGTGCCATTTTTGGACCGATGCCGCAACGGCGGGCTGCAGCCCGTGGCTGGGCGCGGCGGCTTGTTTTGCGGGGGCGTTTCCATCCGCGATTTCCAGCGCCACCGCCAGTTCGGTGCCTTGCTTGATGGCGCGTTTGGCGTCCAGCTCGGCGGCCTTGTCGGCGCCGCCAATCAGGTGCACGTTGCAACCAGCGGCCAGCAGTTCGGCCTGCAATTCGCGCTGCGGGTCTTGCCCGGCGCAGACCACCACGGTGTCGGCAGGAATGGTCATTTCACGGTCACCCACGGTGATGTGCAGGCCCGCGTCGTCCACCTTGCGGTAGGTGACACCGGCGATCATTTCGACCTGGCGGTTTTTGAGCGAAGTGCGGTGGATCCAGCCCGTGGTCTTGCCCAGGCCGTCGCCCACCTTGCTGACCTTGCGTTGCAGCAAAAAGACCTTGCGCGGGCTGGGTTCGATCACCGGGGCCTGCAGCCCGCCGCGCTCGGCATAGCTGGTGTCTACGCCCCATTCGGCGAAGAACTTGGCCGGGTCCTGGCTGGGGCTGGGGCTGGTGCCGTGGTGCAGCAGGAATTCGGCCACGTCAAAGCCGATGCCGCCCGCGCCAATCAGCGCCACGGTGTTGCCCACCGCGCACTTGTCGCGCAGCACGTCCAGGTAGCCCACCACCTTGGGGTGGTTGATGCCTTCGATCTCGGGCAGGCGCGGCGTCACACCGGTGGCCAGCACGACGTGGGCAAAGTTGCCTGCGGCCAGCTCTTGGGCGGTGACACGGCGGTTCAGTTCCAGCTTCACGCCATGGATGTCGATCTGGCGGCCAAAGAAACGCAGGGTTTCAAAAAACTCTTCCTTGCCCGGCACCTGTTTGGCGATGTTGAACTGGCCGCCAATCTCGCTGGCCGCGTCGAACAGCGTGACCTCAAAACCGCGCTGGGCGGCCGTGGTGGCAAAGGCCAGACCGGCCGGGCCCGCACCCACCACGGCCACGCGGCCCCGGGTTGTGGCGGGCACCACGTTGAGCAGGGTCTCGTGGCAGGCGCGCGGGTTCACCAGGCAGGAGGTGATCTTGCCGCCAAAGGTGTGGTCCAGGCAGGCCTGGTTGCAGCCGATGCAGGTGTTGATCTCGTCGGCCTTGCCCTGCGCGGCCTTTTGGATGAACAGCGGGTCCGCCAGAAAGGGGCGCGCCATGGACACCATGTCGCACAGGCCGTCGGCCAGCAACTGCTCGGCCACCTCGGGTGTGTTGATGCGGTTGGTGGCGACCAGGGGAATGCCCACCTTGCCCTTGAGCTGCTGCGTGACCCAGGCAAAGGCCGCGCGTGGCACCTTGGTGGCGATGGTGGGAATACGCGCCTCGTGCCAGCCGATGCCGGTGTTCAGGATGGTGACACCGGCGGCCTCCAGCGCCTGGGCCAGTTGCACCACCTCGTCCAGCGTGGAGCCGCCTTCCACCAGGTCCAGCATGGACAGGCGGAAGATGATGATGAAGTTGGCCCCCACGCGCTCCCGCGTGCGGCGCACGATTTCCAGCGGAAAACGGATGCGGTTTTCGTAACTGCCGCCCCAGGCGTCGTCGCGGTGGTTGGTTTGCGCGGCGATGAATTCGTTGATGAGGTAGCCCTCGGAGCCCATGATCTCCACGCCGTCGTAACCCGCGCTTTGGGCCAGGACCGCCGTGTGGGCGTAGTCCTCAATGGTCTGCTCCACTTCTTCGGCGCTCAAAGCGTGCGGGCGAAAGGGGTTGATGGGCGCCTTCAGGGCGCTGGGCGCCACCAGCTCGGGGTGGTAGGCGTAGCGGCCAAAGTGGAGGATCTGCATGGCGATTTTGCCGCCCGCGTCGTGCACGGCCTGCGTCACCACCTTGTGTTTGTCGGCCTCTTCTTGCGTGGTCATGCGCGCGCCGCCGGGCATGGGGCGGCCGCGGTCGTTGGGGGCAATGCCACCGGTCACGATCAGGCCCACACCGCCCGCCGCACGCTCGGCGTAGAACGCGGCCATGCGCGCAAAACCGTCTTTGGCCTCTTCCAGCCCCACGTGCATGGAGCCCATGAGCACGCGGTTTTTGAGGGTGGTAAAGCCCAGGTCGAGCGGGGCCAGCATGTGGGGGTAGGTGGTCATGGGTGGGTCCTTGGGGTTAAGTTCCGGGAGGAAAAACGGCGCAACTATGCAACCAGTTGCAATAGTTTAGGAGGAGTTGGGAGTTTATGCAACTGGTTGCATAGTTATTCCGCTGCGCTTAGACTTATCGCATGTCACTTGCTCACGCCGTCCTCACCTCGCTGATCGAAAAATCGTCCTCCGGCTACGACCTGGCGCGCCGCTTTGACAAGTCCATCGGTTACTTCTGGCACGCCACGCACCAGCAGATTTACCGCGAACTGGCGCGCATGGAGGCGGCGGGCTGGATCGCCTCCACCAGCGCGCCCGACGCCGGCAAGACCCGCAAACGCGAATACCGGGTGCTGGACGCCGGCCGCGCCGAGCTGGCCCGCTGGGCCAGCGAACCTTCCCCCCCCATGGACCTGCGCGACGAATTCATGGTGAAACTGCGCGCCGACGCCGCCCTGGGCGAGCTGGACCTGCGCGGCGAACTGCTGCGCCGCATCGCCCTGCACCGCGAGCGGCTGGCCCACTACCGAGAGATCGAGCAGCACGACTTCCTGCACGGCAAACCCCTGTCCCGCGAAGCCCGCATCCACCACATGATCCTGAAAAAAGGGATTTTGTACGAGGAGGGGGAGATTGCGTGGAATGAGGAAATGCGGGGAGTGCTGGGGTAGGGTGCTGGCTTGTATGAATCGATCTTGTCACACCAAAAAAGCCATTTTTGCATATACTTTATGCCAATTGGCACAACTGGGATTTTTATGAATACAGCATTTGCAAGCGAAGTCGTGACAGGCTTGTCCGCCGCATCCGTGTTGGGTGGCGAACCTGTGCTGCACGCCTTGCCTCGCTCCGTTCTTGAATGGATTGCGCTGGTACGCCAGGGCATTTCAGCCGGTGCGGTCGATGCTGCTGTAAGGGTGATGGGCATTGGCCAATCTGAGCTGTCACGGGCGCTGGACATTCCTGAACGCACGCTTGCACGGCGCAAAAAGGAAGGCGTTTTGAGCTCCGATGAGTCGGGGAAAATGGTGCGCTTGGCACAAGTGATTGAGCGTGCGGTCGAGGTGTTTGAGGACGAACGAACCGCCATGGGCTGGCTTAAAAGCCCCAATGCCGCTTTGGGCGGCAATAGCCCTCTGTCACTTTTGGATACCGAGTTAGGCTCCATGGCCGTAGTGGGCACCTTGGGACGCATTGAACATGGCGTATTCGCCTGATGGTGGCCGTCACGCGCCCGGTGTGGCGCATCACAACGCGCCGTTTTGCTGATCAGGCGTTTTCTGGCGAAGGAGCAAGGCTGTATGGCGGTCGATGGAATCGCGTGGGCCAGTCTGTGATCTATACCGCTGAAAGCCGATCTTTGGCACTGCTAGAGATGCTCGTGCAAGACGAGCCTTTGCGTGCCCACTATGTATTGATACCGGCCCATCTGCCCGAGAACGTCAGCCTGGAGACCTTGGACAGTACTGTCTTGCCAAGGGACTGGCGCACCCACGCTGGCCGCGAAGCCTTGCAAACCCTGGGTGGCGAGTGGCTGCGACAGTCCCGCAGCTGTGTGCTGGCCGTGCCCAGTGCGGTGATTCCTGCAGAACTCAACTTTTTGATTAACCCCCTGCACCCCGATTTCAAGCGCATCTCGCTGGGTGAGCCGGAGACGCTGGAAACGGATATGCGGTTGAGCTGAGGACACATGATTTCAGGTGCAACCTGATGCACAACGCAGTGAGCATCGACAACTCGGGCACCTTTTTGTTCTTGCAAAATCGGGGCCCCATCCGTCCCCTCATCAAAGGAGTACCCATGTCCGGTGGAAATTGGAAAGAGATGTTTCAAGCAGCCTGCGAAGGCGACATTGAAATGGTGAAGTACCACGTCAAGGCGGGCGTGGACGTGAACTTCGCGCATCCAGAATTCTTGTCCACGCCGCTCGTGGCCAGCATCCTGGCGGGCCAGTCAGAGGTGGCGCTCTTCCTGCTGGACAGCGGCGCCAACCCTGGTCTGTGGTCCGAGTTTGATGGCATGAAGCCCTACCAGGCTGCCCATCAGCGTGGACTGAAGGATGTGGAAATTCGCCTGCGCGCGCTGGGGGTTGCGGAGGCAATCCCGGCACCGCCTGCGCGCCGCAGGTTTTGGGAATTCTGGCGCGGCAGTCAAGCCTGATCAACGGGTCAGCATTGGCATCTACCCCATCTGTTGAGAACAGGCACAACCTATATGAAACATCTGCTCATCCAACTGCTTTTGTCTATGGTTGCCGCCGTTGGCACATCCACCGTCACCTACGCTGAAGGTCATTCGGCTGCTTGCAGTGGCATTGCCCCAGCGCATCTGGCGTATGCCGATAGCGTATTTTCCGCTTTTGGCGAAGGTGCTCCGGCGTCTTTGATTCAAAACTCTGATGCCACCATTGAGGCCATGGTTCCTTCCGCCCTGTTGGGCTTGGGTGTCGGCAACGCCTCATGGAATCCCATGCATCCCAAGTGGAATGAACTTGCTTTGGTTGTGCGAAAAGACCTGACCCGAATTTTTCGGGAGGCAACGGCTGCTCTGAATACAACGATCACGCTCGCCGCTGTCCGATGCAGCTATGCAAAAGTGGTCAGTGCCGATGATCTGAAGGCACTTGTTGAATATTTCAAGTCCGATACAGGTAAGCGGCATTTGGCGTTTGGTTACGATTTGCAAAAAGCTGTCGCAGTGGCAATGTCCAATGCAGCGCTTGCTCGGCATGGTTCACCACCCACATCCAGCAAAACCCACTCGACTCCTACCCCAGCCCTCATTCAGGCGAGGCTTGACGTGATTCAGTCAAGCTTGGTAGTAGGGACCTTGCAAAGCATGGGGAACGCCATCAAGCGCAATGGCGGGGAAACATCTGCCTACGCCCTGATGGGATACATCTATGCAGATGTGGTGCAGCAATCTGGCGAGCCTTTCGATGAACTGGGTTCCAAGTACAGCAGCGACTTGAAGAGCTTCAGGTCGTTTGTGCAATCTGAACCCATGCAAAAGCACGGCGAGGGAATGGTGGCGATTGCAGCACTTCCTGCATACGCCGTAGCACAAGCGGAGTACATCGGCATCCTGTCACGTGAGGGAACAAAGTCCGAGTTGGAATGGAAACGTATTTTTCAAGAAAACGTTGCGGCCGTGTCCAACAAATAGAGGGATAGGGGGCCAGCCGCCCCTTGCGCCGTTGCCGGTGCGGCCCACGGCATGCAACAAAATTATTTACAATTCCGGACCAATACTCCGAAACTGTAAATAATGATCCCACGCCACGCTGCACCCCGTATTCTGCGACTGCTTGACGGTTTTCCCATCGTTACGGTGACAGGGCCGCGTCAGTCCGGCAAGACCACGCTGGTGCGCGAGCTGCTGCCCCATAAGCCCTATGTTTCGCTAGAGTCCCCAGCCCAGCGCGAATTCGCCCGCAGCCAGCCTGCAGATTTTCTGCGCCAATTCCCTGCGGGCGCGGTCATTGACGAGGCGCAAAACGCGCCCGAGTTGTTTTCTGAAATGCAAGGTGTGGTGGATGCCTCGGGGCACATGGGTTTGTTTGTGCTGACCGGCTCGCACAACCTGTCTTTGTTGTCGGGTGTGACCCAAAGCCTGGCCGGGCGCACCGCGCTGGTGGAGTTGCTGCCTTTGTCTATCGCCGAACTGCGGGGCACCGGCCTGCTGGATGCCAACTATGCCAGCCACCTGGTGAAAGGCTTTTTCCCCGCCATTTACGCCCGTTCCCTGGAGCCTTTTGAATGGCTGCATGCTTACCTCGTGACCTATGCCGAACGTGATGCACGCCAACTGGCGGCCATACAAGACTTGGGTGCTTTCCAGCGCTTTTTGAAGCTGACCGCGGCGCGCACAGGCCAACTGCTCAACATGCAGTCGCTGGCCAGCGATGCCGGCGTGTCCGACAAGACGGCCAAGCACTGGCTGTCCATTTTGGAGACCTGTTATCTGGTGCATTTTGTGCATCCCCATTTCGCCAACTTTGGCAAACGCCTGACCAAGAGCCCCAAACTGTACATGGCCGATGTTGGCATGGCCGCAGCACTCATGGGGATTCAAAATGAGTCGCAGATGCAAAACCACCCCTTGCGCGGAGCACTGTTCGAGACCATGGTGGTGAATGAATTCCGCAAAAACCGCTGCAACACGGGCGTGCGTGATCCGCTGTACTTCTGGCGGGACAACATCGGCACCGAGGTCGATTTGATCCTGGAGCGTGGCAATGAGATTGCCGCCGTAGAAATCAAATCCGGCATCAGCGTGGCCTCCGACGCGTTCGGCAATTTGAAAAAATGGCAGAAGTACGCCACAGAACGTGGCAGCTTTTCTGCCATCTATCCGGGTCTGGTGTACGGTGGCGATACACGATTCACACGCGAAGGGGTGGACGTCATGCCCTGGTCCGGGCTGTAGCTCACCCCATGCCCCACCCCACCCAACTGCTGTTTCTCCCCGGTGCCGGGGGAAGCCCGGAGTTCTGGAAACCGGTGGCTGAATTGCTGGTGCATCCGGCCGCGCGCAAGCGCCTGGGCTGGCCCGGGTTCGGACCCACGCCGGCCGATCCTTTGGTGAACGGCATCGACGACTTGGTCAATCAAGTGCTGGATGCAATCGACCAGCCTACGGCGCTAATTGCCCAGTCCATGGGCGGCATTGTGGCCGTGCAGGCGGCGCTCAGGCGTCCGGACCTGGTGACGCACTTGGTGCTGGCAGTCACCTCGGGCGGCGTGGAGGTGTCCGATTTGCGCGCGCAGGACTGGCGCCCCGCGTTCCTTGCCGCCAACCCTTTGGCGCCCCGCTGGTTCGTGGACTACCGGGCCGATCTGTCCGGCGCGCTGGGGGCTTTGCAGGTCCCGGTGTTGCTGCTGTGGGGCGACCACGATCCCATCAGCCCGGTCGCAACGGGCCTGCGCTTGCAAACGCTGCTGCCGCAGGCGCGCATGCACATCGTCGCGGGAGGCGAACACGACTTGGCCCACCAATTCGCACACCACGTGGCACCGCTGATTGACGCGCATCTCCGCCTGCGCGCCATGACCTCCCAGGTAATGCCCTAACGGCCCGCCGAGCTTTAGCATCGGCCCATGACTGCAAGCACCCACCCCATCCCCCTGCACTACCTCCTTCCCACCATGCTGGTGCTGGTCGGCCTCATCCACTTGCTGCCCCTCTCAGGCGTGCTGGGCAGCGCGCAGTTGGCCAAGCTCTATGGCGTCGCCTTCACCGAGCCCAACACCGCCATCCTCATGCGCCACCGCGCCGTGCTGTTCGGCTTGCTGGGGGTGTTCCTGGTCGTGGCGGCCTTTCGGCCCGCGCTGCAAGCCGCTGCGCTGGTGGCGGGGTTCGTCAGCGTGGCCTCTTTCTTGTGGCTGGCCTGGTCGGTTGGTGGCTACAACGACGCCCTGGGCCGCGTGGCCGTGGCCGATGGGGTGGCCTTGCTCTGCCTGGCCGTGGGCGGTGCAGCGTGGCTGCTTCTGGACAGCCGCTGCTGATCACCCTTTTTAAAGACCCCATCCATGCCATTGCACACCCGCCTTCGCTGGCTTTTCCTGGCCAACGCCACGGTGCTGCTCACCCACCAAATTGACGCCGCCTACTGGCACGAGTGGGAGCTGTTTCGCATCCCTGGCGGCAACCAGGTGAACTTGATTCTGAATATTCCCATCATCGCGCTGGTCCTGTATGCCCACAGCCGCGTCGTTGCCGATGTCCACGCCGGTCTGGGTTTCTACCAATTGCTGGCCGCACTGGGTTTCCTGACGGTTGGCATCCATGGTTTCTTTTTTTGGCAAGGCCACACGTCTTTCCACCAGCCCATGTCCATCGTGTTGCTGGCCGCCACTTGCGTGCTGTCTGCCTGGCAACTGCTGGCCTTGCGGGGTTTCAGGTCAAATTCACTGCCCAGCCATTTTCCCTAAACCACGAGGCACGTTTTTCGCCTGTTTGTCATACAATATTTGTAAATTTGTAATACACCCACGGAGCTAAGCATGTTGTCTGTCCGTCTGCCTCAACCTTTGGAAAATCAGCTCGCCGCATTTTGCGAAGCGCAGCACGTCAGCAAGTCTTCGGTGGTGCAGCTTGCCTTGGAAAAACACCTGAGCCGGGTTGCCAAACCCGCGCAGGCGGTCCCACAGGGCAATCCTTTTGCCGCGTTGCGTGGCACCGGGAACCGCAAGCTCACCACCGAGCAGATCATGCGCATGACCCGGGGTGACGATTGGAACCAGCCATGACACTGGTGGACACCAATGTACTGATCGACCTGGTGCAAGACGACGCGACGTGGGCGCCATGGTCTGAAACACAATTATTTGAAGCACAAAAGCAAGGCCCCTTGTGTATCAACGCCCTGGGTTACGCCGAACTGGTGCCTGCTTTTGATGACATGGCAAGCTTGGACCGGTTTCTCAAACTGGCCAAAATCACCGTGAAAGAGGTTTCCCGCCCCACCGCTTATGCAGCGGGCGCGGCATTCCTGCGTTACCGCAAACTCAAGGGCACCAAAACCGGTGTGTTGGCAGACTTCTTCATCGGCGCACAAGCCCAAACCGAAGGCTGGACCATTTTGACGCGGGATGCGGCACGTTATAAAACCTATTTTCCACAGGTCACGTTGGTCTGCCCCTAGATTTTCACCGATCAAATCGGCCTTCAGCCCTTATAAACATTGCGCAAGCAGCTATCAATTAAATAGCACAAGCAAGCACAGCGCCAAGGGCCATCTCCCATCCCAGCGCCCCCGCCACCGTCCGGCCCCACCTCACCCCAGCCGAATCGCCTCCCCGTAGCCCGTCATCTCCAGATACCCGCGCCCGACCTCCCGGCCATCTTCCAGCAGCCGCACCGCCCCTTCCCAGTAAATGGCGCCGGTGGAGAGGCGGCTGTCCAATTCCTGGTCGGGCATCAGCACCTGCAGCGTGAACACGCGGGGGCCGACGCGCACGCGCCACTGCACGGGGTAACGGATGCCGGTGCGCGGGGACTGCCAGTGCGCCAGGGGCTCGAAGGCCACGGCCCCGGGCGGAAAGGTCTGGGTGCGCTGGGCGGCACCAACGGGCGACGCCAGCGTGGCGGCGGACCACAGCGCCGGGGTCTGTTGGCCGCGCAGGCGAAAGGCCATCAGCGCGCTGCCGTCGTCCAGGTTGATACCGATCCAGTCCCAGCCCTGCGCGCTGGCGGGCAGGAGTTCGCTGGACCATTCATGGTCCAGCCAGGCCTGGCCGGTGACCGCAAAGCTGCGCCCGGCCAGGGTGACGCTGCCGTCCACCCGCAGTTGTGGGCGGCTGTAGTAGTAGCTGGCGTGGCGTGCGTCGGGCGCCTTGGCGCTGAAGCCAGCGCGCCCGTTGAGCATGGGTGGTCCGGCGGGCACCAGGTTCAGGGCGTAGGCAAAGGTGCTGCTGCGCACCTGCGCCCGGTAGGCGCCACCGCGCCATTCCAGGCGCCAGTCGCCGACCCAGACCTGGGTGTCCCCGACTTCAAAACCCGCGCGGCCCAAGCCCACACGGGCCGAGCGCTGGTCGTGGCGCAGGTGGCCCAACGCCGGGTCGGCGAGGGCCGCGTGGGCCAGCACGATTTGGCGGGGGGCAAAGGCGCTGGCGCTGGACTCCCCCACACCGGTGCGCACGCGGAAAAACGTGGTCTGAAAGCCCACCGGGCTGCCGTCGGGCAGGCGCAGCCAGCCGGTGGCGTACCACCACTCGGTGCGGAAATCCGGGTGGGCGCCGTGGTCGGCGGGGAACTCCAGCGTGCGCCCGGGCAGCACCAGGGCAAACACCGGCGCGGCAACGGCCGCCTGTTCTGCCTTCCCGGCCTGCGAAGGCAGCGCGCCCAGGCCGCCCAGGGCCAGTACAAAGTCACGGCGGTCCATCACCAGTCCTCCCGCACGGCCAGCACCGCGTCCTGGCGCATGGCCTGCGCCCCGGCGAGCACCGCCGCCAGGGCGGCCAGCGCCACCAGGGTCGCCGCAAACAGGGCCAGCGAGCCCCAGGGCACATGCAGGTCCATGCTCCAGTGAAAACTTTGCCGGTTGACCACCTCGATCAGCACCAGGCCAATGGCGCCGCCCGCCAGCAGCCCGGCCAGCACGCCCACGGCGGCGGCCAGTGCGCCTTCCAGCGCCAGCATGCCGGCGATCTGGCGGCGCGTCAGGCCCAGGTGGCGCAGCATGCCGAACTCGCGTTTGCGCGCCGAGGCCAGCGCCGCAAAGCTGGCGGCCACGCCCGCCAGGCCGATGGCCACCGCCACGGCCTCCAGCACATAGGTCACGGCAAAGGTGCGGTCAAAAATCTTCAGGCTCATCGTGCGGATCTCGCCGGGGTAGGCCACCTCCAGCACCCCGGGCTCCGCCACCGCCTTCAGCGCCGCCGCCACCTGGCTGGCCACGGCGCCGGGGGCCAGGTGGAGGGCCACGTCGTTGGCCAGCAGGTCCCCGCTCAGGCGGCGGTAGTCGCCCAGGTCCATGGAGATCGCGCCGGTCTGGCGTGCATAGTCGCGCCAGACGCCGGCCACCTGCACCGCCACCGGCCGCCCGGACAGCGGAATCTGCACCTGCTGGCCAAGCTTCCAGCGGTACAGGTCCTGCATGGCTTCGGAGATCCAGATGGCGGGCCCCGCCACGGGCCGCGCAGTCCCCACCAGCGGGAGGCCGCTGCCATCGGCGGGCAGAGGCCGGGCAATCAAGGCCACCGGGGCTTGGCCCGCGACCAGACGCAGGCTCTCATAACGGCTGAAGTCGCTGCGGGCCACGCCGGGCACCGCTGCAATGCGGGTTTGCAAAGCAGTGTCCAGCGTGCCGTTGCCCCGGGCCTGCGCCGGGCGCAGGTAGAGGTCGGCCGGCAAAATCTGGTTCAGCCACTGGTCCACCGAATCGCGGAACGAGGCCACCATGATGGCCATGGCCGCCGCCAGCGCCACGCTGGTCAGCACGCCGGCCGCCGCCACCACGGCATGGCTGGGCGCGGCCTGCAGGCGCGCTGCCGCCAAGCGCAGCGCCACCGGGCCACGGCTTGGCAACAGGCGGGCCAGCGTGCTTGCAAACAAAGGCAGTAGCAGCACGCCGCCGCCCAGCAGACAGGCCACGGCCAGGTAGCCGCCCACCGGCAAGCCCTGCACCGCCGGGATGGCACAGGCCGCCAGCCCCATCCCCAGCACGGCCACGCCCAGCCAAGGACGCCCCTGCCCGCCCAGGAGGGTGGCATCGTCTCCCGCCTTGAGGGCCTGCGCGGGCGACACGGTGGCGGCCTCGCGGGCGGGCACCCAGGCACCGGCCACGCCGGCCAGCCACCCCAGGCCCACGTAGGCCGCCGTCATCCCGGGGTGGAACTGCAGGCGCGGCGCCAGGCCCGAAAAATACCCGGCCCCCAGGTCGCCGCCCAGCAGGGCCAGCGCACCCCAGGCCAGGCCGTGGCCCGCCAGCACCCCCAACACCCCACCGGCCAACCCCACCAGCGCACCTTCGGCCAGCAGCCAGGCAAACAGGCTGCGCCGGGACAGGCCCAGCGCCCGCAAGAATGCGAACTCGGTGCGCCGGCGCACGACTGAGAGCGCCTGCGCGGAAAACACCAAGAAGCCGCCCGTGAGCAGCGCAATGGCCGCCAGCAGCGTGAGGTTGACCCGGTAGGCGCGGGACAGGTTGGCCGCCTGGTCCTGCGCCGCCTGCGGCGCCTCCACCAGCACGCCAGCGGGCAGCAGCGGCTGCAGCGCGGCCTGGGCCTCGGCCGCTGTCAGCCCCTCGGCCAGGCGCAGATCGATGCGGCTGATGCGCCCCAGCTTGGCAAAGCCGGTCTGCACGGCGGCGATGTCCATCACGGCCAGGCGCTGCGTGTCCGGCGCGCCGGGAATGTCCCCGGCCACGGTGAGCAGCACACGCTGGGTGCCCGCCTGCAGCGTGATGTGGTCCCCGGGCTGCACCTGCAAAGCGGCCTGTGCCGCGCTGCTGAGAAACACCTTGTCCTCGGCCAGCGTGGCAAAACGCGCGGACGGTTTGGCGTCCGCCGGGCCACCGGTGGATGGAGACGGCGGCACCGGGCGGGGCACCAGCGCCGGTGTCACCCGGGCCAGCGCAAAAACATCCACCCCCAGCAGTTGCAGGGTCTGGGGGGTGCCCACCTGCTGCACCTCCAGTTCCAGCACCGGGCTGGCTTCCTGCACCTCGGCGCGGCTGGCCAGCAGGGCGTACAGGTTTTCGTCAAAACCACCGCGCCCGCCCACCACCTGCAGATCGGCCTCGCCCGCCAGGGTGCGCAGGCCCCGGCCAAACTCGCTCAGGGCGGCTTCGTGCACCGCCTGCACCGCCATGCCCAGGGCCACGCCCAGCACAATGGCCAGGAGCGAAAACAGGGTCGCCATGCGCCGCAGGGCCAGCGCGCCCAGAAACACCGGGGCCAACACGGGCAGCAGCCTCACTGCGGCTGCCCGGTGATGTCGTGCAATCCGTCGGCGCTCAGGCGCAGCACCCGGTCGGCGGTGGCGGCCGCCTCCAGCGAATGGGTGACCAAGATACCCATGGCCCCGGCCTCGCGGATGCGTTGGGCCAACAAAGCCAGCACCTTGGCGCCATTGGCCGGGTCCAGGTTGCCGGTGGGCTCGTCGGCCAGCACCAGGCGCGGGCGGTGCACCAGCGCCCGCGCAATGGCCACGCGCTGCATCTCGCCGCCGGACAGTTCGCGCGGCCAACTGCCCGCGCGCTCGCCCAGGCCCACCGCGTCCAGCAGCTGCTGCGCGGGTTTGTTGGCGGCGGGGCCGTTCAAGCCCTGCAGCCACAGCGGCAGCGCCACGTTGTGCAGCACCGTGAGGTGCGGCAGCACATGGAAAGCCTGGAACACAAAACCCAGTTGGTCGCGCCGCAGCCGGGTGAGTGCGTCCTCGTCCAGTTGCGCGTAGTCCACACCGTCCAGCACCAGGCGCCCGTGGTCCGGGCGGTCCAGCCCGGCAATCAGGTTGAGCAGCGTGGACTTGCCCACGCCCGACTCCCCCACGATGGCCACGTATTCGCCGCTGTGCAGGCGCAGCGCCATGTCGCCCAGCACCCGGCGGCCCTTGAAAGCGCGGGACAGTCCTTCTATTTCAAGCATGGGCGGTATCCGGGAGAGTTCTGAACATACGAAGACGGATGGTAATCGCCGCAGCCCGATGGCGCGGGTGCGGCAGAGAAACGCCGCTCTTGCCTCTTGCATTTCTGACGTGCCACTGACACCTGAGCACGCGCAAGGGGTATCCACTCTTGACGAGGCTGGTCGTGCTCCAGATACTTGTCCGGCAAGCGGCTGGGCGTTCCATCCGCCCCTTGAAAGCAGGCCGGTATGCTCTTCCACACTCTCCGCTCCATGTCCCTGGCCAAGCGCCTGACCTTCGGATTTGCCAGCATCCTGCTCTTGCTGGTGGCCGTGGCGGCCATGGGCGCGTATTCCGTCCAGACCCTCAAACAGCAGGCACAAACCATTGTTGGGGTCAACAACGTCAAGACCGGGGTGGCCAACGCCCTGATGAGCAGCATCGACAACCTGGCGATCCAAACCCGCTCGGTCGCGCTGTTTGCCAACCTGGAGACCGATCTGGACGGCAAGCAGGCCGCAGCCGAGGTCAGTGCGGCCAAGGCCGCCGAAGAAAAGTACCTCAGCACCGAAAAAAAGCTCAGCACCCTGCTGTCGGCAACCCACTCCAGCGAACGCGAACGGACCTTGATGGCGGAGGTAACTGCCGCCGCCGCGCTGGCGCTTCCCGCTATCCGTGAATCCGTCAAACAAGGCGCCAACCGGGAGACCGAAGCCGCCGTGCTGACCCTGATCAACAACGTCCGCCCGGAAGAGGCCAAGATGCGCCAGAAGGTGGAGGAGTTGGTGGCCCTGCAGCACCAACTCACCGAAGAGGCCAATACCGCCATGGCAACGCTGGAGCGCAGAACCCAGTGGATTGCGGTTTTGCTGGTGGCCTTCGCCTTGGCCCTGGGCGGCGCCATTGGCTGGGGCATCACCACCAGCGTCACCCAACCCATTGGCCGCGCCGTGGTGGTGGCCGAACGCATTGCCAACGGCGATTTGTCGTCCGACATCGAGGTGCGTATCCATGACGAGACCGGGCGGCTGTTGGAAGCCATCCGCGCCATGCAGGAGCGCTTGCGCACGCTGGTGGGCGGCATCCGCGAGGCCGCAGATTCCATCCAGATGGCCAGCGGCGAGGTGGCCATGGGCAACCAGGACCTGAGCCAGCGCACCGAGGAGGCCGCCAGCAGCCTGCAGCAAACCGCCCAATCCATGGACCACCTGACCCACAGCGTGATGCACAGTGCCGAGTCCGCCAAACAGGCCCACCAACTGGCCTCCACGGCGGCCACCGTGGCGGCGCGCGGTGGTGCGGTGGTGGCTGAGGTGGTGACCACCATGGACGAGATCAACACCAGCTCCAAGAAGATCGCCGACATCATCGGCGTCATCGACGGCATTGCGTTTCAGACCAACATCCTGGCCCTCAACGCGGCGGTGGAAGCCGCCCGCGCAGGCGAGCAGGGGCGCGGCTTTGCCGTGGTGGCCAGCGAGGTGCGCAGCCTGGCCGGGCGCTCGGCCGAGGCGGCCCGCGAGATCAAGAGCCTGATTGGCGCCAGTGTGGAACGGGTAGAGCGGGGCGCCCGCCTGGTGGACGACGCTGGCAACACCATGAAGGACATTGTGGTTTCGGTGAAGAATGTGAACGACACCATTGGCGAGATCACGGCGGCCGCCACCAGCCAGAGCACAGGCATCCGCCAGATCAACACCTCCATCGCCTCCCTGGACCAGATGACACAGCAAAATTCGGCGCTGGTGGAAGAAAGCGCGGCGGCGGCTGAAGGCCTGAAAGACCTGGCGGTGCGCCTGGCGCAGGCCGTCAGCACCTTCAAGCTCGACCGAAACGCCGACCGCCCCCAAGGGCTGCTCACGCACGGCCGCGGCGCGTGAGTGTTTGCACCAGCGGTGACAGCGGCCAAGCCCAGGCCTGCCGGACAATAGGCCGATGAACAGCACACTTCCCCTCAAACACTTCCTACTCGCCCTGGCCGTGGTGGCCGTCTGGGGCACCAACTTCGTGGTCATCAAGCTGGCGCTGGGCCACATGCCGCCGCTTTTGTTCGCCACCCTGCGCTTCAGCGTCGCCGTGCTGCCCGCCATCTTTTTCCTGCCGCGCCCCCAGGTGCCCTGGCGCAACTTGGCGGCGTATGGCCTCTTGATTGGACTGGGCCAGTTTGGCCTGCTGTTTGTGGCCATGGACGGCCACATTTCGCCGGGGCTGGCTTCGCTGGTGATCCAGATCCAGGTGTTTTTCACCATCGGTCTCTCCATGCGGGTGTCGGGCGAACGCCTGCAGGGTGTGCAGTGGCTGGCGCTGGCCTTGGCCACGGCGGGCATTGGCATCATCGTGCTGCACACCGACGGCAGCACCACGCTGCTGGGCCTGGGCCTGATCCTGCTGGCCGCCCTGTCCTGGGCCGGTGGCAACATGGTGTCGCGCCAGGCCGGGCGGGTGAACATGGTGGCCTATGTGGTGTGGTCCAGCCTGTTTGCGGTGCCGCCGCTGGCCATTCTGTCCGTGCTGGTCGAAGGCTGGGGACCGGTGCAAGCGGGTCTGCGCGAGGCCGACTTGTTCACCTGGGGCGCCGTGGCTTGGCAGGCCTGGGGCAACTCGCTGTTTGGCTACGCCGCCTGGGGCTGGTTGCTGGCGCGCTACCCTGCCGCCACCGTCACACCCATGGCGCTGCTGGTGCCCTTGTTTGGCATGGGCGGTGCGGCCTTGTGGCTGGGGGAGGGTTTGCCCGGCTGGAAACTGGGTGCGGCTGCGCTGGTAATGGGAGGGCTCACTCTAAATCTGCTGTGGCCGCGATGGCGTAGCTGGCTTGCGCGGTGAGATATTTGACCTCCAGCATGCACGCAGATGGGCGCAGTAGCGAGGCCACGTCCAGACCACCCGGATAAGTAACAGGCCAGTGACTGGGCAGTAGGCATGGATGATGTCCGCCCCAGTTGAATGAATGGATTTAGGGGGTTGAGTTGAATATGAAACATGACAAGCTACTCCAAGCGTTTGTTGCCTACTTGGTAGTCGTTTACTCCAAACGATTTTGGCTGGGGGACTTGAACGGGCTGCAATTCTGGCTGGCGGATGTCCTGTGCTTTGTGGTCATCCCGGTAGTCCTCATGGCATGGAGCTTTAGGCCCGTATTTCCATTCAAGGAATTTCAGAAAAAAATGCCACATGAAAGAACCGTAGGGTATGGCACGTTGGCGTTTTATGCAGTCATTTGCTTTCTTGCGCTCATAGCGGTTCATCGTTGTTCGTTAATCGTAGCCGCTAAGGTTATGAACAGCTACCCCGACGTATTGCCGCAAAAACTGAGTTACACCTCCAAACTCCCAGGCGGCGGTGAGTTGAAATTCATTGCGGCGCTTTATTTTGGTTTGACTGCGGGCATTGTGGAAGAGTTTTTATTTCGTGGGGTTTTAAAGAAACTGTTAGGAGACTACATTTCCAAATCCAATTTGGTATTCGTCGTCCTGTCGGCGGTGATTTTTGGCACCATCCACTGGGCAGCGGGCCTCAGTAGCATTGTTGCAACTGGAATGGCCGGACTTCTTTTGGCCATGCTTTATCTCTGGACCAAGGATTTACGGCCTTTGATGGCCGGGCATTTCTTGTTGGATTTTTTTATCTATTTGCGCTAGGCTCCGTTGACGTATCAGGCGCCAAAACATCATTTCAAATAATAAACCAATTTCTGCTTGAACCATTGGTAACAGGCTCGACCGTAGGGGCTGACGCCAAACAATATTGCCGCCAACGAAGGGATGTCATTCCATCTCGCCGCAAACTGGCCATCAATAACAAAATGACACATCATCAACGTTATCTCTCCAATAACTGCCAACCCAATAAATGTGTAAGTATTCACGTGCTCTTCCTAGAAATATTTACCAATTTCAAGCGAGTAAATTCGCCTTATTTTTAGCGTCTACTTTCCCATCATACCCTGATACTTTTTTACCCCGCTTGCGTAAGTACACCCAACTTACTTGCGAATTTCGCTATATCTAACGGTTCGACCTGGCGTCATCGCATCATCAGAACCCATTGCGCATTTTTGCGGATCCAACTGTGCATACCAATCGTCAAATTGCAATCTAAGCGGAGGGCGCATCAGGCATGCTGGGTTATTGAACGGATGCCCCAAGTGAAATAGCTGATGGCCTAGCTCATGAGCCAGGATCGCTGCTGCGTATGTTAGTGAGTCAGCCTTGCTATATATTTTCCCATTGCGCAATTTGGTCGTAATTGGATCATCACTAACCAATGGAAATACACTTAAGATTGAAAACGTTCCAGATGCTGATCCACGGCTGGAACCGGTAAGGCCATTGGTGACGCCACCTCTAAGCGCACTGTGGACTGAATTCGCTATTTTTTCTGCACTTGCCATCAGTTGATTGGTGATGACGATTTCGTAGGGTAAGGACGTGTATCCCAATACCAACCAGAATGAGTATTCTGCAAAACCGTCGGAGACTAGTAACGGTTTTTTGTCAGAGTGCATTTGCGTTCGCCATTCACTCATCAGGCCTACTTGTGTATAAGCCAATGCATCTGCAAAGGCATCCAATGTGTCGTTGGCAGGAGGTTTGAACAGATATGGCGCACTGTACCTTTGCAAATCCTGAACGGTGCCGCCATTTTCCAATAAGTCTTTGCGCATAGTCTGAATCAAAGTTGCTTGGTCATCCGCTTTGGATAAATCAAGTGTTTGACTTCTTGCCCATGCCAGGTGCGCTGGGAGTAAATTTGTCGCAAGCTTCTCCAGCGAAGTGAATCTTGGTGTGATGAAACTTATGCTTACGCCAAAGTGACTTTGAATCAAGCTGGTTGTAGTCGCGATGATTTTTTCTACAGCCCCCTTCCCCAACGGGGGAAATCGCTCGCTATTTACAACGAGTACCCGCAAAGGTGGCAGATTATTCCCCACTGGGATTGCTACCGTTTTCGTTTCACCTATCTGAGCAAATACCGAATCATGAATAAATACCAGCACTATGCCAATCAAGCAAACCTTTAGAGAGTTCAAGTAAGAGCATCGCATGAGTTTTCCTGGTTGTCGGCTTACTACGCATGTATATGCTGCAAGCCGATGTATCACTAGCCTCGAATTCCAATTGTCGCAGTGCACTCACTGACTTAACTTGGGTGGATTGGATTGGATTGAGATACCTATCCGTTCGAGCCCTATTCTTTTTGCCGTTGTTGCCACGCCAAAATATCATCGTTGGTTAGAGCCAGGCAGCTCACAGCACCACGAAATGTATATTTCTTCACCCACGCTTGGCAGTATGGTGGGGTGCCGTAGTCGGGTGGTGCGTCGATATCTTTCAGCCCAAAAGCGACCATACTCACAACCGGCAAGGCCCAAAGTTGTACGGGCTTGGGTATTTCCTGCCCGATACGTGCGATGCTTCCAACGATTCCTATTTTGGAATAAAACGCGTCTTGGATTTTTACATCCAGCCGGAAATGCGCCAGCTTTCGTCGTTCTTGGTCTGTCAATTGTTCTACCGCTTCCGCGTTTTCCCTATATTCCAGCTTGTGAAGCTCCTCCATAAAATTGCGTTGCCGCGCATCACCGTGCCAAAGGACGAAAGCACCTTCCTCAATTTCCTTTGTGCGCCCTGCCGGAAAAATATAGTTTGCACACGATGAAACGCAAAAGTTTGACACTATGACGTCCATCTGGTGCTCAAAAACGGCGGAACCAAACTCCATGGCAGCTATAACCTCGCCGCCACGGCTTTCAATTCGCAGAGTCTGATAGCGACCTGTTTGAATGAGCTCCAGTACCGCGCGAGTGCCCAAAGCATTCAAAAAACCAACATAACTGATCACACTCCCTTCCGTCTGAATTGCGGGAGGCGTTAAAAGTACGGTGTTATTTTGCCCGATAGCTAGCATCGGACTAAGCAAATAAATAGGCAATATGGGGGCAAATTTCATATGCTTGGATTGTGGCGAAATATCTCACTCGATCTTCCGCCACTTATAAAGTGATTATGTGAAACAGGTCTGCTTGCAGACTAGTTCAGTTTCACACGGCACCCCTTCATTGGGGTCAAGTGGCGAGGGCGGTTCATTGTCTGTCCGATGGTCCTCGGCTCATCCGCGGTCAACACGCTGTGGCTGGGGGAGGGTTTGCCCGGCTGGAAACTGGGCGCCGCTGCGCTGGTAATGGGAGGGCTCACTCTAAATCTGCTGTGGCCGCGATGGCGCGCTTGGATGCAGCGGTGAGATACTTGCCCTCCCGCATGTGAACGAGGAACCCGAATGGCACGCAGATTGAGTCCCCTGGATATTGCCTTTCTCCAGATGGAGACCCCCGAGGCCCCCTCGCATGTGGGCGGTCTGCAGATTTTTGAAATACCGGCGGGCTACCAGGGCTCGTTTGTGGCGGACCTCAAAGCCCGGCTGGAGGCCATTCCCGCCGGTGCGCCCTTCAACCTCAAGCTCAACCC
Organism: Rhodoferax sp.; assembly: GCF_030697375.1. Taxonomy (GTDB): domain Bacteria; phylum Pseudomonadota; class Gammaproteobacteria; order Burkholderiales; family Burkholderiaceae_C; genus Allorhodoferax. Next base: position 2,169 of record NZ_JAUYQD010000019.1, on the reverse strand, counting down.
CAAGGGCCTGCCCTTTGCCTTGCCCACCTGGATTCCCGACAACAATTTCGACATCGACTTCCACCTGCGCCACTCGGCCCTGCCCCAACCGGGCCGCATGGACGAGCTGATGAAGCTGGTGTCCCGGCTGCACGGCCGCTTGCTGGACCGCACGCGGCCGCTGTGGGAGATGTACCTGATCGAAGGCCTGGAGGGCAACAAGTTTGGTATCTACACCAAAATCCACCATGCGCTGGTGGACGGGGTGGGCGGCATGCGCCTGATGGACCACAGCCTGTCACGCACGGCCGACGACCCGGGCATGCGGGCGCTGTGGTCGGTTGAAGAAATCGAAAAACGCGCCAAGCTCAAACTGTCGATGACCGATGGCGCCATCAAAACTGCCAAGAGCCTGATGGGGCCTTTGCGCTCCCTGCCACAGGCCTTCAAGGCCCTGACCATGCCAGGAAAAACCGAGGCGGCGCTGGCCTTCAAAACCTCCAAGACCGTCTTCAATGGCCACATCACCGCGTCGCGCCGCTTTGCGGTGCACACCCTGCCGCTGGCCGAAGCCAAGGAGATTGGCACGGTGCTCGGGCACACGGTCAACGACATGTTCCTGGCGATGTGCGCCACGGCCCTGCGCCGCTACCTGGCCGAAAAGGGCCAGACCCCCACGCTGCCGTTGACCGCCACGGTGCCGGTGTCCATCCAGATGCAAGGCGCCACCCAGCAGGGCAACCAGATCACCTACATCGCCGTCAACCTGTGCACCGACGTGAATGACCCGCTGGAACGCATGTCCGCCATCGGGCGTTCGGCGGCGGCGGCCAAACGCGACATGGCGGCGCTCACGCGCAACGCGGTGCAGACCCTGGCCGTGGTGGCCCAGGGGGCGGCCGCCTTTATCAACCACTTCCATTTGTCGGACTACGTCAAGCCCCCGGCCAACCTGGTGCTGTCCAATGTGCCGGGCCCGCGCGAAACGCTGTACCTGATGGGCGCCAAGGTCATCGGCTCCTACCCCATGTCCATTTTGATGGACGGGCAGGCGCTGAACATCACCCTGTGCAGCCAGGGTGGCCGGCTCGATTTCGGCATTCTGGGCTGCCGCAACGCCATGCCCGACATTGACTTGCTGGCCCAGTACGTGGGTGAGGCCTTCGCGGAGCTCAAGGCGCTGGCGGCCAGCAAAGCCCCTGCCAAACGGGCGGCCCCGAAAGCGGCCAAGCCCAAAGCCCCCGCAAAAACCCCGGCCCAACCCGCCACGGCAAGCCCGTCGGTGGTGGCCAAAAAACGCGCCCCCCGCCGCTCACCGGCACCCGCCGCCGTATTGCAGTAGCCCCACGCCATCAGACAACAACAGGAGACCCCATGGAAGTCAAAGCAAAACACGTGTACGCACAAGGCGTAGAAACCGTCTTCAAAAGTTTCGGCGACAAGGCCTTGATCGCCAACCGGTTCACCGCTTTGGGCGCACGCAACATCCAGGTCGACAGCTGCAAACTCACCAAGACTTCCATGGACATGCACATGAGCCGTGAAGTACCGGTCGATGCCCCTGCTTTGCTCAAAAAATTCATGGGCGAATGGAATCTGGCCACCCAGGAAGAACACTGGACGGGCAGCGCCGCCAAAGGTTACACCGGCGAACTGCAGCTCACCCTCAAAGGGGTGCCTGTCACCATCACTGGCAAGCTGTTTCTCTCCGGCGATGCCAAAGGCTGTGTCAACGACATCACCATGACCTTTGAGAGCGGCATTCCCTTGGTGGGTAAGAAGCTGGCGGAATTCGTAGGCTCGACGGCCATTACGCAAATGCAGAAGGAATACGAATTTATCCGGGACAGTTTCTGACCTTCCGTGGCAGGCGTCCCGAGGCGCCTGTGGCGCCAGAGCGCGCAGCAGCTGGGGCAGCGGGACGCGTTCATTGTGGGACCACAGACCAGCGCTGCTTGGCCCCCTGGGATAGGACGGCATCGTAGATCTTTTGCTATCAATTCAGTAGCTGCCTGCGCTTATCCTATAAGGCCTGAGGCCATAAAAGAGTGGCGGATTCAAGTACGAAGTGCACCATTCAGAAAAGGGTTGGGCCAAGAGTGAATAGGATGCGCTCTTTGCGACCAGCCAGTCTCAATGAAGCACCATGACCTACAAACACTTGACCCAAGAAGAACGATACCAAATTCA
>NZ_JAUYQD010000115.1 GCF_030697375.1 Rhodoferax sp. | reverse complement strand
CGTAGCGCTCACCCAGCTCAAGCGGGAAACGAGCTTGAAGGTGGGCATCAAGAACAAGCGCAGCCGCGCGGGTTGGGACCCGGCTTATATGCAGAAGGTGCTGGACCTTGGTGTGCTGGCAATTTAGATGCGATTGCCCTGTGAGCCACCACGCGGTCCGGGGATACGCCGTCGTTCGGCGCTATGCGAACCATTTGCGGTCGAAGACCCAAGTCTTCCCGCAACTCAAGGAAGTAATGCGGCTCGGTTTTCGTGCCTTCGCACACGATGAGGTAACGCTTGTTCCGCGCACGCTCTTGCTTTTTCCGCTGTAGCGCCGCGCCATCACGCGCTTTGCGCTTGTGGTGCAAGTCGTCAGACCCCATAGAAGTCCAAGTCTTTCAGAAACGGAATTCCGCCATAACGCCCATTCAAGTAACCGCGCTCCACGGCCTCGTTGTCGCGCGGGCTGAAGTCTGATAAGGGATACAACCGGGTTGCGCTCTTGGCATCTTTTTCCATGAACCACACTTGGTCGCGGCGCAGCAATTTCTGGCTCAACAGCGTGGTGTCATGCGTGGTGAAAATAAGCTGCGCCTTGGTTCCCCCGTGGTGCAGCCGCTTCACCAAGTGGTGCACCAGCAGAGGGTGCAGGCTGGTGTCCAACTCATCCACCACGAGTACACGCTCGTTCTCTATGACGTCCAGCCACGGGCCGGCGAAAGCAAATAGCGCCCGCGTGCCGTCGGATTCTTCTTCATCGTCAAACTCGATGGGCTCCTGGGTGAGCACATCGCGGTGAAAAAAGCGCGGCTCGGTAAGCTTCCTGCCCGCCATATCGCGCAGAAATTCTTCCTTGATAGCCGCAGGCATGCCGTCCGGTAGTGTTTCCGCCGAGAAAACCGTTTCCTTGAGCTGAATATCTGCGATAGACAAGTCCGCTGAGTTCATGAACTCAACAATACGAATCCGGTCTTCATTTTTGCCACAGCGCTGCAAGGTGTAGGACGGACTCAGACCATACGCCGAATCCAGCACGCGCAAACGCTGCTTGAACCAGTTGAATGCCGGTTTGAGTTGCGCATTGTTGAGCTGAATTGCCGTCGAAAGGAACAAGGCATTGGCACGCGTTTGGGCAGCCCAACCCTGGCGTTGCCGCCCACCGACAAACGCAGTGCTGAATTTGTAAACGTCCTTATTCCCTTGGGCATCAAACACCCGGTGAAACCACTTTTGCGGCCGCCCGAGTGGATACGCGAAAAGCCATTCCTCGGTGAACCGGTGACGGTTACACCGAAAGCCATATTCGTAACGCACACCCTGCTCGACAAAGGTCACCTCGAACTCGCTATCAGAGGATCGCGAACCTGCGGTCAACTTGAACGGCACCACGTCAATCGCGTCACCGGCTTGGCTTTCTTTTTGAGAGTTCCGCACTTGGTCCTGGAGAAACTTGAGCGCCTGAATCAGCGTGCTCTTGCCCGACGCGTTGGGACCGTACAGCACCGTGGAGCGCAGCAAACGGGGCACACCGTCGTCCTGATCTGGCACAAAAGTATTCAGCGACTCCAACTCTTTGAAGTAGGTGGACGCAGCCATATTGAGCGTCTGGCGCTCCAGAATGGACCGGTAATTGGTGACAGAAAATTCGATAAGCATGGTGCAATGCTACACCTTCATGCAATTTATTGCGTAATAAACGCAAAAAATCGTATTTGATTTTGCTTTTTGGTATTCCAGGGTGGAAAAGGAAAAGGGGGTCGGGTTCGAATTGGCAGGTTCGAACTCCCACCTGCCCCGCCCACCCCCAGGCACACAAGGCCCAGCTAACCACCCCCACTACCAAAAACACACGACCAAAAATGCCTTTCTGGCATATGGGTATTGCGCAAGCAGCTCCTAAATTTATAGCAAAAGTGTTTGCGCGACATCCTGGTGCTACGCGCTGTGGTGCAAGCAAATAGCCCTTGCAATGGGGGATGAGTCAACGACGCGGCTCATATATTTGAGGCGCTGGCATCGGTTGCGATCAGGGCTGCGCTGATGGCAGCCTCCACAGCAGCTTTCGCCTGTGGACTGTTTTTCCAACAGGATGAACCACTTAGTTGCGCTCCTTGAGCAAGGATGTCTCGCGCATCCGCGTCGGCCAATTGTTGAAGGGTCGAAAACCCCATTTGCTCAAGTCGCTCGATAACCTTTGGTCCGACACCCTTTACACGCAAAAGGGCACTTTTTTCAACTGCGGAGAATGGCACAACACGCATCTTTTTGACTCCAAAGGTTGGAAATTGGACTGAACCGCCTGCTGAGGCAGTCGTGGCAAGGGGCTTGAAAGATTCTCCCCATTTGTTTGGCCGAATTATGACCGGGCTTGAGGTGTCCCCAGCCTGCAGCCGTCCATGGGAAAAGCGGGAAAAAAGCGGGGGAGGGGCCGGGTTCGAATTCCCTGCGACAAGCTCGCTTTCGAGAATGCCAAAATCGATTCAGATGGGCGTCCCGTCCACCGTGGCGGGAGACCTCCCGTAGCGCTACGGCTCGGTGACAGCCTGCGGGCTTTCGGTTACTGAGCGCCGCTGCAGCTCCTATATTGGCTGGGTGCGTTCGCAGGGGGGCGGGCGAATATGCAGCATGGTGTGACAGTTCACTCATTCGCGACCGCAACTTACCGATTGACCACCGCATATTGATCGCTTTACGACAATACCTGCGCGAGCGCAAACAGCGCATTCACCATTTGAAATTGAGAATATGGACTTCACTTTCCCCCGCAGGAGTTCCTATGAACATCAAATCTCTCATCGTGCCGATGGCTGCACTGTCCATTGCAGCCGCCCAAGCCGCCGATTTCAAAGTTGCCAGCACCAGCCAGGTCAATGGCAGTTTTCCACCCGCGCAGTTTGCCAATGCAATGGGTTGCACTGGTAAGAATTTGTCTCCCCAGATCTCCTGGCAAGGTGCGCCACAAGGCACCAAAAGCTATGTCGTCACGGTGTATGACCCTGACGCACCCACGGGCTCCGGTTGGTGGCACTGGGTCGTGGCCAATATTCCCGCCACCGTCACGGAACTCAAAGAAGGGGCTGCCAGCGACGGCGGCGCAATGCCGCAGGGTGTGGTGTCGGTGCGCGGTGACAACGGCATGCCCGGTTACGCAGGTCTTTGCCCGCCTGCGGGTCAAACACACAACTACGTCATCACCGTACATGCGCTGAAGGTAGAGAAACTCGATCTGCCCCCGCACGTCACGCCCGCCATGCTGGGCTTCATGACCCTGGGCACGGGCCTGGGCAAAGCCACCCTTACCCTCAAGGGCAGCCGCTGATGGCATCGCGGGCAAGGTTCGCTTTGCTTGCGGCGGTCGTAGCGGTCAGTGCCTGCAGCACCCTATCGCAAGGCGACCGCCCATCAACGGCCCGACAGGCGGAGCCGCAAGCGCGGGGCGTGATGCCCAGCGTCGAGAAAAAACGCTTGCCCGGCAGTACGCGCCGGTACACACAGGCGGAAATCGACAACTACTACGCCGCACCGGACTGGTTTCCCGACCAACATCCGCCCATGCCTAAATTGGTGAGCCACGGCGATGGTGGCAAGGTTCAGGCGTGCGCTGCCTGCCATCTGACCTCGGGTCTGGGCCACCCCGAATCGGCCAACCTGGCCGGTCTGCCACACAGCTATTTGGTGCGGCAAATGGCGGAGTACAAAAACCGTAGCCGCTTCGAGCGCAGTCCCATGTACGCCATGGCCGCAGCCATGAGCGAGCAGGACATACAAGAAGTCAGCGCCTATTTCTCCTCACTCCAACCGGTACGCTCGTCGCGTGTGCAAGAAACCGACACGGTGCCGCAAACGGCCATTCATCCGACTTTGCGTATGCGCCAGGTGCTTCCCAATGGTGGAATGGAGCCCATCAACGGCAAATTGATTGAAGTGCCGGAGTCGCCAGAGCGGGTCGAGATGCGCGACCCCAATGCTGGCTTTGTGGCCTATGTGCCGCGTGGCAGCATTGCCCTGGGCAAGACACTGGCAACAGAACGCGCTGGGCGCACAATTGCCTGCATGGCTTGCCATGGAGAGCAACTCAGGGGCACTGCTGACGTGCCACGGCTGGCGGGTCTTTCACCCGACTACGTGCTACGGCAGCTGCGGGCATTCAAGAGTGGTGATCGGCATGGCGCACAAGCGCTACTGATGGTGCCTGCGGTTGAGAGTCTGACTCTGGCGGACATGATTGCGCTCTCGGCCTATGTCGGTACGCTAGACCCTGACCCAAAGTAGTTGAAGGACTGTCCATGGAACCACGTATTGCCGTTCGCCAAGGTGTAGGCATCACCGCCGGAATCCTCCAGCAGCAGGAGTTGGAGTTCAAGCGGTTGTTTGTCGAGCAACCCGTATTGATCGTGGTGGAGCGGGGCGTGAAGGCAATACGCTGGTCGGGCGGGGAATACCTCATCCGCTCCGGCGAGGCGATTGCTATCGCTGGCGGTCAATCGGTCGATATCACCAACCGGCTGGCAGAAGATGGCAGCTACCGTGCGCGCTGGCTGGTCTGGGATAGCGCGCTGATCACCGCCTATTCCGAGGCGCATCCGCAGCAGGCAGTGATCCGCCACGCCATGCCGATCACGCACGGATCAGCTGAGTTTTCGACAGCCTACCAGCGGGCGTTACAGGCCGTCGAGGACGCCACCATCCCACTGGAGATTGCCCGCCACCGGGCCAGCGAGCTGCTTTTGTGGATTGGTATGCACGGCGGACGGTTTGAGCCCACCCAGGCACTGACCCTCAGCACCAAGATTCGGCGCCACTTTGGCCAAGACTTGGCTCGGGAGTGGAGCGCCCCCAGTGTGGCCTCGGCGTTCGCCATGAGCGAGGCGACACTGCGCCGCAAGTTGGCCGATGAAGCCACCACTTTGACCGAAATATTGGTGGATGCACGCATGTCTTTCGCCCTGAAGTTGCTGCAATCCACGTCGCTGCCAGTGAACCATGTGGCGCTGCATGTCGGCTATCAAACACCGTCCCAGTTTGCCGTGCGCTTTCGGCACCGGTTTGGCTTTGTGCCTTCCGCCGTGCGGAGGCCATCCCGGACGGTGGCCAACGGACATCCCGCCTAAATGGCGGCGACTGCGTCCGAAGCAGTCGCCCCTATTCCTGCAAACTCACATGATTCCGGGGAAAATCCGGGCAGCATTCCCGCCCAGGAACAAGGCCTTGGCCTGATCCCCCAGGCCGATTTCATTGATCCCTTCCAATGCCTTGGCCGGCGTAATCATGGGGTAATTGGTGCCAAACAGGACTTTGCCGCGCCCGTGCCCTTTCATGTACTCAATGAGCGACGCGGGGTAGCGGTTGGTCGTATAGGCCGAGGTGTCGATATAAACGTTCTCGTGCTTGGTGGCCACCGCGATGGCTTCTTCCGTCCACGGGTAGCCAATATGGCCTCCCACAATCACCAATTCAGGAAAATCAAGCGCCACCCGGTCCAGGTGCATGGGGCGCCCGGGCTCCGACGGCATCAGGGGTCCGGTGTGCCCGATCTGGGTACAAAAGGGCACGCGCAGATCACAGCAGGCCGCGTAGACCGGGTAAAACAGGCGATCCGTGGGCAGCCGATCAAAGAGCCAGGGCAGTACACGGATGGCTTTGAACCCGAGGTCCTTGATGCAGCGCCGAATTTCCCGAACGGCGTCCATTGGGCGGGTGATATCCACCGAACCCACGCCCACCAGGCGATCCGGGGCATGCGCCACAAATTGCGCCACTTCATCGTTGGAAATCAAAAACTTTCCTGGCGCTGCCCAGGCTGACAACAAAGACTTGTGGACTCCGCCTTGGTCCATGGCGGCAATCGTGAGGGCGACGGGTACTTCCTGCGTCAAGGGCGGTGTTTTGGTCCAGCGCCGCAGGGAGTCAAACATGGGGTCGTTGGTGTGGCGCAAGGTGGGGTGTTGTGCCCAGGCATCGATGATCATTTTTCAGTCTCCTGTACAAGTTGAAAGGCCGCCCACAGGCTTTCGGCGAGAGGGTTGGTGTGGCGAACGAGCTTGCCCGGCGTGGGCGCTTCAAGCCAGGCACGCGAAAGCGCGAGGGTTGCGCCTTGCAGCAGCGCCACGGCGACAGCAAGGGGTTGTTGGCGCAACTGTCCTGCCCGCACCGGATCGGTGAGCCAGTTTTCAATCGCCCGGTAGGTCCGTGCGTTGGCCAGCCGTATCGCTTCAATGTGGTCTGGCCCCCAGTCAGGACGTCCGCGCTCAAAAAGATAGCGCGACAGTTCAACGTTGCTTTCCACCCACAGGAAGTGGTAGCGAACCATTGCCTTGATTCCCAATGCGGCCTCTTCACAAGGTTTTTCCAAAACCTCGATCAGGCCCTGTTGGTACTTGAGAATTCCCTCCAGATACAGCGCTGCGCCCAAGGCCTCCTTGGAGCGAAAGAAGTGAAACAGGCTACCGTTGCTGATACCGGCCTGCTCACGAATGGTTTGTAGCGTTGTCGCGTCATAGCCGCGCTCGACAAAGGCGGTGAGCGCGGTCGCAAGGAGATTGCTGCGTGTATCCATTTTTAGTCCCTCGACTAGAGTAGTACTCTAGATTTTAAATCCAATACGATGCCAAAAAAAGCCCGTTCTCAAAAATTTTCAAGAGGTAATTTCATTGCAGTAGCAACTGGCCCACTACGCCAGTCGCTATTTTTTAATAGCTGCATGTGCGTATTCCACGTGGCCAGCAAACAGCGGGGCGATTCGATGGAGGCGCTGCTGCGCTGGACAGGATGATCAACCCTCTCTCAAATTCACCTCAAATTGCGGCTTCAGGCTCATACCTCATTGGACAAGGCTGTTAATGTCCATTTTTGACATTTTCTGGTTGAGTGAAATATTCTTTTGAAGCGGAAAAGCGGAAAAGCGGAAAAGCGGAATATGGGCCGGGTTCGAATTAGTACCCATGCCGCTCCCACCACGCCCCTGGGCAGGTGGATCGGGTGTCCCTTCGGCGGCCCCATTCGCGGTTGCCACACCAGCAGGCGCACCCACAGCGGTGTTCACGAAAAAGCGAACGCCAACCCAAAAACTCAGCCCGCGAGCGTGGGCCAGAGAAGGGATACCCGGTCCGCCTGCCCCGCCCACCCGCAGGCACACAAGGCCCCACAAACCAACCCACAGCAACCGCGACCCCCACGGCCACAGCCCACCCCCACCGCCCAGAAAACCACAGCAAAAAATGCCTTTCCGGCATATGGGTATTGCGCAAGCAGCTCCTAAATCAATAGCAAAAGTGTGTGAACGCACACCACGGGACACGGCCCCCGGCGGCACGCAAGCGCTGTTTTTCCACACCCGGCACCCGCACAGACCCGCCTGCATCGGCTTGACGTTTTTCTGCAAGCGACGGTCGCAATTGGAGCTTCGCAGCTTGGGGGCCTGAATACACTTTCAACGATTGCCGCGAGGCGCAATGGCCAGTAACAGGAAGTCAATACACATGAAAACGCATGCACGGGTAGTGGTGATCGGTGGTGGTGTGGTGGGTGTCAGCACGCTGTACCACCTGGTCAAAAAAGGATGGTCGGACGTGGTCCTGATCGAGCGCAGCGAGCTCACCGCAGGCTCCACCTGGCATGCGGCGGGCCTGCTGCCCTTGTTCAATATGAGCTACACCGTGGGGCAGCTGCACAAATATTCGGTCGATCTGTACAAGCGCCTGGAGGCGGAGACCGGCCAGGACGTCAGCTTTCACGTCACCGGCAACCTGCGCCTGGCCACCACCCAGGACCGCATGGACGAATACCTCAAATACTGCGGTGTGGCCAACACCATTGGTGTGCCTTTCAAAATCATCACACCCGAAGAAATCAAGGCACTGTGGCCCCTGATCGACCTGGGCGACGGCGTCACCACCCCCAAGGTCATCGGCGCGCTGTACCACCCGGACGACGGCCACATTGCGCCGGTGGACCTGACCATGGCCTTTCGCAAGGGCGCACGCGCCGGGGGCGCCGAGATTTACGAGCAAACCCAGGTCAACGGCGTGGAGCAGTTGCCCTCGGGCGAGTGGAAGGTGATGACCAACAAGGGCGACATCAGCTGCGAACACATCGTCTGCGCCACCGGCAACTACGCCCGCGAAACCGGCAAGATGTTTGGCCTGAATGTGCCCGCCATTCCGGTGGAGCACCAGTACATCGTCTACGACAAAGACCCCGAATTGGAGAAATACCGCAATGGCGGCGGCCATGAGCTGGCGGTGCTGCGCGAGTCCGACGCCTCCTACTACCTGCGCGAAGAGCGCATGGGCTGGATTCTTGGCCCCTACGAAAAAGGCGCACCGGCCTGCTTTGCAGACGGTGTGCCGGACTGGTTTGGCAAGAGCCTGTTCGATGGCGACCTGGACCGCCTGCTGCCCCATGTGGAAGCCGCCATGAAGCGGGTGCCCGCGCTGGAGCACTGCGGCATCAAGACCATTGTGAACGGCCCCATCTCCTACACGCCAGACGGCAGCCCCCTGATTGGCCCGGCCTGGGGCGTCAAAAACGTGTGGTTGAACGAAGGCCACAGCTTTGGCGTGACCGCCGCAGGGGGCGCGGGCTGGCAGCTGGCCGAGTGGATGGTGGAAGGCGAGCCTTCGGTGGACATGCTGGGTGTGGACCCGCGCCGCTACGGCCCCTACACCAGCAAGCGCTTCACCGTTGCCAAGAACGAAGAGGCCTACCGCGAAGTGTTTACCGTGCACTTCCCCGACGAAGAGCGCCACGACGGCCGCCCGGCCAAGACCAGCCCGGTCTACGAAAAGCTCAAGAACATGGGCGCGGTGTTCAGCCAGCGTTACGGCTGGGAGCGCGCCAGCTGGTTTGCCCCCGAAGGCGTGGAGCGCAAGGACAAGTGGAGTTTTAGGCGCAGCAACTACTTTGAACATGTGGGCAACGAGTGCCGCACCATGCGCGAAAAGGTCGGCGTGATTGACCTGACGCCCTTTGCCAAACACGAGGTCACCGGCCCCGGTGCCGAAGCCTGGCTGGACTATCTGGTGGCCAACAAGGTGCCGACCAAGACCGGGCGCATCGCCCTGTGCCACGCCCTGACCAAAAACGGCGGTGTGCGCTCGGAGTTCACCATCACCAAGCTGGGCGAAAACCGCTTTTACGCGGTCAGCGCTGGAGCGGGCGAGCGTTTTGACGCCGATTACCTGGAAAAAATGCTGCCTGCCGACGGTTCGGTGCAATTGCGCAACATCACCACCAGCCGGGGTTGTTTTGTGGTGGCAGGGCCGAAAGCCCGTGAAGTGATGGCCAAGCTGACCGACACCCCCTTGGACAACAAGAGCTTCCCCTGGCTGACCAGCCAGATCATCGAAGTGGCCCACGCGGTGGATGTCTACGCCCTGCGGGTGAACTTCATTGGTGAGCTGGGCTGGGAGCTGCACTTTCCCATTGAGTACGCCAACTCGCTGTTTGAGCACATCTTTGCGGCGGGCAAGGAGTTTGGCATCGGCATGGCGGGCATGCGTGCCATGGAGTCCATGCGCATGGAAAAGTCCTACCGCATGTGGGGCACCGATCTGGGCATTGAATACTCGCCCTACGAGGCCAGCCTGGACCGTTTTGTGCGTATGAACAAGGGCGACTTCATTGGCAAGGCCGCCTTGGAGCGCCAGGTGGCCAATGGCATCCCCAAGCGCTTTGTCACCGTGGAAGTGCACGGCGTCACCGATGCCGACCCCTGGGGCAACGAGCCCCTGTACGTGGGCGGCAAGCTGGCGGGGCGTGCCACGGCCGGGTATTACGGCCATGTGCTGGGCAAGAGCCTGGCGCTGGGCTACATCGCCGCCGCACACGCGGAGGTGGGCACCGAACTGGAAATCGAGATTCTGGGCCAGCGCAAAAAAGCCACCGTGCTGTGCGAGTCGCCGCTGGACCCCGATAACCTGAAGCTGCGTGCCTGAGGAGGTTCTATGAAAGTCCTGGTCGCAGTCAAGCGTGTGGTGGACTACAACGTGAAAGTCCGCGTCAAGTCGGACAACACCGGTGTAGATATCGCCAACGTCAAAATGAGCATGAATCCCTTTGACGAAATCGCCATCGAAGAGGCGGTGCGTTTAAAGGAAAAGGGTGTGGTCACGGAAGTGATCGCCGTGTCCTGCGGCGTCACGCAGTGCACGGACACCCTGCGCACGGCCATGGCCATTGGCGCAGACCGTGGCATTCTGGTGGAAACCACCGAGGAATTGCAGCCTTTGGCAGTGGCCAAGCTGCTCAAGGCCCTGCTGGACAAAGAGCAACCCGGCCTGGTGATTCTGGGCAAACAAGCCATTGACGACGACTGCAACCAGACCGGCCAGATGCTGGCGGCCTTGGCCGACCTGCCCCAGGCCACCTTCGCCAGCAAAGTGGACATTGCCGACGGCAAGGCCCAGATCACCCGCGAAGTGGACGGCGGCTCGGAATGTCTTTCTCTCAGCCTGCCCGCCATCATCACCACGGATTTGCGCCTGAATGCACCCCGGTATGTGACCCTGCCCAACATCATGAAGGCGAAGAAAAAACAACTCGACATCGTCAAACCCGAAGACCTGGGTGTGAACGTGAGCCCCCGCATCAAGACCTTGCGTGTGGTGGAGCCGCCCCAGCGCAGCGCCGGTATCAAGGTTCCTGATGTGGCCACCTTGGTCGCCAAACTCAAAAACGAAGCCAAAGTACTTTGAAATTGTGGGACAGACCAATATTTGCAAAGCAAATTTGCTCTGTCCTCAACCGGTTAAAAATTTTTTGGAACAAAAAATGACTTCCCTTGTCATTGCCGAACACGACAACACCTCCATCAAAGGTGCCACGCTCAACACCGTGACTGCGGCTGCCCAGTGCGGCGGTGAGGTGCATGTGCTGGTGGCAGGCTCCAACGCCGCCGCTGCTGCCGCCGCTGCCGCCCAAATCGCAGGCGTGGCCAAGGTGATCCATGTGGACGACGCCGGTCTGGCCCACGGTCTGGCCGAAAACGTATGCGCTCAGATTCTGGCCATCGCTGCCAACTACAGCCACCTGGTGTTCCCCGCCACCGCTTCCGGCAAGAACGTGGCGCCCCGCGTGGCGGCCAAGCTGGACGTGGGCCAGGTGTCGGACATCACCAAAGTGATCAGCGCCGACACTTTTGAGCGTCCCATCTATGCGGGCAATGCCATTGCCACCGTGCAAAGCCTGGACGCCACCAAGGTGCTGACCGTGCGCACCACGGGCTTCGACCCCGCAGCGGCTACGGGCGGCAGTGCGGCGGTGGAAGTGCTGGCCGCAGTCGGTGCCAGCGCCTCCGTGACCTTCATGGGCTCCGAGATTGCCAAGAACGACCGCCCTGAGTTGACGGCTGCCAAAATCATCGTCTCCGGTGGACGGGCTTTGGGCTCCAGCGAGAAGTTCATGGAAGTCATGACCCCGCTGGCCGACAAGCTGGGTGCGGCCATGGGTGCGTCCCGCGCTGCGGTGGATGCAGGCTACGCGCCCAACGACTGGCAAGTGGGCCAGACCGGCAAGATCGTGGCGCCCCAGTTGTATGTGGCCTGCGGTATCAGCGGTGCCATCCAGCACTTGGCAGGTATGAAGGACTCCAAGGTGATCGTGGCCATCAACAAAGACCCCGAGGCACCGATTTTCAGCGTGGCCGACTACGGCCTGGAGGCCGATCTGTTTGTGGCCGTGCCCGAACTGGCTTCGGCGGTTTGATACTTAGCAGGCAGGAGGAGGGGCAAGCCGTGTCCAGAGATCTTGTTCGGCAAATGCGCAATACGGTGTCCCACGGCCTGGTCGATGACGCATCGGAGGAATCTTTGGAGCGGGCGCAGGCAGCCGCCGCCCAGCTGCTGGAACGCAGCGTGGTGTTTGGCCACCGCCGCTTGTCCGTGGTGCGTTTGAGCATTGCCGCACAGTGCGGGGCCGCCGTGCCCCTGGCGCACTGGAACTACTGCTATTCGGTGGCACGCTCCAGCAGTGACCCGCGCATCCGCACCCTGTTCATGGACGCAGCCCAGGCGGCGCAGCAGGAGTTTTGTTTGCCTGGCGCACGCGCCCCAGCGCATCCTTAACGCGGCGTTTACTGAATCAAGGCGCGGTGTGCGTGTACGGACGCCAGCACAATCGCGCTGACGGGTGGCGTGTTATCGGCATCCACCCGGGCCAGGAAGGCCGCACGCATGCGCGGGTCCCAAAACTTTTTCAGGTGCATCGCAATGCCTTCCAGGGCTTCCTGGCGGTCTGGCATGCTCTCAAAAAACGTGCCGATCTGGTTGGCCATGCGGACCAGTTGCTCTTCTTGTGTCATAGGTCGTTGCGGTGGAGCCGCGCAGGGTGGCTGTAAATGGAGGCGTCTTCACCCCGGGTGAAACCCAGCAGGGTCAGGCCCGCCGTCTGGGCCACGTCCACCGCCAGCCCGGTGACACCCGACACGGCAGCCAGCAGGCCCACGCCCATGGCGGCGGTTTTTTGCACCATTTCAAAACTGGCGCGGCTGGTGATGGCGATAAAGCCCGCACTGGCGGGGCGGTGTTCGCGCAGCAGGGCGCCCACCAGCTTGTCCAAGGCGTTGTGCCGGCCCACGTCTTCACGCAGCAGCGCGATGGAACCGTCCGCCGTGCACCAGGCGGCGGCATGGCTGGCGCCGGTGGCCGCCAGCAAGGGCTGGTGTGCCCGCAGGCTGGCTACCGCCCGGGTCACGGCATGCGCCGGAAAATACGGTGTGTGCTGCAGGGGCGCGGGTTGGCGCAGCACATGGGCCAGGCTTTGGGTGCCACACAAGCCGCATCCGGTGCGCCCGGCCAGAGTGCGGCGCCGGTCCCGCAGCCGGGCGAAATTTGCCGCCGCAATGCGCAGATGCAGGGTGTAGCCCTGCGCCGAGGCGGTCCACTCGCAATCGTAGATCTGGGAGGCGGTGTCCACAATGCCCTCGGTCAGCGCAAAGCCGTAGGCAAAGTCTTCCAGGTCGGCCGGCGTGGCCATCATGACCGCGTGGGAGATGCCGTTGAACTCCAGGGCCACCGGGGTTTCTTCCGCCACGCAGTCGGGGCCGTCGCGCCCTGGCCCGCCGTCCAAGCGGTGCACCTGCAGCGTGCGGTAGGCCTGTGCCTGCGGCTGGGGTAATTCAGACAGGTCCATGCGGTGGCCTTTCATCCAGCGGCTGCTGCGTCCGCCTCGGCGGGCTGCTGCGCGGCTTGCGCCAGTGCCAGCTGCTCGGTGTTGAAGCGGGAATAGGATTCTTGCCAGGGCGAGGGCTGCGCCACCGGCATCACCTGCACCGCCGTCACCTTGTACTCGGGGCAGTTGGTGGCCCAGTCGGAGTTGTCGGTGGTGATGACATTGGCGCCCGATTCCGGGAAGTGGAAGGTGGTGTACACCACCCCCGGCTGCATGCGCTCGGTGAGCACGGCGCGCAGCACGGTCTGCCCGGCACGGCTCTCGATGCCCACCCAGTCGTCTTGGCGTATGCCGCGCTCCTGCGCGTCGTGCGGATGGATTTCCAGCCGGTCTTCGCTGTGCCACTGCGTGTTGGGCGTGCGCCGGGTTTGCGCCCCCACGTTGTACTGCGACAGGATACGCCCGGTGGTCAGGATCAGGGGGAAGCGGCGCGTTACTTTTTCGTCGGTGGCCACGTACTGGGTGATGATGAAACGCCCCTTGCCGCGCACAAACTGGTCCACATGCATGGTCTCGGTGCCCAGCGCGGCGGTGCTGTCGTTGCAGGGCCATTGCACGCTGCCATGGCGTTCAATTTTTTCAAAGCTGACGCCCTGAAAGCTCGGCGTCAAAGCGGCAATCTCGGCCATGATTTCGCGCGGGTGGCTGTAGTGCATGGGGTAGCCCAGGGCATTCGAGAGCTTGACGGTGATTTCCCAGTCCGCCAGACCGGCCTGGGGCGGCATGACCTTGCGCACCCGCGAAATACGCCGCTCGGCATTGGTGAAGGTGCCGTCTTTCTCCAGAAAAGAGGAACCCGGCAGGAACACATGGGCGTATTTGGCGGTCTCGTTCAGAAACAGGTCTTGCACCACCACACACTCCATGGCCCGCAGCGCAGCGGTGACATGCTGGGTGTTGGGGTCGGACTGCACGATGTCTTCGCCCTCGCAGTACAGGCCCAGGAAGTGGCCCGCCTGCGCGGCGTCCAGCATATTGGGGATGCGTAAACCCGGCTCCGGGTCCAGCACCACGCCCCAGGCTGCGTCAAACTGGCTGCGCACCGTGCTGTCGGAGATGTGGCGGTAGCCCGGCAGTTCGTGCGGGAAGGAGCCCATGTCGCACGCGCCCTGCACATTGTTCTGGCCGCGCAAGGGGTTCACACCCACGCCCTCGCGGCCCACATTGCCGGTGGCCATGGCCAGGTTGGCAATGCCCATCACCATGGTGGAGCCTTGCGCGTGTTCGGTCACCCCCAGACCGTAGTAAATGGCCGCATTGCCACCGGTGGCGTACAGGCGGGCGGCGGCGCGCACCGTCTCGGCGGGCACGCCGCAGAGGGGCGCAAACGCCTCGGGCGAGTTCTCGGGCCGGGCCACAAAATCGCGCCACTGCTGGAAGGCTTGGGCATCGCAGCGCTCGGCAATAAAGGCGTCGGCCAGCAGGCCCTCGGTCACCACCACATGGGCCAGCGCGGTGATGACGGCGACATTGGTGCCGGGCTTGAGTTGCAAATGGTGCTCGGCCCGGATGTGGGGTGCGTCCACCAGGTCAATTTGCCGTGGGTCGATCACGATCAGGCGCGCGCCTTCGCGCAAGCGTTTTTTCATGCGCGAGGCAAACACCGGGTGCGCCGCCGACGGGTTGGCCCCAATGACCAGGATGACATCGGCTTTCTCCACCGACTTGAAGGTTTGGGTGCCGGCGGATGTGCCATAGGTTTGCCCCAGGCCGTAGCCGGTGGGGGAGTGGCAGACGCGGGCGCAGGTGTCCACATTGTTGTTGCCAAAGGCGGCGCGCACCAGTTTTTGCACCAGGTAGGTTTCTTCGTTGGTGCAGCGCGAGGAGGTGATGCCGCCCACCGCGTTTTTGCCATGCTGGGCCTGGATGCGGCGGAATTCGCTGGCCGCATGCCCGATGGCTTCGTCCCAGCTGACTTCCCGCCAGGGGTCGGTGATGGCCTTGCGGACCATGGGCTTGGTGATACGGTCCTTGTGGGTGGCGTAGCCCCAGGCAAACCGGCCTTTGATGCAGGAGTGGCCCTCATTGGCTTTGCCGTCTTTCCACGGCACCATGCGCACCACGGTATTGCCCTTCATCTCGGCTTTGAAAGCGCAGCCCACGCCGCAATAGGCGCAGGTGGTGACCACGCTGCGCTCGGGCTGGCCCAGCTGGATGACGGTTTTTTCCTGCAGGGTGGCGGTGGGGCAGGCCTGCACGCAGGCACCGCAGCTCACACAGTCCGACTCCATGAAGGACTGGCCTTGTCCTGCCGACACGCGCGACGCAAAGCCACGCCCCTGGATCGTCAAGGCGAAGGTGCCCTGTGTTTCTTCGCAGGCGCGCACGCAGCGGTTGCACACAATGCATTTGGAGCTGTCAAAGGTGAAGTAGGGGTTGGACGCGTCCTGGGGCAGCCCCAAGTGGTTGGCACCGGTGGCACCGTAGCGCACTTCGCGCAGGCCGGTGGCGCCCGCCATGTCTTGCAGCTCGCAATCGCCGTTGGCAGAGCAGGTCAGGCAGTCCAACGGGTGGTCCGAGATATACAGCTCCATCACGCCTTTGCGCAGCGCGTGCAGCTTGGGGCTGTGGGTGTGCACTTTCATGCCCGCCTCGGCCGGTGTGGTGCAGGACGCGGGATAACCTTTGCGGCCTTCGATCTCGACCAGGCACAAACGGCAGGAGCCAAAGGGCTCCAGGCTGTCGGTGGCGCAGAGTTTGGGCACCGCAATGCCCGCGTCCATCGCCGCACGCATTAGCGAGGTGCCCGCAGGCACGGTGACACTTTCGCCGTCGATTTCCAGGGTGATCTCTTGGGTGGATACGCGCAGCGGCGTGCCAAAGTCGGTGTCGGGGTGGTGTTCAAACATGGGGTTTCCTGCGGCGACGGGGTTCAAGCGGCCTCGGGCACTGGGCTCGCCAGTCCGAAATCCTGCGGGTAGTGGTTCAGCGCCGACAGCACCGGGTTCGGTGTCATGCCGCCCAGGGCGCACAGCGAGCCGTGCAGCATGGTGTCGCACAGGTCGCGCAGCAGTCGGACCTGGCTGGCCTGCTTGTCACCCCCGTGCGTGATGCGGTCTATCACCTCCACCCCCCGGGTGGAGCCGATGCGGCAGGGCGTGCACTTGCCACAGGACTCGATGGCGCAAAACTCCATGGCATACCGCGCCAGTTGGGACAGGTCGGCCGTGTCGTCATGCACCACCAGGCCACCGTGCCCCACCGTCATACCCACGGCCGCATAGGCCTCGTAGTCCAGCGGGACATCCCACAGCGCCTCGGGCACGTAGGCGCCCAGCGGCCCGCCCACTTGCACCGCCTTGATCGGGCGCCCCGATGCGCTGCCGCCGCCAAAGTCAAACAGCAACTGGCGCAGCGTCACGCCAAAGGCTTTTTCCACCAGGCCGCCGTACTTGATGTTGCCGGTGAGCTGGATGGGCAGCGTGCCGTGGGAGCGCCCCACACCGTAGTTTTTGTAATAAGCCGCGCCCCGGGCCAGGATGAGGGGCACCGAGGCAAAGGTGATCACATTGTTGATGACGGTGGGCTGTCCAAACAAGCCCTGCACGGCGGGAATGGGCGGCTTGGCGCGCACCACGCCGCGTTTGCCTTCGATGCTCTCCAGCATGGCGGTTTCTTCGCCGCAGATGTAGGCGCCCGCCGCCCTGCGCACCTCCAGGTGGAAGCTGTGCGGGGAGCCCAGGATGGCGTCGCCTAAAAATCCGGCTGCAGTGGCAAGCTCAATGGCCGCCCGCAGGGTGGCCAGCGCATGCGGGTATTCGGAGCGAAGGTAGACCAGGCCCTGGGTCGCCCCGGTGGCCACGGCGGCAATGGCCATGCCCTCAATCAGCATGAAGGGGTCGCCCTCCATCACCATGCGGTCGGAGTAGGTGCCCGAGTCGCCCTCGTCGGCATTGCAGACGATGTATTTTTGCCGGGCTAGCGCGCCCGCCACGGTTCGCCACTTGATGCCCGCCGGAAACGCCGCACCGCCACGCCCGCGCAAGCCGGAGTCCAGCACCTGCTGCACCACCTCGCTGGGGGCCAGGGTCAGCGCGTGGCGCAGGCCCGCAAAACCGCCATGGGCTTCAAACTCGGCCAGCGACAAGGGCGCAATCACACCCATGCGGGAAAAAGTCAGCCGTTCCTGCTGGCGCAGGTAGGCGATCTCCTCGGTCAGCCCCCGTTGCAAGCGGTGCGCGGCACCGGTCTGGAACTGGGCGTCAAACAGGCTGGCAATGTCGCGCACGGTCACCGGGCCGTAGGCGATACGGCCGTTTGGCGTTTGCACTTCCACCAGCGGCTCCAGCCAGAACATGCCGCGTGAACCGTTGCGCACCAGGTCGATGGCCAAGCCGCGAAGCGCTGCCTCTGCCGCGATGGCCGCAGCCACCGCATCGGCCCCCAATGCCAGGGACGCAGAATCGCAGGGCACAAAAATTTTCACCGGCATGGGACGCTCCTTGCCGCAGCCACCAGCCGGTCGAACTGCTCGGCATCGACCCGCGCATGGGGGTGTTCATTCAGCGCCAGGGCCGGGGCCGTGGAGCACAGGCCCAGGCAGTACACCGGCGCCAGCGTGATGGCGCCGTCCGCGCTGGTGCCACCGTGGGCGGCGTCGAGCGCAAGCGTGTCGCAGGCATGCGCCCACAGGCGGTTGGCCCCCATGGACTGGCAGGCCTCGGCCCGGCACAGTTGCAGGACGGTAGGGGCGGCTGGCGCGGTCCGAAAGTGGTGGTAGAACGTGAGCACGCCATGCACCTCGGCCCGCGACAGATGCAACGCGCTGGCGATCAGGCCCACGGCGGCGGCAGGCACATGGCCCAGGGCGTCCTGGATGTCATGCAGGATGGGCAGCAGCGCACCCGGAAGGTGTTTCTTGGCGGCCACCAGGGCTTGAATCTGCTCTAGCGGGGGCGTTCCATCCACGACCGATGACATGCTGTCTCCTTGTATTCATTCCATTTCCAGATCGATGGGAGATGAGGCGCCCCGACGCAGGCAGTGCTGTAGCACGGCCAGGAGGGGCAACGACATATCGCATTGATATGGAAATGGAATCACGCCTTCGGGGTGAGGGCGTGGGACAGTGTCAACGACGCGGCCGCGGCGGGTCAAATTCCCTTTGAACTTGGCCCCATTCAAATATTGAATGGTCCAGGGGCGCTATTCCTGGGGGAGGGGGAGACTATGCGGCCGTGGCCCTGGATGCTCGGCCCGGAGATTGCAGCATGCCGGAATGTGCCTGCGCATGGCGCAGCCAGTCGGCATCGTTGGCGAGATTCAGCGCGCAGCGCAGGGCATGCGACGGCCGCTCGGTGCTGGCAAACATGAAGCCAATAGGCGTCAG
Organism: Rhodoferax sp.; assembly: GCF_030697375.1. Taxonomy (GTDB): domain Bacteria; phylum Pseudomonadota; class Gammaproteobacteria; order Burkholderiales; family Burkholderiaceae_C; genus Allorhodoferax. Next base: position 40,947 of record NZ_JAUYQD010000115.1, on the reverse strand, counting down.
CACGTCCGGCGCCACCAGGGGGATCGCTTCCAATTCAGCATAACCGCGCAGCACCCCCACCAGGGCGCCCGGCAAGATGCTGCTGACCTGGCCGACCATGACACTCAAACCGAGTGCCAGAATCGAGTTGGTTTCTATGGCCGCCTGGACCTGGCAGCCCGCTTGCGCCAAGGCCGCGTCAATGATCGCGCGGTTGTGCATTTCCGGCGTGAGCAGGCACAAAGGCAGCCGTGCCGCATCCGCCCACGCCATCGGGCGCTTGTGCAAACGCAAGCCTTTTTTGGCGGGGGACACTGCCCGGCGCAGCACAAAGTAGCGCTCCGTGTACTGGGCTATGGCCGTCATCTTGGCCGCCTTCGCCTGCAAGCGCTGGGTGTAACCCAGCGCAATATCCACAGAGAGGTTTTCCAGGCCCGCCTCGATGTCCGGTGAACTCATGGACCGCAGCACCAGGGAGAGGCCGGGATGGCGCCCCTGCAACATGCCGGAAAACTGCGCCGCAATGGGCATCACGGACGGGACGGCGGCAATCGTCAACGCTCCCACCGGGTGGTCGGCGCTGCTTTGCAGGTCTTGCCGCAGCAGCTCCTGTTCATGCAACACCCTTTGCGCCGTGATGAGAATTCTTTCCCCCTCCGGTGTCAAACTCTCGAAGGCGCGGCCCCGCTTGACGATGGCGGTCCCAAACTCTTTCTCCAGCGCGGTGATGGCGTTGGACAATGCCGGTTGCGTGATATGGCATGCCTGTGCCGCGCGCCCGAAATGCCGGTGCTGGTGCAGTGCGACCAGGTAGCGAAGTGAGGTGAACAAACTCATGGCGTTGATGATAGCTATCCGCGCCACCCCAGACTATGATTGGGTTTCAACAACAAAACACCCGCTGTTGGGCGGGTATGGACGAGTCTGATGCAAACACTTTTTGAAGCTGCCAACCAAATTGCCCAAGAAATTGAGCGCACCCGCCAGCATTTGGCGAATCTTGAACAGGCCTTGGCGGGGCTCAAGCCGCTGATCGGGGTAGAACCTGCCACGACGGCGCTGGTCTACACCACACCACCGGTTGCGCAAACCGTGGAAGATGTCTCCGTCGTGCAGGCGCGGGTCATCAATGCAGAGACCGTCCAGCCCAAGCCAAGCAAGGCGCTGGGGTCGGTGAATTCAAAGGCAAAGACGTCAAAATCCGTGCAACGGAAGGTCGGAAAAGCGTTGCCAGCCACCGGTACCGCGTTCTGGTTGGGTTGTTTTGGCCGCAAGAACTTGGGTCTGGACGAGTTGCTGGATGCCGCGTCGCGCAAGCTGGATTTGGACGACTCAGGACGCGCTGCCATTAAAAATCGCGCCAATGCGTGGATCTACAGCGCGGTGCGCAAGGGAATCCTCAAGGCCGTCGCTTCCAAAGACGGGCGCAAGCTGTACCAGCGCGTGCGGGCCTGAAGAAGCGAGCCGTCGTTGACCTTCGGCGGTCCTGAAATGCCTTCTGTTCCAGAGAATCTGTCTGACGAAGTCCAGCGCCTGCGGCGTGAATTGCGGGAAACGCAGGCGCGTCTGCAATCGGTGGCCGATGCCTCGGGGGCGCTGGTGGGCAAGTTGGAGTGTGCCTTGGGCGACGATGGCCGCTTGCTGTTCGTCGGCTCCGATGCCATGGCGGACCAGCTCCTGGGCAAACCTTGCGCACCTTTTTGGGGCCAGGCGTTTGTCGCCCTGTTTCCTGGCATGCAAGTGACGGATATTCCTGCCGCTTTGGAAAATGCGGCCCGCAACGGCACTGTTGTGGGCCCCATGAGCGTGCTGGGCGAAGGACTGCTGTCTGGCAAGCTATTCAATTTTTTCGCTTTTCAACTGGCACCCGGCCGGGTGGTGGTGAAATTTTGGGACAGCTCCGGTGCCGCCGAATCCCTGGATATGCGTATGCGGGCACAGCAACAACTGGCCGCCATGTTCAGCCAAAGCCCGGCCGCCATTTCACTGAGCCGAGAAGTTGACGGTGTGTATGTCGATGTCAACGAAGAGTGGAGCCATCTTACCGGTCTGAGCCTGGAAGACGTTTTGGGAAGGACGGCCGTCGAACTCGGATTCTGGCGCACGCAGCAGCACCGGGAAATAGGGCTGCGCCCGCTGAACAATTCTGGAAGAGTTCGGAATCTGGATTTGCTCTTTGTCAAAGGTGATGGCACCAAAATCATTTTGCAACTCAATGCGTCGCGGATTGAGATTGGCGGCTCGTCCTATGTGCTGAGCTACGTCAAAGATGTGACCGCCGAACGTGCGGTGCAGGCCGAGCTGCTGGCGAGCGAACAACTATTGAAAGCGATCAACACGCGCTTAGGCCAGCAGATCCGGTTGTTTGAGTCCTTAGAGAGTCTGGCCTTGGTGGGCTATTGGACTTCCGGTCCTGCGCCTGGTGCTGTGCGCTGGTCCAACGGCCTGTACCGTTTGGCCGGACTCGAAGTGGGGACGGTGCTGGACGCCGATACGGGACGCAGCCGCATTTTGGCCGATGACCAGCAACGGTTTGAAGAAGCCCGCGCCAGGATGGATGGCGCGGTGACGGAGTACCGCTGGAGTCACCCGGATGGTCGTGTGCACTGGTTGCGCTCGCGCATGCAGCGTTGGTCGGGCGGTGATGGCGGTGATGGGCTTGACTTCGGTGTGGTGCAAGACATCACCAATGAGCGTGAAGCTGCCTTGGCGCTGCAGGAAAAGCTGGCGTTCATTCAAAAGATCACCAGCCGGGCGCCTGGCATGGTGTTTCAGTTGCGGCGGCAAACCGATGGTCAGTTCAAATTTTTGTACGTGGCAGACCCCGTGCGGGAAATCTACCGGGGTTTGTTGACCGCCGAAGAGGTTATGCAGGATGCCAGTTGCGCCCTGAAACTGCACCATCCCGAAGACCTGGACGGTCTGCTTGCCTCGTTGAAAATTTCCGGCAAAGAACTCAAGCCCTGGATGCATGAATACCGCCTGCGGTTTGAGGACGGTGAAGTACGCTGGCTTTTGGGACAGGCCATTCCCGAACGCGAGGCCGATGGCGCCGTGCTGTGGAACGGCTTTACCACCGACATCACCTTGCGCAAACAGGCCGAGGAGGGTTTGCGCCAGAGCGAGGCCCGTTTTCGTGCACTGACCGAACTGTCTTCCGACTGGTATTGGGAGCAAGACGCGCAGTTTCGTTTTGTGCGGATGGAAGGCAATCTGGAGGCCTCCAATGTCATGCACCAGGAGCGCCACATCGGGTACACCCGCTGGGATTCGGGGGTGGAAGGTGTCAGCGCGGCCCAGTGGGTGGCGCACCGGGCCCAGTTGGAGGCGCACGAAACTTTCCATGATTTTCAGGTGCAGCGCCGGCGCGCCGACGGCTCGCTGATGTGGGCCTCCATCAGCGGCTCCCCCATTTTTGACGCCGATGGGCGCTTTACAGGCTACCGTGGCATAGGGCGCGACATTTCGGCCCGCCGACAAGACGAAGACAAAATTGAACGTCTGGCGTTTTATGACGCGCTCACCGGGTTGCCCAACCGCCGCTTGCTGATGGACCGTTTGCAAAATGCCTTGGCGTTCTGCGACCGCGAAGGTCTGACGGGTGCGCTGCTGTTCATCGATCTGGACAATTTCAAGGACCTCAACGACACCCAGGGCCACGACATGGGGGACCAGTTGCTCAAGCAGGTGGCCGTGCGTTTGGGGGATTGCGTGCGGGACGTGGACACGGTGGCGCGTCTGGGCGGTGATGAGTTTGTGGTGATGCTGCAAAAGCTCAGCAGCGACCCCAACGAGGCGGCCACCCACGCGGAAGGGGTCGGCCGCAAAATTTTGGCGACCTTGAACAAGGCCTTCCAGTTGGGGGGCAATGAGCACCACAGCACGCCCAGCATCGGTATTGCGCTCTTCCAAGACAATCGCCTCACCATTGACGAGTTGCTCAAGCGGGCCGATTTGGCGATGTACCAGGCCAAAGCGGCGGGGCGCAATACCGCCCGCTTTTTTGACCCCGCCATGCAGGCGGCCGCCTCGGCGCGCGCGGCCGTTGAGGCGGACTTGCGCCAGGCCCTTTTGCGCAATGAATTCGTGCTGTATTACCAACCGGTGGTGGATGAAAACAGGCACACCACCGGTGTGGAAGCCTTGGTCCGCTGGAGCCATCCGCAGCGTGGATTGTTATTGCCGTCGGAGTTCATTTCCGTCGCGGAGCAAACCGGATTGATCCTGCCGCTGGGGCAATGGGTGTTGCAGGCAGCCTGCGCACAGTTGGTCGAATGGAGCCTGCATGCCGAGACAAGGCGGCTGACCATCGCCGTGAATGTGAGTGCGCGCCAGTTCCGCCATCCCGAGTTTTCCAGCCAGATGCTGACCTTGTTGCGTGTGAGCGGCGCCAACCCCTACCGCTTGAAGCTGGAGCTGACCGAAAGCCTGTTACTGACCGACTTTGACGACGCCATTGTCAAAATGAGCGAGCTGCGCTCCATCGGCGTGGGGTTTGCGCTGGATGACTTCGGTACTGGGTATTCGTCCCTGTCCTACCTCAAACTGCTGCCGCTGGACCAGCTCAAGATTGACCAATCGTTTGTGCGTGATGTGCTCAGTGACCCCAACGATGCGGCCATCGCCCGCACGATACTGACGCTGGCGGACAGCCTGGACTTGCGGGTGGTGGCGGAAGGCGTAGAAACCGAAGGCCAGCGTACCTTCTTGCTGGACAGCGGTTGCAAGGCCTTCCAGGGCTACCTCTTTGGTAAACCCACTCCGGTGGAGCTGCTGAAAATCAATGCCGCTCCCAGCCGGTTTGGCGCCTTATAGAGAGGCTTGGTCTTCGCTTGGGGCGGGGGTGGGCGTGGTTTCCACGCTTTCAGTGGTTTCGCTGAGGGACGCATCCGCAGCCTGGCGCAATGCGGCTTTTTCGCCAGCGCCTGCAAACTTGCTGTACTTGCCCAAAATGCTGACCATCTGGCCATACACCCGGGGGCAGCCGGCCAGGCACTCTTGCTGGTCCAAAAATTCGGCTTCCCCAGTGAAGTTGCCCACCAGTCCACCGGCTTCGGTGACCAGGAGCGAACCCGCGGCTACATCCCAAGCCTGCAGGCCGGTTTCAAAAAAGCCTTCGGTATAACCCGCAGCCACATAGGCCAGGTCCAGCGCGGCAGCGCCGGGGCGGCGCAGGCCTGCGGTGCGCTTCATGACATCGCCCATCATGGCCAGGTATTTCTTGAAATTGTCGCCTTCGCGGAACGGAAAACCGGTGGAAATGAGCGACTCTTTGAGCTGGGTGCGTTTGGAAACCCGGATGCGGCGGTCGTTCAGGTAGGCGCCGCGGCCTTTGGTGGCGGTAAACAGGTCGTTGCGGGTGGGGTCGTACACCACGGCTTGCTCCACCTTGCCTTTGACGGCCAGCGCAATGCTGACGCAATAGACGGGCAAGCCATGGATGAAATTGGTGGTGCCGTCCAGCGGATCGATGATCCACACGTACTCCGAATCTTGTGCGCCGTGCTCGCGTCCCGACTCTTCGGCCCAGATGCCGTGGCCGGGGTAGGCGGCCAGCAGGGTTTCAATGATCACTTTTTCTGCCGCATGATCGACCTCGGTGACAAAGTCATTGACCTTTTTTTGCGAAATGCGGACGGATTCGATATCCAGCGCGGCGCGGTTGATGACGGAACCCGCAGCGCGGGCGGCCTTGACGGCCACATTGATCATGGGGTGCAGATTAAGCGACATAAATAAATTGTATTTTTTGGAGACAGATCTTTAGCTCTGTCCCCAAGTGACTAAGAACGGGTGATCCGCAGGGCGATGCCGGCGGCGACAATAGCGCCATTTTAACGGCCCCGTCTTCTTTTCCCATGCACACCCGATTTATTCTGATCAATACCAGCCACGCAGGCAATGTAGGCGCCGCAGCGCGGGCCATGAAAACCATGGGGTTTGATGACCTGGTGCTGGTGGCACCGCGCTGGGCCAATGTCTTGCGCCGCGAGGAAACCATCCAGCGCGCCAGCGGAGCCTTGGACGTGCTGGAGAAGTGCCGCATCGTGGACACACTGGACGAGGCGCTGGACGGCATCACCCACCTGTGCGCCACCGCCATGACGCCGCGTGACTTTGGCCCGCCCACCGTGGCACCGCGTGAGCACTTCGCGATGCTATCAAAATCGGAGCTGCTTGCGCACAATCCACAAGGGCTGGAGGCCGATTTTGCACATGAATCTGCGGCAAACGCCGGGCCGCAGCAGGGGGTCGGATTTTTGTTCGGCTCCGAGCGCTTTGGTATGCGCAACGAGGATGTGTACCGCTGCCATGTCTGCCTGAGCATTCCCAGCAACCCCCAATTTGGCTCGCTCAATATTGGGGCGGCCATCCAGGTGGTGGCCTACGACTGGCGCTTGGCTTTGGGCGGATTTGGCGTGCCCACAGAGCCCGCTGTGGCAGGGGCTGCACCCGCTGCCACTTTGGCCGATGCGGCGCAGGTGACCGGCATGCTGGCACATCTGGAGCAAGCGCTGGTGGCCCTGGAGTTTTTGGACCCGGCAGCGCCCAAGAAACTGATGCCCCGCCTGAACCAGTTGTTCAACCGCGGCGGTGTGACGCAGGAAGAAATTCATATTCTGCGCGGCATTGCCAAAGCGATTTTGCAAAAGACCGCCCGATAAACCGCGCACGCGGTAAGTGATGGAGGGAGCGGATAGACTAACAGCCATGTTTTCTCGACTACGCTCCGATATTCAGTGCATTCTTGACCGCGACCCCGCTGCCCGCAGCACCTGGGAGGTGTTGACCTGTTACCCGGGGCTGCATGCCCTGGTGTTGCACCGCCGTGCCCATTGGTGCTGGAGCCATGGGTTCAAGTGGTTGGGGCGGTTTATCTCGCACTTCGGGCGTTGGTTCACCGGCATCGAGATTCACCCGGGCGCCAAAATTGGCGAACGCGTGTTTTTTGACCACGCCATGGGGGTGGTGGTGGGCGAGACCGCCGAAATCGGCGACGGCTGCACGATTTACCAGGGCGTCACCTTGGGCGGCACCTCGCTGTACAAGGGGGTTAAACGCCATCCCACCCTGGGAAAAGACGTGGTGGTGAGTGCCGGTGCCAAAGTGCTGGGCGGCTTTGTGGTGGGCGACGGGGCCAAGATCGGCTCTAACGCGGTGGTCATCAAGCCGGTGCCTCCCGGGGCGACTGCCGTGGGTATTCCGGCGCGCATCATTCCCTCCAAAACAGGGGAAAGCGCCGATGTCACCCACTCCCAGCCCAAGTTCACGGCCTACGGCATTACCCAGGAAGACGATCCCGTCAGCCAGACTTTGCGCGGCCTGATCGATTCGGCCTCCGGGCAGGAGCACCAGATTGCGCTGTTGTGGAAGGCGATTGAAACCCTGTCCGCACAACGCACCGACAATGAATGCGGGTCCGATTGTGTACCGGGTGATGCGGCACGCACCGAGTGTTTTGAGGCGGATCGCCTCAACCAACTGGTCGGAAAGTAGGGCACCCCCCCCCGGGCGGCTTTGCCGCCTCCCCCTTGCAGGGGGCAACACCAGTGGTCCGGCAAAGCCGACTCCATCGGTGTTCCTGGCTCAAGTCACGCGCGACGAATGGCGTTTTTCGGCCGGAACGCCTTGCACACGGCGTCCACGGTTTCCAAATACGGTCCGCCGATCAGGTCGATGCAGTAGGGCACGGCGGCAAAAATGCCGGGCACCACGGATTTACCGTCGGCGTCTTTCAGCCCTTCCAGCGTTTCCGCAATGGATTTGGGTTGGCCGGGCAGGTTGATGATCAGGCTGTGGTCGCGGATCACGGCCACCTGGCGGGACAGAATGGCGGTGGGCACAAAATTCAGGCTAATCGCCCGCATCTGCTCGCCAAACCCCGGCATTTCCTTGTGGGCCACGGCCAAAGTGGCCTCGGGCGTGACATCGCGCAACGCTGGACCCGTGCCACCCGTGGTGAGTACCAGCGAACAGCCTGCCTCCACCAATTCAATCAGCGTGGCGCTGATGACGGCTTGCTCGTCGGCAATCAGCCGCGCTTCAAAGGTGAGGGGGTTGTGCAGAGCGCGGGTGAGCCAGTCCTGCAGCGCTGGCAGGCCCTTGTCTTCGTAGACGCCGCTGGACGCGCGGTCGCTGACGGACACAATGCCGATTTTGACGGTATCGGCGCCGGGCTGGCTGCTCGTGTTCACGCGGCGTCTCCATCCTCTTGTTGCATCAATTGCTCGCGCACCATCTGGAAGATATCGCGGTAGGCACGGCCGTGGCGCAGGGCTTCACCTGGTTTTTCGGGTTTGGCGTCCTTGCGGGCCTGGCGAATCAGCGAGCGCAGTTGCTGGCTGTCGGTGTCCGGGCTCAGGTTGATCCATTGGCCGACGGCGTCGTCGTCGGCAATCAACCGGTCGCGCCAAATTTCAGCCTGGTGCAGGGTTAAGGTTTCCTTGGCACTGGGCGCGTGCTGCTCTGCCAGGGCGGTGCGCACCGCATCCAAAGTGGCGCTGTCGAGCAAACGCATTTGCTTGCCGATGAATTGCATCTGGCGTCGGCGCCCTTCAAAGTTGGTGATGCGCTTGGTCTCGACCAAAGCGTCCACCAGCTTGTCGGGCAAAGCCAGGCGCGTCATCAACTCAGCGCGCAGCGTGAGCAGTTCTTCGCCAAGTTTTTGCAACTCGGTGCTCTCGCGTTTGAGGTCGGTGCGGCTGGCCTCGTCGGTGCCTTTGAGTTCGCGTTTGTATTCGAGATCAAGCTCGCTACCTTCGGCGACGAATTGGCCTTTGACGAAATAGCCTTTTTTTAGTTTACGTGACATAGCCAAGTATCATAGCCTCCGCTATGAAGAAACCCCCATCCCCCCAAAAAGCATCCATTACCCAAGCCAAACCCGCAGACAGCGGTTTTGCCTACAGTCGGCCGTATTTCGAGTCCCTGGTGGACACGGCGCTGGCCCATGCCAAGAAGCTGGGTGCCACCGATGCCGGGGCCGAGGTGTCCGAGGGCTGTGGTCTGAGTGTGTCGGTGCGCAACGGCGAGCTGGAAAATGTGGAGCGTAACCGGGACAAATCCTTGGGTGTGACGGTGTACATGGGTTGCCGCCGGGGCAATGCCAGTACCTCGGATTTTTCGGAAGCGGCCATTGCCCAGACGGTGCAGGCGGCATTTGACATTGCACGCTTCACCGCAGAAGACCCCTTTGCCAGCCTGCCGGAACTGGACGACATTGCACCCCAGTCGGAGCGCGAACGCAATCTGGACTTGTTCTACCCTTGGGCTGTGACCAGCGAAGAAGCGGCGCGCCTGGCGATGGAGTGTGAAGCGGCAGCGCTGTCGGTGGACAAACGCATCACCAACAGCGAAGGCGCGGCGGTGTCGGCCCAGCAGTCGCATTTTTTCAGCGCCCATACCCGCAATTTTCGCGGTGGCTACGCCAGTTCACGCCACTCCATGTCGGTCTCGCCGATTGCAGGCAAGGGCAAAGACATGCAACGTGACGCCTGGTACAGCTCCATGCGCAACGCAGGCGAACTCGCGTCCCCCCAGGCCATCGGGCGTTATGCCGCAGAGCGGGCGTTGAGCCGCCTCAAGGCGCGCAAGATCGCCACCACCGAGTGCCCCATCCTGTTTGAGTCGCCTTTGGCAGCCGGGCTGTTGGGCGCCTTTGTGCAGGCCATCAGCGGCGGGGCTTTGTACCGCAAGAGTTCGTTCTTGCTGGATTCGCTGGGCAAACAGGTTTTTCCGAAGCACATCGACATTTTTGAAGACCCGTTTGTGCTGCGCGGCAAGGGCAGTTCCCCCTTTGACGACGAAGGTGTGCGGGTGCAGGCGCGCCAGGTGGTCAGCGCGGGTAAGGTGCAAGGCTACTTTTTGGGCAGTTATTCGGCGCGCAAGCTGGGCATGAAAACCACCGGCAATGCGGGCGGTTCCCACAACCTGACTTTTGTCTCGCGCCGCACCCAACCCTCGGACACCCTGGACGCCATGCTCGAAAAACTGGGCACGGGCTTGTTTGTCACCGAGTTGATGGGGCAGGGCGTGAACTACGTGACCGGCGACTATTCGCGCGGCGCTAGTGGTTTTTGGGTGGAGAAAGGGCGCATTGCCTATCCCGTGCACGAAATCACCATTGCCGGCAATATGAAGGCCATGCTCAAGGGCATTGAGGCCGTGGGGGCCGATACCTACAACTACGGTGCGAAGACTGTGGGCTCGATTCTGGTGAATCGGATGAAGGTGGCGGGGAACTGATTTTTCGGTTTTTTGGGATTTTGCTTTCGGGGCTTTTGTAGCCCCGAAGGAAAAGACTTATCCGGCCAGCGCAGTCTTCACTGCAGCAGACACGGTTCCCATTTCGGCCTTGCCGGCCAAACGTGTCTTCACCACGCCCATGACCTTGCCCATGTCGCCAGGGCCTTTGGCACCCAGTTCGGCGACGATGGCTTTCACTTCCGCCAACACTTCGTCGGCCGACATGCGTTGTGGCAAATAGGCCTGCAGCACCTTCATCTCTGCGGCTTCCTTGTCCGCCAAGTCGGTGCGCTCGGCCTTCTGGAAGGCTTCGATGGAGTCTTTGCGCTGCTTGATCAGCTTGTCGACGATGGCCACCACGGCAGCGTCGTCCAACACCACACGTTCGTCCACTTCCTTTTGCTTGCAGGCGGCCAGCAGCAAACGGATGGTGCCCAGGCGCTCGCTGTCTTTGGCGCGCATGGCGGTTTTCATGTCTTCGGTGATTTGGTCTTTGAGTGTCATATGTGCTTCCTGAGTGTGAAGAGGGGCAAATAAAAAAAGCCCGCTGGAGCGTCCCCAAGCGAGCTTTTTTGGCTTTAAAAGACTGTCTTAGAACAGCTTTTTAGGCAATTGCATACTGCGAATACGCTTGTAGTTACGCTTGACGGCAGCTGCCTTCTTGCGCTTGCGCTCTGCAGTGGGTTTTTCGTAGAACTCGCGGGCGCGCAAGTCGGTCAGCAAGCCCAATTTTTCGATGGTGCGCTTGAAGCGACGCAGTGCTACGTCAAAGGGTTCGTTTTCTTTTACACGGATTGTTGTCATTACGTAATGAATTCCAAATTGTGCTGATCAAAGGTCATCGGGGAAGATCGGGCCCCATATGCCTCATTCAGCGGTATTTCCCGTCTTAACTAGTATTGGCCGACGGGGGACTGCCAGAATAGCCCGCGATTATAGCGTTTCTTGCGCTGCCATAGCGGCGCCATTTCAGGTGTTTTCGGTATTTTCCCCGTTGGGTCGGAGTTTGCTTGCCAGTCCCTGGGCGCAGGCATAGCCACTGGCCCAGGCCCACTGGAAGTTGTAGCCCCCGAGCCAGCCGGTGACGTCCACCACCTCGCCAATAAAGTACAAGCCGTTTTGGCGCGATTCCATGGTTTGCCCGGACAGGGCTTTGGTGTCCACGCCGCCTGCGGTCACTTCGGCCTTTTTGTAGCCTTCGGTGCCGGTCGGGGTGAGTTCCCAGCGGGTCAAACGTTCGGCCAAGGCCGCCAAAGCCTTGTCGGAGGCTTCATTGACCGGGCGCTCCCACTGGTGGCCCAGCGTGGCGCCCTGTGCCACCCAGGTGTCGGCCAGACGCGCGGGCACCAGGCCCGTGAGTTCGTTGGCAATCAGCCGGCGTGAGGTGGATTTGGCGCGGCGCAAGTGTTCGGCCACGTCGGTCTGGGGCAGCAGATTCAGGCGAATGGGCGTGCCGGGTTGCCAGTAGCTGGAGATTTGCAGCACACCCGGGCCGCTCAGGCCCCGGTGGGTGAACAGCAAATCTTCCAAAAACGCCATGCTGTCTTTTTTTCCGCCGGTGGCAATTTGCACCGGCAGCGACAGGCCCGAGAGCTGCGCAAAAGGCGCCCAGGCGGATTCGTCAAAGGTCAGCGGCACCAGGGCGGGACGGGGTGTGACCACTGGCAGATCAAACTGGCGGGCGATGCGGTAGCCCAGGTCGGTGGCACCGATCTTGGGAATGGACAGGCCGCCCGTGGCCACCACCACGGCGGCGCAATGCACGGTTCCGCAGTTGCTCTCAATTTCATAGCTGCTTGCGCAGTCTCCATAAGGGATGGATGCTAAAAAGTGCAGTGATTTCACGCTGCACGGTTGCCAGTGCGTGACGCCGCCCGTGGCGCACTCGGCCAGCAGCATTTGGATGATGTCCTCCGCCGACCGGTCGCAAAACAGCTGGCCCTTGTGCTTTTCGTGAAAGGGGATCTGGTGGCGCTGGAGCAGGGCGATGAAGTCGCGCGGGGTGTAGCGTGACAAGGCCGAGCGGCAAAAGCGCGGGTTGTCGCTCAAAAAATTGGCTGCTGCGGTGTCCAGGTTGGTGAAATTGCAGCGGCCGCCGCCCGAGATGCGGATTTTTTCGGCGACTTTTTCGCTGTGGTCGATGACCAACACCTTCAAACCCAATTGCCCGGCGACACCGGCACAGAACAAGCCGGCGGCTCCGGCCCCGAGGATTACAACGTCAAACTTTTGCATGGGGCGCAGTGTAGACGCTGCGCCACGGGCTCCGCGTGCGCTGGGGCTTACAGCGTGGCAGCCAAACGCACGATATGGGCGACCTGCTGCGCGATGGGGGCGGGCACGGGTTGGGTGCCTTCCATGACCTGGCGGATGTAGGTGGCGGTGCTGGCGGCATCAATGGACAGGGGTAACTCGGGCAGGGTGGTCAAAGAGCCGGCCTGGTAGGCCTGCAAGTCGGTGGGCTGCCCGGCGAGGAAGGCCTGCATCTTGGGGGTGCGCCGGGGATCGGCCACGGACTCGCCCTCGGTGCCGCGCAGCAGCAGGGCGTTGGCGCCGATCAGCGCGAACGTGGCGGCCATGGAGAGTGCATATTCGGGGTGGGTGTAACTGCTCACCAGCAGACTCTTGCCAGCGCAGGGGTTCATCAGCTTGACCAGGCTGTGTGCCGGGTTGCGCAGGTTGACCACACGGCGCACGTCCAGCAGGCGCTGCAGGCCGGGGCACAAGAGGGCGGTGGGGACAAAGGCGACTTGCCCAGGTGCTATGGATTCAATAGCTGCTTGCGCAGGGATATCAAGGGCTGCGAGCACTTCGGATGTCAAAACCCGGCTGGACTCGGTGGCCGTGCCGTGCAGCAGCACCGGCAGGCCTTCGCGGGCCAGCAACAGCGCCAGCAGGGGCGTCAGCAGTGGCAGTTTGCGGGCGCCGTTGTAGCTGGGGATGACAATGGTGGGTTTCTCGCCTGCCGGAATCAGGTGCAGCCGCTGGTGCGTTGCATCCAGGAAACCCGCCATTTCTTCGGCGGTTTCGCCTTTGATGCGCATGGCCAGGCAAAAGGCGCCGATTTCCAGGTCGGTGACCGTGCCGTCCAGCACCTGGCCCAAAAGGTCGGCCGCCTGTTCGCGGGTCAGCGCACGTGCGCCGTCTTTACCACGTCCAATTTCTTTGATGTATTTGCCAATGCTCATGCCGCCATTGTCTGCGACTTGGAGACCGAATCAAGCTTTGTTGATGCGGGCATACAGGCCGGTGACTTTGTCCATGACCTGCAACAGGTTCTCGCTGGCCACGAAAACATCGCTGGTCGCCCTGCTGCCCGAACTGGCGCGTGCCCGCAGCGCCGCCTCATAGAACACCCACTGGCCATCGGCCAAGGCCAGTTCCTGGCGGATGTCGGGGGTGGCTTCCGGTGCCCTGCGTAAGGTTTCCAGGGCGCCGACGAACTCGGTGCGCGCCCGGCCAATTTCTGACTCTGACGTGGCTGAGTCCACGTTCCAGGCCATGGCCAGGTAGCATTTGGCCATGCGCTGCGACAGCATGCGTTGGCGGCCCGCGACGTTTACCAGCTTGCCCAGTTGTTTTCCCGAGAGCTGTTCCAATTGGCCCGTGCCCTTGTTGGCCAACTCCAGCACCTTGGTGTCCAGCGCCAGCAGCTTGCTTGCATTTGCAGAGGAGGGAGTGGCGCCGATGAGCAGGCCCTTGTAGTCAGACCATTCGGACTCCAACTGGGCGTAAGTGTCGCGCACGGCGCCTGCTGGGGCGTAGGCTTTGAGTTCCACCAATTGCCGGTCAAACAGGGCCATGGACTGTTCCATCACGCGGTTGGCGGCGGAAACCTGAATTTGCTGTCCTATGGCCAGGTAGGCTTTGGCCATGCGCTGCGACAGCATGCGCTGGCGGCCCGCCTTGTTGATGGCGTCGCTCATATCGGTGATTTGTGCACGGGCTGGCGAGAGCAGGGTGGAGGATGCAGCCAGGGCAATAAAAATGCGACGATTGAGGTTCATGGAATTCATCTCTATCAATTCAAGTGAAATGCGAACGTATTGATAATCCGCATGGCTTTTGCGGATTTTGCAGGGTTTTCCCTAGTATTTGAATGTACTAGATTAAGCTTTTCACCATAAGTCCATTGGCGCGCACCTGGCGTTGCAGTTCTGGCACACCGTAGCCGCCTTGGAGGCCGCATGTTCCCCCGGTTTGGGGCGAAGCCAGTTTCTACGGCTGGGTTCTTGGGTGTACGATGGGTCTTGGGTAATGGGGACAACACTGAGGAGCTTGCCATGGCTGTTCATTCTCCAACGGTGGGATTGGGCGAGGCTGATGCCCATCGCGCCTCCGAGCAGGCGCTGGAAGAAGCCAATCTGCGGCTGCAAACCATTTTTGATTACAACCCCGATGTGATGATGATCAGCCGCTTTGCCGACGGTCAGATCACCGATGTGAACCAGGCCTGCGTGCGCATGTTTGGTTATGCGCGCGAAGAGTTGATCGGCAGGACAACGCTGGATTTGGGCATCTGGGTGCGTCTACAGGACCGCCAGGCGATGGTCGAACCCCTGCTTACCCACGGGTATTGCGAAAACGTGGAGAGCGAGTTTCGCCTGAAAGACGGCAGCACCTGTGTGGCCTCCCTGACCGCGGTCATTGTTCCTTTGCAGGGGGTGTCCCACATCATCAGCACCTTGCGCGACATTACCGCGCGCAAGCAGGCCGAAGACCGGCTCCAAGCCAGCGAGGCTTTGCTGCGCACGACCATGGAGTCCATTGACGAAGGCGTGTTGCTGGTCTCCCAAAGTGGTGCGGTGCTGGGCTTTAACCAGCGCTTCGTAACGCTGTGGCGTGTGCCCCAGGAGATCGTCCAAGTCCGACAGGACGGTGCGCTGCTGGCCCACGTCCTGGACCAGCTGCTGGAGCCAGAGGAATTCGCAGCCGCCGTGCAAAGCCTGTACCACAGCCAAGACGAGGCGCGTGACACCCTGCGGTTCAAAGATGGCCGTGTTTTTGCGCGCTATACACGGGCTTTGTTGGTGCGGGACCAGCCGGGGCGCATTTGGTGCTTCAAGGACATTACCCAGCGCGAGCAAACCGAAGCCAAGTTGGTGGAGAGCCGGGCGCTGCTGAAGACCCTGACGCACGCCATACCCGACCTGGTGTGGCTCAAGGACCCGAACGGCGTGTACCTGGCCTGCAACCAGCGTTTTGAGCAGTTTTTTGGCGCAGAGGAAAAAGACATCGTAGGCAAGACCGACTACGATTTTGTGGAACCGGAGTTGGCCGACTTTTTTCGCAAACATGACCAGTTGGCGATGTCGCTGGGCAAGGCGTCCGTCAATGAAGAGTGGGTGGGCTTTGCCAGCGATGGCCACCGTGAACTGCTGGAGACCACCAAGACAGCTATTTTCGATGGAGAAAATCGTCTGATCGGGGTGCTGGGCATTGGACACGACATCACCGACCGCAAGCGCGCCGAAAACGAGTTGCGCCTGTCTGCCAGCGTGTTTCACCATGCCCGCGAAGCCATCATGATCACCGACCCCCAGGGCGGCATTGTGGATGTCAACGAGGCGTTCACCCGCATCACAGGCTACGGGCGTGCCGAAGTGCTAGGGCTCAACCCGCGTATTCTGAACTCCGGGCACCAGCGCCAGGAGTTTTTTGCCCGCATGTGGCGCGATCTGAACGCCCAGGGCTACTGGTATGGTGAGGTGTGGAACCGCCGGAAGAGTGGTGAGGTGTTTGCGGTCATGCAAACCATCAGTGCCGTGAAAGATGCCCACGGCCATCTGCAGCACTATGTGGCGCTGTTTTCGGACATTACCGCCATCAAAGAGAACGAAAAGAAGCTGGAGCACATTGCCCATTACGACGCGCTCACCAGCCTGCCCAACCGCGTGTTGTTGGCGGACCGGCTGCAGCAGGCGCTGGCACGCTCACAGCGCCGTGAGCACCTGCTGGCGGTGGCCTACCTTGATCTGGACGGTTTTAAGGCGATTAACGACCACTATGGACACGACGCTGGCGACCATTTGCTGGCAGCATTGGCCGCGCGCATGCGCCTGGCCCTGCGCGAGGGCGACACCCTGGCCCGCTGGGGCGGGGATGAGTTTGTGGCGGTGCTTCTGGATCTGGTGGATGCCAGCTCCACGCAACCTCTGCTCTTGCGGCTTTTGGCTGCCGCTGCCCATCCGGTCGCGTTTGGTCCTCACACCTTGCAGGTGTCGGCCAGCCTGGGCGTCACCTTTTTTCCGCAAGCCCGGGAGGCGGACTCTGAGCAGCTTTTACGCCAGGCGGACCAGGCCATGTACCGGGCGAAGGTGGCGGGCAAGAACTGCTATTGCGTATTTGCCGCCGCGTAGTACGGGGTCGCGCGCACCCTGCGCTGTAGCTCCGGCACACAGGAGCCGCAGTTGGTGCCGCATTTCAGGCTGGCTTGCAATGACGCCAGGCGTTCCTTGTCGGAGCCTGTGCAACGTCCCAGATGCGCTTCGATCGCGATATCGGTCACGTTGAAACAGGTGCACACCTGCTTGCCGCGTGACACGACCGCGACGGGCGGCTTGGCACCCGGCACCAGCAGGGCGCGACCATAGGTGTGGGCGGGCAGCTCGTCTTGCAGCAGGGTCTTGATCCAGCTCTGGGCGCTGGTGTCACCGGCCAGCATGAAGCCTTCCAGGGTGACTTTTTTCTCTCCATCCACCAGTTTGATGGTGCGGCGCTGTCCACGTTTTTTATCGGCGTAGCGCAGGATGTGGGGGCCTGCCAAATTCACAATGGCCTCAATCTGGACCAGCAGATCGTCGGCGGGTGCATCGTGTCCGGCGGCGCGAAACAGCAGGCCGTTGCGCTCGGCCATGGAGCCGTCGGCGGGGGCATTGTTGGAAAAAGGGGTGCAACTGGCAAAGGGAAAGCGCGCCATCAGAGCCTGGAGTTCGGCGCGGGCCGACAGCACGCGCTCGGGCGGCAACCACGCCACGGCCAGCAAGGACCAGGGCAGGTCCGCTTTCAGGATTTTGATGGCCGCATGTTTGAATTCGGGCTGTTTGGAGTCCGGGCAGTAGGCCGGCGTGGTGAGCGCGTTGACGCCAGCCAGCCGCTGGCCGGCGCTGGCCTGGCCGCTTAAAAATTCCTCGCCCCAGTGCATGGCCATAAAGGCTTGGTTACGCCCCAGCTCGGTGCTGGCCTGCACCGGCACCACAATGGTGCCGCGCTTGCTGGTGACATAGGCCAATTCCCCTTCTTGCAGGCCCTGGCGGGCCATGTCCTGCGGGTGTATCTGAATGGCGGGTTCGCTCACATGGCCAAACAACCGCCCCAGGGTGCCGGTACGGCTCATGCCGTGCCACTGGTCCCGCAGGCGCCCGGTGCTCAGTGAAAACGGGTAGCGGGATTCGCGCGGCTCGGCCACCCCTTTGTAGGGCGTGGCCACGAAGCGGGCTCGGCCATCCGGGGTGGGGAAAATGCCGTCTTCGTACAGGCGCGTTTTGCCCTGGGTTTGCCCCTCCAGCAGGGGCCATTGCTGGGGCGATTGCTCCAGCAGGGCGTAGGACATCCCGGAGATATCCAGGTCGCGGCCCCGGGTGGACGCGCGGTGTTCTTGCCAGATTTGCTCTGGGAACTGGTAGGGGAACAGCGTTTTTTCCTGCTGCGCCGCAATTTCTTTCTCCAGGCGCTGGGCGAAATCGGTGGCGATGTGCCAGTCGGGACGGGCCAGCCCGGGGGCGGCTACGGCGGTGCGCACGCGGGAGATGCGCCGTTCGCTGTTGGTGACCGTGCCTTCTTTCTCGCCCCAGGTGCTGGCGGGCAACAACAGGTCGGCAAAGCGCGCGGTGGCGGTGTTGGCAAAGGCCTCTTGCAGCACCACCAGCTCGGCGCGCTCCAGTGCGCGGCGCACGGTGGCCTGGTCGGGCATGCTTTGGGCCGGGTTGGTGCAGGCAATCCACAGCGCCTTGATCTCGCCGTCGGCGGCGGCCTGGAACATCTCGACCGCCGTTTTGCCCGGCGTGGCGGGCACCTCGGCCACGCCCCAGAGGGCGGCCACTTCGGCGCGGTGCACCGGATTGGCCAGGTCGCGGTGGGCGCTGAGCAGGTTGGACAGTCCGCCCACTTCACGCCCGCCCATGGCGTTGGGCTGGCCGGTCAAGGAAAACGGCCCGGCGCCGGGTTTGCCGATCTGGCCGGTGGCCAGGTGCAGGTTGATGAGTGCGGTGTTTTTGGCCGTACCGCTGCTGGACTGGTTCAGGCCCTGGCAGTACAGGCTCAGGGTGGCGGGCGAGGTGGCGAACAGGCGGGCCGCCTGGAGCAGGGCGTCTGGGCTGATGCCGCAGGTTTGGGCCACCACTTCCGGTGTGTATTCACGCACCAGAGTCTTGAGCGCCTCAAACCCGCTGGTGTGGGCCGCGATGTAGGCGGTATCCACCCAGCCCTCCCACAGCATGGTGTGCAGCATGCCGTTGAACAGCATCACGTCGGTGCCGGGCTGGAGGGCCAAGTGCAGGTCGGCAATCTCGGCGGTGTCGGTGCGCCGGGGGTCGCAGTAGATGATTTTCAGCGCGGGGTTGGCGCGTTTAGCGTCTTCGATGCGCCTGAACAAAATGGGGTGGGCAAAGGCCGTGTTGGACCCCGCGATGAAGAGGCACTGCGCATGGTTCACATCGTCGTAGCAGGCCGGGGGCGCATCGGCGCCCAGGGTTTGTTTGTAGCCCGCCACGGCGCTGCTCATGCACAGGCGCGAGTTGGTGTCGATGTTGTTGGTGCCGATCAGGCCCTTGGCCAGCTTGTTGAAGACGTAATAGTCTTCGGTGAGCAACTGGCCCGAGACATAAAAACCCACCGCGTCGGGGCCATGCTTGCGGATGATGTTGGCAAAACCTTGGGCTGCGTGCGCCAGCGCGGCGTCCCAAGACACGGGCCGTGCGACGTCGCCACGCTGAAACCGCTGCAGGGGTCGCAAGAGGCGGGCCTGGTGTGTGACCACCGCGCTGGCCGTCAGGTGCAGCGTGGAGCCCTTGGTGCACAGACGGCCCCAGTTGGCCGGGTGGTCGGGGTCACCCCGCACGCCGGTGATTTGGTCGCCCTGGGCGGTGATGATGACGCCGCAGCCCACCCCACAGTAGGGGCAGGTGGAGCGTGTTTCTTGGGGGGAACTCATGGCGCAGGATTGTCGGCGCTTTGCCCCACTTGTGGACGCTCGGTGTTGGGTACCCATTCCCACCACGCGTGTTCGCCGTCCAGCGTGTTGTCCTGCGTGCGAAACACATTCCAGGTGACCAGGTAGTCCGGGTTTTCCATGTCCACGCCCGATGGCGCATGCCGGTACCGCCCTGGGGGGGCCTTGAACCAGGCGTCCAGGTTGGGCGGCACGATGAAATCGGCCGCCGCCACGCTGGGGTCGCTGTGGCGCAAGGCGATGGAAATTCCGTTCTCCGCGTCCACCTTGATAACCTGACCGGCGTACTGGTTTTGCTTCATCAGTTCGCCCTGCGTATCAAAGTACGACACCCCGATGACGCAGGTTTTTAGCAGCAAGTCTTCCAGTTGCATGGGCAATTCCAGGGGGGTCAATGGCGTAAGGGCGCCACGCCGACCTGCGGCATATTGGCCAGGCCGATGTCGCGGGCATGCTCTTCAAAACCCTTGTTCTTCCAGAAGAAGGCGCCGGGCATGGTGGTGGGGATCACCAGCACATAGAACAGCGCACGGCCCATCAGGCTGGTGGCGATCTGGACCGCGCCAACCACGGCCAGGCCCAACAGGGTGTAAGCGTTCACGGTGTCCCCCACCAGCATGCTGGCCAACAGGGCGCAGGCCAGCAGCAGGTTCACCCCCAGCAGGCTGTTGCGCAGCACATAGGTTTTGCCGAAGGTGGTGGTCTGGATGTAATACGACGCGCCGCCTTCGTGCTCGGCCACACCCATGGCGCGGCTGTGCGCGGTGTGGCCAATGCCTTCCACCAACATGCCCAAACACAACACGGCAGCGCTCACGGTGGCGACGTTCAGCACGCTGTCACCCGCATAGGCCAGGGTGGCAATGGTGACGGTGCCCACCAGCAAAGCACCCAAGGACAGGGCGCTGCCGCCAAACGCCGTGGCCACCTGCCAGTGGTTCCAGAAGGGGCGGGCTTTGATGCGGTAGCACTTGACCATGTAGTACAGCCCGGCCAGACTGCCCAACACCGCCAGATAGCCCAGCACGGTGGCGAAGGCGCTGGCTTGGCTGTGGCTGATCAGCACCGTGGTGTCGTGCCCCAATACGGCGGTGAACAGGGCCTGGAACAGGCTGTTGCCGGGCAGGCTAAAGGCAATGTGCAGGCCCAGCATGCCCATGAAGAC
Source organism: Rhodoferax sp. (assembly GCF_030697375.1). Classification (GTDB taxonomy): domain Bacteria; phylum Pseudomonadota; class Gammaproteobacteria; order Burkholderiales; family Burkholderiaceae_C; genus Allorhodoferax. The sequence goes on along the minus strand of NZ_JAUYQD010000115.1, from coordinate 20,389 downwards.
GGCAATGCCTAAGCCTTCGCGTGACACCGGCGAGTGCCGCAGGTTGTTGAAGCCCCGGTAGAAACGCTGCGGTTTGCCCAGGTGCATGGTGGACATGAACAGGCCAAAGGCCACCAACAGGAAGCAGACGATGGCCAGCGGCGCGTACAGCGCCGACTGGGCAAAGCCCGTGAAGCCCACCAGACCGGCCTGCGCACCCAAAAAGGCCAAGGCGAAGGCGCCAGCCGCCGTTTGTGCCGCCAGCGTGAACAGCACCAGCGGGTTCTCACGGGAGCTCAGGCGCGCCATATTCCAGTGCTTGGCCTTGCCCTTCTTCTGGTCGATGGCAGGGCGGTAGCGGCCTTGCTCGTCCTTGTGGTACTTCACCGGCATCGAATCCGTGCGCTTCATCTCATCCGGCAACTGCTTGATTTGCTGGAAGCGGATATTGGGTTGGGTGATTTCGGGCGAGGGGAAACCGGGGATCTCCACGCGCGCCTGCTCGCGCCCGCCGGGGATGTTTTCGATCACGCCAAAATCCAGCGCATTACCGACACAGGCTGACACGCAGGCGGGCTTGAGGCCCACTTCCAGCCGGTCCACACACATATTGCACTTGGAGACCTGGCCCTTGACCGGGTCGAGCTGCGGCGCGTTGTAGGGGCAGACCCAGGTGCAGTAGCCGCAGCCAAAGCAGGTTTCCGGGTCTTGCAGCACGGCGCCATATTCCACGTGTTTGGTGTAGGCGCGGGTGGGGCAGCCTTTCAGGCACACAGGGTCATCACAATGGTTGCAGGCCATGGAGATGTTCATGCGTTTGTAGTCGGGGTAGCTGCCGCCTTCCACGTAGCCGACCGAGCGGAAGGCCAGGTGCGCCGGGTTCTCGTTTTTCTCGCTGCACGCCGCTTCACAGGCGTGGCAGCCGATGCAGTTGTCGGCTGTGAAGAAAAAGCCGTGTTGCTTGTTGCGGTTGGGGTTGGTGCCCACCGCCGGGTTCTCGTTGATGAACATGGACCGCCCCACGGGCAGCTTGCCTTGGGTGTGGTCTATCAGGTCGATCTTTTGGCCGTAGCGGTTGGTGTCGGCGTGGGTTTTGTCGTTCAGAAAAGCATAGACCTGCTCTTCGGTGCGAATCTCCCAGATCTTGCGCTCCCCAGTTTGGGGCGTTTTCTTGGAGGCGCAGCCACCACTACCGCACTCCGGCTTTCCACATCCGCCCCCTGTTGGGGCAGATACGGGCTCGGCGACCTGCGCATTGTGGAGGGAGGTGTTGTCTTTCATGGCAATAGTCCTTGATGTGCATCAATGGTGTGCATGAATGCAAGGAACGTGCCGGTAAAGTGTGGCATTGAGGCGACTTATTTCACCAATTTGGCGTGTTGCTGCCCAAAAGACCTGTTTGCGCCGTCTGGGCAGCGTAAGCAGGCCTTGCTGGCACAGATTTGTGGGGGCCGCTGCACCATCCACCCCAATGGCAACGGCAGCCAGCCATGTTGGCCGACGCAGGGTGGCGTGGCGCTCAGCGCAGTGAGGTAAAGGAGGAGCCCGCAGGGCGGAGGACACGAACGGAGCTGAGTGCCACGCCGCCCTGCGTCCCGCGTGCCTTCTTCGGAAAGTCAGCAATAAGAGCACGCCGCACTTCGGCAGTACAGCGAACCTCAAGGCCTTAAAAAGCCCTGCGCTCCAAATTCAAACGCGCTGCTTCGGCTTGGTCAATCTTTTCCACCCGCGCGGCGTTTTGCTTGAACGCAGGCTGGCGCGAATGCGGGTCCAGCAGGCCCAGGGTCAAACGGTTCACGCAGTCGTGGAAGTGGAAAGGGATGAACAACATGTCGCTACCCACGCGCTGGGTGAGCTGCACCATCACCACCGCGTCGCCCCGGCGGCTCACCACACGCACATAACTCTGGTGCTCGATGCCCAGCTTTTCGGCGGCATCGGGGTTCATCTCCATATAGGGCGTGGGTGAAAACTTGTTGCAGTTGCCGATCTTGCCGGTGCGCGTGCGGGTGTGGAAATGCTCCACCACGCGGCCCGAGTTGAGCCAAAACGGGTACTCGGTGTCCGGGCACTCGTTGTTGTTGACAAACGGAATCGGGATCAGATTGGCTTTGCCGCTGTAGGTCTGGAACACCCCGTCAGTATAGAGGCGTGCATTGCCGTCAAAAGGCATGCGCAGCTTCATCTCGAAGGGGTCGGAGAGGCCGATTTTTTGCGTGTCCGCATCGGCCTGCGCCTCCGAGTACGGCCACTGGATGCCGCGTGCGGCTTCGATGCGGTCGTAGCTCATGCCCGAGATGTCCAGCGTGCGGCCTTCGCCCTTGGACAGCGCTTTCATCTCCTCAAACGCGCCTTCGGCGGTGTCGGGGAAATGGATGCTGTTGCGGTCGGTGAAGCGTTTGGCCATCTGGTTAAAGATCCAGAAGTCCGGTTTGGAGTCGGCGTACGCGGGCAACACATTGCGCGTGAGGTTGACGCGGCGCTCGGTGTTGGTGTGGCAGCCTTCTTTCTCGGCCCACACGGCGGCGGGCAGGTAGACATTGGCGTATTTCACCGTCTCCACGTCTTCGTACACGTCTTGCACCACCAAAAATTCCAGGTTCTCCATGGCCTTGCGGATACGCGGCTGGTTCGCCATGGAGGTCATGGGGTTGGTCGCAATCAGCCACAGGCCCTTGATCTCGCCGGTCTCGATGGCGGGGAAGATGTCGGTCTGCGCCAGGCCGCGCTTGGCCGGGAAGAAGCTCTCGTCAATGCCCCAGTAGTCGGCCACGGTCTTGCGGTCTTTTTCCTTCTCCAGCACGCGGTAGCCGGGCAGGCCCGAGCAGGACGACCATTCGCGTGTGCCCATGGCATTGCACTGGCCGGTGATCGAGAGACTCGTGCCGCCCGGCTTGCCGATGTTGCCGGTGACCAGGTTCAGGTTGTTGATATCGACCACGCCGTCCGAACCGTGCGTGGACTGGTTGATGCCCATGGTCCAGATGCTCATGGCGGCAGGGGCCTTGGCATAGATGCGGGCCACGGTGCGGATGCGGTCTTCGTCAATGCCGCAGATGTGCTGGGCGGTCACGGGGTCGTACTCGGCCACCAGCGCGCGCAGGGCGTCTATGCCCTCGGTGTGCTTGGCGATGTAGTCCTTGTCCTCCAGGCCTTCCTTGAAGATGACATGCATCATCGCGTTGATCAGCACCGTGTCGGTGCCCGGCGTGATGGGCAAATGGATGTCGGCAAACTGCGCCAGCATGGTGACGCGCGGGTCGACCACGATCAGCGGGAACTTGCGTTTCTCCAGCGCCTCTTTCAGGCGCCAGTAGATGATGGGGTGCTGCTCCGGCAGATTCGAGCCAAAAGCCATGAAGCAGTGGGTGTGCTCGAAGTCGTCGTAGCAGCCCGGCGGGCCGTCCGAACCGAAGGAGCGCTTGTAGCCCGACACAGCCGAGGCCATGCACAGCGTGGTGTTGCCGTCGTAGTTGTTGGTGCCGATCTGGCCGCGCACCAGCTTGCCCAGGGTGTAGAACTCTTCGGTCAGCAACTGGCCGGTGGAGACGATGGCAAAGGCATCGCGCCCGTACTTGGCCTGGATCTCCTTGATTTTTTCGGCGGTCTTGTCCAGCGCCGCGTCCCAGTTGCTGGGCTGGTACGGCAAATGCGCCTTCTCGCGCATCAGCGGTAGGGTGCCGCGCCCGGGCGAGTCAAACAGCTCATGCTCCAGCAAGCCCTTGATGCACAGCTTGCCCCGGTTCACATCGGCCCCGGCGTGGCCCCGGCTGGTCACGATCTTGCCCTTGTCGTTCAGGCCGATCTCAATGGCGCAGCCGGTGGAGCAGTAGTTGCAGGTGGTGTATTTCCACTGCGCGACGGGCTTGGCCGGGATGGAGATGGGCTTGCGCTGGGTTCGACCGAAAATCATGCTGTCTCCTTTTTGGTGCCAAACGGGGCCGGTAAAGGCCTAAGCCTCCACCGCTTCTTTGAGCGCAGGGCCTGCCAGGGGGCGGGTCAGGTCCAGTGCGTGGCTGGCCAATTCCGCACCATCCAGGTGCACCACGCCGTTTTCCACCTTCACGCTGAACTTGGGCGTGCAGCCCTCGTCCGGTGCCTTGGCGCAGCCGTCACCCAGGCCGATGACCCAGTTGTGCAGCGGGCAGGCCACGCTGGAGCCAAACACAATGCCCTGGCTCAAGGGGCCACCCTTGTGCGGGCAGCGGTCCAGCAGGGCGAACACCTCGTCCTTGTCGGTACGAAACACCGCCACATCCATGCCCACCGGGCGCGCCACGCAGCGGGCACCCAGGACGGGGATGTCGGTCACCAGGCAGATTTTTTTCCAGTCAGTCATATCAATCCTTTTGCTGTTGCTATCGTTTTGCTAGCTGCTTACGCTTATTGCATAAGGGCTAGAGGTCTATTTGGCTTAAGGTTTTGGTGGAATCAGGCTTCCACCGTCAGCTTCTCAAACTGGCGGGTATCCACTTTGGCTTCTTCGAAATCGAACCAAGGATCGGGCTCGCCGTCCAAGCTGAACTGCAGCTTGGCCCACAGGGCTTTGCGCTTTTCGGCGTCTTCCAGAATCTGCTTTTTCACGTAGTCCATGCCGACGCGGTTCAGGTAGTGGACGGTGCGCTCCAGGTACCAGCCTTCTTCGCGGTACAGCTGCATGAAGGCGCCGGTGTACTCCAGCACTTCTTCTGCAGTTTTGAGCTTGGTGAAGAAGTGGGCCACCTCGGTCTTGATACCGCCGTTGCCGCCGATGTGCATCTCCCAGCCGCTGTCCACACCGATGATGCCGACGTCTTTGATACCGGCTTCGGCGCAGTTGCGCGGGCAGCCCGACACCGCAAATTTGACCTTGTGCGGTGCGTACATGCGCCACATGGCTTTTTCCAGGTCCTTGCCCATTTGGGTGGAGTCTTGGGTGCCCATGCGGCACCACTCGGAGCCCACGCAGGTTTTCACCGTGCGCAACGCCTTGGCGTAGGCGTGGCCGCTGGGCATGCCGATGTCTTTCCATACCGCTTGCAGGTCTTCCTTCTTCACGCCCAGCAAATCGATACGCTGGCCGCCGGTGACCTTCACCGTAGGGATCTTGTACTTGTCCACCACATCGGCAATGCGGCGCAATTCGCTGGCGGTGGTCTCGCCGCCCCACATGCGCGGAATCACGCTGTAGGTGCCATCTTTCTGGATGTTGGCGTGGCTGCGCTCATTGATATAGCGGCTTTGTGGGTCGTCCTTGGCCTCTTTGGGCCATGAGCTGATCAGGTAGTAGTTGATGGCCGGGCGGCACGATGCACAACCATTGGGCGTTTTCCACTCCAAAAAGTGCATGACCTCACCAATAGTGAGCAGTTTGTTGGCCACGATCGCCTCGCGCACGGCGTGGTGCCCATGTTCGGTGCAGCCGCACATGGCCTTGGTCTTGGGCGTGGCGGAGTAGTCGCCCCCGGCGGTGAACATCAAAATCTGTTCCACCAGCCCGGTGCAGGAGCCGCACGATGCGCTGGCCTTGGTGTGTTTGCGCACCTCGTCCAGGGTAAACAGGCCCTTGTCCTTGATCGCCTTGCAGATGGTGCCCTTGGTCACGCCGTTGCAGCCGCAGACTTCGGCGTCATCGGGCATGCTGGCGGCCTTGTTGTGGCCCTCGTGCCCGCCTTCGCCCAGGTTGGACTCGCCAAACATCAGCTTGTCACGGATGTCGGCCACGCTGCGGCCGTCACGCAGCAGCTTGAAGTACCAGCTGCCGTCCACCGTGTCGCCGTACAGGCAGGCGCCCACCAGCTTGTCGTCCTTGATGACCAGCTTTTTGTAGACGCCGCCGTAGGGGTCGCTCATCACCAGCTCTTCGGTGCCTTCGCCGCCGCCAAAGTCGCCGGCGCTGAACAAATCGATGCCGGTGACCTTCAGCTTGGTCGAGGTCAGCGACCCCTTGTACTGGCCAATGCCAAACTGCGCCAAATGGTTGGCCGCCACCTTGCCTTGCTCAAACAGGGGGGCCACCAGCCCGTAGGCAATGCCGCGGTGCGCCGCGCATTCACCCACCGAGTAAATGCGTGCATCGGTGATGGTCTGCATGGTGTCGTTCACCACAATGCCCTTGTTGCAGTGCAGGCGCATCGACTCGGCCAGGGCGGTGTTGGGGCGGATGCCCACGGCCATCACCACCAGGTCGGCGGCCACCTCGGTGCCGTCCTTGAACTTGATGGCCTTGACACGGCCACCCTTGCCGTCGTCGGCATTGCCGATCAGCTCTTGGGTTTGTGCACCAATCAGGAACTTCAGGCCCCGGTCTTCCAGGGATTTTTGCAGCATCTTGCCAGCGGTGGTGTCCAGCTGGCGCTCCATCAGCGTGGGCATCACGTGCACCACGGTAACAGTCATGCCGCGCAGCATCAGGCCGTTGGCCGCTTCCAGGCCCAGCAGCCCGCCGCCAATGACCACGGCGTTTTTGTACTTGGTGGAGGCATCGATCATCGCGTTGGTGTCGGCAATGTCGCGGTAGGCGATCACGCCTTCCAGGTCTTTGCCGGGCACGGGCAGGATGAAGGGGTTGGAGCCGGTGCACATCAGCAGGCGGTCGTATTCGGCGCTGATTTTTTCGCCGGCGGGATTTTCGGCGTGCACGACGCGTTTGACGCGGTCCACCGAGGTGACTGTCCAGCCGGCGTGCAGGGTGATGTGGTTGTCTTTGTACCAGTCCCACGAGTTGAGAACGATCTCGTCAATGGTCTGCTCCCCGGCCAGCACGGGGGACAACAAAATACGGTTGTAGTTGGGGTGGGGCTCTGCGCCAAAAACCGTAATGTCATACAGCTCGGGCGACACCTTGAGCAGTTCCTCGATAGTGCGTACGCCGGCCATGCCATTGCCTACCATCACCAATTTCGATTTTTTCATTACGGCTACTCCAAAGTTTGATTCGCTTGATTAATTGCAAGCCCCGTGCCAACAGCAAGTCCAAAGGTGTGCTTGCGCACCAAAGGGGGGCTAAAAATTCGGAGTCAGACACAATCACTGCTTGTATCTGTGGCGCACGTCGTTATGCGCAATGCCTTGGGCGCTTGGGCCCGGGTGGGACGCTCCGTTGCGCCCGATAAGGCATATGCAAAACTTGTGCCATATGATTTGCCCTGTTTGGGTGCCTGGGTTTTAAATCGCGCGGGCCACCCCCTGTTGACTCTTGTGAATGGTTGATTGATATGACATCCGCCTTGGTGTTTTTGAATGGATCTGGTAGTGCATTGCCTTTGGTGGAAGACCTGAAGGCGGCGGGGATTGAGGTGGTGGGCTCGGCCGACACCGTGGCCCAGCTGCTGTCGCAAACCCTGCGCCATGCCCCCGATGTGGTGGTTTGCGACGCGCCCCACCCGGGCGATGCGTTATTTCATGCCACGCAGGCGATTGGCCAGACCAGCCCGCGCCCGGTCATCGTGTTCACCAGCGACGTGGACGCCGAGCACATGGCCCGGGCCACCGAATCCGGCGTGCACGCCTACGTGGTCAACGGCTACGGCGCACACCGCCTGCGCCCGCTCATCCATTTAGCCCAGGCCCGTTTCAAGCACGAGCAGGGCCTGCGCGAGGCCTTGGCCGACGTGTCCAGCCGCTTTGAGGAACGCAAAATGGTGGACCGCGCCAAGGGCATCCTCATGCGCGCCCGCCAGCTCTCGGACGACGAGGCCTTTCAAATCCTGCGCACCGCCTCCATGCACAGCAACCAGCGGCTGGGGCAGGTGTCCGAGCACATCATCCATTCGGCCCACTTTGCCGACGCGGTGAACCGGGCCGGGCAGTTGCGCATGCTGTCCCAACGGCTGATCAAACAGGTACTGTTGCAAGTGGCTGGAGGCGCGCCCGCGCCACTGCAGGACTCCGTGGGCCGCATTGACGCCAACCTGGCTTTGCTGGGCAAAAACCTCTCCAAACCCACGTTTGGGGACCTGCTGGGGCAGGTGGTGGTGACCTGGAAACTGCTTAAAAAAGCCCTGCAGGCCGGGCCGCAGGCGGGCCAACTCAAAGACATGGATGCTCTGGCCGAAACCCTGCTGCAAAGTGCCGAACGGCTCACCAGCAACCTGGAAAACGCCGGCGCCGTGGCCCCGCTGCGGGTGCTCAACGTGGCGGGCCGCCAGCGCATGCTGTCGCAGCGCTACGCCAAATGCGCCCTGCAGCGCGACCAGGCGGGCATGGCCGAAGCACGCGCGGCCATGGAGCAGGGCCTGGCCTATCTCAATAGCCTGCCCCTGAGCACCCCGGACATCCGCAGCGCCCTGGCGGCAGCGACCGAAGGCTGGCAGCAAATGCTGGCGGGTGCCAGCGAGGCGGCCCACCCGGCAGGGCAGGAGCGCATTGCCGTGGCCAGCGAACGCCTGTTGGAGGTGTATGAACAACTCTCGGCCCACTATGAGCGCAGCATGCAGATGCTGGTGGGATAGCTGCCTGTCAACAAATGGTGCCTTTTTGCTGCATTGCACCAATATTGGGCATTGATTTTGCTTATGGTGGTGCATGGCATTCGAAATAGAAATCGGTTTTAGCTCGCTGGCGGGCTCCAAAGACAGCAACGAAGACTTTTGCGCAGCGATGCTGCCCGAGCGCGACCAGGAGGGCATGGGCGCTATCGCCGCCGTGGCCGACGGCGTGAGCCGGGGCGGCATGGGCAAAGAAGCCGCGCAAACCACGGTGATCAGCCTGATGCGCGACTACTACGGCACGCCCCAAACCTGGGACACCACCGTGGCGCTGGACCGCATCATCTCGGCCCAAAATTCCTGGCTGGCCGGTGTCAACCAGCGCCGCCACCCCGCCATGGGCATGACCACACTCACCGCTTTGGTGCTGCGCGGCCAGAGCTACACCCTGGCGCATGTGGGCGATTCGCGCGCCTACCTGCTGCGCGACGGTGAAACCCTGCAAATGACGCACGACCATGTGGTCAAACACCCCGACTTCCAGCACCAGCTGCTGCGCGCCGTGGGGCTGGAAGACCGTGTGGTGGTGGACTATGTGCAGGGTGATTTGCAGGTGGGAGACGTGTTTGTGCTGCTCACCGACGGTGTGCACGGCGAAGTGCCTGCCTCCCGGATCAGCCGCTTCACCCAGGATGTCAGCGCCCAGGTCGCCAGCGGCGCACTGGTGGCCGCCGCGCTCAAAGCGGGCAGCCGCGACAACGTCACCGCCCTGGTGGTGCGTGTGCTGGGCCTGCTGGACGCCACCTTCCAGGATGAAAACCGGGCCGCCCAGGCCCTGCCCATCCCGGCACGGCTCAAAGTGGGGGAGCGCATTGACGGCCTGCTGGTCACCGCTCCCGTGGCCGACAACGGTATTAACGTGCTGTATCAGGTGCGCGATCCGGCCACCCAAACCCTGTACGCCATGAAAACCCTGCACCCCGCCCGTGCACACGACCCGCAAGAACGCACCATGTTGGCGCATGAGGCCTGGTTGGCCAAGCGCATGCAGTCCTCCCGCGCCGCCGACCATCTGGTGCACATCCATGAGCAACTGCCCACGGGCAAGAACCGCAGCGCCTTTTACCTGCTGTACGACTGGCATGGCGGCGAAACCCTGCAACAGCAACTGGACCGCAAGCAGTCTTTGAGCTTGCCGCATGTGCTGGGTGTGGGGGTGCAGGCGCTCAAGGGCTTAAGCCGCCTGCACCGCCAGGGCGTGGTCCACCGCGACATCAAACCCGCCAACCTGCACCAGGGCGAAGACGGCGTGCTGCGCGTGCTGGACCTGGGCGTGGCCCTGAGCGGGCGCGAACCCGCCGCCATGCGGGCGCTGCACGCGGGCACCCCCAGCTATGTCAACCCCGAACAGTGGGGCTTTCGGGTCAAGACCTCGGCAGCAGGCACCAAAGTGGGGACATCGGACGATGCCCCCGAGGAATTGCCCACCGCCCAAAGCGATCTGTTTGCGCTGGGCGTCACCCTGTACGAGCTGCTGACCCACAAACTGCCCTACGGCGACGTGCTGCCTTACCAGGTGGGCCGCTACTACCGCGACCCCACGCCCCCCAGCCGCCACAACCCCCAAATCCCCATCTGGCTGGACCATGTGGTGCTCAAAGCCGTGGCCCGCGACCAGCGCCAGCGCTTCGAGACCGCCGAAGAATTCCTGCTCGCCCTGGAACGCGGCGCCTCCCGCCCCTTAAGCGCCCCCCAAGGCACGCCGCTGATGCAGCGCGACCCCACGGCCATGTGGAAGGTGGGGTTGGCGGTGTCGGTGCTGTTCAATTTGCTGCTGATTTATTGGCTGATTTTTTTGCCTAAATAGGGTGTTTTGGCATACTGGGTGTGCGTAAGCAGCTATTTAATTGATAGCAAATGTGGCGCATTGGAAGCCCGGTCATAATCCTATCCAACAAATGGGTTGAGGTTTCCAAACCCCTTGTCGCGATTGCCTCAGCAGGCGGTTCAGTCCAACATGGTTTATCGGCCGCGGGAGGTGCTCTTGGTTTCTACAAATATTGCGGCGCGGCTGATAGACGCTAATCGACATGGACACCAAAATAATTTTTGAAGTTGCAAGCGCAATACTGCTCTCACTAGGCGCAGGGGGCGCCATAGTCTTGGCTCTTTCAAGTTGGCTCGGGAAGATCTGGGCCGAACGCCTCATGGCGAAAGAAACTGCAAAACACAATCATGAATTGGAGCAATTGCGCTCGTCGCTTCAAATTCAAGCAGACCAATCTGCTCAAACCTACAAGCAAAAAATTGACCTTTACAAAGAGGTCGGAGCCCCATTGATCGAGCTGCTCGTGAAAACACAAAACATAGGCAGCATCACGGTTGAGAATAGGCAAGCATTTGAGAGAAACCGACTGAACACAACGGCACTTCTTGCCATGTTCGCACCTGCCGCTGTCTTCGATGAATACAACAGAATAATTGACTACATCTACAACTGCGCGGAAGGGAAAGATACGTGGTCCTTCGCAGCGTTTAGAGATCGAGCACTGAAGTTCTTGTCCTTGATTCGCGCAGATATTGGCCTATACAACGACTCGCTTTCCTACAATGGGCCGCGATAAGTCCAACTTTTCGGTTAAGAGGGGTTGCCCTCCGGCGTGCTTCGCACCGCTCCAGTCGGTCTTTTACCTCCAACGTTGAGGCTGTAAAAAAACCTCCCAGGAGAAATTTTTTTTGAATCCCACCAAAAGTCGATGCATCAGAACGGCATATACGCCATGATCTCAGGCAAGGGAAGGGGACGAGTGCCTCCGAAATCGTGCTGTCGCTACGTACGCGATAGTTTTTTTACAGCCTCGTTGGGCGTTAGAGATGTAACGAAAGGATAACTTGCATGCAACACTGGCTCATACCGTACGCGCCGACGATCTGGGCCATGGGGGCTATAGGCGGCCTGTTGCTGGTCCAACTACTGGTGCTTGATCTGACGGCTTTGAGGGCGAGGCATCGCCCTGGAACGCCCATTGATCCGGACCACAGCAATTTCCTTTTTCGTGCTGCCCGTGCCCACGCCAACACCAATGAAAGCATTGCCGGGTTCATTCTTCTTGCCTTCTTTTGTGTGTTGTCTGCGGCCCCGGCGGGTTGGGTCAATGCACTCTCATGGGTCTATGTCCTGGCACGCATCAGCCACATGCTGTGCTACTACGTGGGTGTCCACCTTCTTCGTTCGCTCTCATTTGCGGTAGGCCTCACGGCGCTTTTCGGCATGTTGGTTGTTGGTGTATTGGCATACTCGGCCTGAAGCAGCTTGTGGGCTTCCATGGGGTCTGCCGATCGGTGGGTGCGTAGGTCGTCACCCTCTCGGGTTTAGGATGCATTGAATGTTGAAACAGACCCCGCATTTCACGTCGCCACCCACGTCTGCGCAGTTCGCCATGCAGGGCGCGTGGGAGCAGGCGTGGTCCTTTGCAATCGATGACTTGCCCAGTGATGCCCGTGTGCGTGCGTATCTGGGCCAGAGTACCGAGGTGGCGTTCGAGGTCTTTTTTGGCCCTGCTTTTTTCGGAGCCCGATTCACGGGCCAAGCGGCAGATGTGGAAGCCTTCGCTCTCCAATGCGTCCAAGCCCTGCGGGCATCAAGCCGGCAGCCCTTTTTTACCGTTTTGGGTGCGCAACTGCAGTGGGACGGTGGTGACGAGCGGGTCGCATTTGCCGAAATCGGCTGCGTGAACGCCTGGCGCAGTGTGGGAGCGGTCCGCATTGCCCACCCGTGTGACGCCTTGTTGGAGTTTGACCACCTCTGGCGCACCGTTGAGAACAGCCCCGTAGGCCGCGACACGCGCCACCCCAAGGCAATCGAATTCGCCTTTGAACAACCGTTGGCGCAGTGGTTTGGAATACCCATTTCGGACCCCGAGGCGCCGTACCCCATCTCCAGGGCCATAATGCACGACGCCTTGCGTCTGGCTGGCGCTTTGGCACAGAGGGGGCGTTGATGTTTGGGACATCGGCATTCACCCACCGGCATTCTGGTTCGCGACGCGTGAGCTAAAACCTTCGACTTGAAAGTAACCATCACATGCACATCGTCTTTATTCCGGGGGCGGGCTCTGCCGCTAATTTTGGGCATCCTTTGAGGGCATTGCTGTCAATGCGATTGCGCCCTTGGTTATGGACCATGTCAGCCGGTCCACGCAAGGGTGGGAGTACTTTGCAATGAAAGTGGACGGTTCATGCCACTGTGGTTCGATTCGGTTCTCGGCGGAGGTTGACCCAAGCAAGGTCATGGTCTGCCATTGCACCGACTGCCAAAAACTCACCGGTTCTGCCTTTCGGGTGGTGGTTCCCGCACCCATTGCGTCATTCGTGCTGCACGGCGAGCCCACGCGCTATGTGAAGGTTGCAGAAAGTGGGGCCAAGCGTGTTCAGGCGTTTTGCCCGCAGTGCGGTTCCCCGGTGTTTGCCCTTGCCCAGGAGAATCCTACGCAGGTCAGTCTTCGTGTCGGTGGACTTGACCAGCGAAACCAGCTTTTGCCTGGCCTTCAGATATGGAAGCGCTCCGCACTGCCGTGGGTGGATACGCTGACTTCGGTGTGTGCGTCCGAGCAGCAGGAGGCGCTTCACCTGCGGTAACCGGGTCACGCGGAGCGGATGTCCTTGCTTTCGCCGACGGCGGCCTCAATAACCTCCCGTGCTATTGCGGTTTCCTGCTCGGACCGCGTGATCGCCAGCAAGACGATCTGCCCGTGGGAGATGGCATCGCGCACCAGTTCGGACAGCCATCCTTCTTTTTTGCCGGGCGCATTGGCAGAGCCGGAGACGGAACCGGCGGCTGCCCCCAGCGTTCCGCCCAGGACTGCACCCCAGCCGAGCATGGCAAGTGGGGCTACCAGGGGGCTGGCGACAAACAGGGTCACGTTCGCCGCCACCAGCGCCACTTCCGCAAGCGCGCCCAGGCCGGTGCCGATGGCGGTGCCAATGGCGCTGTCCACCAGCACGTCTTTCAGCACCGCATTGCTGTCGTGTTTCGGCAGGGGTTCTGAAGGGACGGTGTCGGAGACGAAGATCTGCAGTTGTTCGGGCGGGATGCCCCGCGCAAGGAGCTGGGACTGCGCGATCTTGGCGTCATCGCGGTTGGAAAAGAAACCCGATACATGGTGGTGGTATTCGTTCACGCTATTCCTCCTGGCCGTGGCCTGTGCAATGTGGCGAGAAGTGCACACTAGCCGCCTTGCCCCAATCAGCCCATGTGATTTCGCATAGATGCGGGGGAAAGTTGGATGCCGTATTTTCACTGGGATGCGAGGGGCTAGGCGCCGTGAAAGTGCGATACTTCGCTTGGCCCGACGACCCCTTGGATTGGTCATTTTTGTCCATGTGAAGCCTATGCAGCCCCTCCAACTCGATAGCGTGACGCGAAAGATGTTGTTGCCACTGGTGTTGGCCAGTGCGGCCATGCTGCTGGGCGTGCTGGCCATACTGATGCATGTGCAAGGGCAGACGGTGGATGCGGCAGGCATCGCAACCGCCAAGGCAGTGGCCAGCCAGATCGTCAATCTGCGGAAGTTTTATACAGCCGAAATCGCCGCCAGGGCCACCCAGTCGGGCATGCGGCTGAATTACGATTTTGACAAAAGTGAGCACACGCTGCCACTGCCCGCCACCCTGGTCAAGGCCTTGGGCAAGACCATCGCGCAGGAATACCCGGGCATGTCGATCCGCCTGTACAGCCACTACCCCTTTCCCAACCGCGTGGCGACCGAAACCTATGATGATTTTGAAACCCGTGCCCTGGACGCGCTGATTGCGCAGCCTGACCAGCCGCAGTCGCGGATAGAGCGGCACGGCAAGCAGCGTCTGTTCCGCTATGTGGTGGCCGACCGCATGCAGGGCGGCTGTGTGGAGTGCCACAACGCACGCAGTGACTCTCCCCGGCGTGACTGGAAGGTGGGGGATGTGCGTGGTGCCATCGAAGTCACGGTGCCCGTTGACCAAATTGCGGGCGAAATCGACCGGGGCATTGTGAGTGTGGGCTTGGCGGTGGTGGTGGGGATTTTTGCCCTGGGCAGTGTGGCCACCTTGGCCACCCGGCGCGCATCGGGGGCGCTGCACCAATTGAACGATGAACTGGAGGGCCGTGTCAGCGCCCGCACCGCGGACCTGTCACAAGCGAATACCGATCTGCGCGAGGCGCTGAGCCATATCGAGCGCAGCGAGCCGCTGGCCGCCCTGGGGGCTTTGATCGCCGGTATGGCGCACGAACTGAACACCCCCATGGGCAATGCGACGCTGGTGGTGGGCGCTTTGACCGAACAGGTGAATACCCTGGGCGCTGCCGTGGCCGGCAACCAGTTGCGCAAGTCCCAACTCCAGGAGTTTGTGAATTCAGCCAACGAAGCCTGCGCTTTGCTGCAGCGCAATGTGTACCGGGCCAGTGAGCTGGTCGCCGACTTTAAGCAGGTGGCAGCGGACCAAACCAGCTTGCGCCGACGTGAGTTCAGTCTGGCGGAACTGGTGGGCGAGACCCTGCACACCATAGAGCCCTCTTACAAACACCAGCCGGTCAAGGTGTTCACCGATGTGCCTGCCGACATTCGGCTCGATAGCTACCCGGGCGCGCTGGAGCAGGTCATCACCAACCTGGTCAACAACGCCGTGTTGCATGGCCAGAAGGCGAACACGACCCTGACCATTCGCATTGGCGCGCAGCGCATGCCTGAGGCGGACGAGGTCAAACTGACCGTGGGTGACGATGGCCTGGGCATGGGGGCCGAGGTGGTGGCGCGCGCATTTCAGCCCTTTTTCACCACCCGCCTGGGCAACGGGGGCACCGGTCTGGGCCTGTATTTGGTCAAGCAGCTGGTGCAGGACTCGCTTGCCGGAAGGCTCACCTTGGATTCCCAGCCAGGGCAGGGCACCCGCTTCGAGATGGTCCTGCCGCTCACCGCACCATCGGCCGCCAGAGATGCCAAAGCGGCCTAGGGCAGGTTTTACTTTTGCTATTATTTTGATAGCTGCTTGCGCTTATTCTACGGGGGCTAGAGGCCAAAAGTACCCGTAATTTCTGGCCCTGCAGCGCCCCACATTGGCGCGATAGAACAATCGATTGGCGGCATTGCGAAATGGCAAAAGGGCGGCCTTGGCCTACAGTCTGCCGCACCTACAGGCAACAAGGAGCAGGGCATGCGGCGATGGAACGGCTGGGGCGATGACGCCACCTCAATGGACTTGAACGACGGTGCACGCGCCATGATGGCCGAGCGCCTGGGCCCGGGCCACCCGGGGCGGGATGCCACACGCAAACAGATTCTGAAGAAAGTCCCTGCCTCCCGCCTGGAGGGGGCGCACCCCCTGATCCAGACCGACGCCGCTACGCGTTTTGCCATGGGCTTGGGCGAGAGTTTTGCCGACTGGATTCGCAAGCGTTTTGGCGCGCTGCCGCCGGTGCCCGATGGTGTGGCCTTTGTCGAGTCCACCGAGCAGGTGCGCGAACTGCTGGACCTGGCCTATGCCAACAACTGGATGGTGATTCCCTTTGCCGGTGGCACCAGCGTCGCCGGGCATCTGGACTGCCCCATCAGCGAGCGGCCGATTTTGTCCCTCAACCTGAGCCGCATGAACCGCCTGTTGCACCTGGACAAACGCAGCCAGTTGGCCACCTTTGGCGCGGGCACGGCGGGGCCGCAGGTGGAGTCTGCGTTGCGCGCCCAGGGCTACACGCTGGGGCATTTTCCGCAGTCGTTCGAGTACTCCACGGTGGGCGGCTGGGTGGTTACGCGCTCCAGCGGCCAGCAGTCGCTGCGCTACGGGCGCATCGAGCAGTTGTTTGCCGGTGGCCGCATGGAAACCCCGGTGGGCACGCTGATGCTTCCCACGCTGCCCGCCGCCAGCGCGGGGCCTGACCTGCGGGAACTGGTGATGGGCTCGGAGGGCCGCTTTGGCGTGCTGACCGAGGCCACGGTGCGAATCAGCCCTGTCCCAGAGCATGAGAGCTTCCATGCCGTTTTCTTGCCGGACTGGGACGCCGCGGAGGAGGCCGTGCGCACGCTGGTGCAACGCAAGTTGCCGCTGTCCATGCTGCGCCTCTCCAACGCCATCGAGACCGAAACCAACCTCACCCTGGCCGGTCACGCCAAGCTGATTGGCTGGATGGAGCGCTACCTGGCCCTGCGCGGCTGCGGCAAGGGCAAGTGCATGCTGATGCTGGGCGTCACCGCCGACCAGCACACGGCCCGCAATGCCCTGCACGAAGCCCGCCGCACCTTGGGTGAGCATGGCGCCGTGTACATCGGTACGGCCATGGGCTCCAAATGGGTGGCCAACCGCTTCAAAGGCCCCTACCTGCGCAACACCTTGTGGGACGCGGGCTACAGTGCCGATACGATTGAAACCGCCGTGGACTGGCCCAATGTCAAGCCCCTGATGCTGGCCATGGAGCAAGCCTCGCGCGATGTGTTTGCGCAGTACGGCGAGCGGGTGCATGCCTTCACCCATTTGTCGCACATGTACCCGCAGGGCAGCAGCATTTATTCCCAATTTGTCTGGGCCACCGCGCCGGGCGGTTTTGCGCCCAACTTCGCGCGCTGGCAGCAGCTCAAAGCGGCCGTGGCCGCCGCGATTGCAGCGCACGGCGGCACGGTGAGCCACCAGCACGGCGTGGGGCGCGACCATGCCACGCATTTGAAGGATGAAAAAGGCCCGCTGGGCATGGCCACACTGGCCGAGCTGTGCCGCCACTTCGACCCCACCAAGATCATGAACCCCGGCAAGCTGCTACAGGACGAAGGCCCATGGGCGCAGTAACAAGCGCCGCCACTCCACGCGCCCAGGGTCTGGCGCAATTGCAGGCCCAGGAGTGGGACCTGGTGGTCATTGGCGGTGGCATCACCGGTGCGGGCGTGGCGCAGCAAGCCGCCCGCCGGGGCTGGAAGGTGCTGCTGGTGGAGCAGCGCGACTTTGCCTGGGGCACCTCCAGCCGATCCTCCAAGCTGGTGCATGGTGGCCTGCGCTACCTGAAAGAAGGTGACATCAAAACCACGCTGCACTCGGTGCGCGAGCGCGAGCGCCTGATGCGCGAAGCCCCCGAGCTGGTGCAGCCGCTCAGTTTCATCTACGCCGACTGCAAGGGCCGCAAGCCCGGGCGCTGGCTGATGCAAACCGGGCTGGTGCTGTACGACCTGATGGCCGGCCAGCGCAGCCACTTCTACGCCAATCTGGAGCGCACCCGCACGCTGGCGCCGGGCCTGAATCCGCCCCAGCTGCGCGGCGCCCTGGTGTTCAACGACGCCAAAACCGACGACGCCCGCCTGGTGCAGCGTGTGCTGATGGAGGCCCAAAAAGACGGCGCCACCGCCCTGAACTATGTGGCCGCCCAGCGCCTGACCCTGCGTGATGGCCAAGTGTGTGGCCTGGCGCTGCAGGATGCACTCAGCGGCCAGAGTTACGCCGTGCGGGCGCGCTCGGTGGTGAATGCCACCGGCGCCTGGGCCGACCGCCTGCGCGCCGACTTGGGCGCCAAGCCCCTGCTGCGCCCTCTGCGCGGCAGCCATCTGCTGGTGCCCCACGCCCGGCTGCCGGTGCAGCACAGCATCAGCATGATGCATGTGCGCGATGGCCGCCCGGTGTTCCTCTACCCCTGGGAGGGCTGCACCCTCATCGGCACCACGGACCTGGACCACCAGGGCGATCTCAATGTGGAGGCCTGCATCACGCCCGCCGAGGTGGACTACCTGCTGGAGGCGGTGAACGACCAGTTTCCGCAGGCCCATCTGGGCCGCGCCGATGTCATTTCCACCTACGCCGGGGTGCGCCCGGTGGTGGACGACGGCAAGGGCGATGCCTCCAAGGCCACGCGCGACCATGTGGTCAAGGACGAGTCGGGCCTGATCACGCTCACCGGCGGCAAGCTCACCACCTTTCGCCTCATGGCACAGGACGCGCTGGCGCTGGCCGCGCCCCATGCCGGCAAGCCCTTTGCACGCGACCAGGCGGTGGTGTTCACCCCCAGTACGGGCCGCCCGGAGTGGAGCGATGCGGTGCGCCAGCGCCTGGCTGCACGCTTTGGCTACCGCGCCGCCACGCTGGCAGCGCAGGCGCCTGCCGACGATCTGCAGACCATTGCCGGCACGCAGACCCTGTGGATCGAACTGGCCATTGCCGCCCGGGACGAGGCGGTGGTGCACCTGGACGACCTGCTGCTACGCCGCACCCGGCTCGGGCTGCTGTTGCCACGCGGGGGGCTGGACCAGATTGCGCGGATACAGGCCCTGTGCGAGCCGCATTTGCAATGGGGCGAAGACGGCTGGAGTGCCGAACTGCAACGCTACCGCGCCTTGGTGGCTGCGCACTATTCGCTGCCCCGTGACGGTGCCCGCTTCTGAGACCTGCCCTGGAGACCTGCTGACCATGCCTAAGACCTACATCCTGGCCATCGACAATGGCACCCAAAGCGTGCGTGCGCTGCTGTTTGATTTGCATGGCAACCTGGTGGACAAATCGCAGGTGCACATCGACAGCTACCAGTCGCCCCAGCCGGGCTGGGTGGAGAACGACCCCGAGGCCTTCTGGCAGTCCCTGTGCCAGGCTTGCCAACACCTGTGGGCCAATACCAATGTGCCCAAAAGCGCCATTGCCGGTGTGGTCATCACCACCCAGCGTGGCACCACCATTGCCCTGGACAAAGCTGGAAAACCCCTGCGCCCGGCCATCCTCTGGCTGGACCAGCGCCGCGCGGACGCACCGCCCAAACTCAAGTGGTGGTGGGAGGCAGCCTTCAAGCTCATCGGCATGCGCGACACGGTGCGGCATTTTCAGAAAGAGGCCGAGGCCAACTGGATCGCCCAGCACCAGCCCGACATTTGGGCGAAAACCGACAAATACCTGCTGCTTTCGGGCTACCTCAACTACCGTTTCACCGGGCGTTTTGTCGATTCCGTGGCCAGCCAGGTGGGCTACGTGCCGTTTGACTACAAAAAAGGCTGCTGGGCAGCGGCGTCGGATTGGAAATGGCAGTCCATGCCCATCACCCCCCGCATGCTGCCCGAGCTGGTGCCCGCAGGCACCATCATCGGCCAGGTAGGGACTCTGGTGGCGTTGGAAACCGGCATTCCCGAAGGGCTGCCCGTGATTGCGGGGGCAGCGGACAAGGCCTGCGAAGTGATCGGTGCGGGTTGCCTCACCCCCGAGATCGCCTGCCTGTCCTACGGCACCACCGCCACGGTCAACACCACCACGCCGCGTTATCTAGAGGCCACGCCTTTCATCCCCCCGTACCAGGCGGCGGTGCCCCGCCACTACAACACCGAGATCCAGATCACCCGGGGCTTCTGGATGGTGAGCTGGTTCAAGGAGCAGTTCGGCCTGCACGAGCAGCAAATTGCCAAAGAACGTGGCGTAGCGCCAGAGACCCTGTTTGACGAACTGGTGAATGCCGTGCCGCCGGGTGCGCAGGGCCTGATGCTGCAACCCTTCTGGAACCCCGGCATCAAGGTGCCCGGCCCCGAGGCCAAGGGCGCCATCATCGGCTTTGGCGATGTGCACCAGCGCGCCCACCTGTACCGCGCCATTCTGGAAGGCCTGGCCTATGCCCTGCGCGAGGCCAAGGAGCGCATCGAAAAGCGGGGCGGCACCCGCATCACCAAGGTGCGTGTGTCCGGTGGCGGCTCGCAGAGCGACGCGGCCATGCAGATCACCGCCAATATTTTCAACCTGCCGTGCGAGCGGCCCCATTTGTATGAGACCAGCGGGCTGGGGGCGGCGGTGCTGGCGGCGGTGAGCCTGCAACTGCACCCGGATTTCGCTACCGCCATCCGGGAAATGACCCGCATCGGCCAGGTGTTCCAGCCCGAGCCCGCGCACGTCCATACCTACGAGCAGCTCTACCGACGGGTGTACTGCCGCATGTACCAGCGTTTGCAGCCGCTGTACCTGGCCATCCAGGAGATCACCGGCTACCCGCAAAAGAGTTGACGCGGGGGGGGGGGGGGGGGGAAGGGGGT
>NZ_JAUYQD010000114.1 GCF_030697375.1 Rhodoferax sp. | reverse complement strand
CGTAGCGCTCACCCAGCTCAAGCGGGAAACGAGCTTGAAGGTGGGCATCAGGAACAAGCGCAGCCGCGCGGGTTGGGACCCGGCTTATATGCAGAAGGTGCTGGACCTTGGTGTGCTGGCAATTTAGATGCGATTGCCCTGAGGCGGTGGGGCCCTTCCTCTTTTTTGACCACTTTGGCCCCGTCACGATCACACCCGCCGCCAACCACGACGTGCGGCCCCACCCCCACATCGGGCTGGCCACGGTGACCTATTTGTTTGAGGGCGTGATCCTGCACCGCGACAACCTGGGCTACACGCAGCGCATCGAGCCCGGCGCCATCAACTGGATGACGGCGGGCAGCGGCATCGTGCACTCCGAGCGCAAGCCCGAGGCCGAACGCGACAGCAGCTACGTCAACCACGGCCTGCAACTGTGGCTGGCGCTGCCCGAGGCGGCGCAGGAGCAGCCCGCCACCTTCACCCATACCCCGGCCGACGCCATTCCCGAGCTGCGCGATGGCGATGCCCGGGTGCGGGTGCTGGTGGGGCAGGCGCTGGGCGCTCAGTCGCCGGTGGTTACCTTGTCGCCCACGCTGTACCTGGATGTGCACTTGCCCGCCGGCGGCCAGTGGACCTTGCCGATGCTGGCCGAAGAACAGGCCGTGTATGGGGTGCAGGGGGAGGTGCGGATCGACGGGCAACCCTTGGCGCCGCACACCATGGCGGTGCTGACGGCTGCCACCGTGCTGACCGCCGGGCCCGACGGCGCACGCCTGGTGGTGATTGGCGGGCAGCCCCTGGGGCGGCGGCTGATCTGGTGGAATTTTGTATCCACCAGCAAGGAGCGCATTGAACAGGCGGCCCAGGCGTGGACCCATGGGGATGCCTCGCTGGGCATGGGCCAGGTGCCTGGTGAAACCGAACGCATCCCCTTGCCGCTGCGGCCATCCACCCCATAAGCGGGTGGCCGAATAGGGGTCAAAAAACCTGTTTTCCGCCACGCACTTGGGTGACGCCTGGTGCTGTAACCGCTGTGGAGGATGATCGCGCTTTTTTTGCGCGCGCATCTTGCAACAAGAGCGTCTGCCCATACACCGCCATGGCCTGCACAACGGGCATGATGTGTTGACCCTGCGGGGTCAGTGCGTATTCCGTGGTGGGTGGCACGGTCGCAAAAACCGTGCGCGTCACCAGGCCTTGCAGCTCCAGCGCTTTGAGCCTTGCCGCAAGCAGCCTGGGGCTGATGCCTTTGAGGCTGCGTTGTAGTTCCGAGTAGCGCTTTTTGCCACCCAACAGATCGCGTAAAACCAGTATGGTCCATTTGCCATCCAGCGCCTGCGCCGTGCGTTGCACGGGGCAACTCCCATCACAACTGACCTCAACCTTGGTCGCTTTCATCACTTCCCTTTTGGTAACTACTTCACAAACGGAAGTTTGATTTATAGCATCAGCTTTCCTTCATTTTTTGGAAAGCAGTTCATATGTTTACGGTTTTTTTACGTGTGGTGGGTTCGGTGCAGCTGGCTCTGGGCATGGCGTATTTGTTTTTCCCTGGCGCGCTTTTGCAGCAAATGGGGCACTCGGCGGCGGCGCCGGATTTGTACTATCCCCTGGGCATGTTGGCGGCCCGGTTTGTGGCCTATGGCCTGGGCTTCTGGATCATCAGCCGGGAGGCCAAAGAACATGCACTGTGGGTGGCGCTGATGGGGCTGATCCAGGCGATTGACCTGGGTGTGGGCATGGCCTACACGGCCACCGGCGTGCTGCCGCTGCAGTTGTCAGCGTTCCCCATGTTCAACGCGGTGTGGATCGGCACAACCTGCGCCATCTGGTTCCTGCGACAAAACCGTGTGTCGGCGGGTAGGTCGTGAAATGGCGCAAAGCAATGCGGGTGACCGCCTGGTGCGCGGCATGTCTGTGTGCGCACCAGGCGTCTGCAGCAGAGACCAATGCGTACTTCAACCCTGAAAAAAGCCACCATACCGCCACTGGCTTTCGCAACAACTATGTCGAAAGGGTCACGCATAGCCTGCCCACGGTTGCACGTTGGCAATGGAACGCGTGGCGCCAAGGCTTGCCTTCCCACCCCCAAACACCGGCGCCGGTGGTACGGCCCGACTTGGCGACCCTGCAAGCCTATCCGCGCGGGTCGCTCCTATCCGACGGTTTGCCAGACGCGCCCACCCTGACATGGATAGGCCATGCCACCGCCTTGGTGCAGGCCGGGGGTTTGAATGTGCTGACGGACCCCATGTTCAGTGAACGCGCCTTTCCGGTTCAGTTTGCGGGTCCACGCCGCGCACAGCCACCCGGTGTTGCTCTGGCGGACCTGCCACCCATTGACGTGGTGCTCCTGTCGCACAACCACTTCGACCACCTGGACCGTGCCAGCGTGGTGCACCTGCAGGCACTGGCCACGCGGCGCGGCACCGCTACGCTCTTTCTGGTGCCGCTGGGTCTCAAACCACTTCTACAGCGCTGGGGTATAGAAGCCGTGCAGGAATTGGATTGGTGGGACAGCGTGTCGGTGCAAGGTACGGAATTCCATTTCACACCCACACAACACTGGTCGGGGCGAGGGCTCAGCGATGAAAGCGAAACCCTGTGGGGTGCATGGGCCGTGTTCAGTCCGGCGCTGCATTGGTACTTTGCCGGTGATACGGGCTATAGCCGCGACTTTGCAGACACCCGCCAGCATTTCCGTGAGCGGCATAGCGGTGCGCTCGGTGGCGGGTTTGATGTGGCACTGATACCGATAGGCGCTTACGAACCCCGCTGGTTTATGCAAGGACAGCATGTCAACCCGTCAGAGGCCGTGCAGATTCACCGCGATCTTGGGGCCAAGCGCAGCGTAGGCATCCATTGGGGCACTTTTCCCTTGGCAGATGAGCCGCTGGATCAAGCGCCCATAGACTTGGAGGCGACCCGGCATGGCGCTGCCTTGCCAAAGCCGGAATTTGAAACGCTTGCCATCGGTGCAACAGTCCGCATCCGAAACCGTAAAGATGCAGACGCCGTTCAGACGATCCACACGACAGACTGAGTAAAAACGGCAACCACGCCCACCGTGCGCCGTAGCCAGCGATACTTGGACTGGTTGTTTTAGAGCGAAAAAGAGAAATGCATGAAATCTGCGGATAAGAATTTGTTCGACGAGGCGTACTACAAGCGCTTCTATTTCGACAAGAAGACCAGTGTGGTGGACCGTGACCACATGGACCGGCTGGGCGCCTTTGTGTGCAGCTACCTGCAGTACATCCGGGTGCCGGTGCTGCGGGTGCTGGACATGGGCTGCGGCATCGGGCTGTGGCGCGATGTAGTCGCCACGCACTACCCGCAGGCCAGCTACCACGGCGTGGAGTACAGCGAATACCTGTGCGGGCGCTTCGGCTGGGAGCGCGGCTCGGTGCTGGACTACCGGGCCCCGGCCCCGTTCGACCTGGTGATCTGCCAGGGCGTGTTGCCCTACCTGACCCCTGCGGACGCCAAGGTCGCCATGCACAACCTGGCGCGCCTGTGTCGCGGCGCGCTGTATGTGGAAGCGGTGGCCCGCGAAGACTGGGAGCGCGACATCGTGACGAGACGCTGACCGACCCGCGCCTGTTCAAGCACCCGGCCGCCTTGTACCGGCGTGGCCTGGCCGAGGGTTTTGCCGAACTGGGCGGCGGCCTGTGGCTGAGCCGCCAGGCCGAGGTGCCGGTGTTTGCGCTGGAGTGTGTGGACAGCCGCTGCAGCTAACAAACCCAAAGCCCCTCCATGTCCCACGCCGCTGAACCCCATGCTGTCTCCCGCCTGCGCACCGCCCGTCTGGCGCGCAGCGTCAAACCCTTTTTGGCCCGTGGCGGGCCGCGCGGTGAGCGCTGTGCGGGCTGCCGCCTGGTGCCCAGCCACTGCCTGTGCGCCTTGCGCCCCTCGGTGCCCACGCGAGCGGGGGTGTGCCTGCTGATGGCGGACACGGAGCCGCTCAAGCCCAGCAACACCGGCTGGCTGATAGCCGATGTGGTGGCCGACACCTTTGCCTTTGGCTGGGCCCGTACCGAGGTAGACCCAGCCCTGCTGGCCCTGTTGGCCGATCCACAGTGGCAGCCGTATGTGGTGTTTCCGGGCGAGTTTGTGGCGCCCGAGCGGGTGCGCACCGCGCTGCTGCCCACCGATACCACTGCCGGAGCGCCAGCACCTGCAGCCAAGCGCCCGCTGTTCGTGCTGCTGGACGCCACCTGGCCCGAGGCGCGCAAGATGTTTCGCAAAAGCCCCTACCTGAATGCACTGCCGGTGCTGAGCCTGCAACCCGAACAGATATCGCGCTACAAACTGCGCCGCTCCCGGCGCGACGACCACTTTTGCACCTCCGAGGTGGCGGCCCTGTGCATGGACTTGGCCGGCGAGCCCCGCGCGGCACAGACGCTGGAGGCCTACCTGGAGGTTTTCACCCACCACTACCTGCAGGCCAAACACCAGTTGCCGGTGGACCCGCAGGGCGAGGCGCACCGGCTTTGGCGCGCTCTGCCGCTGGCTCAGGCCGTGGCCAGCGCGTAGTCGGTATAGCCCTTGGCACCGGGCGTGAACAAGGTGTTCATGTCGGGAGCCGCCAAGGCCAGACCCTTTTGCAGACGCTGCACCAGATCCGGGTTGGCCAGGAAGGCGCGGCCCAGGCCGATCAGGTCCACCAATCCATCGCTCACCGCCTGCTGGCCCGAGGCCTGGTCAAAGCTGCCGCCGATGAAGAAGGTGCGTGGCCAGGCCTTGCGCAGTGCCTGCTTGAACGTGGCGGGCACGGCCGGTGCGCCCATGGCGGCGTGGTCGGCCACGTGCACATAGGCCAGACCCGCGTCGGCCAGCAACGGCAGCAGCTTGAAGTAGGTTTCTTCGACTTCCGGGTAGGCGGACATGCCGGAGTTGGTGCCGTAGGGCGACAGGCGAATGCCCACCTTGTCACCGCCAATGGCGGCCGCTGTCTCGCGCGCCACTTCGGCCACAAACCGGATGCGTTTTTCGACGCTGCCACCCCAGGCATCGCTGCGCTGGTTGGTGGTGGGGCTCAGGAACTGCTCCAGCAGGTAGCCGTTGGCGCCGTGTAATTCGACCCCGTCAAAACCGGCGGCGATGGCGTTTTTGGCGGCCTGCACAAACTCGGCCTTGGCCTGCAGAATGTCGGACTCCGTCATCTCCTGCGGTACCGGATAGTCTTGCATGCCCTGCGCGTCGGTGTACATCTGGCCGGCCAGGGCCACGGCGCTGGGGGCCAAGATTTTGGCGTCCGCCGCCATATTGGCCGCATGGCTGACGCGGCCGGTGTGCATCAGTTGCGCAAAGACCTTGCCGCCCTGGGCGTGCACGGCGGCCACCACCGGCTTCCAGGCCTGCACCTGCGCATCGCTCCACAGGCCGGGGATGCGGGCATAGCCCTTGCCGTTGGCGGAGGGCGCAATGCCTTCCGACACGATCAGGCCGGCCGTGGCGCGCTGGCCGTAGTACTCGGCCATCGGATCTTGCGGGGTGCCGGTGGCGTCGGCGCGGCAGCGTGTCATGGGGTTCATGACCAAGCGGTTGCTCAGGGTGATGCTGCCCAGGTTGTAGGGTTGGAAGAGTTTGCTATTGTTGGTGGCGTGGGTCAAGGGAAGCTCCAGGTTTCGGGGTTTAGAAAAAGGCACGTTGTGCTGGGGTGGTGAATGGCAAGTGGGTCAGGACGCAATGGATGGAATCAGCGGTTTCACAACCGCCCCTGCTGGCGCAGCCACTGCGCCCGCTCGCGGATACCGGCCTGGCCCTGGCGCAGGGTCTCGGCACTGGTGTGCACCGAGTACGGCCCCATGAACAGGTCATGCGGGTGCTGCACGCCCGAGCCCAGCACCAAGGCGGTGTCGGCCTGCGCTTCAAAGTCAATGGCACTGCCTGAGCCGTCAAACGCAATCAACTCACCCGTGCGCAGTGCGGCAGGTGCGGTCAACGCGCCCTCGCCCACGGCCAGCCAGGCCACGGTGTGCCCTGCAGGCGGCTCAAAGCGCCAGCTCTCGCCGGCCTTCAGGTGCACGGCCATGTAGGTGATGTTGGACGGCGCGGGGACCGGGCTGGTCTGCCCGCCATAACTGCCCAGCAGCACGCGCGCCGGGCCAAGCTGGGGCACATCCTCAGGCCCCAGGTAGATGCTGTGCGCCGTGGCCAGTTCCAACTCGGGCGGCATCGCCACCCACAGCTGAAAACCCAGCACGCGCTCGGTGTTGACGGGTGCGCCGGTGTGCCACACACCGCCACCGGCCATCATCCACTCCACACCCCCGGTCGGCAGCACGCCGCGTGCGCCGTGTTCGCCGGTGGTGTCCTCATAGCCGGCCTGGCCATGGACCAGGTAGGTGAGCGTGGCAATGCCGGAGTGCGGGTGCATGCCAAATTGCGGCGGCTGGCCACCGGCGGGCGACTCGAACCGGTCCAAAAAGATAAAGGGCTTGAGCACCTGGCCCAGGTCGGCCGGGCTGACCAGCCGGGTGATGGGTCCGTGCGTGCTGCCACGGGTGCGGTGGACGATGGCGCGGTGGAGGGGTGTGCGTGCATTCATGGTGTTACTAGCGTAAGGGCGGGCACATTACTTGTGTAGATGCCACAATTGGCATTCACCATGCCGTTTTTGTTAGGTTTCACCGCCGGGCCGCCCCAAGGTGAAACAGCCCCCTTGGGGGGCAGGGAGCGACACGAAGTGGGCGACCGTGGGGGCAAGGATTACTTACCATGCTGGACCTGAACCAAATGGCGCTGTTTGTGCAGGTGGTGCAAGCCGGCAGCTTTGCCGAAGCCGCGCGCCGTCTGGCCATGCCGCCCACCACACTGAGCCGCCAGGTGGCGCAGCTGGAAGACGCGCTGCAGGCCCGCCTGCTGCAGCGCACCACCCGCAAGCTGACGCTGACCGACGCGGGGCGCACGCTGTTTGACCAGTGCGCCGCGCAGATTGATGCGCTCAAAAACGCCGCCAGCCAACTGGCCGGTGACAACCAGACGCCCAAGGGCAGTATCCGCGTGGCAGCGTCGGCCGGGTTTTTTGAGTTCTTCCAGATGGAGTGGATCGCGGAGTTTTTGGACCGTTTTCCGGGTGTACAACTGGAGTTTGTGCTGGCCGACGCCATGGCCGACTTCATTGGCGAAGGCATCGACGTGGCGTTTCGCGGCAGCCCGGAGCTGCCGGACTCCAGCCTGGTGGCGCGCAAGGTGGCCAGCGGCTACTTCGCCCTGGCGGCCAGCCCCGCCTACTTGGCCGCACGCGGCACACCGCGCACCGTGCAAGACCTGGTGGCCCACGACTGCATCCGCGCCGTGGGCCAGACCGGCCCGACCACCTGGCGGCTGAACGGGCCGGACGGCCCCACGCAGATCACGGTGAGCGGGCGCTTCAGCGCCAACACCGGGCCGGCGCAAAAGAAGGCGGCCATTGGCGGCCTGGGCATTTGCCTGCTGCCCATTGGCTCTTTGCAGACCAGCTTTCGTTCAGGCGAGCTGGTGGCGGTGCTGCCTGGCGTGGCCAGCGGTATAGGCAACCTCTACGTGGTCTACCCCAGCCGCCGCCATGTGCCGCGCGCGGTCACCGCGTTTGTGGAAATGACGGTGCAGCGGCTGACGCCATTGATACAAGCGCCGTTTGCCAAGGCCACACCGCCAGCCTGAAGGCGCTACCCCATCAGCGCAAATCCTCCATGCGCAGGGTCTTGGCAAAACCCATGACGGTGGGCAGCTGCTCCAGCGCGGCAAGCGCCACGCGCAGCCGGCGCTGCTGCGTGGGCTGCGTCAGCACGACCAGGGCCTTCAGCTCGGCGTCATCGGGGTGCTCCAGCACTTCGAGCTGCTGCACGCGGACACCGGCTTCGGCCAGATGGGCCAGGACGGTGGGCAGGGTGCGCGACAGCTTGGCCACATCCAGCCGCAGGTAATAGGACGTTTCCACATCGTCCATGGCGGCGACCGGCAAGGCGGCGATGGCGCCGGGCTGGAAGGCCAGCGAGGGCACCCGCTGCCGGGGGTGGGTGCCGTAGCTGCGGCACAGGTCCACCAGGTCGGCAATCACCGCCGAGGCCGTTTGTTCGGAGCCGGCACCGGCGCCGTAGTACATCGTCACACCAGCCGCATCGCTCTTCACCATCACGGCGTTCATGGAGCCGTGGACCTGCGCCAACAAATGGTCGGCAGCCACCAGCGTGGGGTGCACACGCAGCTCCAGGCCCTGCGCATTGCGTTTGGCGATGCCCAGCAGCTTGACGCGGTAGCCCAGGCGCTCGGCAAAGGCGATGTCCACCGAGTCCAGTTCGGTGATGCCCTCCACATAGACTTTGTCAAACTGGACGGGCACACCAAAGGCATTGGCGGCCAGCAGCGTGAGTTTGTGCGCGGCGTCCACGCCCTGCACGTCAAACGCCGGGTCGGCCTCGGCATAGCCCAGGGCTTGCGCATCGGCCAGGGCTTCGGCAAAACTGACGCCCTTGGCGCGCATTTCCGAGAGGATGTAGTTGGTGGTGCCGTTGATGATGCCGGCGATCCATTCGATGCGGTTCGCCGTCAGGCCTTCGCGCAGCGCCTTGATGATGGGGATGCTGACCGCCACCGCGCCCTCGTAGGCCACCACCACGCCCTGCGCCTGGGCGGCCGCGAAAATCTCAGTGCCATGCACAGCGAGCAGGGCCTTGTTGGCGGTGACCACGTGTTTGCGGTTGGCAATCGCCTGCAGCACCAGATCGCGCGCCAGGGTGGTGCCGCCTATCACCTCGACCACCACGTCAATGTCCGGGTGGTTGACGACCAGAAACGGGTCATCGACCAGCGCCACGTCCGGCCCCACGATGCGGGCGGCGCGCGCCAGGTTGCGCACCGCGACCATGGCAATCTCGATGCGCCGGCCGGTGCGGGCCGCAATCACCTCCGCATTGCGTTGCAGCACGGTGTAGGTGCCCGCGCCCACGGTGCCCAGGCCGAGCAGGCCGACGCGCAAAGGCGCAATGGCGTGCAGGGGCGCAACGCTGGAATGGCTACCAACAGTGAAACTGGCTTGATGATCTTGGTACATAAAACTCTCCTACGAACAGTTGCTAACCCAGCTGCCTGTGCTGGGTTTGTTCTGAGGGAGATACACCAGTAGGCAGCCGGAACGGCCACCTGAACGACGCTCAGGCGGCCGTGTTCATAATGGTGGTAATCATGTGTGCGCCCATCGCCCGCGCAATCACGGGCACCCCAACGTGCACCATTGGCATGGTGTTTGTGTGGGAAAAGTTGGAGCGGCACAACATGGGGACAAGCATAGCACGCAAGGGACAAGCGGTTTTCTCGCTTGCGTTGCCAGGAGCCGCTGCGGTACTCGCGGAGTTCCTTGCAATGGCAGTCGCGAATTCGCGTTGGGAATGGGGTGGGGATCGGCTGCTGTGCAGCGATTGTTGACGGTCAGGGTGCGCGCCCAATTTGATAAATATTGCAGGGTTTGTCGGCCTTGTTATAACTGTACAAAATCCGCGCCAATTGGGAAAGGCAAATGGAATCAAAGCCTTGCAAGAGATTGGCCTCCGTTTTATCCAGCAGCACCCAATTTTAATCAGCGGATTTACAGGGTTTGTCGCTATTTTATTGGCAAGGCCACGAAGGCTCCGTTGAAAATTATGTTACAAATCAACGACTTATAAATATTTAGGGAGATATCATGATTCAACGCGACTTTGTTCATAAGCAGGTTTCACCTAGATAACACGTTAGGCAACAACAAGGAACCCACGTGGCTATCTACAAAACCATACTTTCAATCGCACTTCTATTGCTCAGTTTTTCGGCTTTCTGTGCGCCGAAGGAGGTCAGTGCAATACAAGCCGTTCCCGTAAAGATTGCAACGAACGCCGTTCCAGAAACTGCAAATCTCGAAAGAGAAAAGTTCGAGTATCAGAAGTCTCTGGAAGATAAGAAGTTAGAAATTGAACGGTTAAAAGCATGGCTCACTGGAGGCTCAATTCTTATCCCTCTTCTATTGGGAGTCCTCACCCTTGCGTGGCAATCCCATACGGCTGCAAAACTGAAGGACCGGGACGCCAAAGACGCATTTGAATTGAAGGCTGCTGAAATTGTATTCACTGGCGACAACACCCGTGCAACGAAGAACAAAGCAAAAGCCCTAACCGTACTTTTCCCTGACAGATTTCCTGAAAATTTCGGTGATGCCTTCGAACCCACTCAATTTGGCGGCCCACGATTTGAAGCCAAACTTGAAGTATTTAAGGCCGCTTGTTTGAAAGTCGAATCACCATCCGAGGTTTATCAAATATGGCATCAGTTGTTTCCGGGTGATAAGTGGATCGCGCAATTGTTGCCTAACCCGCCGCTCAACACGGACGCAGGCGATGAACCCGCCCGCGCCGGTTAGCTCTACGTTAGGCCGCAGGCATGGCGCATATTCCTGACCTTAGTCCTTGTAATTACCTGCCACTTTCCTGTGAAGCACTGCTTTCGGTTGGGTGGCTGGAGCACGGCTCACAATTTGTGCAAGGTGCCGTCTCAGAAACCTTTTTCACCAAACTGAAAGAACTATGTAAGTCGCCTTGGGAACCAGTAGTTTCTCTTGGCATACACCACTGCAGCCTATGTCAATTCGAGTCACCGGGATTTACTGCAAACGTTTTCGTACCGTTTGAAAATCGTATTTTTGTTGCTCCTGTAGCTATCGTTCATTACATTGCAGCCCATTGGTATCAACCTCCAGAAATATTCATTCGTGCTGTTCTGGAGTGCCCCGAAATGAACAGCATGCAGTACAAAAAAGCCA
The DNA here is from genome assembly GCF_030697375.1 of Rhodoferax sp. Taxonomy (GTDB): domain Bacteria; phylum Pseudomonadota; class Gammaproteobacteria; order Burkholderiales; family Burkholderiaceae_C; genus Allorhodoferax. The sequence goes on along the minus strand of NZ_JAUYQD010000114.1, from coordinate 751 downwards.
TCTTGGCAAATGGCGGCCGTAGTCTTGTTAACTCAAATGCAGCCTAACACTTCGGTCAAAGTCGCTCCCTCCGGTCGCTGGACGTCCCGCAAGCGGGCCGCCCTTTACCTAACACGTTGGGGTTCACGGTGACACCCGTCGACCAAGTGATTCAGTTGGCGCGCGACTCCGAGGCAAAGTTGAGCGTTTCGTTCGACGCGCCTGATGTCTTGCCATTCGCTTCTGCGGCACTTGAAATCATTGCGGCGCATCCTGAATTGCAAAAAGAATTTGAGTCGGCGTTCCTTGAGATGCCGCCGTATGCACCTACTGAGTTTGTCGAGGTCTGTATGCATGCGCTTCGCTGGTCAAACGTGCGGCAGGAGTATGAAGCGCGTTGCCGCGCAGCAGTCGCTCGTAACGACTGGCGCACCGAACCTGTATATCGCCACTACCTGGAGGCCTTTGAACCCGATTGGGAAGACGCCACGGACTTCTACGCCTCCTACTTCGGGCCGCGCTCATGAGCCCCAACAGGTTCGTCGAATGGACCCACAACGGCTGCCGTCTCGGTCGCCATTCTTCAATGCTGAGTGCGCCGTTGCGGCCCATTCACGGCCGACGTTAGAATGCATGAACACCAAGCTGTTGCTCACGTTGGCGATTCTCCTCGCGGGAGTTTGGGGCGCATGGATCGCAGGAAAGCGTTCGAAATGCGGCTGGGGCGGCGGATTGGCAATTGCCTTCGCGGTTGTGGCGGCTCTGTTCATCT
>NZ_JAUYQD010000113.1 GCF_030697375.1 Rhodoferax sp. | reverse complement strand
CGTAGCGCTCACCCAGCTCAAGCGGGAAACGAGCTTGAAGGTGGGCATCAGGAACAAGCGCAGCCGCGCGGGTTGGGACCCGGCTTATATGCAGAAGGTGCTGGACCTTGGTGTGCTGGCAATTTAGATGCGATTGCCCTGGTTACGCCACCGGCAGGCCCGTGTCCACCGTATTGCGCCACTCTGGCAGGTTCAAAACACCCGCTTGTCCAGCAAGCAGGACTGCATTTGCCGAAGATCAGGCCGCAGCTCCTCGATGCCAATGCGCAAGGCCACCCCGGTGGCGACGATGTCGACAATCATCAAATGCAGCAGGCGCGACACCATGGGGCAATAGCGCTCAAACCCCTCGGGGTGGTCGGCGGCCAGGTGAATGTGGCCCGCCACTGCCAAAGGCGAGCCGCTCGATGTGATGACCAGGGTGGTGGCGCCATTGCTTTTGGCGAATTCACAGATCGCTAGCAGGTCCCGGGTCCTGCCCGAGTTGGAGATCACCACCGCGCAGTCGCCCGGGCGCAGGACGGACGCGCTCATGAGCTGCATGTGGCTGTCGCCGTAAGCGGTCGCAGGAATGCCCAGGCGGAAAAATTTGTGCTGGGCGTCCTGGGCAACTATGCCGGAGTTGCCCAGGCCAAAAATCTCGATGCGCTTGTGGCTGCGGTACGTTTGGACCAGGGTCGCGACGGCGGCCTCGATATTGGCCCGGTTGGCATTGCAGCGGTAGGTCGACACCGCGGCCATGGTGTCGTCGATGACCTTGACCAGGATGTCGTTGATTTTGTCGTCCACGTCCACACTGCGGTGCACGAAGAGAACGCCTTCGTGCAGGCGGCCTTCGAGCTTGACCTTGAAGTCTTTCAAACCGTCATAACCCAGACTGCGGCAAAAACGCACCACGGTGGGTTTGCTGACATGGGCCAGGGCAGCCAGTTCGCAGATAGGCAACTTGGAAAATCCCTGCGGATCGGACAACACCAGCTTGCCGACACGCTGCTCGGCAGGGGACAAGGAAATCAAGGCCGCGCTGATTCGGTCGAGCATGGTCGTCATTTCCCGGCTGAGCGTGCTCAGCCCAAAGGCTTGAAACGCCACTCCACCTGCAGCGTCAGGCTCTCGCCGGTGTCAAGCACGCGCAGACCCGGCTTGCCGACTGCGTGAAAGGCGTCAATCGGGTGTGTCACCGGTTCAAAACAAAAGGCCGGGCCCACGGGGGGGCGGTACAGCAGGCAGTAGCCATCGTTGCGTCCCTGGTCCTGGATGTCCGGCACCCGCATAGTCAGCTCCAGTGGGTGCTCGGGCCAGGAGATGCTGGCCTGGCCCGACCAGCCGGTGTAGGCGTTGTCCACCAGGCTGCCGTTCACGTCCATGCCCGGGCGCGGATCCCAACTGGGGGGGAAGGTAGTGCTGTGCTCTGTGGGCAGGGGATCGGCACCACTGAGCCATACCCCTTGCACCTGCGTGTGCAGGCGCGTTGTGGGGGAGCGTAAAAACCAGGGGTGCTGCCCCAAGCCGTAGGGCAGGGGTTGGGCGCCGAGGTGGGTCACGGTCAGTGTCTGGTCCATGCCGCCGTCCCGCAGCACAAAGCGCTGCAAAGCGCGGTAGGTATAGGGGTTGCCTTCAAACTGCGCCGACGCCAGGGTCATCTCCAGCGTGTCGGCAAAGGGCTGGTGGATGTTCCAGGGCTGCAGCCAGCCATCGCCATGGATGGGGTAGGGCTCGCCGATCCGGTTTGGGGCAATGGGGTGAAACACCCCCGCATGCGCAAAACCGCCCGCGCTGATGCGGTTGGACCAGGGCACCATGGGGAAGGACGCCAGGCTGTAGAGGTCGGGGTTGTGGCCGTCCCAGGGGCGCAAGATATCGATCTTGCCTTGGGCGCCTTCCAGCTGCCAGGCGGCAACGGCTCCGCCCAGGCTGGGCACCAGTCCGAGGTGTTGATCGGCGTGGTGTAGCCAGTGGATGGGGTGTGGGGTGTTGGGCATGTTTATCCGGCAAAACGGTGTGCTGGCAGCCCCGGGCTGTCGATGGCCACGCTGAAGAGGGCGCCGGCCAGGGGTTGGCTCAGCACTTGCTGGCTGTTCAAGCCGCTGCAAGCACTGGTAATGTAAAGCGTGCGCAGGTCGGCACCCCCAAAGGTACAACTGGTGATGTGGCTGGTGGGCAGAGTGATGCGGGCCAGCTCCAGCGCGCTGTCGGGGTCGTGGCAGGTGACGCAGGCGGCGCCCCAGTGGGCTATCCAGATGCGGCCTGCGGCATCGGTGGTCATGCCGTCGGGAAAACCGTCTTGCGGTCCCAGTTGCAGCCACAGGCGCGCGGTGCCGAGTGCTCCCGTCGTCGGGTCCACGTCAAAGGCATGTACCCGGCCCTGCACCGTGTCGTTGAAATACAGGGTGCGCCCGTCCAGGGACCAGGTGGGGCCGTTGGTCACTGCAAAGCCGGTGTGCATGCGGGGGCACGTGCTGCCGCCGCTGTAGCGGTAAAGCGCGCCGGTGGGGGCCTTGCAAGCAAAGTCCATGGTGCCGCCCCAAAAGCGGCCCTGCGCATCGCACTTGCCGTCGTTGAAGCGGTTGCCGGGCTGGGTGGGTTCCGGCCGGTGCAGGCGTTGCAGGCGGCTGGTCTCGGGGTCAAAAATCGCCAGATCATGGCGCAGCGTCACCAGCAGGCCGGGGCCTTGGGTACGCTCGGCCACGGTCGAGATTTCTTCATCAAAGGCCCAACTGTCGCGCGTCTGGGCGGCCGGACAATACCGGTGCAACTGGTGCCCCAGGATGTCCACCCAAAACAGCGCCTGCTCGCGCACCGACCACAGCGCGCCTTCACCCAGCACGGCCTGGGCCGACCAGACACTGCGGGGCGCCCCCAGCACCACCGGGGCGGTGGCGGACCGTGTGGGCATGGCGAGGGCCGACATCAATGCGAATGGCGGGGGATGGCCGCGCCGCTGTTGCCGACCAAGAAGTCCAGGTCCGCGCCCAAATGGGCCTGCTGCACATGGTCCACATAGAGCTTGCTGTAGCCACGCACGGGTTTGTCCAGCGGTACCCAGGCGGCACGGCGCACGGCGAGTTCTTCGTCAGACACTTCCAGGTGCAGCTTGCGCTCGGGCACGTTGAGTTCGATCATGTCGCCGTTGCGCACCAGCGCCAGGGGGCCGCCGGCCGCCGCTTCCGGGGAGGTGTGCAGCACCACGGTGCCATAGGCGGTGCCGCTCATGCGGGCGTCCGAGATGCGCACCATGTCGGTAATGCCTTTTCTCAGCACCTTGGGCGGCAGCGGCATATTGCCCACCTCGGCCATGCCGGGGTAACCCCGGGGGCCGCAGTTTTGCAGCACCATGATGCAGTGCTCGTCGATGTCCAGCTCGGGGTCGTCGATGCGGGCGTGGAAGTCTTCGATCGACACAAACACCACGGCCCGGCCGCGGTGCGTGAGCAAATGGGGGGAGGCAGCCGAGGGCTTGATCACCGCGCCATCGGGGGCCAGGTTGCCGCGCACCACCGCAATGCCGGCCTCCGGGATGAAGGGCTCATCCAGGGTCTTGATGACTTCGCGGTTGTAGCAAGGTGCGTTTTCCACGTTCTCGCGGATCGTTTTTCCATTGGCGGTGAGCGCCTCGCCATGCAGCAGCGGCAAGATTTCGCGCATCACGGCGGGCAGGCCGCCGGCGTAGCAAAAGTCTTCCATCAGGTACTTGCCCGAGGGTTGCAGGTTAAGCAGGCAGTTGACCTGTGAGCCCAGCTTGTCCCAGTCGTCGAGCTTGAGTTCAATGCCCATGCGCCCGGCGATGGCCAGCAGGTGGATGACCGCGTTGGTGGAGCCGCCAATGGCGGCGTTGGTGCGGATGGCGTTTTCAAATGCTTCGCGTGTCAGGATCTGCGACATGCGCACGTCCTGCTTGACCATTTCCACAATGCGCCGGCCGGTCATCTGGGCCAGGCGGTTGCGGCGGGTGTCTGCGGCGGGAAAGGCGGCGTTTTCGGGCAAGGACATGCCCAGGGCTTCCACCATGCAGGCCATGGTGCTGGCGGTGCCCATGGTCATGCAACTGCCCTTGGAGCGGTGCATATCGCTCTCGCAGGAGGTGAATTCCTGCATGGTCATCTCGCCCGCGCGCACCATCTCGGACATCTGCCACACGCCGGTGCCGGAGCCCACGTCCTTGCCCCGGAATTTTCCATTGAGCATGGGACCGCCCGACACACCGATGGTGGGCAGGTCGCAACTGGCCGCGCCCATCAGCAACGAAGGCGTGGTCTTGTCGCAGCCCATGAGCAGCACCACGCCGTCAATCGGGTTGCCACGGATGGATTCTTCGACGTCCATGCTGGCCAGGTTGCGAAACAGCATGGCGGTGGGGCGCAACTGGGTTTCGCCCAGCGACATCACCGGAAATTCCAGCGGGAAGCCCCCGGCCTCGTACACGCCGCGCTTGACGAATTCCGCGAGTTCGCGGAAGTGGCCGTTGCAGGGGGTCAGCTCGCTCCAGGTGTTGCAGATGCCGATGACCGGGCGGCCGTCGAGTTCGTCGTGTGGATAGCCCTGGTTTTTGAGCCAGCTGCGGTGCATGAAGCCATCGCGGTCTTGGCCACCAAACCAGCCTTGGCTGCGGCGTTTTGGGTTTTTGGAATCGTCCATGTGGTGTTGCCTTGTGTAGTGGGTATGTCGCCCTGGGTTCTTGACAACAGGGATGCTAACCATGCATAGTGATAATAGAAAATGAATTTATTAATGTTTGATATACGCAAATTGCAATCACGTAAAAAAGGAGCTATTTCAGGATGAAAGCAAGTAAAGCATTGGCCACCTTCCCCAGCCTGCAGGGCCAGCGGGTGTTCGTCACGGGTGGCGGAACGGGAATTGGCGCCGCCATCGTCGCGGCGTTTGCCGAGCAGGGCGCCCAGGTGGCGTTTGTGGATGTGGCGGAAAAGGAGAGCGCGGCACTGGCCGAGCGCCTAGCGCAGCAGGGGCTTCCCCCCGTGTGGTGGCGGACCTGCGATGTGCGCGATGTTGCCGCCTTGCAACAGACCGTTGCACAGGCCCAGCAGGAGTTGGGGGATTTTTCCACTTTGGTGAACAACGTGGCGCGGGACGACCGCCACACCCTGGAATCGGTGACGCCCGAATACTGGGACGAACGCATGGCGGTGAACCAGCGGCCGGCGTTTTTCGCCATCCAGGCCGTGGTGCCGGGTATGCGCCGCCTGGGCGGTGGCTCCATCGTCAACCTGGGTTCCACGGGCTGGCAATCCAAGAGTGCTGGCTACCCCTGTTACGCGGTGGCCAAGTCCTCGGTCAACGGCCTCACCCGGGGGCTGGCCGATAGCCTGGGTGCCGACCGCATCCGCATCAACACGGTGTCGCCGGGCTGGGTGATGACGGAGCGCCAGATCGCCATGTGGCTCAATGCCGAAGGCGAGGCCGATATCCAGCGCAACCAGTGCCTTCCTGACAAATTGCAACCATCCGACGTGGCGCGTATGGTCTTGTTTCTGGCCTCTGCCGATGGCGCCATGTGCACGGCGCAAGAGTTCAAGGTGGACGCAGGCTGGAACTAGTCTTTTTCCATGTCGAACAGCTTGCCGTAAACGGTCATGGCCGAAGCCTTGAGTGCCCGCAGCACGACATGGGCGGCGGGTGACAGCAGGCGGTCACGCCGGGTGATGAAGCCAAAGGCCTCCATCTCCAGCGGCAGCACCATGGGCAAAATGGACAGCAGCCCATGGTCCGCGTAGTAGCGGGCCACGTCGGCGGCCATGAGGCTGACCATGTCGCTTTGCTGCATCATTTTGGTGATGAACAGCAGCGAGCCGGTTTCCACGCTGTTGGTGGGTTGCTGCTGGTCGGTTTCCTGAAACATCAGGTCGAACTTGTGCCGCAGCACGCTGCCGCTGGGGGGAACAATCCAGCCGTATTTCAAAACATCCGGCAGCCCCAGCTTGGCCACGGTCAGCAGCGGGTGGCCGGGCCGGGCGACAGCGCAGACCGGTTCATCGGCAATCATTTCATAGCGCAGGTCGGCCTTGTCATGTTCGGCGGAGAGGCGCCCCACCACGATGTCGAGTGCGCCGCGGTTGAGCCGTTCGATCATCACGTTGCTGGGTTCGATCTGAATGGTGATTTGCAGGTTCGGGTGGGCCTGCTTGACGGCGGCGACGGTGGGCGGAAGCAGCGCCAGCCCGGGGGCGGTAATGGACCCCAAGTTGACCTGGCCAAACTGCCCATTTTTTGCGGCCTGTAACTCATCGTGCGCCTGGTTCAGGCTGGAGAGGGCGGCGCGTGCATGCCGAATCATGGTGTCGCCATACCAGGTGGGACGCATGCCACGCGGCAGACGTTCAAACAGTTGCACGCCCAGCACGTCTTCCAAATCTTTGAGCAGCTTGGACGCTGCGGGCTGGGTCATGTTCAGGACTTGCGCGGCGCGGTGGATGTTGCCCTCTTCGGACAAGGCCACCACCAGCAAAAGCTGCCTTGTCTTCAGGCGAGCGCGGATAAACCAGTGGGTGTAATTTGTCATACGAGGGTTTGTACCAATCTAAATTTGTGTATCGAATATGGCACAAACTATATTAGAAAACTATCTGTAATGTCCATATGATTCGCCATCTGAGCCCTTGGGTGAAGATCATTTAAATTAATGTAGATCAATTACAGGAGACATATTTTGAAAGCACGTAGAACCACATTGAAGGCGTTGGCTGCCAGTCTGGCACTGGGTTTCGCGATGGGCGCACCTGTGGCTCAAGCGCAGGACAAGGGAATGGTAGGTGTTTCCATGCCAACCAAAAGTTCCACGCGCTGGATCAGCGATGGCAACAGCATGGTGTCCGCTTTGGCCGCCAAAGGTTACAAAGCCGATCTGCAGTACGCGGAAGACGACATCCCCAACCAGTTGGCGCAGATTGAAAACATGATCACCAAAGGCGCCAAGGTGCTGGTGATCGCCGCCATTGACGGCACCACGCTGACCAACGTGCTGCAAAAGGCGGCCGACAAAGGCATCAAGATCGTGTCCTACGATCGCCTGATTGTGGGTAGCAAGAATGTGGACTACTACGCCACGTTTGACAACTTCCAGGTCGGTGTTTTGCAGGCCCAGTCGCTGGAAAAGGCCCTGGGGCTGAAAGAGGGCAAAGGGCCCTTCAATATCGAACTGTTTGGTGGGTCGGCGGACGACAACAATGCCTTCTTCTTCTACGACGGCGCCATGTCGGTGCTGCAGCCGTACATCGACAAGGGCAAGTTGGTGGTGCGCAGCAAGCAAATCGGTATGCAAAAGGTGGCCACCCTGCGTTGGGATGGCCAGGTAGCCCAGGCGCGCATGGAAAACTTGCTGAGCGCCTACTACGGCAAAGACAAGGTGCACGCCGTGTTGTCGCCCTATGACGGTTTGAGCATCGGTATTCTCTCGGCGCTCAAGGGCGTGGGCTACGGTTCGGGTGCCCAGGCCATGCCCTTCGTGAGTGGCCAGGACGCCGAAGTGCCATCGGTCAAGTCCATCATCCGCAAGGAGCAGTACTCCACCGTGTTCAAGGACACGCGTGAACTGGCCAAAGTGACTGCCGGTATGGTGGACGCCGTGCTGAATGGCAAGAGCCCTGAAATCAACGACACCAAGACCTACAACAACAAGGTCAAGGTGGTGCCCTCCTACCTGCTCAAGCCGGTGAGTGTGGATCTGGCCAACTACAAGCCCGTGCTGGTGGGCAGCGGTTACATCAAAGAAGAGCAGCTCAAGTAATTCGATGGTACAAAAAGAGGCCCTGTGCCCCCAAAGCACAGGGCTTTTTATATGTTTGTGGTTTCCAGAGAGCGATAGTTGAAACACCATGGCTGAACCAATTTTAGAAATGCGTGGGATGAAAAAATCATTCCATGGCGTGAAGGCGCTGACCGATGTCAATCTGACGGTCCATGCGGGTCAGATCCATGCCATCGTGGGCGAGAACGGTGCAGGCAAATCCACCCTGATGAAGGTGCTGAGCGGTGTCTATCCGCATGGCGAATACGAGGGCGACATCCGCTACCAGGGGCAGGAATGCCGCTTCAAGGGCATCCACGACAGCGAGGCCCTGGGCATCATCATCATTCACCAGGAGTTGGCCCTGGTGCCGCTCTTGTCCATCACCGAAAATATTTTCCTGGGCAATGAGCAGGCCACCGCCGGTGTGATTGACTGGAACACCTCCTACGTGAAAACCCAGGCCCTGCTGAACAAGGTCGGGCTCAAGGAGTCGCCCAACACCCTCATCACCAACCTGGGCGTGGGAAAGCAGCAGCTCGTTGAAATTGCCAAGGCCCTGTCCAAGGAAGTGAAGCTGCTGATCCTCGACGAGCCCACGGCCAGCCTGAACGAAACCGACAGCGACGCCTTGCTGGAGCTCTTGCTCGAACTCAAGCAGCAGGGCATGTCCTGCATCCTGATTTCGCACAAGCTCAACGAAATTTCCAAAGTGGCCGATGCCATCACCGTGCTGCGCGACGGGGCCACGGTGGCCACGCTGGACTGCAGAGCCGAGCCGGTGAGCGAGGACCTGGTGATCCGCCACATGGTGGGCCGCGAGATGGCCGACCGCTACCCCAAACGCACACCGAACGTGGGCGAGTGTGTCTTTGAAGTCAAAAATTGGACCGTGCACCACGCCGAGCACGCACAGCGCCAAGTGATCAAAGGCGTCAACCTGCACGTCAAGCGCGGCGAGATCGTGGGCATTGCCGGTTTGATGGGGGCGGGCCGCACCGAACTGGCCATGAGCATTTTTGGCCGAACCTACGGCCAGAACATCAGCGGCCAGGTCTTTGTGCATGGCAAAGAGGTGGACACCAGCACGGTCCAAAAAGCCATCAACCATGGCATTGCCTATGTCACCGAAGACCGCAAGGGCTACGGGCTGGTGCTGGAAGAAACCATCGCCTGGAACACCACGCTGGCCAATCTGGGGGCGGTCTCCAAACGCACGGTGGTGGACGAAGGGCGTGAATTTGGGGTGGCCCAGGCCTTCCGTAAAAAGCTCAACATCCGCAGCCCCAGCGTGTTTGCGCGCACCGTCAACCTGTCGGGGGGCAACCAGCAAAAAGTGGTGCTCAGCAAATGGCTGTTCTCGGAGCCCGAGGTCCTCATTCTGGACGAGCCCACCCGGGGCATCGACGTCGGCGCGAAGTACGAGATCTACACCATCATCGCCCAGCTCGCGGCCGAGGGCAAATGCGTGCTGATGATCTCCAGCGAGATGCCCGAGCTGCTGGGCATGTGTGACCGAATCTGTGTGCTGAACGAGGGGGCCTTTGTTGCGGAATTTTCTGCGGCCGAAGCCACCCAGGAAAAAATTATGCGATCTATCGTGACATCAGGAGTGAATTGACATGGCAACCCCCAACCCAGGAGCAACCCCTGCGGCCACCACCACCGGTGGCGCGGCCTTCCTGAAAAACCACTTGCGCGAATACGGCCTGCTGATGTCGCTCGTCGCCATCATGGTGTTCTTCCAGGTGATGACGGAGGGAACCCTGTTCCAGCCGCTGAACCTGACCAACCTGATCCTGCAAAACAGCTACATCATTGTGATGGCGCTGGGCATGCTGCTGGTCATTGTGGCCGGGCATATCGACCTCTCGGTGGGTTCGGTGTGTGGCTTCATAGGCGCCGTGGCCGCCGTGCTCATGGTGGAATACCACTGGCACTTTGTTCCCGCTTCCATCGTGTGCCTGGTGCTGGGTGGCGTCATTGGCGCGGCCCAGGGCTACTGGGTGGCGTTTTACAAAATCCCGTCCTTCATCGTCACGCTGGCGGGCATGCTGGTGTTCAAGGGTCTGGCGCTGGCGGTGCTGCAAGGTGCGTCGGTAGGACCTTTTCCGCCGGAATTCCAGTTGCTCAGCACTGGCTTCATTCCCGACCCCTTTGCCGGAGAAAACCTGCGCGTGGCGTCTTTTGTGATCGGCCTTTTGATTGCCCTGGCGATGCTGGTGGCCAAGGTGCGCGGCCGTGCGGCACGGGCCAAACACGGCATGGAAAACGAGCCCATGGTGCTCTTCGCGATTACCAACCTGGTGTTCGTGGGCATGATCGCGGCCTTCAGCTACATGCTGTCCTCGTACCGGGGTTTGCCCAATGTGCTGGTGGTCATGCTCTTGCTGATGCTGGTGTACGACTTTGTCGCGTCCCGAACCACCATTGGCCGGCGCATCTACGCCTTGGGCGGCAATGAGAAAGCGGCGCGCCTGTCGGGCATCCGCACCGAACGCCTGACCTTCTACACCTTCATCAACATGGGTGTGCTGGCCGCGCTGGCGGGGCTGATTTTTGCGGCCCGCCTGAACACCGCCACGCCCAAGGCCGGGCTGGGTTTTGAGCTGGACGTGATTGCCGCGTGTTTCATTGGCGGCGCCTCGGCCTCCGGTGGCGTGGGCAAGGTGCTGGGGGCCGTGATTGGCGCCTTCATCATGGGCGTGATGAACAACGGCATGTCCATCATGGGCATTGGCATCGATTACCAGCAGGTCATCAAAGGCCTGGTGTTGTTGGCCGCCGTCTGCTTCGACGTCTACAACAAAAACAAATAAGGAATCGCCATGTATTCAGCTGCGAACGCCCGCTACAGGGGTGTGTTTCCGGTCGTCCCTACCACCTTCACCGAGACGGGCGCGCTCGATCTGGAGAGCCAGAAACGCTGCGTCGATTTCATGATAGACGCCGGCTCCACCGGCCTGTGCATCCTGGCCAATTTCTCGGAGCAGTTTGTGCTGTCGGATGCCGAGCGTGAAACCCTCACCAGCACCATCCTGGCCCACGTCCAGGGCCGGGTTCCGGTGATTGTGACCACCACCCACTTCAGCACGGATATCTGTCTACAGCGCAGTGTGCGGGCGCAGCAGCAGGGCGCCTCCATGGTGATGGTGATGCCACCCTACCACGGCGCTACCATCCGCGTGCCCGAAGCGCACATCTACGAATTCTTTGCGCGTTTGTCGGAGGGGCTGGACATTCCCATCATGATCCAGGACGCGCCGGTCAGCGGCACGGCCTTGTCGGTGCCTTTCCTGGTCCGCATGGCGCAGGAAATCAAGCAGGTGTCCTACTTCAAGATCGAGACGCCCGGTGCCGCCTCCAAATTGCGTGAACTCATCCGTGTGGGCGGCGCTGCCATTGAAGGCCCCTGGGATGGTGAAGAAGCCATCACCCTGATGCCGGACCTGGACGCCGGTGCCACCGGCGCCATGACCGGCGGAGCCTACCCCGACGGCATCCGCAAAATTGTGGACGCCCACGCCGCAGGCCGCCGCGAAGAGGCCGCCGCCCTGTACCAGCAATGGCTTCCATTGATCAATTACGAGAACCGCCAAGGCGGCATCCTGACGGCCAAGGCCTTGATGAAAGAAGGCGGCGTCATTGCCTGCGAAGCGGGGCGCCACCCCTTTCCGGCCATGCACCCCGACACCCGGGCCGGCCTCATCGAAACCGCCAAGCGCCTGGACCCCCTGGTCCTGCGTTGGGGCCAATAAACCAAGGGCACATGCATGTCTGACAACACCGTCTTCAAGCTCCTGGGCCGGCGCCTGCGTCTGGCCGTGATCGGCGGCGGGCCAGGCTCTTTCATCGGGGCCATGCACCGCCAGGCCGCACGGCTGGACGACCGCTACGAGCTGGTGGCGGCCGCGCTGTCCTCGGACCCGCAGCGCTCGCTGAGTACGGGGCAGGGCATTGGCCTGGCGCCAGACCGTTGTTACCCCAGCGGCCAGACGCTGATCGACGCCGAGGCCGCACGCCCCGATGGCGCCGAAGTGGTGGCCATCATGACGCCCAACGACAGCCATTTCCGGTTTGCCATGCAAGCGCTGGAGCGGGGCATGGACGTCATTTGCGACAAACCCATGACCAACACCTTGCAGGAAGCCGAGGCCTTGCATGCGCGCGTGCAGTACACAGGCCTGGTGTTTTGCCTGACCCACAACTACACCGGCTACCCCATGGTGCGCCAGGCCAAGGCCATGGTGATGGAGGGCTACCTGGGCGAGATCCGCCTGGTGCAGGTGGAGTATGTGCAGGGCGGTCGTGCCAAAGCGGGTCCGGGCGGCAAGGCCTGGAAAGAAGACCCCGCGCGCGGCGGCCCCTCGCTGGTGCTGGGCGACATTGGCACCCATGCGCACAACCTCTTGTGCTTCATTACCGGGCTGGAAGTGGCCCAGGTGGCCGCCGAGGTGGGCAGCATCGTGCCGGACCGCATCACCCACGACTATGCGGGCGCCATGCTGCGCATGGGCAACGGTGCACGCGGCAGCTTCTGGGTTACCCAGGCGGCAGCCGGTGTGGAAAACGGCTTGCGCATCCGCGTGAGTGGTTCGATGGGCAGCCTGGAGTGGCAGCAAGAGCACCCCCAGGTGCTGCAGTTCAAGCCGCTCGGTGCACCCGCGCAAGTGCGCACGCCCAACGGCCCAGGCACCTTGCCCTTGGCCGCGCGGGCCTCGCGCATCGTGGCGGGCCACCCCGAGGGCTTCCACGAAGCCTTTGCCAACCTCTACACCGATGCGGCCGATGCGATTGCTGCACGCCGCAGCGGTCAGACGGCCGACCCGCTGTCTCTCCATTTCCCCAACGCCATGGACGGCTTGCAAGGCATTCGCTTTGTGGCCGCCGCCGTGGCGTCCAGTAACCAGCAAGGCGCCTGGACGTCCCTCTAACTTTTGCACACCACCATGACGATTTCCCAACACAACAACCTCATCAACGGCGAATGGGTGGCAGCCGCCTCCTACGCACCCAACCTCAACCCCTCCAACCTGGCCGATGTGATCGGTGAGTATGCGCAAGGGGATGCCGCCCAACTTAACGCGGCCGTGGCCGCCGCGCAAAAAGCCTTCCCCGCCTGGTCCACCAGCGGTATCCAGGCGCGCTCCGATGCGCTCGACAAAATCGGCAATGAAATCCTGGCCCGCAAAGAAGAGCTGGGCACCCTGCTGGCCCGTGAAGAGGGCAAGACCCGCGCGGAGGGCATTGGCGAGGCCGCGCGCGCCGGCAACATCTTCAAGTTTTTTGCGGGCGAGTGCCTGCGCCTGGCGGGTGAAATTTTGCCGTCCGTGCGCCCCGGTATTGGTGTGGAAGTGACCCGCGAACCCTTGGGCGTCATCGGCCTCATCACCCCCTGGAACTTTCCCATGGCGATCCCCGCCTGGAAAGTGGCACCGGCCCTGGCCTATGGCAACTGCGTGGTCTTGAAGCCGGCGGACCTGGTGCCGGGCTGTGCCTGGGCACTGGCCGACATCATCCACCGCAGCGGCATTCCCGCCGGTGTGTTCAACCTGGTCATGGGGCCGGGCCGCGTGATTGGCGATGCGCTGGTCAACCACCCCGGCATCGCCGCGGTCAGCTTCACCGGCTCCGTCGGTGTGGGGCAACGCATTGCGCAGAGCTGCGCTGCCAACATGAAGAAGGTGCAGTTGGAGATGGGCGGCAAGAATCCGCAAATCGTGCTCGACGATGCGGACCTGAACGGCGCAGTGGAACTCTGCGTGCAAAGCGCGTTTTATTCCACCGGCCAGCGCTGCACCGCGTCCAGCCGCCTCATCGTGACCGACCGCATTTATCCCGAGTTCATTGCCGCCATGCAAAAACGCATGGCCGCCATCAAGGTGGGGGACGCCCTGCAAGCCGGCATCGACATCGGCCCGGTGGCTTCGCAAGCCCAACTGGAGCAAGACCTGTCCTACGTGGAAATCGGCAAAGCCGAAGGGGCCACACTCGTCGCCGGTGGGGAGCGCCTGCAACGCGACACCGAAGGCTTCTACATGGCCCCCGCCCTGCTGGTGGACAGCACAGCCGCCATGCGCATCAACCGCGAAGAGATCTTTGGCCCGGTGGCCAGCGTGATCCGCGTGAAGGACTACGAAGAAGCCCTGGCCGTGGCCAATGACACGCCGTTTGGTTTGTCCGCCGGCATTGCCACCACCTCGCTGAAGTACGCCACCCATTTCAAACGCCATTCGCAGGCCGGCATGGTCATGGTGAACCTGCCCACCGCCGGTGTGGACTACCACGTGCCGTTTGGTGGCCGCAAAGGCTCCAGCTATGGCTCGCGGGAACAAGGCAAGTACGCGCAGGAGTTTTTCACTGTCGTGAAGACCTCCTACGTGATGGGCTAAAGGGCAGGGTCCGCGTGTATGCACATGGACACTGAACCCCGCTGCGTCGGTATCGACTGGGGCACCACCCACCGCCGGGCCTACGCCCTGGACGCCCACGGCGCGTGCATTTCCACCTACGCCGACAGCGACGGTGCGCTTGCCTGCAAGGGCCGTTTCCCCGCCGCCTTGGAGACCGCTTTACAAGGCCTGCATGCCACGCCCGCGCGTGTGCTGATGTCCGGCATGGTGGGCAGTGCGCTGGGCTGGCAAGAGGTGCCTTACGTGGATGCCTCGGTCCCGCTGGATGCGCTGTGGAAACACCTGCGTCCGGTGACCGACGCACCGGGCTCTTGTGCCACCCTGATCGTGCCGGGCTACTGCGTGCGCGGGTCGGCAGGGCAGCCCGACGTGATGCGCGGTGAAGAAACCCAGTTGCTGGGGGCCCTCACGCTGGGGCACCACAGCGGCTGGTTTGTGCTGCCGGGCACGCACAGCAAATGGGTCGAGCTGGACGCGGGCCGCATTGTGCAGTTGCGCACCTACATGACCGGAGAGCTGTTTGAGCTCCTGGGGCGCCAGGGTACGCTGGCCGCCGCAGCAGGCTCAGCCGCGCCGGTATGGGACGACGCCGCCTTTGCGGACGGCGTGCATGCCGCACGTCATGGCGCGCTGAGCCACCAGCTTTTTGGCTGCCGGGCGCGGGTGGTGTGTGGCGACATGCCCGCCAGCAGCTCCAAGGCCTACCTCAGCGGTTTGCTGATTGGCAGCGAACTGCATGACGTGCTCCACCAGTCGGCACCATCGCCCACGGACGCCACGTTTCAATTGATTGGCTCGGTGGAGCTTGCCAAACGCTACCAGGCCGCGGCCACCCTGTTGGGCCTGGCCCTGGAGGTGATTGACGCCCAGGCCGCCTTCATCGGGGCCATGGCCCAGCTCAACGCCCATTGGAAAACCCTGTGAAAACTGCCCACACCTTATTGCAAGACACCCGCGCCATGCCCCTGGTGGCCATTCTGCGCGGCCTGGAGCCTGCCCATGCGGTAGCCATTGGCGAGGCGCTGTTCGAGAGCGGGTTTCGCACCCTGGAGGTGCCCCTGAACCGCCCGGGCGCCCTGCAGTGCATCGAGCTTCTGGCCCGCGCACTGCCCAGCACCGCGCTGGTTGGAGGCGGCACCATGCTGACGGTGGCCGATGTGGATGCCGTGCACGGCGCGGGGGGCCGCTTGATGGTGTCCCCGAACTGTGATGTGCGTGTGATCGCGCACGCCGCCGCGATGGACATGCTGTGTGCGCCCGGCGTGGCCACGCCCAGCGAGGCCTTTGCTGCGCTGCAGGCGGGCGCCCATGCGCTGAAAATCTTTCCGGCGGAAATGGTCGGGTACGGGGGGCTCAAGGCACTGATATCGGTGTTGCCTTCAGGGACCGATGTGTGGCCCGTGGGCGGCATCACGCCGGACAATATGGGGCCTTGGAAACATGTGGGTGCCACGGGATTTGGCATTGGCAGCCAGTTGTACCAACCGGGCGCGACGGCCGCCGAGGTTCTTGCAAAAGGGACCCGCTACGTCCAGGCTTGGGTCAACGCCTGCCATTAAAAAAGTGGTATTTCCGCCTCCGTATCTGAGGGGCTGCTGCGCACGCACGTCAACGTTGGGAGCGCGTGAATGCACAGTGGGTGTATACCCTAGGTTGCCCAAAAATTGTCGTAATTAGGCAATTTAAAGTCGTTTTTCTGGGATTCAATACAGGCCATGGCGATAGCATGGTCTCTTCCCTGAGATGCAAGCGACTTTTTTCAGGATCTGTTGCCTACCGTCTTGTCAACCGAGAGGATACATAGTGGCTGAGAAAATTGTTGTCAAAAATCTCTACAAGGTTTTTGGATCGGACCCTGCCCTGGCCATGAAAATGCTGAAAGAGGGCCAGGGAAAGGACCAGATTTTTCAGCAAACGGGGATGGTGGCGGGTGTTATCAATGCCAATTTCCATGTCAACGAGGGGGAGATTTTTGTCCTCATGGGGCTTTCCGGCTCCGGCAAATCCACGCTGATCCGTTTGCTCAACCGCCTGGTCGATCCCACCCATGGGCAAATCATGGTGGGTGGCCACGATGTGGCCACCATGGGCAACAAAGCCCTGGTGGACTTGCGTCGCAAGGATTTGGCCATGGTGTTCCAGTCGTTTGCGCTGTTGCCACACCTCTCGGTTTTGAGCAACACCGCTTTTGGTCTGGAGGTTGCGGGCGTGGGGCGCAAAGTCCGTGAAAAGCGCGCCATGGAAGTGCTGGACCAGGTGGGGCTCAGTGCGTTTGCCCACAAACATCCGGCAGAGCTGTCGGGCGGGATGCAGCAGCGTGTGGGCCTGGCGCGCGCGCTGGCGGTGGACCCAACTTTGATGCTGATGGACGAGGCGTTTTCCGCGCTGGACCCGCTCAAGCGCACGGAGATGCAGGAGTTGTTGCTCAAGCTGCAAAGCGAGCAGCAAAGGACGATTGTGTTCGTTTCGCATGACCTGGATGAGGCATTCCATATCGGAGACCGGATCGCCATCATGGAAGGCGGGCGTATTGTGCAGGTCGGCACCCCTGACGAAATTTTGCGCAACCCCTGTGATGCCTATGTGCGGGCTTTTTTCAAAGGCGTGGACGTCCAAAAGTACCTGGTGGCAAAAGACGTCGCCCGCACCGATGCGACGCTGGTCATTCGCCCCACGGCGGATGCGCGTGCAGACTTTGCCAGTGCCATTGAACGGCTGCGGGAGATGCGGCGCAACTATGCCTTTGTGGTGGCGGATGACGGCACTTTGCGCGGCACGGTGTCGATCGATTCGATGTTGCTCAGTCTGCAAACCGAGGGGGATTTGATGGCCAATGCCTTGCTTGACGGGATTGGTGCGGTCCATGAGGCCTTGAGCCTGCGGGATCTGATCGGGCGCATCGTCAAGAACCCGCATCCATTGCCGGTGGTCAATAACGCCGGGCGCTATTTGGGGGCCGTGACCCAGACAATTTTGCTCAAAAAAATGGTGGAAGAGGAGACGGCGTATGAGTGATTTTTTGCCTCTTGGCGAGTGGGTGAACCTGGGCGTCAAGTTTGTCATCGACAACGACGGTGGCATGCTGGAGCAACTCGGTTCGGGCATTGGTACGCTGACGGAGAGTATTGAACTGGGCTTGCAGGCCTTGCCGGTCTGGGTGGTTGCCGCCGTTCTGATTGCCACCGGGCTGTGGCGCGTGGGCTGGAAGTTTGCCCTGTTTTGCCTGGCCTGCTGTGTGGTGATTGACGGCACGGGTTTCTGGCCGCAAACCATGGTCACACTGGCCCTGATTATTTCCGCAACCTTCATCAGCTTGGTTGTAGGTTTGCCACTGGGCATATGGGTTGCCAAGAAAGACCGGGTGGCTGCCATTGTCCGGCCCACGCTGGATTTCATGCAAACCATGCCAGCGTTCGTCTACCTGATTCCAGCTGCCATGTTGTTTGGCCTGGGGCGGGTGCCCGGCGTGCTGGCCACCGTGATTTTTGCCATGCCACCGGTGGTGCGACTGACCAGTCTGGGCATTCGCCAGGTCAACAAGGAGCAGGTGGAGGCCGGCATCACCTTTGGATGCACCCCCCTGCAGGTCTTGTTCAAAGTGCAGATACCAGGTGCGTTGCCGTCGATCATGGCGGGCATCAACCAGACCATCATGATGGCGCTGTCCATGGTCATCATTGCCTCCATGGTGGGGGCGGGGGGGCTGGGCAACGATGTGCTGGCCAGCATTCAGCGCCTGGACATTGGTCTGGGGTTTGAGTCCGGGCTGGCGGTGGTTTTGCTGGCGATTATGTTGGACCGCATCACGGAAACCTTTGGCGCGCAGGGCATTCGGCTGTCGTGGCGGGAGCGTTTGGGGTTTCGGGCCAAGCGCAGCAAGCTGCCGATGTGAGTGAGTGGTCTCTGCGAAAGTTGGATTATTTTTGAAGGGGGTAATTGTTATGGACCTGCCAACAACAGGGGCCAAGGAACCGCTGCCCTTGCAGCGATTTGTTTTCCTGACGCTTCCCAACTATTCCCTCATCGCCCTGTCGAGCGCAGTGGATGCGCTGCGCATGGCCAACCGCGTGGCGCAGCAAGAGGTGTACCAGTGGACCCTGGCCACGCTGGATGGTTTTCCCGCAGCGGCCAGCTGTGGCTTGTCCTTGGCACCAACGGTGTCGATTGACAACATGGGGCCCGCCAATATCGTATTTGTGTGTGGTGGTATCAACGTCGAGCAGGCGGTGACTTCAGAGTTGCTGGCGGCACTGCGCCGGTTGGCGCAGCGCCATGTGGCCTTGGGTTCCCTGTGTACGGGCGGCTATGCATTGGCCAAGGCCGGCCTGCTGGACAAATACAAAGCCGTGATTCACTGGGAAAACATGTCTGCGTTACAGGAGAAATTCCCACGGGTCATCTTCTCGGACCAGCTCTTCGCCATTGACCGCGACCGCTACACCTGCACCGGCGGTATTGCCCCCTTGGATCTGATGCTCAAGATCATCAAGGACCATCTGGGCCGCGACATTGCGCCGATGATTTCCGAACAGTTTATTCTGGACCGGATTCGCAATGACCAGGACCGCCAGCATGTTCCGCTGCAGGCCCGCGTGGGTTTGTTCCATGAAAACCTGATTGAGGCCGCCGCGCTGATGGAGGCGAATATCGAAGAGCCTTTGTCGCTGGATGAAATCGCGGTGCTGGTGGGCGTTTCGCGGCGGCAGATTGAGCGCTTGTTCAAACGTTACGTGGGTGAAGTGCCCACCAAATACTATCTGGACATGCGTTTGCGGCGGGCGCGCGGGCTGTTGTTGCAAACCGCCATGTCCATCATGGAAATTGCGGTGGCCTGTGGGTTCCAGTCCCCGCCCCATTTCTCCAAGTGCTACCGCAATATGTTTGGCCACACCCCCAGTGCGGAACGGCAGCACAGCCGCGAGAACACACTGGGAATCCAGGTCGCGGTGGACTGTGCGCCTGCCATCCCCATCCCCGCCGTGCAGGATTTCGCAGCCTGGGTGTAATTCCATTCTTAGCGGAACACCACGGTTCTTCCCCCATTTAAAAAGACGCGGTGCTCAATGTGAAAACGCACCGCATTGGCCAGTGCCCGACACTCTGAGTCGCGTCCGGCAGCGGCCAGTTTTTCCGGGGTGAAGGTGTGGTCCACACGTTCGACAATCTGTTCAATGATGGGGCCTTCGTCCAGGTCCCCCGTGACATAGTGCGCCGTGGCGCCGGTCAGTTTGACACCCCGTTCATGGGCCTGGTGGTAGGGTTTGGCCCCTTTGAATCCCGGCAAAAACGAGTGGTGGATGTTGATGGCCCGCCCCCGCAAACGGCGGCACAAATCGTCTGACAACACCTGCATGTAACGGGCCAGGACCACCAGCTCACTGTGGGTCTGCGTCACGATTTCCAGCAGACGGGCTTCCTGCCGCGACTTGGTCTCGGGTGTGACCGGCAGGTGGATGTAGGGAATGTCGTGGGCTTGCGCCAGCGGCTGCAGATCCAGGTGATTGGACACAATGGCCGCGATGTCCATTTTGAGTTCACCCGTGTGGTGGCGGTACAGCAAGTCGTGCAGGCAATGGTCAAACTTGGACACCATGATCAACACCCGGGGTTTTTTTTCGCCATCGTAGATCGCCCACTCCATCTTCTCCCGCTCCGCGATCTCCGTGAATTGGTCGCGCAAGGCTTCCAGTGCGGGCGTTTTGTCGGGGTCGCCATAAAACGTGACACGGATAAAAAACTGGGCGCTTAAGACATCGTCGAACTGGTGCATGTCCGTGATGTAGCACTGGCGCGAAGCCAGAAAAGTGGACACGGCGGCGACGGTTCCCATGCGGCTTGCGCACGACGCATTGAGAACATAGTGGGGCTTGCCTTCGAGAGGGATCTGCATGGAATTTCCGCTCCTGTTCGGTGAGGGGTCGTTGTTCGGTGCAAGGGTGTCTTGTACCGTGGGCGCAGTGTAGGAAACGCACAGGTAGTGAGTTGTCTGGCGGCGACGGTGTTTTCCGTTGGCGCGACGACGCCGGTTCCCCGCTTGGGGGTGTCTCTTCGTGGGGTTTTACCTTGTCGTCTTTCGACAACCACGAGTCGCTAATCTGCCAGCCGCGCCGGGGGTGCCCCCGTACCATTTTGCTCAGTTCAGTCCTCGCATCTGCACAGACGAGGCACGGTATGTCAACACAGGAGTTCACCATGGCTGATGGTTTTGATGATGATCTGGATTTGAGTACGCTCAATGACGAGGATTTGACCGAGCAGGTGCACGACGACCTGTACAACGGCCTGCGTGAAGAGGTGGTGGAGGCGACCCAGATATTTTTGGAGCGGGGTTGGTCGGCGGACCGTGTCCTTAACGAAGCCTTGGTCGAAGGCATGCGCATCGTGGGGGTGGATTTTCGGGACGGCATTTTGTTTGTGCCTGAGGTCTTGCTGGCCGCCAATGCCATGAAAGGGGGCATGGAGATCTTGCGGCCCCTGCTGGCGGAAACCGGCGTCGCCCCGATTGGCAAGGTGGTCATCGGCACCGTCAAGGGAGATATCCATGACATTGGCAAGAACCTGGTCGGGATGATGATGGAAGGGGCGGGCTTTGAAGTGATCGATTTAGGGATCAATAACCCAGTCGAGAAATACCTCGCAGCCCTGGAAGAACACAAGCCCGACATCCTGGGCCTGTCGGCTCTGCTGACCACCACCATGCCCTACATGAAAGTGGTCATCGACACACTCAAGGAAAAAGGGCTGCGTGATGATTACATCGTGCTGGTCGGTGGCGCTCCGCTGAACGAGGAGTTTGGCCGAGCTGTAGGGGCGGACGCGTATTGCCGGGACGCGGGAATTGCGGTGGAGACGGCCAAGACACTGATCGCGGCACGCCGCAGCGCCGCATTCGCCTAGGCGGCCACCATGGGCAATACCAGCGGAACACTGATCATTGCCTGCGGTGCCTTGGCGCGAGAAATTGTGGCCCTGCGCACGCTCAATGACTGGCCCCATATGGATGTGCAGTGTTTGCCCGCCGATTTGCACAACCACCCCGAGAAAATTCCGGCTGCGGTGCGTGAAAAAATCCGCGCCAACCGGGGGCGATATGCCTCCATGTTCGTGGCCTACGCAGACTGTGGCACTGGCGGTTTGTTGGATGCCGTGCTGGCCGAAGAGCAGGTCGAGCGGATTGCGGGCGCGCACTGCTATGAGTTTTTTGCCGGAAGCGCTGTTTTTGAGGGCTTGGCCGACGCCGAGCCTGGCACCTTTTACCTGACGGATTTTTTGCTCCGGCATTTTGAGCGGCTGGTCATCCAGGGCCTGGGCATTGACCGGCACCCTGAATTGATGTCTGTGTATTTTGGCAACTACCGCAAGCTGGTGTACCTGGCCCAGCTGGAATCTCCACACAACATGGCAGACGGTCAACGGGCGGCGGACCGTTTGGGACTCGCATTTGAGTACCGTGTCACCGGATATGGCGAGCTTGAACACAGCCTGCGACGCGCGGGCGAAGGAGTGATTGCATGGCGAAACTGATCGTGATTTCCTGGCGTGACCTGCCAGCGCAAGTCCTGGTGAAATCGGGGCGTGAAACCGCCAAGGTGCAGCTTTCGCACCGTTTCCAGGAGGCGGTGGACCGTGCCGCCATGCGTGCGGGCAAGGCCAGCTCGGGTGACTACCTGGCCGACTGGAAGCGCAGCGAGCCGCGCCGCTGTGGCGACGACCTGCAGGCCGAGGCCGATGCCGAGGCGCAACGTATTGAGGCGCGGTATTCGGATGCGGACTTGCTACGCCTCATTCGCGCCCATGGTTTGGAAGTTGCGCCCGGCCCCACACCCGCAATACTGCCCGAAAGCGAGGACGCCTGATGTACGCCGTGCGCCGTTGGTCGGTGCGGCATGCCGCCGGCCTGGAGATTTTGTACCGGGGTTTCGAACGGGTGCTGGTGGCCTTGCATCCGCTTTTGCAGCGGGTGGGTTATGGCCGGCTGGAGAAGCCCGTGGCAACGCTGGAGAAAGCGGTCAAAGGTTTTCTTTTTGATTGCCAGATGTGCGGCCAGTGCGCCCTGAGTTCCACCGGCATGTCCTGCTCCATGAACTGCCCCAAGAACCTGCGCAATGGCCCCTGCGGGGGGGTGCGGGCCAATGGGCACTGCGAGGTCCAGCCGGACATGCGCTGCGTGTGGGTGGAGGCCTTTGAAGGCAGCCAGCGCATGCGCGAAGGCAAGGAGGCGATTCAGGTGGTGCAGTTTGCGGTGGACCGCAGGCTGCAGGGGCGTTCCTCCTGGTTGAAGGTGGCGCGTGACAAAGCCGTCAGCGTTGCAGCGGAGGCCTCATGAAATTTGAAGACGAACCGGTTCCCGGCTACCCACTGCCTATCTTGCCCGGCCACACCTCGCCAGGGCGGCTGGAGCGGGTGCTGCGCAGCGGTGCTTTTGCGGTGACCTCCGAACTGGACCCGCCGGACTCGGCCGATCCGCAGGATGTGTACAGCCGCGCCCGCGTGTTTGACGGCTATGTGGACGCCATCAACGCCACCGACGGCAGTGGCGCCAATTGCCATATGTCCAGCCTGGCGGTGTGTGCGCTGCTGACCCGCATCGGATATGCGCCGGTGATGCAGATCTCGTGCCGCGACAAAAATCGCATTGCGATCCAGGGCGATATTCTGGGCGGCGCGGCCATGGGTGTCGCCAACATGTTGTGCCTGACCGGTGATGGGGTGCAGTCGGGTGACCACCCCCAGGCCAAGCCGGTGTTCGATCTGGACTGCATGTCCTTGCTGGGCATTGGCCGAACGCTACGGGACGACCACCAGTTTCAAAGTGGGCGCAAAGTCACGTATGCGCCACGCGTTTTCCTGGGCGCCGCGGCCAATCCGTTTGGTTTGCCCTTTGAATGGCGGGCGCAGCGTTTGGCCAAAAAAGTGGAGGCGGGTGCCCAGTTCATCCAGACCCAGTATTGCTACGACGTGCCGCGTCTCAAAGTTTTCCTGCGGGAGGTCGAGGATTTGGGCTTGCTGGGCAAGGTGTTCATCCTGGTGGGCGTGGGTCCGTTGCGCTCCGCCAAGGCGGCCGATTGGATGCGCACCCATGTGCCGGGCATTCACATTCCCGATGCGGTCATCCAGCGTATGGCCGGGGCCCAAAAGCCCGCGCTGGAGGGGCGCCAGGTGTGTATTGACCTCATTCAGGAAATACAGGACCTCAAGGGCGTGTCCGGTGTGCACGTCATGGCGTTTCGCCAAGAGGAAACCGTGGCCGAAATCATTCAGAAATCCGGGGTGCTCAAAGGCCGTGTGCCCTGGTACCCTGGCCGGGACAGCGACATTCAACTCAGGAAGGAAGCAGCGTGACAGATACCATCATCAGTTCGGCCACCAAGGAAGTCGTGATTGGCTTTGACCGCCCGTTCGTCATCATTGGCGAGCGCATCAACCCCACCGGCCGCAAGATCATGGCCGCTGAGATGCTGGAGGGCGATTTCAGCCGCGTCATCGCCGATGCGTTGGCCCAAGTCGCCGCTGGCGCACACATGCTGGATGTCAATGCCGGCATTCCCCTGGCCGACGAGCCGGGCTTGCTCGCCCGGGCCATCCAGTTGGTGCAGTCGGTGACCGATGTGCCGCTGTCCATCGACTCGTCCATCGTGGCGGCCTTGGAGGCGGGTTTGGCGGTTTACCAAGGCAAGGCACTGGTCAACTCCGTGACCGGCGAGGAAGACCGCCTGGAGACGGTGCTGCCCCTGGTCAAAAAATACGGGGCCGCCGTGGTGGCCATCTCCAACGACGAATCCGGCATTTCACAGGACCCCGATGTGCGCTTTGCGGTGGCCAAGAAAATTGTGGAGCGCGCCTCCGACTACGGGATTCCCGCCTGCGACATCGTGGTGGACCCTTTGGTGATGCCGATTGGTGCCATCAACCAAGCCGGTGTGCAAGTCATGCGCCTGGTGCACCGCCTGCGGACCGAGTTGAAGGTCAACACCACCTGCGGCGCCTCCAATGTGAGTTTTGGCCTGCCCGAGCGCAACGGCATCAATGCCGGCTTTTTAACCATGGCGATTGCCTCGGGCATGACCTCCGCCATCACCAACCCCCTGCACGAAGAGGTGGTGCGGGCCTGCTTGGCGGCGGATGTGATGATGGGGCACGACCCCGATTGCATGCGCTGGATTCGCAAGTTCCGTGCGCCGCCAGAGGTGGGCGCCGATGGGGAGATGGGGCGAGGCCGGCGTGAAGGTGGCAGCCGCAGGCGGCGCGAATGATGCCGACCCCCGTGTTTGCAGGACTGCCGCCGTGAGCGCAGCCGACGCTCTGGTGGTGTTCACGCCCTCGGGGCGGCGTGGACGTTTTTCGCTGGGCACGCCGGTGCTGCAAGCGGCCCGCTCGCTGGGCGTGGATATTGACTCGGTGTGTGGCGGTCGCGGCCTGTGCGGGCGCTGCCAGGTGCTGGTGTCCGAAGGCGAGTTTGCCAAGCACGGCCTGGTGTCGCGCACCGAGCACCTGTCACCGCTGGGAGCGGTGGAGCAGGACTACTGCAGCACCCAGCCGATGGCGGCGGGGCGGCGCCTGTCGTGCGCGGCGCAGGTGCTGGGCGATGTGGTGATTGATGTGCCCTCCAGCAGCCAGGTGCACAAGCAGGTGGTGCGCAAAGAGGCGGAAAGCTACGCCGTGGAGCTGGACCCCCTGATCCGTTTGCATTTTGTCGAGGTGCAGGAACCGGACATGCACGACCCGTCCGGCGACCTGCGGCGGCTGGAAGACGCCCTGGAGTTTGAGTGGCGTTTGACCAACCTGGCCTGCGATGTGATTGTGTTGCAGCAGCTGCAGACCGCCTTGCGCAAGGGGGGCTGGAAGGTGACTGTGGCCGTGCATGCCGGCCAGCAGATTGTGGCGGTCTGGCCGGGTTTTCGCGAGCATGTCTATGGCCTGGCCATTGATATCGGCTCCACCACCATCGCCGCCCACCTGTGCCACCTGGCCTCGGGGGAAGTCGTGGCTTCGGCGGGGGTGATGAACCCCCAGATCCGTT
Source organism: Rhodoferax sp. (assembly GCF_030697375.1). Classification (GTDB taxonomy): domain Bacteria; phylum Pseudomonadota; class Gammaproteobacteria; order Burkholderiales; family Burkholderiaceae_C; genus Allorhodoferax. The sequence continues at coordinate 31,849 of NZ_JAUYQD010000113.1, read as the reverse complement.
TTGGCGAAGACCTGATGAGCCGGGTCTCCTACGTGATGATGAACCCGGGCGGCGAGAAGGAGATGACCGCTGCGGTGCGTGCGGCGCTCAATGGTCTGGCGCTGGACGTGTCGCGCCAGGCAGGCATTGCACCGCAGGATATTTTGGAGGCCACCTTTGTTGGCAACCCCATCATGCACCACCTGCTGTTGGGGATTAACCCGGTTGAACTGGGGGGCGCACCATTTGCCCTGGCCACCGACCGCGCAATCACTCTGTGGGCGGTGGAGATCGACTTTGCCATTCACCGCAATGCACGCATCTACGTCTTGCCCTGCATTGCCGGCCATGTGGGGGCCGATACGGCGGGGGTGATCCTGGCCGAACGCCCCGATTTGTCCGACAAGATCACCCTGCTGGTGGATGTGGGCACTAACGCTGAAATTGTGCTGGGCAACAACCAGCGCCTGCTGGCCTGCTCCAGCCCGACCGGGCCCGCCTTCGAGGGGGCACAAATCAGTTGTGGGCAGCGGGCCGCGCCCGGCGCCATTGAGCGGGTGCGGGTGGACCCGCAGACCCTGGAGCCGCGCTTCAAGGTGATTGGCTGCGATGTGTGGTCGGACGATCCCGCGTTTGCGGCGGCGGTGGCCGGGACCGGTGTCACCGGAGTGTGCGGCTCAGGCATCATCGAAGTTTTGGCCGAGATGTACCTGGCCGGCATTATTCGGCACGATGGCGTCATCAACGGGGAATTGGCCGCGCGCAATCCCCGCATTCAGGCCGATGGCCGCACCTTCTCTTACGAGCTGTACCCGGCCACGGGCTCGGCGCCCGCGCTCAAGGTCATGCAAAACGATGTACGCGCCATCCAGCTCGGCAAGGCCGCGTTGTATGCCGGCGTGCGTTTGCTCATGGAGAAAATGGGCATCGACAAGGTGGACCGTATCCGGCTGGCCGGTGCGTTTGGCAGCCATATCGATGTCAAGTATGCGATGGTGCTGGGCATGATCCCGGACTGCGCGCTGGACCAGGTGAGTTCGGCGGGCAATGCGGCGGGCACCGGTGCACGCATTGCGCTGCTGAACCAGCGCTCGCGCCGGGAAATAGAGCAGCTGGTGCGCCGGGTTGAAAAGGTGGAGACCGCCGTGGAGCCCCGTTTCCAGGAGTTCTTTGTCGAAGCCATGGCCATTCCTCACCTGACTGCGCCCTTTGTGCACCTGCGTGAGGTGGTGCTGCTGCCAGAGCGTGTGAGTGTGAGCGCAGAGGCCGGTGGGCGGGGGCGCCGTGGCTCGCGCCGGGGTGGACAGGGGGAAGGTATCGGGTAGGTAGAACAAGTCTTCTCACGCATGGACAAGCGTCTTGGGGCCATTGATGAAAATCGCGCGGTAGGTAGTTTTCTTTTAACAACGAGGAGTCAGCATGAAAGTGAAATTGGGTTCGAAGTTGATTGGCGCAGTGGCCGTTTTGGCGGCGCTGGGCGGGCAAAACGCCTTGGCGGAAGACGCCAGTTGCAAGACGGTGCGTTTTGCCGACGTGGGCTGGAGCGATATTGCCGCCACCACCGGGCTGGCCTCGGTGGTGCTGGAAGGACTGGGGTACAAACCCACGGTGACCATTGCCTCCATCCCGATTGCTTTTGCGGGCATGAAGAAGAAACAGATCGACGTCTACCTGGGTTACTGGAATCCGTCCCAAACGCCGATGATGGAGCCCTTTGTCAAGTCGGGCGACATCAAGGTGCTGGAGACGCCCAATCTGGTCGGCGCCAAGTACACGCTGGCGGTCCCCACCTATTTGTATGACAAAGGCCTGAAAACTTTTGCCGACATTTCCAAGTTTGAGAAGGAGCTGCAAGGCCGGATTTATGGCATCGAACCCGGCAACGACGGCAATGCCCTGGTGGCGGACATGATCAAGGAAAACAAGTTTGGCCTGAAGAATTTCAAGGTCATCGAATCCTCTGAGGCCGGTATGCTGATCGAGGTGCAACGGGCGGCCAAGCAGCAAAAACCCATCGTGTTCCTGGGCTGGGAGCCGCACCCCATGAACGTGCAGATGAAGATGAGTTACCTGCAAGGCGGCGACGATGTGTTTGGCCCCAACCTGGGTGAGGCCAAGGTGTACACCGCGGTGCCACCCAGCTACGAGGCGCGCTGCCCGAATGTGGCCACATTTTTGAAAAACCTGCAGTTCAACACCGACATGGAAAACCAGGTCATGGGACCTATTCTGAAAAAGGTCAAGCCCACCACGGCCGCCCGCGATTTTCTGAAGAAAAACCCGGACGTGCTGAACAAATGGCTGGCGGGCGTGAAAAGTTTTGACGGCAAAGAGGGTGTGGCCGAAGTGAAAAATGCCTTGAAAATCTGAGCATCGAAGACCATCCCAACTCCGGCGCAGCAGTGTTGTGGCGGAGCCAGGGTGGGGGATGGAATGTTCTCTGTAACGACGGAAACAACATGAGCGAAATGACGGTTTTCAGTTGGGTGGATGGAAAATGCTTGCAAGGCGGAGGCGAGCGGTTCGAGACGGTCAACCCCGCCACCGGACAGCCTTTCGCACAGGTGCATGCGGCCAACGCCGCCGATGTGGAGGCTGCGGTGGCCTCGGCCCAGCGCGGTTTTGAGGTCTGGTCGGCCATGACCGGGGCCGAGCGCGGCCGCATATTGCACCGCGCAGCCCAGCTGCTGCGTTCGCGCAACGACGCGCTGGCGGCCCTGGAGGTGCAAGACTGCGGCAAGCCTTTGCAAGAGGCGCTGGTGGTCGATGTGCAAAGCGGTGCGGATTGCATCGAGTATTTCGCGGGCGCTGCGGCCACCCTGGGCGGCGCGCAGTACCCCTTGAAAAATGCCTTTGCCTACACACGGCGTGAACCCCTGGGGGTGTGTGTGGGCATTGGGGCCTGGAATTACCCCTTGCAGATTGCCTGCTGGAAATCCGCCCCTGCACTGGCTGCAGGCAATGCCATGATTTTCAAACCCTCGGAGCTGACGCCGGTCACGGCTCTGAAATTGGCCGAGATCTACCTGGAGGCCGGGCTGCCACCGGGGGTGTTCAACGTTTTGCAAGGGCAGGGCGAGACCGGCGCCTTGCTGGCGGCGCATCCGGGTGTGGCCAAGGTGTCGGTGACGGGTTCCATTCCTACCGGCAAAAAAGTGATGCAAACGGCGGCGGGCACCTTGAAGCGGGTGACCATGGAGCTGGGGGGCAAGTCGCCCCTGCTGGTCTTTGAGGACGCCGACCTGGAGCAGGCGGTGTCCGCCGCGATGATGGGTAACTTTTATACCCAGGGGGAGGTGTGCACCAATTGCACCCGGGTCTTTGTGCAGCGGGGCCTGGCCGACCGGTTTTTGGCCCGCTTGCAGGAGCGCACCGCCTTGCTGCGGGTGGGGGACCCGATGGACCCGGCCACCGAGGTGGGCGCTTTGATCTCTGCCGCGCACACCGCCAAGGTCATGGACTACATTGCCAGCGGCGTGGCCGAGGGCGCTACGCTGTCCGGCGGTGGCCAGCGGGTGGAGGTGGAGGGCTTGCCAGGTGGCAACTTCGTGGCGCCCACGATCTTCTCCAACTGCCAGGACCACATGCGCATCGTGCGTGAAGAAATCTTCGGACCGGTGTTGTCTCTGCTGGTTTTTGATGACGAAGCCGAGGTGATCTTGCGGGCCAACCACACCCGCTATGGCCTGGCCGCAGGGGTGTTCACCCGGGACGGTGCGCGCGGCCACCGGGTGGCCGCCCGGCTCAAGGCCGGTATTTGCTGGATCAACAACTACAACATCGCCCCTATCGAAATGCCCTTTGGCGGCGCCGGTGAGTCAGGCATAGGCCATGAAAACAGCATGGTGGCCATGGACCACTACACGCAGCTCAAGACGGTGTATGTCGAACTTGGCGAGGTGGCTTGCAGCTACCGCTGATTCCATTTTCATATCAATGCGATATGTCGTTGCCCCTTCTTGTCCTCCTGCGGCACCGACAGGTGACACAGGACACGCTAAAGCACTGCCTGCGTCGGCGCGCCTCATCTCCCATCGATCTGAAAACGGAATGATTCTCAAATTATGACCATGAAAAAAGAAGAATTCGACTACATCATCGTCGGTGCCGGCTCCGCCGGCAGTGTGCTGGCCCACCGCCTGAGCGAAGACCCGCAAGTCAAGGTCTTGCTGCTGGAGGCCGGTCCGCTGGACCGCAACCTGTTCATCCACATGCCCTCGGGGTTTGCCTACCCGATGGCCAACCCGCGCTACACCTGGATGTACGAGTCCGAACCCGAGCCCTTCATGGACCAGCGGCGCATCCATTGCCCGCGCGGCCGGGTGATCGGCGGGTCGTCCTCCATCAACGGCATGGTCTACATCCGAGGCCATGCGCTGGACTACGACGGCTGGGCGCAGCGCCCGGGCCTGGAAAACTGGTCCTATGCCGATTGCCTGCCCTATTTTCGCAAGGCCGAAACCCGTGGCCAGGGTGGGGATGCGTACCGGGGCGACAGCGGGCCTCTGCACGTCAGCACCGGGCAGTGCCGCAACCCTTTGTACCCGGCCTTTATTGAAGCGGGACGCCAGGCGGGCTACCCGGTCACGCAGGACATGAACGGTTACCAGCAGGAAGGCTTTGGCGTCATGGACATGACGGTGCACAAGGGCCGCCGTTGGAGCACCGCCATGGCGTACTTGCGCCCGGCCCTCAAGCGGCCCAACCTCCGGCTGCAAACCGAGACGCTGGTGAACAAAGTATTGCTGGAGGGTCCGGCGGGTGCGCCTCGGGCCGCCGGGGTGGAGGTGGTCCACCAGGGCCAGGTGGCGCAGTTGCGTGCGCGCCGCGAGGTCATTCTGTGCGGCGGCGCGGTGAATTCGCCGCAGTTGCTGCTGCTCTCGGGCATAGGCAACCCCGCGCAGTTGCAGCCGCTGGGCATTGAAGTCAAGGCGGCGCTGAAAGGGGTGGGGGAGAACCTGCAGGACCATCTGGAAACCTACGTCCAGTACGCATGCAAGGAGCCCATCACCTTGTATTCGGCGCTCAATCCCCTGGTCAAGCTCAAGATCGGTGTTGAGTGGCTCTTGTTCCAAACCGGGTTAGGGGCCACCAACCACTTTGAGTCCGGTGGTTTTATTCGCAGCGAGGCGGGGGTGAAACACCCCGACCTGCAGTACCATTTTCTGCCCATGGCGGTGCGTTACGACGGCAAGGCACCCGCCACCGGCCATGGTTTTCAGGCCCATGTGGGGCCGATGCGGCCCACCAGCCGGGGCCATGTCCGGCTGCGCAGCGCCAAGGCGCAGGACGCACCCATCCTGCGTTTCAACTACATGAGCACCGAGCAGGACCGCAAGGAAATGCGCGCCGCCATCCGCTTGACGCGCGAGGTTTTTTCCCAGACCGCCTTTGACCGTTTTCGCGGCGAAGAGCTGTCGCCGGGGCCTGCGGTGCAGACCGATGCGCAGATTGACGCCCACATCCGTGCCAGTGCCGAGACCGCCTACCACCCCTCGTGCTCCTGCCGCATGGGCACCGATGACATGGCGGTGACCGACGCCGCGGGCCGCGTGCATGGGGTGCAAAACCTGCGGGTGGTGGACGCCTCCATCATGCCCGACGTGGTCAGCGGCAACCTGAATGCCCCCACCATCATGATGGCGGAAAAAATGGCCGACGCCATCCGTGGGCGCCAGCCCCTGGCGCGCTCCAGCGCTGCGTTCTTTGTCCATCCGCGGTACCCCACCCAGCAGCGCTGACCGGGCCGCCATGACAGACTCTGCGTGCCCCGCTTCGGCGTCTGCGGCTGGCCAACTGGCCTATTGGCCCGAGGCGCAGGCGGCGCAGTTGACCGCGCTGATGCGCGCCCATGCGCACAGCGGTGCCTACGCGGTCTTTGATGCCGACAACACCTCGTACCGCCACGACCTGATCGGTGCGCTGCTGCCCTTCATGGAGATGCAAGGCGTGTTGACGCGCCAGACCATGGACCCCTCGCTCCAGTTGATTGCGTTCAAGGACAGCGCCACCCACCAGGAGAGTCTGAACAGCTACTACCAGCGCCTGGGGGAGATTGACGACCAGGTGGCCTACCCCTGGGCCTCGCAGATTTTTGCCGGGTTCACGCTGCGCCAGCTGAAAGTCCAACTGGACGCGCTGATGGCGCATGGCCGGCCCATTCCCAGCCGCTGTTGGGTAGGGGACCGGGTGGAGACACTGCTGGTCGAACCGCCTGTACTGCTGCGCGGGCAGCAGGCGCTGTACCAGGCCTTGATGCACCATGGGATTGCGGTGTTTGTGGTCAGCGCGGCCAGCGAGGAGCTGGTGCGTATGCTGCTGTCCGACCCGCAGTATGGCTACCACGTCCCCCCCGAAAACGTGATTGGTGTCTCGCTCTTGCTCAAGGATCGGCGCAGCGGCAGCATCACCACGGCGCGCAAGCTGATCGCAGAGAAGCGCTACCACCCCCGCGATCTGCTGGACCACCAGATGACCGCCACCCTGTGGGCACCTCTGCCTTGGTACGAGGGCAAACAGGCGGCTATCCACACCTATGTGCACCCCTGGAAGAAACCGGTGCTGGTGGCGGGCGATACACCGGAGAGCGACGGCCCCATGCTGTTCAGAGGGCCGGACGTGGAGCAGGGCGCTTTGCGCCTGTTTGTGTCCCGCACCGACAGCGCGCTGCAAAAAATCCAGCAGCTGCAGGCGCAGCACGCCGCCGCACAAAGTGCGCAGGGCCTGACGGTGAATGCCCACCACAACTGGGTGGTGGTCACGCCCGAGCAGATTCAGTGACTCTGCGCACCCGCGCACAGCCGCACCCACCCCTTCCGTTCCAACCCACGCCCTTTCCATGACCGCCATGCCCCCATCCTCGCCCAACCGTTTCTCCCACCTCTTGGCCACGCGCCCCTGGCTGCTGGCCGACGGTGCCACCGGCAGCAACCTGTTTGAGGTGGGCCTGGTGTCGGGAGACGCCCCGGAGTTGTGGAACATCGACCACCCCGAGCGCATTGCCACGCTGCACCGCAGCTTTGTGGAGGCCGGTGCCGACATCCTGCTGACCAACAGCTTTGGCGGCACCACCTACCGCCTGAAGCTGCACAAGGCCCAGCACCGGGTGGCTGAGTTGAACACGGCGGCGGCGCGTATCGCGCGCGGGGTGGCCGACGCCAGTGGCCGCGTGGTGGCGGTGGCGGGCAGCATAGGGCCCACCGGCGAAATCATGGAACCCATTGGAGCCTTGACCTTCGACCAGGCCAAACAAGCTTTTGCCGAGCAGGCCAGCGCCTTGGCGCACGGTGGGGTGGACGTGTTGTGGATAGAAACCATGTCCTCGCGCGAAGAGGTGGAGGCGGCCGTGGCGGGCGCGGCCACCGTGGGGCTGCCCATCGTCTGCACCCTCAGTTTTGACACCAACGGCCGCACCATGATGGGTCTGTCGCCCAGCGACTTCGCCGGCATCGAAAAAACATTGACGCCCAGGCTGGCCGCGTGTGGCACCAATTGCGGCGTGGGTGCGGCCGAGGTGGTGGCCTGCATCCACAACCTGGCGCAAGCCGCCGGGCCCGACGTGGTGCTGGTGGCCAAAGGCAACTGCGGCATCCCGCAGTACGTGGACGGCGCCATTTGCTACAACGGCACACCGGCGCTGATGGCCGTCTATGCCCGCATGGCGCTGGACGCCGGGGCACGCATCATTGGCGGCTGCTGCGGCACCTCCCCCCAGCACCTGCGCGCCATGCGCGACGCACTGGACGCCCACACCCAGGGCCCCGCCCCCGAACTGGACGCCATCGTCGGCGCTTTGGGCGAGGTGTCGGTCGGCGCACGCGCCCAGTGGGGTGGAGAACTCAGCCGTCTGGGCGGCGCGGCGGCTGGCGCCAACCTCAAGCGCGGCAGCGGGCGCCGCTCGGGTGGAGTTTTGCTATAGATTTAGGAGCTGCTTGCGCACATCCAGTATGCCGAAATGGCCTAAAAGACCGATTGAATCGGCAAGGTGCTGCACTATTGCAGGGGGGTAACGTTATAGGGTGGGTGTGCCCATCCCATCATTCAAGCCAGGGTTGCGGTAGGGGATGGCAAACTGGAGCCGTGCCTGTGTGGCCCGGTGTCTGGCTAGAGTGAGTCCAGCACCTTTTGCAATGCCTGCGCGGGTGTCAGGATCGGTATCCCCTCAAAGGGATGCAGACACAGCAAATCATCGTCCCCCGAGATCACCAAGTCAGCCTGCGCCGCACGGGCCAGCGCCAACACCGCGTCATCATCCGGGTCGCGGCACACCGCTTGCGCCAACGGCGGTGGATCGATCACCTCTGCCAATAGCCGTACTTCGGCCAATGTCTGAGCCCGTGATGTATTTGTGCGCAGCAAAATCACCTCAAACTTGGGCCGATCAATCACGCGGGCCAGCTCTGCCAACAATGCCGGGCTGCTGATCAGCGTGACCGTGCCATTGCGCACCTGCTCCATGAGGGCATGCGGTGTGCCACCCCACAGCAAGGCTGACAACAGCACATTGGTATCAATGACCGCGCGCATCGGGTTTAGTTCAACGGCCCGCGTTCAGCACGCGCGGCCTTCACTTCGGCATTGATTTCTTCCATGGTCATGGGCGCAATGCCTGCGGCGGCCACGCGATCCGCAATGGACAGTAGCGAATTGGCCGCTTCGCGCTTGCGTAGCGCCTCCGTCAGCAGCCGGTCCAGCGCCTGCGGTGTCAGCAAGCCCGCAGCACGCGCTGCTTGTGCCGTCCCGTCGGGTAATTCGATTTGGAGCGTGGTCATGTTTGGGCCTCCTGGGCGTTGGATGGTTGATTGCGTGCCTTCATTTGCTGCTTCAGCTTCTCAGCCTCGATGAAGGAATCCAGTAGCTGCGTGATCTGGCGCTTGGCCTTGGGGTCGAACTTGTCGATCTCCAGCAAGCGGCGTTCCAGCCAGTTGGTGGCAATGCGCTTGGGGTTGCGCTGTGCACTCAAGCCCAAGAGCACATCCACGCTCACCCCCAGCACCTGGGCCATCTGCGGCAGCAAATGGGCCGGGGCCTGTGCGTCGGGGGCCTCGTAGTAGGCCACCATGCGCTGGGTGATGTCCACCTCGGCGGCAAATTCCACCTGGGTGTAACCAGCGGTCTTACGCAACTGCGCCAAGCGCTCACCAAAGCTTTGCATCACGGGCGTCTTTCGTTTGCTCATGGGCTGCTCCACAACGGAAGCACCGATGCCAGAATTGATTCAATCATCGGCTTATTTTAGTATACGGTCATCGTATATCACCATGTCAGCCCATTTCCTTGGCTGCTCCCTCAGGTGCGCATTCCCGAAGCACCTCCGATGGCCAAATAACGCGTATGCCGACGCCTACTCCAGCACCAGCAGGCTGTCATGCGAAAAGCCTAGGGTGACCGGTGCGCCGCGCTGGGGCAGCACCAGGTTGGGGTCGTTGAACACATCCAGCGAGATGACGGCTTCGTCCAGGCGCGTCCGTATCCGCACGATGGCGCCGAGGAAGTTCACCTCTTCGACCGTGGCGGCCAGCGAGTTGCGCCCGTGCTGGGGCGCTTCAAAGGTGATGGCTTCGGGGCGGATGGCCAGCGCCCGGTTTTGCCCGGCCGCAATGCCGGCACCCTTGTTGGAAGTCACCAGGCTTTGCCCGCCCACGGCAATGCGCCCGGTGTCGGCGTCCAGCACCACCCCTTGGAGCAAATTGAGCGTGCCAACGAAGGAGGCCACAAAGCGGGTGCGGGGGAAGTTGTACACCTCGCTGGGGCTGCCGATTTGCTCCACCCGGCCTTCGTTGAGCACCACGATGCGGTCCGAGATGGAGAGGGCTTCCTCCTGGTCGTGGGTGACAAAGATGGAGGTGATGCCCAGCTCGCGTTGCAGCGCCCGTATCTCTTCGCGCAGGGAGACGCGGATCTTGGCGTCCAGCGCCGACAAGGGCTCGTCCAGCAGCAGCACCTGGGGCTTGTTGGCCAGGGCCCGCGCCAGCGCCACCCGCTGCTGCTGGCCCCCGGACAACTGCCAGGGGTAGCGCCCCGCCAGGGGTTTGAGCTTGATCAGTGCCAGCATCTCTTCCACCCGCTGGTCAATTTGGGCCTGCGGCATTTTGGCCACCCGCAAACCAAAGCCGATGTTCTCGGCCACGCTCATATTGGGGAACAGCGCGTAGGACTGGAACACCATGCCGATGTTGCGCTGGTTGGTGGGTAGGTGGGTGACATCACGCCCGTCAAACCGAACCAGGCCCGCCGAGGGCGATTCAAACCCCGCCAGCATGCGCAAAATGGTCGTCTTGCCGCAGCCCGACGGCCCCAGGAAGGTGATGAACTCACCCCGCTCGATGTTCATGGTGAAGTCATGCACCACGGTGAGCTTGTCAAAGGCTTTTTTCAGATGGGATATTTCAAGGAATGCCATGGCCGGGGTCTCTTTGTTGTGGTTTTGCGGTGGGCTGGTTCAAGAATCGGTTCCGGGCTGCACGCGCCGTGTGTGGGCGTTGCGGCCGAACAGCTGGATCAAGCCCATGGAGGCCCAGGTGATCAAAAATGCAATCACCGCCAGCGCAGATGGCTCGTAGGCCTTGTTCGCACCCATCAGTTGCAGATAGGGGCCAAAGGCCGGGCGGTTCAGCAAGCTGGCCATGGTGAATTCTCCGATGACCACCGCAAATGTCAGGAAGGCACCCGACAGGATCGCCGAGCTGATGTTCGGAAAGATCACCTTGAACAGAATCGTGGCACGCCCCGCGCCCAGCACCTCGGCCGCCTCGGTCAGGGTGCGTACATCAATGGCGCGCAAACCGGTATCGACCGACCGGTACATATAGGGCAGGGACAGTGTCACGTAGCTGCATACCAGCAAAAAGTCGGTCGCGGTTTCGCTGTTGGTGAGGGGCAAGTAGGAGCTGCTGTTGAAGATACGCAAATACCCGAACACGATGACGATGGCCGGAATCACCAGGGGCAGCAGGGTGATGAATTCCACCAGCGGGCGCAGCTTGGGCAGGCGCAACTGCACCCAGTAGGCGGTGGGCGCCACCAGCAGCACACCCACCACGATGGTGACGACGGCCATTACGATGGAGTAGCCAAAGGTGGCCTGAAACTGCGGGTCGCCAAACACCGCGCGGTAGGCGTCGAAGCTGTACTCGCCCCGGCGCATGCGCAGGCTGAATTCAAAAGTGGCAATGAGCGGAATCAGGAAGTAGGCTGCGCCCACCAGGAACGCAATCCACGCCCCCATACGTGTGGTGGATTTCATGTGCGCCCCCGTTCGGATTGGCTGCGCAGCCACATATAGCCCGCATTGGAGACACCGGTGATCACAATCATGCCCAAAGCCAGGGCGTAGCCCAAATTGGGGTTGTGCAGCACATCGCCGCGTATCTGCGCAAACAGCAAAATGGGCACGATATTCAAGGAGCTGCCCGTCAGGGCGTAGGCGGTGGCCACCGCACCAAAGGCGTTGGCAAACAGCAGCAGCATGGCGCCCAGAATGCTGGGCCACAACACGGGAAAGGCCACATAGCGCCAGTACTGGAATGCGGTGCCGCCCAGGCAATCACAGGCCTCGCGCCATTCGCGTTTGATGCCTTCCAGCGCGGGCGTGACGATCAGCACCATCAACGGAATCTGGAAATACAGGTAGGTCAGTGCCAGCCCGGCAAAGCTCAGGACACTGAAGCCGGTGGAGTACAGGTCAAACCCCAGAAACTTCTTGAGCAAGACCGTCACCAGGCCCACCCTGCCCAGGGTGGCCAGGAAGGCGAATGCCAGGGGCACCCCGGCAAAGTTGGAGGCCACCCCGGAAAACGTCATGAGGGTGGGCCGTATCCATGCAGGCAGTTTCCCCAACACCGCCGCCCAGGCCAGCAAGAAACCCAGCAGCCCGCCCCCCAGGGCGGAGGCGGCGCTGATCTTGATGCTGATCCAGTAGGCGCTCACCACGTTGTCTTCCAACAGGCCCAGCATGTTGGCAAAGGTGAAGCCGCCGTCGGCATCCTGAAAGGCCCCCACCATCAGGTAGCTGGTAGGCAGGATCAAGAACAGCAGGGCGAACAGAAAGAAGGGGAGAACCCCGATCCAATTCCAGTTGCGCCCACGGTTTGCGGGGGGAGTGAGTAGGGCTTGCATGGGCGCAATCAATGGCAGTGGGGGGGGTTACTTCACCGTCGCACCCACCACCTGGTCCCATTGTTTGCCAATGATTTCCTTGTAGGCGGTTTGTTGTTCCAGTGTCGGGAACAGGGCCTTGGCATAGCCTTCGGCGGCGGGCAATTTGTCCATCATGGCCTTGGGAATCAGCTTTTTGCTGACCAGGTCATTGAAACGAATCGGGTGGCAGTAGCCGTTGAGCCAGGCCAGTTGTCCTTCGTCCGAATACAAATATTCCATCCACAATTTGGCTGCGTTGGGGTGGGGTGCATAGGCGCTGATGGCCTGCACATAGACACCCGCCACAACACCCGACTTGGGCACCACCACGGCCACCTTGGGGTTGCCATTGAGGGCGTCGCGGTCGGCCAGGGCGTTGTAGTCCCAGCGAATCACCACCGGTGTGCTGCCCTGGGCCAGGGAGGCCGCTTTGCCGATAACCGGAACAAAGTTGCCGGCCTTGTTCATGTCGGCAAAATATTTAAGGCCTGCGGTGCCGGCTTTGCTGGCGTCCGCCCCTGCAGTGCTGGCACCGGCGGCATACACGCTTTGGATCGCTTGGTTGGCCGTGCGCGGGTCGCCGGCCAGGGCCACCGCGTTGCGGTATTCGGGCTTGAGCAGGTCGCTCCAATCGGAGGGGACTTTGCTGATGATGTCGGTGTTGACCTGGAACGCCAGCACACCGTAGTAGTCGCCGTACCAATAGCCTTCCGCATCCTTGGCAGAGTCGGGAATCGTGGCCCAGTTGGCCACCTTGTAGGGCTGCAGCAGTCCGGCTGCTTTGGCCTGCGGTCCGAAGGACAGGCCCACGTCAATCGTGTCGGGAGCTTGCGGGCCCTTGTTGTCTTTGTTGGCTTTGATGGCTTCGAGTTCGTCACCCGAGCCTGCATCGGGATTGAGTTCATTGACTTTGATGCCGTACTTGGCCTTGAAGGCATCAATCACCGCGCCGTAGCCGCACCAGCTGCGCGCCAGCGCAATCACGGTGAGTTGTCCCTCCGCCTTGGCTGCAGTGATGAGGGCGGCAGACTGTGCAAGCGCGCTTTGGGTTCCACATACGGCCATGGCCGCTACAGCCAATACGCGCAATGAATGAGGTGACATATTTCTGATCCTTCATGGGTTGGTTTTGGGGAGACTTTGAAAAATGACATCCTCCAAACGTTTGCTGGAGCAAGCCAAAAAAGTGTCTTATCTGGCATTCGATCAAGACGGCGTCATCTGTTCAAGTGGATTCAGAATAGCGTAAACAGATAGAAAATTTGGGTCTATTAGGGGATGGTTTTACTGGTGTTTTCCCTCGCCCTTTTGGGACGGTTTTTGCATGCCGTCGCCAATGAAAAAATGGTGGTCGTGCATGCGATAGCACGCCTTAAAAATATCTGTTTTTTTTCTCACCACGCCCCCGCCTCGACATGGATGGAGACCTCGCAGTCTTCAAATATTTCCAGCTTGGCAATCCTCACGCGCACACCTAAAACGCCAGGCAGTTGCAGCAAGCGATTGGCGAGTTTGCCAATCAGGCTTTCCAATAAATTCACATGCTCTGCGGTGCACTCGTTGATGATGATCTGGCGCACCTTGCGGTAGTCCAGCACATGGCCTATATCGTCATCACGGGGGAGCAAGGGCTGTGCGCCGAGGCTGAGTTCCGCGTCCACTTCAATCGGCTGCGGCGCGGCTTTTTCGGACTCCAGAATGCCCAGGTTGGCGGCAAAGCGCAGGCCCTTGAGTTTCAGAATCTGGTGGGTGGCTGTGGTGTGCATGGGCAGTCCTTTGGGGCGTGCAAAGGCGCGGCGCGCGGAGGTGGCGCCGGCCCCGTGTGTGTGCAGCGTCGGGTCTAGATGTTGGAGTCTGCAAACGCCGCTTTGCGGCGGTTGACATAGTCCAGCACGGCTTCGTCCACCGCCACGTCGAGGGGCGGCGCTTCGTATTCCGCCAGTTGCTTTTTCCACATCGCGTTGGCGCGCACCGTCAGGTCGCGCGAGCCCTCGGCTTCCCACTGCTCGAAGCTGTTGTTGTCGGTGATGGGCGAGCGGTAAAAAGCACTCTCAAAGTTCGCCTGGGTGTGGGCGCAGCCCAGGAAATGCTTGCCCGGGCCGACCTCGCGGATGGCGTCCATGGCCTGCCCGTTTTCGGACATGTCCACCCCGGCCAGCAGGGTGTGCATCATGCCGGCCTGGTCCACGTCCATGATGAATTTTTCATAGCCCATGGACAAGCCGCCTTCCAGCCAGCCCGCCGTGTGCAGCACAAAATTAACCCCGCCAAGGCAGGTGGGCAAGAGTGTGTTGGCAGCCTCTGAGGCGGCCTGCGCGTCGGATATCTTGGAGCCGCACAAACCACCGCCCGAGCGAAACGGTACACCCAGGCGGCGCGCCAAAGCGGCCATGACGTACAGCACCAAAGCGGGCTCGGGGGTGCCAAAGGTGGGGGCGCCCGATTGCATGGAAATGGACGAGGCGAAACTTCCCATCACCACTGGCGCACCGGGGTTGACGAGCTGCACAAAGGCCATGCCCGCCAGGGCCTCGGCCAGGGTTTGCGCCGCCGTGCCGGCCACGGTCACTGGTGACATAGCGCCCGCCAGAATAAAGGGCGTGATGATGGTGGCCTGGTTGGCGCGGGCGTACACCTTGGCCGCGCCCAACATGGTTTCATCAAAGGTCATCGGTGAGTTGGCGTTGATCAAATTGATCACCACCGTTTTGGGCCGACCGGTCAGCGGGTCCATATAGCCGTCGCCGAACAGCAGCTTGGCCATCTCCACCGTGTCGTGGGCACGGTCGGGGTGGGTGACTGAGCCCATGAAGGGCTTGTCGCTGTACTTCATGTGCGAGTACACCATGTCAAAGTGGCGTTTGTTCACCGGCAGGTCCACCGGCTCGCAGATGGTGCCGCCCGAATGGTGCAGCGAATTCGCCATGTAGGTGAGTTTGACGAAGTTGCGAAAATCTTCAATCGTTGCGTAGCGGCGCCCCCGCTCCAGGTCGCGCACAAAGGGCGAGCCGTAGGCCGGTGCAAACACCGTGTTCTTGCCGCCTATGACCACGTTGTGCGCCGGGTTGCGGGCGTGCTGCGTGAACTCGCGGGGGGCGCTGGCCTGCACCAGGCTGCGGCACAAGCCACGCGGAAAACGCACCCGCTCTCCCTTGACGTCAGCCCCGGCGGCACGCCAGATGTCCAGGGCTTCGGCGTCGTCCCGAAAGTCGATGCCCACCTCTTCCAAAATGGTGTCGGCGTTGCGCTCAATGGTTTGCAAGCCCTCTTCGTCCAACACCTCGAAGTAGGGGATTTTGCGGGTGATGTAGGGCACGGACTGGCTGCTGCGCGCGGAGCGCGCGGCCCGTTTGGCTTCGCGCCCGCCACCCGCCCTCCGGCTGCGTGGGGCCTCGGCGCTTGCCTGCACTTGTTCGTCTTGCATACGGTGTCTCCAGAGCAATGGTCAGGCGGCAAAAATGGCCTGAAGTAGCGACAGTATGGGCAAGCACCTGGGTCCATTCTGGTCCGCAAGCGACGCCCATTTGTGTGCCCACGCCAAGCCTTTGGCCGGGCCGTTCCGATGGCATGTCGCACCTGGGTTCACGGCAGTCGTTTTGGTGGCCATGGGCGGCGGGGCATGCGGTCTAGGATTCGCCCAGTTCAACCAACGCTGACACACAGGAAGATTCATGGTCGCAAAAATAATCGATGGGCACGCGGTAGCGCGCCAGGTTCGGGAGGAATGCCGGGCGCAGGTGCAAGCCCTGGCCACGCGGGGCGTGGTGCCTGGACTGGCCGTGATCATGGTGGGGGACAACGCGGCCTCCAAGGTGTATGTCGCCAACAAAACCAAGGCCTGTGCCGAGGTGGGGCTCAAGTCCACGGTGTACAGCTTTGACGCCGAGACACCGGGCAGCGTCGTCGAGGCCGAGATCCTGCGCTTGAACGCGGACCCGACGGTGCATGGCATTTTGGTGCAACTGCCGCTGCCTGCCCATTTTGACGCCCGGCGCGTGCTGGGGGCAATCTCCAGCGACAAGGATGTGGACGGTTTCCATCTGTACAACGTGGGCGCCCTGGTGCAGGGCGAAACGGTCTTTCCGCCCTGCACACCCTACGGGGTGCAAAAAATGCTGGAACACGAAGGTATCCCGGTCGAGGGGCAAAACGTGGTGGTGGTGGGCGCGAGCAATATCGTGGGCAAGCCCATGGCCTTGATGCTGATGCAAAAAGACGCCACGGTGTGTATCTGCCACGCCAAGACGCGGGACCTGGCCCAGTTCACCATCCTGGCCGATATTTTGGTGGTGGCAGCGGGACGCCCTAACCTGATCGTGCCGCAGATGGTGCGCACCGGCGCAGTGGTGATCGACGTGGGCATCAACCGCCTGCCCGACGGGCGCCTGGTGGGCGATGTGGATTTTGAAGGCGTGCGGCAAAAGGCGTCTTACATCACACCCGTGCCAGGAGGGGTGGGGCCCATGACCGTGACCATGCTGGTTTACAACACGGTCCAGGCGGCGCAGCGGCATTCGCCCCTTTGAGATTGTCGCGAACAGCATGTCGGGCGTCGTAATGCGGACACTAAGACACGGCTGTCTCTCCACAATGCAGGCACAGGAACAACGCTTGCCGCGCACCTTGAACCACCGGGGTTCGCGTGTTGGCAAGTGCACAACACAAGGTGAAATATGGGCTTGATGACACCACTGCATGAATTCGATCCAGAGCTGGGGGCTGCCATCGCAGCCGAGGTTCGCCGCCAGCAGGACCACCTGGAGCTGATCGCCTCCGAGAACTACACCAGCCCCCGCGTCATGCAAGCGCAGGGCAGCGTGCTGACCAATAAATATGCGGAAGGGTACCCCGGCAAGCGTTACTACGGCGGCTGTGAATACGTGGATGTGGCCGAAACGCTGGCCATCGAGCGGGCCAAGCAACTGTTTGGCGCGGCTTGGGCCAATGTGCAGCCCCATTCGGGCTCCAGTGCCAATGCGGCGGTGTACATGGCCCTGCTGCAGCCGGGCGACACGCTGCTGGGCATGAGCCTGGCCCATGGCGGGCACCTGACCCATGGTGCCAAGGTCAGCTTCTCGGGCAAGTTCTACCACGCCGAGCAGTACGGCATTGACACCCGCACCGGGCTGATCGATTACGACGCGCTGCAAGCCCAGGCCTTGGCGGTGCGCCCCAAAATGATTGTTGCCGGTTTTTCCGCCTACAGCCGCCACCTGGACTTTGCCCGCTTTCGGGCCATTTGCGACCAGGTGGGCGCACTCTTGCTGGTGGACATGGCCCATGTGGCCGGTCTGGTGGCGGCCGGGCTTTACCCCAATCCGGTACCGTTTGCCGATGTGGTCACCACCACCACCCACAAGACCCTGCGCGGACCGCGCGGCGGCCTGATTCTGTGCCGCGCCAATCCCGAGATCGAGAAAAAGCTCAACGCCATGGTGTTCCCCGGAATCCAGGGCGGCCCCTTGATGCATGTGATCGCGGCCAAGGCCGTGGCCTTTTTGGAGGCCTTGCAGCCGGAGTTTCGCAGCTACCAGCAGCAGGTGATTGACAACGCCCGCGCCATGGCGGCGGTGTTCATGGCGCGTGGCTTTGATATTGTGTCGGGCGGGACCGACAACCACCTGATGATGGTCAGCCTGATCGCCAAGGGGCTGACCGGCAAGGACGCCGACGCCGCACTGGGCCGCGCCCACATCACGGTGAACAAGAATTCGGTGCCCAACGATCCGCAGTCGCCCTTTGTTACCAGCGGCATCCGGGTGGGCACCCCGGCCATCACCACCCGTGGCTTCGGTGTGGAGGAATGCCGCCAGGTGGCCACGGCCATGTGCGACGTGCTGGACCACCTGGGTGATGCGGCGGTGGAGCAAGAGGTGAGTGAGCGCATTGTGGCGCTGTGCCGCCGGTTCCCCGCACCGGCCTGAACTCCTGAAGCCGCTCCATGGCACTCAGCGTCTTTGACCTTTTCAAGATCGGCATCGGTCCGTCCTCATCACACACCGTGGGGCCGATGAAAGCGGCGGCCCTGTTTGCGCGCCGCCTGGGCAAGTCTGGGGTGCTGGAACACACCACCCGTATTGAAGTCAAGCTGTACGGCTCCCTGGGCGCCACGGGCAAGGGGCACGGCACGGACACCGCCATCCTGCTGGGGCTGGAGGGTTGCATGCCCGACAGCGTGGACCCCGACAGCATAGCCGCGCGGCTCCAGCAAATACGCGCCCAGGCCAGCGTGTTGGTGGACGGCATGCAGCGGGTGGCGTTCCATGAACGCACGGACCTGCTGTTTTTGCGCCGCGAGTCCTTGCCCTTTCACTCCAACGGGGTGCGCTTTTGCGCGTTTTCGGAGGACGGGGCCGTGCTGGAGGAGCGCCGCTATTTTTCGGTGGGGGGTGGTTTTGTGGTGTCGCAGGAGGAGGCGGACGCATCCAAGGATCAGCCCCATTTTGTGGTGGACCCCACCGTGTTGGCGCACCCTTTTTCCAGCGCCAATGCGCTCTTGGCCATCACGGCGCAGACCGGTTTGTCCATCGCCCAGGTGATGCGCACCAACGAACACGCCTGGCGCACCGACGCCGAGCTGGACGCGGGCCTGGACCAGATTTGGGACGCCATGAAGGCCTGCGTGGACCGGGGCTGCAAAACGGAGGGGCATTTGCCCGGCGGGATGCGGGTCAAGCGCCGCGCCGCCGAGTTGCACCGCACGCTGAACTCCCGCCCCGAGGCGTCTTTGAAGGACCAATTGACCACGCTGGATTTTGTCAACTTGTACGCCATGGCGGTCAACGAAGAAAACGCCGTCGGTGGGCGCGTCGTCACCGCGCCCACCAATGGGGCGGCCGGCATCGTGCCGGCGGTGATGCACTATTACGACCGCTTCTGTCCGGGTGCCTCCCCACAAGGCATCCGCGACTTCTTGCTGACAGCCGGCGCCATCGGCCTGCTCTACAAGGAAAACGCCTCCATCAGCGGCGCCGAGGTGGGCTGCCAGGGCGAGGTGGGCGTGGCCTGCTCCATGGCGGCGGGGGGGCTGGCGGCGGTCTTGGGCGGCACCCCCAAACAGATTGAAAACGCCGCGGAGATTGGCATGGAGCACAACCTGGGGCTGACCTGTGACCCGGTGGGCGGGCGGGTGCAGATTCCCTGCATCGAGCGCAATGCCATGGGCTCGGTCAAGGCCTTGAATGCGGCACGCATGGCCTTGCGCGGCGACGGAACCCACTTTGTGTCGCTGGACCAGGTGATCAAGACCATGCGCGACACCGGGCGCGACATGATGACGAAATACAAAGAGACGAGTCGCGGCGGTTTGGCCGTGAACGTGATTGAGTGTTGACAACGGACAAGGGCCTGATGTGAGTCATTTTTCCATTTTTTCGCTCGCCCGCAATGCCATGTCTTACCACGAGAACTGGCAAAAGCAGTGGCGCAGTCCTGCACCCCAACGCAGCTACGACGCCATCATTGTGGGCGGCGGCGGGCATGGGCTGGCCACCGCCTATTACCTGGCCAAGGAGCACGGCATGCGCAACATCGCCGTGGTCGAGCGGGGCTGGCTGGGCGGCGGCAACACGGCGCGCAACACCACCATCGTGCGGTCCAACTACCTCTGGGACGACGCCACCCACCTCTACGAAAAAGCCCTGCAGCTATGGGAAGGCTTGTCGCAGGAGCTCAACTACAACACCATGTTCAGCCAGCGCGGCGTGATGAACGTGGGGCATTCGCTGCAAGACATGCGCGACATCAACCGCCGCGTGAATGCCAACCGCCTCAATGGCGTGGACGGGCTGGTGCTGACACCGGCGCAGATCAAGGCCATGGTGCCCATCATGAACACCTCGGCCAGCCTGCGTTACCCGGTGATGGGGGCCTCATTCCAGCCGCGTGGCGGCGTGGCACGGCACGACGCCATTGCCTGGGGCTTTGCCCGGGCGGCGGACCGCCTGGGCGTGGATATTTTGCAAAACTGCGAGGTGATCGGCATCCAGCGCGAAGGCGGCCAGGTGGTGGGGGTGGAGACCACACGCGGCACCATCAAGAGCAAAAAAATCGGCATCGTGTCGGCCGGCCACAGCACGGTGCTGGCCGACATGGCGGGCATCCGGCTGCCGCTGGAGAGCCACCCCTTGCAAGCCCTGGTGTCCGAGCCGCTCAAGCCGATTTTGCACACCGTGGTGATGTCCAATGCCATCCATGCCTATGTCAGCCAGTCCGACAAGGGCGACCTGGTGATTGGCGCGGGCATCGACAGCTACCTGGGCTACGGCCAGCGCGGCAGCTTCCCCGTGATCGAACACACCTTGCAGGCCATTTGCGAGCTGTTTCCCATCTTCCGCCGGGTGCGCATGAACCGGCAGTGGGGCGGTATTGTGGACGTGGCACCGGACGCCTGCCCCATCATCTCCAAGACCCATATCCAGGGCCTGTATTTCAACTGCGGCTGGGGCACCGGCGGCTTCAAGGCCACGCCGGGGTCCGGCTGGGTCATGGCGCACACCATGGCGAACGACGCGCCGCATGCCCTGAACGCGGCTTTTTCCATCAACCGTTTCACCTCCGGCCACCTGATCGACGAACACGGCGCGGCCGGTGTGGCCCACTAAACACCCCTATGCTACAAATCACCTGCCCCTGGTGCGGCCCCCGAGCTGAGAGCGAGTTCAGCTGTGGTGGCGAAGCCCATATTGCCCGCCCCCTGGACACCGATGCGCTGAGTGATGCGCAGTGGGGCGACTACCTTTTCATGCGCAAAAACCCCAAGGGCCTGCACCGGGAGCAGTGGCTGCATTCCCAGGGCTGCCGGCGCTGGTTCAATGCCGAGCGCAACACCGTGAGTTATGTGTTCAGCAAGTTCTACAAGCCGGGTGAAGACCCCGATGCGCCCGCGAAGCAGGGGCCAGCGGCCCAGGGAGATGTCGCATGAGTGCAGTGCGCATTCCCCAAGGCGGCGAACGCCTGGACCGCTCCCGTAGCCTGGCCTTCCAGTTCAATGGCCGCGTCTACAGCGGCTTTGCCGGGGACACGCTGGCCAGCGCCCTGCTGGCGGCCGGCGAGACGGTGATTGCTCGGTCCTGGAAGTACCACCGCCCGCGCGGCATCCTGACCTGCGGCATTGAGGAGCCATCGGCCCTGGTACAGCTCGAAAGCGGTGGCCACACCATCCCCAACGCCAAGATGCCCGAGGTGGAGCTGTACCAGGCGCTGCAGGCCCACAGCGTCAACCCCTGGCCCAGCCTGGGCAAACAACTGTTCAGCATCAACCGCTGGTTCACCCCCTTGTTTCCCGCCGGGTTTTATTACAAGACCTTTATGTGGCCGGCCAAGGCCTGGATGTGGTACGAGCGCTTCATCCGCAAGGCCGGTGGCCTGGGCAGCGCGCCCAGCGAAGAAGATACCGACCGCTATGTGCACCAAAACATCCATTGCGATGTGCTGGTGGCCGGTGGCGGTGTGGCGGGGCTGGCGGCCGCTTTGGCGGCCGGGCGCAGCGGCGCGCGGGTCATTCTGGCGGAGCTGGGGCCTTGCTTAGGGGGCGCTGCCCACCGTCTGCAAGGCACGGTGGACGGCCAAGCGGTGCGCGACTGGGTGCGCAGCGCCGAGGCCGAGCTAGCGCAAATGCCGCAGGTGCGCATCCTGCGCCGCAGTGTGGTGTTTGGTTACCACGACCACAACTTTTTGACCATCCGGGAGTCTTTGACCGACCATTTGCCCCTGGCCGAGCGCCAAGGCTTCAGAGAGCGTTTGTGGCGGGTGCGCGCCCATCAGGTGGTGCTGGCCACCGGGGCCCACGAACGGCCCATGGTGTTTGGCAACAACGACCTGCCCGGCGTGATGCTCTCGTCCGCCATGGCCGACTATGTGCAGCTGTACGGCGTGTGTGTCGGCCAGCGCATCGTGCTGCTGACCAACAACGACAGCGCCTATGCCGACGCCTGCGTGCTGCAAGCCGCCGGCGCGCAGGTCACGGTGGTGGATGTGCGTGGCGGCATATCGGTGGCGCATGGGCGGGTGCAGCAGGCGCACGAGGCCGGCATCACGGTGCTGCGGGGTTATGTACCTGTGCAGGCCCAGGGCAGTGGGGTCGTCACGGGGGTCACGGTGCGCCAGATGGTGGGCGACAAGGCCAGTGGTGAGCAGCGCCAGCTGGCCTGTGACGCCATCGGCATGGCCGGGGGCTGGAACCCGGCCATCCACCTGTACTCCCATTCGGGTGGCAAGGCGCTGTGGAGTCCCCTGGATGTGTGTTTCAAGCCCGGCTTGGCCATGCCCAAGCAGTACAACGTGGGCGCCTGCAACGCCACCTGGTCGCTGGCCCACACCCTGGCCGAGGCCAGCGGTGCCGGCGCGGCGGCCGCCACCCAGGCCGGGTTCAAGGCAGCCCCCCAAGTTTTTCAGGTGCAGGAGCCTGCGCTGGAAGCCATCAGCGCCTTCTGGATTGCCGAGACCGATGCGCCGGTGTCCCGCCGCGCCAAGGCCTTTGTGGACTACCAGAACGATGTGGGCGCCAGCGATATCGAACTGGCGGTGCGCGAGGGTTTTGAGTCGATTGAGCACATCAAGCGCTACACCGCCATGGGCTTTGGCACGGACCAGGGCAAGCTGGGCAATATCAATGGCATGGCCATCGCCGCGCGCGCCCTGTGCAAACCCATCGACCAGGTCGGCACCACCACTTTCCGGCCCAATTACCTGCCCATCAGTTTTGGCACCCTGGCCGGGCTGGAGCGGGGCGATGTATTTGACCCCGCGCGCAAAACCAGCCCGCACGAATGCCATGTGGCGGCGGGTGCCCTGTTTGAAGACGTGGGCCAATGGAAACGTCCCTGGTACTTCCCCCAGGGCGCAGAGACGCTGGACGAGGCGGTGCACCGCGAGGTGCTGGCCGTGCGCCAGGGCGTGGGCATGCTCGACGCCTCCACCCTGGGCAAGATCGATATCCAGGGGCCGGACGCGGCCAAGCTGCTCAACTGGCTGTACACCAACCCCTGGCTCAAGCTGGAGGTGGGCAAATGCCGCTACGGCCTGATGCTGGATGAAAACGGCATGGTGTTTGACGACGGCGTCACGGCCCGGCTGGGAGACAACCACTTTTTGATGACCACCACCACCGGCGGCGCGGCGCGGGTCTTGACCTGGATGGAGCGCTGGGTGCAAACCGAGTGGCCCGATATGCAGGTCTACATGACCACGGTGACCGACCAGTGGTCCACCTTTGCCGTGGTGGGGCCCAAGAGCCGCACCGTGGTGGAGCGGGTGTGCCAGGACGTGGACCTGTCGGCCGCCGCCTTCCCCTTTATGAGCTACCGCGACGGCACCGTGGCCGGGGTGCGTGCGCGCATCATGCGCATCAGCTTCTCGGGGGAGCTGTCTTTTGAGGTGAATGTGCCCTCCCATTCGGGAGCCCACGTCTGGAAGGCCTTGATGGCCGCCGGAGCCGACCAGGGCATCACTCCCTACGGCACGGAGACCATGCATGTGCTGCGGGCCGAGAAGGGCTACATCATTGTGGGCCAGGACACCGATGGCTCCATCAGCCCGTTTGACCTGGGCATGGGCGGCATGGTGGCCAAGAGCAAGGACTTCTTGGGCCGACGCTCCCTGAGCCGCAGCCACACCGCAGGCCCGGACCGCAAACAGCTGGTGGGCCTGCTGACGGACGACGCCCAACTGGTGCTGCCCGAAGGGGCGCAGCTGACCGGCAATGCGCAGGCCAGCCCCCCGCCGGTGCCCATGCTGGGGCATGTCACCTCCAGCTATTTCAGCCCCACCTTGCAACGCTCGGTGGCCATGGCGGTGGTCCGCTCCGGCGTGGAGCGCATGGGGCAAAAAGTGTATGCGCCCCTGGTGGATGGCCGTTATGTGCCCGCCACGGTCTGCAGCCCGGTTTTTTATGACCCAGAAGGGACACGTCACCATGTCTGAGATGGTTTTGGAAAGCCCCCTGGCCGGCATCACGCGCCTGGGGCAGCGGCTGCTGCAGGTGGACGGGCAGTCTTGCACCCTGGGGGAAATCCCCTTTGTGGAGATGCTCAATGTGCGCGGCGATGCGCGGGACGCGGGCTTTGTGCAGGCGCTGCTGGCGGCCACCGGTTTGCACCTGCCGGTGGCGCCCAATACCGCCAGCCTGGGCGAGCAACGCCAGCTGCTGTGGATGGGGCCGGACGAATGGCTGCTGAAATTGCAAGACGGGCAGGGCGCGGCCGTGGAAGCTGCTTTGCGCCAGGGCCTGCAGGGGCGGCACCACTCGCTGGTGCAGGTGGGCGATGGCAATACCACGCTCACGGTGCAGGGCGCGGCTGCCGCCGACCTGCTCTCCAGGGGCTGCCCGCTGGACTTGCATCCCCGCGCCTTTGGCTCCGGGGCACTGGCCCAGACCCATGTCGCCAAAGCCGGTGCCATGGTGCTGTGCCGGGCGGCGGGCACGCACTTCGAGTTGACGGTGCGGCGCAGTTTTGCGGATTACCTGTACCGCTGGCTGTGTGAAGCGGGCGATTGATTCCATGGTTTATCTTTTAGGCATCGACACCGGGGGCACTTTTACCGATGCCGTCTTGCTGGATGCGAATAAGACAATCGTGGCGTCCGCCAAGAGCCTGACGACGCGGTTTGACCTGACGCTGGGCATTGGTGCTTCGCTGGACAAGCTGCCGCAGGCGCTGTTGTCACGGGTGGCGCTGGTGTCCCTGTCCACCACGCTCACCACCAACTCGGTGGTGGAAGGCAAGGGCTCGCCCGTGTGTGTCTTGCTGGCGGGCTATGACGCGCCGCAGATCAAGGCCAGCGGCCTGGTGGATTTGCTGGGCAGCGAGGCCATTGTGGCCCTGCCCGGCGGGCATGACGCAGGCGGCGCGCCGGTGCAGGCGCTGGACGAGGCGGCCGCGCGCGCGGCCATTCTCCAGCACGCCCCGCGTGTATCGGCCTTTGCCATCTCCGCCAGTTTTGGTGTGCGCAACCCCGCGCACGAACTGCAGCTGCGTGCCTGGGTGCAAGCCCTGTGCGACAAGCCCGTCACCTGTGGCCATGAGCTGGCGTCCAGCCTGGGGGCACCCCGGCGCGCCATGACGGTGGCGCTGAACGCCCGCATGATTTCGCACGTCAAGGCGCTGATTGACTCGGTGAAACACACGCTGCAGGCCCGCCACATCGACGCGCCGCTCATGATGGTCAAGGGCGATGGCACCCTGATCAATGTCGCCAGCGCGCTCAAGCGCCCGGTGGGCACCGTGTTGTCGGGCCCGGCGGCCAGCGTGCTGGGGGCGTGTGCCCTCAGCGGGCTGGAGCACGCCATCGTGGCGGACATGGGCGGCACCACCACCGATATCGCGGTGGTGCGCAACGGCCGACCCGAGCTGAGTTTTGACGGTGCCATGATCGGCAAGTGGCGCCCCATGGTTGAGGCCGTCAAGGTCTACGCCATCGGCCTGGGCGGCGACAGCGAGGTGCGTTTTCAGGGCGGCGAGGGCCTGGTGATCGGCCCGCGCCGGGTGGTGCCCCTGAGCCTGCTGGCGCATGCACACCCGCAGGTGCTGGCCACCCTGGAGCGCCAGCAAAACGAGACCCCGCATGCCAGCCAGATCCGGTTTGCACAACGCCTGCAGGCCGACGAGGCCATGCTGGCCCGCCTGGCCGATGACGAGCTGCGGGCCTGGGAGCGCCTGGCGGGCGGCCCCATCGACCTGGAGCGCGCCAACATCGAAGACCGCGGCCTGTCGCGCGCCATTGCCCGCCTGGAGCGCAAGGGCCTGGCCATCTACAGCGGCTTTACACCCAGCGACGCGGCGCATGTGCTGGGCCTGTCCACCCACTGGAGCACGGACGCGGCGATTTTTGGGGCACGCATCTGGGCGCGCCAGATGCGCCACCTGTACGGGCTGGGCACCTGGGTCCTGGGCGACGCGCAGGCCCCGGCGCGCCAGGTGGTGGACAAAGTGACCGACACCATTTGCCAAAAGCTGATTGAAGCCGGCCTCAACGACGCCGGGCAAATGAACGAGGGCAACGCCAGCAGAATGGCCACTTTGCTGACCCAGATGGCCTTGTACCGGCGCAGCGCACCGCTGGCGCAGGGGGCTTCGGTGTTCAAGCTGCAGTTCGCACCCGATGTGCCGCTGGTTGCCGTTGGCGCGCCCGCTGCGAGCTACTACCCCGAAGTTGCCCGGGGTTTGGGCGTGCAATTGCGCATGCCGGAGTTTGCGGAGGTGGCCAACGCCGTGGGGGCGGTGCTGGGGCAGGTGTCCCAGCGGGTGCACCTGACCGTGTCGCAGCCGATGCGTGGGGTGTTTCGGGTCTTCACCGCCGCAGGCCCGCAGGACTTTGACGCCCTGGCCCCGGCCATCCACCACGCACAGCAATTGGCCGCGCGGGAAGCCGAGGCGCGTGCGCTGGAGGCCGGTGCGGCCGGTGTCTGCGTGGAGTTCAGCCAGGAGGACAACAAGGTCAACAACGACATTGACGGTAATATCTTCTTCGAGGCCCGTGTCACCGCCACCGCGTCCGGGCCGCCCAGCACCAAGAAGTTTTAAAAATAACCCGCATGCCCGCGCCGCCCGTTTCCCGCTCCCAGCTCCAAGATGCACTCAGCGGCCACGGCCTGCACTTGCGTGGCGGCTGGCGGCCAGAATCCGGCGATGGAATCCCCACCCTGCCGGACGGGCAAAACGCCGCCGTGGTGTGGATGGTGGGGGCGGTGGGGTCGGCCTTGTGGCCGGCCTTCAGCGCATCGCCTTTTTACGCCGACGGCTTGCCACACCCGCTGGACCGCTGGAGCCGGGCCATCGGCCAGGCGCTGGCGCAGCGCTGGGGCGGCCTGGCGCTGTTCCCCTTTGATGGGCCACCCTACCACCCCTTTCAGCAATGGGCCTCGCGCGCGGAAACGCTGCACAGCAGCCCGCTGATGCTGCGCATACACCCCGACTACGGCCTGTGGCATGCCTACCGGTTTGCACTGGCCCTGCCCACCCTGGCGCTGGGTGATCAGCCAGAGCCGCCGTCCGCGCCGACCACCACCAGCACGGACCTGGACCTGTGCCTGCGCTGCGAGGGCCAGCCCTGCTTGCAGGCCTGCCCGGTGCAGGCTTACACGGGAACGTCTTTTCAGGTAGATGCCTGCAGCACCCATCTGCACCGTGTGGGCGGGCAGGCGTGTATGCAGTCCGGCTGCCTGGCGCGGCGGGCCTGCCCGCAGGGGCAGGCCTACGCCTACACGCCCGAGCACGCGGCGTTTCACATGCAGGCGTTTGTGGGGGCGCGTCCG
This sequence comes from Rhodoferax sp., assembly GCF_030697375.1. GTDB lineage: Bacteria > Pseudomonadota > Gammaproteobacteria > Burkholderiales > Burkholderiaceae_C > Allorhodoferax. The sequence continues at coordinate 4,479 of NZ_JAUYQD010000113.1, read as the reverse complement.
CTCGGGTGAAATCCGGCTTGGCCGCTCCCAGGCTCGTGCGGGTGCGCGCACTCAGGCGCGCTCATTGCGCATGCATAAACTCAGTGCCAAGGTGGCCAGTGCAGCCGCCAGCACCAGGCCTAACACCCCGTCGAAATCGCCTGTGTTTTGGCGGCTGATGCCGCCAACCAGGTTGCCCGCCACGCCGCCCAGGCCCAGCAAGACGTTGCCCACGCCGAAGACCGCATAAAAGGCCAGCCCAAAACACACCGCACCCGCATACACCATGGCCAGCCCCGCGTGCCAACGGAAACACAGGGCCGCCATGGACAGCAGCGCATAGGTGAGCACCATGGCCCAGCGGATGGTGATGCGATCCGCCAGCGCCCCCATGGCCATGCCGCCGCCCATGCCCAGCACCCCGATCAGGGTCCAGGCCAGGGCCGCCGTTGAAACGTCGTAGTGCAACTGTTCCCGCATCAGACCGGAGAGATAGTTCTGCGCCGGCATGCAGGACAGGCCGTTGAGAAACATCATGGCCAATACGCCCAGCGACAGGGGGCGAAGCAGCACCCGCAGCCGGTTCACTTGGTGGCGGGGGGCGTGTTGAGCAGCAGGGGCGACCGGCCCGTCGCGCCAACCCATGCGCCACAGCGCCCACAGCGCCAGCAACAGGGTCACGCCGCCCAGCAGCAGGCACACCCGCGCCCAGCCGTAGCCCGGCAGGACCGCAGGCACCACCCAGCCGTTCAAAAACACGCCGTAGGCCGTGCCGGAGGACATCAGGCCCAGCGCCATGCCACGGCGGGCTTCGGGGACGATTTGCTGGGTGAGGGCCGCCATGGGAATCCACACCGAGGCGGCCGCCGCGCCCAGCAGTGTCAGCAACAACCCCAGCACCAGGGTGCTGGACACCATCGGCATCGCCAGCAGGCAGGCCGCACAGAGAAGGGTGGAGCCCAAAATGGTGCGCCTGGCACCCAGCACAGGCGCCAAAAATCCACTCAACAAGGCGAACACCAAAAACCCCGCCTGCACCGACGCCGTTATCACCCCCACCGCCGCATAGTCAAAGCCCAGAGCTGCGCGTATGTCAGGCATCAGCGCCGCAAACAAATAGATGCCAAAGCCATAGGTCGCCGCAATGAAGGCGGTGAACAAGACGGTGATCTCGGTCGGACCGGCGCGCGAAGTGCGGATGGGGTGGGGGTTGTGGGTGGGGTGTGCCATGGCGGGGTGCTGCTGGGTTTGGCTGTTTCTCGAAAGGCACGGCGGGGATGGCTGGTGGATCACTTGGCTTGCGCAACCCGCCGCGCCAGGCCATCGTAGGGCTGGGTCCGCCAAGCCATGGCGCTTGCCGCGACCCCAAGCGGTCCTGGCGCGGCAGGGGCGGGGGCTGGCAGGTATGGGCAGGGGGCTGAATCCGGGGATGGAGGCCACCGCCACGGCGCGGAAAAATATAGCCAAAAATGCCGTTGCGGCATATGAGCATTGCGCAAGCAGCTCCTGAAATGATAGCAAAAGTGCTTTAGCGTGGACCACGAAAAACGGCACCAGACGGCCCGCAGGTGGTCTCCAACGCGTGGTTAAAGGAGGAAGGTTTGCTCGGTGGGAAAGACCTGGGGGCAAGGCACAGGGTTACACGGCAAAGGGGAAGAAGAAAACTTTGTCCGGCGTGCGGACTGGGTTGTTCCGCCTGCTGTGGACCCGCACGGTGGGTGGTGTGTGTGTGGGGTGACGGTTAGCCCGCATATTTCACGCCACGTCGCGACATACCCCGTTTGACGCCCATATGAGCACTGCGCGAGCGAGAAGGGTGTGAATGGGTGGTGCTGCCCGCTGTTTGAATAGCAATCCGTGCCACGCAGGCGCAACAGCCCCCACCCCGACTTGGGTTGCGGGCCATTTTTGTGTCATCGCGCGGGCCAGGCGCTGATGGAAGATTTACGGTGAACGCAATTGGCCCATGGCGTGCGCGAAGACATCCGCGCTGGGCCAGTTGGAGGCCAGATACAGGCGAATGCGCCGTGTATTGCGCGTCACCACCGCCGCCAGCTTGAGCAGCTTGATGCGCAAGGTATCGACCTGCGCCTTGGCCAACACCGTGCCTTGCAGCGCCAAGGCGCGCAGCCTCTCAATGAGCACATAACCCAGCGCCGCCAGCAGCATGCGCAGCTGATTACTCTGGAACTGCTGGCAACTCGTGCGCGTAGCAAACAGGCCCACCTGCGCCTCCTTGATCCGGTTCTCGGCCTCCCCGCGCTGGCAATAAAGGTCGTCGTACAACGATTGGGGCTCGCCCGTGAGGTTGGTCACCACGTAGCGCGGGTTGTTGCCTTGTTCGCCGTACTCCAGGCGCGTGATCACCCGGCGCTCGCGTGCCCAGCTCTGCGCGGCATAAGCAAACTCGCCCACCTCACGCTGTTTGAGCCCGGTGTGCTCGAACGCCTCCTTCATGGACAATTCCATGAACTCGGTGATGCCCTGCAAGCGCCCATTGCGCGCCAGGCCCACGATGTAACTCACATCGGCACGCTCGCAGTAGTTGATGATGCGCTGACGGCAAAAGCCCGAGTCACCCCGAAACACGATGCGCACCTGGGGCCACTGCCGGCGCATGCGAGCGACCAGCAATTTGAGTATGGCCGCTGTGTGCTTGGCCCCATCAATGCGGCTGGGGCGCAGGTAGGCGCACAGCAGTTGCTGGCCACAAAACACGTACAGCGGCAGATAGCAGTAGGAGTCGTAGTAGCCGTGAAAGAAGCGTCCCTCTTGCTGGCCGTACAGCGGGTTGTCGGTGGCGTCAAAGTCCAGTACCAGTTCAGCAGGTGCGGTTTTGAAGCTGGCGATGAACTGGTCTACCAGTACTTGGTGCAAGCGCCATGCGGTGGATCGATCGGCCCATTTCTCCAGGCGGCACAGGGTGGGGGCGCTGGCGATATCGCCATCCACCCCGACGGCTGTTTGTATGGCCACGTCCTGGCGCAGTGCCTGGTGGTCGTTGAGGTCTTCCCAGCCCAGTGCCAGGCCGTACACGCGCTGGCGCAGCATGTCCACGACACCGTGTGTGATGAGTGCAGGGTCGCGCGGGTCGGCAATGCAGCGCGCCGCCGCCTGCATCAGCCCGAGCTTGCGGTCAGTGGCACCCAGCAGCATGACCCCGGCGTCACTGGTCATGCTGCCGCCGTCAAAGCAACCTTCCACAACGCGCCTGCCAACGCGGCCAAATTCGATCTTGTTGGTCTGAATTTCTTCTGTACAGTTTGGCATTGGCAGTCCTTGGTTGTAATTGGCGTCAGATACCAATGACAACGCGCCTCACGGCGGGACTGCCTACTCATTTGCGTGAAATATGCGGGTTAGAAGCCGTTGCCTACCAGATTGGACGACATGCGTGCACCCACTATGCAACCTCCAGCCGGGAATTGCGCGCGGCTCGCGCAGTGATAACTAGCATGCGTGTGCTTACGACAAAGGCCAACACGTTCGACACGATGCCTGGAATCGAAGCGACCATTAAGTTGTGTGCGAACCACACGACGATGGCTGTGACAAGCAGCGCGCGCTGGCGAACCTGATTGAGCTGAAAGTTGGCTACGCAAACGATGGCAAGTGCGAGCGACGAAAAGACTGATTGCGCGCCTTGCCAGGTTGCGATGCAAACGACTGGTGTGAGTGCCAGAGAGGCAAGGTAAAGGTACTTGAACCGAGGCTTGCGTTCGAGCGGAATGGCCATTGCAGCCTGAATGCCCGCGACACCCATGATGGTCGCACCAGTGTATGCCCCCAGCAATGCAAAGTGTGTGAGCATTAAGGTGCATGCCAGAACCTGCCCCGCGAGCAGATGTCTTCGCTCCCTCATGAGGGGCCAGCAGATATTGGCAAGGACTCCCGCGAAACCAAAGGCGGTGGCTAAGTGCTGGGATGAAGGCATAGCTTGATATATGGGAAAAGGGGCCGGGTTCGAATTAGCACATGGTAGCTGCACGGATTTCCCACCGGCGTGGGAGTGAGGGTGAACAGGTACTGAAACCTTAGGGTTTCGGCAGGGGGAAAAGGGGCCGGGTTCGAATTGGTACCCATGCCGCTCCCACCACGCCCCTGGGCAGGTGGATCGGGTGTCCGTTCGGCGGCCCCATTCGCGGTTGCCACACCAGCAGGCGCACCCAAAGCGGTGTTCACGAAAAAACGAAGGCTACCCCAAAAACTCGGCCCGCGAGCGTGGGCCAGAGAAGGGATACCCGGTCCGCCTGCCCCGCCCACCCACAGGCACACAAGGCCCCGCAAACCACCACCACCGCCATCGCTACCGCCCAGAAAAACACAGTCAAAAATTCCTTTCTTGCATATGCGTATTGCGCAGGGCAATCGCATCTAAATTGATAGCAAACAAGTGAGCGTCCAAGCGGGAATTGAGGGAACAATACCTGCATCGTTATTGAATCATGGACATTGAATGACCCAAAGCAAGGGAAGCAGCCTCTTGGAACACCTCAAGCG